>JACKBJ010000003.1 GCA_020634625.1 Caldilineae bacterium | reverse complement strand
CCGGGCCCGCGGGGGCGGCGCTTGCCGGCACGGCCAGGCCGATCCCGAGGAGCCATGCCGCAACGACCGCCCGTCCCTTCAGGGCCCTGCCTCCACCCGATACAGGTTGTAGTCGCCCGGCGCCGCCGGCGCGAAGTAGGGCTCGGGCTCGCTGGCGACCAGCTCGAGCACGCCGGCCAGGGCATCCCGCTGGGCGCTGCTCAGCACGACGTAGCTGCCGACCGCCAGCCCGGCCTGGTCCTCGGCCTCGACCAAGGCATGGGGCAGGGCGCGCAGATCGAGCATGCCGTCCAGGACGTTGAGCAGGTTGCCGCCGGCCGTCAGGCGCACGAAGCGCAGCTCGCGGTCGAGCGCGATCGGATGCCCCTCGCTCGCCCGGTCCTCGAGCGCATGCAGGGTCTGCAGCACCCGCCGGTTGTGCCGGCCCAGCTCCAGCTCGCGCGCGTAGAAACGCTGCAGCCGCAGGAGGGGCGTGATCACGAGCAGCAGCGCGATCGTCAGCGCGCCGAGCCGGCGCGCGCGGCGCCACGGCGCGCCCGAAGGCAGGGCGGAGGGGTCGGCCGCTGCCGCGACCGCGTCCCCGCCGGCCGACCTGCCTCCCGAGCCCGCCAGGCGCGTCAGCGCGATGCCCATCGCGGCGAAGGTCGGCGGCAGGAGGCCGGCCAGGTAGCGCGCCAGGATGAAGTGGTGCCAGCCGCGGTTGAAGAAGGGCAGGATCAGGAGCGCCGCCAGCCAGCAGGCCAGGGGCAAGCCGCTGCCGCCGGCCAGACCGAGGGCCAGGCCGGCCAGCGCCACCGCGGCGTAGAGCAGGGTCGCCGGCGCGAGCAGGACCTCCCGCAAGGCCGCCGGGTCGGTCTCCTCCGAGAGGCCGGCCAGGAAGGCCGAGCCCACCATCTGGTAGCCCAGCCGCCCGGTGCGGACCAGGTTGCCGCGGTACTCGGCCAGGCTGGCGCCGCCGGTGTAGGCGTAGTCACGCCCCTCGGCCATGCGGGCCGAGCCGCCGCGACTCTGCAGGTTGTAGGCCAGCAGGTTGCTCAGCGCCAGCAGCGCCAGCAGCGCCGCCAGCAGGGGCCAGCGGGTCCGCAGCCAGGCCGGGCGCAGCCCGACCGTCCAGGCCGCGGCGCCGATCAGGATCGCCAGCACCGAAGGATGGGTCTGCTGCGCCAACCCCGCCAGCAGGCCCGCCACCAGGAGCCGGCGTGGGCGGTCGCGCCGCACCGCCTCGACCAACCAGAGCAGCAGCAGCGTGGTCCAGAAGGGCGTCGTGCTGTTGGACCAGGCGATGTGGCTGTTGACGACCACCGGGACGAAGGACACCGCCATCAGGCCGGCCGCCAGCAGGCCGGCCAGCCGATCGGCGGGCGCGAGCGCGAAGTCCGAGTCGGCCGCCCCGGCCCGCGACGCCGCGCCTTCGGCCGCCCGCGACGCGCGATCCTCGGCGGCCGGCGCCGGCCGCCGCTCGCGCTGCCAGGCCGAGAGGCTGGCCGCCAGGGCGTAGCTCAGGCCGACCGTGAGCGCGCCGAGCCCCATCACCAGCAGCCGCGGGGCGAGCGGCGAGCGGGTGACGGCCAGCAGCCCGGCCAGCAGCCAATGGAAGAGCGGCCCGTTGTAGGCGTCGTTGGAGACCAGCTGGAAGGGCTCGGCGGCCAGACGCAGGGCGAACTGCAGGTCCTCCCATTCGTCGGTCATGCGCGGGATGAGGATCAGGTAGGGCCAGCGGATCGCCGCCGCGGCAAGGCTCAGCGCCAGGGCCAGGCCCAGGTCCAGCTTCGTCCAGCCCGAGGTCGCCCGGCCAGCGCCAGCGGCCGCCGCCGGCAGGGCCGCGCCCGCGCTCCCCGAGCCGCCCCAGCGTCCGGCCATCCCTCGCCCGACCATCGTTCGCGCTCCTCGGCCGGCTAGTGGAAGACCTCGCGCATCGGCGCTTCCCAGGCGGCTTGGAGCTCCGCGAGCGCGATCTCGAAGCGGGCGGTCGTCTCGCCCGCCTGGCTCAGACGCAGCAGGGGCTCCTCGAGGGTCCAGCCGATCTCGATCCAGGGCAGGCCGGCAAAGCGCTCCCGCGGCTCGGCCGAGGCGGCCAGCTCGATGACGAAGACGCCGGCCGTCTCGTTGAACAGCGCCAGGTCGGGCCGCGCGCCGAGGCGATCGGCGACGATCTCGGCGCCCAGGTCACCGCCGAAGCCCATCTCGGCCAGGGCGGTCAGCAGGCCGCCCTCGCTGACGTCGTGGCAGGCCAGGACCTCTCCGGCATGGATGGCGGCGTGGACGGCGTCCAGGGTCCGCGGCAGGACCGCCAGGTCGACCTTGGGCGGCAGGTGGCCGCGCAGGCCGGCCGTCTCCAGGTAGACCGAGCCGCCCATGCCGGCGCCCTCGCCGGCCAGGTCGCGCGCGCCGACCAGCAGCAGCCGGCTGCCCGGCGCCTTGAAGTCCGAGGAGACCGTCCGGGCGACGTCGGGGATGCGACCGAAGACCGAAACGCAGAGGACGGGCGGGATCTTGAGCAGGCTGCCGTCCGGATAGCGGTAGCTGCTCGAGAGCGAGTCCTTGCCCGAGACGAAGGGGCGCCCGAGGGCATGCATCACGTCGACGCAGGCGTCGACCGCCCGGTCCAGCTCCCCCAGCGACGGCGCGTCGGGCTTGGGCCAGATGAAGTTGTCGATCAGGCCGACCTCGCGCGGGTTGCCGCCCACCGCCACCAGGTTGCTGATCGCCTCGGCCGCGGCCCAGACCGAGCCCCAGTAGGCGTCGAAGGTGTTGAGCACCGGGTTGAGGCCATGGGCGATGACCAGGCCGTAGGGCTTGCCCAGGAGCGGGGTCAACACCACGGCGTCGCCGGGCGCATCGCCCTCGGCGCCGCCGAAGGGCGGCAGGGCGTTGGTGCCCTGCACGGTATGGTCGTACTGGCGGACGATCGGCTCCTTGGAGGCCACGTTGGGATGGGCCAGGACCGCCCGACAGGCCGCCAGCCAGGCCGCGGCGTCGGCCGGCGCCGGCGGCAGCTCGACCGGGCCGGGGTTCGTCGCGAAGCGGCCCTCGAGCCGCCGCTCCGGATAGCCGTCGTGCAGGAAGCGCATGTCCAGCTCCCCGACGACCTCGCCGGCGTAGCGCACGACCAGCTTGCCGCTGGGCTCGAAGACGCCCAGGTCGCTGACCTCGACGTTGTAGGTCGCGCAGATGGCCTCGACCCGCGCCACGTCCTCGGGCGCCACGGCCATGACCATGCGCTCCTGGGACTCCGAGACGAAGATCTCCCAGGGCGCCAGGCCGGAGTACTTGAGCGGCGCGCGGTCGAGCTCGACGCTGGCCCCGATGGGCTCGCCCATCTCGCCGATGGCCGAGCTGAAGCCGCCGGCGCCGCAGTCGGTGATGGCCCGGATCAGGTCGGCGTCGCGGCAGGCCAGCACCGCGTCGAGCACCCGCTTCTCCTCGACCGCGTTGCCGATCTGCACCGCCTGGCTGTTGACGGTGATCGTCTCGGCGGTCATCTCGGCCGAGGAGAAGGTGGCGCCGTGGATGCCGTCGCGGCCGGTGCGGCCGCCCAGGGCCAGGATGCGGTCGCCGGCGCGCGGGCTGCCCTTGGGCGCGCGGGTCTCGGGCAGCAGGCCGTAGGCGCCCACGATGACGGTCGGCTTGGCCCGGAAGTCGGGGTGGAAGTGCACCGAGCCGTTGTTGGTCGGGATGCCCATGCGGTTGCCGTAGTCGCGCACGCCGGCCACCACCCGCCGCAGCAGGTAGTCCGGCGGCAGGCAGCCGGGCGGCAGCTCGCCGGCCGGCAGGTCGGGCGGCGCGAAGCAGAACATGTCGGTCGAGGCCACCACCGCCGCGCCCTGGCCCGTGCCCATGATGTCGCGGAAGACGCCGCCCGAGCCGGTCATCGCCCCGCCATAGGGCTCGATGGCCGAGGGGCTGTTGTGGGTCTCCACCTTGCCGCAGACCGCCCAGCCCTCGTAGAAGGCCAGCACGCCGCTGTTGTCGACGAAGGCCGAGAGCACCAGCGCGTCGTAGCGCAGCGCGGTCTGCTTGAGCCGCTGCATCATGGAGGGCTTCTCGACGCCGTCGATGCGCAGCTGGCTGCGGAAGGTCTTGTGCACGCAGTGCTCGCTCCAGGTCTGGGCCAGCACCTCCAGCTCGAGGTCGGTCGGATCGCGGTCGAGCTCCTCGAAGTAGTCGCGGATGGCCTGCATCTCGTCCAGCTCGAGGTAGAGGCCCTTGCCGGCCAGGGCCATCAGGGCCGCGTCGTCCATGGCCCGGATCGGGATGCGCGCGGTGGGGCCGGGCCGGCCCTCGATCAGCAGGCTCTCCGGCTCGCGCTCGACCACGCGCTCGATGGTCGGGTTGACCAGCAGGCGCGCCAGCACCTGGTCGACCGAGCCCTCGTCGAGCCGGCCGTAGAAGGCGTACTCGCGGCTGGAGTCGGCCGCGCGCAAGCCGATGCCCAGGTCGGCGGCGGCCTTGAGGATGCTGGCCGCCTCGGGGTTCATCACGCCCGGCAGGTAGGCCACCTCGACCACCCGGTCGGCATGCTCGACCAGCGGCGCGTCCAGGCTCCAGCGCTGGTCGACGTCCTCGGCCAGCACCGCCCGCGCCAGGCGCTCGGCCTCCTCGGCCGTCAGGCCCTCGAGGCGGTAGACCTTGACGGTGCGGATGCGCTCGATGTCGGCCAGACCCAGGGTGCGCTGGATCTCGACCAGGACGTCGCGGCCCAGCGGGTCGCTGGCTTCCCGGGTGGTGACACGGATGGTGTGGATCATGACGGGGCGGTCCGGAAGGCGGGGCGGCAGGCCGGCGGGCCGGCGCGCGGCGGGAGGCTGGGGCGAGAGCCAAGCGGTCGCATAGTATGGTTCAAGGCAGGCGGCTTGTCGAAGGCCCGCGCCAGAGCCCGAAGCCCAGCGCGACGAGGCCCAGGGCGAACAGCGTCCGGAACAGCAGGAAGCCGGCCGTGATCGCCTCGCCCTTGAGCAGGGCGAAGCCGACGAAGCCGGCGATGCCCGTCGCCAGCGGCAGCCAAGGCCAGGGGCCCAGCAGCGGCCGACGCAGGTTCAGGCTCCCCAAGCCGATCAAGCCGATGAAGACCAGGAGCAGCCCGACGGCGACGAGCAGGTAGGCGTACTCGAGCCCCGCGACCCAGGAAGCCGAGAACATGCCGGCCGGGAAGATCATGAAGGTCACGTGTCCCAGCGCTAGCAGCATGCCGCCGCCGCAGAGCAGGCGCAGCGCGATTCGACCCGGCCGCTTCAGGCGCGTGACGTAGGCGCGGTACATGCCCGCGAAGCCGATAAACAGGCAGAGCTGCCCGACCAGGATCAGCGGGATGTCCTCACCGGAGATCAGATCCGGTATGCGGCGCCCGAGGAAGAGCCGGCTCATGTCGTCGACCTTGTTCAAGAAGAAGAGCAGGCTGCCGGCCACGAGGGCCGCGCCACCCCAACGATGCGAGCCGTCCAGGGCGATCATGTCGGAGCAGCTCCGTTGGGGTGAACCTTCGATTCGGGCATCGGCGAGCGCCCCGCGGGAAGCCCGCGCGACGCCGGTTTACGCGCTCAAGCCAGTTTCGGCGGCGGATTGGCGGCGAGCACCCGCTCGTAGAAGGCTGCCGAGGCCAGCGCCATGACCGGGATCGAGACGAAGAGCCCCAGGCCGAACGGGATCAGGCTCACCAGGACGAGCAGCATGCAGGCCAGCCCGAAGACGAGGTACTGGAGCTTGTAGCCCCGCATCATCGCCCAGCTCGCCTGCAGCGACTCGACGCCGCCCATCTCCCGATCCAAGATCAGGTAGTAGACCTGGACCAATCCCAGCGAGATCACGATGCCCGGGATCACCAGGAGCAGGAAACCGACCAGGACCGCCAGACTGACCAGCAGCGTCGCCACGAGCAGCGCGCCGATGTGCAAGAAGCCCTCGAAGAGCGTGCCCAGACCCACGCTCAAGTCCTGCCGCACGTAGCCGAGCAAGGCGTAGCTGAAGCCGGCTCCAAGCAGGACCTGAACGATGCCGCTGGCGAGTTGGTAGAGCATGTACATGCCTCCGGGTTCCCCGCCGCCGAGCTTGAGTACGAACTGGCCGAAGCCCGTCAACGCGCCCACGATGATCAGATAGACGATGCCCAAGCCGTAGACGCTGGCCCAAGCCCGCTTGAAGGCGAGCCAGCCATCTTGAAACGAGCCCGAGATGACGCTTCCGGAGCCCTGAGTGGGGAGATCGGTCGAGGATTGCATCGGCTTGCTCCTTTGGCTGGGTGGCGACCTGCGGCGATGCGCAGCAACCGGATCGGCGGCCCTGGCACACCAACGGCGCGAAGTCCCTGGCTCGAGCGGCATGCCAGCGGCCTCGCGCCGCATGGCATGCATCGAGGCGATTCACCAGACCGGCCAAGCGCAGTCTATGGGATCACGGCCGATGCTGTCAACGCGTCCGCGGATCCCGACGCGCCACCGGGTCAGCCCGCCTGGTCCCCGGAGCCAGCCCCAGGGCCCGCGCGTAGGCTGCCTGAAGCCGGCCCAGCTCGGGCCGGTCCTCCGCCCAGCGCGCGTCGGGTCGATCCATCGGCCCGTCGCCGCCGCCCGGCTCGCCCAACCCGCCCAGCGAGACCACCGGCTGCAACCCCGCCAGGCTGCTGGTCAGGAACAGGGCCTCGGCCGCAACCAGGTCCTCGACGCGCAGCCCCGCCTCCCGAACCGCCAGGCCCTCGGCCGGGGCCAGCTCCAGGACCAGGCCGCGGGTGATGCCGGGCAGGGCGCCATCCTCGATGCGCGGCGTCCACAGGGCGCCGTCGCGCAGCACGAACAGGTTGGCCGCGCTGGCCTCGGCGATGCGACCGTCCGTGTTGATCAGCAGCGCCTCGTCGGCGCCGGCCGCCGCCGCCTCGCGCCAGGCCAGAACGTTCTCGAGGTAGCTCAGCGTCTTGTGCCGGCGCAGCGGCGAGGCCGCCGAGACCCGGGTCGAGGCCAGGTGCAGGCGGGCCGGCGGCAATGGCCCGGCGCCCCGGCGCGCGGCGGCGATCACGAGGGTCGGCCGCGGCGGCTCGGGTCGCGCCAGCCCGCGTGGCCCGGGGCCGGCGCTCAGGGTGATCCGCAGCGCGGCCGGTCCCGCGGCCAGGCCGTTCGCGCGCAGCAGCGACCGGCAGGCCGCCGCGATCGCATCCTTCGAGAAGGGCATCGGGATGCCGAGGGCGGCGGCGCTGGCGGCCAGCCGAGCCAGGTGGCGCTCGGCCAAGGGGACTCGGCCGTCCAGCGCCAGCAGGGTCTCGAAGAGGCCGTCCCCCAGCAGGAAGCCGCGCTCGCTGGGATCGATCCGCGCCCGGTCGGCGGGCAGCAGCCGGCCGTCCAGCCAGACCCGGGGCCGGCTCATCGCGGCGCGTCCGACCGGCCCTCGTCCGTGGCCGCCCCCGGCCCGCGCAGGGCCAGGAAGTGCCGCAGCATGGCGTGCCCACCCTCGGTCAGCACCGCCTCGGGATGGAACTGGACGCCGACCACCGGATGGGACCGGTGACGCAAGCCCATGATCTCGCCGTCCGGGCTCTCGGCCGTGATCGTCAGCTCGGCCGGCAGGCTGGCGCGCTCGACCACCAGCGAGTGGTAGCGCGTGACCCGCAGCGAATCGGGCAGGCCGGCGAAGATCCCGCGGCCGTCGTGGCGAATGTCGGAGGTCTTGCCGTGCATCGGCCGGCCGGCGCGGACCACGCGCCCGCCGTAGACCTGGCCGATGCACTGGTGGCCCAGGCAGACGCCGAGGATCGGCAGGCTGGCGCCGAAGCGGGCGACCAGCGCGTTGGAGACGCCGGCTTCGTCGGGGGTGCAGGGCCCGGGCGAGAGGAGGATGTGGCTCGGCGCCATGTCGGCCACCTGCTCGGGCGTGATGGCGTCGTTGCGGTGCACCTCGCGCGCCCAGCCCAGCTCGGCGACGTAGCGAGCCAGGTTCCAGACGAAGGAGTCGTAGTTGTCGACGAGCAGGACCATGCGCCCAAGGATGCGCGCTCGGGCGCCTGGCCCGCAAGCCGGATGCGCCGGCCGCCCGGGTCGGCCCGGCGGCCGGCTGGGATTCGAGGCCCGGGCGGGGCATACTGCGGGCCACGGGATCCGCGTCGGGCCGACCGCCCACGGGCCAGGCGCCAGCGCGGCAACCCGCCGGCGCGGCGAAGGGGGGATTCGAGACGCGATGGCCATGCCCAGCGGCACGGTGACCTTCCTGTTCACCGACGTGGTCGGCAGCACCCGGCTCTGGGAGACGCAGCCCGAGCCGATGCGCAGCGCCCTCGCCCGGCACGACCGGCTCCTGCGCGCCGCCATCGAGGCGCGCCAGGGCCACGTCTTCAAGACCGTCGGCGACGCCTTCTGCGCGGCCTTCGGCAGGGCCGACGACGCCCTCGGCGCGGCGCTGGCGATCCAGCGCGGCCTGGCCTCCGAGCCGGAGGGCGAAGGCGCCCTGCGCCTGCAGGTCCGGACGGCGCTGCACACCGGCATGGCCGACGAGCGGGACGGCGACTACTTCGGTCAGCACCTCAACCGCTGCGCGCGCCTGCTCGATGCCGGTCACGGCCAGCAGATCCTGCTGTCGCGGGTGACCCAGAGCCTGCTGGGCGACGCGCTGCCGGAGGGCCTGACCCTGCGCGACCTGGGCCGGCACCGCCTGCGCGACCTCAGCGAGCCGGAACAGGTCTTCCAGGTCGTGCATGCCGCGCTCCCGGACGACTTCCCGCCGCTGCGCAGCCTGGACGGACAGCCCAACAACCTGCCACAGGTCGCCAACCGCCTGATCGGCCGCGCGACCGAGCTCGAGGCCATCGCCCGGCTGCTCGACTCGACACGGCTGGTCACCCTGACCGGCGCCGGCGGCTCGGGCAAGACGCGCCTGGCGCTCCAGGTGGCGGCCGACCGCCTGGACCCCTATCCGGACGGCGTCTGGCTGGTCGAGCTGGCCGCCTTGGACGACGGCCGGCTCATCCTCGACGCCATCGCCGGCGCCATCGGCCTGCGCGAGGCGCCGGGCCAGCCGCTCCTCGAGAGCCTGGTCGAGCGGATCGGCGACGGCCGGGTGCTGCTGCTGCTCGACAACTGCGAGCACCTGATCGACGCCTGCGCCGCGCTGGTCCAGCAGCTGCTGCAGCGCTGCCCGGGCCTGAGCTGCCTGAGCACCAGCCGCGAGGGCCTGCGCATCGGCGGCGAGCTGCTCTACCCGGTGCCGCCCCTCTCGCTGCCCGAGACCCGCTCCCTGCGGCGCGGCGAACGGGAGCGCCTGCGCGCGATCGCCGATTGCGCCTCGGTGCAGCTCTTCGTCGAGCGCGCCCAGGCGATCCTACCCGACTTCGCGCTCGGCCCGGACAACGCCGAAGCCCTGGCCGAGATCTGCCGGCGCCTGGACGGCGTGGCCCTGGCCATCGAGCTCGCCGCGGCACGCGTCCGGATCCTCGAGCCGAAACAGATCGCCACGCGCCTGGACGACCACCTGCGCCTCCTGACCGGCGGCCGCCGCGGCGTGCTGCCGCGGCAGCAGACCATGCGCGCCGCGGTCGAGTGGAGCTACGGCCTGCTCGACGAGACGGAACGGCTGCTCCTGGCGCGCCTGGGCGTCTTCGCCGGCGGTTGGACCCTCGAGCTGGCCGAGCAGGTCTGCGCCGGCGGCGCGATCGAGGATTGGGAGCTGGTCGACCTGCTGTCCCGGCTGGTCGAGAAATCGCTGGTGGTCGCCGAGACCAGCGCCGGGGCGATCCGTTACCGCATGCTCGCCTCGATCCGGCAGCTCGCGCTCGAGAAGCTCGAGGCCTCGGACGAGGCGACCAGGGTCCGCCTCGCGCTGCTCGACGCCCTGACCCGCCTGGCCCTGGCGGCCGAGCCGGAGCTCGCCGGACCGGAGCAGATCGCCTGGCTGGACCGGCTGCAGCGCGAGCACGACACCATCCGCGGCGCGCTCGGCTTCGCGGTGGAGGCCGGCGAGACGGAGCGTGGCCTGACCCTGGCCGCCGCCTTGATGCGCTACTGGCAGCTGCGGGGCCACCTGCGGGAGGGACTCGGCCTGCTGCGCGCGCTCCTGGCGGCCGAGGCGGGCGACGGCGTGGCCGACCGCGTCCGGGCCAAGGCCTTGAACGCGGCGGGGGTGCTGGCCTACTTCCAGGGCGACTACACGGGCGCACGGCGCGAGCTCGACGCGAGCCTCCAGCTCTGGAAGGGCCTCGACGACCCGGAGCGGGTCGACCAGCTGGCCAGCAACCTGGGCGTCATCAGCCGCGCCCAGGGCGACGTGGCCGCCGCACGCGCCTACATGACCCAGAGCCTCGCATGGAACCGGAGCCGGTCCAACCCCGAGGGCATCGTCTTCGGCCTGTGGAACCTGTCCATGCTGGCCCACGAGGCGGGCCAGCTGGACGCCGCCCTGACCTCGATCGAGGAGGCCCTCGCGCTGGAGCGCGAGCTCGGCGAACCGCACAATCTGGCCGGGATCCTGTGCACCCAGGCCGAGATCCTGTGGCTGATGGGCCAGGACGGCGGCGCGCGCGCGGCCGTGGACGAGAGTCTGGCGCTGTACCAGGCGTCCGGATCGGACTTCGGCGCCGCGGAGGCGCTCGAGCTCATGGCACGGATCGAGACCGATGCCGGACGGCTCGACATGGCCCGCGCGCGCATCGAGACCTGCCTCGTCTCACGCCAGGCGCTCGGCGACGCGCAGGGCATCGCGGACGCCCTGACCCTGCGCGGCGCGATCCACCTGCATGCCGGCGAGCCCGAAGCCGCCGCCGCGGACCTGGCCGAGGGCCTGGCCCGCGCCCGCCAGCTCGGCTTCCGACGCGGCGTCGCCAACGGCCTGCTGCTGGCCGGCCAGCTCGAGCTGGGTCGAGAGGCCGTGGATCGCGTCAGGGCCTCGCTCGAGGAAGCCCTCCCGATCATCGGCGACCTGGGCTCGCGCCTGCTCCTGGCCCGCGCGCTGGAGCAGGCGGCGATCGTCGCCGCCCGGGCTGGCCGGCCGGCTCCGGCCGGCCGCCTGCTCGACGCCGCCGACGCCCTGTGCCTGGCCTGCAAGGCGCCCCGCCCCGCCTGGCGCGAGACCGCGCTCGGCGACCTGCGCCAGGACCTCGAGCGGCGGGGTGCGGGGCGCGACGCGCCCCAGGCCCCGCCGCTCGACTCGGTCGGCGCGCTTCAGCCGCTGATCGACGCGGCCCTCGCCGCCATCGGCTGAGGCCGCGACCTGCGGGCGCCGATCAGGGAGCCGACGGCGCCGAGCACTCGCAGTCGCCGAGGCTCCAGTCGCAGGTGCAGGGCAGGGTGTTGCCCTCGTAGCCGATGCAGTAGCTCAGCGATCCATCCAGACCGCTGAAGGCGTAGCTGCCGTCCATGCCCGACAGGGTCGTCTGCAGCGGCGCGGTCTCCGACTGGCAGACCTCGCCGTCCGACTGCAGCAGCCTGACCTCGACGCCGCCGAGGCCGACGTTGCCGCGCATGCCGCCGCGCTGCTCGTTCATCCCCCCGGACAGGGCATCGCCCGGCGCCATGCTGCTGTCGGAGGCCGTGTCGCCGGAGCCGTTGCAGGCGCCGAGCAACAGGGCCAGACAGACCGCCGCCATGGCCGCCGATCGGCGTGTACCGTGCTTGAATCGCATCATGAGCCGCTCCCCTCCTAGGGCTGGACCGGGCGCAAGCGCGCCGATCGATCGATGCGGGAAGGAATACCAGGGTCGGAAGTCGGGGTCCAATGCGCCCGGCGGCGGCGCGGTTCCGACGCGCGTCAGCCCGGCCAGCGGTGGGCCAGCTCGGCCGCGAGGGCCAGGCTGGTCAGCAGCCAGGTCCGCCCGCGCAGGCGGCCCAGGATCGCCGCGGCGCAGACCAGGATCCAGAGCTGGGCCAGGGCCTGGAGGGGGACTCGCGCGGCGAGATCCGGCGGAAGGCTCACCCCGCTCGGCCCCAGGCCGCCGTCCAGCCAGGCCGGGCCGAGCCAGACCAGCGCCGAGACGAGGAGCACGCCGGCGCCGAAGACCATCCGCGCGCCCTTGCCCAGCAGCCGGCGGCGCAGGCGCGCGGCCGAGCCCTCGGCCTCGAGCCGGGCGCCCAGGCTGCTCCAGAGGCTGCGTCGGGTCCGGTCGAAGAAGGCCAGCAGGCCCACCGTGGCCAGCCACTGCGCCAGGATCTGGACCGACCGGGGGTCTCCGATCGGCTCCCGTCCCAGGGCCACGAGCATGCGGGGCGTGCTCCAGATCACGACGCTCAGCCCCAGGTAGGCCAGGCCGGCGCGCCAGCGACGCAACCGCGGCGTGCCCGCCAGGCCGGCCAGGCCGCGGCGCGGCGCGAGACGTTCGCGCAGGCTGCGCCAGATGCCCGCATCGGCATCGGCATCGGCGCCCTCGGCGAAGCCCTCCCAGATCGAGCCGGTCAGGGCCGGGGCGATGCCGCGCAGGTGCAGCATGCAGTAGGCGCCGATCCGGCGGCGCTGCGCGTCCATCTCGCGGTGCAGGCGCGCGATCTCGGCCTCGCGCTGGGCGCGCTTGCTGGCGTCGGGCAGGCGCTGGTCGGTCTCGTGGAGGATGCCGAGCCGCGCCTGGTGCTTGAGCAGGTCCCGCACCGCTTCGGCCTTGGCCGGGCCGAAGCGCTCGGCGATGGGCGCCAGGATGGCCGTCGGGTCGGCCAGCTGGTCGACCGCCTGGCGCTCGCCGGGCGTGAGCCGGTCGCTGCTGCCCAGCGCGCGGCCGATCATCTGGCGCTCGCGGCGCAGGCCCAGGCGGATGGCCAGGCCCACACCCAGCGCGCCGGTCAGGCCGAAGGCGGCCGCCAGCCCGTAGAGCGCCGCGACGCTGCCCGAGAAGCGCCCGACGAAGCCGTTGAAGGCCAGGTGCAGGCCGATGGCGGCCGCCAGGCCGACCAGCACCGTGCCGGCCCGGCGGCGCCGGTCGGGCTGGAAGCGCGCCAGAGCCAGCGCGATGCCCGAGATGGCCGTGGCCGAGCCATGCATCAGGTTGGTCGACAGCACCCGTCCGGCTGCCAGGGTCAAGGCGGCGTCCCCGGCCCGCGTCAGGTAGAAGGCGTTCTCGACCACCGCGAAGCCGATGCCGACGGCGAAGCCGTAGATCGCGCCGTCGACGAAGTAGGTGAAGCGGGGCCGGAAGACCAGGTAGGCGATGATCAGGACCTTGGCCAGCTCCTCGACCGGCGGGGCGATCCGCTGCGTCACGGTCGCCATGGGCAGGATGCCCAGGCCGGTGATGCCGGAGTTGATCAGCAGCGCCAGCTGGGTCGACAGGATGCCCCAGGCCAGGCAGAGCAGGACGTCGCGGAAGTGGTTGGTGCTGTACAGGTCCAGGCGGTGGATGAGGTAGAGCGCCAGCAGCGGGATGGCCGTGGCGACCAGCATGCCAAAGATCAACACGAGACGTCTTCCTCCTCGAGGCGGCCGCCCAGGGCGCGAAGCAGGGCGGCGGCCTTGTCCAGGCTCTCGGCGTGCTCGGCGGCGGGCTCCGAGTCGGCCACGATGCCGCCGCCGGCCTGGAAGCTGAGCTGGCGACCGCGGATGCAGAAGCTGCGGATGATGATGCTCGAATCCATCGCCCCGTCGAATCCGAGCCAGGCCACGCTGCCGCAGTAGGGCCCGCGTCGCGTCGGCTCGAGCTCGGCGATGATCTGCATGGCCCGGATCTTGGGCGCGCCGGTGATCGAGCCGCCGGGGAAGCTGGCGCGCAGCAGGTCGACGGCGTCGCGCCCGGCCTCCAGCCGGCCCTCGACCGCCGAGACCAGGTGCTGCACGGTGGCGTAGCGCTCCAGGGCGCAGATCTCGGGCGTGACCACCGAATGCGGCCGGCAGACCCGCGACAGGTCGTTGCGCAGCAGGTCGACGATCATGACGTTCTCGGCCCGGTCCTTCTCGCTGGCCAGCAGCGCCCGGCCCAGGGCCGCGTCCTCGGCCGGCGTGGCGCCGCGCGGCCGGGTGCCCTTGATCGGCCGGGTCTCCACCTCGCCGCCGGCGCGCAGGCGCAGGAAGCGCTCGGGCGAGGCCGAGGCGATGACCTGCTCGCCCCAGTCGAGGAAGGCGGCGAAGGGCGCCGGGTTGCCGACGCGCAGGCGGCGGTAGAGCGCCCAGGCCGAGTCGCCGGCCGGCAGCTCGGCCGAGAAGCGCTGGGTGAAGTTGGCCTGGAAGATGTCGCCGGCCAGAATGTAGTCGATCACCCGCTGGACGCCGGCCAGGTAGGCCGGTCGGCTGAAGTTGCTGCGCACGCGCACCGGCGCGACCCTGCCCGAGGGCGGCACGACGGCCGCCGGTGGACCGGTGAGCGCGACCGGGTCCGGCGTCGCGCCCGGCCCGGGTTCGGGGGGCACCGCGTCCAGGATCCGCGCGAAGCGGGCGATGCGGGCGCGGGCGCGTGCGGCCCGCGCCAGGGGCTCGGCCTCCGGCAAGCCGCTGGCGACGATCCAGGCCCGGCCGAGGACGTGGTCGAAGGCCACCAGGCCGTCGTAGAGGCCCAGCGCCAGGTCGTCGAAGCGGCGGCTCGGGTCGCGCGGATCGGGCAGCTGCTCGAGCTGCTGGCCGAGGTCGTAGCTCAGCCAGCCGAGGGCGCCACCCTGGAAGGGCGGCAGGCCGGCGCGGCCGACCATCGGGTGCCGAGCCAGCTCGGCGCGCAGGATCGCGAAGGGGTCGCCGGCGACGGGCTGCCCATCGACGAAGGCCCGTCGGCCATCGAAGCGCAGCTGGCGGAAGGGGTCGACCGCGACGTAGCTGTAGCGGCCGAGGCGCGGCTCTACCAGGGCGCTGTCGAGGAAGGCCGAGGGGCCGGGCAGGGCGGCGGCCAGGGCCGCGTAGCAGGCGGCCGGGTCGCGCCAGGCGATCTCGCGCGCCTGGGGCAGGCCGGGCGCGCCGTCGGGCGGCCGAGGCGGGGGCACGCGGGTGGGGGCGCTCAGCTCATCGCCCCGGTCGCCCGGCCGGCGCGATGCGCCGGGCCAGCGCGTGGTGCAGGCGCGCGAGGCCGAGTCTCGGGGCCAGCAGGCGCGGCAGGTAGAGCGGCGGCGGGCTCGGCGTCGGGCTGGCGCTCGGGACCGGCGGCGGCGCCGTCGAGGTACGCGCGGGCGGGCTCGTGGCGCTCGGAGGCGGGCCCATGTCGGGCGTCGGGCTGGGCGGCGGCGTCAGGCTCGGGCCGGGGGTGACGGTCGGCGCGAGGCGCCAGGCATCGAAGTCGGCGCGCAGGCGGTCGATCGGGTCCTCGCCGGGCGGCGTGTCGGGCACGACCAGCCATAGGTAGGCGGCGGTGCCGTCCTGGGGCCGCAGGACCCGGATGAAGGCGGACTGGGACGAGGTCCCGCGCGCCGCGCAGCGCGTGTCGGCGCCGACGACCTTGGCCGCCTCGAGCGCCGCCATGAGGCGCTCGGCCAGCTCGCCCCGGCCCTCGACGTAGGCGGCCTGCATGCCGTCGAGGATCTCGGGCCCGGCCAGGATGTTGCCCTGGATGCTGTAGCCGGGCCCCGTCCGGTGCCCCTTGTGGTCGGTGCAGGTCGGGCCGGTGTAGGCCGCGCTCTGGCCGCCGCGCCGCAGGTCGACGATGCCGTACTGGCGGGGCCCCGGGTCGCCTTGGACGTCGTTGGCCGCGAGCCATGCGACGACCGCCTCCGGGGCCAGGCCTTCGAGCATCCGAGCGCGGGCGTTTCGCTGATTGGCGGCGACGTAGCTGGCCTGGGTGTGGATCACGCCGATGCCGGGCAGGATGTCGCTGAGCACGAAGGCGCCGTCCGGGAAGAAGCGGCTCTGGCCGACGCAGCTGGCGCCGGCGCTGCCGATCTGGCCGGTCTCGACGTCGACGGCGGCGATCGAGAAGGTATCGGCGGCGGCCGGTCGCGCGCCGAGCGCAGCGGCCAGCAGGGCGAGGGCGAGCGCGCCAGGCCGGTGGCGGCGGCGTTCGGGCTGGCGTCGGTGCATGACCCTTCCTGTCTTGGCTGGGCGGGCCGGCTCGGCCGGATGACGCGGCTCGGCGCCGCTCCCCGGCGCGGCCAGTATAGCAGGCCCCCGATTCGGGCACCGCCAACGCCCGTCCCGGCCGTTTGACGCGTCTACGGCGCGCGCTTATGCTCGGATGACCGCGATCGAACCCCCGCGCCGCTCGGCGCCCCGAGCAAGGAGCAATCCCATCGCAGCCCGTGAGAGCCAGGACCATGTGGCCCTGCTGGTCGATTTCGAGAACCTGGTCATCGCCTTCGACGAGGATCCGCGGCACGAGGAAGGCGCGATCGACCTCAACCCGGTGGTCGACTTCATCGAGGAGAACTTCGGCGGCGTGATCTTCCGCCGTGCCTACGCCGACTGGTCCAAGCGAAAGTTCCACCGCTACCAGCACGAGCTGCAGGACAACGGCGTGGAGATGATCCACGTCCGGCGCCGCACGCCGCAGTCCAAGAAGAACGGCGCCGACATCCTGCTGACGGCCGACGCGGTGGAGTGCCTGCTCCTGCGGCCCTACATCAGCCACTTCGCCATCGTCAGCGGCGACAGCGACATCGGACCGCTGATCACCAAGCTCAAGAGCCACGGCAAGAGCGTGGTGGTGATCGGGCCGGACAAGGGCTCGACGGCCGCCCACGTCATCGAGCTGGCCGACCGCTTCAAGTTCTACGACGACATCGTCACCCCGCCGCCGCGCCGCCGCAGCCGCGGCCGCGGGCGGGGAACCGGTGCCGCCGCGCCGCCGCGCCAGCGCACGCCGGCCGAGGCCATCATCGCCATCCTCGAGAAGGCCGGCGAGCCGCTCGAGAGCGCCCTGCTCAAGCGCGAGCTGCTGGGCGAGGCCGGCTTCGAGAACTTCAGCGAGAAGGCGCTGGGCTTCAAGAACTGGACCAGCTACCTGAACTCGATCGAGCAGATCAGCGTCAACCGACGCGGCGACCTGGGCATCGAGGTCAGCCTGCGCAGCTGAGGGCGCTGCCGGAGGCCCCGGATGCTCGAGCTGCTCGCCGGCGCGGCGGTGGTCGGCGGCCTGCTGCTGAGCGGCTTGGCCGGATCCAGCAGGACCCAGCGCAACCGGGTCCGCGTCGCCTGGCGTGAGGCGGCGACACGGCTCGGGCTGGAGCTCGACCCTTGGGAGCTCCGGCTGCAAGGCCGGCTCGACGGGCATCGGGTCCACGTCGTGGTGCATGTCCGGAAGGTGTACCACAAGGGTCGGACCCGGGAGGTGGCGGAGACCCGGTTCGCGCTGCGCTTCGAGCGCCCGCTCCCGGTGAGCCTGCGGCTGCGACTGCAGAGCGCCGTCGACAGCCTGAAGGCGATGTTCGGCTTCAGCGACCTAGAGCTCGGCGATCCGAGCTTCGACCGCTTGGTGAAGGTCCAGGGTGAGTCGGCCCAGGAGATTCGGGCGTTCCTCGACGCCGAGCGGCGACACGCCGTTGCGAGCTTCCTCGAAGCCCATCCGAGCGGCCAGATCGACGATCAGGCAATCCAGGTCGTGCGGTACGGCTACGTGCGCTCCCCCGAGCACGTGGTGACGATCGCCGAAGCGATGCGGCAGTTGGCCAGCGCCTTGACCACCGGCAGGCCTCCGGATGCGGAGGCGGTCACGGGCGCCGGGCCCGCGTCGCCACCACTGCGGCGACCGCCGGTCGCCGCCGAAACGGAGGCGCCGGCCGAGGCTCCCGCCACCCCGCTCACGCCCGAGCTACTGCCGCCCATGCCCGCGTGGATGGCCGAGCAGGCTGTACGGCTCCAGCCAGACGAGGACCAGCCCTGAGCGCAAACCTCGACTCCGCATTCGTGTCCGTCACGGCCGCCGCGAGCAGCAGTGGCTCGATGACCGGTTGGGCACTGGTGATCGCTTGGCGGACGAAGGCGGCACGTCGTTGGCGACCCTTGAGGCTACTTCTTGACAACCCGCTCATCGATCTCGACGCGTACCACCGCCCGTTCATCGTCGAGCTCCTGGAGAGCTGTGCCGGACGCCACGCGTCGGTCGCCAACGACACGACGAGCCCGAAAAGGGCGTTCTCGGGTTGCGTTGATGGTAAGCGTTCAGCCGGTCCCCAGCGACGCACTTGCGTCCAGGCACGTAATCGCGTAGCTTCGGGGCCGGTATGCAATGATCTACGGCAACCGAGGGTGCCGATGCGAGTGTCAGACGGCCCAGTTCTAGGAGGACAGAGCGGCCACGGCCGAGGAGACTCGGGCCGTCTGGCCGGATGCAGTTGGGGCCGAATTGCGCAGAATAGTCCTTGACGGGCCAGAAAGGGCCGCCGATCGTCGGATGGAGCGGAGCGGCGCAAGCCACGGCAGCGGAATGGGTAACGAGCGTGACGTAGAGATCACGACTGATCTCGTGTCCGCGCTAATCGCAGAGCAGTTTCCACTCTGGTCCGGCCGCGCCGTTAAGGCCGTGGACCTCACTGCCTGACAGAACATAAGAGCTAGGCTGGCGCACAAGCCGCCACCTCCGTAGAGTTGGGTTTGCTCAGAACCACACTCAAGGAGAGACGACGGTGTCCGCCAGCCTGAACGCGCATTCTACGGTGCTCCGCCATGTCCGCCAAGGTTGTCCGCGAGAAGATCTGCGTCGGCTGCGCGTGTTCGCCTGGTCGGTGACCGCGCTGCTCCTGACCTCCCACGTTTCGCTGACCGGCTGGGCGCTGGTGATCGCTGGCGATACGAAGGCGGCAAGTCGCTGGCGTCGCCTCTGGCGATTCCTGAACAACCCGCACGTCGATCCCGCGGCGTACTACCGCCCGTTCATCGTCCAGACTCTCAAGAGCTGGTCTGGGCGCGACGTGCTGGTCGCCATCGACACGACGAGCCCCAAAGGGCGATGCGTGGTCTGCCGCGTCGCGCTGGTCTTCCGTGGCCGGTCGATTCCGCTGGTCTGGCGCAGCTTTGCGACGCAGGGGCACACCTTGGCGTTCGAGGACTACCGGCCGCTGTTGGATGACGCTGCCACGCTGCTCAGCGGCACCAAGTCGGTGATGCTGCTCGGCGATCGCGGCTTCGGCGGCGTCGAGCTTATGCGCTGGTGCCGTGACACCGGCTGGGACTTCGGCCTGCGACTCAAGCGGAGCCGCAAGGTCCAACTCCCCAATGGCCGGACCCGCAAGCTCAGCGACTACGATGTCGCGCCGGGCGATGTCTTCGGGCTGCACGATGTTCGTCTCTCGGGCTTCGGCGAGAAGCGATTCGGGCCGGTCCACGTCTTTGTTGTGTTGGCTCCCGAGCCCGACGCCGAGGTCTGGTACATCGCCTCGAACCGAGCGGATGGGCTGCATGTAGCAGCCTGTTACCGCTGCAGGATGAACATCGAGCACAGCTTCCGCGACGACAAGTCCGGCGGCTTCGACTGGGAGTCCAGCCATCTCGTTGCTCCCGCGCAGGTCGATCGCCTGCTCTTGATCCTCGCCGTCGCCACACTCTACACCGTCTCGGAAGGGGTGTTCCTCGTCGAGTCCGGCGCGCGCGAGCTCGTCGATGCCCACTCCCGCCGTGGTCTCAGCTACTTCCAGATCGGCTGCCGAGCCTACCAACGAGCCACGGCGCTCGGCCAGCGGTTCAAGCTGCGCCTTCATCTCAACCCGGCTCCAGACCCCGATCCGCTCACCCGCTTCGGCATCTCCTTCAAGGTCTTCAACCGATTCGAATGGCTGATGGGCGACACCGCGCCGGCCGGCGTCTAGGACGATGTGTCAGGCAGTGAGGGCCGTGGACCCAGGTGGGTGGGACAACCGCACCTTCCGACTGGGTGCGGACCTGCTGGTGCGCCTGCCGAGCCGCGCCCGGTACGTCGCCCAGGTCGCGAAGGAGCAGAGATGGCTGCCCGTCCTCGCGCCATTGCTTCCACTGCCGATTCCCTCACCCATCGCCATGGGCAAGCCAGCCGAGGGCTACCCATGGCCCTGGTCGGTCTACCGTTGGCTGGACGGTGAGAGGGCGACGTCGCGGAACGTCGTCGAAGTCGAGACCTTCGCCCGAGATCTGGCTGGCTTCCTGCGAGCGCTGTACCGCATCGACGCCACGGAAGGGCCGCCGGCAGGGGAACACAACTTCTTCAGGGGTGGTCCGGTCGCCACCTACGACGATGAGGTGCGCGATGCCATCGCAGCGCTCGCCGAGGGCATCGACGCCGCCGCTGCGGAGGCGGTGTGGGAGGACGCGCTGGCGTCGGCGTGGGAAGGTCCGGGAGTGTGGGTCCATGGCGACGTCACGGCGGATAATGTGCTTGTGCGCGAGGGCCGCCTGGCGGCAGTGATCGACTTCGGCTCGAGCGGTGTCGGCGACCCCGCGTGTGACTTGACCATCGCATGGACGTTCTTGGACGGCGCAGGGCGCGAGGCGTTCCTAAGAGCCGTGGCGATGGACGACGCGACATGGGTGCGGGCGCGCGGCTGGGCCTTGTGGAAGGCACTCATCCTCATTCGCCACGAGGCCGACGCCCCAAACGCATGGCGTGACGCCCGGCGCGTGCTCGACGAGGTGCTCGGAGATCAAGGGCCAAGAAATCGGTAGTCTGCGCAATTCGGTCGGCGCAACAAGGCACTCGGTTGCCGCGGAAAATTGCTTGACGGCCCCTTACTGCGAGGGGCACATGTACTCATACTGGCGCCCAGTCATGAGCCCGACTGCGAAGTCAGTGTGGATCTCCTCGGTCAGTCGTGACTCGCACCCGTATGTGTATTGAGAACGTTGTTCAAGCGCCTCTCCAAAATACACATCCTCACGGACTAGTAGCCCACTGCTGTCATAGGAATATCGCAGTGCCTGGTCAATCGAGTTGGACGTGATCTGGCGGTCGCTGATATCGAATTGGCGCTAAGGGCGCGCACGATCCCGACGGGGATCTCCGAGCTCGCGCTCAGGGCCCTGGCTCGGGGCCGAAGACCTGGGCCCAGGCCGGCTCGAGCTCGAGCGAATTGCCCTTGTTCCGGTTATCGAGCCAGGTGATCCGGGCACCTTCGCTGAGGGGCTGCAGCCCGACACGACTCAGCCTCACCTCGTAGCCGAGTTCGTGCACTTTGGGAACGAAGCTCAGCGTCCAGGTTAGGGTCCCCGTCGCGAGGTCGATCGTGGTAAGGTCCGGCCGAGCGCTGCGCGGCACGTACTCGACGCCCTCGGCGAGGGTCTCGACGACCGTCATCTGGCGCAGGGTGACGTTGGTCTGGATGTGGACGAAGACGAGGATCAGCCGGCCGAGCTCCCGGATGTGGTAGGCGTAGCGGGCAGAGCTGGCGAGCTCGTGCAGGCAGCCCTTGTCCCGTGGGCGTTCGTTGGCATCGGCCGTAACCAGCAAGATGCCTTCGCTCTTCAGACCCCTCGCCGCCCGTAGCGCATCGATGCAGTCGCGTCGATCCGCCCCCGGCGAGACGAGGACGACGATCTCATTGACGAGCTGCTGCTGGCAATACTTTAGACGCCGGCCTTGGCGCAGCACGCGATGGGCTTCCCGAAGGACCTCCGGCAGCCGAGGCCCGTCGTCACCCGCCTCGAGCCTTCCGATGCGTTGGATCACGCGCGCCGAGTCGTTGACCAGGGGCAGCAGGGTCCGGCCGCCGCCCGCGCCGTCCACCAGTGCCACGCGGGTGTCCGGATCGTTGGGCAGGTCGAGGTGCCGAACCAGCTCGAGCAGAACCGCGCGGACCTCTCGGATCTCGCGTTCGTCGAGATGCTGCGACGCGTCCACGGCGAAGACGATGTGTAGGGGTTCGGGGCGCTGGGTGTAGGTGCTTGACACCTGAATCGTGACGCGGGCCGACTCGCCGACGAGGAGGGCCGTGGGGTGCACCGACGAGCGGGCGCCCACCGACCATTCGGGAGGACAGTCCGGCAGGTCTGCCGGTGGCCGAGGGGAAGGAGCGGCGCGGAGGGGCGCGGCAACAACGAAGAGGCTCAGGCTGGCGGTCAGGGCGATCAGCAGGCTCGAGACGAGAGCAGTGGAGCTGAGGGGGCGCATCGAAGTCTCCTTTCGAGGCGAAACAACACGCGGCTCCATCGGTTTTGGACGGATCGTCTCGAAATCCGTCTCTCGTGCGTGTTCACGTGGTTGGACAGAGCGACGGTGGCTGTAAGCCACGAACCATCGCCTCGCGGGCTTTAACGAGGGGATGCGGTCAGGGCTTGGGCAACACGACGGCCCCGAAGACGTTGACCCACGGACCTGGAGTTCCCTCCGCTTCGTGGTGACTCGGAGTCCGCCAGTGCCTGGCGGCGGGCACCTCACTGGTGTGGGTTTCTAGCGGTCGTCGTGCTCAGCGCCAATTGTCGTTGATCGTGTGGCCGAATCGGACCGAACCCGAATGACGGAGGGTGGCCCACAACAGGCCACCCTCCGCGAGTGATCGGCGATCGCAGTTGCAGGCGAGTGGGCGAGCGCCAGACTACTTGCCCTTGTGGACGACGATGTTGCCACCGCCGATCGCCTGGTCGGCCCCATTGTCGTAGACGACAGGGTCGTCGCCGGCGTCTTCCCACCAGATCTTCATCCGGAAGGTGTCCGGATCGTCATCGCCAGCCCAGAGCATGAAGCGGTAGTCCGAGCCGTTGGGCGCCGGCTGCCCGTTGACGGTGCCCGACCCCTTGTACTGAGCACGCGCGCCACCCTGGTTGATCACGAGCCAGTCGTAGCTCGTGGAGTGGAAGCTGAGACCGGCCGCGTCGAAGCGGAACTGTGTCGCTCCGCTCGGCGTGCTCGCGCCCTTCTTGTACTTCGAGACGAATCCGAACGTGGCACGGCCACCAAGCCCTTCGCCCAGGTCCCAGGTGGTCGTGTCGCCGGCCATGCCGAGCTGGGCATTGTCGAAGTAGCCGCCGCTCCCCGTGTCGTTCGCGCTGGTGTCGCCCAGGTTCACCGACAGGAAGAGCATCGTGCTGCCCGTAGGCAGACCCTCGATCCGAGTCGGACATCCGCCACCGAGCTTGTCGCCGACCGCGGTCGCCACGCTCGCGGCATCGAACGCGAGCGGCGTCCACGAACTCGTCGATCCCGCGCTCGCGACGAAGTCGAAGCGGCAGTCGTACCAGCCCCCGTCGTCCGGATCCGGCGTCAGCGCGTACAGGTTCACGTAGAACTGGTTCGGGTTCGTGTTGGAGCCAGCAGCGTCGACGAGGAAGTCGATCGAGAAGCCGTCGAAGGCATCCAGCACCACCTCGGTGGGTGGAACGTAGCGCAGAATGAACTTCTCCACGTTGCCCGTGTCGTTGGTGATCGGGGGCACATGCAGGCTCCCGAGCCCCGTGCTCGCCTCGTCGGTTGTGTACGCCGCGGGCGTCACGTTGGGCGGCTCATCGTTGAACACCCAATCCTCGTCATAGGCTTCACCGTCGCGCACGATACCCGGCGCCACCGCCGTCGATGGCGAGTCGATCCATCCTCCCCCGGTGACGAAGCCGCCGGAAGGATCGTAGACGACGAGGTCGACACAGGACGTCTCGCCCGTGTTGCCTTGCTCGTCGGTCGCTCGGCCGCATAGCGCGTAGATCCCCGACTCGCTCGGGGCGACGAGCTCGGCCTCGACGGGCTCGCTCGACGCATCGAACGCACCATCCTGCGCGTCCGCATCGGACCAGGCGCCGTCGTCCACACGCAGCTCTACGGAGTCGATCGCGGCACAGCCCGGACCGGTCTCGGTCGCCACGGCTTCGACAGCGAAGCTGGTGCCGGCGGCAACGGGATTCGGCGTTGCCGCCAGTCCGTCGACCTCGGGCCAGACGCCGACTTCCGCCAAGGCCCAGAGCGCCTCGGCCGTGACCTCGTTGTTCTCACCGTCACCGGGGAATTGCTCCCAGCCACCTGAAGGCAATTGGGTCGCAAGCATGTACCCGGCGGCCGACTGCAGGGTCGAGCGATAGCCATCACGGTCAAGCGCCGAAAGCGCGAGCGCTGCGTATGCCGTCTCCTGGATGACTTCTTCGCCCGCCGATACGTTGCCCTGGTTCCAGGTGAACCCGCCACTGTCGACCTGGTAGCTGACGAGGATCTCGGCGAGATCGGCCAGCGAGCTCGCCGCAGCGTGCTCGCCAGCCGTGGGATCGTAGTCCGCCCCTATAACGGCGAGGCCAAGCACGGCACCTGCCAATCCGATCACGTCGTAGTAGTTGGACCCGTCGAGCTCGTCGATCTCGGCTTCGAGACCGGATAGCCATGCGCTCGTATCGGCGCCCGCTGCTTCAGCGCCGACAAGGCCCATGCCGATGTCCCATGCCGCCAGATTCCCAATGCCCTGACTTGCACGTACCGTTCGGATGAGGGCGACGTAGCCAGCCGTATCATAGAGCGTTCCGTTGCGGAGATAGGTGCCGTTCGCGAGCCGATCGTAGAAGTGGGTGGTGACGTGATCGACGAAGGCCGTTCCACCGAGGACCGCATCGAGCTCGGCGGCAAGGTAGCCGTCCGAAGGCGAGAACGAGCTCGTCTTGGCCATCAGGAAGCCACCGGCGTCCTCGAGCGCATCGAGGTGGGAGGCCTCGGCCGTGTGCCGCGCTGCCTGCGAGAGCCCCATCCCGATCGGCCCGATCGTATTCAGTGGACTGTGGGTCGTCGGCGAACCGTCATCCAGGGGCCAATCCCATCCACCGTCGTCATTCTGCAGGCCTGCGAGCCGATCCGCGCCTTGCGCGAATGGCCCGGTGCATCCCGCCCCCTCGTTCATCGAGAGCGTGGTTTGCCCAAGATCGGTGACCACGGGTAGGCCGGTGGAGAATCCGTCGCCGCCCCCTGGATCCGCATCCAGCTCCGGCGACGCCGGTGCCGGTGGCGCGCTCGATCCGGACGCGTGAGCGTGCCAGGGAAGCAGCGCAAGCATGAGGACGAGCGCGGCCGGGAGGATCCTCGACATGAGATGCCGGCGTCGCAGCCGAGTCGCTCGGGTCAGCTCGCCATCGATGAATGTGGGTCTCACTTCTCTCTCCTGAGTCAAGCTCGCGTGGTTTCGAGATTCCGAGACGCCTGCCGATCGGTACGCATGTCTCCGGAATCGGAGGCGACCGGCGACTCCGGAGATCCAAACGAACATGCGCAGGCATTCACCCTAGCAGATGCATCGTGACCCAACCGGAAGAAGCCGGACACAAAGCGGACATCGTCCCGAGCCCTTGCCTCCATCGCGGGGCGCGCCACGTTTGGAATCCATTCCAGACCTGCAATCATGCGAGGGTCAAGCGACGTATCCTTGGATGTGATCACGATGACCGAAGTCCGAAGGCAGCCGATCGCGCCCGCCTCCACCGACTCGCTCTTGAGCCGTGCTCGAGGGGGCGACGAGGCTGCGCTGCGCGAGCTCTACGAGCATCATCGCCTGCCCGTGCTGCGCCTGGCCCATGCCCTGCTCGGCGATCGTGACGAGGCGGAGGACCTGATGCAGGACGTCATGGTCTGGTCCCTGACCCACCTGCACCGCTACGACCCGGAGCGCGCCGCCTTCGGCACCTGGCTGCAGGTGATGACGCGCAGCCGGGCGATGGATCGGCTGCGCAAGCGGCAGCGGCGGCAGCGTGGCCTGGCCGGCCTGCTGCGGCAGCGACGGGTCGAGCCGGTCGAGGACCCGATGGCGGAGCTGCCGGCACGCATCGACGCGCGGGGCACCGTGGGCCGCGCGATGGCCGGCATGACCGACATGCAACGCGAGGCCATCGTCCTGCACGACATCGAAGGTTGGAGCTTCCGCGAGATGGGCGAGCGGCTGGGCATCTCGCTGCGCACCGCCCAGAGCCGGGTCGTGTCGGCCCACCGGGCCCTGCAGCGTGAGCTGACCGAGCCGAGCGGCTCGGCCGACGAATCGAGGACCCCATGAACGCGACGAGCCACGAGACGCGAGCCACGCAACACCCGAGCGCCGAGCAGCTGATCGAGCTGGCCTTGGGGATCCCCGAAGGCGCCGAGCCGCTGCGCCGTCACCTCGCGGACTGCGCCGACTGCCGGCAAGCCCTGGCGCGCGAGACCCGCGACCTGGCCGCGCGCCGCGAAGCGCTGCGCGCCTGGGCCGAGGCCACTCGGCCGAGCCGCGAGGCCGACTGGTCGGCCGTCGCCGACCGCATCCTGCCGGCGCGCCGGCAGCGCGGCTGGCGTGCGTTGCGCCTGGCCCTGAGTGGTGCGGGCGGCACGGCGGCGGCCTTCGTGGCCACGCTGAGCCTGGCCGCGGCCGCCACCCTGGTGGCGGTCCCGAGCGCGCGCGAGGGCCTGCAGCGAGCCTGGCAGCAGATGCGTCCCGACGCCGGCCTGCCCGCCGAGCCACAGGGCACCCTGCGATCGGGGGCCCCGGCCGCGACGCGCGAGACCGAGCCCGCGCGCGAGGCGCCGCGCGGCACGCCCATGCCCGCCACCGGGCCGCGATACGATGCGGATCCGGGGCGGGAAGATCCTGGCGGTCCTCGGCTGCGGTTCGGTCCATCGGATCGGGCCATCGAGATTCCGAACAACCAGGGCCGCCGGCCCATGATGGCCGAGGCCACGGCGAGCGCCGAGGCCGGGGCAGCGGAGATCATCGCCACGATGCGGGCCGAAGGCGCGCGGCGCGGCATGCCCGCCGCACCGGGCGGTGCCGGAAGCGGAGCGGGTACGCCGGCGCCCGGCATGGGACGGTCGCCCGGCACCGGCCCCACCCCCGGCACCCGACCCGGCATGCACGGCAACCCGAACCCCGGACCGCCCGAGGACCCGCCGGGCAATCCCGACCCCGGTCCGCCCGGCGACCCGAACCCGCCCAGCATGCCGGGGATGCCCGGGCATCCCGGCAACCCGGATCCCGGTCCACCCGAGGACCCGGGCCACCCAGACCCGCCCGGCAATCCAGACCCACCCAGGATGCCGGGCATGCCCGGGCGCCCCGGCAACCCGGACCCCGGTCCGCCCGGGGACCCGGGCAACCCGAACCCGCCCGGCAATCCCAACCCGCCCGGAAATCCGGGCGGTCCCGGCCGCCCGCCGGGCCGGCCCTAGGTCCGAGCTTCGCGGATCCGCCGGATGACCGAGCAATCATTCACCGGACCCCGAGCGTAGAACCCTGATGAAGCACCCGATCGTCGCCCCACCGACCTGCCCGACCTGCCCGACCTGCCCCGATGGGGCGACGACCGGGAAGCCGAACCGAGATCAACGATGAAACCGAAGCGCCGCACAAGGAGATCGATGATGAACCGCAAGCTGCTCACCCGCCTCTTCACCTTCGGCCTCGCGCTCGGCCTGGTCGGCGCGATCGCGCCCACGGCCTCGGCCCAGGGCGGCCCCGGCCGGGGTCGTGGCATGGGCCCGGGCATGGGCCACCGCGTCGCCCTGCACGGGGAGATCCTCTCGGTCACCGAAAGCGGTGACGCCTTGTTGCTCGTCCTCGACCACGGTCAGAAGGACGAGGACCCGAGCGACGACTACGAGGTCCTCGTCGACGAGGACACGCGCATCCTGCCCGATGGCGCCGAGCCGGCCGCGGGCATGCGCGCCCACGTCTTGACCGAGCCGCCGGACGAAGACGATCCCTACCTGGCCCAGCAGCTGGTCCTGCTGGACGCCATCCAGGCCGACCCGCCCGGTCGCGGCCAGCCCGGCGGCCCGCCACGGCCCGGAATGCCCGGCCAGCCTGGCCAGCCAGGCGGAGCGGCCGTTCCCGGTCACCCGGGCATGCCCGGTAAGCCCGGCCAGCCCGGCCGCGGCAAGGGCCAGCCCGGCATGCGCCCGGTCGATCCCGGCTTCGCCCGCATGCACGCCCTGGTCGTGGACCTGCCCGAGGACCGGAGCACGCCCTGGACCCTGACCGTCGAGATGCCCAGCGGCTTCCAGCACGAGGTCGTCGTGACCGAGGACACCGCGATCGAAGGCGAGCTGGCCCTCGGCGTCGAGGTCGAGCTCCGCCTGCACCGCGAACTGGATGATATGGGCGACCCGATCCTGGTCGCGCTCGAGATCGAGGTGGTCGACGAGGAGGGCGACGCGCCGCCCTTCGGCAACCACGGCAACGTCCGCGTCGCGGGCGAGGTCACCGCGGTGGCCGGCGACGGCT
Source organism: Caldilineae bacterium (assembly GCA_020634625.1). Taxonomy (GTDB): domain Bacteria; phylum Chloroflexota; class Anaerolineae; order Epilineales; family Epilineaceae; genus JACKBJ01. Next base: position 179,873 of record JACKBJ010000003.1, on the reverse strand, counting down.
CGAGTTGGACGATCGGCAGTGGCGACGACGCGGTCGAGGTGCTGATCACCGACGATACCCGCGTCCTGGGCCTCGACGAGGGCGACAGCCCGCTCGGCCGGACCGTCCACGGCGTGGCCCGCGCCAACGACGATGGCGACCTGGAGGGCATCGTGCTGCGCCTCGACCCCTGAGGCGGGCTGGCCGGCTGGCTTGAACGGCAGAGCCTTGAAGCAAGCGCGCGCGGGAGAGATCCCGCGCGCGTTCTGCGGGTGTATCATGTCGTTACGCGACGCGATTCCAGGCCGCATGGCGACTCGGCCACCGCGGACCACCTGAACGGTTACAAGAGGAATTGGTATGGCCAAGCTCGTGTTCGGAATGAACCAGTCACTGGACGGCTACGTCGACCACATGGCGTTTGCGCCAAGCCTCACTCTCTTTCGCTACTTCATCGAAGAGGCCAAGGGGCAATCGGGCAGTGTCTACGGTCGCGAAATGTATGAAGTCATGCGTTACTGGGACGACGATCATCCTGAATGGACGGCAGACGAAAAGGCCTTTGCCGCAGCGTGGCAGAGCCAGTCGAAATGGGTCGTCTCGCGCTCGTTGAAGTCGGTCGGTCCCAACGCCATGCTCGTAGAGGGCGATCTGGAGGTCGCCATTCGCAAGCTGAAGGCCGAGCGAGACGGCGAAATCGAAGTTGCCGGGCCAACCTTGGCACAGAGCCTCACCGAACTTGGCCTCATCGATGAGTATCGAATCTACCTTCACCCTGTCGTGCTCGGTCACGGCAAACCATATTTCGCCGGACCACGATCGCCGCTCCGCCTTGTGGCAAATCACCGGATCGCCGAAGATGTGATCAAGTTGACCTATGTTCCTGCCTAATCTCGCGGTTACCGCTCGCGCGGTTTGACAGAGCGACGGTGGTGCTGATCCACGAATTGCCGCCTCCCGGGCTTGAACGAGGAACTCGAAGATCGGACGCCGCTGCAGTGTCATCGTCGTGACGTACTTGTTCAGCAACCGTCGGGCTGCCATGCTCAGATTGGCCATCGGTTCGCTCCTACGCGTTGGGATTGGTCTCTCTCGTAGTGGCTGCCGATGGCCGCTTTCGTCAAGCTGGCCCGGCTCTGTCGAAACGACACCACGCCCCGGGACCTATACTCATGAAGGGTCCTGGAGGCGTCGAGCAAGTTGGTACCTGACAATGCCAATGGCGATGACGAGAAGGCAGGTCTGAGCCACTAGCGCCCCCGTTGAATTCGGCCAGATACTCTTCAAGTCGAACCACAGAATTGCAGCCAGAGACCGCCACGCTCGGATCGATGGCAGAGGCGCGATGCCGTGCAGCTCGAGCCTCTGCTGATCTTCCAGCACTTCCCGGATGTCGTCTTCAAACAAGTTTGCAGGTGCCGGACCCGTACACGCCCAGGTGAAGAGTTCACCAGTCTGCGCATCGTGTTGGGCAAACACGTAGTAGCGCAGCAGAATGGGCAAGTCACGGTCGTCTCCCCCAACTCGGATCGACACGTCGCGATCTTGCACCCCCTTCCAAGCTGCCTCGACGCGAAACCTCAGAACCCTGGTGTGGGTTACCGTGGGCAACTTCGAGAAGTCACCGTCGAGGTCGACGATTCTGCCGACGAAGACTGCATCCGCCTCTCGATACTCGTTCCCAAACCCCCGTTCCACACACGAAAGCGCGGAAGCTCGTCGCCCGGAGGCTGTCAAGAACAGAACGGCGAAGAGGGTTCCAACAGCGATCATGCGATAGTGACGGGTCTTGGGCATGTGATTCCTCCACTGGTTCTATTGTCGAGAGGTTGTTGAATCCAGTTGAGATAGAACTGCTCTCTTCGCGCGGCGTCATTGCCCGACACCATCCCATCATCGGCGCGCCGACGTGACGACTCCGGGTAATAGCCCGAGGTCCGAAGGCAAGTGCAAGAATCGTGCCAGATCCAAGACTACGGGTATGGTGCCGTCATCGCCGGTCAACGTAATGGAGCGCATGCCACACCAAGCCATCCGCCTACCCTGTCTCCGACCGGCTGGAGCTTCATTGAGAGTCTTCGTTGACGTGGTTGGACAGAGTGACGGCGGTTCTGATTCACGGATTGCCACCTCCAGGGCTTGAACGAGGAACGCGAAGATCGGTCGCCGCTGCAGATTCATCGTCGTGACGACGGTGAGGATGTGAGCTACGAATCGACTTCCGGCTTCCGAGTCGGTCCCGAAGCTCTTCTTGCGCCAAAGGACTCCCCGGCGAACACTGCGCTCCGCCAGGTTGTTCGTCGGGTCCATCGCATCGATGTCGACGAAGGTCCACATGCGCTCCTCAGTTCTCAGCGGCTCGGCGCACTCGCGCTGGGTCTTCGCGGCAGGAGCGCGTTCCTTGGCCGCCACCAGCAGTCGGTGAATCCGACGACGCTCATCAGCCAGTCGCTCGTCCCGCTCGCGCCGACCGATCTTACCCTTGCGGTGCATCCGCCAGGCTGCCAGCACCCGCCTGGCGCTGGCCACCAGCCGGCAGCCGTACCACTCGCTGCCGAAGCGCTCGGCCATCGCCTGGAAGTCGCGCTTCAGGTGGGCCCAGCAGTAGCCACGGCGCTCGATCCAGTTGTAGGCACCGAAGCGATCGGAACAGGCCGCGCCGCTGAGGTCCTCGCATAGCAGCGCCTTGGCTGCTTCCTGGCTCAGTCGCCGATGGATGGCGAAGACGGCGAGCGCATCGGTCATCCGTCGTTCCATCGCGATGACAGCTCGCGCTGAGTTGGAGGCCGTAGACCAGGTCGTAGAGCGTGACCACGTCTCGCTTGCCGAGCAGGAAGCGGCCCGTCAGGAGCGAAGTCAAGGCATGCAGTCGCGGTCCAAAGCTGCTGTGCCCCACGCCTTCAGGCAGGCCGCCGGTCGTCACTCGGCCACAGCTCGGGCAGATCAGTCGATGCCGTCGGTATTCCGTGATCTCGATGCACGGCTCGGGAATCGCGCTGATCTGATGTCGCCAGGGTGTTGAATCATCACAGGCGAGAAGATGGGCGCAGGCGCAGCATCGATCCGGCTTGCACTCCACGATGGCGTCGATCTGGTCGGCGGGTACCAGGGGGCGGCTGCGTACCTTGTGCCCGCGCCGACCGCCGCGCTTGCGGCGACGCATCTGGCGAACGACCTCCGGGCCATCTGCCGATGGTGGCTGCGACGAGTTGGAGGAATTGCGACTCAGCCGCTCTTCGAGTTGTCGGATCTTCAACTCGAGACGCCGGATCTCCGCGTTGATCGACCGTGCCCTGTTCCGCTTCTGCTTCAAGAGGGACGCTTGCCGCTGGATCGTCGTCTGCTGGCGTACACAGAGCTGCTCCAGGTCGTAGACCCGATCCTGGAGGGCCAGTCCATGCTCCGTCAGCGGGTGTATCATGGTGCTACGCGATTTCGAGCCTTGCGGCAACTCGGTCGCCGAGGACCACGTGAACGGTTACTACGCACCACCTGGCTACATGTACATGTATGAGACTCTGCCTTCGATTCTGCGTACGCGCGTGGCGCCGTGGTGCGCGTTGCCCTTCATGCTTGCGCTGGGACTCACGACAACCCAGCCGAGTGTGTCAGTGGCTGACGCGCAAACGGACCTGCTTCCCTCGCACCGCGTGTACGTCCCAATTGCGCTATCGGGTCTCGGGCGAGGCGATATCCAGACGCGCTGCTGGACGCGGTATCAACGTGACGAAGGAGACGACGGTGTCGATGTCACCATGGTCAGCTTCTACGTCGATCCGGAGCAGGTCATCGAGTCCTTCACTCTGACACACTCTGATCAGAATACCAGCAGGGTGCTGTTCCAATATGACAATGCCGGAAGGACAGTCGAGGCTCGCCGTGACGATGAGAGTGACGGAGTCGTAGATCGGATCTGGCAATATGGCTACAACGAGGATGGCGTCATGATCTGGCGATTCGATGATCATGACGCGGATGGGGACTCTGACAACAGCAGCTGGTTCTTCATGGACGACAGGAACAGACAGATACGTGCGGAGTACGACCTGGACGGAGACACAGTGCTCGATGTCATCACGTATACCGAGTACGGTGAAGACGGAAGGACGTCTCTACATCTCGTTGACGATGGTGCCGATGGCTCCATTGATCAGGCCACGGCGGATCGATGGGAGCGTGGCGCCAACTTCGAGCGCCTGTATGTTGACGAGAACAACGATGGGACGATCAATCGCATCGCTCAGAGCCTCTTCGACTCAGAGGGCCGTGAAATCGAGTTCGGCATGGACCGCAACGCGGACGGTGTCTACGACGACGTGGAGAAGTACTACTTCAACCCACGCGGACTGCGTGAACGTTGGGAGAGCTATGTAGACGGGCACCTCCACGTGACCTCACTCGACGAGTACGATGATGAAGGTCGCATCGTCAACAATCGGTCGATTGGACTGTTCTCGACCCGGACCGCGACCTACGAGTACGGCTGCTCATGGGCTTCAGCGGTGTCGGCAGCGCCTCTGCGCAGTAACCCTCGTTCAAGGCAAGCGTTCATGGGGTCCTCGACGGCCGAGTCGCGGCATTGGCGAGCCAAGAGGTTTCGGATCGTGGACGCTACTGAAGAACAGCCCGATACTGAGTCAGCGGGGCTCGTTGTGGCACGAGCCTGGCGACCTCGGGTGCGCAGGTACCGAGCCCCATCGGCACCCTTGAACCACAGTGTCCGGCTCGCCGTGCGCGAGCTGATAGGGATCGGGTATGCCGCGAGATCGGCGTCGAGCTCGGCATACCATCGCTTGAGGTGAACCATGGTTTCTCCGAGCCTGTTCCTGCTAAAGCTGGTGATCACCATCGGCGTGGGTCTCGTGATCGCGCTGCTGGCCTTTCGGGTGGTGACCAGCACGCCTGAAAGCCGAAGAGCCTATCGAGAGCGATTGGTGAACGGTACACGAAGATGGTAGCGCGAGGGTCGCCGCGCTGTAAGCGTTCAGGCAGTTCCCAGCGACGTGCTTGCGTCCAGGCACGGAATTGCGTAGCATGGACCCACGATACACTCGCTGCTTGATCACGGCATCACCCTTGCCAGCACGTTCGCACGATTGGGGCGAGCGTTCGGAAATCAAGGTCGCCGTCGCTCTGTCCAACCACGTGAACACGCACCGAGTTTACAAGAAGGTGTGTTTGCGCCATGAGCAATCGATCCGGAACCCTGCTCCTCACTTCGACTGCAATCGTGCTTCTGAGTCTGATTGTTTCTTTGCCGGTTCTACGCAGCGGGTCACATCGTCAGGATGATACTCGAGCCGCCGCGATTCGAAGTCAAGCACTCGATCCAATCGGTGATTCTCATTCTCAACCGGCGGACGAGGCATCATCCTTGGACGTGCAAACGCCCGTGTTGCCTTGGGTGGTGAACGAGTCGATTGCGTTCGTGCTGAGTACAAAGAGCCTGGAGACGTGGCTGCAAGTCTCGCTTCCGCCCGGTTGGGACGTGCAGGAGTTTCAACCCAATGCCGTGGCGTTTCGATCAAACGAGATCTCCCGCGATCATCCAACAGGCGCATATGTTCGATTCAGCCTGAATGGCGCGCTAGTGGAGAATCCCGCCGCGGAGGAAAGCGTTGGTGCACTGCAAACGCGAATTGGCCTGGTTCAGCGATATCAACACACTGATGAGTTGGGGCTTACAGTCCGAAGATATGATCTAGGATCAGCATCAGGCTTGGGCGCCGAGGCGCAGGCACAGTTGCGCCTCGTTGCGTCGGTGCATTCACCGAGTGACAAACTCACGCGTGAGACGCTGCTCAATGACCTGGACCAACTGGTCGCTGGCATGCGATACTCCTCGGATCGGTCACTCGACAATGAATGGCAGTCTTCACTCCACGAATGTCTTGGACATTCCTATGAGCTCTTCATGCCAAGCGCATTCGAACTCGAGTGCACCTCGGACGGACTTCATGCATCGGGTAGGCTCCCAGGTGTTACCGAGCTGGTGGTGGTTCACCTTCATGACTCCCGCAAGGTGGCTGGCCCTGTAGTGTCAGGATATCCAATGTTCGATCGACCTTCTCGGATCGTCGATACGCAGCGGGATGGACCCTTTGCTGTTCGTGAGTATCTTGGCTGGGACAGTGTGGACAATCTTTGGGAGCTTGGCGTAACTGTCCGCGTTCCAGAGACCAAAATGTTCTCGGATGAGTGGCTAGCGGTTGAGCAGGCACTGCGCCGCATATTCGTGCGGTCGAGAGTAGTTGTGGCGGAACCTTCGTTGGGGCCCACGGCGACCCCCCGGACGGTCATTCCCATTCCGCCAGGAGAGCCCACCGAGGCAACTGAGTATGAGACCAGCGACATGTAGTAGAGCGCTGCGTCTGCACGGGGTTGGACAGAGTGACGGTGGTTGTAGGCCGCGAACTGACGGCACGAGCCTGGCGACCTCGGGTCGCGCAGGTACCGAGGAGCCACCTCGGACCCTTTGAACCCAATCTGTCCGGCTCGCCGTATACGAGCTTTTGTCGGGCATGCCGCGCGATCAGCGTCGGTTTCGACACGTCAAACCTCGAGGCGAGCCATGGCTACTCCGAGCCTGTTCCTGCTCCAGCTGGTGATCACCATCGGCGTGGGTCTCGTGATCGCACTGCTGTCCTATGGGGTGGTGACCAGCACTCCGGAAAGCCGAAGAGCCTGGCTGGAGCGACTCATGTTCCGACCATGGTAGCGTCAGGGTCGTTGCACTCGCGGCAGACCGGCTCGCCACGGCGGACTCGGCTCGCTCAGCCATGGGGCTCGGTCTCGTGGATGGCGCGAACGACGATGGTTCAGATCCACCGAAGTGAGCCCGCCAATCGCCTCGCTCGGCGTGCGCCTCACGTCACACCGAGCTGGAGGCCCGGCTCGAGATCCCGGCCGTCGCTTCGATCGCGGACGACCCGGTAGGCGCCGGCGGTCAATAGGGACGAGCGCCCTGACGCTCGCCCGTCTCATCCGCCCACGCGCGCTCCTCGCCCGGAGTTCGACCGAACCGGCGCTTGAACTCGCGGCTGAACTGAGAGGCCGATGCGTAGCCGACCTGGCTCGCCGCCAGGCTCGCGGTGGCCCCCTCCCACACCATGATCTGGCGAGCACGCCGTAGCCGGACCTCCTTCAGGTATTGCAGGGGCGTCTGGGACGTCACCGACTTGAAGGCCTCGTAGAAGGTCGACGTGCTCATATGCGATTCGCGGGCGAGCGCGGCGATCTCGATGCGCTGGTCGTACCCGGCATGGATCCGCTGCAGCGCACGCGAGACCTGCCCGAGCCGTGAGTCTCGGTCACCGACGCCTCGCAGCAGCTCGCCCTGCGGCCCCAGGAGCACCCGGTACAGGATCTCGCGTTTGATCTGGGGAGCCAGAACCCGGCAGTCCAGCTCCGAGCCCAGGCAGGACAGCAAGCGTAGCGCAGCCTCGAGGATCTCATCCGTCATCTCCGACACCGCGATGCCACGCACGGCGGATCCGCGCCGTGGCCCGCCCGGCTCGATGGCCGTCACGAGCTCCGCGAGCATGACCGGGTCGATCCCAATCATCATCGAAAGGAACGGGCGCTCCTGGCTTGCCTCGAGGATCTGGGCGTCGATGGGCAGTGCGACGGGTAGCACGAGATAGCGGCTCGGGCTGTAGTCGAAGTCGTCTCCGTCGACGCGTGCCCGCTTGATCCCCTGCGCGACGATGATCACGCAGGCTTGGTAGACCAGGCATCGGAGGGGGCTCGGGCCGCTCGCCCGGAATGCGTGAATGCCGTCAATCGCCGTAGGCGAGCTCCCGTCGGACCTCGCCTGTCCGGCGAGGATCTCCGCCAGCGCCTCGAGCATCGCGTCACGATCCAACCCTGCCTCCCAAATGGAATGCGGTCCTAGTTTCCAAGAATCATACATCGACACGGGCCAATCCATGGCCTCGAAGCCCAGAACCCGTAGGATCAGGCAATGATCTCGGAAAAACGGACAGGGCGGGCGGCACCCTGCCTTGGTACACTTGCCGGACTGCAGCACTCGCCATCGCCGTCTAGCCAGAAGAAGCCTTGGAGGCTGTCCCAGTGAAGATGCGACTCACCGACTCGATCCAGATGCCGGTCGTTGGATTCGGCACCTACCTCATCAACGACGACGAGACGCAGCCGGCAGTGCTTCGTGCGATCCGCGCCGGCTACCGGCATGTGGACACGGCGGAAGCCTACGGCAACGAACGGGGCGTGGGGCAGGCGATCGCTGCGAGCATGAACGCGCTCGGGCTGTCCCGCGACGAGATCTTCGTCACGACCAAGCTCTGGCCGGGCAATCCGGCGTGGGGCCAAGAGGCCAAGACCTACGGGGCGACGCTCGAGTCGCTGGATGCCAGCCTGGCGCGTCTCGGGCTCGACCACGTCGACCTGTACCTGATTCACGCCCCATCGGGCGGGGAGCAGCGGCTCGAAGAGTGGCGCGCCCTCGTCGAGCTGAAGCGGCTTGGAAAGGCGAGGGCCGTCGGCGTGAGCAACTTCAGGGAGTCGCACATCGAGGAGATCCGGGAGGCAGGGCTCCCCCTGCCGGACGCGAACCAGATCGAGCTCCATCCCTGGTCGCAGAAGCCGGACCTGGTCGCCTATCTCGAACGAAACGGCATCGCCGTGATCGCCTACAGCAGCCTCTTGCCCCTATCGACCTGGAGGGCCGTCGCGGGCCAGGAGAGCGCCAAACCGGCGGAGCTGAAGGCGGAAGGTGCGAGCGCGGACTCGCCCTTCAAGGCCATGGCGAGGAAGTACGGCTGCACGGAGGCACAAGTGCTCCTGCGCTGGGGGGTCCAGAAGGGATACGCCGTGCTGCCCAAGAGCACGAACGCGGAACGGCTGGCGCAGAACCTCGACCTCTTCTCGTTCGAGATCGATGCCGAGGACATGACCGCGATCGCGGCCATGGACCGGGGGGACGGTCTCGCCTGGCAATCGGGCGATCCCAGTCGGGTGGCCTGATCGAATCGGGCGAGGACCCCGCGCGCTCAGCCGCGCAGGTCCAGGCTCTCGCCGGCGTAGCGCAGGCCAAGCGGCTCGATGACCACCTCGCGCGGGCCTTCCTCGACCGCGCCGGCCAGCCAGGCCGGGATGCCGTGCCGGGCGGCCACCGAGAGCACGGTCCCGGCGTCGCGCTCGGGCACGTAGACCGCGAAGCCGGCGCCCATGTTGAAGTTGCCGTAGGCCTCGGCGTCGTCGATGCCGGCCTGGGCCTGCATGAAGGTGAAGAGCGGGCCGGGCTCGGGCAGCGTGTGCATCCGATAGCGCAGCTCGCGCCGGGCGCGCATCAGCTTGCGCCAGCCGTGGCCGGTGACGTTGACCAGGTAGTGGACCTCCGCGCCGGCCTCGAAGAGATCGGCGACCAGGCGGGCGTAGATGTGGGTCGGGGCGAGCAGCGCCTCGCCGTAGCCGCGGCCGTCGCCGATGTCGGTGGCGTAGCCCGCCGGCAGCCGCTCGGCGATGCGCCGGGCCAGGGTCAGGCCGTTGGCGTGGATGCCGCTGGAGCCCAGGATGACGATGGCGTCGCCGGGCGCGAGCCGATCGCCCAGGGTCAGGCGGTGCTTGGGCTTGACGATGCCCATGCAGGCCCCGCCCAGGTCGATCGTGCCGGGGAGGATGATGCCGTTGAGGGCGGGGGTCTCGCCGCCGCCCCAGGCAGCGCCGGCCAGCTCGCAGGCCGCCGCCCAGCCCTGGACCAGGTCGCGCGCCCGCTCGCGGTCCTCGAACCAGGCCGAGTCGCCGATGGCCCAGTAGGCGTTGACCACCTGCGGCTCGGCGCCCACCACGATCACGTCGTTGACGATCATGGCCACGGTGTCCTGGGCCAGGGCGTCGTAATGCGTCCGTCCCGTGATCGGGCGCGTCGCGTCGGCCACCAGGCTCTTGGTGCCCAGGCCCTCGACCACGAAGGCGCGGTAGGCCTCGGCCTCCTCCCAGACGTAGGCGCTCTCGCCCCGGCTGGCGCCGATCTCGGCCATGTTCCAGCGGCCGAGCTGGCCGCCGGTGCCGGCGGCGGCCCGCTGGGCCAGCACCTTGGCCGGGTCGATCGCATCGTAGTCCACGCCGCTCTCGGCGTAGGTCAACGGGGTGTCGGGCATGGGGATCAGCTCCTTTTCGGGCTCCGACACCAGGTCGATCTCGGTCGGATGCCTTGATTCACTCGATTTCTGGCCGTCGGACCTTTCGAGTGCTGCCAGGCAAGGCGACGACGGCATGAACGAGCATGAACAGGCTCGCGAAGCCGACCGATCCAATCCATAGCAGACCTGTCCAGTCGGGCATGCGGATGGCAAGCTGGACACCGACGCCGAGCCCATAGAACAACACGCCAAACAAGTACCAGGGTGTCATCATCTCCCGAAGCCGCCTGGTCATCCTCTGAACCTCCTCACTGCTTGACACAACGCTGGCTCAGCCGCCGCCGGCGATGATCCCCGCCGCGCGCAGGTTCTTCTCGATGCGCGCCGGCGCCGACAGCTCGGGCTCGGCCGGCACGAAGGTCTCGCCGGTCAGCTGCTCGTAGACCGAGATGTAGAGGCCGCTCATGCGCTCGGCCAGCTCCGGCGGCATGGGCGGCGGCGGGCCGTCGCCGCGATAGCCCTGCTCGACGTACCAGCGGCGCAGGAACTCCTTGTCGAAGGTGTCGGGCTCCTCGCCGGCCGCGAAGCGCTCCGCGTAGCTGTCGAGCTTCCAGAAGCGCGAGCTGTCGAAGGTGTGGATCTCGTCGATCAGCACCAGCTCGCCGTCGACGTCGCCGAACTCGTACTTGGTGTCGACCAGGATCAGGCCGCGCTCGGCCGCCAGCTGCTGGCCGCGGGCGAAGAGGGCCCGCGTGGCCGCCTCCATCCGCCGGTAGATCGCCTCGGGCACCAGGCCCAGCTCCAGGATCTGCTCGCGGGTCAGCTTCTCGTCGTGCTGGCCGCTCTCGGCCTTGGTGGTGGGCGTGATGACCGCCTCGGGCAGGCGCTGGTTCTTCTGCAAGCCGTCCGGGAAGTCGAGGCCGTAGATGCGGCGCTGGCCCTGGGCGTAGTTGTACCAGAGCGCGGTCGAGGTGACGCCGGTGATGAAGCCGCGGATGATCATCTCGACCGGCCAGACCCGTGCCCGGCGCACCCGCATCACCTGCGGGTCGGGCAGGTCGATGATGTGGTTGGGGATGATGTCGGCGCTGCGCTCGAACCACCAGGCGGCCAGCTGCGTGTTCACCTCGCCCTTGCGTGGGACCGTGCCCAGCACGATGTCGAAGGCGCTCTGGCGGTCGGTGCTGACGATCAGGCGCGTGCCGTCCAGGTCCCAGATGTCGCGCACCTTGCCCTGCAGCTTGCCCGGGATCGGCAGCTCGAGGGTCTTGAGGGCGCCGGGGTACTCGGTGCAGTGTTCGAAGCTAAGCATGGCGTGCTCCTATCGCTTGGATGCCAGGTAGCCGTCGACGCCGAGGGCATCGAGCTGGGCGTTCTTGGCCGCCACGCCCTCGTCCATCTCGCGGCGGAAGCGCTCGATGCGCGCCGACAGGTCGGGGTCCGACACCGCCAGGATGCGGGCGGCCAGGTGGCCGGCGTTCTTCGCGCCGCCCACCGCCACGGTGGCCACCGGGATGCCCGGCGGCATCTGCACCGTCGAGTAGAGCGCGTCGGCGCCGCCCAGGCCAGCCGACTCGCTCTTGAGCGGCACGCCGATCACCGGCAGGGCGGTGTGGGCGGCCACCACGCCGGCCAGGTGGGCGGCCATACCGGCGCCGCAGATGAAGACGCGCACGCCGCGCGACGGGGCCGTGGTCACGTAGTCGACCGCGCGGGCCGGCGAGCGATGCGCCGAGAGCACCTTGACCTCGTGGGCGATGCCGAAGCTGGCCAGAATGTCGCCGGCGCCGCGCATCACGGGCAGGTCGGAGTCGCTGCCCATCAGGATGGCGACGCGCGGCTGGGGGTCTGACATGCGGGGTCTCCTTCGGCGTGGCGGATCCGGTTCGGGGTCGACGGTCGATGATACCTCAGATCCGCCGGCGGCGGGCCCGGCCTCGCCGGGCCGTCGCGCAGGCTAGGTGAGGATCAGGTCCAGCATGCCTTCGTCCACGGCCTGCCGCAGCTCCATCGCGATCCGCTCGCCCACCGGCACCGGCCGGCCGTGCAGGTAGGCGCTGTAGGGCGTGGCGGCGATGCCGGGCGAGCCGGGCACGCGCGGGCTGACGTCGACCACGACGAAGTCCTTGTGCGGCGGGCCGGGCGTGACGATGCTCTGCAGCGCGAAGGGCCCGATGACCCCGGGCGCGTAGTGCTCGGCCGCCGCGGCCACGAAGCGCTCGCCGGCCTCGAAGATCATCTCGAGCATGCTCTCGAGCACCGTCACCGCGACATGCCCGGCCTCCTCGTACTTCACCGGGATGGCCTCGAGGATCTCGGCCTGCAGCGGCGCCGGCACGCCGGCCAGGCCGGCGGCGTTGGTCTGCCGGCGCGTGTCGGTGCCCAGCAGCTCCAGCCGCTCGCGCAGGGGCGAGTAGTAGAAGTTGAAGTTGACCAGCGGTCCCAGCACGTACTCTTCGATGGTCGCCGCCTTCAGGCTGGCCTCGGTGAAGACGCCCGCCGCGATGCGCTGCTCGGCGATCCGCTCGTAGTCGGCCCGGTCGCGGGCGATGAAGAAGGCCCGCTCGAAGCCGCGCGCCGCCTCGAGCACCTTGACCATCACCGGCCGGTCGATGTCGGCCGGGCTGGCGAAGAGCCGCGGATGGCGGATGCCGGCCGCCTCCAGCAGGTCGTACTGGTTGGGATGCTGCTCGCGCTCCTCGATGCGCAGCAGCCGGCGGTTGCCGAACATCGGCACCCGGAAGCGCTGCTCGATGGCCGCGTAGTCGCTGTCGAGGTAGACCTCGAAGCTGCGGTGCGGCACGAAGACGCTGCTCCACTGCTTCAGCTGGGCCTGCACGTCCGGGTCCAGGATCTGCCGGAAGCGCTCGAGCACGATCACCTCGTCGACGCAGCCGACGCCGTCCTCGGCCTTGAAGTGCTCGGCGTAGGTCCGATGCCGGCCCTGCTGGGCCACGACCAGGCTGCGGAAGCCCTGGGCCTGGGCGCCGCGCGCCACCTCCAACGCGGAGTGGCTGCCCAGGACGGCGATGGTCAGATCCTCGACGTCGAGGTCCTCGATGGCCTCGGCGAGCCAGTCGTTCATGGTCTTGCTCCCTTGCGTTGGAGGGCCGCCGCGATGGGCGGGACATCGCTGGGATGGTCGGCCGGCGGCCTCAAGCGCCCGGCCCTTCGTCGATCAGCTCGCCCAGCCGGCCCAGCGCGTGGGCCTCCTTGATCTCGCGGGCGATGCGCCGGCCGGTCGACATCGGCTCGTCGAAGAACAGGGCCGCGTAGGGCGAGCCGTCGACGAAGATGTTGGTGCCGGCCACGATGCGGCAGCTGATCTCGATGACGTGGAAGCGCAGGTCGGGCGTGATGATGGTCTCGAGGCAGAAGGGCCCCCATATGCCGGCGCCGCCGATGAGCGCCTTGCTGGTCTCGACCACCCGCTCGCCCATGCGATAGGCTTCCTCCAGCATCGACTCGCGCAGGACCAGCGGCGAGTTGCCGACCACGACGTAGCTGGGCTGCGGGTCGATCTCCTGCTGCACCTGGTGCGGCAGGCGGCCCAGGCCGTCGACGTTGGTCTCGTAGCGGCGGTCCATGCTCAGGATCTCGAGCCGGTCGTGGACCAGGCTCTGGAAGTAGTGGACGTAGAGCGTCACACCGACCACGTAGTGCTGGATGGTGTAGCCCAGGCCGTCCAGCTGGCGCAGGCGGCGCTCGAGGGCGCCCGGCGTCCGGGCCAGGAAGTAGCCCGAGCCGCCGGCCGCGCCGTCGGTCTTGATCAGCACCGGCCAGTCGTCGACCGCGTCGGGGCTCTTGAACTCGCGCGGCATGCGGATCTCGGCCTGCTCCAGCCACTGCCGCTGCAGGGCCCGGTCGGCCTCCCAGCGCAGGACGCCGCGGTTGCCGTAGTAGCCGACCCGCATGCGCTGGTTGACCTCCTCGCCCAGGTAGGCCACGAAGGAACCGTGCGGCACCATCACGCAGCCGGCCTCCGAGAGCTCGCCCTCGAGGGCCTCGAAGTCGGCGTAGCGCGGGATCGACCGCACCTGGTCGATGAAGGGGTAGCGGCGGTAGAGCGCGTCACGGCCGGCGGCGGCCACGACCAGGTTCGGCAGGCCCTCGTCGCGCGCGCCCTTGAGGATCTGCAGCGCCGAATGGCTGCCCAGGGTGGCGATGGTCGGCAGGCGGCTCATGTCGGCGGTGCTCCTGGACGGGCGGCGCGGCGCGGGGGCCGGGCCTTGGCGGCGGGCTCAGGCATCGCTGGCGAAGGCGCGGTAGGCGATGTCGCGGCGATACTGCATGGCTTCGAAGCCGACCCCGCCGGGGCCGGGCGTGGACTCGGGGTCGTCGATGGCCTCGTAGGCGCCGCGCAGCGCGTCCAGCAGGCTGCCGCGCTCGCAGACCACGTTCAGCACCCGACCGCCCGAGCTCAACACATGCCCGCTGGCGTCGAGCCGGGTGCCGGCATGCAGCACCTTGACCCCCGGCACGGTCTCGGCCGCGTCGATGCCCGTGATGGGCCGGCCGGTCTCGGCCTGGCGCGGATAGCCGGCGGCAGCCAGGACGACGCAGACCGCCGAACGCCCCTCCGCCAGGGCGAAGGCCTCCGGGTCGATCCGGCCCTCGGCGGCGGCCAGCAGCAGCTCGGCCAGGTCGGAGCGCAGCAAGGGCAGCTGCACCTGGGTCTCCGGGTCGCCGAAGCGGGTGTTGTACTCGATGACCACCGGTCCGGTCTCGGTCAGCATCAGGCCGCAGTAGAGGCAGCCGCTGAAGGCGGCGCCCTCGGCCCGCATGCCGGCCAGGGTCGGCTCGACCACCTCGCGCCGGACGCGGTCGAGCAGCTCGGGGCTGGCCGCGGGGGCCGGGGCGTAGGCGCCCATGCCGCCGGTGTTGGGGCCGTGGTCGCCGGCCAGGAGCCGCTTGTGGTCCTGGGCCGAAGGCAGCAGCACGTAGCGCTCGCCGTCGCAGACGGCCATCACGCTGAGCTCGGGCCCCTCGCAGCGCTGCTCGATCAGGACCCGCGCGCCGGCCGACCCGAAGGCCTGCTCGACCAGCATGTCGCGCGCCGCGGCCAGGGCCTCGTCCTGGCTGTCGCAGACGACCACGCCCTTGCCGGCGGCCAGGCCGTCGGCCTTGACCACGCAGCGCCCGCCCAGGGCGCGGATGGCCTCGCTGGCGGCCTCGAAGGTCTCGGCCACCCGGAAGGCCGGGCTGGGGACGCCGTGGCGCGCCATGAAGTCGCGCGCCCAGGCCTTGCTGGTCTCCAGCCGCGCGGCGGCCTGGCTGGGGCCGAAGACGCTCAGGCCGGCCGCGCGGAAGCGGTCGACGACGCCGGCCGCCAACGGGTCCTCGGGGCCGATCACGGTCAGGCCGACGCCGCGCTCGCGCGCGAAGGCGAGCAAGCCCTCGATGTCGCCGGCCGCGATGTCGACGTTCTCGGCCTTGGGCTCGCCGGGGATGCCGCCGTTGCCCGGCGCGACGTAGATCCGCGCGACCTTCGGCGACTTCGCGAGCGACCAGGTCAGCGCGTGCTCGCGGCCGCCGCTGCCGACGACGAGGACGATCGAGGGGTCCGGTTGGGCCATGGGGCGCTCCTCCTTCGAAGGCGGATTGTACCACGTCGGCCGGGCTCCGGACGAAGCGCCCGGCATCGACCGAGGGCTCAGCCCTCGCGCCGCGCCAGCGCCGCCTCGACCTCGCGGGTCAGCTCCAGACCGCCGACGATCTCGGCCCCGTCGGCGCCGTAGACCCCGCCCCGCTCGAGCCGCAGCCGGCCCTCGGCCACCGCGCGCACCGTCTCGAGCATCAGCGGCAGCTCGCGGGCGTAGCCGCGGGCCCGGATGGCGTGAAAGAGCGGGTGGGTCGCCTCGCGCTTGAGGGCGCGCTCCAGGTTGATCAAGGCCACCCGATCCTCGCTGCAGGCCGGGAGGGTCGCCCGCAGCGCGTCGAGCTCGGGGTCGCGCAGGCGGTAGCGGCACCAGGCCACCACCGGCCCCTCGTCGACCTCGGGCGTGACCCGGTGCAACATGACGCCCGATTCGGCGGCGTCCTGGACCACCAGGTCCCAGATGACCTCGAACCACATCTTGCCCAAGGGGCCCGAGGGCAGCGAGGGGTGCAGGTTGACCCCGCGCCGCTCGGCGCATTGCCGCGCCCCCCAGATCCACATGCTGCCCAGGAGCAGGTCCAGGTCGCTGGCCGGCAGGCGCTCGCGGTAGCTGGCGTAGAAGGCGTCGCGCCAGCGCCAGAGGGCGGCCTCGTCGCCGGCCGCCCGGGCGGCCTTGCGCGCCTGGGCCTGAAAGCGGACGGCCGAGGCGCGGACGATGCGCAGGTCGGGATGGCGGGCGGCGATCTCGGCCAACGAGGCGTCGGTCTGCTCCGACTCGCCCGCCTCGCGCTCGACCAGGAGGAAGGCCGGCCGCACGCCGGGGATCTCGCCCGAGACGCAGGCCGCCAGGATGCGCAGCACCAGCTCGCGCGAGCCGACGCTGGTCAGGGTCGAGAAGAGGCCGATGCTGGCCGGGGCTGGCTGGGAACGCGCCGGCATGGGTTGCGGGTCGGGCATGCCCGGCATTGTAGGTCGCGGCCGTCGGGCCGCCAAGGCCTTCGCGCGACCGGCAGGGCTCGACGCCGGGGATTGACGACCGACCCGAAGCTGGTTACAATCTCGAACGCCTGTTCTGAGCCCGTCGTCGCCGCCGTCAGGGCGACGGCAGCGCCCCATCCGGAGTCGCCCCATGGGCCGATTGATCAGCACCGACAGCACCGGCACGCAGCGACAGCGCTGGCGCCGCACCATCGCCGAGGCGCTCAAGCGCCTGATGGCCAAGCCGAGCCTCGACGCCGAGGCCAAGGACCTGGCCGCGCTGATCGTGATCGCGCTGCGCGAGATCGGCGCGGGCGTCGAGCAGTCGGCCAGCGCCTGGGACAAGCGCCACTACTACATCAAGGCCGATCGGCTGCGCGCCGACTGGGAGTGGACCGACAAGGCCGCCGAGCGGCTGGCCCGGCTCATCGGCGTCGACGACTGGGTCCGCGTGCCGGTGGTCCTGGCCGAGCTG
This sequence comes from Caldilineae bacterium, assembly GCA_020634625.1. Classification (GTDB taxonomy): domain Bacteria; phylum Chloroflexota; class Anaerolineae; order Epilineales; family Epilineaceae; genus JACKBJ01. Next base: position 162,739 of record JACKBJ010000003.1, on the reverse strand, counting down.
GCGCCCCGCTTCGCCGACGTCGACGTGGTCAAGCTCACCCGCTCGCCGCGCCTCTGGGAGGGCGCCTACGCGAAGCTGAAGCAGGAAGGTTGAGGCCGGCGCTCCGTCGGCGTGGCGTCCCGCAGGGCCCTCGGGCTGCGGCGGATGGGCCAACGCCCATCTCGCCGCCCCACCGGGCCTAGGCCTCGCCCGGCAGCCAGAGGCACAGGCGCGCCCCGCCATCGGCCCCGGCCTCGGCGCGAACCCATCCGCCGTGGGCCTGCGCGATGCCGCGCACGATGGCCAGGCCCAGCCCGCTGCCCGCGATGGCGGCCGTTCCCGGGCCGCGGTGGAAGCGCTCGAAGATGCGCTCGGCATCGCCTGCGTGGATGCCCGGCCCGCCGTCCTCCACCTCCAAGAGCAGGCCTGGCCGGACGGTGCCCGCGTCGTCCCAGTCGAGCGCCGCAGCGCGCAGCCGGATCGGGCGGCCCTCGGGCGAGAACTTGATCGCGTTGTCGATCAGGTTGGCCAACGCGATGGCCACTCGGCCCGGATCGCAGTCCAGCCTCAGGTCGAGCCCCTCCGGCAGCCGCTGCAGGTCCCGCCGCCGGGCCTCCGCCTTGGGTCCGAGCGCGGCCAGGGCCGCCTCGAAGAGGCTCGCCGCGCTGCAGGTCTCGCGCTCGAGCTCGACCAGGCCGGCGTCCAGGCGCGACAGGTCGAGCAGGTTGCGGGTGATCCAGGCCAGGCGCTCGATCTGGCGTTCCTGCTCGGCCAGGAAGTCGCCGCGGAGCGCGTCGTCGTCGGCAGCGCCGCCTTGTAGCAGCGCGTTGTAGTTGGCCAGCGCGGTGATGGGCGTGCGCAGCTCGTGGCTGGCGTCGGCCACGAAGCGGCGCAGCGCGTCCCGCTCGGCCTCGATGGCGGCGAAGCTGGCTTCGAGGCCGTCGGCCATGCCGTTGAAGCGCCGGGCGAGGCGGCCGATCTCGTCCGGCCGGCCCAGCGGCGCCCGCGCCGCGAGGTCGCCCGCGCCCATGCGCGCGGCGACGGCGTCCAGCTCGGCCAGCGGCGCGCTCAGCCCCCGGCTCATCGCGAGCCCGACCAGCGCCGAGAGCAGGCTGGCGCCCAGCGCCGCCAGGCCGAAGGCCCGCGCCGTCGCGCCGAGGTTGGCGCCGGTGACATCCGGCGCCTGGCTGATCTCGACGAAGCCCGTCGGCGCCTCGTTCGGCCCGATGGCGACCCGGACCACCCGCGGGCTGCGCGGGGGCTCGGGCTGGCCGAGGTCGCCGGCCAGGAACGTCGCCAGATGGCGGCCGATGCCGTCGTCCAGCAACGCGTGATGGCCCCCCGCCGCGTCGACGCGGAGCGCCATCGGCCCGAGCTCGATCCGGACCGGCTCGAGCTCGGGCACGCGGTCGCTCGCGTCGAGCGCGTGCACCACGCGGGCGAGCTCGAGGCCGCGCGTGACCACCTGGCCGGGCGGCGCGGCCTGGGTCAGCAGCTCGAGCTGCATCCCGCCCGGGCCGAAGCTCGGCTCGCCGCGCCGCAGGGCGAAGGTCAGCCCGCCCGCCGGCCGGCCCTGCTCGGCCTGCGTCAGGGCTCCCGAGGCGAAGATCAGCTCGTGGACGTCTTCGAGCCGACGGGCGAAGGTCGGCTCGGCCGGCGCCTCGCCGGGTCGCGGCTCGGATGGGTCGGCCGCGGGGTCGGCCGCGGGGTCGGCCGGCGCCGCCGCCAGCCAGGCGATCTGCGCCCCCTGGTCCACCGCCATGGCGTCGGCCAGGACGGTGGCCTCGGATCCGAGGATGCGCACTCGGGCATCCAGCAGGAAGGCCGCGCCCTGTGCCAGCTCGCCGAGCACCACCGGCGCCGCCTGCCCTTCCAGCCAGGGCTCGGCCTGGTCGGCGATGGCCAGCGCGCTGAGGCCGAGCTGGCGCTGCTCGCGCAGCTGGCCGAGCTCCGAGACCAGGCTCAGGCCGAGCCCGCCCATCACGGCCACGCTGAGCACGGTCATGAGGACGTAGCTGAAGACCAGTCGGCCTCGGATCGATGTGCGCATGTTCGGTCCGCCTCGCTGATGCTCACGCGCGACGGCGGAGGGCCGGAAGTGGCCGCTCCGCCGCCGCGCTCGTCCATGGATTCCGTCTCGGATCGCAGGCTGCGAGCGCTGCTTCAAGGTCGACGTTCAAGGTTCCGGCGTCCGGGCATCGTCGCCCGGCTCAGCGCGTCCTGCCCGCCGGCTCGGCGGCGGGCGCGGCGGGCGCGGCGGGGACCGACGCGTCGGGCTCCGCATCCGCATCCCCATCCGCGTCGGGCGCCGCCCCGCCGTCGGCGTCGCCCTCGGCCTCGCGGTGGAAGAAGCGCTCGAAGACGCCGCCGGACCGGTCGGGGCCGTGCCGCCAACCGAAGTGCGGGCCCGCCTGCGTCTCGATGGTCAGGCTCGACGCGTAGTGGATGCCGAGGAAGGCCCGCTGGGGATCCTCCGGGTGCGCGCCCAGCACCAACGTCACCTCGAGCGTGCGGGGCTCCGCGTCGTCCTCGCCGGGTCGCTCGATGCTCAGGCTCAGCCGGTCGCCCGGCGCGAAGTCGGCCAGCCGCTCGGCCAGGTCCTCGCCCGGGTCCAGCGCGACGCCGTCGATCGCGAGGATCCGGTCGCCGGCCCGGAGGCCGGCCGCGGCGGCCGCGCCGCCTTCGACCACGTCGACGATCCGGCTCTCGCCGTCCAGAAGGCCCGAGCCGTCCAGCTGGATCACCTGCGCCAGCGCGGCATCCGGCAGCAGGCCCAAGCCGCCGCAGGGCACGATGCCCAGCCCGGCGCGCTCCGCCTCGCCCGAGGCCTCGAGCCGGGCGCTGCCGCTGAGGACGGCGTCGCCGCGCTGATACTCGAGCGTGACCGAGTCGCCCGCGGCCTTGTCCTCGAGCGCCGTCCACAGCGCGCCGAAAGCATCGACGGGCTGGCCGTCGATCGAGAGCAGGATGTCGCCTCGGCGCAGGCCGGCCTGCTCGGCCGGGCTGCCCTCGACCAGGTTGGAGACGACGATGCCGGGTCCCTCGACCAGGGGGCCGGCCGCGAAGGCCAGCGTCAGGGCGTCGCCGGGCAGGCCCGCGACGGCCTCGACCCGATGCGGTGCCCCGAAGGCGTGAACCCAGCGCAGGGCATGCGTGAGCGGCTCGGCCGGCGCGGCCGGCGCGGCCGGCGCGGCCTCGCCCGCGGGCTGGTCCTGGGCCAGCGACGCCCCGCGAACCGGGCTGTCGAGGCCTGCCGTCAGATCGCCGCGCGCCAGGCCGGCCAGGGCGAGCACCAGGGCCAGGCTGGCCAGGCCGCCGATGGCCGCGAAGAGCTTGAGGATGGTCTGCATGGAGTTTCTCCTATGTGGACTGCGTTCAACGAAGGGGAATCGGTCGACGCTCCAAGCATAGGTCCGGCCGGTTGCGCGGCCGTTGGGCTCGGGTTAGGGGATCGCAACAATCGGTCGACCAGGCGCTGGGGCGATCGGCGGGGGCGTTCCGGCCGGGGGGCCATCGCGGCCGGGGCCGGGCCGGGACCGGGCCTGCGCGCGTCCCGGGGCGCAGCCGGCCCGCGCCGGCCTCAGCCGGCGCTCGACCGAAGCATGTAGCCGACGCCGCGCTGGGTGACCAGCCAGCGCGGTTCCGAGGGCGTCTCCTCGAGCTTCTCGCGCAGGTGGCGCATGTGCACGTCCACCGTCCGCGGGTTGCCCACCTCGCCCGCGTAGCCCCAGATGGCCTCGATCAGCGCGTCGCGCGTGAAGGGACGGTCGGGGTGGGCGGCCAGATGGCGCAGCAGGCGAAACTCGATCGGCGTCAGGTCGACCGGCCGGCCGCCGCGGCGCACCAGGAGCCGCTGCTGGTCGATCTCGATCGGGCCGAAGCGCAGGCTGCTGGCGGCATCGGCCGGCGCGGCCAGCTCGCCGTAGGCGCGCCGGAGCAGCGAGCGGATCCGCGACAGCAGCTCGCGCAGCCCGTAGGGCTTGACCACGTAGTCGTCGGCGCCCAGCTCGAGGCCGACCACCTTGTCGCTCTCCTCGTCCCGCGCGGTGAGCATGATGATCGGCAGGCGATGGCCCTCGGCGCGCAGCCGGCGGCAGACATCCAGGCCGCTGCCGTCCGGCAGCCGCAGGTCGAGCAGCAGGAGCTGCGGCGGATCCTCGTCCGTCAACCGCAGGGCCTCGGCGCAGGTGGCCGCCTGAGCGACCGCGTAGCCCTCGCGCTCGAGGGCCAGGCAGAGCGATCGCGCGACCGCGGGGTCGTCTTCGACGACGAGGATCTTGTCCCGGCGCATGCTTGAACCTCGAGGCCGGGCGCGGCGTCTGGCGCACGCCCGGTTGGATGCCTTCGGTGCAACGACATCGGGACGGGCGGCGCGGGGCGGGGGGTTGGGAAAGCGGCTCGTGGCGGCGCCCCGGGACGGCCGGCTCGATCGCGGCGCGCAGAGTCTATGCCCCCGACCGGGGAGCGTCAACACGATCCTGCCGGCGCGAGCACCCGACCTGTGCGATCCGGTCGCGGGGCGAGTAACCTTGGAGGGCCAGGCCGCGCGTCGGGTTCACCGGCGCGACCGGCTGCCGGTCCCTTCTTGGATTCAAGGCCGCTGCGGTGCCGGTTCGAAGACCTGTGCCCAAGGGCGCTCCAGGCGGATCGCGCCAACGCGATTCAGGGTGTCGCGCCAGGTGACGCGCGCACCCTCGCCCAGCGCTCGCAGGCCGGCCGGGCTGGGCCGGACCCGGTAGCTCAAGGTGATGCCATCCCTGGGCACGAAGTCCCGCTTCCAAGTCAGGCTGCGGGTCTTGGCGTCGAACTCGGGCGCGAGGCCGAAGGCATCCGGGCTCGGCAGGAAGTCGAGGCCGGGCCCCAGGGTCTCCACCACGGTCAGCTGGCGCGGCATCACGCGAAGACCATCCCCATCTCGAATGCGTTCCAGCGTGGTGATCGCACCGGCGAGGCCACCGAAGAGGGAGTAATAGCGAGCGGAGGAGGCGACCTGGCGCAGGCAACGGTCGTCGCGACTCCGCGCTTCCGCGTTGACGACGAGCATCAGGATGCCATCGCCCTTGAGCGGTCGAGCGGCTCGTAGGGCCGGCTCGCAGTCGCCCGAATCGATCGCGGCCGACAGGAGAATGACGATCTCGTCGATCACCGGCTGCTGGTCGCAGCCGGAGCCCCGGGCTTGGCGAAAGACCCGGTGCGCTTCGTCGAGCAGCGCGGCCGCGTCCGGTTCGCCTTCGGCTTCGAGCCTGCCGATCCGCTGCTTCAGCCGCGGCCCGTCGTTGACCAGGTGCAGCAGGGTGCGGGGCCCATCCGCCATGTCCACCAAGGCGACCCGCGTCGAGGGATTGTGGGGCAGATCGAGCTGGTCGACGAGCTTGCGCAGCCCGGACTGGAGCTCCACCAGCTCGCGCCGATCGATTCGGTTCGAACCGTCGACGGCCAGGACGATGTGGCGGGGGATCGCGTAGCCGCCGCAGCTCGCTTTCAAGCGCAAGGTCACGGTCGTGTCCTCGCCGCTCAACAGGACGACCGGATGGGCCGACGCGCCCGCCGAGAAGGCGCAGTCGCTCGGGCAGTCCGTCACTCGGGCATCCAGCTTGGCGTTCGGGTCCGTCGGCGGCGCTCCTGGCCTCGGCGCGGCAAGGGTCGGGCCGGCGACCAGGGCCAGCAGCAGGATCGGCGTCGAGGCAAGGCTGACTCGAACAGCGCGGCGCATCGCGAAGCTCCTCGTGCATCCAGCTTAACCCGCGGCGGCAGGGCTCGCGGACACCTGACCTGCGACCAGCGGAGTTCGCCTACCCCTACGATCCCCACGACGGCCGCGAGGACGTCGATCGGAGCGACGAATGGTTTCGAGTGCTCCGGGGAGGCTGGCACCTCGATCCTCCAGAGCGTATGGCAACGGACTTCCGCCCGCTCGCCGCTTCGCCGCTGATGTTTCGAGACCCACGCGACCCGAACCACTTGTCAGACCCGACTGATCCGCCCCGAGTGGCGCCGGCGGCACCGTCGGCACCGGCGTCGCGCGGGTGGGAACGGCCGTCGGCCCCGGCGTCGGCGGCGCCGGCTTGTCGCACTTGCCGAGCCGATCGGCCGCGAAGATGGCCCGCAGCGCCTCCAGCGCCAGCGGGCGGTCGAAGAGCTCCACCTCGTCGATGGCGCCGAGGAAGCCGTGCTCGAGCTGACCGCGGCCGAGGGCCGGCTCGAAGCCGATCCAGAGCGTCGCCCCGGTGTCCAGCGGCATCGTCAGCGCGCTCGTGTCGAAGCGGTGGACCAGCTCGCCGTCGAGGAAGAGCTGGCCGCCGTCGGGCGCTCCGGGCGCCAGGCTCAGCCCGAGCAGGTGCCAGGCGCCGACGCTGGCCGTCACCGGCGCGGTGGCCTCGATGCTGCCGCCGGGGCCGTCCCAGCGGAAGCTCGGCCGCCCGTCGACCAGGTCCAGCGACCAGCCCAGCGGCCGGTCGGTCGGCGCGTGGCGCTTGGCCACGATCGGCCGCCGGCCCTCCAGGGTCGCCGGCCGGACCCAGGCATCGACCGCCAGCCCGGCCGCGCCGCCGTCCAGCCCGGGCGCGTCCGCGACCCGCACCACGCCGCCGTCGAAGAAGCGCCCGGCCAGCACCTTGGCCGGATTCATCGGCACCGCCGCTCCCTCGGCGGTGCCGGTGTGGCCACCGATCACGTCGATGGCCTGCGCGCCGGCCAGCTCGTCGAGCGGCCACCAGGCGACCATGCCGGCCGGCCGCGGCGCGCAGCCCGGCTCGGGCGTGACGCCGGGGTCCTCGGTCAGGACCAGCCGGAAGGCGAGCGTGCCGTCGGGATGGGGCGCGCCACCGGCGCTTCGAGCCGGGATGTGCAGGTTGCGGAAGGTGAGCCGGTGCGTGCCCGCCGGCAGCGCGAAGGAGGCCTTGCCGAAGGCCGGCTCCTGCCAGGCCACCGCCGGGTCCGCGGTGTAGGGCGGCGCCTGCGGGTCGGAGCCGAGGGCGGGCCAGTCGGCCGTGGCCGGCGTCGTACCGATCGGCTGGCCGTCAAGGTAGACCTCGCTGCCGTCCGAGACCACGAACAGGTCGGTCAGATCGATCCGAACCGGCAGGTTCGACGTGTAGTCGTAGAGCGGCGCGAAGAACGCGCCTTCGATCATGAGCTCGTCGAGCACGGTCCAGCTGCCGTCGAGCCGGACGGCGGTCTGGGCCGGCGCCAGGGGTCCGAAGGGCCCGGAAGGCGCGCCAGCGGCCTGCGCCCGCGCCGCGCGCCGGCGGTGCCGCGCCAGGGGCCCACCCAGCGGCGCCGGCGTGCCCGTGGCGGTGGACCGCGGCGTCCAGGTGGAGCGCGGGGTCGGCGTCACGGTGGCCGTCACCGTCGGCGCCGAGGTCACGGTCGGGTCGATGGGCGATCCCGCCTCGCCCGGACTGGCCTTGGCCAACAGGATCGGCAGGAACACGCGGCCGGGGCTGCCGCAGCCGCAGCGGAAGACCCCGCCATCCCGGATCAGCTGGCAGCCGGCGCCGGACGGCGAGGCGCAGCGGCCGACGCAGCGCGGCCCGCTGACGGGGTCGATCTCGAGCCGGCAACCCGTCTCGGGCGGCAGGCAGTCGCAGGTCACCACCTCCCAGGAGTCCTCGCAGTCCTGGCAGGGGCAGTCCGAGGCCTCCGAGCAGCGCTCGCCGGTCGAGGCGCAGCGCCGCACCGGGCGCACCGCGACCGGTTGGCAGGCCGACGCCACGCCGGCGGCGCCGCGGGCGCAGCCCCCGGACACGCAGCCCCAGCCGTCGGCCGACACGGCGCAGCGGGGGCGGTTCACGAAGTCACGCTGCAGGAAGAGGTCGATGCCCGGGCTGCCGACGCTGATGGCATGCGCCGTCGGCGTCGAGATCTGCACGTAGCCGGCGGGCACCTGCTCGCCGACCTGGGTCGCCCCCTGCGCGAGGCCCGCGATGCGGTACCAGCCGTCGGCATCCGTCACCGCGCTCGAGGACCCGGCCATGACCGTCACCCCTGCCTGGCCGATGTCGCCCGTCGCATCGCCGTCCAGGTCGATGGTGACCCGCCCGCGGACCTCGCCCCGGGCCAGCGCGCCCGGGTCCACCGCCAGGCAGCCGGCCGACTTGCTGTCCTTGCCGCGGCCGCCGAGGCGCTTGTCGCAGTCCTGGCAGCGATCGAGCACATCGTCGCCGCGGTTGCCGAAGAGCAGGTCGCAGCCGGCGCCGTCGGCGGCGCGCACCGCGTCGTTGCCGCGGTTCCCGAAGACGAGGTCGGCGCCGTCGTTGCTCCCGAGGATGTCGTTGCCTCGGTTGCCGAAGACGACGTCGGCCTGGCTGCCGGCTAGCAGGACGTCGTTGTCGCGGTTGCCGAAGAGCAGGTCGCCACCGCCGCCACGGGCGGTGTCCGGGCCGCTGTTGCCGAAGAAGATGCTCTTGCCGCTGCCGCCGACGTAGTGGTCGGCGCCGGCGTTGCCGAAGCCGATGTCGAACAGGGATCCGCCCAGGAGCACGTCGTCGTCCGGGCCGCCGAAAGCCAGCAGCGCCCCACCGCCGGCCGAGAGGATGTCGGCGCCGGTGTTGCCGAAGGCCACGCCGAGGCCCGACCCGGCCGTGAGCCGATCCTCGCCGGCATTGCCGAAGAGCGCGCCGAGCCCGGCCCCGGCGCCGACGAGGTCGTGGCCGGCGTTGCCGAAGGCGACGCAGAGCCCGGCGCCGCAGTCGACCGCGTCGTCGTCCCGGTTGCCGAAGAGCAGGGCCGCACCGTCGCCGGCCCGAACCCGGTCCGACCCGCGGTTGCCGAAGGCCAGCGTCAGGCCCGTGCCGCCGACGACCTCGTCGCGGCCGGCGTTCCCGAAGAGCAGGCCGACGCCGTCCCCGCCCTGGATGCCGTCGTCGCCCCGGTTGCCGAAGGCCAGCGTCAGGCCGTCGCCGGAGACGATCCGGTCGTCGCCGGCGTTCCCGAAGAGCAGGAACACGCCGTCGGCGTCCGTGCCGCCGGCGACGACATCGTCCCCGGCGTTGCCGAAGGCCAGGGTCAGGCCGTCGCCGGCGGTGACGGCATCGTCCTCCGCGTTGCCGAAGAGCAGGTTGAAGCCGTCCCCGGCCCTGACCACGTCGTCCGCCCGGCCGCCGAAGGCCAGGTTGAAGGCGTCGCCGGCGTCGATGTCGTCGGCGCAGGGGCCACCGAAGAGCAGGTCGATCTCGAGCTGGCCGACGACGAAGCCCGCCGTACGCCCCTTGCTCGTGATCCTGTCCTCGCCCATCGCGCCGAACATCAGGTTCCCGAAGTGGATCGGGGTCGGGATCCCCTCGATCGGCACGATGATCATCCCGCCGTCGTCGGCATGCAGGGCGTCGTCGCCGAACCCGCCGAAGACGAGGTCGATGCCGTCGTAGGCCTCGACGGTGTCGGCACCGGGCCCGGCGAAGATCAGGTCGGCGGCGCCGCCGAGGTCGGCCAGGCCGCCGAGGTTGGCGTCGGCCCAGTCGCTGATCTTCGACAGCGCGCAGGTCGACAGGTCGCCCCGGTCGCCACCTTCGATCCGGTCGTCGCCGCGGCCGCCGAAGAGCAGGTTGCCGAACCAGATCACGACGACCTGAAGCGACGACAGGTCGCCGAAGAAGAGCACCGATCCGCCGGCACCCTGCAGGGTGTCGTCGCCGTCGGCGCCGAACGCCAGGTCGATGCCGCCCCGCGGGTTGGCGGGATCCCAGGCCTCGTAGTCGCCCCGCAGGAGGTCGTCGCCCGGACCGCCGAAGAGCAGGTTCCCGAAGCGCACGCAGATGTCGGCGCTCGGAACCTCGATGTCGCCGCCGGTCCCGCTGTAGATCGCGTCGTCGTCCGGGCCGCCGAAGATCACGTCGATGCCATCCGAGCCGCCGCCCGTGGGCGGGCTCGAGGCGTCGCCGTGCAGGCGGTCGTCGCCCTCCTGGCCGAAGATCAGGTCGCCCAGGTCGATCTCGAAGTCGTCGTCGATCACGAGCCGGTCGCCGCGGCCCGCCTGAACCCGGTCGCCGTCCTCCTCGCCGAAGACCAGGTCGATCCCGTCCAGGGTGACCACGTCATCCGCGCCGGTGCCGCCGAACACCAGGTTGCCCAGCCGCAGCTCGACGCTGGGGTCCGAGGCGTCGCCGATGCTCAGCATGCCGCCACCGTAGCCGCGCACCGTGTCGGCGTCCGGCCCGGCGAAGATCACGTCGATGTCGTCATCGTCGCGGTCGGCGGCCGGGTCGTCGCCCTGCAGCGTATCGGCGCCCGCTTCGCCGAAGATCAGGTCGCCGAGGGCGAGTCGGAAGCGCGAGTCGCCGCCGCTGCCCGCGATGTCGAGGGCGTCGCCCTGGCCGGTGGTCACCGTGTCGTCGTCGGCGCCGGCGAAGACGACGTCGACCCCGTCGAGCGCCCGGATGTCGTCCTCGCCCGCGCCGCCGAAGATCAGGTTGCCCAACCGGATCTCGAAGCTGGGCTGCGCGAGGTCGCCGATGCTCAGCCGGCCCCCGCCGTAGGCCCGGATCGTGTCGGCGCCGTCCATGGCGAAGATCAGGTCGACATCGTCGTCGTCGCGGTCGGCGGCCGGGTCGTCGCTGTCGATGCTGTCGTCGCCGGCGCCGCCGAAGATCAGGTCGCCCAGCGCCAGCCGAAAGCCCGAGCCACCGCTCCCGGTCATCTCGAAGGCCGTGCCGCGACCGGTCTGGATCGTGTCGTCGTCGGCCTCGCCGAAGACGAGGTCGAAGCCGTCGGCCGTCTCGATGCGATCCGCGCCGTCACCGCCGAAGGCGAGGTTGCCCAGCTGGAACGCGACGTTGCCGATCTCGAGCTCACCCCCATGGCCCAGACGGATCTCATCGGCACCGGAACCACCCCAAGCCAGGTCGAACTCCGCCGGATCGTCGTCCGCCCCGTCGCCGTTGGCGATGAGGTCGTCGTCGGGACCCCCGACGAAGATGTCGCCCATCGCGACGCTCAGCGTGCTCGTGGACAGCGTCTGACCGCCGCCGCCGTAGAGGCAGTCGGCGCCGTCCTGGCCGACCAGGAGATCGACGTCGGCACCCGCCTCGATCGCGTCACCACCGCCGCCGCCGAAGGCCAGGTCCTGACCCGCGCCACCCAGAATCCGGTCATCCCCCTCGAAGCCGACCAGCAGATCCCGGCCGTCGCCGCCGTCGAGCAGGTCGCTGTCGGCGGTGCCGAGGAGGGTGTCGTCGCCCGCGCTTCCGGTGAAGCTGTTGGCCGGCGTGACGCTGCAGCTGGTCGCGAGCTGGCCGTCGAGCCGCAGCCCGCCGCTGCCGCCCAGGAGCGGGCCGGCGGCGGCCATCAGGGCCTGCAGCTCGACCTGGATGCTCTCGGCGCGTGCCCGCAGGCGCTCGGCCGCCGCCTCGACCTCGGCTTCGGCTTGCCCGCGCAGGGCATCCCCCCCGCCGCCCAGCTCGGCCTGGCCGCGCGCATGCATGGCCTTGCCCGCCGTCTCCAGGCTCGACGCCCGAGCTTCGACCCAAGCCTCCCAATCCGCCGCCATCAACTCGGCCTCGGCGGCGAAGACCTCGGCATCCGCGACGATGGCCTCGCCCCGCACCGCGAGCTGGGCGGCCCGGGAATTGGTGTTCGGCGCTTCGTCGTCGCCAAAGGCTTCGCCGGCCATCTCGAGCGCGTCGCCGCGCTGCGCGAAGGCATCGCCTTCGGCCTCGAGCCGCGCCGCGCCGGAGTCGGGCGATTCGTCCTCGCCCACCAGGTCGGTGGCGGCCTCGAGGGCTTCGATCCGCCGTTCGAGCTCGGCGCAGGCCGGCGGCAGCCCGGAGGGATCCTGGTCGTCCTCGCCCGGGGGATTGGCCTCCGGGTCCGGATCGGGCTCCTCCTCGCAGAGCTGGGACAGGGTCGTGATCGACGCGACATGGCTCGCGATGGTCGAGGTGAAGACCCGCACCGGGTCCCGGCTCTGGACCTCGAGGCCGAGGCTGGCCGCGTGCGCCTGCAGGTCGATCGTGTCCGTGAGCAGCTGCGCGGCGGTGGGCAGCAGCAGCTCGACCTCGTCGACCGCCAGGTCGACGGCTTGCGGCAGGACCTCACGTTCGACGGCATAGGCGGACGCCGTCCGGGAGATGGTGGTCGTGACGACGTCGCCGATCCGCGCCTGCGCCTCGCGCACTGTGGCCGCGGACGGCTGAACGAGCTGCGGCTCGACGTCGCGCAGGTAGTGTGCCGCCGGCAGGGCAAGCTCCTCGCCCGCGGCGCGGGCCAGGTCCGCCGCCGCGGCAGCCAGGCAGGGCGCCGTCTCGCAGTCGCCGGGCGAGGCGTCGAGCAGCCCCAGGGTCGCCTGGACCAGGTCGCCCGCCGTGCGAAGCGTCGCGATCATCTGGAGCGCGTCCGGCAGGGCCACGCTGCCCAGGTCGAGCCCGCCGAAGACGACATCGTTGCCCGCTCCGGCGTCGACCTCGATCGCCCACCGGTCGGCCAGCCGGCTCCCGCCGGAGTCGTCGAGGACGAGCAGGTCGTCGCCATCGCAGAGCTGCGCCTCGATGTGCAGCACGCCCGAGGCGTCCAGTCGCCATGTCGGCAGGCCCGCCGCGGGGGGCACGAAGACCTCGAAGGCCTGGCTCGCCGCGTCGTAGCGCAGTCGAACCTCGTCGACGGCATCGCTGCCGAGGATCCGCAGCCGGTCGCCCGTCAGCTCGGCCCGGAGGGTTGCGCCGCAGGCGGACTGCGCCGGGCCGGCCGGCGCGTCCGCCGCCCGCGGTGCCGCCATGCTGGCGTCGGGAAGGGCCGCGGCGCTCGCGAAGACCCCGGCCAGGAGGACCCCGAGCACGCGTGCGAGACCCCCAGGCCGCCGAGCGGTACATCGCGCATCGTCGCTCCGGCTCGGAGCGACGGTGCGCTGAGGGCGGCGTGCCTGGCCGACGACGACCTGGCTTGCGTGCTTCCGGTACGCGGCATCGTCGGATCCTCGCCGTTGGGGTCGACCCTTCATCGTTGATCTCCTAGGAGCTGGGCCACGGGGCCGGTCGCAGGCGAAGCGCAGCTGCAGACGCATCGCGCGGGTCGACCGGGTGGGCTGGACGAACCCGTTTCGCCAAGCGTAGGCATCGGCCGTTCCCGAACCGTTCCCTGCGTATCCGATCGAGCGCCGGATGCCGCCGCGGCTTTCGCTCGCCGCCGGCCCTCAGGGACCGGCGGACGCCGCGACGCGCAGCCCATGCTGGCTCGTCCGGTCGAAGGCATGGTCCCGCCCCCGATAGTCCGATCGCACGCTGACGCGCCCGTTGAACCAGGCGCCGCCCCGCACGACGCGGTAGACGTCCACCGAGAGGTCGGTCGCCTCACGACCGTCCGCCGCCTGGTAGGGGTAGCGATAGGCCGGCTCCATCACCTCCGGCCCCCAGGCGCTGGCGGTCCAGTCCCAGGTGTTGCCGACCAGGTCGCAGACCCCCTCCGGCGTGTCGCCGTCCGGAAAGACGCCGACCGGCGTCGTGCCGCGGATCTGGAGCTCCATCGTGTTGCCGACCTGCGCCGTGAAGCGCTCCGCGCCGGCAAAGCGTCGGCCCTGGGCGCCGCGCGCCGCGGCCTCCCATTCCACCTCGCTGGGCAGGCGGATCGGCAGCCCGGACTGCGCCGCGAGCCAGCGGCAGTAGGCCCGCGCCTCGAGCCAGCAGACGCCGACCACCGGCTGCGCCGGGTTGTTGAAGTCCGCGTCGCGCCAGAGCTGCGGCTCGGTGAAGCGCTGGTCGGGATAGATCTCGCAGAGGTGCGCCTCGAGCTGCGCGCCGTCCATCGCCAGGCGCTGCCGCCAGAGCCGGTACTTCCGCGCGTCGAACTCACCCGACTCCCGCTGCCCTTCCACGATGCTCGGATCGGCCTGGAACCGGCGCCACCAGTAGCGCACCGCCGCGCGCTGGCCCTCGGCCGTGCCCTCGCCGCGGCGCCAGCGCCGCCCGGCGGCGTCGTCCCACCAGGCCTCGTCCTCGTAGCCGCCGCCGGCCATGAAACAGGCCCACTCGGCGTTGGTGACGGGATGGCGGCCGATGTCGAACGCCGCGAGCCGAAGGGCGTGCCGCGGCGTCTGGTGGTCGAGCCGGCGGCCGAGGTAGTCCAGCGGCTCGCGGCTGCCGATCGGGTAGTCGCCCGCCGGGATGCGCACCAGCGACGGCAGGAGGAAGGCGCCGTCCGGGCCTCTGCCCGACACCAGCTCGGGGCCGCCCAGCTCGCCCAGGCACAGACCGGCCTCGATGCGCGCGCGGAGGTCGGCCGACGGGTCGCGCGCGCGCATCCCGAGCAGGGCGCGCAATGCCTGGCGCGAAGCCTCGGGGCAGCCTTGGTCGAGGGCCCTGGCCGCCCGGGCGGCCAGGCCGAGGTTCGCCTGCGCCAGCTGCTCCAGGAAGGCCTCCGGCGCCTGGCTCATCACCGCCGCCAGGACCATCGTCTCCTCCCAGCCGCTGGCCGGCAGGGCCGGCAGCCGCTCGGAGGGTTGCAGCTCCGCCAACACGCGGGCGAGCGACGGCTCGACCGCGTCCGCGCGCCAGGCCCGGCGCGCCAGCTCGGGTTGCGGGCGGCGCGCGAGCCGGCGTGCCGCGAAGTACTCCTGCAGCAGCTGATGCGCAAAGCCCAGCTCGGCAGCGGCGAGGTCCTCGTCGAGCAGGCCGAGGGCCAGGCCGGCGCGCAGCACCGACTCCGCGTCCCGATCGTCGATCAGCTCGGCTGCCTGCGGGTAGCCGAGACGCACCTGCGCGCCTTGCCCGGCCGGACGGCTGGACTGCATCTCGAAGGCCAGGCGCTCCAGGCCGGGGATCAGCGCCGCCTCGTCCGGCAGGGCGTGATCGCCCGACCAGGCGTCGAGCGTCAGCCGCCGGCAGTCGCGCTCGCTCAGCAGCCGGCCGGGCCGCAGCTCGGGGTCGCCGCGCTCCAGCTCGCGCCGCAGGGCGCGGCGCACGATGCCCGTGAAGAGCGCCGCGGCATCGGTCCGGGGCAGCCCGTCATCGTCCAGCTCGAGCAGCAGGCGCAGCAGGTAGGGCACCCGGAACAGGTCCACGCGCCGCGTGTCGACCAGCGCCGACCAGAGCGCCTCGGCCCGTTCGGGCCGATAGGCATGCAGGAAGGCGCGCACCTGGTCGTCGTCCAGGGGCTCGACCCGCACCTGGGGCACCCGCAGCTCGGGCGAGGAGAGCGGCGCGCTGTAGTCCAGGCTGCGGCAGGCGAAGATGGCGCGGACGCCCGGGCGGTGGCGCAGCTGTTCCACGAGGAAGCGCCGCCAACGATCGACCCGCTCGTGGAAGGTGGCGGCGTCCTCGTGCGGCATCTCGTTGAGCCCGTCGAGCAGCAAGAGCAACCGACCCTCGTCCAGCAAGGTCTCCAGCGCCGGCAGCTGCGGAAAGCGCCGGCCCCAGCTCGCGGCCAGCCAGGCCAGGGGCTCCTCCAGCGGCTCGCCCGGCGCCGCCCGATAGCCGGCCAGCGAGACGTAGAATCCGACCCGCGCATCGTCGCCGCGGATGCCGGCCGCCGCCAGGTCGAGCTCGAGGCGTCGGAGCAGCGTGCTCTTGCCCGCGCCCGGACGCCCGAGCAGCACCAGGACGGGATCCGGTCGGGCCTCGATGAGCGCCGTCAGGTCGCGGTAGCGCATGCGGCGCGGCGCGGTCTCGCGCATGCCCGGCGGCTCCGCCTCCGCCTCGGCTTGCCAACGTCCGCCGCGGGCCTCCGCGCCCTGGTCCATCCACAGGCTGAGCGATACGAAGCGCTCGTCGAGGCGCTGGTCGGGCCGCGACCAGGCCGCGATCCGCCCCAGGCGGTAGGTCAACAGATCGATCGGGTCGTGACCGGCGATGGCGGCGGCCTCGGCGGCCTCCAGCCGCACCCGCAAGCCGGGGTCGAGCACGGCCGCCAGGAGCCGCGCCATCGACCGCGGCAGGCCCCGACGCGCGAGCGGCGTCGGTTCCTCGTCCCGCGCCGCCTCGACGACGTCGATGCGTTCCAACAGGGCGCTGCGCGATCGCGCCCCTCCGATCGAGGCCGGGCCCGGCTCCGAGCGCGTTCCGGCGACGGGCAGCGTGGGCAAGCGTGTCGCCGGCCCGGCTCCGGGCTCGGGCGCGAATCGATCCGGCGGCGGCAGCAGGCGGCTCTCCCGGATCGCGTCCCGAAGCGCCAGGATCTCGGCGCTGGGCTCGACGCCCAGGTCCCGCCGTAGCGCGGCCTCGAGCTCGGCGAAATGCCGCAGCGCCGCCGCGCGGTCGCCGGTCCAGACCAGCAGGCTCATCATCTGCCGGCAGGCGCCCTCGTGCAAGGGATCCATCGCCAGCCGACGCTCGGCCACCTCGCGCGCCGCCATCAGATCGCCGGAGGCCCGGTGACATGCCGCCAGGCGGTCGAGCAGATCGGCCTGTTCGTGGCGCAGGCGCTCGGCATGCATCACCTGCCAGTCGTCGAAGTCGGCGCTGTCGGGCAGGCTGAAGCCGACCATGAAGTCCTCGTGGGCCAGGCGCGTCGCTTCCTGCAGCGGCGCGACGCAGGCCGTGCAGACCTCCGCCGGCGGATGGCCGTGCCCCAGGATGCCCGCCCTCAAGGCGGTGAAGCGCGCCACGTCGCTGCGCAGGCCGACGCCGATCCGCAGGTCCTGCGGGGACGACAGGTCGAGCAGGTCCGGGGACAAGGTCTCCCGGATGGCCCAGATCGCCTTGCGCAGGTTCGCGCCCGCCCGATCGCCCGCGGCCTGCGGCCAGAGCAGCTGCGCGAGCGTCTCGCGCGCGGCCCGCTCCTCGGTCACGCAGAGGTAGGCCAGCAGCGCCAGGGGCTTGCGATGCACCGCACGGGGGCGCCCGCCGACCTCGATCGTCGGGCTGCCGAAGAGTCGCAACGCTGCGGTCGCAGACATCCGTGTCGCCATCCTATCGCGGGCCGTCCGCCCGACGGCATGATAGGCAGGCGCTTCGCGTCCGGTCAAGCACCCGGCTGCCGAGCCCGGGTCGGCATTCGGAGTGGCAGTCGGGCCGGGCCGGGTCCGAGGCGCTGGGGTGAGTCCGCAGGCCGTGGCGGAACGCGACTCGGTACCTCGGCGCCTCAGCGGGCGATTCGCACCTCGACCTGGCCGGCATTGTCGTGCAGCGCCCCGTCCGAGTCGTTCATGCGCAGCTCGAGCCGGCCCTCGCGGTCGGGCCGGAGTTCGCGCGCGGCGCCGATCGGGAAGGGCGGGCCGCCCGCGATGCGGCCGATCAGGCTGCCCTTGGCCTGGCCGGGCAGGGGCTCGGACGGGCCGGCCAGCTCGGGGCTGCCCTCCGGGCCGTGATCCTCCAGCCGCGGGTGCCACAGGTTCCAGCGGCCCCGCGCCGGGCCGAAGGTCACCGCGCTGCCCGCCTCGACGACCTGACCCGAGAACTGCCAGGTGTCCGCCGCCTGAACCGTCGCGGTGTAGGTCCGGCGGTCGATGACGAAGCCGACCGTGACCGCGCCGCGGTTGTCGGCGAGCGCGGCGTCGGCGTCGTTCATGCGCAGGTAGAGCCCACCCGCCCGCGGGCTGAGCCGCTCGATCTCGCCCTTGCCGATCACGAAGGGCGGCTCGCGGCCGAAGGCCCCGATCAAGGCGCCCTTGGGCCCGCCGGGCAGGGGCTCGGCAGACCCGGCGACCGCGATGCCGCCCTCGGCGCCATGCGGCGGCATCACGCCCAGCCAGTAGGTCCAGCTGCCACCGACCTGCTCGATCGTCAGCGCCCGGCCGGCCTGGACATCGACACCGGCATCCTGCCAGCGCGCCGCCGCCAGCACGGTGACCGTCACCGCCGTGTCGAGGGCCTGCGTGCGCAGCAGGGGCTCGGCGCCGGCGGCCAGCCAGGGCAGGGCCAAGCGCGTGCGCGTCGGCGATGCCGGCACCTGGCCTCGCGCGGCCGCGGGCAGGAGCATCGCCAGGCCGAGCAGGGCCAGGGTCAGGGTCAGCGCGAGCCCGGCTCGTGATCCGTGTCCTCGGGTTGGCATGTGGCGTCACCTCCTGATGGGACCGACGTCGCGCGCGTCGCCTCGGTTACGCCGATCCGCCCGAGCCCGACGATCCCCGCGAACATCCCCGCCCTCCTTGTCTCGTCCGCGATCAGTGCCGACCTGCCCAGGGAACGTAGCGTTCGCCCGCCCCCTCGCCCGACCCGGTCCTGAGCCAGAGGTAGGCGCGCACGCCGGGGTGGGCCTCGGGCTGGAAGCTCACCAGCGCCCGGTCGCTGGCGCTGCCGGGCGTGTTCGGCGGCAGCTCGACCTCCAGGTGCAGCGCAAAGGAATCGCCCGGCGCCAGCTCCGGCGTGCGGTCGACCGAGGGGCGCGAGAGCCAGCCAGCCTCGTCGACCGCCACCGCATAGCGGCTGGCCAGCGGCCCGACGTTGCGCAGGAAGATGCCATCGGAGGGCTTCTCCGGCCGCGCATCGCGCTCGGCCTGGCCCAGGGGCATGATCACCGAGAGCTCGAGCCCGCTTTCGACCCGCGTCTCCAGCGCCGGATCCTCGAGCAGCTCCGGGCCCCAGACCTCGCGCCAGCCGGCCCCGTCCTGCTCGAGCTGCAGGTCGAAGAAGGCGCCCAGGATCCGGCGCGCCAGGGCCAGCTGGGCCTCGCGGTCGAGGCTGCCCGCGTCGCAGAAGAGCGGGAAGGGCCGGTCCTGGAAGCCGCAGTGCGAGCCGCCGCGGATCACCGGCAGCAGGCGCGGGTAGCGGCCGGCCTCGAAGAGCGGCCCGGCGTGCTGGGCCAGCGGCGTGATGGCGTCCTCGCTGCCGGCCAGGAGCAGGGCCGGGACCTCGAGCGCCGCCATGGCCGCGATGGCCGAGGGGCTGGTCTCGGCCGGCGCCATCGGCGCCAGGGCGCGCACGCGCGGGTCGCGCGCGGCCGCCAGGATCGCCGCGCCGCCGCCCATCGAGTGGCCCGAAAGCCCGAAGGCCTCGCCGTCGACCGCGCCGGCCAGGTCGCGCGCCGCGGGCAGGGCGCCGGCGCCGGCCTGCTCGAGCCAGTCCAGCGCCAGCCGCAGGTCCTCGGCGAAGGCGGCATGGTCCGGCGCCGGCAGGACGGCGCTGTAGGACTCCGGCGCGATGACCAGGTAGCCGCGCGCGGCCAGGAAGGCCAGCGTGCCGTCGTAGCGGTCGGGCGTCTGCGCGAATCCGTGGCCGAAGGCGATGCCCGGGTAGGGCCCGCCCGAGGCGTCGAAGGCCGCGTCCGGGCCGGCCTCGAGCGCCGGATAGAACAAGAGGGCGCCAAAGGTGTCGCCGCTCGGCCGCTGGACGTCGACGTGACGCCAGCCGGCAGCCGTCGCGCCGGGCGCGGCCGTGTCGGCGTGGGGCCGCGGGAAGCCGGTCCGGCCCAGGCTGGGGCTCGCCAGACCGAGCAGGATCAGCAGGGCGAGGCCGCCCGTCAGCGCAAATCGCCTTCGCTCGCGGTCGGATGCAAGACCAGCAACCCGGCTCATGTCGGTGCAGCTCCCGCTGACAGGTCTCACGGCCGTCGATCCGCCCCAGGGACTCAGCCTCGATCCGCGATCATAGACCTCCCACGATTGCGGCGCCAGCCAGACAGGAGCCGGCATCGGCCGGGTGCCGCGGCCGGCCTTGCGCGCATCGGCGCCGTTGACTCGCACCCCCGACCGCCCCATCATTGCCGGGTGAGGAGACGCCCGGCATGCCCAACCTGCACCTCGGCGCCCTGACGCGCCTGCACGAGAACCTGAATCGCTGGCGCGAGATCCTGGCCATCCTGATCGAGTACGGCTTCCAGGACGTGGTCGAGCGCCTGGGGCTGGGTCCGGTCGGGCGCTGGCTGCACGCGCAGGGGCCCGGCAACCGTCACGCGCAGCTGCCGCGCGAGGTCCGCATCCGCATGGCCCTCAGCGACATCGGCACCAGCGGCATCAAGCTCGGCCAGATCCTGAGCACCCGGGGCGACCTGGTCGGCACCGCCCTGGCCGCCGAGCTCGAACGGCTGCAGAGCGACGCTCCGGCCGACCCGGTCGAGACCATCCGCCACCGCATCGAATCGGACCTCGGCCAGCCGATCGAGGCGCTCTTCGAGGGCTTCGAGGCGCGGCCCCTGGCCTCGGCCTCGATCGCCCAGGTGCACGGCGCCACCCTGCCCGGCGGCGAGCGGGTGGTGGTCAAGGTGCGCCACCCCGGCGTGACCGAGCGGGTGCGGGTCGATCTGGCCATCATGGAGGATCTGGTCGGCCTGGCCGAGCGCCTGCCCGAGTTCGCCGCCTACCGGCCCATGATGGTCTTCCGCGAGTTCCGGCGCACCCTCCTGCGCGAGCTCGACCTCTCGAGCGAAGCGGCGCACATGCGCCGCATCGCCGCCATCTTCCGGCGCGACGCCGGCATCCGCGTGCCCTGGATCGACGGCCAGCGCTCGACCCGCCGGGTGCTGACCATGGAGCGCCTGGAGGGCATCCGCATCAGCGATCTGGCCGGCCTGCGCGCGGCCGGCCTCGACCTGGGCCAGGTCGCCCGGCGCGGCGCCGAGATGTACATGGAGATGATCCTCGGCCACGGCTTCTACCACGCCGACCCGCACCCCGGCAACCTGCTGGTCCTGCCCGACGGCGCGATCGGGCTCCTGGACTACGGCATGGTCGGCCGCCTCGACGCGCGTACGCGCGACGACATCGAGGACCTGATGCTGGCGGTCATCGCGCTGGACGCCGAGCGCATGACCGAGCTGGTGGTCAAGATGGCCGACGTGCCGAACGACCTCGACAGCTCCGCCCTGGCCTGGGAGCTCGACGAGATGGTGTCGAACTACGCCAACCAGCCGGTCGAGCGCTTCGACATGTCCGGCGCGCTGAACGAGCTGGTGGACGTCATCCGCGCCTTCCACATGGTGCTGCCGGCCAACATCGCGCTGCTGATCAAGGTCCTGGTCATGCTCGAGGGCTCGGGCCGGCTGCTCAACCCCGAGTTCAACCTGATCCAGGCCATGCGGCCCTATCGCCGCAAGCTGCTGGCGCGCCGCGTCTCGCCCCAGCGGCAGCTGCGCAAGCTGCAGCGGGTCGGGCGCGACCTGGACCACCTGCTGGACATGCTGCCCGGCGGCCTGATCGACGCCATCGACCTGATGCGCGGCGGCCAGTTCTACGTCCACCTCGACCACCGCGGCCTCGAGCCTTCGGTCAACCGACTGGTGCTGGGCCTGGTGGCCAGCTCGCTCTTCCTGGGCTCGGCCCTGCTGCTGGCCTTCGACGTGCCGCCGCTCCTGCGGTCGACCTCCCTGCCGGGCGCGCTGGGCGGCCTGCTCAGCGCCTGGCTGGGGCTGCGCGTGCTGCGCGCGATCGACCGCTCGGGGCATCTCGACGGCGGCTAGCGCCGGGTCGAGGCGGCCGCGGGCGCGGCAGCGCTGCCTCAGCCGCTCGCGTCGATCGGGGCCGGCGGCGCATCCGGCGCGGCGATGTCGAGCCGCCGGCAGAGATCGGCCAGCGGCAGCTGGTAGCCCAGCTCGCGGTGGTGCTCGCGAAAGCCGAGGGCGGTGTTGATGGCCAGCATCGGCGCGTTGCTGGCCGCGTTGTCGGTGCGGATGAACTTCGCCTCGGGCAGCTCGGCCAGGATCTTGCGCAGCATCAGCAGCTTGAGGGTCTTGCCCAGACCCCGGCCCTGCGCGGCCTTGCGGACGCCCGTATCCCATTGGCTGATGCGCCGCGGGTCCTCCGGATCGAAGCTGATGTTGGTGAGGCCCAGGCTGCGGCCGGTGGCGGCTTCGACGGCGACGTAGTTCCACATCGTCAGGCCCGAGCCGCGCAGGTAGGCCGTCAGGGCGTGGAAGCGCTCGGGCGAGAAGCGCTCGGGCTCGAGCGCCAGGTCCTCCAGCGGCATCAGGTTCTCGATCTCCTGGACCATGTCGCAGAAGTCGGCCAGGTCGAAGCCCGTCTCGGCCGCCGGCAGCGCGTCCAGCTCGAAGAAGAGCGCCCGGTGCTCGGGCGCCAGGGCCGCCTCGCGCTCGGCGGTTTGGGCGGCGATGGCCTCCCGATCGAGCTGGGACAGGTAGAGCCGGCCCTTGCGACCGACGATGGCCGGCGCCAGGCCCCATCCCGACTCGACCCGCGCCTGCAGCGCGCGTCCGATGGGATCGCGCGGCACCAGCGAAAAGCCGGCGCTGCGGATCGGGTGCTCGGACAGGGCCTCGATGGCCTTGGCCACCAGGCGCCGGCCGATGCCCCGGCGCCGCCATTCGGGGAGCACGTAGGGGTCCAGCCAGAGCTGCTGCGGGTTGTCCTCGAAGTCGACGCCGGGCTCGTCGAAGCCGAGCAGCCGGCCACCGGCTTCGGCCAGCACGAAGCGCGGGTCCCAGGCCGCCATCGCCGGCGCCCGCAGCTCGAGCGCCATCTGCGCGGTCCGCGGCAGCGGGTCCTCCGGAAAGCGCTCGCGCAGCCGGGTCTGCTGCAGCTCGACCAGCGGCGCCACGAAACGCTCGGGCAGCTCGGCCCGGGTGAAGGCGTGCAAGACGAGGCCATCGATGGGCGGTTCGGCGCGAACGACGGGGCTGGGGTGGCTCATGGCAAGGGCGTTTCCGAAGCGTGGATCCGAGTCGAAGCGCAGCCTGGGATCCGCGGAGCTGGAGGCGGTCATTTTAGCCCGACTCCGACGAAGGCAGGCAAGTTGCTCCCGCCGGTCGGGGCTGGGCCGCCTGGCCAGCGGCGATCTCGGACCGATCGGGTGGGCCGGCGCGGCCAGCTAGGATATCGTTGAGCGCAGTGGGCGACGCCGGACCGGTCGCCGGAAACCGGTTCGGCGAGCGCGCGCGTCGAGCTACGTCGAGGAGGCGGATCATGGCGCAACGCGCGGTCGAGCGGCGGATGCGCGTGGGACCGATCGCATGGGCGAGCGGCGCGATCAGCCGACGCCGGCTCCTGGGCCAGGCGGCGGCGCTCCTGCCCGGCTTCTGGCTGGGTCCCTGGCTGGGCGAAAGGGTCGGACCCGAAACATCGGCCGGACCGGGCGAGCCGCGGGTGCCCAGGCGTCCGGCGGAGCCGGCCGGCGCCGCACAGCGCGACCGCCTGCGCATCTACATCGCACCCGACGATCACACCGACTACTTCTGGAGCGCCGGCGAAGAGGCCTACCGCCAGGCCTTTCTCGACACCCTCGACTACTACCTCGACCTCGCCGATGCCACCGCCGAGCTGCCGATCGAGCAGCAGAGCCGCTGGAACTGCGACGGCTGGCTCTGGCTGCGGACCTACGAGCAGCACCGCTCTCCGGAGGCCTTCGCCCGGCTGATCGCGCGCATCGCCAGCGGCCACGTCAGCGTGCCCCTGAACGCACTGTGCATCTGCCCCGGCGGCGCGCCGGCCGAGGCCCTGCTGCGCGGCATGTACTACCCCGGACGCATCGAGCGCGAGCAGGGCCTGCGTTTCCGGCTGGCCTACCTGATCGAGAACCAGACCCTGCCCTACGGTGTGGCCGCGCTCTTCGCCGGCGCCGGCGCCCGCTACAGCTGGAAGGGCATCTGCGGCTGCGACACACGCCTGCCGCGGGCCGGCGAGCGCGAGCGCGAGATCTACTGGTGGCAGGGACCGGACGGCCGCCGCTTGCTGATGAAGTGGAACACCATGGCCGGCGGCAACCAATCCCTGGGCGGCTACGCCGAGGCGCGCCGGCCGGACGAGGTGGTCGACTACGTCAGCGGCGACCCGGACTTCCTGGCCCGCTACCCCTACCGGGTCGTTGGCTGCTTCGGCCAGGGCTGGGACGACCTGGAAACCCGCTCGGAGGCCTTCGTGCGCACCGCGCGCGAGAAGACGGACGCCGAACGGCAGGTCATCGTGTCCAACGAGCAGGACTTCTTCGAGGACTTCGAGGCCCGCTACGGCGCCGACCTGCCGGTCCACGGGGCCAGCCACGGCAACGAGTGGGACCTCTACTGCGCCGGGCTGGCCGAGCAGACCGCCCGCATCAAGCGGGCGGTCGAGGCCATGCGCGGCGCCGAAGCGATGGCCGCGCTGGCCAGCTTGGCCGAGCCAGGCTTCATGACCGGCCGCGAGGCCGAGCGCGAGGAGGCTTGGGTAGCCCTCGGCCTCTACTGGGAGCACGACTTCGGCATGGTCGGGCCACCCAGCGGCCTGATCGACGCGCGCATCGCCTGGCAGCGCCGCCTGGCCGACCGCGTCGAGGGCTACGTCACCCGCCTCGGTTCCGATGCCGCTGCCTGGCTCGGATCGGCCATCCCCACGGCCGGCGCCTCGGCGCCGCGCTACTACGTCTTCAACCCGCTGGGCTTCGCCCGCAGCGACGTGGTCGACCTGCCCCACGCCGACCCGGCGACCTGCCACGTGATCGACCTCGCGACCGGCCGCGAGCTGCCCTCGCAGTCGATCGCCGGTCGGACGCGGGAGGCGCCTCGCCAGCTGCGGGTCCTGGCCGAAGCCGTCCCGGCCCTGGGCTATCGGGTCTACGAGGTTCGACCGGGACCGGGCGCCGGCTTCACCGACGCAGGGCGCCTGGATGCCCGGTCGGGGACGCTGCAGAACGCCCACTGGTTCGTCGCGTGCGGCGCGGATGGCCACATCGCGAGCCTGATCGATGCCGAGGAGCGCCAATGGATGCGCGAGATCGACGGCCGCCGCATCAACGACCTCGGCGGCCGGGGCGAAGGCGTCTGGATGCTCGCGGCCGCCGGTCCGGTCAGCTTGACCCTGCGCGCCCAGTCGGCGTCGCCATTGCGCCGCGAGACCCGCATCACGCTCCACCGTGGCCTGCCCCGGTTGGAGATCGAGAATACCATCGAAGAAGGCTTCGACACGCCACAGACCTGGGCCTTCGGCTTCGACATCGAGGCACCGACCCTATGGCACGAAGAGCTCGGCGCCGTCCTGAACGCGCGCCTGCAGCGCGACGGCGGACACTATGCCGACGACAACGCACGCTACGACTGGCTGACGCTCAACCATCTGGCAGCCCTGCTCGAGCCTTCGGGTGCCGGCATCCTGCTGTCCAACGCCGACTGCTGTTTCATGCGCCTGGGTCGGAGCACGGCCGAACGCCTGGACACCGAGACCCCGCAGATCTCGGTTCTGGCCGGCGGCAACGTGGTCTTCGGCGACCACGGCCTACCGGCCCAGGGCGGCGACACCCGATTCACGCAGCGCTTCGCTCTGCAGACGACCGGGCCGGGCACCTTCGACCCGGCGGCGGCGATGCGCTTCGCCCTGGCCCACCAGAACCCGCTTCTGGCCGGTCGCCTGGAGCCCATGCCGGACCGGGCGTCCCGGCTCCCCGCGGAACCCTTCTCGCTGCTCTCGGAGGCGACGCCATCGACCCTGCTCTGGGCGCTCAAGCCTGCCGACGCCGGGCCGCAAGCGGGTCTGGTCGCACGGCTCTGGAACCTGGGTGATCGGCCGGCGGCCGATCCGATTCGTTGCCAAGTTCCGCTGCTCGGGGTCTCCCGGCTGAGCCACATCGAGACCCCGATCGGTCCGGCCACGGTCGCTCGCGGCCAACTGCGCGCGACGCTCGCGCCACGGGAGATCGCGAGCTTCGGGCTCGAGCTCGAGGGCCTGACCGGCACCCCGCCGCTCGAGACGCCGACCGCGACGCCGACCGGAGCGCCGACGGCCACTGCCCCGAGCACGCCGACCGCGGCGCCGACCGAGCCATCGGCCACGCCGACCGGAACGCCGACCGAGCCGAGCACCGAGACGCCCGTCGACCGGCTCTGGCTACCGCGTCTGCTGAAGCGCTGAGATCGGTCGCCCAGACGCCCGCGGTCCCGCCGCCCCACGCGCCGGGGACCTGGAAGCGCCCCCGCAACGCGCTTCGATCTCATGCTTGACACCGGAGCACAGCTGTTCTAGAGTACTGAACAGATGTTCTACTCAGGTCGAAGCGGCGCGCTCGAATCGCGCGGAGGATACCAGGATGGCACTGCTGAACGGATCGATGAACCGAACGGGGATGGCCGCGGGGGCGCGCCGGCAAGGCACCGTCGGCGCGCCTTCGCGGCCCGCGGCGCCGGGCGGCGCCGGGCGCATGGCGCTCGTCCTGCTGCTCCTCGCGGCGGCGGGGCGCCTCGCGCTGGGCCTGGCCGACCCGAGCGCCCCGGAGACGGTGCTGGCGGCTGGCCTCGGGCCCGGCCTGGGCGAGCCCGGCCTGGCCTTCGTGACCTACGCGCGCGGTCGCAGCCTGGAGGCCGCCGAGCTCCGTGCGGCGCCCGGCGCCGGCGAGACCCTGGCGCGGGTGCCCGCCGAAGCCGAGCTGGCCATCGGCGGCAGCGTCCGCTATCGATCCGGGCTGGCGCCGGCCGAGGCGCTCTGGGTACTGGCGCCGACCGAGGATGGCTCGCCGCGCTACGGCTTCCTGCCCGCCGACGCGGTGCGCCTGACGGCCGGTCAGCCGCGACCGCTGCGCCTGGACGGCATCCCGCGCCAGGCCCTCCTGGCCCCGATCGAGGGCGCGTCGGCCGTCGGCAACGCGGCCGACGGCCCGCTGGCGGCGGCCGAGCTGGAGCTCGCGTCGCTCCCGGCCGAAGCCAGCCAGAGCCTGGCCGCGTCGAGCCTCCCCGAGCAGGATCTCGGCATCGCCTGGCTGCCGGCCACCGTCAGCCGCTGGTCGGGTCTGCTGGACGAGGCCGCAACGCGGCACGCGGTCGACCCGCAGCTGCTGGCCATCGTCATGCTGGTCGAGTCCGGGGGCGACCCGGGGGCCGGCAGCCCGGCCGGCGCCCTGGGGCTGATGCAGGTCATGCCCAGCACCGCGGCCGGCATCGCCGCCGCGCGCGGGCTCGACTGGAGCGGCGCCGATGCCCTCTACGATCCGGAGACGGCCATCGACTTCGGCGCCTGGTACCTGGCCCAGCAGCTGGCCAGCTTCGGCAGCGCCGCCGACCCGGACTGGCAGCGCTCGGTCGAGCTGGCGGCGACGGCCTACAACGGCGGGCCGGGCTCGGTGACGCGGCATCTGGCCGGCGGCGCGTTGCCGGCCGAGTCCGCCCGCTACCGCGACTGGGTGGGCGGCATGTGGCGTGAGCGGAGCCTGCCCGAGTCGCCCACCTTCGCTGCCTGGTGGGCCGCCGGCGGCCAGCGCCTGGTCGAGGCGGCCGCCACGCGCTGAGGCCGCGGCGCGGCGGCTTCGCCAGGACGCGGCAATCGACGGCCCGCGGGCGGTCGCACCCGAATCGGGCGGGCGGACCCTTCGAGCTTGGCGATGCCCGCCCCCCGGCCTAAGCTCACGGCATGAGCGATCTGGCGGCGAACCAGCGCAGCATCCTGGCCGATCTGGCCCACCAGGCCATGCTCGACCGTGGCTTCCTGGCCGACTTCGGCGTCGAGGTCCTGGCGGAGCTGAACGCCATCACCGGACCTGCCAGCGCCGCGCCGGACGCGCTGCGCGACCTGCGCGACCGGCCCTGGTGCTCGATCGACAACGACGATTCGCGCGACCTCGACCAGCTGACCCTGGCCGAGTGGGACGCCGACGGCGGCACGCGCATCCTGGTCGCGATCGCCGACGTGGACGCGCTGGTGCCGGCTGGCTCGGCGATCGACACCCACGCGCGTCACAACACCACGGCGGTCTACACGCCCGGGCGCATCTTCTACATGTTGCCCGAGCGCCTGTGCACCGACCTCAGCTCGCTCGACGAGGGCGAAGACCGCCTGGCGTTGGTGATCGACATGCAGCTGGGGCCGGACGGCGCCGTGACCGAGTCCAGCCTGTACCGCGCCTGGGTGCGCAACCAGGCCCGGCTGGCCTACAACGCCGTGGCGGCCTGGCTCGACGACCTCGGACCGGCGCCACCGGGCATGGCGCGCGTGCCCGGGCTCGACGCGCAGCTGCGCCGGCAGGACGCGGCCGCCGAGCGTTTGCGGCGGCACCGGCATGCGGCTGGCGCCCTCGGCCTGGAGTCGATCGAGCCGCGCTCGGTCTTCCTCGGCGAGCAGCTCGTCGACCTGCGGATCGAGGTGAAGAACCGCGCCCGCGAGCTGATCGAGGACTTCATGATCGCGGCCAACGAGGCGACGGCGCGCTTCCTCGACGCCAACCGCCGGGCTTCGCTGCGCCGGGTGGTCCGCGAGCCCAAGCGCTGGGACCGCATCGTCGAGCTGGCGCGCGAGCTCGGCGACACCCTGCCGTCCACGCCGGACGCCCGCGCGCTGTCGGCCTTTCTGGACGCGCGCCGCGCCGCCGATCCGCTACGCTTCCCCGACCTCTCGCTGACCGTGATCAAGCTGCTGGGCGCCGGCGAGTACATCGCCATCCGCCCCGACGACGACACATCCGGCCACTTCGGCCTCGCGGTACGCCATTACACGCACTCGACCGCGCCCAACCGGCGCTACACCGACCTGCTGACCCAACGCCTGGTCAAGGCCACGCTGGCCAGCGCGCCGGCGCCCTACGATTTCGAGACGCTGAGCCGTCTGGCGCGTCACTGCACGGAGCAGGAAGACGAAGCCGACCGGGTCGAGCGCCGGATGCGCAAGTCGGCGGCGGCGCTGATGCTGGCGCCGCATCGGGGCGAGCGCTTCGATGCCGTCGTCACCGGGGCATCGCCCAAGGGCACCTGGGTGCGCCTGCTCCAGCCGCCGGCCGAAGGGTTGCTGCTGGACGCGGGCCCGGTGGACGTGGGCGATCGGGTCGCGGTCAGGCTGGTCTCGACCGACGTCGCGCGCGGCTTCATCGACTTCGCGCTGCTGGCCGAGTCGCGCGAAGCGGGCCGCGCGCCGGCTCAGGGCGCCAGGACCTCCAAGGGCAGCAGCACCGGCAGGTAGGCCCGCCACAGGGTCTGCGGCGTCGCGCTCGGGCGGGCCGTGGCGGTGTCGGTCGGGCTCGGGCTGGCGGTGGCGGTCGGCGCTGGCGTCGCCGCCTCGGTCGCCGTGGGGGAAGGCGTCAGGCTCGGCGCCGGGCTGGCGGTCGCTTCGGGGCTCGGGCTGGGGCTCGGCGTCGGACGCGGGCTGCTGCGGAATGGCGCGTAGGGGTCCAGCGCGTCGCAGGCCTCGTCGCTGACGTCGGGGTAGATGGCCCAGACCTCGGTGAATGCCTCCTGGCCGTTGCGGCCGCCCAGCGCGAACATGCGCTTGTTGACCGGATCCCAGACGCTCGGGATCAGGCTGCGGCCACGGACGCCTTTGAGGTCATCCTTGGCCAGACGCTCCCAGGTCAACGGGGCGCTGCCGCCCAGCTCGGCCAGGTTCACCCGCCAGGCACCGCTGGAGTTCTTGGCCCCGCCGGGGATGTCCTTGCTCGACCGGCCCATCCAGCTGTAGAAGAAGCGCGTCTCCGGATCGTAGGCGCAGGCGCCCTCCCGGCGCGGGCCGAAGTCCGCCCGGTTCTCGAAGCGATCGCTGATGTCGAACCACTCGCCGTCGGCCCGACCGGAGAAGTCGAGCCACCAGACTTCGTCGTAGGTGAGGCTGCCCGACAGACCGCCCTCCTCGCCACCCAGCACCAGCACGCCGTCGAGACCCGCGGACGCATCCCCGACATAGGCCGCGCAGCTGCCGTAGCGCGGCGCGGGCGCGCGGCCGGCTGGCCGCAGCTCCGAGAGCTGGAACTGGCTGCCCGCCTTGCGGGCGGTGTAGACCTTGTCCTGCGACCCGGCCGCGACGTCGTTGTCGAAGGTCCCCTGGCCGAAGACGACCCGCTTGCGCCGATCGTCGTAGACGCCGAAGGCACGCCTCAGCTTGCCCTCCTGTTCGAGCAACACGCCGATCAGGTCGCGAACGCCGCTGCCGGCGGTCCAGCGCACGCCCGCGCGGTCGGCCGTGGCGCCGAGCTGCAGCTCCTTGATGTCGCCGCCCGAGAACATGCCGTTGTCGAAACGACCGTTGTCGCAGCCATCCCGACCGAAGACCGAGAGCCAGCTGGAGGGGCCGAGCGCCACGCTGGCCATGTCGCGGCAGCCCTTGCCCGACTCGCGGGTGTAGCCCACACCGCTGGCGTAGCCGATGGACTTCCAGGCGGCCGCCTCGCCATCCAGGCGGATGGCGTAGAGGTCGAAATAGGCCGTGGTGGTGGTCTCGTTGAGCTTCGAGGCGCCGCCGGCATAGCTCAGCACGCCGGTTTCCCAGTTGTAGGCGCCAAACCCGGCGTAGAGGCCGTGGTTGGCCGGCAGGTCCGGCAGCCGGACGTAGCAGGCGTTCTTGCCGTCCACGCGTCCCCCCACCGGGATGGGGGTCTTGCTGGGCTCCGGCGTCGCGTCGTCGGTCGGGGCGGCCGAGGGCTCGGCCGTGGCCTGCATCGGCGCTTGCCGCGCGAAGCCCCCCGTGGCGATGCGCGCAGCCGAAGCCGCGGGCGGGTTCCATCGCGGCACGAACCCGACCAGGCCGATGCTCGCGGCGAGCAGGATGAGCAGGCGTCGATCACACATGACCCGTCTCCCTTGCCTGGCCTCTGGCGTTGAGGGCGAAGTCACCGGCAGCGACGCGACGGCGCGGCATCGGGCGCTTCGCCGGCGCCGAGTATAGGACCCTTCCGGCTTCCGGCAACTTCCCCGGGTGCCCGGCCCTTCGGGAACGGCCGCCGAGCGGCACGCGACCCGCCCGCGCTCAGCCCGGCAACAGGATCAAGGCCACGCCGCCGAAGGCCAGGAGCGTGCCCACCAGGCCGCGCCGACTGACCCGCGAGCCATGGATCAGGCGCTCGAGCGGGATCAGGAGCACCGGGGGCAGGGCCATCAGGGTGGCCGCGATCCCGACCCGCCCCGCCTGCACCGCGTACAGCGACATCCAGACGCCGATGAAGGGCCCGACGAAGGTCCCGGCGAGGATCGCCGTGAGGGCCGCCCGATCGCGCCAACGGCCGAGGATGGTCCGCATCTCGCCGCGCAGCGCCGACAGGCCCCAGAGCAGGGCCAGCGCCACGATCACGCGCATGAGGGTGGCCGAGATCGGCGGAAAGCCGCCCGCCATCCCCAGCTTGGCCACGATCAGGTTGCCGGCCTGACCCAGGGCGCCGACCAGGCCCAGGCCGATGCCGAGGAGCAGGTCGCGCCGCGCCTCGGGGCTCGGCGTCGGGCCGGCCTTGGGCTCGGTCAGGACCCAGGCCAGACCGGCCACGGTCAAGCCGATCCCAAGGCCCTCGCGCGGCGAGACGGTCTCGCCGAAGGCCGGCCAGGCCGCGAGCGTGCTCCAGATCGGCACGCTGGCCATCAGCAGCATGCCCAGGCGCGGACCGATGAGCACATAGGCCTGAAAGAGCGCGGCATCGCCGATCACCAGGCCCAGCAGCGCCGACAGACCCAGCCAACCCCAGCGCCAGGCCGGCGCGTCCAGCGGCAGCAGCCGGCCCTCGAGCAGCCGGTGGGCAGCCATCAGCAGGCCGAGCGCAAAGAGCAGACGGCTGCGGTTCACCACCTGCGAGCCGACCCGCCGGCCGCCATAGCTGAAGAGCAGCGCGGTGAAGGACCAGCAGACGGCGGTGACGAGCGCGGCGAGCTCGCCGGCGGGGATGGGCATGCCTCGGCTCCAGGTCGATCGACGTGGCGGGAGGGGCGCGATGCGCGCGGACGGCGGTCCGGCCGGCGACGATCCGAGGCGGGCGCGGCCCGCCGGATGATAGCTCAGGCGTCGCGGATCCCGTCGATCTGGGCTATGCTCCTCGGCCCCTCGAAGCCAGTGCCCAGCCCATGGAGGCCCGACCATGCTCGACCGCCGCTCGCCGGAGGCGCTCGACTTCGCGTCGCGCCGTTCGCCCGTCCTCGGCCGGCGCGGCATGGTGGCCAGCAGCCAGCCGCTGGCCGTGGCCGCCGGCCTCGAGATCCTGGCCGCCGGGGGCAGCGCCGCCGACGCGGCCGTGGCCACGGCCGCCGCGCTCAACGTCACCGAGCCCACCTCGACCGGCATCGGCGGCGATGCCTTCGCGCTGCACTTCGCGGCCGACAGCGGAACGGTGAGCGCGCTCAACGGCTCTGGCCGGTCGCCGGCCGCGCTGGACCTGGCACGGCTGACCCGCGACGGCTTTCACGACCGCCTGCCCGCCTACCACGCCCACACCGTCACCGTGCCCGGCGCCTGCAGCGCCTGGTGCGAGCTGGTCGGGCGCCACGGGCGCCTGCCCTTGGACCGGGTGCTGGCGCCGGCCATCCGGCTGGCCGAGGAGGGCTTCCCCGTGACGCCGGTGACGGCTCACTTCTGGGATCGCGGGGCGGCGCGCCTGGCCGGCGCGCCCAACGGCCAGGAGCTTCTGATCGACGGCCGCGCCCCCCAAGCCGGCGAGATCTTCCGCAACCCCGGCCTGGCGCGCACCCTGCGCAGCCTGGCCGATGGCGGCCAACGCGCCTTCTACGAGGGGCCGATCGCCGAGGCCATCGCGGCCGTCGTGGTCGAGGCCGGCGGCTGCCTGAGCCCGGCCGACCTGGCCGCGCAGCAGGCCGAATGGGTGCCGCCCATCGCCACCACCTACCGCGGCCACCGGGTCTGGGAGTGCCCACCCAACGGTCAGGGCCTGGCGGCGCTCCTGGCGCTCAACCTGCTCGAAGGCTTCGATCCGGCCGAGATGCCGCCCGGCTCCGCCGATCGCCTGCACCTGCAGGTCGAAGCCATGCGCCTGGCCTTCGCCGACGCCCGGTGGTACGTGGCCGACCCGGACCTGAGCCCGGCGCCGCTGGCCGAGCTGCTGTCGCCGGCCTACGCCGACGCACGGCGCCGGCGCATCGACCGCAAGCAGGCCCGGCTCGATCAGGGCCGCGGCCGCCCGACGGCCGGCTCGGACACGGTCTACCTGAGCGTGGTCGACGCCGCGGGCAACGCCTGCTCGTTCATCAACAGCAACTACATGGGCTTCGGCACCGGCATCGTGCCGGCCGGCTGGGGCTTCAGCCTGCAGAACCGCGGCCACGGCTTCAGCCTCGACCCGGCGCATCCCAACGCGCTCGGGCCGGGCAAGCGGCCCTACCACACCATCATCCCCGGGCTGATCACGCGCGAGGGTCGCGACGGCGGCGCGTCCCTCTTCGCCTGCTTCGGCGTGATGGGTGGCTTCATGCAGCCCCAGGGCCACCTGCAGGTGGCCGTCGGGCTGATCGACGACCGGCTCGACCCGCAAGCCGCCCTGGACCGTCCGCGCTTCTGCATCGGGGACGGCCAGGCCGGCGGCCGCCTGGCGCTGGAGGAGGGGATCCCCGTGCCGGTGATGGCCGAGCTGGCCGCGCGCGGCCACGACCTGGCGCCGGTCAGCGGTTGGGGCCGGGCCATCTTCGGTCGCGGCCAGGCCATCCTGCGCGACCCGGACAGCGGCGTGCTATGGGGCGGCAGCGATCCCCGGGCCGACGGCTGCGCGATGGCCCTCTGATCCCGCCCGGCCCGAGCGGCGGGGCCCGGCCTAGCCGATGTCGGCGCCGCCCTCGCCCATGGCGAAGAAGGATCGGATCCGGCCGAGGATCTCGTCGCGCACCCGGCGCTGGACCTGCAGCCGCGCGCCGGCCTCGGCCACCCGATCGGCCTGTTCCATCTCGCGTGCGGCCAGGTTCTCGCTGAGGCGCTCGGCGATCCGCGGGTCGGCCAGCAGGATGTTGCGGAAGGCTGCCTTGTCGACGATGGCCGCCTCGACCTCGCTGCTGCAGCGGACGGTGGCGCTGCGCGGCGCGCCGGTGAGCAGGCTCATCTCGCCCAGGAAGTCGCCCGCCCGGCGCAGGGCCACCGTCACCGGTTTGCCGTCGGTGCCGGTCACCTGCACCTCGGCCTCGCCGGCGCAGAGGACGAAGAGCGAGTCGCCCGCCTCGCCCTCGCGCATCAGGCATTCGCTGGCCGCGAAATGCTGCAGCCGCGCGCCGGCCGCCACCTGCGCCAGCTGCGCATCGTCCAGCGGCGCCAGGAAGGGCAACGGCCGCAACGTGCGCAGGACCCGTGCTCGTCGTGCCTCGGCCTCGCGCTCGGCGGCATCCTCGGGCACGGCGCGCAGGTTCACGTCGCGGATCGGGAAGGGGATGGTCATCCCGGCCCGCTTGAGCGCGTACCAGACGCGGGTCATCACCGCGTCCTGCACCTCGCGCAGGGCGCCGTAGTCGGCGATCCAGAAGCGGATGCGGTAGGTGATCGCGAAGTCGTCGTAGCTGACGGTGAAGATGCGCGGCGGCGGCACCTGCCGCAGGCCGGGCGCGTCGACCAGGGCCGCCTCGAGCACGGCCTTGACCTGCTCGGGCGGATGCGGGTAGGCCACCCCGATGAAGCAGTCGACGCCCTGCAGGCTCATCGGCTGGCTGAAGTTGATGATGTCCTCGGCCGAGACCTTGCCGTTGGTCAGCACCACGTGGCGGTTCTCGCGCGTGCGCAGGGTGACCGTGCGCCAGTTCATCTGCATCACCCGTCCCTCGTGGCCGCCGACCGAGACCCAGTCGCCCAGCGACATCGGGCTCTCGATCTGCAGCACGATGCCGGCCACCATGCTGCGCAGCACGTCCTGCAGGGCCAGACCGACCACGGCCGAGACCACCGTCGAGGAGACCAACAGGGTGTTGAGCGGCAGGTTGAAGACGGTCGGCGAATGGGCGATGGCCAGCGCGGCCACCAGGAGCGCCAGCACGTTGAAGACGTTGATCAGCAGGCGCGGCACCGGCCGGTCGCTGAGGCGGACCAGGATGCCCTCCCAGATCAACAGGTCGACCATCTGCAGGCCGGCATGGAAGGCCAGCATGCGCCAGACGGCCTCGGCCAGCTTCCAGGACAGGGTTGCCCGCGGCTCGGCCGGCGGGCGCAGCATCAGCGGCAGCGCCAGCCGCTGCACCAGGAGCGCAGCGACCACCGCCAGCACGGCCAGCCAGATGGCGTAGATCGTGCGCCGGCCCTGGCGCCCGCGTCGCAGCCGCCAGAGCAGGGCCGTCAGCGCGAGGCCGAGGCCGGGCGCGAGCACGAGGCCGGTCCACAAGTCGATATCGAGCATGCGCGCCATTGTAGCCGCATGCGGGCCGGCCGGGCAGCCCGACGGGGCTTCGATGCCGGCACCGCGCCAGCCCGGGGTGCATTTGCCCGGGCTCGGCACGCTCCTAGAATGACGGTCGGATGATCACCTGCTCCGACTGCCAGTTCCAGAGCCCCGACGGCGCCCGCTTCTGCGCCGGCTGCGGCAGGCGGCTACCGGCCGCCTGCACCGGCTGCGGCGCCGAGCTGGTGCCGGGCGGGCGCTTCTGCGCCCAGTGCGGCAGCCCGGTCGCGACGGAGGCCAACCCCGGGGCGCCGGCCGCGGCAGGGGCGGCCGACTCGCCCGCCTCGACCAGGCCGGTCCCGGGCACGCGACAGGGCCCGATCGATGCCGACCCGGCGCGCCCGGCGCCGGCCACGCCGAGCGCCGAGCGCCGCCTGGTCACCATCCTCTTCGCCGACATCGTCGGCTCGACCTCGCTGGGCGAGACGGTCGATCCGGAAGACCTGGCCGAGATCGTCAACGGGGCCATCGGCATCATGACCGCGGCGGTGGCCGAGGCCGGCGGCCACGTGGCGCGCCTGATGGGCGACGGCATGCTGGCCTTCTTCGGCGCGCCGGTGGCCCACGAGGACGACCCGCTGCGCGCCATCCGCGCCGCCATCCGTCTGCGCGACGGCGTGGCGGCCTACGGCCGAACCTCGGCCGAGCAGGGCGGGCCGGCGGTCCAGGTGCGGGTCGGCATCAACAGCGGCCTGGTGCTGGCCGGCCAGATCGGCAGCGACGTCTTCAGCGAGTACACCACCACCGGCGACGCGGCCAACCTGGCCGCCCGCCTGGAGGGCGCCGCGCCGCCGGGCGAGATCGTCATCAGCCAGGACACGGCGCGGCTGGTCCGCGGCGCGGTCTCGCTGGAGCCCTTCGGCCCGCTCACGCTCAAGGGCAAGGCCGAGCCGGTGCCGGCCTTCCGCGTCACCGGACCGGCGCCGGCCATCGGCGTCAGCGTGCGCGGCACGCACGGCGTCGACACGCCCCTGGTCGGCCGGGCCGGCGAGCTGGCGCGGCTGATCTCGTCCTTCGAGGACGCGGTGGAGTCGCGCAGCCTGGGCTGGATCACGCTGACCGGCGATGCCGGCGTCGGCAAGAGCCGCCTCCTGGACGCCTTTCTGCGCGACGCGGCCGGCTCCGACCTGCTGCCCGACCAGGCCCGCGCGCGCTGCGTCGAGCAGATCGACGACGCCTACGAGCTGGTCCGCAGCCTGCTGACGGTGCGCTACGGCATCGACGCCGAGACGGGCACCGATGCCGCTCGCGAGCGCCTGGCCGCGGGCGTGGCGGCCGACCTGGCCGGCGCGCCGCGCATCGACGCCGCCCGCGCGGCGCGCGACCTGGCCCGCCTGGTCTTTCCCGAGGCCCGGGCCGGCGAGGATCCCCGCGGCCTGGCCGAGCGGGCGCTGGCCGCCCTGGCCGCCCTGGTCACGGCCTGGGCGGCGCGCCGGCCCCTGGTCCTGGCGCTCGAGGACCTGCATTGGGCCGACGACAGCTCGCTGGACGCCTTGGCGCGCATGGCCGAGGCGCTGGCCGAGTCGCCGGCCTTCATCCTGGCCAACGCCCGGCCGGGCCTCTTCGCCCGCCGGCCGCTCTGGGGCGAGGGCGAGCGCGGCCACGTGCGCCTCGACCTGCGTCCCCTGACGCCGGCCGCCGTCGGGCGCCTGGTCCGCGCCATCCTGGAGGACGAGTCGGTGCCCGAGGACGTCGTGCGCTTCGTGGCCGAGCGCAGCGAGGGCAACGCCTTCTACGTCGAGGAGCTGACCCGCATGCTCCAGGACCGCGGCATGCTCGAGCGCGGCGAGTCGGGCTGGCGGGTCGACCTGGCCCGGGTCGAGGAGGGCCGGGTTCCCACCACCCTGCAGGGCATGCTGCAGGCCCGTCTCGACGCCCTGCCGCCCTCGGCGCGCGAGGCCCTGCAGCGCGCCAGCATCCTGGGCCGCAACTTCTGGGCCGGCGCGCTGGCCGCGCTGGGCAGCGGCGAGGCCAGCCTGCTGGAGGCGCTGCGCGAGCAGGGCCTGGTGCTGGCCCGCGAGCGCTCGAGCATCGCCGGCGAGCGCGAGTACGTCTTCAAGCACGCCCTCCTGCGCGATGCGGCCTACGGCTCGCTGCTCAAACGGCAGCGCCCGGTGCTGCACGCGCTGGCCGCCGACTGGCTGATCGACCACGCCGGCGAGCGCTACGCCGAGCTGGCGGCCCAGATCGCCCGCCACGCCGAGCTGGCCGGCCGGGCCGCCGAAGCCGCGCGCCACTACCGCGCCGCCGCCGAGCGCGCCCGCGCCACCTACGCCAACGCCGACGCCGTGGCCCAGTACCGCAAGGCCTGCGAGCTCTGGCCGGCCGAGGACGAGGCCGGCCGCTTCGCCTGCATCCAGGGCGGCGAGCTGGCCCTCGACATGCTCGGCCAACGCGAGGAGCAACGCGAGAGCCTGGACAAGATGGGGGCCGTGGCGGAGCAGCTCGACGATGCGGCGCGGAGCTACGTGCACTATCGGCGGTCCTGGCTGGCGCTGCGGACGGGCGACGATCAGGGCGCCGAGACGGAGGCGCGCCGGGCCTTGACGCTGGCCAACGAGGCGGTCAAGGCCGGGGCCGATGCCCGGATCAACCTGGGCAACGCCCTGCGGCGCCAGAAGCGCTTCGACGAAGCCATGGAGCAGTTCGAAGCCGCGCTCGACCTGCTGGGCGACACCGCCGACGAGCGCAGCATCGCCACCGCCCTGCTCGGGCTGGCCACGACGGCCGAGAGCGCCAAGGACTTCGAGACGGCCCGCCAGGGATTCGAGCGCGCCCTGGCGATCTTCGAGCGCCTGGACGACGTCTACAACCAGGCCGCGACCGTCACGAACCTGGCCATCTTCAACGCCATGCAGGGCCAGCTGGACGAGGCCGCGCCCCGGTTCGAGGCGGCGCTCCAGCTCTACCGAGCGGCCGGCGACCGCGCCGGCGAGGGCAAGGCGCTGCACAACCTCGGCTTCCTTGACATGGAGACGGGGGACTACGCCTCGGCCGAGAGCCATTTGCGGCAGGCGCGGGCCATCTATCAGGCCGTGAGCCAGAGTCAGGGCGAGGCGGATGTGATCCGCGACTTGCGCGAGGTCTTGCGGCGCTCAGGCCGAGAAGCCGAAGCCCAGGCGTTGACCCTGCCCGAACGCGCCTGACAGGCGCGACGCCGAGCGCTCCCTGACTACCGGGAGCGCTCGGCCTGCGATCCGGCCGGTCACGCGGGATCCCGCCTGCGCGGAGCGTGACCCGACGTCCTATTGGCGCCGCTGGAACAGGGACGGGATGTACAGGGTCCTTCGGTCGTCCGGCGGTGGCGCGTTCGGATCCAGGATGACGCTGATGGTGCTCGAGCTCTGGTTGCAGAAGCCGTCGTCGACCGTGATCGAAAGGTCCACCGCTCCCAGCAGCCCGGGCGGAAGCACCCGGTCCGCCGCCGCAACCCGGATCTCGCCCGAAGCGACGTCGAGGCTCACCGGCACCGGCTGACCATCCAGGGTGACGACCAGCCCCGTCTCGGCTCGCACGCCGGCATCGGCGTCGACGGCCGTGCCCAGCACCGCCGGCAGCTGGGAGATCCGGGCGCCCGACGCGATCGACAGCTTCAGCTCGGGCGGCGTGGTGTCGAAGCCCACCGTGTAGAGGGTGATCGAGGTGCTCGCCTGGAGCCGGCTCAGCAGGCTGAAGCCGGTAGCGCTGATGCTCAGCTCGCCCCGCGCGACGAAGGTCGTGGCGTTGGGCGGCGGCGCCGAGGCCGTCGTCCCGGGCATCGGCACCCAACAGCGCTCATCCCGCTGCCAGCCCGCGATCACCGCGCCCTGCGGGTCGGCGCTGCAGGCGCTGGCTGGCTTCCCGGCGTCGAAGGCCGCGATCGGCGCGACGATCTCCAGCTCGCCGCTGAGGGTCTCGCCCTCGGCCGGGTGGAGCTCGTAGATGCCGCCGCCGCGGGCCAGGTTCTCCTGCCAGGCGTACTGGCCCTCGCGCAGCTCCGTGGTCGGGGCGGCGGCGAAGGCGGCGCCGTAGGCGTCGGAGGTTTCGCCCTGCCAGGGCTGGAACGCCCGGGCCGGGGCGACTCCCGCCAGGCCGGCGAAAGGCCCGGCGCCCGGCAGGCGCTTGAGCAGGCCGCCGATGCCGTCGGGGCCGACGCCGCTCAGGTCGAGCAGGGTGCCGCCGGGCAGCGGGGCCGGCTCGGCGCGCGCGACGACCAGCTGCGGGTACCACTGCACCGGGTGCTTGTGGCCGCCGCTGTCGACGGCCTCGACGGTGAAGCTCGAGCTGCGCAGGCTGCCGCGCAGGGCGTCGACGAAGGGGATGCTCACCCGTAGGAGGCCGCCGGACCCGGTGGTCAGGCGCAGGTCCATCGGCGAGAAGACGACCAGGGCGCCCACCACCGGCTGGCCAGCCCCATCGAGCAGGCGGTAGGCGCGCTCGACCGAACGCTCGCGCAGGCGCAGCACCCGCGGCACCGCCGGCGGGATCTCGACCATGCGCCAGCGCTCGCCCAGGGCGGCCGTTCCGCTGAGGCGCGAGGTGTTGCCGCCGGCATCGGTGGCCGTGGCGGTCAGGTGAACCTGACTCAGGCCGAGCAGGTTCAGGCCGGACATCGACCAGTCGCCGCTGGCTTCGGCCGTGCCGCGGCGCAGCGGGAGCTCGGCCTCGTTGGTGTCGTCGGCGAAGAGCTCGACCAGGCAGCCGGCGCAGGCCTTGCCGTTGACCACGCCGGTGATCGGATCGACCTTGACGATGGTCGGCGGCGTTAGCTGCGGCGCCTCGGGCTCGACCGCGATGGCCGCGCCGCCGTTGGCGTGGATGCGGTTGCCGCGCAGGGTGTTGGCGCCCGTGCGCGTCTGGGCCAGACGGATGCCGTCGCGGCGGTTCTGGAAGACGTGGTTGTCGCGCAGGCTGCTGCCGGTGACGCCGCGCTCGACGGCGATGCCGGCCGCCAGGTTGTAGGCCACCTGGTTGGCCAGGCCGGCCGGCAGGCTGTCGACGTCCGCCGGGCCGCCGATCCAGGTGCCGGCCGCGCCCTCGGCCAGCAGGATGCCGACCAGGTTGGCGTGGGCCTCCCAGGCCGAGCGATCGAAGGCGCCGACCAGGTTGCCCATGATCCGGTTGCCGCTGCTGCCCGCACCGCCGACGCGCACGCCGGCACTGCTGTTCTGGATCAGGTTGCCCAGGCCGACCACCGCGCCGCTGCGCGACAACCCGGTGCCGACGACGTTGTCCGCGGCACCCTCGGCGATGTCGACGCCGATGGCCGTCCGAACCAGGAGGCCGGCCGGGTTGGTCGGGTCGACCCCGATCCGGTTGCCCGAGACCTGGTTGCCGCTGGCGCCGCGGCCGGCGACGCGCACCTGCGCGGTCCGGTTGTCCCAGATGACGTTGCACTCCTCGGGATCGCGCAGGCCGTCGCCGTCCGAGCCGACGCGCACGCCGACCGCCCCGGGCAGCAGCTCGATGCCGATCTCGAAGCCCTCGATCCGCAGGCCCATCACCGCCTGGCCCGCGCCGGCCAGGCTCAGGCCACTGCCGCGGCCCAGGCCGGTGAGGCCCTGGCCGGGCGTGCAGCTGCCCTGCTGGAGCCCGAACGGCGCGGCGGAGCGCGGTGCCGCGGCCCGCGCCAGCGAACCGCCGGGCCGCCGGCCGTCGATGGTCACCGCGGCGCGGGTGAGCGTGGGCAGCGCCCGGCTCAAGGGCACCTCGATGTCGCCCGTGAGGTCGAAGACGATGCGGATGGCCTGCCCGCCCGGGTCGGCGTTGACCGTCTCGATGGCCGCCCGGAGCGTGCAGCTGCCGAGCGCCGTCTTGCAGACGCCGTCGCCCGGGCTCGCGTCCACCGCGTCGCTGATGTCGTCCACCACCACGACCGTGAGCGGGCCGCCACCGCCCGGCGTCGGGCTGGGGCTCGTGGCGCTGGGCGTGGCGGTCTCACGCGGCGGCAGATCGGTCGCGGTCGGCGTCGGGCTCTCGCGCGGCGGCAGGTCGGTCGCGGTCGCGGTCGGGCTGGGCGTCGGGCTGGGTGGGGTTCCCGTCAACGGCGGCTCGGTCGGCGTCGCGGTCAGCAGGCCCGAGGGCGGGCAGGCGGCCGTCGCCGGGCGCCGGACGTTGGCGTAGCCGGGG
Organism: Caldilineae bacterium; assembly: GCA_020634625.1. Classification (GTDB taxonomy): domain Bacteria; phylum Chloroflexota; class Anaerolineae; order Epilineales; family Epilineaceae; genus JACKBJ01. The sequence goes on along the minus strand of JACKBJ010000003.1, from coordinate 121,850 downwards.
GTGGTGCAGCCCTGGCCGAAGTCGTCGCTGTTGTCGCCGACGTCCTCCCCGTCCGGCAGCCGGGCGATGCTCACGAAGTCGGCCTGGTTGTCGTCGCCGGGGTCGATGCCGCTGCCCTCGGTCCAGGTGCCGCCGTTGAGCGGACCGCCGCTCAAGCTGCCGTCGTAGCTGACCGAGTCGACCAGCACGTCGTCGCGCGGGTCGCCGGTCGGGTTGCGCATGAGCGCCACGGCGTTGATCGGCGAGGTGTCGCGGAAGCGGTCCTGGAGGGCGTTGGTCTTGGGCCCGGTCGGCAGGTGGCAGTTGGGCACGGTCGCGTTCGGGGTGCAGACGACGAAGTACCCGCCCGGCGGCAGGATCTGGTCGGGCAGCTCGATCGTCCGGTAGACGCGCGGCACCGCGTTGATTCCCAGCAGGTCGTAGTCGCCCAGATCGACCGGCATCTGGCCGACGTTGCGCAGCTCGACGAACTCGGCCTCGTCGGCCGGCCCCGGCTGGGCGTAGTCGACCTCGTTGATCACCAGCCCGCGCAGGGAGGCCGCCGGCGGGCAGACCTCGTCGAGTTCGCCGTTCGGCCCGCCGGGCGTGATGCAGCGCGGCTTGAAGTCGTTGAGGTTGACGTCGGTGTCAGCACCGTCCGGGCTGCGCGAGATGCCCAGGTCGAGCTCGCTGATCCGATCGGCGTCGACGACTCCGGCCTCCTCGGTCCAGGTGCCGCCCGTCAACGGGCCGCCCTCGACGGTGCCGTCGTAGCTGACCGAGTCGACCCGCAGGTCGAGCCCGGCCTGCACGCTCGAGGCTTTGACCAGACCCAGCGCGGCCGGCGTCCCGCCTCGGGTTCGCTCGTCACGCCAGAGGTCGACCCGCGGCTCCCCGACGACCATGTCGCAGTTGGGCACCTGACCGTTGGGCCCGCAGACCACGAAGTAGCCACCCGGGGCCAGGCGCTGCGGCGTGAGGCCGACCCGGCGATACTCCTTGCCGCCCGAGTCGAGGCCGAGCAAGGCGTAGCGCGCGAGCTCGATCGGCGTGCTTCCGTTGTTGCGCAGCTCGACGAACTCGGCCGCGTCCTCCTGGCTGGGCTGCACGTAGTCCAGCTCGTTGATCACCAGGCCGGGCAGGCGCGGCGGCGCCTCGCAGCTGGTGCCCAGGCGGCTGTTGGCCGCGCCGGGCGTGATGCAGCGCCGGAAGAAGTCGGCGGCGTTGTCGTCGCTGTCCTTGCCGTCCGGATTGCGGGAGATCCCCAGATAGTCGGCGTTGGCGTCGTCGCCCGGGTCCACCCCCTGCGTCTCGGTCCAGCTGCCCCCGGAGCTCGGCCCACGGGGCACGTCGCCCTCGTAGCTGACCGAGTCGACCAGCAGCTCCTCCTGGCCCCGCAGGATCGCGATGGCGTTGGGCGCCAGCCCGGACTTCGAATCCTGCCAGATGCCCGCGCGCACCAACACGGCGGTGTCGCAGTTGGGCACCCGGCCCAGCTGCCCGCAGATCACGTAGTACTCGCCCGGCAGCAGCGTGTGCGCCGGCAGCTGCAGGCGCCGGTAGATCGTCGCGCTGCGGTCCACGCCGACCAGCAGATGGTCGCCCAGCTGGATCGGGTCCCTGCCGACGTTGAGCAGCTCGACGAACTCGGCGTCGTCGACGCCATCGCGCTGGACATAGTCGATCTCGTTGATGACCAGGCTCTCGCTGCCTGCGCTCGGCCGAGCCGGCGCGGCGGCGGCCGGGGCGGCCATGAGGCAGGCGCCGCAGAGCAGCGCCAGGACGCCGGATCGGTTGCGCGCGCGAAGTGGCTGCATGACGTTCATTTCCTTGGGACAGGTGGAGGCGGCACGGGCATCGCCGATGCCCGTGTCTATCCTAATCTAGACGGGCCGGCGGCAACAAGCGTCACGGTCAAGATGCGGCGACGCCGCGACCGGCAGCGGCAGGCGGCCCGGGCCGCCCGCCCGGCTGGCAGGCGAACGGCTGTTCGACTATGCTTGCGCACCATGCCCGGCATCCCGCGTCGACCCGATCCCGCCTCGCCCCGCCGGCCAGCCCGCGGAGCCCGGCTGCTGCTGGGGCTGGCCGCCGGCTCGGCCCTGGTCTCGCTCGGCGCCTGTCGCGCGATCGAGGGCGCCGGTGGACCGCCCGACCCGGCGGCGGCCCCATCGAGCGCCGCATCGCCCGGCACCGAGCTGGCCAGCCCGCCGCTGGACCCCTTGGCGCCGCGGGACCGCTTCGCGCCGGAGCCGGCCACCCGGGTCGCGGACTGGCAGCTGCGCCTCTGGCGGCGCCAGCCGGGCGGCGTCGGCTTCGGCGACATCGCGACCCTGGAGCGCGACGGTCGGATCCGCGTCAGCCTGTCGGAAGCCGTCGCCATCGAGGCCTCGGACGCCACCGACCTGGACGGCGACGGCCGGCCCGAGGCCCTGGTCCGCACCTGGTCGGGCGGCGCCCACTGCTGCTACGGCATCCAGGCCTTTCGTCTGACCGACGAGGCCGAGCCGCTGCTGCGCACCCCGCCCTCGAGCTGCGAGGGCCGCTTCGAGGATCTGGACGGCGACGGCCGGCAGGAGCTGCTGACCTGCGACGATGCCTTCGGCTACGCCTTCTGCCCCTTCGCCGCCTCGCCCCTGCCGCGCGTGGTGCTGCGCTATGCGCCCGAGCCGGGCGCCTTCATCCCGGCCACGCCGGATTTCGCGGCCTGGCTGGCCGCGAACCCGAGCGACGGGGTGGCGGGATGGGACGGCGCGGGCGCGGCATCCGAAGATGCCACGCCACGCAGCGAGCGCGATTCCGGCGGCGCCTCGACGCCGGCGGCCGACGCGGCCCTGGCGCGCTGCGCGGCGCTAGGTCCGGCCCTGGCGGCGCTCTACGCCGGGCAGGCCGAGGCGGGGTGGCGGGCGATCGCCGACATCGCCGTGCAGACCGGGGCGCCCGAGCTACGCTCGGAGGTCGAGCGAATCCTGGCCCGGAGCGCCTACTTCCTGGCGCCGGGCGCCGTCGGCGCGCCGGTGCTCGACGGCGGCTGAGCGCCGCCGTCGTCGAAGCACGCCAAGGGCTGGTCGGCGACGATCGTCACCCGCACCGGACTGCCCGGATCCAGGCGCAGGTCATGCGGCGCCAGGCAGTCGAGCAGGCGGCCCGAGGCCAGCCGGATCTGGTAGCGCTGGTGCATGCCCTGGAAGCTGCGGCGCTGCACCCGGGCGCCGGCCTCGGCCGCCGCCACCGGCTGCAGCATCAGCTGGTTCGGACGCAAGAGGAGCTCGACCCGGCTGCCCGGAGGCCGGTCGCTGGCCTGGCGCAGCAGACCCAGCTCGGTCTCCAGCCCGCCGGGCACCACGCGGGCCGGCAGGAAGCTGCCATGGCCCATGAACTCGGCCACGAAATGCGTCCGCGGCTGCTGATAGACCACCTCCGGCGTGCCCAGCTGCTCCAGCCGGCCGCCGTTCAGGATGGCGATGCGGTCGCCGACGAAGAGCGCCTCCTCCTGATCGTGGGTCACGAAGATGGCCGTGCTGCCGGCGCGCACCAGGATGTCGCGCACCTCTTCGCGCACCGTCATGCGCATGCGGGCGTCCAGGTTGGAGAAGGGCTCGTCGAGCAGGAGCAGGGCCGGCTCGGGCGCCAGTGCCCGCGCCAGGGCCACCCGCTGCTGCTGACCGCCGGAAAGCTCGTGCGGCATCCGGTGGCCCAGCGCGGCCAGTCCGACCAGGCCCAGCATCTCGGCCACCCGTGCCTCACGCGCCGCACGCGGCCAGCGCCGGGGCAGGCCGAAGGCGACGTTGGCGGCCGCCGACAGGTGTGGGAAGAGCGCGTAGTGCTGGAAGACCATGCCCACCCGGCGGCGCTCCGGCGGCAGGCTGCCGGCCGGCCCGGCGACCTCGCGGCCGGCGATCTCGATCCGGCCACCGTCCGGCGTCTCCAGGCCGGCGATCAGGCGCAGGGTGGTGGTCTTGCCGCAACCACTCGGCCCCAGCAGGGCCAGGATCTCGCCGGCCGCCAGGGACAGGTTCAGACCGTCCAGCGCCTTGACCTGGCCATAGCGCCGACCGAGGCCCTCGCAGACCAGGATCGGCCCCGGGTCCGGGGTCGGGGTCGACGACGGCGGCGGGCTCGGAACCGGGCTCACGCCGCCTCCTCGCGCAGGCCGAGCAGGGCCATCGGGACCGAGGACAGCAGGATCAAGAGCAGGGCCGGCAGCGCCGCGCGGGCGAAGAAGGCCTCGGAGACGGCCGACCAGACCCGCATCGACAGCGTCTCGAAGCCGATCGGGCTCAAGATCAGGGTGGCCGGCAGCTCCTTCATGGCCGTCAGGAAGACCAGCGCCAGGCCGGCCGCCAGCCCGGGCCGGATCAGGGGCAGGGTGACCGCCCCGAAGGCGCCGGCCGGGCGCCGGCCCAGCAGCCGCGCGGCTTCCTCCAGGTTGGGCGGGACACGCTGGAGCGCAGCGCGCAGGGCGCCGACGGCCAGCGGCAGGAAGAGGATGACGTAGGCCGCCACCAGCATCGGCAGGCTCTGGTAGAGCGGCCGGACGTAGCGCAGGCCGAAGAAGACCAGGCCCAGGGCCACCACGATGCCCGGCAGGGCGTGGCCGGTCCAGGCCAGTCGCAGCAGCCAGCGGGCGGCCGGGCCCTCGCGTCGCGCGCCGATCAGGGCCAGCGGCAGGGCCGCCAGCAGGGTGGCCAGCGCCGCCAGGCCGGCGCCGGCGAAGGAGCCGGCCAGGGCCGCGCCGGCCTCGGGCAGGCGCTCACCGGCCGCCAGGCCGCGCAGCAGCCAGCCGGCCAGGATGGCAGCCGGCATGACCAGCCCGGCCAGGGTCACCGCGGCGCAGAAGGCCAGCGCCGGCCAGCGCCAGCGACCCAGCCGGACGCGGGTGGCCCAGCGGCTGTTCTGTCCGCCGGAGCGGTGGTAGCGCCGCCGCTCGGCCCCGCGCTCCAGGCCCAGCACCAGCCCGGCCACCAGGGCCAGGAGCAGGGCCAGCAGGGCGGCCGAGTTGCGGTCGAAGGCGCTGCGATACTGCACGTAGATCACCCGGGTCAGGGTGTCGTAGCGCAGCAGCGAGACGGCCCCGAAGTCACGCAGGACGTAGAGCGCGACCAGCAGGCTGCCCGCGACCAGGGCCGGGCGCAGCTGGGGCAGGGTCACGCGCCGAAAGACCGCCCAAGGCTCCAAGCCCAAGCTGCGCGCGGCCGCCTCGAGAGCGGGGTCGCGCTGCTGCAGCGCCGCGCGCAGCAACAGGAGCAGGTAGGGGTAGGTGAAGAGGGTCAGCACCACCAGGGCGCCCGGAAAGCCGTAGATCGAGGGCAGGCGGGTGATCCCGAAGCGGGGCTCGAGCGCCTGCTGCAGCAGGCCGCGCGGGCCCAGCGCGGCCACGAACAGGTAGGCGCCGATGTAGCTCGGAATCACCAGCGGTAGGCTGGTCGTCACCGCCCAGAAACGGCGCAAGGGCAGGTCGGTGGCGACCGTCAGCCAGGCCAGCGGCAAGGCGAGCGCCAGCGAGGCCAGGGTGACGGCCGCGGCCAGCCCCAGGGTGCGCAGCAGCGTGATGCCGGTGCGCGCGCTCAGCAAGCTGTCCCAGGCGGCCGACGGAGCGCCGGCCGCCCGGACCCCCAGGTAGACCAGGGGCAGCAGGCTGCCGGCGGCCACCAGGGCCGCCAGCAACCAGAGCAGGGCCGCGCCCGATCGCGGCAAGCGGACGACCCGGCTCGAGCTCACGGCAAGGCCCCGGCCTCGCGCAGCAGCGCGGCGCTGCCCGGCAGATCGGCCAGGTCGCTGAGGGCCATCCCCGGAGCCTCCAGCTCGGCCAGCGGCGGCAGGCCAGCGGGCGTGACCGCGGCGGCCTCGGAGGCCAGCGGGTACTCGTAGGTCTGGGTGGCGAAGTAGGTCTGCGCCGGGCTGGACAGGAGGTAGGCCAACAGCTGCTCGGCCGTCTCCGGCCGCGCCGCCGTCTTCAGGATGCCGGCGCCGGCCACCAGCACCAGCGAGCCTGGCCCGCCGCCCGGCATGAAGTGGTTGCGCGCCGGAAAGGTCTCGCCCTGCTCGGCCAGGAAGCGGTAGAGGTAGTAGTGGTTGACCAGACCGGCATCGACCTCGCCGGCGCCGACGGCGGCCACGACGGCCGTGTTGTTGTCGTAGGGCAGGGCACCGTTGGCCACCATGCCCTCGACCCAGGACCGGGCAGCCGCCTCGCCCTGCATCACCCGCATGGCGGTGACCATGGTCTGGAACGAGGTGTTGCCGGGCGCCCAGCCCACCCGGTCCTTCCACTCCGGCTCGGTGAAGCCCTCCAGCCGGGCCGGCAGGTCCGCCGGCTGGACCCGGTCGGTGTTGTAGACGATCACCCGCGCTCGGCCCGAAAGCCCGATCCAACGGCCGTCGGCATCGCGGAAGCGCGCGTCCACCCGTTCGAGCAAGGCGCTCGGCAGGGGCGCGAGCAGGCTCTCGACCGCGCCCAGGCCACCCGGGTCCTGGGCCAGGAAGACATCCGCCGGCGAGGCATCGCCCTCCTCGAGCAGGGTGGCCGCCAGCTCGGCGGTGTCGCCCCAACGCAGGTCGACCTCGATGCCGGTATCGGACTCGAACTGCTCGATGATCGGCCCGACCAGGTCCTGGCTCCGACCGGAGTAGACCACCAGGTGGCCCGGCTCGGCTCGGAAGTTCGGATCGCCGAACGCCGCCTCCGGGTCAGCCACCGGATCGGGCTCGGCCTCCGGGTTCGTCGCCGCCTCCGGGTCGGCCACCGGGTCGGGCTCCGCGTCGGCCTCCGCGTCACCCGGCGCAGCCGCCTCGGCCGACGCTTCGGCCGGCGCCCGGACGGTCTGGCCGGCGTCGTCCGCCGGCCCGTCGCAAGCCGTCAGGCTCGTCAGCAGGATCAGGCCGAGCAGCAGCCCGGCACGGCTTCCAACGCGCAGAACCCGCATGGTTCGCTCTCCTCGAGTTATCCGGTCGCGAGGCGCCGCATCCGCCAGCGCCTCGAAAGCCCGCCGCCGCCAGCGCGCACGGCAGAGCCCGGCGAACTGCCTCGCGCCGGGCCTCAGGCAAGCCTAGGCAGGCTCGGCCGACAGGTCCAGGCCCCGGGGTTTGACCCGGGTGTGACCGGGTGTCGATCCGGGTTGCAACCCGGTTGCGACCCCTCGCTTGAGCCTTTTTCTCATGCAGCTTATCATTATCCCACCATGCGCGAGCCAACGACAGCGATCAGCCCGGCCATGCGGCGCTACGCCGCCGAGATCTACCGGCTTCAGGACGGACAGCCCTGGGTCGGCCTGGCCGATCTGGCCGCGCATGCGGCGGTCTCGGCCCAGGCCGTCTCGCGCATGGCCCGGCGCATGAAGGAAGCCGGCCTGGTCGAGCACCAGCCCTACCGCGGCCTGCGGCTGACGGAAGCCGGCCAGCGCGCCGCCATGCCCGCCATCCGCCGCCACCGTCTGGTGGAGGTCTTCCTGGTCAACGTCATGGGCTTCGACTGGAGCGAGACGCACGACCTGGCGGATGTCTTCGAACAGGGCATCGACGCCTCGATCGAGGATCGCATCGACCTGCTCACCGGACACCCGACCCGCTGCCCGCATGGCGACCCGATCCCGACCCGCGATGGCCGGATGCCGGTCCTGGACGATACCAGCCTGGTCAACCTGCGCACGGGCGAGCGCGGCGTGGTGAGCCGGGTCCGCACCCACGATCCCGAGCGCCTGCGCTACCTGCGCAGCATCGGCCTGGTTCCCGGCACCGCCTTCGACCTGCGCAGCTGCGCGCCCTTCAACGGGCCCTTGAGGCTCAAGTACGGCCGCCACGACGAGGTGCTGGGCCACGAGCTGGCGACCGCGATCTGGGTGACCCGCGACGCCTCCGGCGAGGGCGGGTGATCCGCGGCGGCCGCCGGCGGTGAGCGCCGATCGGACCGCCATCTGGTGGATCCGCCGCGACCTGCGCCTGACCGACAACGCCGCGCTCGAAGCGGCGCTGACGCGCGCGGAGCGGGTGCTGCCGACCTTCGTGCTCGACCCGGCCATCCTGCGCTCGGCCAATGCCGGACCCGGTCGGGTGGCCTTCATGCTGGCCGGCCTGCGCGCCCTGGACGCCGAGCTGCGCGCCCGGGGCAGCCGCCTGATCCTGCGCCAGGGCGAGCCGGCAGCCGAGCTGGCGCGGTTGGCCGACGAAGCGGGGGCGACGGCCGTCTTCGCCGAAGCCGACGCCAGCCCCTACGCCCTGACCCGCGACCGGCGCGTGGCCGAGGCCCTGCCCCTGGAGCTCTGGGGCTCGGCCAGCATCCGCCCGGTGGGCCAGGTGCGCAAGGCCGACGGCCAGCCCTACGTCGTGTTCACGCCCTACGGCCGCGCCTGGAAGGCCCTGCCCTTGCCGGGCCCGGCCGACCTGATCCCGGCGCCGGCGCGGCTGGCGCCGGCGCCCGAGGCGCTCGAGAGCCTGGCGCTCCCCGAGGCGCCGCGTCTGCCCGATCCGCCGTCCTTCCCGGCCGGCGAAGCCGAGGCCCGGCGTCGCCTGGCCGCCTTCGCCGGCGCGTTCGACGCCGAGGTCGACCCCGCGCCGCCCATCGCCGGCTACGCTGCGGGCCGCGACCGGATGGACTCGGCGGGCAGCTCGGGCCTCTCGCCCTACCTGCGTTGGGGCATGCTCTCGGCGCGCGAGGCGGCCGTGACCGCCCTGCACGCCTGGCACGCCGCAGCCGGAGCCGCGGCCCGCGCCGGGGCCGAGGCCTGGTTGGGCGAGCTGATCTGGCGCGATTTCTATGCCGACGTGCTGTTCCACTTTCCGCATGTCGTCGACCGCAGCTTCCGCGCCGACTACGATCGCGTGGCCTGGTCCGACGACACCGAGGCCTTCGAGGCCTGGACCGCCGGGCGCACGGGCTACCCGGTGGTCGACGCCGGCATGCGCCAGCTGGCGGCCAGCGGCTGGATGCACAACCGGGCGCGCATGATCACGGCCTCCTTCCTGGTCAAGGACCTGCTGATCGACTGGCGCTGGGGCGAGCACCATTTCATGCGCCATCTGCTGGACGGCGACGTGGCGTCCAACAACGGGGGCTGGCAGTGGGCCGCCGGCACCGGCACCGACGCGGCGCCCTACTTCCGGATCTTCAACCCGGTCAACCAGGGTCAACGCCACGATCCTTCGGGCGACTACATCCGGCGCTGGCTGCCGGAGCTGGCGGCGCTGCCGACGCGCTGGATCCACCAGCCCTGGGCCATGCCGGAGCGCGAGCGACGCCTGGCCGGCTTCAGGCTCGGGCAGGACTACCCGGCGCCGATCGTCGACCATCGGGCCGCCCGCGAGCGGACCCTGGCAGCCTACAAGGCCGCGCGCGAGCGCACCACCCCGAAGCCATGAGGAGCGAGACATGTCGACCGCGATGATCTGGGGCGCCAGCGGCGGCATCGGCCGCGCGCTCGGCGCCCGGCTGGTAGCCGAGGGCTGGACCCTGATCGCCGCGTCCCGCCACCCGGAGTCCCTGGTCGACCTGACGCCGCATGCCATCGCCGCCGACGCCAGCGACGACTTCCAGGTCCGTCGCGCGATGCTGGAAGCCAGCCAGATCTGCGAGGCCATCGACCTATGGGTCTACGCCGCCGGCGACATCGGCTCGGCCAAGGCGGCCGACATGCCGCCGGCCGACTTCCAACGCATCCTCGGCGCCAACCTCGGGGGCGCATGGCTCGCCGCGCACCACGCCCTGCCGCAGCTGGCCGACGATGCCCACCTGGTCTTCCTGGGCGCCGTCAGCGAGCGCATGCGCCTGCCGGGCCTGACGGCCTATGCGGCGGCCAAGGCCGGGCTGGAAGCCATGACCGAGACCCTGGCCAAGGAGGTCCGCGGCCGCCGCGTCACCCTGGTTCGACCCGGCGCCGTCGCCACCACCTTCTGGGACAAGGTCCCCTTCCGCCTTCCGGCCGAGGCGCTGACGCCCGATCAGGTGGCCGAGGCGATCCTCGAGGCCCACCGCGGGGGCCACAAGGGCCGGCTGGATCTGTCGCCGGCGAGCGGCTGATGCCGCGCCGGCGCGCGGCAGGCCTGGCCCTTGCCAGCGGTCGCAGGCTGGGCTACCTTGCCGCGCGCATCGACGCCCCCTGACCAGGACCCGCCCCATGACCCAGCGCAAGCAGCCCACCCGCGGCGCCCGGGCCTCGCGGCCCGCGCGGGAAACCCGCGACGGCCGCAAGCGCGGCGCCATCCCCCCCCGAGCCTTCGCCGGCGGTGGCATCGCGCTGCTCGCGCTGCTCGGGATCGGCCTCTGGCTGCTGCTCGGCAGGAGCCCAGGAGCCGGCATTCCGAGCCAGCCATCCGAACCGCTCGCGCCGACCCCGGCCGAGGCCGGCGTCGGGAACGGCGACAGCGACCTGGCGGCGCTCTGCCAGGACCTGCGCGCGGGTCGGCACCCCGAGCTGGGGCGACAGCCGCTGCGCGATCTCGAAGCGCGCTACGCCGAGCTGCAGGCCCTGCCCGCCGACGCGGGCGGCCCGCGCGACCTCGAGCTGGGCCAGGTGGCGCTGGCCCTGGCCGAGGAGATGGTCTCGCAGGACCAGCTGCCGGGCGCCTTCGCGCACTTCGACGAGGGCCGAGCGCTGCTGGCGCGGGTGACGCAGCCGCCGGAGTCGGTTCGCCGCGGGCTGGCCGAGCTGGACTACCGCGAGGCGGCCGCCTGGCTGCGGGCGGGCGAGACGGCCAACTGCAACGCGGGCGACAACCCGCAGGTCTGCCTGCTCTTCCGCGGCCCCGACGGCGTCTACGTCGACCAGGCCCCGTCGCTGGCGGCCATCGAGCTCCTGCAGGCCGACCTCGACCGGCGGCCGGAGCACCTGGGCGCACGCTGGCTGCTCAACCTGGCCTACATCACCCTCGGCCTCTACCCCGAGGGCCTGCCCGAGCGCTGGCTGATCCCGGCCGAGGCCTTCGGCACGGACAGCTCGGTGCCGCGGATGGTCGACGTCGGTCGCCAGCTGGGCGTCGCGCCGACGACGCTCCTGGGCGGCGCCGTGATGGACGACCTCGACGGCGACGGCCTGCTCGACCTCTTCACCACCAGCTACGAGCCCTGCAGCCCGGCGCGCTTCTTCCGCAACCTGGGCGACGGCCGCTTCGAGGATCGCTCGACGGCGGCCGGCCTCGAGGGCCAGCTCGGGGGCTTCAACGTCCAGCAGACCGATTTCGACAACGATGGCGACCTGGACCTCTACATCACGCGCGGGGCCTGGCAGCACAACCTGGGCCAGCAGCGCAACAGCCTGCTGCGCAACGAGGGCGAGGGCTTCTTCCGCGACGTCACGCAGGCCGCCGGCCTGGCCAGCCCGGCCTACCCGACCCAGGCTTCGGCCTGGGCCGATTACGACGGCGACGGCGACCTCGACCTCTTCGTCGGCAACGAGGCGGGCGACGGCACGCGAACCTTCCCGAGCCAGCTCTTCCGCAACCAGGGCGACGGCAGCTTCGTCGACGTGGCGGCCGAGGCCGGCGTGCGCAACGACCAGATGGCCAAGGGCGTCACCTGGGGCGACTACGACAACGACGGCGATCCGGACCTCTTCGTCTCGAACATCGGGCCCAACCGGCTCTATCAGAACCAGGGCGACGGCAGCTTCGTCGACCGCGCGCCGGAGCTGGGCCTGCTGCAGCCCGGACGCAGCTTCGCCACCTGGTTCTGGGACTACGACAACGACGGCTGGCTCGACCTCTACGTGGCCGGCTACCAGGCCAGCGTCGACGAGGTGGTGGCCGACTACCTGGGCCGACCCAACGAGGGCCTGCGGCCCAAGCTCTACCACAACGACGGCCGGGGCGGCTTCGAGGACGTCACGCTCGCGGCCGGCCTCCATCAGGTGCGGCTGCCGATGGGCGCCAACTTCGGCGACGTCGACAACGACGGCTGGCCCGACATCTACCTGGGCACCGGCGAGCCCGACCTGGCGGCCGTCTTCCCCAACGTGCTGTACCACAACCAGGGCGGCGAGCGCTTCGCCGACGCCACCGCGGCATCCGGCCTGGGCCACCTGCCCAAGGGCCATGGCGTGGCCTTCGGCGACATCGACAACGACGGCGACCAGGACCTCTACCTGCAGGCCGGCGGCTTCGTGCCCGGCGACGCCAGCCCCAACGCGCTCTTCGAGAACCCGGGCGCCGGCGGGCACTGGCTGACCCTGCGCCTGGTCGGCCGACGGGTCAACCGCCCGGCGATCATGGCCCGCATCCGGGTCGACCTGGTCGAGGCCGGTGCGCCGCGCTCGGTCCAGGCCCTGGTCTCCAGCGGCGGCAGCTTCGGCGCCAACAGCCTGCAGCAGGAGATCGGCCTGGGCCAGGCCGAGCGCATCACCGGCCTGGCCGTCTGGTGGCCGGGCGCCAGCGGCTGGCAGGACTACCCGCCGATCGCGCTGGACCGGAGCTACCGGCTCGAGGAGGAGGCCGCCGCCGCGGAGCCCTTCGAGCGGCCGCGGCTGGTGCTGGACGGCAGCCCGGGCGACGGCTAGGGCCTCGCGGCCAGGCATCCGGCGGCGGGCTCGCGCCGCGGCGCGCTAGGGCTCGGGCGTGGTGGCGGCGCCGGGCGGCGGGTTGCGCGCCTCCCACTCGGCCATGCGCTTGACCGTGTCGGGGCTCTCCGGGTCGAAGCCCACCGCGCGATGGTAGGCGCCGATCCACCGGATCAGCTCGTCGTCGCGTCGGTCCTGCTCGGCCCGTTGGGCCGCGGCCAGGCGCTGCTCCATGCGGAAGAAGATCTCCTCCTGCACGGCCTCCGGGTGGTAGACGAAGTCGAAGGTGAAGCCGCCCTTCTCGGCCGCCGTCTCGATGTAGACGTGGCCGAAGTTGAGGATGGCGGCCAAGGGGTTGGGGATCACGAAGCGCACGTCCTGCACCTGGGACAGGGGTGCCTGGCGTTGATCGGAGAAGAAGCCGAGCGGCTTGCGCTCGATGTCGATGATCAGCTCGTCGGTCAGGATGTACAGATCGTTGCGCCAGTCTTCGAACAGCCACCAGAGCCAGAGCCCCAGCACCAGGCTGGCCAGGCCGATGCCCAGCCAGGCGCCCTGCAGCGCCGAGCGCGACAGGGGCGAGAAGCCCAGGACGATCCAGGCCACGGTCGTCAACAGGAAGGCCAGCAGCATCGCCGGCAGCCAGGAGCGCTCCAGCAGCATCCACCAGTGCTTGCGCCAGGTGACGCTGCCGTCCGGCGCCTCGATGCGCGGCCGAGGAATGAGGTAGTCGAACAGCTCGCGCAGGACGTGCAGCGGGAGCGGCCGCGTCTCGGGCGCGCTGGCCGCCTGCAGCCCCGTGTCCGGCGCCTGCATCGGCGCCTGGCCCATCGCCGCCAGGATCTTGCGCGCGATCATCGCCTGGCGCTCGGACTCGGCCAGGCCCTTGGCCAGCTTGACCTGCTCGAAGATGACCCGGCGCGCCTCGACCGGCCGGGCGAGCATCGTGAAATGCACCGTGGTCCGCGAGCCGGCGGTCTGGATGTCGAAATCGCCGTAGTCGAAGATGCGCGAGAGGATGCCCGGCTGGACGAAGCGCGCATCCTGGATCCGCTCCAGCCGCGCCGCGGCGCGGCGGGCGTCGATCAGCGGCGTCTCCTCGACGTGCAGCACGCGGCGGTTGGTCACGGCCAGGTAGTCGCGCCACCAGTCCAGAAAGATCCAGATGCCCGAGCCCAGGGCGGCCGCGATGGCCAGCAGCGCCAGGGCCAGCATGCTCGTCGGCGAGGCCATCATCCGCGACAGCGGGATGACCAGCAGCGCCACGAGCCCGAAGAGCAGGCCCGGCACCAGGATCAGGCGCGGCGCCACCGAGAGCCAGTGGCGGCGGAAGACGGCCACGGTCACCTCGCCGCCGGCCGCCTCGTGGGCCGAAGGCACCCGCAGCTGGCGCCGGATCGCGTCGGGCAGCACCAGGCGATCGAGCATGTCGGCGTCGACCCGCAGGAGCTCCCAGAGCACCTCGCCGTCCAGATAGATGACGCTCACCGGCTCCACGGCCAGGGCGCTGGTCTGCCGCGGCTGGCCGGCGAAGACGCCTTCGAGGCCCAGGCAGGCGCCGTAGCCCAGCAGGCCGGCGTGCTCCAGGGCGCCATCGGGCCGCTCGCGCTGCAACGAGACGGTGCCCTCGATCAACACGCGGAGCGAGGTGTCCACCTCGTCCTGGTGGGCGATGGTCTCGCCGGCCGCGTAGTGCGCGGTCTCGAAGACCGGCGCCAGCGGCAGCAGCTTCTCGCGCTGCACGTTGGCCAGCAAGGTGGTGGCCGCCAGGTGCGCCACCCGCTCGCCGAGGTCGCTGACCTCGCGTTGGGGGCGCGCCGGCCAGGGCCCTGGATCGGTCATCGCGGGGGCTCCTCGGCCGGGCGCTAGAGGTAGGCCTTGAGCTGCTCGGCCGCGCGCCGGGTCATGCCCGGCACCGCCGAGAGCTCGTCGACCGTGGCGTTGCGGATGCCGTCGATGGAGCCGAACTGGACCAGCAGCGCCTTGCGGCGCTTCGGGCCGATGCCGGGCACCGTGTCCAGGCTGGAGCGCAGCCCGGCCTGCCGCCGCAGCTTGCGGTTGTAGGTGATGGCGAAGCGGTGCGCCTCGTCGCGCGCCCGCTGCACCAGGTACAGCGCCTGGCTGTCGCGCTCCAGCAGCACCGAAGCCTTGCGGCCGGGCAGGAAGAGCTCCTCTTCGCGCTTGGCCAGCGAGGCCAGCGGGATGTCGTCCAGGCCCAGGCGCTGCAGCACGGCCAGGGCATAGCCCAGCTGGCCCTTGCCGCCGTCGACCAGCACCAGGTCGGGCGCGCGCTCGAAGGCGCTGGGCTCCTCGCCGGACAGGCCGCCGGCCTTGGTCTCGGCCAGGCCGGCGCGGTAGCGGAGCAGGCGCTCGAAGCGCCGGGTGAGCACCTCGGCCATGCTGGCGAAGTCATCCTGGCCGGCGACGGTCTTGATCCGAAAGTGCCGGTAGTCGGCCTTGGCCGGCGCCGCGTCCTGGAAGACCACCATCGAGCCGACCGTGTGGGTGCCCTGCAGGGTCGAGATGTCGTAGCACTCGATGCGCCGGGGCCTGGCCGGCAGGTCGAGGGCCGCCTGCAGTCCCGCCATGGCCTCTTCGGCCCGATCGCCCTGGGTCTCGATGGCATGCGCCATCTGCAGCGCGCGCAGGGTCTCGGCCGCGTTGTCGATGGCCACGTTGACCAGGTCGCGCTTGCGGCCGCGCTGGGGCACCCGGATCCGCACCCGCGTGCCCCGCTTGTCGGCCAGCCAGCGCTCGATGATCTCGCTCTCGGCGATGTGCTCGGGTACCACGATCTCGCCCGGCACCTTGCCGCCCGCATCGTAGAACTGCTTGATGAAGGCGCCGATCAGCTCGGCCTCCGGCGTGTCCTCGGCGCCGTCGAGCTGGAAGTACTCGCGGCCGATCAGCTTGCCGTTGCGCACGAAGAAGACCTGGGCCAGGGCCGCGCCGTCCTCGCGCGCCACCGCCACCACGTCCTGGTCGGCCAGGGTCGGCGCGATGATCCGCTGGCGCTCGACCACCTGCCGGATGGCGTCCATCCGGTCGCGCATGCGGGCCGCCTGCTCGAACTCCATCTTCTGGGCATGCTCGCGCATGCGCGCCTCGATGCCGGCCAGGACCTTCTCGGTGTCGCCCTCGAGAAAACGGCAGAGCCGGTCGATCATGGCCCGGTAGCCCGCACGGTCGACCGCGCCGATGCAGGGCCCGAGGCAGAGGTCGATGTCGTAGTAGAGGCAGGCCCGCTCGTCCCGGCCGGTGATGACGCGATCGCAATCCAGAAAGGGGAAGGCCTTGCGCAGGGTGTTCAGGGTCTCGCGCATGGCGCCGGCCGAGGTGTAGGGCCCGAAGTAGCGCGCCCCGTCCTTCAGCACGCGGCGCGTGCTCTCGACCTTGGGGAAGTCGTCCTGCCAGGTGACCTTGATGAAGGGGTAGCGCTTGTCGTCCTTCAGCAGGACGTTGTAGCGCGGCCGATGCTCCTTGATGAGGTTCATCTCGAGCAGCAAGGCCTCGAGCTCGGAGCCGGTGACGATCCACTCGATGTCGGCGATGGCCGCCACCAGCCGGTGTGTCTTGGGATCGTACTTCTTGGATGCGTGGAAGTAGGAGCGCACCCGCGAGCGCAGGTTGATCGCCTTGCCGACGTAGATGATGTCGCCGGCGGCGTTGAAGTACTGGTAGATCCCCGGCTGTGCCGGCAGGCTCTTCAGCTTGGGCTCGAGGTCGGGGCGGGGGAGCATGGGCGCAGTATAGCATCCGCCTCGGCCGGCATCCCAGGGGTCGCGGGCGGCCTGGCGGCGCTCCCGCCCGCCTTCAGTGCCGGCCGAGCCAGGGCAGCCAGGCCGCCGGCGCGGTCGGGCCAACCGGTGTCCAACGGGTCGCCGTCGGGCTCGGCGTGGCCTCGGCGCCGGGGCCGGGCGTGGCGCTGGCCGAGGGCTGGGCGCTGGGCTGGGCGCTAGGCTGGGGCAGGCCGGTCGGCTCCGGGCTGGGCGTAGGCACCCCGCCCGGCTGACGGGCCTGGCCGCTGTCGGGATCGATCATCAGGCCGGCGACATCGACCGCTTCAAAGTCACGGCCTTGTACCCGGCGCAGCTCGCGCAGGACGTCGTTGTCCCAACGCTCGTCGGGCAGGCCCGAGACGAACCAGTCCGAGCCGTTGTCGGCCAGGATCAGCCCATAGTCGCGCATGGCGGTCAGGATCACGCGCGCCGGCGGGCTGAAGCCATCGAGCGCGATGTCCGGCCGCAGGCGAAAGCGCTGGCCCATCGGCGGCACGGCCGGATCGCGGATGCTGGACGCGTAGTGGCGCGCCGGCCAGACGTAGGCGCGCTGCGTACGGCTGGCCGTGAAGCGGATGGCATGCCGGATCACCCCGGCGGCCACCTCGTCGTAGCGGACCAGACCGGGCAGGATGGGCAGACCGGCCGCATCGGCGCTGGTCCAGCCATCGGGCCGCAACCGGCTCGAGCCCAGGTCGAAGACGGCGCCCGAACCGGCCCGCCAGGCGCCGCCGGCCTCCGGGTAGGTCGACCAGGTCTCGTAGAGCCGGCAGCTCCCCTGCTGCAGCACCAGGACGTGCCGGTCCCCGCTGCTCTGCGGCCCGCCCTCGATGGGCGCGTCGGTGGGGATCGGATAGGGCCCCGGATCGCTTTCGTCGGCGTACTCGAAGCGCAGCGGCACGCGCGGCTGGTCCTCGGGCACCAGCACGTAGGGGATGCCGATCGGCCCCCCGGCCCAGAGCCCGGAGCCGAAGTCGGCGTGCAGACCCGTATCCAGGCCGATGCTGGCCAGCCATTCGGCCGAGCGCGGATGCGCCGGCAGGCCGTCGACGCGCGTGTTCCAGATGTCGTCGGCCGGCAGCATCGGGCAGCCGCCCAGGCTCGGCGCAGCGGCCGTCGGCGTGGCCTCGCCCGGCCCGGGCGGCGGGGTGGCCGTCGCCTGGTCCAGCGGCTGGGGGCCGGACCAGGTGGCGATGGTCGCCACCAGGCCCTGCATCATCGCCTGCCAGTAGGCCGGGTCCATGTGCGCCACCGTGTCGCCGGCCGCGTGGTAGTGGGCGTTGAAGTCGCCTGTCTTGTCCTCGATCTGCTGCACCGACGGGACGCCCTTCTCACGGAAGGGCACCACGTCGCCTCAGCCGCAGCCGGGATTGATGCGCGGGCGCAGGTTCGGTGCGTAGACGGCCAGGGTGGCGCTCATGGCCTCGGCCAGGCGGATGGAGGCCGCCTCGTCGCCGTGGTAGAGCTCCATCACCCGGTCGCCATCGCCGTCCCAGGCCAGCATGTCGGCGTTCACCAGGGCCCGGATGCGCGCCAGCTCGGCCGGCGGCGCCGCATCCAGCCAGGCCCGAACCCCGAGGCTGTCCTGCTCCTCGCCGGTCGAGAACATCACCACCACCGTGCGGGCGGTCGGTCGCCCCTCCAGCGCACGCAGGAGCTCGAGGCCAGCCAGCGTGCCGCTGGCGTTGTCGTCGGCGGCCGGACAGCGCCCCTCCGGGCAGCTGGCGACCCCGTCGACGTGGGCCACGTACCAGATCTCCTCGGTCGGCGTGAGCACGCCGGCGCGCCGGGCGAAGACGTTGCGGCCGGTCTTGCCGGCGCGCGCCCAGGGCCCGACCGTCACCGCGAAGCCAGGCACCGCCGCGTGCTCGGCCAGCCAGTCCACCGCCCGCTCGAGATCCGCGCTGCCGGTGACCCGGTTGCCCAGCGTTGCGCAGTCCTCGGCCAGGCAGAGCGGCAGCTCGCCGCTCAGCCGGCGGGCCTCGTCCAGGGCCCGATCGAGGTCGACCCGGGCCACCAGCGCGGCCACCGCCGGGTCGGCGGCGGCGCCGGGCGCCGCGCGGGTCGGGACATCGGCGGCGGTCAGCAGCCCGGGCAGAACCAGCAGCGCCGCCGCGAACGCCAACGGAGGCAGCAGCGCGACGGCCGGCCAGCGTCCAGGGACGACGCATCGAGGTCGGGCAAAGGTCGGAGAGCGTCGATCCACGTCGGGCTCCTTGCCGGCCAGGCGAGCCGAGCAGGTCAGCGGCGGGCGAAGGTCGGCTCCGTCAGGGTGCTCCGAGCATAGGCTCGAGACCGCGGGGCGTCAACGCGCGGGCGCGCGCTGGATGGGCTCCAACCGGTCCGCGGGCGCATGGACCCGAGGCCCCTCTCGGATCCGACCGCCACGTCATGGGCGCGCCTGCTCCTCGACGGTAGCCGCGCCGCCCGACGGCTCCGCGGCGGCCGCCTGGAGCTGCGCGCGGAATCGGTAGCCGAGCAGGCCCATCGCCAGGATCAGGATGCCAAGCGGAAGCGGCACGAAGACAGCGGCCGAGACGGCGCGGTCGAGCACGGCCTGGCTGGGGTCCTTCGGGTCGTAGTAGACCGCGATCGCCGAGCCGCTGGGGTACTTCGCGGCGGCCGCCTGTGCCTCTTCACGGGTCTTGTACGTTTCGTGGGTCGTGCCGAGCCGATAGCGCGACCCGCTGTAGCGCTCGCCAGCCACCGACCAGCCGTAGCGGATCTCGGGGTAGAAGCGCCGCGAGGCCTCGCGTTGCGCCCGAGTTTCCGCGGAGGACGCGGTCTCGGTCCGGACGAAGGTCGACGCGACTTGCCCCTCCACCTCGGGCCAATCACGCGCCGCATAGCCCAGACCGATGAAGTAGACGCCGAAGCCGGTCAACGCCAGCCCGATCAGACATAGGAACAGGAAACCGGCCTTCAGCAGCATGGCGAACCCTCGTCTGGAAGCGTGGATGTGACGGGAGGCACGGAGTCTAATCCGCGAGGCGCGGGGCGTCAACGAGGCTTCGGCGGCAACGCGGATGGGCACGCGGCCTGGGTCCGGGGCGCCTGCCTGGCCGAATGTCCTGCTTCGCAGCCGGCATCGACCGAAGCGCCGGTTCGCGGCATCGATCGGCCGGGCCCGATCGACCGACGGTCACGGCGATGCCAGCCACCGCGTCCGGCAGGCAATTCGCCTGCCGGACCGCTCCGATGGCATCGTTGGCCCATGATCCTCGGCAGCCTAGGCCTCTACGTCCTGGTGATCTGGCTGGGCGCCTATCTCGCCGCGCTCGCCGGCTCGAGCCGCGAGCTGCGCTTGACCGGTCTCGGCCTGATCGCCTACGGGCTGGCCCTCGGCGCCCGTCTGCTCGGGCAGGACCTGGCCGGCCCCAGCGCGGTGCTCTTGGCCCGCCTGGCGCTGGCCCTCGGCCTGCTCGCACCGGCTTTGTGGATGGGCGCCACCGCCTACCTCGTCCCCCCGGACTCGCGCTGGCGCGCGCCGCTCCTGGGCCTGTGGCGCACCCTCATCCTACCGCTGGCGGCCTTCGACGCCGGCCTGGCGCTGGGCACCCCTTGGCTGATCGACCCGGTGGATGGCTCACCCGGCCCGGCCTTCTGGCTGCATGTCGCCGTGGTCGCGGTCATGGCCCTGGATGCGCTGGTCGCTCTGTGGCTGGCCCGGCGCGGCCTCGCCGGTCCCTACGGCTGGTTGCTGCTCACCGCCGGCATCCTCTTCGGCCTCAGCGTCACCTCGGCCGCCTTGCCGCATGCCGTCACCGGCAGCGCGCTCTGGTCGGCAGCGGTTGCCTTCGACCTGATCCTGCTCGGCTTCGCCATCGCCGCGCGGGATGCCTTCGAGACCGGCGAGCGCCTCGGCCCGCACATGCTGCGCAGCGCCCTGTCGGCACTGGGGCCGGCGGCCTTCGTCGGCTTGCAGTTGGCGGCTTTCGGCCGCTTCGCCGGCGCTTCGCCCCAGCTGATCGCCCTGGCGCTGGCCGTCCTGGGCACACTGGTCTTGGTGCAGACGGCCGGCGCGCCCTTGGGTCGTTGGCTCGGCACCCGAATGCCCGGCGATGCGGCCATCCAGCGCGAGCGGGCCGAGCTGGGCGCGACGGCCGAGCGCCTCGATCGGCGCCGGTCCGCCGGCGATGCGCCCGACAGCACAGCGTCACGCCAACGCGAAGCCTTCGACCGCGCCGTCCGTCGCGCACTCTCGAACCTGCGCGACCTGCCGCGCCTGGCCACCTCACCCCTGATCGACAGCCCGCTCGTCGCGGGCGAGGCCACCAGCCTCGACCGGGCCCGTGCCCTGCACCGGCTGCTGGTCGCGAGCATCGACCAGCTCCGACCACCGGGCGCCACGGGCTTCTCGAGCGAGGCGCCATACCGGCACTTCAACGCCCTGTACTATCCCTACGTCGTCGGCCTGCGCCCGAACGCGGGGGCCTCGACCGCCGGCGCGCCAGCGATGGCCGGCCGGGATGAGTCCGACGCGACCGCGACCGATGCCGCGCTGGCCTTGGCCTAGCTGCGCCACGAAGTGCCCGAGCGAACCCTGTACAACTGGCAGAGCGCCGCCGCCCAGCTGATCGCGACGGACCTCTGGGAGCGTCTGGCCAACCGCTAGCCGGCGGAGGCCGCGATCCCGACCGGGCGCCGGCGACGGTCGGCGCCGGCATCGAAGCAAACGTCTGGCAGTGGCCTGGCGGCCCGATTGGCAGTCTTTGGCAGTGACAGGTCTGGAGTCGGCAGCGCCAGACCCCCTATGCTCCCCAAGCGTCGCAAGCGGCGGCGCGAATCACGGTCGAGCCCGATGCCCGGACTCGACCCGAGCCAAGGGAGCACTGTACCAATGACCACCTCGACCGCCACCGCCAGCCCGTCCGGCCTCGGCCTCGACGATCGCCTGGCCCGCAACGCGCGAGCCCTCATCCGCATCGACGCCGTCCTGACCACCCTGGCCGGCCTCGAAATGGTCCTGTTGCCGGCGCTCTTCGTCCGGCTCCACGGCCTGGGCGCGATGCCGCTGCTCGGCGTCCGCCTGCTCGGCCTCGAGTGGCTGCTCTTCGGCATCTGGCTGCTCGGCCTCTGGAGTCGGCCCCTGACCCGCGGCATGGCTCGCTTCGCCATCGCCGTCCTCGGCCTGAACGCCCTGTTCCTGCTGGTCGCGCCCCTGGCCTTCGGGCTCGACTACAGCCCGCTGGGCTGGGCGCTGACGATCGGCGTGGTCTCCTTCATGGACCTGATCTGCCTCAGCTGGTGGCAGGTCTGGCGGCATCGGGCCGCCTGAGCGCCATCGAGCGAGTGGTCGGGCAAGGGCGGCGCCAGGCCGGGGGGAGGCGGTAGGCGTTGACGCCGCTAGCGCAGGCTGGATCGATCGCCGAGCCAGGGCAGCAGTGCCTTCACCGGCTCGCTCGGCGCCAGCCGCAGGCTCAACAGGCCACCGTGCTCCCCGGCCACCAGCGCAAAGCCCGAGCGCAGCGCCAGGCGCTCGCTCACGCCCGGCAAGGGGAAGGCGTCCAGCTCGCGCGGCGCGCGCGGATCGCGGAGGTCCACCACGCGCAGCCCCTGGTCGCCGGCCGCCAGGTAGGCCAGGTCGCCGGCCAGTCGGACGCCGTGCACCGCACCGACCGTCGCGAGCCCGGCGATGCGCCGCGGCGCCAGCGGGTCGGAGAGGTCGATCACGCTCAGACCGGCCGGCCCGCTGGCCACATAGCCCAGGTCCCCGTCGAGCGCCAGGTCGAGGGCGACCGCCACCGACTCCAGGCTCGCCAGCTCGACCGGCGCGGCCGGGTCGGCCAGGCTCATCACGCGCAGCCCGCCCACCCGGTCGGCGACGTAGAGCCGATCGGCCCGCGGATCGAGCGTCAGGTCCCAGGCATAGCCGGGCGTATCGACGCTGTCGACCAGGCGCGGCGCGGCGGGTCGGCTGACGTCGACCACGCTCAGGCCGGCGTCGCCGTCGGCCACGTAGAGCCAATCGCCACGCAAGGCCAGGCCGAGCGCCTCGCCGGGCGTGTCGGCCGTCCCGAGCGGCCGCAGCTCGGGTGCCCGGGAGCGGTCGACCGCCAGGACGCCCGCCGCGCCCGCGGCCACCCAGGCCCGATCGCCGTCGAGGATGACATCGTGGGCCGCGCCCTCGGTGGCCAGACCCGCCAGCAGGCGCGGCGCCTCGGGCCGGCGCAGGTCGGCCAGCACCAGGCCGGCGTAGCCGTCGGCCAGGTAGGCCATGCCGTCCTCGACGGCCAGGCTCTCGACGAAGCTCGGGCTGCGGAAGACGGCCGTCTCCAGCGGCGCCGTTGGCCGCGAGACGTCGATCAGCCGCAGCCCGGCGAAGCCCGCCGCGCGCGGCGCCTGACCCTCGACACCCCAGACATGGGCCTGGACCGTGTCGATCGCGGCCAGCGAGCCGCCCCCCTGGTAGCCGCCGGCGTCGGCCAGCAAGAGGCGCGAGCCCTCCGCGGCGCCCCCCGTCGGGTCGTCCACGGCCACGTCCACCGCGGCGCCGACGGCCTCGAACCGCGCCAGGGTCGCCGGCGCGGCCGGATCGCCGACGTCGATCAGGGCCAACCCGCCCTGCCGATCGGCCAGGTAGACCCGGTCGCCGGCCAGCGCGAGCGACTCGACGCTGTCGAGCGCGGGCAGGCTGGCCAGGCGGCGCGGCGCGCTCGGATCGGCCACGTCGATCACCTGCAGCCCGGCGCCGCCATCGGCCACGAAGGCCAGGCCGCCGGCGACCGCGACGTCCGAGGCCATGCCCGGCGTGTCGATCGCCGCCACGAAACGCGGCGCGCCGGGCTGACTCAGGTCGATGATGCGCAGCCCCGTACCCCCGTCGGCCAGGTAGGCCAGGTCGTCGACCCAGGCCACGGCCCGGGCGTCGCCCGGGCTGTCGATGCGGGCCAGGGCCTGCCAGGCGCCGTCCGGATCGCGCCGCCAGACCGCCAGGCCGGCCTGTCCATCGGCCGCCAGCAGCAGATCGCCCCGCGCCGCCAGGCCGCCGGTCCACCAGTCGGAAGGTGCGCCGGCCAGCTCGGGCATGTCGCGGCTGCCGGGCCGCGGCAGGGCGAAGCTGCGCAGACCGGCCGTGCCGAGGGCGGCATGGACGCGCCCGCCCTCGATCAGCAGGTCGCGCACGGGCGCTGGCAGCGGCAGCGACTCGGCCACCACGGCCGGCCCGCCCTCGGCCTCCAGGTCGAGGGCCACCAGGCGGTTCCCCAGACCGACGATCGCCAGGCCGTCGGCGCCGACGACGGCGGTGGCCGGCCCGCCCAGCTGGGCTGCCAGGCCGCTGCCGTCCGCCCGGCGCAGCTCCGAGGCGGCCAGCGGGGCCTCGGCTCCGCTTCCGCCGTACAGGCTCCAGGCCAGGATCAGGCCGGCCGCAGCGAGCGCGAGCAGCACGAGGGCCCGTTGGCTCGAAGGTCGGGATGTGTCCATCACGTGCATCCTTTCGCCCCCGGGGGTCGATCGCCACGGCGGGTTGGCGGAGCTCATGGTAGCACCGGGCGGAACCGGGTTGCGCCGGGCCGACCGCCGCAGCCGGGCCGAGGCGATCAACCGATCCGCGCGTACCAGTCGGCGATCGCCCGCCCGATGCCCTGCGGGTCGTCCTCTTGGAGGTAGTGGATGCCGGGACCGACGCGCACCCGCTCGAGCCTCGGCATGCTCGCCTCGCACCAGGCGGCCAGCTCGGCCGGGATCAGGCCGCCCGGCTCGGCGTGCAGGAGCAGCTTCGGCAGTTCGGTCTGCTGCAGCCAGGCCGAGTAGGCTGCCACGACCTCGTGCACATCGGCCGGCTTGCCCGCGATCGGGATCTCGTTGGGCCAGCGCCAGACCGGCTTGCGGCTGGCGCGACGACGGAAGGGCGCGCGATAGCGCGCCATCTCGGCCTCGCCCAGCGGCCGCAAGGTCGCCTGGGGCAGGACCTTCTCGACGAAGGCGTTGCCCCAGCCGATCATCGCCCAGCCGATGACCGGCGTGCGGAAGAGCTTGAAGCCCAGTCGGAAGCCGCCCGGGAAGTCGTCCCAGGCAAGGGGCCGGACGATGGCCTCCATGAAGGCGATGCCCTTGATCGACTCGGCATGGCGCCGCGCGTAGTCAAAGCCGAGGCCCGAGCCCCAGTCGTGGACGACCAGGGTGATCCGGTCGAGACCGAGCGCCTCGATGAAGCCGTCGAGGTAACGGCGGTGGTCGAAGAAGCGGTAGTCGATGTCGGGCTTGTCGGAGCCGCCCATGCCGATCAGGTCCGGCGCGATGCAGCGGCCGAGGCCGGCGAGGTGCGGGATGACGTTGCGCCACAGGTAGGACGAGGTCGGGTTGCCGTGCAAGAAGAGGATCGGGTCGCCCTCGCCGACCTCGACGTACTGCATGCGCGAGCCCAGGACCTCGACCTGGCGCACGGGGAAGGGGAAGTCGGGCGAGCGGGTTGCGTCTGGCATCCGACATGCTCCTGTGGCGCGCCAAGGTTCCCGATGAACCCTGTGGGCTTGCGCCCGGCCCGGTCGGGCCGGGCGACGGCTCAGCGAATGACCGCGTCGTCCCGACCGGCCAGCTGGCGCAGCAGCTCGGCCTGGCTCAAGCCCCGGGTCTGATGCGTCAGGACCCAGTGGGTGACGCGAAACTGCTCCTTCAAGACATCGGAATGGATCATCGCGACGAGTCTCCCAGGTCGCGGACCAGCCGGAAGCCGACCGTCGTGTGGCGCAGCGCCGGGTGGACCGGATAGCGGTAGGCGGCCCGGGCGGTGGCCTCGCCGTCGGCCCAGGAGCCGCCGCGGGCCACGCGCAGCAGCTCGGCCGGCGCATCGGCATCCTCGCGCCCGTCATCGCCCCGATAAGGATAGGTGAAATCGGGCCGGCCGTCCTCGCGCCCGTAGAGGCTGCCGGTCCACTCGAAGCAGCTGCCGCTCAGATCGTCCACGCCCTCCGGGCTGCGCCCCTCCGGGAAGATCCCGACCGGCGCCGGCGCCTTGAGCCGGGTGGCGGCCAGGTTGCCGCGCAGCGGGTCGAAGGCCTCGCCCCAGGCAAAACGCCGGCCCTCGGCGCCCCGGGCGGCGGCCGCCCATTCGGCCTCGCTCGGCAGCCGGAAGCGCTGGCCCGTCAGCGCGCCGAGCCAGGCGCAGTAGGCCCGCGCCTCGTACCAGCAGATGCCGACCACCGGCTGAGCCGGGTTGGCGAAGCTCGGATCGGACCACTTTCGCGGCGCCACCCAACGCGCGTCGGGGAACTGGGCCTCGAGCACCCGCTCGAAGGCCGAGTCGTCCATGGCCGCATAGCGCCGCCAGTCCTCGGCCTGCTCGGGCGTCAGCGTGCCCTTCTCGGCCAGGGTCTCCAGCGCCGCCGGGTCGGCCGCGAAGCGCGACCGCCAATGGCGCCAGTTGTGCTTCTGGCCCTCGGTCACACCCTCGCCACGGCGCCAGTCGGCGGCCGGCCCCGTGGGCCACCAGCGCGGCTCCGCGTAGCCGCCCGCCGCCATGAAGCGTGCCCACTCGGCATTGGTCACCGGGAAACGGCCGATCGCGAAGGCCGCCACCGTCACCCGGCCGGCCGGCCGCTCGTCGGGCCGGGCCAACGCGTCGTCGTCCGCCGAGCCCATGCGGACCGGGCCGGAGGGGATCTCGACGAAGGGCGGCAGCAAAGCCGCCCCGTCCGCCACCGATGCCAGGCGCGGATCACCCAGCCGGCCCAGCGCGCGCGCGGCCGGGATCCGGGCCCGCAGATCGGCCGCCGGATCCTCGGCGCGCGCGACCAGCGCGGCGCGGAGCGTATCGACCAGCGCCTCGGGCAGGCGACCGGCCAGCTCGGGCTCGGCGGCGCAGCGACCGGCCAGCGGCAGGTCGGCCGCCATCAGCCCGCTCAGGTAGGCGACCGGGTCCTCGGCCATCACCGCCGCCAGGCGGCTGGTCTCCTCCCAGCCGGTGGCCGGCAGGACCGGCAGCGGGTCGGCCGGCGCCAGGCGATCCAACAGTAGCGCCAGCGCCGGCTCCAGCTCGGACGCGCGCCAGGGCTTGGCCACCCGCTCCGGCTCGGGCGCCCGGGCCAGCCGCCGGGCCGCGAAGTACTCCTGCAGCAGCTGATGGAAGAAGCGCAGCTCGTCGCGCTCGAGGTCCTCGTCGAGCAAGGCCAGGGCGGCGCCGGCGCGCAGGATGTCCGCGTCGCGCGGGTGCGCCAGCAGGTCGAGCGCGTCGTCGTAGCCGACGCGGACCTGATGGCCGGCGCTGGCCGACTGGCTGTCCTGCATGCCGAAGGCCAGGCGCTCGAGGCCCGGGATCAAGGCGCCGCGGCTCGGCAGCTCCCAGGGCGTGCGCCATTGCCGCGCCTGCAGCAGGCGCCGGCCGTCGCGCTCGGCCAGCAGCTCGCCGTCGGCGAACAGGGCATTGCCCTGCTCGATCTCGCGCCGCAGGGCCTGGCGGACGAAGCCGGTGAAGAGCGAGGCCGGCCCGGGCGGCAGCTGGCCGGTCTCGGCCACCTGGGCCACCAGCAGCGATAGGAAGTAGGGCCGGCGCAGCATGTCCAGGCTGGGGCGGCCGGCCAGCTCGCGCCAGATCGCCGGCGCGCGGTCGGGCAGGTGCAGCGCCAGGTATTGCTGCACCCGGGCGTCGTCGAAGGGCTCGACCCGCAGCTGCGGCACCGGCAGCTCCGGCGTCGAGAGCGGCGCGCTGTAGTCGAGGCTGCGGCAGCTGAAGACCACCCGGTTGCCCGGTCGCAGCTGCAGGAGCTCGCGCAGGGCCTCGCGCCAGGCCTCGACCTTGCGGCGATACTCGCCTTCGTCGGCATGCGGCATCTCGTTGAGGCCATCCAACAGCAGGACCAGGCGGCCGGCCTCGGCCAGCGAGTCCAGCGTCGGCAGGCCCGGATAGCGCTGCCGCCAGCGCTCGGCCAACCAGGCCAGCGGCGGGGGCGGCGGCGCCCCGGGCAGCGTGGCCCGGTAGCTGGCCAGGGCCACGAAGCAGGGCACCGGGCCCGGCGGGTCATCCTGACCGGACCCGGCCGCAGCGGCGCGGATCGCCTCGCTGCACAGGCTCAGCTCCAGGTGACGCAGCAGCGTGCTCTTGCCGCTGCCGGGCGGACCGAGCAGGACCAGGGCCGGGGGCGCCAGGGCCTCGATCAGCTCGGGCAGGCTCTCGAAGCGCTCCGGCGCCGCCAGCCAGCGCTCGCCGCCGACCTGGGCGCCCTGGTCCAGCAGCAGGGTGAGGCGCACGAAGCGGGTGTCGATGCGGTAGCGCGGCTGGGACCATTCGGCGATCCGGCTGAGCCAGAGCGTCTCGATGTCCGCCGGCGCCAGCTGAACCAGCCGCGCCAGCTCGGCCTCGCTCAGCTGCAGCGGCGCGCCCTCGCCCAGCAAGGCCTGGCGCAGATCGTCCCGCAGCTGGTCCGACTCGCGCGGCGCGGTGGCCGGATCCGGCGCCGAGCGGAGCTCCATGCGCAGCGGCGGTCGGCCCAGCGAGACCGGCGCGCGATCGACCTGGCGCATGCCCTCGGCCTGGGCCTGCAGCAGGGGCTCGGGCGCGTCGATGTCCTTGAGCCAATGCGCACCGCGGTCCAGCAGGCTCAGCCCGGGCGGCAGCAGCCCGGCCAGGGCATCGGCCGTGACCTGCGAGACGAGGACCTGCCCCCCGTGGGCCGCGCCGGCGATCCGGGCTGCCCGGTGCACCTCGAAGCCGGCGTAGTCCTGGTCGAAGCGCGCGATCTCGCCGGTGTGCAGGCCCATCCGGACCCGGATCGGCTCGCCGTGCGGGAAGGCATGTCCCTGCAGCGCGCGCTGGGCCTCGACGGCGGCCAGCAGGGCGTCCAACGGCGCGTGGAAGACGTAGAAGAAGGCATCGCCGATGGTCCGGACCTCGACGCCGCCGCGGGCGCGGAAGGCGCCGCGGATCAACCGATTGTGCTGATCCAGCACCTCCGGGAAGCGCGGCCCGAGCCGCTTGACCAGCTCGGTCGAGCCCTCGATGTCGCTGAAGAGGATCGTCAGCCGACCCTCGGGCAGGTCCTTCACCCGCCGCGGCGCGCCGGGCCGAAGCTCACCACCGGATCAGCCGCGGCAGGTAGAGCCAGTCGTCCGCGATGATCTCGACCCGGGTCGGGGTGGCGCTGGGCGCGGCGGGCGTCCGGTCCGGGGTCGCGGTCGGAGCGGGCGGGCTCGGCGTCGGGCTCGGGCCGCCCGGCGAGGGGCTCGGACCGGCGGCGGTCGGCGGCGCGGTCGGGTTGGCGGGCGTCGGGGACGGCAGCCCGGTCGTCGGCTCGGCCGTCGGAGCGGCCGGGCCCGGGTTCTCGTACCAGCACAGGTGGCCGCTGTTGCTGTTGAGCGTGAACTCGGAGGCCACGAAATCGAGCGCGCCGTCGCCGTCGACGTCGAGCACGTCGATCGCGTTCCACTTGTGGTCCTTGGTCGCGCTGGTCTGCAGGCTCTCGGCCTGGCGCTCGAAGGTCTTGCCGTCGCCGGCGTTGAGCCAGGCGTAGACCTGGTAGGGCTGGTTGCCGACCTGGCTGGTGACCAGGATGTCGGCGTCGCCGTCGCCGTCGATGTCGCCCAGGCTCAGGTCGCGCACGTCGGCCTCGTCGCCCTCGCCGATCGGGTCGAAGACCCGGTCCTGGCCATCCAGCCGCTGCCGCCACCAGGCGATCGTGTCGCCGGTCTTGTCGGTCGCCGTCACCAGGTCGAGCAGGCCATCGCCGTCGATGTCGCCCGTGGCCACCGCCACGAGCTTGCTGGCCTGGCTGCCCCGAATCAGGGTCTGCGCCGGCCCCAGGTCGATCTGGCCGACGGCGCCCTGGCTGGGATACCAGCTGAGGTCGCGGCCCTCGCGCACCAGCAGCAGGTCGTCACGGCGATCGCCGGTGTCGGCGTCCAGGTTGGCCACTTCGATGTAGGCCGCGCCGGAGAGCACGCGGCCGCCGCTGCGGCGCTGCGGGAAGGAGGCCGAGCCATCCTCGTTGAGCCAGGCGCTGACCTGGCCGGTCGGTTCGACCGTCAGCAGGTCCTGGTGCCCGTCGCCGTCCAGGTCGCCGGCGCCGAGCAGCAGCTCCGGGTCGCGCGAGGCGCCGCTCAGGGTCGGTTGCTCGGCGAAGCGCTGGCCGGCCGGCTCGCCCGCCTCGGGCGCCTCCTGCCGCCACCAGGTCAGCCGGACCTCGGTCGGGTTGCCGGTGCCCCGGTCGTAGACCGTGTCGCGGCCGACGAAGTCCGGCCGACCGTCGCCGTTCAGGTCGGCGCCGCGCACGAAGTCGACGCCTGGCGCCGGGATCACCGCCTGGCGGATGAACGGGGGCAGCGCCCAGGCCCCCGCCCGCACCGGGCTCCGCGCGCCGGCCGTCCCGATCGCTCCGGCCAGAAGGACCAGCCCAGCGAGGGCCAGGGCCGATCGCGGGCCATTCAGAGCCGGGCGGTGCCCGCCGTCGATTCGCAGTCGCATGTCGCCTCCCTTGCGCGGGCTCAAGGCAGGCCGATCCGGGCCGCGTAGAGCCCGCCGTCGCCGGCCAGCCAGACCTGGTCGGCTCGAACGCCGACGCCGAAGCTTCGCCCGCCCAGCCGGACGCGTCCCAGCGAGCGGGCCGCGGCGGGATCGCGAACGTCGAAGACCTCCAGGCCGACGGCGCTGCCGACGTAGAGCCGGTCGCCCGCGCGGGCGATCGCGAAGCCGCCGTTGGCCAGATCATAGCGCCCGAGCCGGATCGGCGCGGACGGCTCGGAGAGGTCGTATACCTGCAGATCGCCGGCGCCGCCGGCGATCCAGAGCCGGTCCGCCTCGAGCAGCAGCCCGCTCGAGGCGCCGTCGAGCGCCAGCTCGGCCAGGCGGGTCGGCGCGGCCGGGTCGCGCGTGTCGAGTACCCAGACGCCCTCGCCGGTGCCGAGGACGGCCAGGCCGTCCCGCGCCTGCACCTGCAGGGCCGAGCTCGAGGACTCCAGCGCGCCGAGCGCGACCGGTGCGGTCGGATCCGAGACGTCGACCGCCAGGTAGCCGGACAGGTTGGCCAGGTGCAGGACCGAGCCCTCGAGGGCCAGGGCCATCGCGTTGCCGCCCGTGCCCAGCGTCGACAGCAGCCGCGGCGCGGCTGGATCGGCGACGTCGAAGACGGCGATGCCTTCGAAGCCGCGGGCCAGGTAGAGCCGATCGCCCTCCACCAGCGCGTCCTCGGCCTGCGGGGCGTCGATCCGGCCCAGCAGGCCCGGCGCGGCCGGGTCCCGAGCATCGAGGATGCGCGCGTCCTTGAAGGCCTGGACCGTGTAGGCCCGATCGCCGGCCAGGTCGAGGGCCGTCATCCGGCCGGCGACCGGATGGGCCGCGCGCGGCGCCGGCGCCGCCGGATCGACCAGGTCGAGGACCTGCAGGCCACCGCCGCCATCGGCCAGGTAGGCCTGGCCGTCCCGGACGCCGATCGCATGGCTCTCGCGGCCCGGCGTCTCGAAGCTGGCCAGCAGCGTCGGCGCCCGCGGGTCGGCCAGGTCGACCACGCTCAGGCCGCCGAAGCGGGTGGCCAGGTAGAGCCGTCCGGACCCGTCGGCGTCGACGGCCTGGGGCCGGCCGCCGACCTGCAGGCTGGCCACTTGGGACATCGCCGCCGGATCGGCGACGTCGACGACCTGCAGGCCACCGCGGTCGCCGGCCACATAGGCCAGGTCGCCCGAGAGCAGCAGGCCCTGGGCGCCGGAGGTCAGCGCCAGCTCGCCCAGCGGCGCCGGGTTGGCGGGGTCGGTCAGGTCGAAGACGGTCAGGCCGCCCAGGTGGCCGACATAGGCGCGCCCGCCCGCCCAGGCCACCGACAGCGGGCTGCGGCCGACGCCGGCGGTGCCGATCCGGGTCGGCGCCGCCGGATCGACCAGATCGAAGACCTGGAGGCCGGCGCCGCCCGCGGCGAGGAGCAGGCCGTCCGCCAGGGTCAGGCCCCGGATGGCGCCCGCCGCGGCCAGGTCCAGGGCGGACTGGACCTGGATCCGCGCCGGGTCGGCGACGTCCAGCACCGCCAGGCCGTCGCCGTGGCCCACGTAGAGCCGTGTCCCGTCCAGGACCAGGTCCCGCACCAGGCCGTCGAGCGGTGCCGTGCGGCCGAGCGGCGCCAGGCTCGCCCGGTCGAGGACCTCGATCCGGGGGCCGACGCCCAGGTAGACGCGGCCGGCGTCGAGCGCCAGGGCCTCGGCCTCGCCACCGTAGTGGCCCAGCAGGGTCAGGGTCGGCGCCCGGTCGGCGGCGGTGGGGGTGGCGCCGGGCGGCGCGGGCTCGGTCCCGGTGGCCGTGGGCCCGGCCGGGGCCGTCGCGGCGGGCCGGAGCACGATCGCGCGCTGCACCAGCGGCAGGAAGATCGGCGGCGGCTCTGGGGCGGGCGCGGTCGGGCCGCGCGTCGCGGTCGGCGCCGGTGGGGACGGCGTGGCGCTCGGGTCGCCGCGGGTCGGGGTGGGCGACGGGGGCTCGCCCGTGGCCGTCGGCGTCCCGGTCAGGGTCGGCGTCGCGTCCGGCGGCGGGGT
This sequence comes from Caldilineae bacterium, assembly GCA_020634625.1. GTDB lineage: Bacteria > Chloroflexota > Anaerolineae > Epilineales > Epilineaceae > JACKBJ01. Next base: position 90,166 of record JACKBJ010000003.1, on the reverse strand, counting down.
GGTCGGGCTGCGCGTCGGCGTGGGCTCGGGCGGGGTGGACGTGCCGGTGGCCGTGGGGCTGGCGACGCGGGTCGGCGATGCGCTGGCCGTCGGCGTGGCGCCGGGCTCGAAGACCAGCGCCCGCAGGTCGGCCAGGGTGCGGTTGTTGTCGGGCGTTCCGCCCTGGAACCAGGCGATGCCCCGCTGGGGATCCCAGGCGGCGGTATGGCCGAATCGATCGAGCGGGCCGTTCTGGACCCAGTTGGTCTCGGTCCAGGTCGGCTCGCTCGGGCCGAGGTCGAGCACCGAGAGCCGGCGCGAGAAGCGGTTGGCCGATTCCTGTCCGCCGTGGACCCACCAGAGCCCCCGCTCGGCGTCGAAGAAATGCGCGGTGAAGGCCCGGGCCAGGCCCGGATTGGCAGTGCTGACGCGGGTCCAGACATCGGCGCCGTCCAGCCCGGCCGAGAGGTCGAGGGCATCCAGGTTGCGGATGGTCGAGGCGCTGTTGAAGTTGCCGAAGCCGCCATAGACCAGCAGGCGCTGGTGCGCCGCGTCGTGGATCAAGGCCTGGCCGGCTCGGGCCTGGAAGCCGGCGTTGGCCAGACGCTGCCATCGCAGCGGCGTCTCGCCCAGCAACAGCGCATAGTTCGTGTTCAAGAGGGTGTTGGAGGCGCTCGCCCCACCCGAGACGACCATCGCGTCGAAGCCCGGCACGTAGACCGCGGCATGCGCGAAGCGGTCGCCCAGGATCCCGGCCACGCTCTGGCGCGTCCAGCTGGGCGCGTCCGGGTCGGTCAGATCGAGGAACCAGACGGTGTTGCCGTCGGACAGGCTCTGGCCCATGCCGCTGCGGTCGATCTGACCGCCGTAGACGATCATGCGTTGGCGCAGCGGATCGTAGACCGTGCTGTGGAAGATCAAGGGCGGCGGCTTGAGGCCGCTGATCGGCACCAGGCTCCAGCGCGGGTCGGGATCGCCGAGCGCGAAGCGCCAGACGCTGTTGTGGAAGTCGCTGCCCTGGGTATCGGCCTCGACGCCGCCGAAGGACCAGAGGCTGTCCGAGACCGGATCGAAGATCATGCCGTGCAGGGCCCGGTCGGGCTGCGGGCCGTTCTGGACGAGCTCCCAGTGGCCGTCGGGGATCCGGGTCTGGGCACGTCCGACGTCCGGGGCCGAAGCCAGAAGCAGCATCCCGGCCAAGGCCAGACGGCGGGCGGCGCGGCCGGGCGCTCGACCTCGTCGGTCCGGCTGCCTCACGCTTCCGGCCGAGAGCCGGTGTCGGGCACGAAGGCGGCGCGGCGGGCTTTCCAGGTACATGCGGAACCTCCGGGTTCACGAGTTCGGTTCTGCCCGGTCCAACCCATTGTGACAGACGAAGTAGCCCGACCGCAAGCCCGTCCGCCGGTGCCGGGAATCGTCGCCGCGCCCGCCGGGAACGATTGCGGCGCCCCGTGCCGGCTGCTACCATAGCCCTCCCCGTCGAGGCGGCCCCTCGCCCCTCAAGCACAGGATCGCTCGGCATGTCCGCCCAGGCCATCTACCGCCGCTGGCGTCCCCAGAGCTTCGAAGACGTCATCGGTCAGGACCACATCGTCCAGACCCTGCGCAACGCGCTGCGGGGCGACCGTCTGGCCCACGCCTACCTCTTCACCGGACCGCGCGGCACCGGCAAGACCTCGGTGGCGCGCATCCTGGCCAAGGCCGTCAACTGCGTGGCCGAAGCCGGCGTCGAGCGGCCCTGCAACGCCTGCGGCGTCTGCCGGTCGATGACCGAGGGCCGGGCGCTGGACCTGATCGAGATCGATGCCGCCTCGAACACCGGCGTCGACGACGTGCGCGACCTGCGCGAGAAGATCGGCTTCTCGCCCAACGAGGCGCGCTACAAGGTCTACATCATCGACGAGGTCCACATGCTCTCGTCGGCGGCCTTCAACGCCCTGCTCAAGACCCTCGAGGAGCCGCCGCCGCACGCCATCTTCGTGCTGGCCACCACCGAGCCGCACAAGATTCCCGACACGATCCTGTCGCGCTGCCAGCGCCACGACTTCCGCCGGGTCGACCTGGCGGCGGTGACCCAGAAGCTGGCCCGCATCTGCGCCGCCGAGGGCGCCGAGGCCGATCCCGAGGCGCTCGAGCTGATCGCGCGTAGCGGCACCGGCTCGATCCGCGACGCCGAGAGCCTGCTCGACCAGCTGGCCGGCGCCGGCCTGCCGATCTCGGTCGAAGCGGTGCGCGAGGCCTTGGGCACACCGGCCGACGAAGCGGTGGCCGACCTGGTGGACGCGCTGCTGGCCCAGGACGCGGCGGCCGGCCTGGCCCTGATCAACGCCGCGCTCGATCGCGGCGCCAACCCGCGCCAGCTCCAGGATCGCCTCCTGGAGCACCTGCGCGGCCTCCTGCTGGTGCAGACCGGTCTCGATCAGGACCTGCTGCAGCTGCCCGAGGAGCGCCTGGCGCGCCTGCGCGAGCAGGCCGCGCTGCTGCCCATGCCGCTGCTGGTGCAGGCCATCCATCGCTTCAACGAGGCCCGTCCCGGCGCCAACCGCGCCCTACCCTCGCTGCCGTTGGAGCTGGCCCTGGTCGAGACGGCCCTGGCCATGGGCGCCGCGGCGGCCCCCGTCGAGCCCCAGACCGTCGCGCCGGCGAAGTCGACGCCCTCGGTCCCGACGCCCGCGAACGCGCCGGCTCGGCCGGAACCGGGCGACGCGGCGCCCGCGAAGCGGCCCGCGGCCCAGGCCGACCCGCTCGATGCGACCCCGACCGGGGCATCGAAGCGCGGTCTCGAGGCCCCGGCCGGCCGGGACGCGGCCGGGGATCCGGCCGATGCGGATTCGCGGGCTCCGGCGCCGCCGCCCGCCGCGACCCAGGTCCCCGACCTGGCCAACCTCGCCGCGCGCTGGCCCGAGGTCCTGCGCGCCGTCGAGTTGCGCGACCGCAACCTGGCCGCCCTGCTCAAGGACAGCCGGCCGATCGCCAGCGACGCCAAGGGCATCACGCTCGGCTTCTTCTACGAGTTCCACTGCCGCCGCGCCTCGCAGCCCGAGAAGATGCAGCTGATCGCCGAAGCGATGGCCGCCCTAGTGGGTGGCCCGGTGACGCTGCGCTGCACCGTGGTCTCGGAGTCGAAGGCCGAGGCCGAGCGGCGTCCGCGCTCGAAGCGCGATCAGGCGGCCCAGGACCCGGTGGTCAAGCATGCGCTCGACAAGCTCGGCGCCCGCATCGCCGGCGTCCAGGACCCCGAGCCGGAGGACTGAGCCCGGCTGTGATATGATTCCGTCAGCATTTCGAAAGCGACCGGGAGGCGAGCCAGATGGCCAAGGGCAAGGGCGCGCGCATGATGCCGCGCAGCGCGAACCCCATGCAGCAGATTCAGAAGATGCAGGAGCAGATGCTGGCCGAGCAGCAGGCCCTGGGCGACGAGACGGTCGAGGTCTCGGTCGGCGGCGGCGTGGTGCGGGTGGTCATGAACGGCCACCAGAAGCTGCAGGCCTTGCACATCGAGCCGGCCCTGCTCGAGCCCGGCGAGGCCGAGATGCTGCGCGATCTGCTCATCGCCGCCGTGAACGAGGCGGTCGAGCGCTCGCAGGCCATGGCCGGCGCCCGCATGAACGCCATCACCAGCCAGCTCAACCTGCCGCCCGGCCTGGGCATCTAGCCGGCGCGGAGCCAGCGATCGGAGAGCGGACATGAGCGCCGCGCTGCCCCGCCCCGTCTCGCGGCTGATCGACGAGTTCGGCCGACTGCCCGGCATCGGGCCCAAGACCGCCTCGCGGCTGGTCTTCCACCTGCTGCGCATGCCCGATAGCCAGGCCCGGGCGCTGTCGGATGCCCTGCGCGAGCTGGCCGAGGGCATCGTCTACTGCCAGCGCTGCTTCAACATCGCCGAGGCCAGCCCCTGCGCCATCTGCGCCGATCCCGGCCGCGAGCAGGCCAGCATCTGCGTGGTCGAGGAGCCGCTGGACGTGGTGGCCCTCGAGCGCAGCCGCGAATACCGCGGGCTCTACCACGTGCTGCACGGCGCGATCTCGCCGGTCGAGGGCATCGGTCCGGCCGACCTGCGCATCGACGAGCTCGTCGCGCGGCTGCAGACCGAGCCCTGCGAGGAGGTCATCCTGGCCACCAACCCCTCGCTCGAGGGCGACGCCACCGCCATGTACATCGAGCGGGCCATCCGCGCCACGCCGGCGCGCGCCCGCCTCACCCGCCTCGCGCGGGGCCTGCCCGTCGGCGGCGACATCGAGTACGCCGACGAGATGACCCTGGCGCGGGCGGTCAAGGGCCGCAGCGAACGGGGCTGATCCCCGTCCGAGACGCGGCCCGGGGCCCAGCGCCCGACAAGGAGGTCGCACCGTGAACGCAGCCGATCGCATCGACGCCCACCTACCCGCCCGATCGCCGCGCTCCCGACAGCTACGCATGGCGCGCTGGCTGCGCCCCAGCCCATCCCGCCTCGTCCGAGGGGTCCCGCTGGCGCTCCTCGCCGGCCTGCTCGCCGGTCGGGCCGGCGCCGCGATGCCGGCCCCGGAGCGCGCGGCCCCGGAGCAGGCCGACGCGATCGTCGGCGCGGCCCTGACCATCCTGGCCGACGGCACCGAGCCCTGGGAGGACCGGCCGCTGAGCGTGCCGGGCCTGGGCAGCCTGCCCGGCGTTCGCGGGCAGTCCGACCCCGGCGACGACCTCGGCCCGGAGGACGGCGTGGTGCGCTCCTGGGACGCCGTCATCTTCCGCGCCTCCTTCAGCCTGCGCGAGGCGCCGGCCCGCGACATGGTGGCCGAGGTGACGCTCGACGGCCCGGCGGTCTGGGAGACGGGCCAGCTGGCGGCCTTGAAGCTGGCCGGCTGCCCCGGCGGCGCCACGCTCTCGGACGGTGGAACGCGCCTGCGCTGCGTCGTCGGCGCGGTCCAGGCACCGCCGGCCGTCACCGTGGCCCTCGACCTGTCGGCCCGCGTCAGCGGCGCCGCCCTGCAGGGCGACGCGGTCCAGGCCAGCCTCGGGGTCCGCGCGCCCGGCGCCGTGCCGGATCCGGACCCGGCCAACTGCCCGATGCCGCAAACCGACGGCTGCGATGCCGTGGCGCCCCGGGTGACCGTCTCGGCCGCTCCGGCCGCCGAGCTGCGCAAGCACTTCGCCGGCCTGGGCAACACCAGCTTCGGCGGCCAGGCCGGCCGGCAGCTGAGCTGGCAGCTCGAGGTCGTGCTCGGCGCCGATGGCGACGTGCGCGGCAGCTCGAGCCCGGTCGGGGCGCCCTGGGTCCTGCCGGACTGGTGGCGCATGACCCGCCTGGGCCGGGTGCTGGACCTGCCGGTGACCCTCATGGGCTGTCGCGACCTGGACAGCGGCGCCGACTGGGCCTGCGCCCAGCCCGGCGGCCCCGGCACGCCGATCGAGGTCACGCTGGCGCGCCTGGACGCGGTGGCCAGCCTGCCCGGCGGCGTGGCCTCGGCCCTGCCCGAGGCGGTCGGCAAGATGCAGGTCGACCTGTTCATCGCCGAGGCCGACCTGCGCCGAGACGGCGGCGACGTGACCTTCCAGAACTGCTTCGGCACCGCCATCGGCATCCCCAGCCGGGCCCTGTGGCAGCCGACCGACGCCCGCGGCCAGCCCAACCTGGGCGGCGCCGACGAGCCGACGGCCAACAACTGCTCCTACGCCGTGCTGGCCGTGCCGACCGCCGTCCCGACCCCCCGTCCGCCGGTGCGCACGCCCAACCCCGGCCGGCCGCGCCCCGGCCCGACCGCCACCCCGGTGCCGCGGGCCCGGGCCAGCAAGGCCTACACGCCCTACACCCAGGGCGACGCGGTCACCGACGGCTCGGAGTTCGCGGCCCAGGTGCGGGTCGAGAGCTTCGGCCAGGCCCCCATGCCGGGCGTGATCGCCTGCGACAAATGGGACAACAGCAGCCACGTGCTGCGCGACGACGGGGTGGCCGGCGTCCGGATCTGGCGGCTGCAGGCCGGCGGCGCCCTCGAGCCCTTCCCCGACCTCGGCCGGGTCATCGTCGAGTACAGCGTCGGCCACTGGGGCCGCCAACGGCCGCCCCAGGTCAGTGTGGGCCGGGCCTGGTTCGAGCAGGCTTCCAGCGGTTGCGCCGACGAGGTGGCCGACACGCGCGCCGGCTGGGTCGACGCCGCGCAGGTCGACTTCGGCAACCGCGGTGACGGGGCCATCGACGCCCGCGACGTCAACATGATCCGGGCCCGTTTCGTCGACCCGGTCGATCCGGGCGTCACGGTGGTTCTCGAGACCCTGTTCACGGCCGAGCAGAACCCGCCCGGCACCTGGCTGATGAACTACGGCGCCGCCTTCTGGGGCTCCGGCAAGAGCGCGACCTGGCAGATCGGCGGCTGCTACGGCGTGACCGGCTCGCGCAGCCGCCTGGCCTGCCCCGAGCCCGCGCCGGGCAGCCGCGGCATCCCGGGCGCCTTCGGCGACATGCTGGTGCACGTGGGCGTGCCGCTCTGGCTGCAGAAGCGCACCGACCCGGTGGTGCCGGGCGGCAGCCCGGTGGTCAACGCCGGCGACACGGTGGCCTTCGTCCTCGAGCCGCATACCAAGCCGCGGCCGGCCGACCCGCCGCTGCCGCCCTTCCCGCCCGAGGCCTTCGCGCCGGCCGTGACCCTCTCGGACACCCTGCCGGTCGGCCTGAGCTACGTGCTCGACTCGGCCAGCCTGGCCAGCGAGGACCTCAACGCCAACGGCCGGCTCGATCCGGGCGAGGACCTGAACGGCAACGGCCGGATCGACCTGGACCAGCCCTTCGAACCGGCCATCAGCGCCGGCCCGGGCGAGGGCGAGGTGACCCTGCGCTGGTTCCTGGGCGACCTGCCCCAGGGCATCGACGTGCCGGCCATCCGCTACGCGGCGCGCACCTCGCGGCTGCTGCGCGGCGGCACGGCGCTGGCCAACATGGCCGGCCTGCACGCCGGCAACGACCGCGCGCCCAACTGCCGCCCCGAGGCCCGCGAGGCCGAGGGCGGTCGCTGCGCCTGGGCTCAGGTGATCGTGGCCAACATCGCCGCGGCCCAGGTCGAGAAGCTGCCGCGCCTGCCCCTGGTGCTGCCCGGCGAGCCGATGGTCTTCCGCCTGGCGCTGGCCAACCTGACCAGCCGGCCGGTCGAGTGGTTCGACGCGGTCGACATCCTGCCGCGGGCCGGCGAGCCGCGCAGCCCCGAGACGCGCGTCAGCGGCGGCATCACGGCCGTCCGGGCCGAGGTCCTGCCCGGCGGCGCGCCGATGGAGGTCTGGGCCTCGGCCAGCAATCCCGATGCCTTGGACACGATCGGCGGCAGCCCGCGCGACGGGCTGGTCGATCCGGTGGCGGCCTGGGGCGGGCCGGGCGCCGGCCTGGGCGGCGCCGACTGGCCCTGCAAGCTGGCCGACGTGGGCGGCCCGCGCTGCACGGCCATCGCCGCGCCGGACCGGGTGACCGCCATCCGCCTCTGGGGCCCCGACCCCGACCCGCGCCGCAGCGGCAGCAGCCGCGACAGCTTCCTGCCGCCCGACACGCCGCCGCGCCGGATCGACCTGAGCCTGGAGGTGCCGGGCTCGCAGCCCGAGGATCGGGTCCACAACGCCTGGGGCGGCCGCTTCGACGAGCTACCGCTGCCGGTCTTCGACAACGCCTTGATCCGGGTCCGCTACCCCGACACGCCGACGCCGACGGCCACCGCGACGCCGACCGACACCCCGACGGCAACGGCGACGCCGACCGCCTCGAACACGCCGACGGCCACGGCGAGCCCGACCGCCTCGAACACACCGACCATCACGCCGACGCCGACCGACACGCCGACAGCGACGCCGACGCCGATCTACACCATCTACATCCCGACCATCATCCAACTGCCCTGCAAGCCGCGCACGGTCGACGTGGTGCTGGTGGTCGACCTGTCGAGCAGCATGCTCCGGCCGGCCGGCGACGGGGGCAGCAAGCTCGACGCCGTGCTGCGCGCGGCCCGCGCCTTCATCGACAGCTTCGAGCCGGGCCCGGGTCGCGGGCGCATCGCGTTGGCGGCCTTCAACGACCAGGCCTGGATCGTCCAGCCCTTGACGGAGGACCACGACCGGCTGGACGCGGCGCTGGACGCGCTGCCGCGACGGATCGCCGAGGGCACGCGGCTGGACCTGGGCCTGCTGGTGGGCAAGGCGGCGCTCGAAGGCGTCGAGCCCGGGCGCGTGAAGGCGATGGTGTTCCTGACCGACGGCCTGCCGAACCGGGTGCCGACGCCGATGCCGGGTGGGCGCCAGGAGGACACGGTGCTGACGGCGGCCGAGGCGGTGCGCTCGGCCGGGATCCTGATCCAGACGGTGGGCTATGGGCGGGCGGACGCGCCGGAGCTGGTCGACCGGATCCTGCCCTGGTTGCTCGAGGCGATCGCCGGGGGGCCGGAGGGCTACCACGAGACCGATGATGCCGGGGCGCTGGCGGTGGTGTTCCGGCGGATCGCGGTGGCGTTGGGTTGTGTGCCGGAGGTGGTCTGGCCCTGACCCGCGGGCAGGCCGGGAAGACCCGGCCTGCCACATGCATGGGCTTGACGCGTCGACCGGCCCCTCGGTATCCTCGCCCACGCCCGATCGTGCCTGGAGGACGATCGGGCGGTGTCGGCATCCCCCTGACCGATCTCGACCTCCCTCAGCGCATCGACCAGGCCGGGTCACCCACGAGAGGATCCTTCAACCCATGACCCACGAACAGGCCCCGACCAACTCCCTCTGGTTCCTCGACACCCTCGTCACGATCCGGGTCTCCGAGACCGATGGCCAGGACCGGATCTCGGTGCTCGAGCACCGCGCCGCGCACGGCGACTCGCCGCCGCTCCACATCCACCACACCGAGGACGAGATCTTCCACGTCCTGGAAGGGACCTTCCGCTTCCACATCGGTGACGCGGAGCACCGGCTGGGCGTCGGGGACGTCCTCCTGGCGCCCAAGGGCGTGCCGCACCAGTACCGCGTCGAGTCGGCGGCGGGCGGTCGCTGGCTGACCATCACGACGCCGGGTGACTTCGAGCGCTTCGTCCGGGCGATCGCCCGGCCCGCCGAGCGGCTTGCGCTGCCGGAGCCTGGCGGCGCGCCCTCCCCCGAGGCCGTCGCGGCCCTGACGGAGGCCGCGTCTCGCTACGGCATCGAGATCATCGGACCGCCGCTGCACTGACTAGGGGCGGGCGGGAACCCGGAACGCGATGTAGGCCATGCCGGCCAGACCGGCCAGGAGGATGGTGGCGGGGCCATAGCCGGGGTCGGCCGGGTAGGAGATGCGGAAGACGAAGGCGGCGGAGAGGCCGGTCATGAGGGCGATGAGCGCCAGCAGGCCAGCCTTCGCATGGCGGGGGATGGTCTTGTCGTTGGCGTAGTAGTCGAGCAGCGCCGGGCCGAAGAGCGGGTTGGACAGGCTCCAGCGGAAGAGGCGCTCGGAGGAGAGCGAGAAGAGGAAGGCGGCGGGGACGGCCCAGGAGACGGTCGGCCAGCCGGGGATCCAGACGCCGATGATCGCGAAGGCCACGAAGAGGCAGCCGAGCGCGACGCAGACGCGCCGCTTGACGGGGCTGCTGGTCACCGCGTAGCGGCCGATCATCTGGTCGACCAGGTCGAGGCCGGGCTCGGGGACGCCAGCCGCTTCGGGGCTGCGCGGGTCGCGGCGCTGGAGTCTCGCGTTCAGGGCCATTCCACCTGCCTGGGGCTGCATCCGCCCCGGCTGGGGTCGGATCGTGGCAGGAGTTTAGCATCATCCAGGGCGGATCGTGAGCAGAATAGCCGCGCTTTGGTCAGAGTATTGTGCGAAATCCCCAGGTAATCTAAGCAAAGCTATCGGGAACCGCCTCAGGCATGGCCGGCGGCTTCGACGGCGGCCCAGTCGGCCAGGAAGGCTTCGAGGCCACGGTCGGTGAGCGGGTGGCGCAGGAGCTGGCGAAAGACGGCAGCCGGCAGGGTAGCGGTGTGGACGCCGAGCTGCATGCAGGCCAGGACATGTGCCGGATGCCGCAGCGAGGCGGCCAGGACCTTGGTCCGGAGCTCGGGGTAGTGCGACCAGGTGGTCATGATCTCGTCGATCAGGGCCATGCCGTCCTGGCCGGCGTCGTCGAGACGGCCGACGAAGGGCGAGACGTAGGCCGCGCCGGCCTTGGCGGCGAGCAGCGCCTGCGCGGCGTTGAAGACCAGGGTGACGTTGACACCGATGCCCTCGGCGGCGAGGGCGCGGGTGGCCTGCAGGCCGGCCGGGGTGCAGGGCACCTTGATGATGACGTTGGCGGGCAGCTCGGCCTTGAGGGCGCGGGCCTGGGCCAGCATGCCCTCCGCGTCCAGCGCGGTGACCTCGGCCGAGATGGGGCCGGGGCAGAGCGCGGCGATCTCGCGCACGACGCTGCGGAAGTCGCGGCCGGAGCGGCGGATCAGGCTGGGGTTGGTCGTCACGCCGTCGAGGACGCCCCAGGCCGCGATCTCGCGAACCTCGTCGACCTCGGCGGTGTCGAGAAAGAGCTCCATGGCTTGGCTCCTGAGGGGCGGTGAGTGTAGTGGGCGGACGGGCTTCTGGCAATCGCCTCGGGTGGGGTTGGGGCGAGGATCCCGCGAGCCCGAGTCAGCGGGGCGGACGGGACGGCGGCGGACGAGCCCTAACGGGGAAGCGCGCTCTGCCGTTGTAGGGTGAGGGCCGGCGCCCGCAAGCCCTGGCGGCCGCGTCCCCAACCGGAGGTCAGACATGCCCGACCTGAACGCGCTGCTCGAAACCCTACGCTCCGTCGGCGGCTATGTCGCCGTGGTCGCGATCGTCAGCCTCTTCCTGACCCTGGCCGCCATGCTCTGGTCCTGGCGCAAGGTCGCCCTGGACGAGGACGAGACCGGCTGAGCCGGGTCCTGCGACGAGGCATCCGCGCCGCGGACGCGCCCGGTCAGCGCTCCGACCGGGCGCGGGCGACGAGCAGCGGCAGGTAGATCGGGGGCCGGACGGGCTCGGCCGGCGTCGCGGTCGGCCCCGGCGGCGTCGCGGTCGGGTCGCCCGGGGTTGGGGTCGGCGCGACCGGCGTCCCGGTCGGCTCGGGCGCCAGGCCGATCGGGTGCGTCCGGGTGGTGTCGCAGTCCCGATCGCCGTCGAACTCCACCGGGCCCAGATCGGGCGCCCCATCGTCGCGCGCGTTGGCGCAGAAGTCGTCGGGCAGGTCGGCCAGCGCTTGCCCCCGATCGACGATGGCGGCGCCGTCGCGCAGGCCGAAGTCGAGCTGCTGGGGGTCGGTGAACCAGGCCGCGAAGTCGGCCGCGCCGAGGTTCTCCAGGTTGTCGGCCTTCGTGGCCCGGCCCCCGTCGCGCTCGCGGATCCGGCCGGACAGGAGGTTGCCCCTCAGGTCGACGCTGCTGGCCGCGAAGCGGACGTCGATGCCGCCGCCGGTGTCGTAGAGCAGGTTGTGGTAGACCCGGGTGTCGCTGGCCTCGTTGAGGTAGATGCCCACGTCGGCCGGGCAGTGGGCGATGATGTTGTTGCGCATGAGGCCGCCCTGGTGCTCGGGCGTGCAGGTGCCTTCCTCGCAGATCGGGTCCGGGCTCGAGCCGCCGCCGCCGAAGCTGAGTCCGAGGCGGATCTGCCCTCGGTGCAGCGCTTCGCAGACCACCCGGTTGCGCTCGAAGCGACCATCGCGCGAGTTGCCTTTGAGGAAGGCGGCGTAGCTGATCTGGTTGCCGCCGGCCTTGGCGAAGTCGTGGATGTAGTTGGCGCGCACGATCCAGCGCCGGCCACCGACCACGTCGATCGGCGTGACGGGGTTGCCGGTGTTGCGCGGGCTGTCGTTGAAGAGCTCGTTGCCCTCGATCAGGACGTCGTCCGGCCACTCGCGGCCCGATGACCCGTCCTCGCCATTGCCCTTGATCTGGGCGTTGAAACCCTGCATGCGGCTGCCGCGCACCGTCGTGTGGTCGGCGGCGCCGACGATGTGGAAGGCATGCTCGCAGCGGTCGTGATCGACCTCCGAGCAGGCGCCGACCAGGTCGAGGTTCTCGAAGGACCAGTAGGGCGCCCGGACCAGGAAGCCTTCGACGATGCCAGCCTCGGGCAGGAAGCGCAGCGTCGGCGCGTCGAGCGGGTCCGCGCGCAGCGTGATCGGCGCCTCGGCGCTGCCGGGACGCGCGATGGTGACCCGGTGGGGCAGGTCGTAGGCTTCGGGGGCGTCGGGCGCGGCTGGCTCGAGCTGGATGGTCTGCCCCGGCTCGGCGGCCGTGATGGCAGCGATGAGCTCGGCGCCGCTCGTGACCAGGACGATGCCGGACTGCCCGCGGGCCGGCGCTCCGAAGACGCCGGTCAGGCTGGCCAGTCCCAGGACGCCGAGGCCAATCGGGATGGACCGACGCAGACGGGACATGGTGGCGATCTCCCAGCGCTTGGAGGAGTCGAAGCCGTGGGCCGCAAGTATACCGTTGGGTCTCCAGCGGGGTCACGCCCCGCCTCGCGTCTCCCAGGACCTTGCCCGGACTCGGCACGGCGTCGATCCCTTTGATCCCGCTCGAAATCCTTTGACCGCTCGGCCCGCTCCCCTAGAATGCAGGATTACCAGCGCGACGCCGTCTCGATGCCGACCGAAGAGAAACGCCATGCACCAGCCCGACGACGATACCGCTCACAGCTACGATCCCCAGGCGATCGAGGCCAAGTGGCAGGCCTACTGGGACGAGCACCGGACCTTCCGCAGCCTCGGCCCGGGCGACCCGGGCTTCGACGCCACGAAGCCCAAGTGCTACGTGCTCGACATGTTTCCCTACCCCTCGGGCGTCGGCCTGCACGTCGGGCATCCGCTGGGCTACATCGGCACCGACATCGTCGCGCGCTTCAAGCGCATGACCGGCCACAACGTCCTGCACCCGATGGGCTACGACGCCTTCGGCCTGCCGGCCGAGCAGTACGCCGTCGAGCACGGCGTGCACCCGCGGATCACCACCGAGCAGAACATCGAGAACATGGAGCGCCAGCTCCGCCGCATCGGCCTGTCCTACGACTGGGACCGACGCATCGCCACCATCGACCCGGACTACTACCGCTGGACCCAGTGGATCTTCGTCCAGCTCTTCGAGAGCTGCTTCGACGCGCGAAGCCAGACGGCAAGGCCGGTGGCCGAGCTCGTCGCCGACCTGGAGGCCGGTGCGCTGGTGGCGACCGCCGAGGGCGGCGTGGCGCCGACCGACGAGGCCGGCGCGGGCGCCCGCGGCTGGTCCACGCTGAGCCCGGCCGAGCGGCGCGCCGTCATCGATGGCCAGCGCCTGGCCTTCCTGGACGAGGTGCCGGTCAACTGGTGTCCCGGCCTGGGCACCGTGCTGGCCAACGAGGAGGTCACCAACGAGGGCCGCAGCGAGCGCGGCAACTTCCCGGTCTACCGCCGGCCGCTGCGCCAGTGGATGCTGCGGATCACCGCCTACGCCGACCGCCTGCTGGCCGACCTGGAGGCGGTCGACTGGCCCGAGTCGATCAAGCAGATGCAGCGCAACTGGATCGGCCGCAGCGAGGGCGCTCGGGTCGACTTCGCGATCCAGGGCAGCGACGAGACCCTGCGCGTCTTCACCACCCGGCCCGACACGCTCTTCGGGGCCACCTACATGGTGCTGGCGCCCGAGCACCCGCTGGTCGACGCGGTGACGGTCGCCGACCGACGCGGCGCGGTGGAAGCCTATCGCACCGCGGCCGCCGAGCGCAACGAGCGCGATCGCCAGGCCGACGGCAAGGTCAAGACCGGCGTCTTCACCGGCGGCTTCGCCGTCAACCCCGTCACCGGCCAGCCGATCCCGATCTGGGTGGCCGACTACGTGCTGATGGGCTACGGCACCGGCGCCATCATGGCCGTGCCGGGCCACGACCAGCGCGACGGCGACTTCGCCCGGGCCATGGGCCTGCCGATCGTGCCGGTGGTCCTGCCCGACGCGGCCTGGCTGGCCGAGCGGAACCTGACGGAGACCGCCTACCTGGACGGCATCGCCGAAGCCGAAGAGGTCTTCACCGGCCAGGGCCGGGGCATCCGTTCGGCCAACGCCGAGGTCTCGCTCGACGGCCTGGCGACGCCGGAGGCCAAACGGGTCATCACCGCCTGGCTCGCCGAGAAGGGCCTGGGCCAGCCGCAGGTCCAGTACAAGCTGCGCGACTGGCTCTTCAGCCGCCAGCGCTACTGGGGCGAGCCCTTCCCGATCCTGCACGGCCCGGATGGCGAGATCCGGACGGTCGACGCGGCGCAGCTGCCGGTCGAGCTGCCGCCGATGGAGAACTTCTCGCCCGAGGCTTCGGACGATCCCGACGCGGCGCCGCGACCGCCGCTGGGTCGCGCGCCGGCCGACTGGCGCGAGGTCGAGATCGACGGCGTCACCTGGCGCCGCGAGCTGAACACCATGCCCCAGTGGGCCGGCTCCTGCTGGTACTACCTGCGCTACATCGACCCGCACAACGACCGGGCCCTGGTCGACCCGGCCAAGGAGCGCTACTGGATGGCGCCCGGCGGGGTCGACCTCTACGTGGGCGGCGTCGAGCACGCCGTGCTGCACCTGCTCTACGCCCGCTTCTGGCACAAGGTGCTCTTCGACCTGGGCCATGTGTCGACGCCCGAGCCCTTCGGTCGCCTGTACAACCAGGGCTACATCCAGGCCTATGCCTTCACCGACAGCCGCGGCGTCTACGTGCCGGCCGACGAGGTCGAAGCGCAGGGCGGCGCCTACTCCCACGCCGGCCAGCCGGTCCAGCGCGAGTACGGCAAGATGGGCAAGAGCCTGAAGAACGCCGTCAGCCCGGACGAGATGGCCGAGCAGTACGGCTGCGACACCCTGCGGGTCTACGAGATGGCCATGGGCCCGCTGGACGCCTCCAAGCCCTGGAGCACCCGCGACGTGGTCGGCGCCAGCCGCTTCCTGCAGCGGGTCTGGCGCAACTTCGTCGACGATCGGACGGGCGCGTCGCGCCTGAGCGACACGCCGGCCCCGGAGGACCTGAAGCGGCTGCTGCACCGGACGATCCAGCGCGTCACCGAGGACATGGAAGGCCTGCGCTTCAACACCGCCATCGCCGCGCTGATCGAGCTCAACAACGCGCTGGTGCCGCGCGAAGACCTGCCGCGCGAGCTGGCCGAGCCGCTGACCCTGATGCTGGCGCCCCTCGCGCCGCACCTGGCCGAGGAGCTCTGGCAGCGGCTGGGCCATTCCGGCTCGTTGGCCTACGCGCCCTGGCCGGCATGCGACCCCGCCTGGCTGGTGGAGGATACGCTCGAGCTGGCGCTGCAGGTGATGGGCAAGGTCCGCGGCCACCTGATCGTGCCGGCCGACGCCGACGCCGAGGCCATCGAGGCCCTGGCCCTGGCCGATGCCGAGGTCCAGCGCCACCTGGCGGGCAAGACGCTGCGCAAGGTCATCGTGGTGCCTGGCCGGCTGGTCAACATCGTCGCCAGCTGAGCCGGACCGGGCGCCGAGCGGCCTTCCCGTCGCGGCCGCATCGCCGGTCGTGGCAAGGCCAGCGCGGCTCGCCCCTGGCGGAGGCCGGCACGGAACGTGTATAATCGCCGCAGGTCGCCATCTATCGTCGGCGGCCGGTGATTCTGGCGTGCCTGTCCGCCCCTGTCGACAGGCTTAGGAGAGGAATACCCATGCGACGCTGGATGCCGCTGACCTTGTCCCTGACGCTGGCCTTCGCGGCCGGCGCCTGCCGCGGCAAGGACGAAGCCACCCCGATGCCCGAAGCAACCGAGGCCCCGCCGGTCTCGGCCATCGCCCCCATGCTCGAAGCCGAACAGGCCACGGTCGAGTACCGCGAGCGCGAGCTGGCCGAAGGCCGCGAGCTCGATCCCGGCGAGATCGTCGAGATCGTTCCCGGCGCCAACATCATCACCCGCGAGGGCGGCCGCGCCGCCGTCACCTGGGACGGCTTTCTGAGCCAGCACCTGCTCAGCGGCACCGACACGCTGCTCAGCCTCTCGGAGCCCGCGATCCGCTACGCCATCCTCGACCAGGCGACCGGTACGGCGCGCTATGCCCTGCTCGGCGCCGGCGAGGCCGCGACGGTCACCGTCAAGGCCGCCAGCTGGGCCGACGTCCAGCTGACCGAGGGCGAGGCCGAGGTCATCGTCAGCATCGTGCCCGGCACCGAGCCGGCCAGCTGGATCGCGGTGACCGAAGGCCAGGCGACGGTCACGCGCGGCACGGACACGCTGACCCTGACCAAGGGCCAGGTGGCCGCCGTCACGGCCGAGGGCGACCTGCCCACGCCGGCCGAGGTGGACGCCGAGCTGCTGGGCGACTGGTACGACGACGTCGAGGCCGGCAACACCGTCGGCGACATGGCCTCGACGGCCTACCGCTGCAGCGTGTCGGCCGCGGAGGCGGTGGTCTACGCCGAGCCGGCCGAGGACGCCGACCCGGTCGGCGACCCGCTGCCGCAGGGCACGGTCGTGGCCGTCATCCAGCGCGACGAGCCGGGCACCTTCGTCCGGGTCACCGACGAGCGCTTCTTCCAGGCCCTCAAGGACACCGCCAGCGGCGAGCTGCCGGAGGACCTGCTGGACGGCTGGGTGGCCAGCGGCGACCTGAGCTGCAACGGCCCCACCTCGGGCGTCTCGATGGACCCGCCGGAGGAGCTGGGCACCAAGCCCACCGCCACGCCGCAGCCGCTCCCGACGCGCTTGCCGGCGCTGATCCCGACCCGCCTGCCGACCCTGGCCGTGACGTTCACGCCGACGCCCACGCCGACCGGCGCCGCCGCGACCATCCAGTTCTGGGCCGAGGACGACGAGATCGCCCTGGGCGAGTGCACCGAGCTGCGCTGGAAGCTGCGCAACATCAAGGCCTGGTACCTCGACGGCGGCGCCGGCGTCGGCGACGACGGCAGCAAGGAAGTCTGCCCCAAGAAGACCACCACCTACTCGATCCGGGTGATCCTGCCCAACGACACCGAGGTCAAGAAGTCGGTCACGATCAAGGTCCGCGCCGCGGAGGCCTCGGCCACGCCGAAGGCCAGCGCAACGCCCCGGCCGGCGCCGGCCACCGCGACGTCGATGGTGGCGCCGACCGCTGTGCCGCCGACCGCCGTGCCGACGGTCGCCCCGACCGTTGCGCCCACCGTCGCACCGACGGACCCGCCGACGGCCGCTCCCACCGACCCGCCGACGGCGGAGCCGACCGACGATCCAACCCCCGATCCCGGCCCGACCTCGCCGGCTCCCGCACCCTAACCCATCGACAGCGGCGCACTCGCGCCGGCCCCAACCCCGAGGCCACCGCTCGACATACCCTGCCCGAGCGTGCCTGGCGCCCCGCCGGAACCCTTCCGGCGGGGCGCGCTTTCGTCCTCGCAACGGGGACGGACCGGCGAAGGACTCCAGCTCCATCGTCGGGATCGAGCGCCCATGCCCATGCGGCGCAGGATCGCGAGCCCCGCGCCCACGGGCCACCGAAGCCGGGCCCGACCGACCGCTCAGGGCTCCAGCCGCAGCTCGCGGAAGGCCAGGCCCAGCTGGCGCGCGTCGCCCGCGCCGGCCGGCCGGGGATCGGTCGGAACGAACTCGAGCTGGTTGGCCTCGCGCAACAGCCCATCGGGCAGCTCGAAGCTGGCCAGCTGGGGCTCGAAGTGGCGTGCCGGCTCGAAGACGCCCAAGCGGCTGCCGTTGAGCCGGACCTCGACCGCGCGGCCCTCGAAGCTGCCGGCCGTCAGCAGCAGCCGGTCGGGGGTTGCGCCCGCGCCCGGAGCGTCGTCCCTGTCGCCCGCGCCCGCCTCGACCGCCCGGCTGCCGGCCGGCGCGCCGAACCGCGCCCCTGGCTCCGACGCCACTCGAAAGCGCAGCGCCGGCGCCGGCCCCTCGGCCCAGCGCCAGACCGCGTCGCCCGCGCGCTCGACCGGCTGCCAGCCCTCGTCGGCGAAGAAGCGCGGGTCGCTCTCGGCCGTGATCACCTCGCCCGGCGCCAGCGCCGGCAGGGCGCGCAGCTGGAGGTCGCGGTAGCGCGCCGCCAGCATCTCGGCGCTGGCCAGCATCTGCGGATAGCGCCAATCCCAGAGGTACTCCGGGTGCGCGTCGACGTTCAGGTCGCCCAGCTCGGGCCCCCAATCGCCGCCGTTCCACATCACGGTGTGCAGGTTGTACAGCCCCTGCCAGGCATGCACCCAGACCGAGAAGGCCCCCAGGGCCAGGATGCCGGACAGCGCCAGTCCGCGGACGAGGCGACGAACGGGCCGGCCGCCCGCGCCCGGCCGGCGGGCGGCCGGCGCTGCGCTCGCGGCGGACGGGTCGGTGGCAGTCGCGGCGGAGGGGTCGGCGGCGCTCGCGGCGGACGGAACGTCGGGATCGGTCGCCCCGCCGCTCCCGACCAGCTCGCGGCCCACCAGCAGGCTCAGCAGCAGCAGGGCCGGCAGCGCCTCGACGAAGGGCCGGCCGCCATAGCTGTGCCCGTCCCACCAGTGCGGGTAGCCCGAGATGGCCAGCAGGTGCAGCAGCGCCCAGGTGGCGGCCAGCCAGAACAGCGGCTCACGCAGGAGCCGCCGAGCGCATGCGATCGCCCCGATCGGCAGCCCGAGCAGCCAGGGGCTGAAGACCAGCAAGCCCCGCCCGGGGCTGATCAGGTTGCCGAGCAGGGCCTCGCCGAAGGTCTCCGTGCCGGAGAGGCGCGAGGGTCGGTAGTAGGGCGGCAGGAGCTGCCCGTAGTCCCAGAAGCTGACGGCGAAGAAGACCAGCGCCGGCAGGACCATGCCGAGGCCCAGCCGCAGCGCCGCGCCGAGGCCCCAGACCCAGGCCGCGTAGACCAGCGCCAGGCCGGCCAGCGGCGCCGACGAGGGTCGCGCCAGCGCCGCCCCGAAGAGCACCAGGCCCAGGAGCAGGGCGCGCCCCCAGGCCAGACCGGGCGAGCTCGACCTGCCCGGCCCGAGCCGGGACCGGATGCGCGCCGCCAGGCCCTCGGCGCGCCGGGCGCCCGCGCGGGCGGGCCCCGGGGCGCCGGCATCCCGCCGGGACCAGACGACCAGCAGCCAGAGCGCCAGCAGGTTCAGCAGCGCCGCCAGGTCGTTGCTCCAAAAGGCCGTTCCCAGGGTGCTGGTCAGCCCGCTGCCCAGCACCATCCCGGCGCTGGCGGCCAGGGCGGCCAGCTCGCGGCGCCGGACGCCGGCCCCGCCGCTGCCCTGGCTCGCATCGGGCAGCAGCAGGGCCCGGGCCAGCCGATGCGTCAGCAGCAGCGCCAGCGCCACGCTGAGCGCGGCCAGCCATTTGTGCAGCCGAGCCTCGTCGGCCGCCCGGATCATGTCCAGGCCCAGTCGGTTGGCCAGCCAGACGGCCGGCAGGCCGACCAGGGGCACGCCCCAGGGAAAGAAGTAGTCCACCCGGCCATCGTGCGCGATCAGGTTGCGGCTGGGCAGGTCGGCCGGCCCGCGGTAGGCGTCCAGCCGAATCGAGCCGGTCTCGAGCAAGGCCTGGCTCACCAGCAGGCTGCCCCGCGGATCGCTGCCGGCCTGGTTGATCGGCGAGCGCAGCACCCAGGCGAAGACCAGCCCCGCCAACAGCAGCGCGGCCAGCGCCCAGACCCTCCCTTCGCCCCCGACGCGTTCCATGGGGCGGCATTATACCCCTGGCCTCACCGGCCGGCCCGGCGGAGGGCTGGCGGCGGCGCGCAGGACTGTGGTATAAGGAGATCCTGCGCCACTGCCGCATGCCACGGTCGTCCATCACAGGAGCCCACCATGCCCGTTCGTCCCCGCCCATCGCGACGCCTCCAGCGCCGCGCCCTGTCCGCCGGGATCCTCCTGGCGCTGCTGGTCCTGGCGCCCGCCGCCTGGGCCGTCGCCCGCCTGGCACCCGCCGCGGCCGAGGTCCTGCCGCCGCTGGCCGGCCCCGCGGGCTCGAGCGCGGGGCTCGAGTCGGGCGTCTCGAATGCCGACGAGGGCACCGAGGGCGCCGACTGGCAGGGCATCAGCTACGTCCAACCCAGCGACGCCCTGGTCTACGAGGTGGCCCAGGCCCGGGCCGGCGCCGGAGCCAGTCCGGCCGAGATCGCCCAGGCGGCCGCCCGGCTGCGGACCGAGTGGGAGGCCGCGGCCTACCACGGGCCCGACCCGGTCGCCGGCGCGCGCTTCCAGGACCGCGAGGCGCGGCTGCTCCAGGCCCTCGCCCGCGGCGAGTCGCCGGCCTCGGCCTTCGACAGCGCCACCGGGAGCCCGGACGGACCGCTTGTGGACGGCGCCGAGGGCGCCGACGCGCCGGACCTCGAGGGCCTGCTGCGGCTCTTCGTGGTGGCCGTCGAGTTCGCCGGCGAGGACACGCTCGAAGAGTACTCGCACCCGGTCAGCATCTCCGACCGAACCTGCGTCACCGACACCCTGCCGACCTATACCGGCCCGCTGCACGACACCATCCCCGAGCCCAGCCCGAACGACAACGAGACCTTCTGGCTCGACACCTTCGACCAGGCCTTCTACGAGCAGCTGATCTTCTCCGAGTCGGGCATCAGCGAGCGGCCGCGCCTGGACCTGACCGATCCCGAGGACGGCCAGCCGGGCATCGACTTCAGCGGCCTGACCATGACCCGCTTCTACGACGAGGTCTCGGGCGGCAAGGTCCGCTTCGACGGCGGCCCGAAGGGCGTGATGGCCTGGGTCCAGGTGCCGCACTCGGTGGCCTGGTATGCCGGCAACCGCTGCCTCGACGGCAACGCCGGCCGCATCCAGAGCATGAACGGCCTGCCCGGCAACCCGCGCTTCCCCAACGGCGTCAGCTCGCTGGCGGCCGACGTGGTCGACGCCATCAACGCCGCCGACCCGGACTTCCCCTGGGCCGACTACGACCTGGACAAGGACAACGAGATCGACCACGTGATCCTGATCCACGCCGGCATCGACAAGTCGGACGGCGGCGGCGAGTACGGCTGGCAGCAGATCTGGGCCCACCGCGGCAGCGTCGACGGTCGACAGGGCGGCTATCTGGCCGACGACGGCGGCACGCCCGACGACCCGACCGACGACGTCCGGCTGCGCGGCTACACCATCCAGCCCGAGAACCTGTACCTGGGCGTGCTGGTGCACGAGTTCGGCCACGACCTGGGCCTGCCCGACCTCTACGACACCGGCGGCGCCGGGCGCAACAGCGTCGCCTGGTGGGACCTGATGAGCCTCGGCTCGCGCAGCGGCCGTCTCAACGGCTCCGACCCGACCCACCTCTCGACCCGCATGAAGATGGTGCTCGACTGGAGCCAGCCGCGCGTCATCACGCCCACCGAGGACGCCGAGACCTACGTCATCGGCCAGAACTCGGGGCCGCCGGCCGGCACCGACCCAGCCCTGCTGATCGAGATCCCCCCCTCGGTCGTGCCCGACGTGCGGCCCCAGGGCGGCCAGCAGGTCTGGAGCAGCGGCTACGACCAGAACTGGGCCGACTCGCGGCTGACGCGCGAGCTCGACCTCTCGGCCGTCGCGCCCGGCACGCCGGTCACGCTCAGCTTCGACCTGGCCTACCAGACCCAGACCAACCGCGACTTCTTCTTCGTCGAGGTCTCGGCCGACGCCGGCACCAGCTACACCCAGACCCGGGGCTACCGCGCCGACACGGGCGAGCTGCTGACCACCCCGGACGACTACCCCGACCCCAACGGCCGGCTGGCCACCTACGGCAAGCTGCGCTACGGCTACATGGGCAGCTCGAACGGCTGGCTGCGGGTGCGCCACGATCTGTCGCCCTGGGCCGGCCAGGCCATCCGCGTCCGCCTGCGCTACGCCACCGACAACGGCGGCCTGGGCTATGGCGCCTACGTCGACAACATTCGGATCCAGGCCGCCGGCGACACGCTGCTGGACGACCCGGTCGAGAACGACGACCCGATGGGCTGGCAGAGCCAGCCGGGCACCTTCACCGACACCGAGGGCCTGGGCTGGCGGCTCTCGGACGGCGCCCGGCGCTATGCGCGCTACTACATCCTCGAGTGGCGCAGCACCAACGGCTTCGACCGCGGCCTGAAGTACGCCTACAACACGATCTACTCGCGCCAGACCGACGAGGGCCGGCGCGAGCTGCGGGTCGACCACCTGCCGACCAACGCGCCGGGCCTGCTGGTCTGGGTCTGGGACACGCGCTTCGGCAGCAACAACAACACCTTCGACGACGCGCGCTTCCGGGCCCTGCCCAGCGAGGGCGCCAAGGGCGGCGTGATGGTGCTCGACGCCCATCCCGAGCCCATCCGCGGCCCGCTCGGCGGCAAGATCGAGAACGCCTTCGGCCGCTTCGACTACCCGCCCGACGACAACTGGGACGGCCGCGTCCTGACCGCCGACTCGGCCTTCAACCTTCTGCCGACCGCCCGCATCACGCTCACCGCCTCGAGCGGCGGCGAGAAGCCGGCCACCACGGTCGTCACGCCGACCCTCCAGGGCGGCCTGCCGGCCGTCGCGGCCTTCCACGACGCGCTGAGCCACTCCTCGGCCGTCGAGCTGCTGCCCGCCCCGGTCACCCTGTCGGACGACGGCGAGCGCCAGCGGATCAAGCGCTACGCCTTCAGCGACCCGGACGGCGGCCTGGTGGTGCCCGCCGCCGGCTACTACGCCCCGCGCACCCCCGCCGGCTTCACCGGCCTGGGCGCCGAGCAGAGCCCGCCCAGCGCCGACGTGAGCACCGAAGAGACGCTCTACGTCGACCGCGCCGGCCAGATCTACACCCTCAGCGTCGGCATCGCCGACGAGCAGGAGGTCCAGGGCGAGCACAGCGGCAACCCGGGCGACGTCGGCCTGCACTTCGGCTTCCACTTCGAGGTGGTCGATCAGGCCGCCGATGGCACGCAGGGCAGCGTCCGCATCTGGCGCAACCCCTGGGCAGCCGAGCTGGACGCCACGGCCTCCGTGACAAAGGGCGACATCGCCGTCGATGTCGGGCTGCGCAACGTCGGCGGTGCGGGCGACGTGCTCGTCTTCAGCGACTTCGACGAAGACGCGGCCGAGGTCGACCCGGACTACGCCCAGCTCCCCGAGGGCGCGGTCTTCGTCGGCATCGAGGTCGATGCCGAGAGCGCCTTGGCGGCGCTCCGTCGCGGCGAGCCCTTGACGTCCCTGCGCGCGGTACCCGAGGATGGCGTTGCCGTGGCCTGGGTCGGCCGGCTCGCCAGCGGCGCTGAGCAGCGGTTGGCCTACCGGCTTCGCGCGCGCTCCGCCGCCCCGTCGTTGAACATCAGAAGCCTCGCCTACGCCCTCACCGGCAGCACCGCGGCGCTGGCCGTGCACGACCTGCGCCTGGAGTGGGGATCGAGGCTGTACCTGCCCGGGCTCTGGAACCAGGAGTCGACTCGCTGAGTAGAGGGTGGGGCGTCACGGAATCAGCCGCCGAAGGCTTGGCGGTTGGTCGGGGATAGGGAATCCACGAGAGCACCCAGCGCAACCACGGCCGCATTCGACGGTTGACGGTCGTGTCAGCCTCACGCTATCCTGTAGTCTCCCGCGTGACCACCTGGGTGTCCCCGGACCGGGAGGCTGCCATGCCAAGCATCGGAATTCGAGAGCTCAAGGCGCATGCCAGCGAGATCGTGCGCCAGGTTCGGGAGAAGGGTGCCGTCTACGAGGTCACGGTACGCGGCGAAGTGGCGGCGCGACTGGTCCCGACGGAAGCCTCGCGGCCCCTGAGCCGCGAGGCGATCGAGGGTTGGCTACGCGAGATGGACGGGCTGGCCGACGAGATCGGGCGGCTGGTGGATGACGGCAAGGCCGCCGACGAGATCATGCGCGAGGAACGCGCCGAGGCATGATCGTCGTCGATGCGAGCGTCTGGGTAGCCTGGCTGACCGCATCGGACGCCCATCATGCCCAGAGCCGGGCCTGGCTAGCGACCTGGCTCGACCGGAGCCGGACGCTGACGACGCCCGAGCTGGCCATCGTCGAGGTGGCCGGTGCCATCGCTCGGCGCAGCGGCCGCCCGGAGCTGGGACGCCGTGCGGCCGCGGCCGTGATGGCCTGCCCGAGCCTGGACGTCTATCGCATGGAGGCCCACGACGTTCGGCTGGCGACGACGCTGGCCGCCGACCGGCGGCTTCGAGGCGCCGACGCCATCTACGTGGCCCTTGCCCAGGCACTGGACCTCCCGCTGGTGACCTGGGATGCCGAGCAGATCGAAAACAGCCGTGGCCTGGTGGAAGCCCATCGCCCGACCTGAGCCCCGGCGCCGCCCCGCCCCCTACTTCACATGCCGATCGAAGAAGGCCACCGACCGTGCCAGTGCCGTCCCCAGGTTGGCCGAGATGTTGTGGTCGTCCCCGGCATAGGTGAACAGGCTCACCTCGCCGCCGACCGCCTCGATCTGCCCCACCAGGAGCTCCGAGAACTCCAAGGGCACGCTGCTGTCGTTCGTGCCATGGTGCAGCTCGATCGGCCCCGAGAGCTGGTCCAGGTAGCTGTTGGCCGATAGGGGCGCCCAGAGCTCCGGCCGCTCCTCGGGGCTGCCGAACTCCGTCGTGAGCAGCCCGCGCCAGCTCGAGGCCCGCGCCGGAACGCTGCGGGTGAACTGTCGCGGCCGGTGCCAGCGCTCGAGCAGATCCGGGTAGCTGGCCACCACGCCGGCCCAGATCACGCCGGCCTGGATGTCCGGCGCCACCACCATCGCGCGCAGCGTGATCCAGCCGCCCATCGAATGGCCCCACATGCCGATGCGCTCGGCATCCACCCGCGGATCCTGGCGCAGCGCGGCCAGGCCGTTGAGCACGTCGACCGTATAGTCCTGGTTGCCGTAGCCGCCCCGCGCCTCGCCCTCCGAGCTGCCGTGCCCGCGGTAATCGCTCTTGAGCACCACGTAGCCGGCCCGGACGAAGGCTTCCTGGTAGGCCACGTAGCGCTCGGTCGTGCGGTACTGCGCCGGCGCGATGTAGCCGTGGTTGAACACGATCGCCGGCCAACCGGCCGCCGGCGCCTCGCCGCGCGGCACCAGCAACAGGGCCCGGATCTTCAGGCCGTCGGAGGGGTAGCTGACCACGTAGCGGTCGGAGCTGGCACCCGGCGCCAAGGTCTCCTCGACCGTCAGCGGGCCGCCCGGATAGTCCCGCCCGCGCAACCAGTCGATCGACAGGGGATGCGGCGTGGGCGTCGGGCTGGGCGTGATGGTGGCGGTCGCGGTGGGCGTCGGGGTCAGGCTCGCCGTCGGCGTGGCCGTGGCCGACCAGGGCAAGCGGGTCTCGCCGCCGCAGCCCAACAGCAACGCCGCCAGGGTCAGCGCGGACAGCCCCCCGACGGCCCCAACGCGGGATCGGCCGCCACAGCGGCCGGCGTCAAGCCTCGCTCGGCGTCCGTCTCGGTCCATCGGCATGGTGCCACCTCGCGTCTCGATCGTCTCGGAGGCCCGAACCCGGCTGGGTCGAGCGGCCAGACGGTCCACGCGCATTGCGACGCGGCACCGTTCATCGATCTTCCCCGCGGCGTCCAGGCCTCGGGTTCGGGGTTCACGAGCTCGGGGGATTCAACCGTCGAAGGGCAGACGTTCGGCGTTCAAGCGTTCAGGGCTCAGGCGTTCAGGGCTCAGGCGTTCACGATCCGACGTTCAACGACGCAGGTTCAGGCGACGGCGGTTCAAGGATCGGTTGCAGGGTTCCGTTACCGACGGGTCCGACGACCTTGATGGTGCACCGATCAGATGAGCCGAAGCTGAGCCGGGCGTAAAGCCGGCGTTGCCTCCGAATTGTCCAAAGCACGTGTGTTGACGCCCCCCCGAGCGCCCCTTATGCTGCAGCCAGCCGGCACGATCCTTCGCGCCGGCACCGAACAAAGGAATCGGGCGATGCGCAGCGAGCGAACCGTCTTCCACGACCGGCATGTGGCCCTGGGCGCGCAGATGGTGGATTTCGGAGGCTGGGACATGCCGCTGGCCTATCCGAGCGGCATCGTCGCCGAGCACCTGGCCACGCGCAAGGACGCCGGCCTCTTCGACGTCTCGCACATGGGCCGCTTCCGACTGCGCGGCGCCGACGCGCCGGCCTTCCTGCAGCGGGTGCTGACCAGCAACGTCGCCGCGCTCGACCCGCGCGAGCAGGGCGCGCAGTACGCCTTCATCGCCAACCCGGCCGGCGGCGCGGTGGACGACGCCTACCTCTACCATTTCGAGCCCGGCGAGTACCTGCTGGTGGTCAACGCGGCCAACCGGGAGCGGGACTGGGCCCACCTGCAGGCGCTGCGCGCAGGCTTCGCGGATCTGGAGCTGGTCGACCGGACGCGGGAGATCGTCATGCTGGCGCTGCAGGGACCGGCCTCGCGAAGCCTGCTGGAAGGGCTGCTCGAGTCGGGCGCGCTGCCCGAGCCGCGCCGCAACCGCGTCGGGCTCGCCTGCGTCGGCGGCGTCCCTGCGCGCCTGGCGCGCACCGGCTACACCGGCGAGCCCCTGGGCTTCGAGCTCTTCGCGGCGCGCGAGGAGGGCCCGCGGCTATGGGACGCGTTGGTGGCGGCCGGCGCCACGCCGGTCGGCCTGGGCGCGCGCGACACGCTGCGGCTCGAAGCCGGCCTGCCGCTCTACGGCCAGGAGCTGGGCCTCGATCCGGCGGGTGGCGAGATCCCCATCCTGGCCCTGTCGACCTTCCGCTTCGCGGTCAGCTTCTCGCCGCTGAAGGGCGACTTCGTCGGCCGGGAGGCGCTGGCGCGACAGCAGGCGGCGCTGGTGGGGATCCTGGACCGCGACTACCGCCTGCGCGCCGACCTGCCGCGGCTCGTCCAGCCGCTGGCCCTGGCCGACCGGGGCCTGGCCCGCGCCGGCACGCCGGTCTACCGCGGCGAGCAGCCGGTGGGCTGGGTGACCAGCGGCACGCGGGTGCCCTATTGGGAGCTCGAGGGCGAGGGCCTGGACGCGCGGCCGGGCGAGCGGCACGGGCTGCGCTCGATCGCCCTGGCCTACCTCGACTGCGACCTGCTCGAGGACGCGCCGCTCTGGCTGGAGCTCCGCGGCCGGCGGGTCGCGGCGCGGATCGTGCCCTACCATCTGCGCGGCGAGGCGCCACCCTACGCCCGGCCGATCATCCACGACCACCCGGCCGAGCCCGAGGAGCGGGCCACGGCCGACCCGCCGGCCGCTCTGCGCCGCCTGCTGACCGAAACCCTCGAGAACGGCCGCTGGCGGCAGCGCGACTGCATCAACCTCATCCCCTCCGAGATGACGCTCTCGCCCCTGGCGCGGCTGGCCTCGGTGATGGACCCGGCCTTCCGCTACGGCGAGCATCGCCCGCTGCCGGCCTTCTACGAGGCCGAGGTCTTCTACTACCAGGGCGTCGACTTCATCCGCTCGGTCGAGGCGCGGCTCGAGGCCGAGCTGCGCGCCTACCTGGGCTGTCCCCAGGTCGAGACCCGCCTGGTCAGCGGCCAGATGGCCAACACGGTCGTCTTCAGCGCCATGGTCGACTTCCTCAACCGCTCCGACCGCAAGGCCGAGCCGCGGCGCATGCGCCGGGTGATGAACCACGACCTGGGCAAGGGCGGCCACCTGAGCGCCCAGCCGATGGGCGCGCTGCGCGACTGCGTGGCGCGCGACCCACGGACGGAGCGGCCGGCGGTCAGCCACTTTCCGGTTCGGGCCGACAACCCCTACCGGATCGACCTGCCGGCCACGCTCCAGCGGATCGAAGCCGAGCAGCCCGAATTGATCGTCCTGGGCAAGAGCGTGATCCTGCACCCCGAGCCGGTGGCCGAGATCCGGGCCTTCCTGGACGACACCGGCATCGCGTCCGTGCTGATGGTCGACATGGCCCACGTGCTGGGCCTGGTCGGACCGCACTTCCAGGACCCCTTCGCCGAGGGCGCCGACCTCGTGACCGGATCGACCCACAAGACCTTCTTCGGCACCCAGCGCGGCATCGTCGCCGGCCGCTTCGAGCCGGACGACGCGCGCTGGCCGCTCTGGGAGTCGATCAGCCGACGGGCCTTCCCGGGCTCGGTGTCCAACCACCACCTGGGCAGCCTGCTGGGCCTGCTGGTGGCGACCTACGAGATGAACCACTTCAAGGACGCCTACCAGACGGCGGTGATCGCCAACGCCAAAGCCTTCGCCCGCGCCCTGGCCGAGCGCGGGCTGGCGGTGGCCGGCGACCCGAGCCTGGACTACACCGAGACGCACCAGGTGCTGGTCGAGGTCGGCTACGCGCAGGGGCCCGAGGTCGCTCGGCGCCTCGAGGACAGCGGCATCATCTGCAACTACCAGTCCCTGCCCGACGAGGAGGGCTTCACGGCCGCCGGCGCGTTGCGGCTGGGCGTGGCCGAGATGACCCGCTTCGGCATGGCGGCCGCCGACTTCGGCGAGCTGGCCGAGCTGATCGGCGACGTGGTGCTGGACGACCGGGACCGGCAGCCGGCCGTGCGCGCCCTCCGCGGCCGCTTCCTGGAGCCGCGCTACTGCTTCGACGGCGCGGGCTTCGAAGGGCTCGAGGCCCAGCTGCACGCGCTCTTGTAGCGGCTGGGCTTGAGGCAGGGCCCCAAGACGCGCATCGCGGAGGGCTTCCTCGTCGCACACCGAGCCGGCTCTCGCGAGCCGGTCGACGTTTCGCGCCTGGCATTCTCGACCAAGCGTCTCGCACCCAGTCCCTGGGTTTCATCTCGGTCTTAGACCCGCGGCCTACCTTCTCTCGCCATGCCCTGGATTCGCCAGCGTGCGCACGCAACGGAGGTTCGCGAGATCCCCATGTCGAACATCGAGACGGAGCCGTCGTCCGCGAGGTCGATG
Organism: Caldilineae bacterium; assembly: GCA_020634625.1. Taxonomy (GTDB): domain Bacteria; phylum Chloroflexota; class Anaerolineae; order Epilineales; family Epilineaceae; genus JACKBJ01. Next base: position 61,556 of record JACKBJ010000003.1, on the reverse strand, counting down.
CGCAACAAGGTCCCGGCCGTGATCCTGATCTTCTGGATCATCAAGATCATGGCGACCACGGTCGGCGAGACCGCTGCCGACTACCTGGCCGGCAACCTCGGCCTGGGCTTGAGCAATACCACCTGGCTGTCGATCGCGGTGCTGATCGCCGCCCTCGCGCTGCAGTTCCGAACGCGGCGCTACATCCCGGCCGTGTACTGGTTCGCGGTCGTCGCAATCAGCATCGTCGGCACCCTGATCACCGACAGCCTGACCGACCTCATGGGGGTCAGCCTCTGGCTGACCACACCCCTGTTCGCCCTGGCTCTGATCGCGACCTTCCTGGCCTGGCACCGCAGCGAGCGCACCCTGTCGATCCACACCATCTACACCAGTCGGCGCGAGGCGTTCTACTGGCTGGCAGTCCTCTTCACGTTTGCCCTCGGCACGGCCGCCGGCGACCTCGTGGCCGAGACCCTGAGCCTCGGCTATTCCGTCTCGGCGCTGCTCTTCGGCCTGCTGATCGCCGCGGTGGTGGTCGCCTGGAGCAAGGTCGGGCTGGACGCGGTCCCGGCCTTCTGGATGGCATACATCCTGACCCGCCCACTTGGCGCCTCGCTGGGCGACCTGCTCTCCCAGCCCGGTAAGTACGGCGGCTTGGGCCTGGGCACCACCGGCACCAGCGAGATCTTCCTGATGACGATCCTGGCACTGGTCACCTACTTGACGGTGACCAAGCGAGACGAGGTCGGACACAGCTTCGTCCCCGATGCCAGCCTGCCCGGTCTGGTCGACTGAACCCACCGTGACGGCCCCGCCCGCTGGATCGAGACCCTCGGCGCCATGGCGCTGGCGAGATTCGGGCGCCGAGCTTCATGTCGGTCTTAGTGCCCTGCCCTAGACTGGCCAGGCTTCGTTCCATCCCTCCCGCCGTTCAACCCATCAAGGAGCAGTTCCCATGTTCGAGAAGCTCAAGCCCTACGGCCGACACCTGACCAGCGCCGCCGTGCTCGTCCTGGGCATCGTCATCGGCGGCTATGCCGTGCTCGGCTCGACCACCGCCGACGCTCAAACCGGCAAGCGCGTCGGGCAGGCTTCGGTGGGCGCGGGCGCCGCCCTGGCGGTCGACGCGGTCACCGAAGACGCGGAGGAAGCCGACGATCGCGAGGGGGATGACCCGAACGCGCTCGACGACCGTGACGAGCCAGGCGATCGCGAGGAAGCCGACGACCGTGACGAGCCAGGCGATCGCGAGGAAGCCGACGACCGTGACGAGTCCGGCGAGCAGGAAGCGGATGCCGACCGTGAGGACATCGGCGAGCTCGAGGGCGACGACGACGGAGACCAGAACCGCGAGCAGGATGAGATCGATGAGGCCGACGGTGGCATCGAGGTCGACGGCGTCGACTGCGTCGACGGGCTCGACAGCGCCACCGGTGCCGAATGCGATGGCGGCCCCGCTGCCAACGTCGACGACGCGGGCTGATTCCATGCGCTGATCCGTCGAACGCCGGACGCGACTCGCGAAGGGCCTCGATCGCCGCCGCGAAGCTCAGATGGGGCCGAGGGTGGCAGGTGCTCCCCTCGGCCCACGGCTTTGGACTATCATCCGGCGGCGCGCGCTTCGGCCCGCTCCCCGCGAGACGCGACGCGAAGGGGGCGCTCGCCGCCAGGGAGTTATCGACATGCGCATTCTCGTCGTCGAAGACGAGCCCGGCATCGCCAGCTTCATCCACCAAGGTCTGACCGAAGAGCAGTTTGCCGTGGATCTGGTGCACGACGGGCAGTCAGGTCTCGCGTACGCACGCGCGGTCGACTACGATGCCTTGGTGATCGACATCATGCTGCCGCGCATGGACGGCATCAGCCTCCTACGCCAGCTCCGCGCCGAGGACCGTCACACCCCGGTCCTGATCCTGACCGCGCGACAGGCGGTCGACGACCGCGTCGCCGGGCTCAACGCGGGCGCCGACGACTATCTGGTGAAGCCCTTCGCCTTCGCCGAGCTCGTGGCACGGCTGCGCGCCCTTCTGCGCCGGCCGAGCCAGCAGAGCGGGCTGGTTCTGAGGGTAGCCGACCTGAGCCTGGACACGGTCAAGCACGAGGTGCGCCGGGGCGAGCGCCGGATCGGCCTGCACCCCCGCGAGTACGCGGTGCTCGAGTACCTGATGCGCAATCCAGGGCAAGCGCTCAGCCGCGATCAGATCATCGACCATGTCTGGAACCTGGACGTCAACCTCGAGTCGAACGTCGTCGACGTGTACATCGGCTACCTCCGTCGCAAGATCGGCGGCCTCGCGGATCCACCGCTGATCCACACCGTCCGCGGCGTCGGCTACCGCATCGCGCCAGAGGGTGAGGATGCCTGAGATGCATCGCCCGCGCCTTCGCCGGCCGCTGATGTTGCGTGCGCGCCTGACCCTCTGGTATACGCTGTCGATGGCCGTCATCCTCGTGCTCGTGGGCGGCCTCTTGCTCTGGAACGCGCAGCGCAGCCTGCTCGGGCAAATGGACACCGGCCTGCGCCTGGCTGCCGAGCAGAGCCGGATCGGCGTCGAGGCACACCGTGGGCGCCTGGTGTTTCGGAATCTCGAGCACGGCGCTCCGCTGGCCGCGGCCGAGGCCTCCGAGTCCCTGGTGCGCCTGACCGACGACCGTGGCGTGACCTGGGAGAGCCTGGGCGACACCGACGCGGTGATACCGCCCCTCCTACCTGGTGCGGGCCTTCGGACGATCCGCGTCGGCGACGAGGACTGGCGGCTCTACAGCGAGGCGCTGTCCGTCGACGGCGTCGCGGGCTGGCTGCAGGTCGCCGCCTCGATGGACGTCTCGGAGCACGCGCTACAACTGATCCTGGGCCTCTTTTCGGTCACCATCCCGCTGGCCCTGCTGCTGGCAGCCCTGGGCGGGCTCCTCCTGGCTGACCGGGCGCTGCGCCCGATCGCGCAGATCGCGCGCGCGGCCGACGCGATCACCGCCAGCGACACCGAGCAGCGCATCGCCCACGTCGGGCCGCTGGACGAGGTCGGCCGCCTGGCCAACGCGCTGAATCGCATGCTCGATCGCCTGGCGGCCTCGGTCGCCCGCGAACGGCGCTTCAGCAGCGACGTCGCGCATGAGCTCCGAACGCCTCTGACGGCGATGAAGGGTCAGATCGAGGTGACGTTGCGCAAGGCGCGCACCCCGATCGAGTATGCGGCAGCCCTCGAGTCGCTGCAGCAGCAGGTCGATCGCCTGGTCGACCTGAGCCGCGAGCTGCTGTTCCTGGCACGCCTCGAGGCGACGCCGGGTCGACCAGAGCCCGAGGCTGTCGACCTGGCTAGCTGCGTCGACGAAGCGATCGATCTGCTCCGGGCGCGGATCGAGGACAAGGGGCTCGTGCTCGAGATCGCGGTGCCCGAGGGCACGACCGCACGCGGGCAGCCGGATCTGATCCTGCGTGTCTTGCTCAACCTGCTCGAGAATGCGGTCCGCTACGCACCCGCCAACAGCCGCCTGGGCGTGACGGCGACGACGCTTCAGGACCGGGTGGAGTTGAGGATCGAGGACTCGGGGCCGGGCATCGCCCCAGACCAGCTGGCCCAGGTCTTCGATCGCTTCTATCGGGTAGAGCAGCACCGGGCACGAGGCGAGGGCGCCGGCGAGTCCGGTGGATCGGGTCTCGGCCTCTCGATCGCGCGCGAGATCGCCCGTCAGCAGGGAGGCGAGCTGACCCTGGCAAGCGAGCCAGGGCAGGGAACGACCGCCCGATTGTCGTTGGTGGCGCCCAAGGTCCCAGACCTCCGTCGCCCGCATTAGCAGACCGAGCGGAGGGTTCCGCGACTCCATCCCGTGCGGGGGCGAATCGGTGTCACGGAACGATCGACGGATCGGGGAGGCAGCCTCGCTTCCGCCTCTGGGTTCGCTGCCTATGTTGGCCCAGCAGGCCCACCCCGTCCGGGTTGAACGCCAGGAGCGCGGCAGCAGCCACGACAGCGGTCGCGCCAACCGCGTCGATGCGATGTGCTCGACGTCCCCGATGCGGGGCGGTCACGGGGCTGCCGCCGCATCGATCACAGGCTGGGTGTGCCATAGCGCCGTGAGGCCCAGACAGACGCTAGTCGCAGGGCAGCTCCAGGGCCAGGCTGCGGTAGATGCCCTCCAGCGCCGCCTCGTCGGGCGCGTAGAGGTAGCGGGCCGGGCCGCCGGCCAGCTCGCGCAGCAGGGCCGCGTCCACGTCGCCGCCCAGGCCGATGGTGAAGAGGGTGATGCCGGCCCCGCGGGCAGCGCTGGCGGCGGCGCGGGTGCTGGCCTCCGAGCCGCCATCCGGCCGGCCGTCGGTCAAGAGGATCAGCACCGGCAAGGCCTCGGACCGGGCGCGCGGACCGGTGAGCTCGGCCAGGGCCGCCTCGAGGCCGCGGTCGATGCGGGTGCCCTGGCCGGTGCGCGGCGCGGCCAGCGCCAGGGCCAGGCTGCCCTGACTGCCGGTGAGGCCGGCCTCGAGTCGCGCCTGGCTGTTGAAGGTCAGCACCGCCACGTGGTCGCGCGGCAGGTTGACCTGCTCCAGGAAGCTGCCCGCCGCGCGCACCGCCGCCGCCAGCTTGCCCCCGCTCATCGAGGACGAGGTATCGAGCAGCAGCGCGATGTCGGCCGGCACGCGGGTCGAGGCCAGGCAGTGCGCCCGGTAGAGGACCGGCAGGAAGGCCCGCCGGATCGCCGGGCTCGGCGTCGCTTCGGGGCTCGGCGTTCGGGTCGCGCTCGGCCGCGGGGTATCGCTGGCGGTCGCCGTGGCCGAGGGGCTGGGCGTGTCGGTCGGGCTGGGGACCGGGCTCGTCGCGGTGGCCGTCGGGCCGCAGGCCGGCTGCCAGTCCAGCTCGATCTCGAGCTGGGCATAGCGGGCGCCGTCGCCCAGGGCCTGCACCCGCAGCGCGTAGCGCCCCGCCGGCGTGTCCAGGGGCGGCATCAGGCTCAGGTCGAAGCGGCGGCTGCCGCCGGTGTCGGGCACGCCGATCGCCCGGTGCTCGGGCGGGCTGGCGCTCAGCCAGCCGGCCCGCTCGGCCGGCAGGAGCTCGGGCGCCAGGCGCTCGATCGTGCGGCCGCCGTCGCCCAGCATGCCGGCCAGCGCGGCCGGCAGCTGCCCGACGTTGCTCAGGTCGACCGCGCTGCCGCCGGTGCGGCCGGTCCAGTCGCGCCAGTAGGCCACCAGGTCGCCGGTGATGCCGCCCAGCTCGCGCGGCGCGGCGCCGCTCAAGCCGGCCGAGAGGGTGACCCCCTCGGCATCCAGACGCGTCAGCAGGGTCTGCCAGTCGATGTCGTCGGCGGTGCCCGGCACCCAGTCGGGGCCGCTGTCCTGCCACCAGCCGGGGTTGCCCGGCCGCCAGGGGCTGGGCAGGCGTGGGTTGGCCAGGCCCGCGTTCAGGTCGGCGTCCCGCGGCACGGAGTCGCCCAGGAGCACGATGAAGCGCTGCGCCCCCTCGCGCCAGCCGACGCCCGCCTCGTCCAGGCTGGCCGCGATGGCGCCGGCATAGGCCTCCGGCGCGTCGCCGCCGCCGCCCGGCCAGAGCTCCAGGGTGGCCGCCACCAGGTCGGCCGGCTCGGTCGACAGGCGCCCACGCAGCTGCCAGGGCCAGTCGGCCGCCAAGCCGGCTTCGCCATAGGGGTAGTCGCGCACGTCCATCACGCCCAGCGCCAGATCCGGGCTCTCGGTCCGCAGCGCCGCCTCGATCTCCAAGGCCCGCGCCTGCGCCGTCGAGATCAGGCTCTCCATGCTGCCGGTCGTGTCGAAGATCAGCATCAGGTCGGCCCGCGGCGGGGCGGGCGGCAGCGGCACCTCGAGCGCCAGCTCGGCCGGCCGCCCCGGACAGGCCGATAGCCGGACCGGCTCGCCCGTGCTCGGGGGCGTTGCCGTGGCGGTGGGCGTCTCCGTCCCCCCGTCCGCATGCAGCCGATGATCGAAGAGCAGGATCCGCCGGTTGCCCCGGTCCAAGAGGTACACCAGCGCGTCCGAAGCCCCCAGGTCCTGCGCCTGCTGGATGCCGTTCCCGCCCACCGGCGGGTAGGGATAGGGGGACGGCTGTCCATCGCCGGCCCCCAGCGACCGCAGTCGATCGTCTTCGAGCAGCACCAGCAAGCGCTCGCCATCCGGCGTCAGCGTCAGCGCCCGCGGCCGGGCCGGCAGCGGCCAGATCGCCACCGGGTTGCCCTGCCCGTCCAGCACCTGCACCCGCTGGTTGCCGCGCTCGGCCACGAAGACCCGATCCCCGGCCGCCCCGATCCCCTTGCCCGCCACGACATCGACCGGCCCCGAGTAGAAGCTCGGGCTGACTCCCTGGCTGCCCAAGCGCAGCCGCAGCTGGCCGTTGCCCGACCGATAGCCCAGCAGCCGGGCATTGACGAAGTCCAGCCCGTACAGGGTCTGCCCGTCCCCCGACAGGCTCAGCCCACGCGCCGCCGCCCCGAAGTCCGGATGCCCATCGCCCGCCGGCGCGTCCCACAGGGCCGCACCGTCCGCCCCCAACGCCACCACCCGATCCGCGCTCGCGACGTACAGGCTCTCGCCAGCCCCCAGCTCGACCGCGATCGGCCGCAGCTCCCGGCCGCTCGTGTCCCGGACCACCCGCTCCCAGACCACCTGCCCCGCCGCATCCCGCCGCACCAGCGCCGGGAAGTCCGGCTGCGTCCGCAGCGGCCGCGAGAGCGTGAAGCTCGTCCCATCCGGCCGCACCGCGATGGCCACCGGATCCACGTCACCCAAGCCCCAGCTCGCCACCGGACTGGCCCAAGGCCCCGCCGCCCCCTGCCCCGCCACGGGCCGGCCCTGCCCAAGCCCCAGCCCCCCCAGCACCACCAAGACCCCACTCAAGCCCCAGACCCAGCGCCTCGCCCGCCCACGCCGAGCCGCGGAGCCGCCCCGCGCCGCCAGCCGCTCCTTTCTCCCCGCCCAGCGGCCCCGCCTCTCCAACCCCAAGCCCCCGCTCATCGACACGGCAGCGCCCCCGCGATGCTCTCGTAGACCCCCCGCAAATCCGCCTGATCCGGTGCGAAGTAGTATTGTGCCGGCGTCCGCGCCACCCGCTGCAGGAAGGCCCCGTCCACGTCGCCCCCCAGGCCCACCGCGACGACCGTCACCCCCCGCTGCCGGGCCAGCTGCGCCAGCTCGAGCGTGTACTCCTCGCTGCCGCCGGTCGGCTGCCCGTCCGAAAGCAGCACGATCATCTTGGGCGTCCCGTCACGACCGCGCAGGCGCAGCTCCTCCAGGGCCACCTCCAGCCCCAGGTCGATGCGCGTCCCCTGCCCGCTGCCCAGGCCGTCCAGCTGCCGGCTGACCGCGTTGAGGTCCTGCGTCAGCAGGTAGTCGCGCCGCCCGACCGAGTCGAAGCTGGCCAGCCCGACCCGATCGCGCCGGCCGTCGACCAGCACCAGGAACCAGCGCGCCGCCGAGATCGCCGCGTCGAGCTTGGCGCCGCGCATCGAGGACGAGGTGTCGATGACCAGCATCACGTCCACGCCGCGCTCGCGGTCCTTGGGCAGGCAGAGCTGCCGGGCCAGGAGCGGCAGGTAGATCGTGCCTGGCCGCGAGGGCGGCGTGGCCGTCGGCGGCGGGGTCGGCGTCGGCGCGTCGATCACCAGCACCTGGGGCACCGGGAAGTCGAAGCGGTAGCGCTGGCCGGCGGCCGTGTACTCGGCCTGGGCGCGGGTGTTGGTCGGCAGCCGACCGGTGCGTTGCGGCAGCACGCGCAGCACGAAGCGCAAGCCGCCGGCCGGCAGGGTCTCGGAGGTCCAGGTCAGCGTGTCGCCCGCCTGGATGGCCGCCGGCGGCTGGGCCGAGCCGGGCTGGTAGCGCACGTCCGGCCCCATCACGTCGGTCAGGATCAGGTCGGTGGCCACCACCTCGCCCACCGCGCCCGAGAGCTGACGGTAGATCGGGTCGAGCTCCTCCGGCGTCGGCGCGAAGAAATAGCGCTCGGCGCGGCCGACGATGGCGGTCAGCAGACCGGCGTCGACGTCGTCGCCCAGGCCGATGGCATAGGTCAGCGCGCCGCGGCCGCGGGCCCGCGCGCCCAGGCGCACCGCATCGACGTAGGGCTGGCCGGTGCGCGAGGGGTTGCCGTCGGTCATCAGCAGCACCACCGGCTTGGCCTCGGGCCGACCGGCCGCGCCCAGGTGCGCCAGGGCCCGCTCGAGGGCGCCGGCGATGTCGGTCCGGCCGTCGGCGCGGATGTGATCCAGGCTGTCCAGCAGCACGGCCTCGTCGGCGCTGAGCGGCTGGTCCAGCGAGACCACGTCCGAGAAGGAGAGGATGGCCACCCGATGCCGGCTCAGGTCCAGCGCCTGCACGAAGCGCTTGGCGGCCGCGCGGGCCTCGAAGAGCTTCTCGCCCGGCCGGTTGCCGGCCATCGAGTTGGAGCGGTCCAGGATCAGCACGATGTCGGCGCGCGGCTCGGTGCCCGGCCGACAGCTGATGTCCAGGGTCAGCTGCACCGTCACCGGCTCGCCCAGGGCCACGATGTCCGGGGCGGCGGTCTTGCCGCCGCTGACCGTGCAGGGCGGATCGGGCGCGGGCGTGGGCGAGGGCGTGACGGCGGCCTGGTAGGGGGCGTGCACCAGCACGCTGTCCGAGGCGCCGTCCAGCAGGTACAGCCGGTCGCCGGGGCCGGCGCCGATGTCGCGCGGCAAGAGGTAGCCGAAGCCGGGAACCGGCTGCGGATCGATCCGCCCGATCGGACTGCCTTCGGCGGTGAAGACCTCCACCCGGCCGTCGAAGCCCAGCACGTAGACCCGGCCCTCGGGCGAGACGGCGATGCGCTCGGCCGCCTGCTCCGGATCGCTCAAGCTCCAGCTGCGCCGCGGGCCGCTGCCGCGCGGCGCCATGGGGTCGAAGACGTAGACGTCGGCGCTCGATTCGGCGCCGCCGGCACCGTAGACCAGGCCGTCCGGGCCCAGGTCGGCATCGACCAGCCAGGCGTAGCCGGCGCCGGCGACGGTGTAGCTGATGACCGGCCGGGGGTTGGTCCGGGTCTGGTCGAAGCCCAGCAGCTGCCGCCGATAGGCGTCGCTGACCATCACCCGATCGGCGCCGGCCGCGATGCCCAGACCGCTGAGGCAGTCGCAGGTCTTGTCCCAGACGCGGTTGCCGGCGGGGTCCAGCTTGCGCAGGCGCACGTCGCCCAGGATCGGCGCGCTGGCCAGGTAGACCGCGCCATCGGCGGCGACGTCGATCTCCTCGGCGGCGCCCGAGTCGATCAGGCCGGCGAAGCTGCCGTCGGGCGCGTAGCGCCGCGTGGCGTCGACGGCGGCATCGACCAGGTACACCTGGCCGCCGGTCGGCGCGACATCCAGCGCCACCGGGCGCAGGAAGGCGGCATGGTCGAGCGGGCTGGCCAGGCTGCTGACGCGCGGGGCGCCGGTCGTGGTGTCGTACTGGCGCAGGCCCTGCTGGCCGCCGGCGGCGCCGAAGCCGGTGCTGAGGGCCAGCCGACCGCCGCCGACCCCGATCCCGCTGCCCGGCTCGAAGGCCTCGGGCGCCGTGCTGTCGATGCGCAGCTCCAGGCTGCCATCGGCGCGCAGGACGCTGACCCGGTCGGGTCGCGGCTGCTGCGCGCTCGAGCGGTGCAGCGCGAAGATGCGCCCGCTGCCGGCCTCGACCGAGACACTGGCCACGCCGGGCAGCGGGATCTGGGCCTCGGCCGCCTGGCCGGCGGCGTCGAAGATCTGCAGCCGATCGTTGATCGTATCGGCCACCAGCACCCGCCCGTCGGCCAGGATGGCCAGGTCCTCCGGGAACTGGAACTTGCCCAGGCTGGTGCCGATGTCGCCCCAGCCGCCCAGCCAGCGGCCATCGGGCTCGAAGCGGTCGATGAAGCCCCAGGGCAGGCGGCTGAGCACGTAGACCTGACCGGTCAGGGGCGAGACGGTCACCGCATGCGGCACGAAGCCGAAGTCGGGCCCGGCCCAGCGCCAGCTGTCGACGTAGCTGCCGTCGAGGCGGAAGATCGCCAGGCGCCGGTTGCCGGCGTCGACGACGTAGATCCGATCGCGCCCGGCGTCCACCGCCAGGTCGCGCGGCTGGCGCAGCTGGCCCGGGCCGTCGCCACGCCCCCCGAAGCTGCGCAGGATGTCGCCGGCGGCGTCGATCACCACGATCCGGTCGTGCCCGCGGTCGGCCACGAAGAACTGCGCGCCCGGTCCGGCATCGACGCCGACCGGATCGAGCAGGCTGTCGGCGTTGAAGCCCGGTTGCCAGACCGCCACCCGTTGCCAGTCGGTCGGCGCACCCTGAGCCAGCGCGGAGGTCGGGGCCCGCCCGGCGCCGTGCGGGCCGAGGGCCAGGACCAGCAGGGCGCCGAGGGCCAGCAGGGCAGTGCTGCGGGCGCAGGACCGCTGTCGCCCCGGGTTGGGGCGGGGGCGGGGCGCGTGACTAGGGCCAAGGTGCATGCGATTGCTCATCCCGGTTCCGTGCATCCGATTCGATTGGGTCAAGCCGAAGGCCGGCGCGGGGGAATCGCGCCGTGGCTACAACGTCGGGGCCGGCCGCGGGGTTATCGCCAGTCGGGACGGGGCGGGGGGACGGGCGGCCGGGCCCGGCCGCGTCAATCATAGGGCAGGAGGGCCGGCGGGGCCATGCGCCGGCCGGCAGCCGGCCGGCCGGCGCTAGCCGACCCAGTAGTTCCGGGCGAAGAGCGCGCAGTAGAGCGTCAGCAGCACCAGCGACAGGCTGGTGACGAGGCGGTCGAGCCAGGGCCGGCGCGCCGCCTCGGCCAGCGGCAGGAAGGCCGGGAAGAGCACCCACATGTAGCGCGCCTGGCTCATCAGCAGGCCCGAGCCGGCCGCCACCAGCAGGCCCGACAGCACCAGGCCGGCCTCGGGCCAGCGGCGCCGCCGCAGCAGGAGCAGGCCCAACCCCAGGAAGAGCAGCAGGCTGCCCAGGTCGACCAGGGCGATCAGGGGCACGCCGCCCGCCTGCAGGGCCGCCCACCAGCCACCGTCGGGCCGGGCGAAGAGCCCGGTCAACAGCTGGCCGGGCGCGCTGGGCTGGCGACCCCAGGCGGCCGAGGCATGCAGGAAGGCCAGCGGGTCGCCGAAGCGCCAGCCCAGATAGAGCATGTAGCTGCCGCTGCCCGCCGCCACCGCCAGCGGCGCGACCAGGCCCCAGGCCGGCGGCCGGCCGGCTCCCGGCTGCGCCCCGCCCCGGCGCTGCGCCCACCACTCCAGGAGCAGCATCGGCACCAGGAGCAGTCCGACGAAGCGGCTGAGGGCGCCCAGAAAGCCCAGCAGCGCCGCGCTCTCCCAGGCCCCGCGCCGGGCCAGGTAGAGGCTTCCCGCCGCCGCGAGGAGGAAGAGCGACTCCGAGTAGATCGCCGAGCCGAAGAACGAGGTCGGGAAGATCATCAGGTACCAGACCGCTCGCTCGGCCACCTCGGGTCCGGCCCGGTCGGCGACCAGCCGGAAGATCAAGAGCCCGGCGCCGAGCAGGCAGAGGTTGCTGACCAGGATCCCGGCCAGCACCACGTCGCCCAGCAGCGGCGCCAGCGCGCGCATGGCCAGGGGCAGCAGCGGGAAGAAGGGCACCGAGGGGAAGGGCTGGCCGACGATCCGATAGCCCTCCTCGGCGATGCTGACGTAGAAGCCGCTGTCCCAGCGGCTGCCGAGCACGTCGACCAGGATCGAATCCGTGCCGCGCAGGTGATAGGGCGGCAGGTCGGGCCGCTCGGCCAGCAGCGCGGCCGAGACGTAGAGCGCCAGCAGGACCGCCATGCGCGAGATCGCGAAGGCCTGAAGCGGCGCGACGAGCTCGCGCCGCGCCAGCAGCGCCCGCAGGCGCTGGCGCCGGACCGGCGGCGGCGCGGCCGCGGCTGGGGAAGGCGGTCGGGTCATCGGGACCGCCCCTGTCGGGGCGGCGGCGCCGGCCGCAGACGCAGGAACAGATCGGCCTGGCTGACCGCGACCGCCCCGGCCAGGCTGCCGGGCACGCTGTCGACGTAGATCGGCCGACGGCCGAGCTCGCGCCGCAGCAGCGCATCCAGGGCCTCGCTCGGGATGAGGAAGCGGTTGATGGCCAGGATGTCGGGGCGGCGACCCTCCACCAGCTGCAGGTACTGCAGCACCGGCACGGTGTCCCACCAGCCCAGCACCAGCGCGTTCGGCTCGGCCGCGGCCAGCAGCCGCTCGCCCCGCAGCCGAGCGCTGACGTCGCCCGAGCGGTCGGCCAGGGGCCAGGTCAGCCTCAGCCCGGCCAGCACGGCCACCAGCAGGCCCGCGCCCAGCAGGTTGCCGGCTCGGGGCCAGGAGGATCCCGGACGCCCTCGAACCGCGGCGGCCCGGGCTTGCCCGGCCTCCAAGCCGGGGGCCGGTTCCGCCCCCCGATCCCGGCGACCGGCGACCCAGTCGAGCAGCGCCTGATAGCCCAGGCCGGCCCAGAGCGCCCAGACCAGGTACACGGGCAGGTACATGGTCGCCTTGTCGACCACGCGATAGGCGGCGAAGAAGAGGCCGTTGGCGGCAAAGAAGAGGCCGAGCAGCAGGCCGATCGGCCGATGCCTGCGATAGAGCAGCACCGCGCCCAAGAGGCCGGGGCCGAGGCCGACGCCCAGGAAGGCGCGGTTGAGCTGGACCAGCAGCCGCCAGAGCTCGGTCAGCGTGGCGGTCGGGCCATAACCGAACATCTGGCCGGCGAAGCTGCGGCCGCTCATCAGCCACAGGATCCCGGCCGGGCGGCTCAGATCCACCGGCTGGAAGCGGCCCGCCGCGTCGAAGGCGCCGGCATAGTTGAAGGCCGGCGCCGCGGCGTAGCGCAGCGGCAGGTACACGAGCGGCGTGAGCCCGATGGCGAGTCCCAGGACGCCGGCGGCCCACAGCCGCGGCCGCCGCAGCGCTTCCGGCGCGGCGACCGCTACGAAGACCCCGAGTCCGGGCAGCAGCAGCGCGGTGGCCGCGTGGTGGCAGAGCGCCAGGCCGAGCAGCAGGCCGAGCCCGGCCGCGCGGCCGGGCGCCAGCGGCGCCTCGGCCCAGCGCAGCAAGGCCAGGATCAGGCCGGCCATCAGCAGGGTCTGCAGCGTGTAGACCTCGGCCACCAGCGACATCGACCAGAAGGCCGGCGCCACGGCCAGCAGGCCCAGGGCGCCGGCGCTCGCCAGCGGCCCGACCCGCAGCCGCCGCAGGATCCGATCGGCCAGCAGGATCGTGGCGGCGCCCGACACGGCCGACAGCAGGTTCATCCGATAGCCCACGTCGCCGATCGGCAGGCGGGTCCAGAGCCAGCCCAGGGTCAGGTACAGCGGGTAGCCGGTCGCGCGCAGGATGCCGCCGGTGGCCGCGGCGGTGCTCAGCTCGGCGCTGTCCAGGTTGTAGATCGTCGGCGCCAGCGTGCGCAGGTAGAGCCCGAAGGGCAGCAGGATGGCCAGCCCGTCCCGCAGCCGCGGGCGGTCGGCCCGCAGGGCCCCCAGCAAGGCCGCCGCCGGGTGAGGGGGCCGCCCGGGCGTCGCGCAGCCCGTCACCCGGCGACCGATCCCGCCACCCGCGCCCGCGCTCAGCGCCGGCCGAGCGGCATGCGATCGAAGAGGCCGGGCAGATAGATCGGCGGCAGGGGCTCGACCGGCGCGGTCGGACTGGGCGAGGGCGGTGGCCCGTCGGTCGGGCTGGCCTCGGGCGTCGCGCTCGGCGGCGGCGCCGTGACCTCGGCGGTTGCGGTCGGCGAGGCTGCGGTGGCCTCGGCCGTGGCGGTCGGCGGCGGTGCGGTGGCCTCGGGCGTCGCGCTGGGCGGTGGCGCGGTGGCGACGAAGGTCGCGGTGGGCAGGCTCTCGGGCGTGACCGTCGGCGGGTCGTCGCCGCTGACCAGGACCGTCGCCTGGCCGCCCTCGCTGCTTCGCACCTGGATCACCCGCGGGTTGCTCGCCAGGTCGAAGCGCCCCTCGTGCCGCGTCGCGCTCTGGCGCGTCAGCACGCCGATCGGGCCGCCGCCGCGGTCGTAGACGCTCAGCACCGAGGTGGCGCTGCTCGAGTCGGCGCGCACGCGGAGCTCGCCGTCGTTCGCGTCGTACTCGGCCCGGGTCACCACGATCTGGTCCGTGTAGGCGTCCGAGAAGCGCTCCCAGCGAAAGGCCTCCGCCGGGAAGCCGGCGAAGGCGCCCAGGACGACACCGACCATCAGGATCGTGCAGGCGACCGCCAGCCGGTAGGGTGTCTGCATGCGGATCTCCAGATCTCGGGGCGCGGCACGCGCCATTCGGCGGGGCAGCCCCACTCAGGCTTTCCATTATAGGACGGTGGCGGCATGTCGTGGGCGGTCGAATCGCTTGAACGGCGTTTTCGGCAGGCCTAGAATCTCGCCATCCCCGCCCCCAACCGTTCCGGAGGAACGCTCGACCATGCATCCCCCCCGCCTGTCACGCCGAACCGGACCGCTCGTCTCCCTGATCGCCCTGGGCCTGCTGTCGAGCGGCTGTCGGACGACGCCGCCCGAACCCGACCTCGCGACCGCCCCCGCGGAGGTCCCGGCCAGCGCGACCCTGGCGACCGACGCGCCGGCCGCCGACGAGCCTGCGCCGGCGAGCTCGGAGCTCGACGAGCTGGCCCTGGAGTACCGGGGCCCGAGGGAGCCGGGCGGCGCCGACACCGAGCGCTGCACCGGCCTGCGGCTCGACCCGTCGGGCCGGGCCGAGCTGACCGCCTGCGACGCCCCGCCGACGCCGACCGACCTGGGCGCCGCCGCCGTCCCCGAGTGGCAGGCCTTCCAGGCCCGCCTGAGCCGCTTCGAGCTCGAGACCGCGACCGAAGGCCTGCGCTTCGAGGGCCAGGGGCCGGCGACCGGCGAGCCCTGGCAGCGGGCCCTCCTCGCCTGGGCACGGCTTCGGCACGCCGAGCTCGCCAGCGGCCGGGCCAGCGCCAGCGGCGCCACCGCCATGAGCTGGTTCCCCGAGGCGGAGCCCGACGCCTCCGGCGCCTGCGCCCACCTCACCGTGCTGGCCTATGGCTATGCCTACGCCGAGCGCCGCGACTGCGAGAGCGGCGCCCTGCTCGACAGCCTCGGCGACTGGCTGAGCGACGCGGAGCTGGCCCAGCTGGATGTCTGGCTCTACGACCACGCCGCCTACCAGGCCGACTCGAACACCATCGACGGCCGCGGCGACGCGCCGATCGCCGAGCCCGAGGCCATCGAGCCCTGGGCGCTGGCCCTGCACACCCGCCTGCGCGCCGGCGGCGAGCCCATCGCGGCCGGCGCGCCCGACGCCGACGCCGCCCCCGAGGCCTGCCCGACCCCCTCCGAGGGCCAACGCCTCCTCTTGGCCCCCGAGCTCGGCCTCTGCGCCCTCGTGCCGGCCAGCCACACGGTGTTCACCCCCAGCCCGGGCAGCCGCGTCGTCGCCAAGGACTCGCTGCTCGACGTCAGCGCCCCCCGCCTCGCGATCTCGGTCGGCCCGGCGATGGGCCTCGACGTCGAGCAGGCCGCCGATGCCTACCTGGCCGAGATGGCCGGCTTCGAGCCCAGCCGCTCGAACCTCACGCTGAACGGCTCCGAGGATCCGATCCCGGCCGTTCTGCTCGACGGCGTGCCGGGGCAGGACTTGTATCGCCTGCTGCTCTTCGTCCACGCCGACCAGCGCTACGAGCTGCGCTTCTCCCCGGCCGACGATCCCGCCATCGACGCCTTCTACGATCCGATCGTCGCGTCGCTGCGCCTCTTCCCCGTCGACTGATCGGGGCGGCTCCCACCGCTCGCGCGGTGCGACCGGCGGTGCGCCCGGCGCCGAGGGCTCGGCCAGGCCCTCGGCGCCGGGCCTAGAGCCGTGGCCGGCGCAGCCAGACGCTGGCCGCCAGCGCGCCGAGGCCGTCGATCACCACATCCGTCACCTGCCCGTGCCGCCCCGGCACGAAGGTCTGGTGCCATTCGTCGCTGGCGGCGTAGAGCAGGCTCAGCCCCAGCGCCCAGCGCAGCGGCCGGCGCCATCCCGCCGCGCACAGCGCTCGCCACCAGAGCCAGGCCAGGATGCCGTAGGCCGTGGCGTGCAGCCCCTTCTTGATCAGGAAGTCCAACCAGGAGCTGGCCACTTGCGGCAGGTCCGGCTGGTCGCTGAAGCGGTAGATCAGCCCCATCCACGCCAGGAGCGGCAGCCAGGTCCGAAGCCGCGCGATCATCCGTCGATCGCCCTTCGCCCGCCGCCGCGGCGCCGCTCGCCACCCCCGCCCGCGCGCGCGACCGCGTCCGCGTACAGCGCCTCCAGCGCCAGCACCTGCCGCGACCAGCAGAAGCGTTTCCGCACCCGCTCCCGGGCCCCTTCTCCCAGGGCCGCCCGCAACACGGGGTCCTCGGCCAGCTCGGCCAGCGCCGCCGCGAAGGCATCCAGGTCGCCCGGCGGCACCAGCCGGCCCGAGCGCCGATCCTCGATCAGCTCGCGGTTCTGCCCCACGTCCTCGGCGACGACCGGCAGGCCGGCCGCCATGAGCTCCAGCAGCTTGAAGGCCGACTTGGTGCGGTTGACCAAGGTGTCGTCGAAGGGGTAGATGGCCAGGTCGGCGCGGGCCAGCAGCGCAGCCAGCGCCTCGGGCGGCACCCAGCCGGCATCCTCGACCGCATCGGCCAGGCCCATCTCGCGCGCCAGCGCCATGAAGCGCCGCTCCTCGCCGAAGAGCCCCTTGCCGCCCACCAGGAGCCGCGCCGCCGGCTGGCGCTCCCGCAGCCGCTCCAGGAGCGCCAGCGGTCGGACCAGCTCGAACTCGAAGAAGCGGGTGTAGAGCAGCAGGGTGAAGGGCCGGGTGGCGCCGGGGTCGGGCGCCGCCTCCAAGCCGAGCGCCGCGCCATGGCCGGCGGGGCCATCGACCGATCCGGCGCCCCCTTCGGCCGCGCCCGCCATCCCCGGCGCGTCGTCGACCGCGTTGGGCAGATAGGCCAGCCGCTCGGGCGTCACCCCCATGGCCCAGACCAGGCTCTCCAGGCTCCGGCTGGCCACCGTCACCGCGTCGGCATGGCGGCTCAGGCCGGCCCGCTCCTGCCAGGCGAAGACCCGGCGCTGGACGGCCGAGTAGGGCTCCAGGTCGTTCCAGCCGCCGGGTCCCTCCCAGTCGTCGGTGTCGATGACGAGGGCCGGCCGCGCCGCGCCGGGCAGGCGCCGGGCCCAGCGCAGCAGCCAGGCCGCCAGGCCGGCGTAGGCCTTGGGCTTGAAGGCATGCACCAGGTCGGGCTCGAGGGCCAGCGCGCGGCGGGCCATGCGCGCCGCCACCACGGCGTGCCCCAGGCCGGGCAGGCCCAGGCCGGCCAGGGCGACGTACTCCAGCCGGACGCCGGGCACCCGATCGTCCCAGGCGCGGCCGGCCTCCGCCGGCTCGTGCCAGGGCGGCATGATCAGCGTCACCCGATGCCCGCGCGCCGCCAGCGCGCGCGCCATGGGCAGCGCCCGGCGCAACATCGTGCCCTTGGGCCGCAGCCCGAAGGGACCCAGCATCACGATCCGCAGCGCAGCGCCCGGCCGGTCGTCCTGTCGCGCCATCTCCACCGCCATGCCTACTCCACCGTGACGCTCTTGGCCAGGTTGCGCGGCTGGTCGACGTCGCGGCCCAGCGCGACCGCGGCATGGTAGGCGAAGAGCTGGGCCACCGTGGCGTTGACGAAGGGCTCCAGCTCCTCGCGCAGCACCGGCACGTAGAGCACCCGCTCGGCCAGCCGGGCGATGTCGGTGTCGCCCGCGCCGGCCACCACCACCAGCTCGGCGCCGCGCGCCCGCACCTCCTCGAGGTTCGAGACCAGCTTGTCGTAGGTCGGCGCGGGCGTGGCGAAGGCAAAGACCGGGATCGAGGGGTCGAGCATGGCGATCGGCCCGTGCTTCAGCTCGCCGGCCGGGTAGCCCTCGGCGTGGATGTAGCTGATCTCCTTGAGCTTGAGCGCCGCTTCCAGCGCGACCGGGTGGTTGAAGCCGCGGCCGATGAAGAACATCGAACGCCGATCGGCCAGGGCCTCGGCCGCGGCGCGGATCGCCGGCTCGCCCGCGATGGCCAGGGTCATGGCCTCGGGCAGCGCCCGGAGGTCCCGCGCCAGGTCCGCCACCCGGGCCGCGTCGAAGTGGCCGCGGCGCCGACCCAGTTCGGCCGCCAGCAGGGTCAGGACGGCCAGCTGGCCGGTGAAGGTCTTGGTCGCCACCACGCCGATCTCGGGGCCCACCTGAAGGTAGAGCGTGGCGTCGGCGGCGCGGGTGATCGAGCTGCCGACCGAGTTGGTCACCGCCAGGGTCGGCGCGCCCTTGGCCCGGGCCAGGCGCTGGGCGGCCAGGGTGTCGGCCGTCTCGCCCGACTGGCTGACCAGGATCACCAGGCTCTCGGGGCCCAGCACCGGGTCGCCGTAGCGCAGCTCGCTGGCGATGGCGACCTCGACCGGCAGCCGTGCCCAACGCTCGAGCATCAGGCGGGCCAGCATGCCGGCATACAGCGAGGTGCCGCAGGCCACCACGCAGATCCGCCGAATCGCGTCCAGATCGAGCGCCGCCAGCTCGGGCAGGTGGATCCGGTCGCCGTCGAGCCGGCCACGCAGGGTGTCGGCCAGGGCGCCGGGCTGCTCGTCGATCTCCTTGCGCACGAAGTGGGCGTAGCCCCCCTTCTCGGCCGCCGCCGCGTCCCAGGTGACGGTCAGCGCCTCGCGCGCCTGGGGCTGGCCGGCCAGGTCGGTCACCGTCACGCCTGCCCGCTCGACCAACGCCACGTCGCCGTCCTCGAGCAGGAGCACCCGTCGGGTATGCGACAGGAGGGCCGGGATGTCGCTGGCCACCAGCTGCTCGCCCTCGCCCAGGCCCAGCACCAGCGGGCTGAAGTGCCGCGCCGCCACCAAGGTGCCCGGCAGGTCCTCGCTCATCACCACCAGCGCGTAGGCGCCTTCGACCTGGCGCAGCGCCGCACGCACCGCCGCCGCGAAGCGGCTCGGGCCATCGGCGCCGATCGGGCTCCCGGCCGGGCCGCGCAGGCCCCGGTCCGCTGTGACCGACGTCGCATCCCCGTCCGTCGTGCGGTCCGTCGTGCCGTCCGCCCCAGCGGTCGTCGCCACCCGGCCGTACCAGGCTTCCTCGATCAGGTGCACCAGCACCTCGGTGTCGGTCTCGGTGTCGAAGCGGTGGCCCCGAGCGCGCAAGGCCTCGCGCAGCGGCGCGTAGTTCTCGATGATCCCGTTGTGCACCAGCACCAGGCGCCCGTCCTCGTCGTGGTGCGGGTGCGCGTTGATGGTGGTCGGCGGCCCGTGGGTGGCCCAGCGGGTATGCCCCAGGCCGGTCGGCCCGCTGGGCGGCTCGGCCCGAGCGTCGAGCTGAGCCCGCAACCGGGCCAGCTTGCCTTCCTGCTTGGCCACCCGCAGCCGCCCGTCGCTGCCGAGCAGCGCCACGCCGGCCGAGTCGTAGCCGCGGTACTCCAGCCGCGCCAAACCGTCCATCAAGATCGGCAGCGCTTCGCGCTCGCCGACGTATCCGACGATGCCACACATGGTCTTGGCCCTCCCGTATTGGCCTCGAACCGCTGCCTCGAAGGGCGACGGTCGGTCGATGGCCGGGCGCTCGCGGGCCGCGCCGCGCCGGGGCGATTGCAGCCCAGGCGCGATCCGGCTCGGGGCGACCGGCCCCGGGCACCGCCTCAACCTTGTCCCGCCGGTCGCCCGGCGGCTTTCGGCTGCGGCTCTCGTGTTGGGAGGGCATCGGGCGCGGCGTCTGACGCGCGCCCGGACCTGGGGCCGTGCCGGCCCCGGAGGCATCCACCGATCGATCGATTTTCACGCGCTTCGGCGCGTATCGGCCCGCCGCCAGCGCGCTTGGCCCGTCGCGTCCGGGAACCTCCACCTCGTCACCTGCCGGGCACGGCACGGCGGTCGCGACCCGCCGCCCGCTCGCGCGCTTTCCGCGCTGGCCCATCAGGCCTGGTGCTCGTCCACCCTCGTCCCGTCCAGCCCGCGGGGCCGTCGGGAACGCCGTCTCTGGCTGGGGGCGACTCCTATGGCGCGGCAGGCCCGCGGCGGATCCGAGAATCCGATCGGCAGGCCCGCGGATCAGCCGTTCCCGCGCTCGGGAAACGGCTGGCGGCGCCGGAAGTCCGCGCCGCCTCGATCCATCTTAGACCTCGGCCGCCGACCTGCCAAGCCGGGCTTCGGCCTCGACGGCCGGGCTGGGCAGGCCGCTCTCGACCGCCAGCTCGGCCAGCAGGCCCAGGGTGCGCTGCCGCACGTCCTCGGCCAGCTCGGCCAGGCGCTCCTTGGAGGCTCGGCCCTCGCCCGACCAGTCGAAGGGCTCGCCGAAGCGGCACCAGACCCGGCCCGGCCGCGGGAACAACGCGCCCTTGGGCCAGATGGCGTGCGTGCCGTGGATCGCCAGCGGCACCACGGTGGCGCCGGTACGCAGGGCCAGCCAGGCGAAGCCGGGATCGTAGGGCAGCATCCGGCCGTCGAGGCTGCGCGTGCCCTCCGGCGTCATGCCCAGCAGACCGCCGGCCTTGAGCACCGCCATCATCTCGCGCAGGGCCAGGTTGTCCTGCTTGTCGCGCTTGGCGGGAATGCCGCCGACGGATTTCAGCCAGCGGCCGATCAGGGGCAGCTCGGTCGACTCGACCTTGAGCAGGAAGTGCGCCGGACGCTGCAGGGCGAAGCCGGTCACGAAGGCGTCCAGGTTGCTGCTGTGGTTGAGCGGCACCAGGAGCGGCCCTTCGGCCGGCAGCTGCGACTGGCCGTCCACCCGCGTCCGGACGTAATAGCGGAAGAAGCGGTTGAGCACGACCATCGTGGCCCGGTAGGCCCGCGGATTGATCGGGTGGGCGCCGCCCGATGGGCTCGGGTCGGGCTTCGCGGTGACCGGGCTCTCGGGCTGGTGGGTCATGGGCGCCTGGCTCCTTGCGGGGGCGGCTCAGCGCCGCTCGAGCGCAGCGGCCATTCGGCCCGCCACGAGGGCGACCACCAGGCCGCCGGCCACCAGAGTCGCACAGGCGGCCAAGCCCGAATCATACCAGAAGCGCTCGGGGAAGAGGCGGATGAGCCCGCTGTCGTCGCTGAACTGCCAGGTGCCCGGCTCGAAGAGCAGCTGGTGGAAGCGGGTGAAGGCCAGGTCGAAGGAGAGCGCCAGGGCCGGCACCAGGAGCAGCACCGCGGTCAGGGTCAGCCAGCCGCCGCGCGCCAGGCTGCGTGCCCAGGCGGCCAGCCAGCCGCCGCGCCGAGCGGCCAGGCCGACCAGCACCAGCCACAGGCCGAAGGCCGACGCCAGCTGGCCCAGGCGGCGGACGACCCGCCGCACGTCGACCAGGTGCGCGATCTCGTCGGCGCTGTAGAGCGGCGCGCCGGCGTGCCGGAGCGCGGCCAGCTCGGCCGGCGGGGCATCGTTGACGATGAAGCGGGTCGAGGGCAGGGCCAGGGCCAGCCGCTCCGCCGCGTCGAAGCCCTCGGCCGCCGGAAAGCCCGGCCGGCCATAGACCAGGCGCAGGAAGGGGCCCGAAGCCAGCAGCCGCACCCCGATCGCCGCCAGGAGCAGCGGCACGGCCAGGCTGCAGGCGGCCAGCGCCAGGCGACGCATCATGCGGCCCCGCCTTCGTTCGGCGCGCATGCCACCCGGCCACCCTCGCGGGTCAGCCGGTCGGGCCAGCGCTCGGCCAGCGCGATCAGGAGCGCCAGCACCTGCTCGACGTCGCAGCGGTCGCTGTCCACCACCACGGCGTCCGGCGCGGCGCGCAGGGGGGCGACGGCGCGGCCGCGGTCCTGCGCGTCGCGGGCCTGCATGCGCGCCAGGATCTCGGCGTAGACGACCGGCTCGCCGCGCGCCAGGCGCTCGCGGAAGCGCCGCCGAGCGCGGGCCTCGGCCGAGGCGTCCAGGAAGAGCTTGAGGTCGGCATCGGGCAGCACCACCGTGCCGATGTCGCGGCCGAGCATGACGATGGGCTGGCTCGCCGCGATGCGGCGCTGCGCCTCCAGCAGGTTGGCGCGCACGGCCGCATGACCGCTGACGGCCGAGACCGCTGCGTCGACCTCGGGCCGGCGCAGGGCGTCGGTGACGTCCTCGCCGCCCACCGTCACCCGACTGCCGCCGGGCGAGCCGGGATCCGGCAGGAGCTCGATCGGCGCGCGCGCGCACAACGCCACCAGGCCGGGCGCATCCTCGCCGGCGATGCCCGCGCGCAGCGCGGCCACCGTCAGGGCGCGGTAGATCAGACCGGTGTCGAAGCAGAGCATGCCGAGCCGCGCGGCCAGACGCAGCCCGACGGTGGTCTTTCCCGCCGCCGCCGGACCGTCGAGGGCGATGCTGCGCGGGCGCGGCCGGCCTGTAGGCGCCGGAGGCGCGCTAGCCATCCTCGGGCAAGCTGGCGTCGTTCGCGGCGATCGCCCGCGCGTCGACCTCGGCATCCCCGCCGGGGCGGTCGTCCAGCAGGCCTTCCGGCGGATCCACCGCGGCCGCGTCCGGCGACGCTAGCTCCAGCGGCGGCAGCTCGTCGAGGCTGCCGATGCCGAAGTACTCCAGGAAGCGGAAGGTGGTGCCGTACTCGATCGGATGGCCGACCGTCTCGCGCTGGCCGACCGGCTCGACCATGCCCCGCGAGAGCAGCGTGCGCATCACCCCATCGGAGTTCACCCCGCGCAACGCGTCGATCTCGGGCCGGGTGATCGGCTGGCGGTAGGCGATGATCGACAGGCTCTCGAGCGCGGCGCGCGAGAGGCGGGTGGAGTCCTCCAGGCCCAGGAAGCGCTGGATGGCCGGCGCCACCTCGGGCGCGCTCACCAGCTGCACGAGGCCGTTGTTGCGCTGCACGCGCAGACCGCGTTCGGCGCAGTCGGTGGCCAGGCCGTCCAGGGCCTGCTCGACCATGGCCCGCGTCGCATCCAGGCTGCGCATCAGCTCGCCCAGATCGACCGGTCGGTCGGCAACGAAGAGGATGCCCTCGACCTGGGCCTGCAGCGAGGGCGCCACGCCGGCAGCGTGCCAGAGCGCCGCCTGGCGGCCCCGGCTTCCTGGCGGGTCGGCGCGATCGTCGAGCGGCGCGGCCGGCGAGACCTCGATGGCTTCCGCCAGCTCGAGCTCCGGTCCGTCCATCAGCGCGACATCTCCGCCCATGTGCTGGTCACCCACCGTCAATCCGCCCCCGATCGATCATACACCACGACATCTAGTGGTCATCGGACCCGACGCTGCGATTATAGCCGGTCGGAGCCGGGTCGGTCAACGCCAAGCGCGCCCCGGTCATCGTGACCGGGGCGCGATTGATCGGCGTGGATCGGGGCGGCCGCTCCGCGGGCGACGCATCGCCCCCGAAGGCAGGCGCCGGCTAGCGCAGCTGCTGCAGCAGGCGCGCCAGCCAGCTCAGCCGGGGCGCGGCAGTGGCCGGCTCGGCGACGGGCGCGGTCCAGGGCTCCACCGGCGGCTCCGCGGTCGGCTCGACCGGCATCTCGTCGGCGGCGCGCAGGTCCCAGCTGAAGAGCGCCAGGGGCATGTAGGCCGGGCGCGACTCCGGGGTGGCCGTCGGCGTGTTGGTCGGCGTCGGCGTGTCCGAAGGCGTCGGCGTGTTCGAGGGCGTCGGCGTGTCCGAGGGGATCGGCGTCTCGGTCGGCGTCGGCGTGTTCGAGGGCGTCGGCGTCACGCTGGGCGTGTCGGTCGGCGTGATGGTCGGCGTGTCGACCGTCGCGCCCTCGTACTTGATCACCAGGCGCGCCGCGTTGCCCAAGGGGTAGCGGTTCTGGGCCGTCTCGTGCTGGAAGGTGTAGCGGGCGACGTTGCTGTCGCTCTTCTTCTTGATCTCGAGGCCGTAGTTGTCGATGGCGCCATCGTACCAGCGCTGCACCAGGTTGGTCATGTCGTCACCCGAGACGACCTTCCAGCGGTCGCCGTCGGTGCACTCACCCCAGCGGGCCGAGAGCCGCGGACCGCTCGAGTTGGGCACGTTGTCCCAGACCAGATCGCGCTCCTTCCAGGCCCGGACCACCGGGCTGAGCTGGAACTCCGGATCCTTCTCGACGTCGATCTCGCCCTTCAAGCAGTAGAGCTGCAGCTCGGCGCTGACGATGGTGGCGCCCGAGCCCATGCTGGGCGGGAACTCGAACTGGATGTACGAGATGTACTCCGCGCCGAGCCAGAGGCCGGTCTTCATCGGCACGTTGTCCTGGGTCGTCTTGATCCCCGTGGCCACGTGGGTGTCCTGAATCGGGTTGAGGACCACCAAGATCGGCGTCTGCCGGCTGGGCCGAGCCTCGACACGCGGCCGGCTGCCAGCCAGCGCCACGATCATGGCCAGCGCCAACAGCGCGGCGAAAGTCAGCATCCGTTTCACGCTCGTCCTCCTCGGTAACCGTCGTAGCTCGCCTGCTCAGGCGCATCCGTGGTCAAAGCGCGCGGACTCTACCGCAGATCCCACGCAGCGTCAAGCAGGTCTGGAATGCGCCCGAATTGTCAGCTTCGCGGACCGATTCGCGTCGGCGAATCGATCCTCGGCCCGTCCAGGCACATTCAGTCGGCGGCCGCGCCATCCTCGACCAGCAGGCAGGAGACCCAGTGCTCGTTGGCCGCCGTGCCCACATTGCGCAGCTCGGGCTCCTCCTGGCCGCAGCGCTCGATGGCGATCGGGCAGCGCGGATGGAAGTTGCAGCCGTTGGGCGGGTTGAGCGGGCTGGGCACGTCGCCCTCGAGGATCACGCGATCGCGCTTGAGCCCCGGGTCGGGGATCGGGATCGCGCTGATCAGCGCCTTGGTATAGGGGTGCAAGGGGTTCTTGAAGAGCTCGTCGCGCGCCGCCACCTCGACCATCTTGCCCAGGTACATCACGCCGACACGGTCGGAGATGTGCTCGACCACGCTGAGGTTGTGGGCGATGAAGAGGTAGGTCAGGCGATACTCTTTCTGGAGGTCGTTGAGCAGGTTGAGCACCTGCGACTGGATCGAGACGTCCAGGGCCGAGACGGGTTCGTCGCAGATGATGAGCTTGGGCCGCAGGGCCAGGGCGCGGGCTATGCCGATGCGCTGGCGCTGGCCGCCCGAGAACTCGTGCGGGTAACGCCGCGCGTGGGCCGCGTGCAGGCCCACGTCGGCCAGCACGCTGCGGCAGATCTCGTCGGCCTCACGGCCCTTGATGCCCTGGACGTTGATGCCCTCGGTGATGCTGGCGCCGATGGGCATGCGCGGGTCCAGGCTCGAGAAGGGGTCCTGGAAGATGATCTGCATGTCCTTGCGCAGGACCTTGAGCTCGTGTCGCGACAGCGCCGCGACATCCTGGCCCTCGAAGTAGACGTGCCCGGCGGTGGGCTCGATCAGGCGCAGGATGCTCCGCCCGACGGTGGTCTTGCCGCAGCCCGACTCGCCGACCAGGCCAAAGGTCTCGCCCTGGCGGATCTGAAAGCTCACGTCGTCGACGGCCTGTACCCAGGCCGCCACCCGCTGCAGCACACCCTGGCGCACCGGAAAGTGCTTGACCAGGTGCTGCACGTCCAGCAGCACATCCCCGTAGGTCTTGTCCTTGGTGCCGTTCACCGCCATCCCCTCTTGCGTGTTCGCGCTCATGCCATCGCTCCCGCGTCGCGGGTCCAGTGCCGCGAGGCCTCTTCCTGGGCGCGTCCGGTCGCCAGGGTCGCCTTGTAGCCGGTGGGCGGGTGGTCATGGTAGAGCCAGCAGCGTACCAGATGGCCCTCTTCGACCGGCAGCAGCTCGGGGTTCCGCTCGTTGCAGATCGTCAGCTCGTGTTCGATGCGCGCGACGCAACGGCCGGCGAACCGACAGCCTGGCGGCAGGTCGACCAGGCTGGGCACCGTGCCCGGGATCACCGCCAGTCGATCGCGATGATGGCCCAGCACCGGGATCGACTCGATCAGCCCCACCGTGTAGGGCATGCTCGGATGCTTGAAGATGGTGTCGACGTCGGCGAACTCGACGATCTGTCCGGCGTACATCACCGCCACGTTCTCGGCCATCTCGGCCACGACGCCCAGGTCGTGGGTGATGAAGATGATCGAGGTGTTGGAGCGCGTGCGCAGGTCGCGCATCAGGTCCAGGATCTGGGCCTGGATCGTCACGTCGAGCGCCGTGGTCGGCTCGTCGGCGATCAGCAGCTCGGGGTCGGTGGCCAGGGCCATCGCGATCATCACGCGCTGGGCCTGACCGCCCGAGATCTCGTGCGGGAAGGCCTGCGCGCGGCGCTCCGGGTCGGGGATGCCGACCAGGCGCAGCATGTCGACCGCTCGCTTGCGACCCTCGTCACGCGAGATGCCCTCGTGAATCTCGAAGACCTCGCTGATCTGGTCGCCGATGCGGAAGACCGGGTTGAGGCTGGAGAGCGGCTGCTGGAAGATCATCGAGATGCGGTTGCCCCGAAGGTCCTGCATCTCGCCTTCCGGGATCGTCCGCAGGTTGCGGCCGTCGAACAGAATCTCGCCCTCGACGACCTCGCCGGGCTGCCCGATGAGCCGCATCACCGAGAACATGGTGACGCTCTTGCCGCAGCCCGACTCGCCGACGATGCCCAGGGTCTCGCCGCGCCGAACGGTGATGTCCACCCCGTCGACGGCCTTCACCACACCGTCCTCGGTGAAGAAGTAGGTCTTGAGACCCCGAACGTCCAGGAGCGTCTCGCGGTCCTTCGTGTTGCTGGTCAAATCCGGTCCTCCTCGGCGCGAGGCTCCACGGCGTTCGCACTCGGGCTGAGCGCGCGCGGAGCATGGTCAGCGCTTCCGGCCATGCGGTCGGGAGCGAATGCTATCAGAGCTTGAGGCGTGGGTCGAGGGCATCACGCAGGGCGTCGCCGATGAAGTTGGCCGACAGGCTGATCAGGAAGATCAGCATGCCCGGATAGAAGACCCGGAAGGGCGCCGTCATGATGTCCGACTGCGTGTCCTGGAGCAGGTTGCCCCAGCTGGGGTCCGGCGGCTGCACCCCGAAGCCCAGGAAGGACAGCCCGGCCTCGCCGACCACGATGCCGCCGATGCCCAGGGTCGCGGCCACCAGCACCGGCGCCAGCGAGTTGGGGATCATGTGGCGCACGATGATGCGCGTGTTGGAGGCGCCCACGGCGCGCGAGGCGTCGGTGAACTCCTGGCTGCGTAGCGAGAGCACCATGCCGCGCACCAGCCGCGACGAGCCGACCCAACCGAAGATGATGAACAGGAAGGCGAGCACGGTGATCGACCCGCCCGGGATCTCGTTCATCGGGATCAGCGTGTAGATCACCAGGAAGATCGGCAAGGTCGGCAGGGTTAAGATGAAGTCGACGATGCGCATGATGAGGCTGTCGATCCAGCCGCCGAAATAGCCGCTGATGCTGCCGATGATGGTCCCCAGGATCTGCGAGACGATGGTGACGATCAGGGCCAGCGACAGCGAGACCCGCCCGCCCTCCATCAAGCGGGTGAGGTAGTCGCGCCCGCTCTTGTCGGTGCCCAGGATGTGGCAGCGCTCGACCCCACCTTGGTCGACGTAGCATTCGCCGCGGCCGAGCTCGCGTGCCTTGGCGTAGTCGGGGCCGGAAGGGATGCGGGTCGAGTCGTAGGGCGTGACGAAGGGACCGACGTAGGAGAAGAGCCCGAGCAGGATCGTGATGATCAGCCCGATCACCGCCAGCTTGTGACGGCGGAAGCGGCGCCAGATCAGCGCGGCCTGCGATTCCTCATCCGGGGCAGCGAGCTGCTCGGCCTGGAAGGAAAGGTCGGCGATGGACATTCCCGTCTCTCCTCTGAATGGGTCTAGCTGAAGCGGATGCGCGGGTCGACGACGGTGTACAGGACGTCGCTCATCAGGGTCGCGACCACCACCAGGACGGCCGTGATCACGAGGAAGCCCTGCGCCACCGGATAGTCGAAGCCCAGCAGACCCTGGATGTAGAGCCGGCCCATGCCGGGGTACGAGAAGACCGTCTCGGTCAGGATCGCGCCGCCGAACATGGCCGGCAGCTCGAAGGTGACGATGGTGACCAGCGGGATCAGGGCGTTGCGCAGCGCGTGCTTGGCCACCACGACCCGCTCGGTCAGCCCCTTGGCGCGCGCGGTGCGCACGTAGTCCTGGCGCAGGACCTCGAGCATGCTGGCCCGCACGAAGCGGCCCCAGCCGGCCATCGAGGACAGGCTGAGCGTGAGCGTCGGCAGGATCAGGTGGATCAGCTGGTCCGGCGCCGTGCCGGGTGAGACGCCCAGCACCGCCTGCAGGCTGCCCGGCCGGATGCGCACGCTCTCAGTGCCGCCGGTCGGCAAGAAAGGCAAGCCCCAGCTCTTGAACAGGTTGCCGAAGATGATGATCATCATCAGGCCGAACCAGAAGTTGGGGATGGCGATGCCGACAAAGGTGGCAAACGTGAAGGTGTAGTCGAGCTTGGAATACTGTCTGACGGCCGAGAAGACGCCGATCGGCACCGCCACCAGGATCGCCAGCAGGCCCGACGCCGCCATCAGCTTGATGGTGTTGGGCAGGCGCTCCTCGATGAGCGTGATGACCGGGCGGTTCTGCTTGAAGGACTTGCCGAAGTCACCGCGCAGCACGCCCTTGCGGTGGCCCTCCCAATCCTTGTTCAGGCTGCCCATCCAGTCGTCGCCGGCCAGCCAGGCCAGGTACTGCATCTGGGGCGGCAGGTGCAGGCCCAGCAGCCGCTCCATGTTCGCGATCTGCGCATCGCTGACCCGGTCCTTGCTGCCCGTCAGCTGCTTGAGGCCCGAGAAGGGCCCGCCCGGCGCGGCCAGCAGCAAGCTGTAGATGGCGATCGACGAGATGAGGAGGACGATGACCATCTGGATGCCGCGGCGGATGAGGTAACCGGTCATGGGAGGCTGCTCCTTGAATCGGTGCGGTCGCTCTCCAGAAGCCGGGCCGGCGGACAGCGCGCCCGCCGGCCCGGCCCCTCGTTACGATGTGGAGATCAAACGCTGAACGGCTCGAACGTCACGTCACTCGGAAGCGGTCTCGGCGAAGCCCCAGGCCTCGATGTTCCAGGTCTCGGCGTTGACCGTCGGGTTCGGCGCGAAGTTGACCACGTCCGGCGTGGTGGCCATGACCTTGACCCGCGCGAAGAGCGGCAGCACCGGCACGTTGTCGGTGAAGATCTTCTGCGCCTCGTGGTAGCTCGGCAGGGCGTCGGCACGCTCGAGCGTGTTGTCGGCCTGCTTGGCGACCTTGTCGTAGGCGGGATCGCACCAACCGGTCTCGTTCTGACCGGCCCAGGCGTTCTCCTCGCTCGGGACCTCGGTGCACCAGTACAGGCCCACCGGCGGCTGCACGCCCGTCAGCCAGGCGAACTGGCCCAGGTCGAAGCGGCGGCCGAAGAGCGGGCCGTCCGGCCCGTCCTCGAAGAAGATGTTGGCGGCCAGGTACTCGAGGTTGATCTTGACGCCGATGTCGACCATGTTCTGCTGGAAGAGCAGCGTGGCCTCCTCGCGCATCTGGTTGCCCTCGGTCGTGTTGAGGGTCAGCTCCAGCGGCGTGCCGGCCGGGATCACCTGGTCCTTGGTGTTGCCGTCGATGTCGGTCGTGACCGTGCAGGTGATGTCCTGAGCCGCGGTGCGGACGCCGTCGCCGTCCTCGTCCGTGAAGCCCACCGCGTCCAGCATCTGCTTGGCCGTCTCGGGGTTGTAGTCGTAGAGCGTCAGCGAGGCCTCGTCCGGGTAGGCCCAGTGCTCGGCCGGGACGTAGGTGTTCTGGATGCTGGTCTTGCCCTTCTGGATCACGTCGACCATGTTCTGCCGGTCGGTGCCGTAGGCGATGGCCTTGCGGACGTCCAGACAGGCGCCGATGGCCGGGCGATCGTCGATCGGGTTCAGGTTGAAGTCGATGTGCTCCCAGACCGTGCCGACCACGTAGTAGGGCTTGAGCTCGCCGGCGGCCTCGGCCTCGGTGAGCGCCTCGTACTGGTCGAGGCCCATGCCGCTCTGCGTGGCGACGTCGATGTCACCGCTCTTGATCGCGGCCAGGAGCGCGTTCGAGTCGGGGATGATGCGGAAGATCACGCTGTCCAGGAAGGGCAGGCCCTCGTCGGCGCGCCAGTAGTACTCGTTGCGCTCGAGCTCGATGCGCTCGGCGGCTTCCCAGGCCGTGATCTTGAAGGGGCCGTAGGACCAGGGCTTGCGGGTGAACTCCTCGTCCTCGAGGATCGCCGTCGGCTCCATGTCGCTCATCGGCGTGCCGTCGGCGCTGGGCTGGTGGCGCGGCAGCGGCGTGTAGAAGTTCGTGAAGTAGGTCTGGTCGGTGAAGCCGGGCAGGCCGACCCAGACGAGGGTCGAGTCGTCGCTCGCCTCGTAGCTCACCGTGCGGTCGCAGGTGTACTTGCTGGTCGGCGAGTCCGGGTGACAGGCCAGGCCGCGCGAGAAGACCGAGTCGGCGGCCGTGACCGGCGTGCCGTCCTGCCAGGTCAGACCCGGCTTCATCTTGAAGGTGACCGTGAGCTGCGGCAGATCGGTGACGGTCTCGGTGGCCGTCACGACCTCCTGCGTCTCGCTGTCGACGTACTGCTGGCCGGCGTCGACCGAGACCATCTCGAGCGTGGCGCCGCCGTTCTCGATCTTCGGCAGATCCTCGAGGATCACCGCCTGGTAGTCGTAGTCCAGGCCCTCGATCGTCTCGTACAGCGCGTTCTGGACGAAGGAACCGGCGAGCATCGAACCGCCGTACAGGTACAGCGTGTCCGGCTCCTGGTTCTGACCGATCACCATCGTGCCACCCTTGGCGGCCGGCTCGAAGGCGAAGATGTCGGTCGTGCCCGGCATGGCGTCGTCGACGGCATCGACCATGTCGCCCGCGGCATCCGCGGCGTCATCAGCGGCCTCGTCGACCGCGTCGGCAGCGTCGCCGGCGGCCTCCTCGACCGCCTGGCCCGCGTCGTCCACGGCCTCCTCGGCCGTGCCGCAGCCCACGGCCGTGAAGGCCATCAGGCTCAGCATGCTGAACAGCGTTAGGAACTTCCTCATGGGTTTCTACTCCTCCGTAGAAAGAATGACAGATCGCCGAACGAGGTGGTCAGCGACTCGTATGGGGGGGAATCGCAGGGACTGGTTTCGCCGGCTGGTCCCGGCGCGCAGGACGCCGGTCGCCCATTGGCTTCCGACGGCGCACCGTCAGGCCATTGTATCGCAGGCCCGAAAGCGGTGTCAACCAAGCTCCGTACGGCTTCACGCCCCCGGCACTCGGCTATTCATAACGGTTCGAGACCGGATCGGGTTCAAATACGGCCGCGCCGGTTTGCGTTCGGCCACCGAAGGGCGGCGACCCGCCAGGGTTCAGGGCGCCTCGATCCAAACCCGCTGCAGGCGCGGCAGGGTGATCGGCGGGATCGCGAAACCGCGCACATAGGGCGCCACGAGCCAGGTCTCGCGTCCGGTGAAGAGCGGCACCCAGGGGGCATCCTCGAGGATGGCGCGCTCGGCCTCGGCGTAGCGCGCCAGGCGTCGCTCGGGATCGGCCTCGACCCGGGCCGCCTCGAGCAGCGCGTCGACCGCCGGGTTGGCGTAGCCACCGTGGTTCAGGCTGCTGGCGCCATGGAACAGCACGTCCAGGAAGTCCTGCGGGTCGGCGTAGTCGGCCGACCAGCCCAGCGAGTACATCGGGTAGGCGCCGGCCTCGAGCTCGGCCTGGAAGGTCTCCCAGGGCGCCTGCTCGAGCGCCACGTCGATGCCGAGCACCTCGGCCAGCTCGTCGGCCACGGCCATCGCCAGCGGGTCTTCGCCGCCCAGGCCGGCGGTGTTGAGCGTGATCGGCGGCAGGCCGGCGGGGCCGCCATAGCGCGAGGCGGCCAGCTCCTGTCGCGCCAGCGCCGGGTCGAAGCGGTAGGGGCTGAGCGCGGCATCGAAGCCGGGCATGCCCGGCGGCAGGATGCCGTAGACCGGGATCACCGTGCCGCGCATGACCACCTCGGCCAGCTTGGCCTTGTCCAACGCGTAGTTCAGCGCCCGCCGCAGGTGCGGGTCGTCGAAGGGAGGCTGCCGCAGATCGAAGGCGATGTAGGACAGGCCCAGCTCGCCCGCGCCTTCGTGCACCTCGCGCGAGAGCGGGTTGAGCGGGTCGCGCACCCGCTCGATGTCGGCCAGGCCGACCGGCGTGGCATCGAGCTCGCCGTTCTCGTAGAGCGTCACCGACGCCGCCGGCCGCAGGTCGAAGACGACCCGGTCCAGCCAGGGGCCCGGTCCGGGGTAGCCCGGATTGCGCTCCAGCACCGCCCGCTCGTCCTCGATCAGCTCGACCAGCCGGAAGGGGCCCGATCCGTTCGGATGCGCCTGCCAGTCGGGATCCGACTCGAGCTGCAAGGGGTCGAGGGCGAAGGCGGTGGGGTAGGTCAGCTTGGCCAGGAAATAGGCCTTGGGCGCGTCGATCGTGAGCACCAGGGTCCGCGCGTCGGGCACGCGCAGGCCGGTCACCGTCTGACGCTGGCCGGCCAGCTTCTCCAGGCAGCCCACGATGTCGCCCAGGTAGACCGGTGCCACCAGCGAGCCGGTGGCCGGATCGCAGCCGCGCTCGATGGCGAAGGCCAGGGCATCGGCGGTGACGAGGCTGCCGTCTTGAAAGCGGGCGTCCCCGCGCAGGTGAAAGGTGTACTCGGTGCCGCCCGCGCCGATTTCCCAGCGCTCGGCCAGGTCGGGCACCACCTCCAGCTCGGGCGAGAGCGTCACCAGACCGCTGTAGATCTCGTACATGTAGGCCGCCGAGCCCACGTCGCGCACCAGGGCCGGATCGAGCGTGGAGGGCATGCTGCCGGGCAGGGTCAGGCTGCCACCGCGGCGCGCTGCGTCCGGCGCGGACGCGGGCCTGCCATCCAGCGCGGCGGAAGCGCCGTCGGCCGTCTCCGGCGCATCCGCCGGGGCCTGGCCGCTGGACGGGCTCGGCCCGGGCTGGGCCTGCCGCAGGACGAGCCAGGCGCCGCCGGCCAGCAAGCCGCAAGCCGACAGCGCCAGGAACAGGATCAGGACGACGATCGTCTTGCCGCGGCTCATGTCGGCTGAATCAATGCATCGCCAACTGACCGAGCAGCGCCGGGGCCATCGCCCCGCGCGACGGCGCCGGCGGCTCGCGCAGCCAGTCTCCGCGGTTGAAGGCCTCGCGACCGGCCATCAGCCGCCGCAGGCGCGCGTCGCGGTCGATATGCGGGCGCGGCGCCACGCGGAAGAGCCAGCCGGGCTGCTCCTCGACCGCGCTGTCGATCGGCACCGGCTGGATGGCCAGCTCGGCGCCCGAGAGCCGGTCCCAGGTGCAGCCGGCGCCGTCGGAGCAGGCGCTGGGCAGCAGGCCCGCGCCGATGCTGACGAGGTTGCCGAAGGCCAGGCTGAAGGCCAGCGCCGTGGTGCCCAGGAGCAGAACCGGCCGCCGCGCGCCGCTCAAGCGCGCGCCCAGGCCGTCCGCATGCCGCCCGCTGGCCAAGGCGCCGATCCAGGTCGTGACCCCGCCGCGACGCGGCGGATCGATCTCGCGCGCGATCCGGTCCCAGACGCCGGGACCGGGCTCGGCTCGACGCAGCGCGTCGAAGCCCTCGCGCAGGTCTCGGCCGAGGCGGTCGTCGCGCCAGGGCTGGGGCTCAGAACGTGGCGGGCGCATGGCTCAACTCCGGGAAGAAGGGCAGGCGGAGGTCGCTGGACAGCTGCTCGCGCAGCCGCGCGCGGCCATAGTGCAGACGAGATTTGACGGTGCCCGGCGGCAGATCGAGCAGCTCGGCGATCTCGATCAGGTCCATGTCGTGCAGGTAGAACAGGATGACCACGATGCGCTGCTTGAAGGGCAGCTGCTCGATGGCTTCGGCGACCAGCCGCTCCAGATCGCGGCGCTCGACCTGGCGCTCGGGCGAGGCGGACCGGGCCGCGATGCGCTCGACGAGCCCGCCATCGGGGCCGGCGCTGATGCGCCGACGCGCCGACCAGTCATAGCTCAGGTTGATGAGGATTCGGTGCAGCCAGGGCCGCAGGCTGGCCTCCGGCCGCAGCTCGACGCGGCGGATATGGCGAAAGGCCCGCAGGAAGGCCTCCTGCAGGAGCTCCTCGGCCGCGCTGCGATCGCGCGTGATGGCCAGCGCCGTGCGGAACAGCGGCGTCTTGTGCCGTTCGTACAGGACCTCGAAGGCCCGTCGATCGCCGTCGATGACCCGCGCCACGAGGGTCGCGTCATCGCATCGGTCCGCCGTCTGGACGCTGCCTTCTGGCCGCATGTGCATCTCCTGGCTCAATGCCGACGCCATCGGGAGTCAGTCTAGCGCCGCGCCGGAAACCCCGCAAGGGTATCGCGACGGGTAAGGCCACGCCGTTCGCGCGCGTCAACCCCGATGCGTCGCAGGTCCCGAAGCGCGCCGTTTGCGTGCCGCACCGAGCAGCGGCGGCCCGCATCGCTATCATACGATCGTCGATGCCTTTCGGTTCAACGCTCCCGAAACGCCGGGTCGAGCGAACCGGCTGCGTCGGCTCCCCGGCCGAGCCGGTCGAGCGAGCGGTCACACCGGCCGGGCCTGAGGCGTTATAATCGGGCGATGAGCTCCATGACCCTCTCCAAGGAATCCGCGGATGCGGTGATCCCGGTCGAGCGACAGGCCGCCGCCGAGCTGGACACGCTCTACGTCGGCCTGGTGCGCGACTACCATCGCCGCATCTACAACTACGTCTTCCGGATCGTCGGCGACTCGGCCCTGGCCGAGGACCTGACCCAGGAAGCCTATCTGCGCGCCTATCGCGGCCTGCCCAAGCTGGACGGCGGCGCCAACCACCGCGCCTGGCTCTTTCGCATCGCCACCAACGTGGCCACCGACGAGCTGCGCCGGCGCAAGCGCCGCCCGCGCATGGTCTTCGACCTGGTCAAGACCCTTCGGGCGAGCACCCGCTCCGAGGACGAGCGCCTGGGGCGGATCTGCATCGACGACGCGATGATGCGCATCGCGCCGCACCACCGGGCGGTGCTGATGCTCTTCGAGTTCTCCGAGCTCAGCGCGCCGCAGGTGGCCGAGGTGCTCGGCATCACGCCCGAGGCGGCGCGCAAGCGCCGCCAGCGTGCCCGCGAGGCCCTGGCCCGCGTCTTCGAGGACGAGCGGCCATGACCTGCGCCCGCATCCGCCGGCTCATCGGCGTCTACCGCGAGCTCGACCGGCCCGAACGGCGCATGCTGGCCGAGCACCTGCAAGGCTGCGAGAGCTGCCGCCTGGCCTGGCGTGCCGAGCAGCAGGTGTTGGCGCGGCTGCGGTCGATCCCCGTCCTGGACCCGCCGGCCGGGCTCGAGCCCCAGCTGCTGCGCATCCCGAGCCTGGCCGCCCCGCGGCCCCGCGGCTGGCTCCTGCCGCGCATGCTGCCGCTGGCGCTGCTGGCCCTGGGCGGTCTGCTGACCCTGGGCGATGGTTGGCGCCCGGCCACGCCGGCGGATCGCGCCGCTCCGGCCGCCCTCGATGGCCCCGGCGATGCCGACCGACTCGCCGCGGCCGACCCGTCCGCCGCGCACCCGGCCAGCCTGGCTGCCTCCCCGGCGGCGCGGCCCGTCGATCGACAGGTCCGCTACGCGCTGCGCACCCCGGAAGCCGCCCGCCTGGCCGAGATCCAGGCGCCGCCGGCCGGCCGGGCGGCCGGCGGCACGCGCCTGCCGACGCTCCGGCCGCGCGGCGTCACCGGCCCGCGCGGCGGCGACAACGATCCCTTCGGCGACGCCGGCGGCGGCGCGAACAAGCCGCAGCAGCCCGATCCGGGCGAGCCCAAGGCGCCCCGCCCCAGCCCGGCACCCAGCCAGACGCCGGCACCGGCCGAGGACCCGGCCCCTGCCTGCGTCGACCTCACCCTGCGCATCTTCGCCGACTGCCTCGACTGCGACGGGCAACCTGGGCCCGGCTCGAGCCAGGCGCTGCCGGAAGGGATGCAGTTCTCGGTCTACGACAGCAGCCCGCAGGCGCTGACCGAGGGCTTGATCGAAGCCCGGGGCGAGACGGCGATCTCGCTGCACCTCGGTCCGCTCTGCGGACGGCTGCCGCTGCAGGTGACCCTCTTGCAGATCGACCCGCTCTGGCTGGCCTGCCCGAGCCTGGGCGGGGCGAGCCGACGGATCGACACGGCCGGACCGGCCAGCTTGGACTTCGGCCTCGGCCACAGCTGCCCGGCAGCGACCGCAGCGCCGGAGCCAGCCGAGCCCACGCCCGGCGCCGGCGAACCTTCACCAACGCCGCCGCCCGAAACGCCGCCGCCCTCGACGCCGCCAGGGCCGGCGGTGACCGCGCCGGCGCAACAGCCGGCCGAGCTCACGCCGGCCGCCGCCAGCCCCAGCCCCAGCCCCACCGACACGCCGACGCCGGGCGGGGGCGGGCCGAGCCTCGAGCCACCGCCGCTCACCGAGCCGCCGGGCCGGGGGCGCTCGGAGCGCCCGGGATCGTGACCGCCGCGCGAGCGCTCCGCCTGGCCGGGTTGGCCGCGCTCTGCGCGGTCGGGCTGTCGGCGGCGGCCGGCCCCCGGCAGGCGCGGGCCGATGCCCCCAGCCCCTGCCGCATCCAGGTCCAGCTGACGCTGAGCGACAAGCTGGTCTGCCCCTTCACGGCCGTCGATGCCCGCTTCCAGCTTCGGGCCAGCTGCCCGGCCGAGCCGGGGGGTCCGGCACGGGTGCGCAGCGTCGAGCTGATCCACAGCCTGCCCGCCGGCATCCGGCATAGCGCCGGCAGCGGGCCGATGGTCTCCGGCCAGCCGGAGCCCACCTGGCGGATCGAACCCTTCCCGGCCGAAGGCCTGTCGCTGACCCATCAGCTGCGGCCGATCCTGCCGGGCAGCTACGCGCTCGGCGAGGGCTTGCGCCTGCGCATCGAGGACGATCGCGGACGGCAGGCCGAACAGTCGGCGGCGCTGCCGGCCGGCTCGGGGGGGCTGACGGTCTCCGCCCGCTGTGACGGACAGCGCCGCAGCGCGGTCTACCTGCCCCGGCTCGAACAACCGGGCTGCGTGCCGCTGCGTCAGCCGGCCGACATCGTCCTGGCCGTCGACCGCTCGACCAGCCTGGGCTCGCGCGGCAGCAACGACGCCGAGCGCCATGCCCGCGCCTTCCTCGACCGGGTCACCCTGTCGCGCGATCGGGTGGCCCTGGTGGCCTTTGACCAACGGGTCGACATCCTGGCGCCGATGGGCAGCCCGCGCTGGCGCCTGGACGCGGCGATCGAGACCCTGACCGCGGCGCCGGGCACCGAGATCGACCGGGCCATCGACGCCGGCGTGGCCCTGCTGGCCGATTCGGGCGGGCGCCGGCGGGTGCTGGTGCTGATCACCGACGGGGTCCAGACCGGCCCGCGTGGCCGGAACCGGGTGCTCGAGGCGGCCGAGGCGGCCAGCGCCGCCAGAGTGCAGATCCTGACCGCGGCCGTCGGGCGCGCGCCCGACCTCGGCCTGCTTGAGGCGATCGCCTCCAACGCGCAGGCGACGGTGGTCACCGCCGGCTTCGAGGGCTTGGGCCAGGCTTACGCCGCGCTGGGCGAACAGGTCGACTGCGCCCGCTGAGCCGAGCTCCGGCTCAGCCGCCGGGCGGCGCCCCGCCCCCGCCCCCACCCGAGACCAGATCGTCCCGACCCCAGGCCAAGGGCAGCAGCTCGCCCAGCCGATGGACGCGCGCCGCGCCCTCCGGGCCGGCCACCGCCAGCACCAGGTCGGGACCGGCGAACTCGGCCAGCACCTGCCGGCAGAAGCCGCAGGGCGCGCCGCCGTTGGGCGTCACCACCGCCAACGCCGTCAGCTCGCGCAATCCGGCCGCCACGGCGGTCCACAGCGCCACCCGCTCGGCACAGACGGTGGCGCCGTAGAGCGCGTTCTCGACGTTGCAGCCGCCGAAGATGCGGCCGTCGACGCCCAGGACGGCCGCCCCGACCGCGTAGCCGGAGTAGGGCGCGTAGGCCCGACTCCGCGCCTCGCGCGCCCGAGCGACCAGCGCCTCGAGCTGATCCGGGCTCATGGCCGGGCCGCGGCCCCGTCCTCGTCCGCGCCGTTCGGGACCTCGGCTTCGTCCGGATCGTCCTCGGGATGGCGCCGGGTGACCCGCACCCGGTGGATGCGCCGGCCCTCGAGCGCCAGCACCTCGATGTCGGCGTCCTCGAATCGCGCCAGCTCGCCGGCCTCGGGCA
This sequence comes from Caldilineae bacterium, assembly GCA_020634625.1. Classification (GTDB taxonomy): domain Bacteria; phylum Chloroflexota; class Anaerolineae; order Epilineales; family Epilineaceae; genus JACKBJ01. Next base: position 23,621 of record JACKBJ010000003.1, on the reverse strand, counting down.
CCTTGCCCAGCCGATCGAGCACCAGCCCGGCCAGGGTGTCGACCGCATCGCTCGGCAGCCGGATGTCCATCATGCGGTTGACGTCGTCGATGTCGATGCCGCCCGAGAAGACGCCTTCGTCCTCGCCGATGTGCTCGACCCGCGGCGACTCCTCGTCGTACTCGTCCTGGATCTCGCCGACGATCTCCTCGATCAGGTCCTCGATGGTCACCAGGCCGGCCGTGCCGCCGTACTCGTCGACCACGATGGCCATGTGGATCCGCGCCGAGCGCAGCGCGCCGAGCAGGGTCTTGACCAGCATCGACTCGGGCACCACGTGCGGGTCGCGCAGCAGATCGACGATCCGGGCCTCGAAGTTGCGGCTGCGGAAGGGCTCGAGCAGGTCCTTGGCGTAGAGCAGACCGGCGATATCGTCGATCGTCTCGCGGTAGACCGGAATGCGCGAATGGCCCGCCTCGAGGATCAGGTCCAGGGCCTCCTCGAGCGAGGCTTCGAGCGGGATGGCCACGATGTCGATGCGCGGCACCATCACCTCGCGCACCTTGGTGTCGCCCAGCTCGATGATGCCGGCCATCATCTCGATCTCGTCGGGCTCGATGCCGCCGTTGCCCTCCTCGTCGATGTTGAGCAGGGAGCGCAGCTCGTCCTCGCGGATCGAGCGGGTGTGCGCATGCGGCAGGTAGCCGGTGAAGCGCGCGATCAGCTGGAAGATCGGGAAGACCAGGTAGGCGATGAGGTCGACCGGCAGCGCCACCGTCAGCGCCGAGCGCTCCGGGTGCCGGTTGACCAGCATGCGCGGCAGGTACTCGACGCCCAGGCCGGCCAGGAGGGCCAGACCGACCGGCTCGAGCCAGGGGGCCCCGGCGCGGCTCGAAGCGTCCAGGCGCAGGAGGGTCAGAAAGCCGGTGGTCGCCAGCACCAGGCCCAGGACCTCGAGCAGCCGCACGGCGGTCCAGGTCCGGGCCGGATCGTCCAGCAGTCGCCAGACCGAGACGCTCAGGCGCTCTTCGCGCGTCACCAGCTCGCGCAGCCGAACGCGGTTGGTCTCGTCGAAGGCAGCGTCGGCCGCCGCCGCCAGCGCCGCCAGCGCCAGGCCCAGCGCCAGCAGGATCGGCGAGGCGAGGGACTCAGGCGCCATGCCGATTCAACCCGAGCACGAGGCAAGCCGGCACGCCCGAGCCATGACGGTGGGCGCCTGCGGTGTCGCGCGATGGTCGGCCCGCGCTCGGAGCGGGCGCGTCGGCCGACGCTTGCCTTGAAGAATCGTCCATGTCGAATGCCGGCGAATTCTATGGCCGCGGCGAGGGGGGGTCAACCGCCGTGCTCGGATTTGAAGGCCAGTCGCGCGGCCCGCCGCTGCTGGGCCGCCTCGTAGCGCGCCCACTCCGCCTCCGTCTCCGGCTGCACCGCGCGCACCGGCGCGCTGCGCCCGTCGGGGCCGAGCGCGACGAAGGTCAGGAAGGCCTCGACCGAGGTGACGCGCTCGCCGCTCAGCGGGTGCTCGGCCTCGACCGTGACCTGGACCTCCATCGAGGAGCGCCAGGCGCGGTTGACGGTGGCGGTCAGGATGGCGTACTCGCCGAGGTGGATCGGGGCGCGGAACTCGACGGCGTCCATCGACACGGTCACCACCACCTGCCGGCAATGGGTCTGGGCCGCCATCGCGCCGATCATGTCGATCCACTGCAGGACCCGGCCGCCGAAGATGGTGCCGCGCGGGTTGGTGTCACCCGGAAAGACCAGGTTGACCGTCGTGAGACGGGAGGCCGACATGGGCTTCGGCGCCAGATGGCGGCCCGCGCCAGGGTCCGGCTCGGCCGCCTCGCTGGGCTCGGCTGGCATTGGCTCAGTCCGATTCGAGGAAGTCGCGCAAGCGGCTCGAACGCCCGAGCATCCGCAAGCGGTCGAGCGCCTCGGTCTCGATCTGCCGGATCCGCTCGCGGGTGACGCCGAACTTCTCGCCGACCTCCTTGAGCGTGTGGGTTCGGCCGTCCAAGAGCCCGAAGCGCAGCTGCAGGACCCGCGCCTCGCGCGGCGGAAGCGCGTTGAGCAGGTTCTCGATCTCCTCGGCCAGCATGTGCTCGGCCGCCGCCGCCTGGGGCGCGGGGAACTCCTCGTCCTCGATGAAGTCGCCCAGCTCGCTGTCGCGGTCGTCGCCGACCGGCTTCTCGAGCGAGAGCGGGGCTCGCGCGATGCGCATCATCCACTGCACCTTGGACGAGGGCAGCTCCAGCTCGGCGGCCAGCTCCTCCAGGCTCGGCTCGCGCCCGAGGGTCTGCTCGAGCTGGCGGCTGACCTGGAAGAGGCGTCGGATGCGGTCGCTCATGTGCACCGGCACGCGGATGGTCCGGCCCTGGTCGGCGATGGCGCGCGTGATGGCCTGGCGCACCCACCAGGTGGCGTAGGTGCTGAACTTGTAGCCGCGGCGCCAGTCGAACTTCTCGACGGCCTTCATCAGGCCCAGGTTGCCCTCCTGGATCAGATCGAGGAAGGGCACGCCCTGGTTCATGTACTTCTTGGCCATGGCGATGACCAGGCGGCTGTTGGCCTTGGTCAGATGGTGACGCGCGGCCTCGCCATCGAAGACGCAGGCGCGCAGCGCGCGGCCCTCGTCGGCCTCGCGGCCCATGCCTTCGGCGAGCTGCTCGCCGGCGCCCTTGGCGCGCTCGATGCGCCGGGCCAGGTCGACCTCCTGCTCGGCCGTCAGCAACGGGATGTTGCCCACCTCGCGCAGGTAGAGGCTGACCGTGTCGTCGGACTCGATGCCCGTCAGGTCGTAGACGTGCTGCTGGAGGTGGATCGGCGGCTCGATGTCCGCGAAGCCCACCCCCTCCTCCTCGAGCGCTTCGATCACGCGCACGAGCCGCTCGGGCGAGTCCTCGGCCTCGGGCCAGACCCGAAGCAGATCGGCCCGCGACACCGCGCCGCGCGTACCGGCCAGCTCCAGCAAGCTCCGCAGCAGACCAGCGGGCGCATCGCCCCCGCCTGCACCTCCGTCAACGAGCCTAAGCACCTCGCCCCCCGTTCGGCAAAAAGACGGGCAGCTCCGCCGTCCGGCGCGCTACCCATGATTCCGTTATCCGGGCGGGCCGGGCCGTCCCCCCTCGGACCTCGATGACGGGGAGAAGCAACGGCGCGACCACCGTGACAAACTATCACAAAGCACCCAGGCTGTCAACATATCGTCGCCCCGCCGGCCGCCCCTCGAACCGGCCCGGCTTCGGAGTCCCGCGCCCGTCCGCGAATTCCTACACAGCGCTAACGCAGCCGCGTTGACCCCGTCTTCGGCCAGGCCCTAGAATCCATGCGCATCGTTCGGATGGCAGGAGGGCAATTGCAATGGCAAAGACAGTAGGCATCGACCTCGGTACCACCAACTCGGTGGTCGCCGTCATCGAAGGCGGCGAAGCGGTCGTCATCCCCAACGCGGAAGGCGGGCGCACCACCCCCTCGATCGTGGGCTTCACCAAGAGCGGCGAGCGCGTCGTCGGCGCGGCCGCCAAGCGGCAGGCCGTCGTGAACCCGCAGAACACCGTCTTCTCGGTCAAGCGCCTGATGGGCCGGCGCTTCGACGAGGAGGAGACGCAGCGCACCCTGGGCCTGGTGCCCTTCGGCATCGTCCAGGGCAGCTCGGGCGACGCCCGGGTCGAGATTCCCCAGACCGGCAAGGCCTATACGCCGCAGGAGATCTCGGCGATGATCCTGTCGAAGCTCAAGCGCGACGCCGAGGCCTATCTGGGCGAAGCGGTCGACAGCGCGGTCATCACCGTGCCGGCCTACTTCAACGACAGCCAGCGCCAGGCCACCAAGGACGCCGGCAAGATCGCCGGCCTCGAGGTCAAGCGCATCATCAACGAGCCCACGGCCGCCGCGCTGGCCTACGGCCTGGACAAGGAGCACGAGGAGACCATCCTGGTCTTCGACCTCGGCGGCGGCACCTTCGACGTGTCGGTGCTCGAGGTCGGCGACGGCGTGGTCGAGGTCGGCTCGACCTCGGGCGACACCTTCCTGGGCGGCGACGACTGGGACCAGCGCATCGTCGAGTGGATCATCGCCGAGTTCAAGCGGGACCAGGGCATCGACCTGGGCGGCGATCGTCAGGCGCTGCAGCGGCTCAAGGAGACGGCTGAGAAGGCCAAGATCGAGCTCTCGGAGCTGCAGCAGACCGAGATCAACCTGCCCTTCATCACGGCCGACGCCGCGGGTCCGAAGCACCTCCAGCTGACGCTCACGCGCAACACCTTCGAGCAGCTGACCGAGGACCTGGTGGCCCGCCTGAAGCATCCGATCGAGCAGGCGCTCGCGGACGCCAAGATCAAGGCTTCCGGCATCGACGAGGTGATCCTGGTCGGCGGCTCGACCCGCATGCCGATGGTCCAGAAGCTGGTCTCCGACATGATCGGCAAGGCGCCCAACAAGAGCGTCAACCCGGACGAGGTGGTCGCGGTCGGCGCGGCGCTGCAGGCCGGCGTGCTGGCCGGCGAGGTCCGCGACGTGGTCCTGCTCGACGTGACCCCGCTCTCGCTGGGCGTCGAGACCCTGGGCGGCGTGATGAACACGCTGATCCAGCGCAACACCACCATCCCGACCCGCAAGAGCGAGGTCTACTCCACCGCCGAGGACAACCAGACGGCGGTCGACATCCACGTGCTGCAGGGCGAGCGCCCGATGGCGCGCGACAACATGTCGCTGGGCCGTTTCCGGCTCGAGGGCATCCCGCCGGCGCCGCGCGGCATCCCGCAGGTCGAGGTCACCTTCGACCTCGACGCCAACGGCGTGCTCAACGTCAAGGCGGTCGACCGGGCCACCGGCAAGGAGCAGGCCATCCAGATCACGGCCAGCACCAACCTGTCCAAGGACGAGGTGACGCGCCTGGTCGAGCAGGCCGAGCAGCATCGCGGCGAGGACGAGGCCCTGCGCAACAAGGTCGAGCTGCGCAACCGCGCCGACGCCATGGCCTATCAGAGCGAGAAGACGCTGCGCGAGGCCGAGGGCATCGACGAACCCACCCGCGAGACCGTCGAGGCCAGGATCAAGGCCCTGCGCGAGGCCGTCGAGGCCGACGACGCCGACCGCATGCAGTCGGGGCTGAGCGAGCTGGAGCAGGCGATGCACGAGCTCTCGTCCAAGCTCTATGCGGCGCAGCAGGCCGCCGAGGCCGCGGCGGCGGGCGATGGCGCCGCCGAGCCGGCCGACGCGGCTCCGGACGACGTGGTCGAGGGCGAGTTCCGCGAGGCCTAGCCGCCTCCGCCGACCGGATCCGGGGTCGACCAGGCCGCCATCGGCGCCGGGTCACGAGCCTGGAACGGATCGCCGAGATGCGCATACGCGAGGGGCGGACGGCCACGTCCGCCCCTCTTCGCTGAGCCGGCCCCAGCGCGGCCGGCACGAAAGGACGGGAGCAGGCATGAGCGCCGAAGACAGGACGTCGAACGAAGCCACGAGCGATCCCGAAGCGGCCAGGGCTGAAGCGACCGCCATCCAGGACGGCGACGCCACCGAGCTCGACGCCGCCGAGCTCGACGCGGCGGTGAGCGCGGCCTTCGAGCAGGAGATCGCCGAGGCGCGGCGCAAGGCCGACGAGAACTGGGACCGCTTCCTGCGCGCCGAGGCCGAGCTGGCCAACGCCCGCAAGGCAGCCGAGCGGGCCCGCAACGAGGCCCTGGCGCGGCTGCGCCGCGAGCTGCTGACCCGCTTCCTCGAGATCGCCGACAACCTCGACCGCGCCAGCGCGTTCAAGGAGGCCGACCGCGAGGCCCTGCTCGAGGGCCTCGACAGCATCCGGCGTGAGGTCGCCCGCGTCTTCGAGCGCGAGGGCGTCTCGCGCATCGAGGCCGAGGCGGCCGCCTTCGACCCCCAGGTCCACGACGCCCTCGGCGTGGTGCCCATGCCTGGCCTGGAGTCCGAGCAGGTGGTCCAGGTCGAGCGTGCCGGCTACCTGCTGGACGGCGAGCTGCTCCGGCCGGCGCGGGTCGTCGTGGGGCGCCCGCCGGACTGATCCGGGCCAGGTCCGGCTCGCGGCCCTGGGGTCTTGCCGAAGCCCCAGGGCGCCCCAGGCACGTCTCTTGAAGCCCAGGGAGCGCAAGCGCTCCGCTCCTAGGGCTGGCCGAGGCTCTCCAGGGCCGCCTGCACCTGGTCGTAGGCGTCCAACGGCGCCGCCTGCAGGGTCTGGGTCCAGGCCTCGCGCGCCTTGGCCGTATCCCCGTTGTCGCGGTACATCAGGCCCAGGTTGTAGAGCAGGCTCCAGTCGCCGCCGCCGGCGGCCAGGACCTGCTCGTAGTAGCCGATGGCCTCCGGCAGCCGTCCCCGCTCGCGCGCGATCTCGCCCAGCGAGATCTGGATCGACAGACGCTCCTGGGCCGTCAGCCGCGACGAGCCGAGGGCCTTTTCGAAGGCGGCTTCGGCCTCGTCCAGGCGCTCCAGGTCGTAGTAGACCTGGCCGAGCAGGCGCAGCGTGAGCGGGCTGTCGGGGTCGAGCGTGTCGCGCGAGTACTCCAAGAGCGGCAAGGCCTGCTCGGGCTGGCCGCCCAGCCAGCGCGCCAGCGCCAGCTCGCCGGCCACCGCCGGGTCGTAGGGCACGGCGTCGAAGGCCTCCTGCAGCGGCAGGGCCGCGTTGGCCGCCACCGTGCGAGCCTGCTCCGGTTGCTGGGCCATCAGCATCTGGGCGAAGACCAGCTGCAGGTGCCCCCGGTTGACCTTGTGGAAGGGCATGTCCGGGTCGAGCAGCTCGGCCTGCTCGATCAGGCTCTGGGCCCGGCCGAAGGCGGTCGCGGCACCCTCGAGGTCGGCCCCCGAGAGGCTGCCCAGCTGGGTGTAGCGCTCGGCCATCAACAGCGGGTAGCCGTCCTCGCGCGGGTTCAGCCGCGCGGCCCGCCCGTAGAGCGTGTCGGCGTCCAGCAACAGCTGGCTGTCGTCGCGGGCCAGGGCGGCGTCGAAGGTAGCCAGGGCCGACTGGAAGTAGATGTCGGCCCGCACCGGATTGAGCGCGGCCAGCACCAGCAGGGCCACGCCCGGCACCGCCAGGAGCGGATAGACCAGGCCGGCCGGGCCGCGCCAGCCGGGCGCGCCGGTCAGCGGCTCGCGCAGCCAGCTGCCGGCCGCCAGGGCCAGGATCAGGAACCAGGCCAGGCTCATGCCCCAGAGCAGCGAAGCATCCGGGTACAGCGCGAGCGTCAGCGCGCGCAGCCCGAGGAAGAGCGCCAGGACCACGAGCGCGACCAGGGCAGAGGTGAACAGGCCTTCGCCGGCGTCGGCCGCCGCGAGCAAGCCGGCCAGCAGCGCCCCGACCAGCAGCAGCAGCAGGACCAGCCAGGTATGGGCCAGCGGCGTCGCGCCGAAGATGTGCAGCGAGTAGTCGATCGCGCCCAGCTGCGCCCCCAGCAGCAGGCCGTAGCCGACGCTGCGTGGGCTCCAGCCGATGCTGAGGGTCAGCGCCGCCTCGTCGTCGTCGGTCTCGCCGCGGCGCTGCCGGCGCAGCGCCGCCGGCCGACCGGCCGTCTCGACGGCCGGCAGCCGCCCCAGCCCGAGGGCCAGGAGCAGGCCGGCCAGGATCCAGATCAGGAGCTGGGTCTCGACGACCTGGATGCCGAAGGCCGCCTCGACCACGGCGGCGGCGCCCAGGGCCAGGAAGGCCAGGCCCAGACCGGCCGAAGCGGCATCGTCATCGGCCGCCTCCGACGCGACCCCGCCGCCGGTCAGCAGGCGCCAGACCAGGTAGGCCAGCAGCCCGCCGACGAGGCCGAGCAGGGTCAGCGCGCCGGCGAAGACCGACAGGGGCTCGCCGAAGAGCGGCAGGCGCCAGCCGACCAGGAAGCCCAGCGCGCCCAGCCCGGTGCCGCCGGCCAGGAGGCCGGCCAGGCGTCGCCGGTCGGCCGGCTCGGGCGCCAGGCCCGCCGCCACCGCGGCCGCCTGCAGCCAGGCGCCGAAGAGGAAGAGGAGCGCCAGGGCGCCGGGCAGGCCCTCCATCACCAGCTTGTCGAGCAGCACGTCGTGGGCCCGGTCGACCAGCCGGCTGCGCTGGCCATAGCCGGCCATGTAGGTCTCGCCGTAGGGCAGGAGCGCGTACTTGAGGGTCTCGGGGCCGTGGCCGCTGAGCAGGCGCGCCGGCTCGGCGACCAGCAGGCGGCGCGTGCTGCGCCAGATGCGCAGGCGGGCGCCCGAGGAGTCGCCGGCGACCGTGCTGATCTCGCCGAAGCGGCCCAGGACCGGCAGCTCGCGCAGCGGGGCCAGGGCCGAGCCGGGTTGGTTGAAGACCACCAGGAAGGCCAGGCCGGCGACCAGCAGGCCCAGCGTGGCGAAGCCGAGCCAGCGCCGGCCCGGCCGCAGGGCCAGGGCCAGCAGGGCCACCAGGCCGGCCGCCGCCAGGCCCAGGAAGGGGCCGCGGCTGTCGGAGGCGACCATGGCCGCCAGCTGGAGCAGCGTCACCAGGCCCCAGCCGACGAGGCGCAGGAAGGCCCCCTCGCGCGCCGCGCGCTGCATGCGCTGCAGGCCGAGCGGCAGCAGCAGCATCATGTAGGCCGCCAGGAAGATCGGGTTGGACAGGCTGCCGAAGGCCCGGGTCAGGCTCTCGACCCGGCCGGGCACCACCTCGAGCCGCAGGGCCTGGGTCAGGGCGTAGAGGGCCACCGGCACGCTGGCGGCGACCATGCAGGCCAGGATGCGCTCGCGCCGGGCCGGCGCCCGGCCGATCCAGGCCGCGCCGGCGAAGAACGCCAGCAGCGCCAGGGCCTGGATCAGGCCGGCCGTGCGCTCGCCCGAGCCCCAGATGCTCAGCTGGCGCTGGCTGCTGGTTGCCGTGGCCAGGAGCGTCGCCAGGCCGGTGAGCAGGGCGGCGGCCACCAGGGGCCGGCGCAGCAGGCTTCGCAAGCCGCCGAGGCCGCCCTCGGCGGCGGCCACGATGCCCAGGCTGGCCACCAGGAGGCCCAGGGCCACCAGGAGCGCGCCCTTGGGCCGGGCGAAGATCTGGAAGCCGTAGTAGTTGATGATGATCGGAACGAGCAGCAGCGCCATCAGAATCGAGGCCTCGATGGCGCCGGCGGCATAGGCTTGGAGTCTGGTTTTCATGGCCGGGGATTATACATGAGTCGCCCGACCGAGCCGCAGCTACCAGGCGATGGCGCGCCGCGGATCACCCTGGACCGGGCCGGCGGGGCTGGGGCCCGGCGCCAGCGGCAGCGGTGGCGCGAGCGGGGCGGCCAGCCGCGGGAAGTCGGCGCGCCGCGCGCCCGATCCGGCCGCGAGCACGGTCGGGTTCGGCGTCGGCGTCGCGCTGGCGACCAGGGTCGGGGTGAGGGTCGCGGTGACGGTCAAGGTCGCCGTCGCGGTCAACGTCGCCGTCGCGGTGCGGGTGGCCGTGCCGGTCGGGGTCCTGGTCGCGGTGGCGGTCCGGGTGGCCGTGCCGGTCGCGGTGTGCGTCGCCGTGGCGCTGGGCGTCGGGCTCGGGCTGGGGGTCCGGGTGGCCGTGGCGCTGGGGCTGGGCGTCGGCGTCGCGCTGGCCTGCGCCACCGCGGTCAGGGTGGCCGCCACGGCCGTGCCGATCAGGTTGGGCGTCGGGCTGGGCGTCGGCGTGGGCACCAGCGCCGTCAGGGTGGCGGCCACCGCGGTGGCCACCAGGTCGGGCGTGTGGCTGGCGGTCGGCGTCGGCGAGGCGGCGATGGCCGTCAGGGTCGCGGCCACGGAGGTGGCGAAGGCGTTGGGCGTCGGGCTGGGGCTGGGCGTCGGCGTGGCGCTGGCCGTGGCGCTGGCCGTGGCGGTCGGCGTGTCGGCCGCGACCAGGGTCGGCGAGGCGCTGGGCGACGGCGTCGCGCTGGGCGTCGGCGTCTCGGTCGGGGTCTCGACGGCCTGGATGGTCGGCGCCAGGGTCGCGCTGGCGGTGGCCGTGGCGGTGGCCGGCGCCAGGGTGGCCGTGGCGGTCGGCGTCGGCGTCGCGCTGGCCGGCGGCAGGGGTGTCGGCTGGCCGGGGCAGCGCGGCCGCAGCGAAGCGTCGGCGAAGCCGAAGCCGCGGTCGAAGATCGGGAAGCCGGCGCCGCCGGCGGCCTCGTCGCCCGGCACGGCCTCGCCCAGCACGCCGCCGGTGCGCTCGACCACCACCGCCGCCAGGCCCAGCACGTTCTGGCTGCCGGGCCGGCCGCTGAAGTGCTCCCAGTAGGTGGCGCTGATGACGGCGCTGCCCTTGAAGCCGGGCGGGACGAAGCCCCAGTTGGCCAGGTTGATGTACTCGACCTGCTGCTGGCCCAGCTTGCTGCAGTCGAAGGCCAGCAGCCCGTTCTGGTCGTAGATGTACAGGGCGTAGTCGGTGAAGCCGGGCCGCACGACCAGGTTCTGGACCGCGATCTCGGTGGTGATGCCGCTGCCGGAGCGGTCCTTGAGCAGCGAGGGCACGCCGATGAGCCCGACGCAGCCCGGGCCGGGGCAGCGGCAGCAGGCCGGGTCGGGCCCGATCTGCCAGTCGAAGGATTGCACCTCGGGCAGCAGGTTGTAGGCGATGGCCTCGGCGGTCTCGGCCCGGCTGGGGTCGGTGTAGCGGATGAGGGCCGCCACGGCCTGGATGTCGGGCGCCGGGATGGGGTCGTTGCCCGGGTTCCAGATGTCCTGGCTCTCGACCCGCACCGCGCCGACCCAGGTGCCGGGCAGCCCGGCGACCACCGGCAGGTAGAAGGTCTGGCTGCCGCGGGCGCAGACCCAGTCGACCAGCGTGGTGATGACGTCGCCGCCGCGATCGAGGAAGTAGACCTTGACCTTGGCGTTGGTGACCGGGCTCAGGTTCATGACCTGGATGCCGCTGTCCCAGCCCTGGTACTCGCTGTAGGTCAAGGGGCCGTAGGCCACCTGGCTGCCGGCGCGGTAGGTGGGCAGGCCGGCGTAGGCGTAGCGGATCTCGGCCGGCTGGCTGGTGTAGCTCATCAGCACGTCACGGCCATAGATGTCGACCGCCATGGCCATCGGCTGGCTGGCGCGGACCCAGGCGCTGCCCTGCCAGTCGAGGCCGACGCAGTCGGCCGCCTCGTACTGGAAGGTCTCGCCGGGCGCCAGGGTGAAGACCTCGCAGATCCGGGCGCGCAGGCAATCGTCCTGCTGCTTGAACCAGATCTCGACCGAGCTGCACTGGATGCCGGCGTTCTGGATGTAGATCACGCTGTCGAAGTCGCCACGGCCGGCATAGAGCAGCGGGGCATAGTAGCTGAAGCCGCCGAAGACGGGGTCGGCGATGCCGAGCGACTGCTCGGAGATGCCCTCGTACTTGGCCGAGACCTCGGCGGCCGGGTTGAGATCGGCCGGGCAGTGCCGCAGCACCTCGATGCCCAGCGGCGAGCCGGTCACCCGGTCGAGCGGGATGCGCTCGTAGAGGCCGCCCTCGTCGTAGGCCTGCTTGAAGCGCCGATAGGCGTCGTGGTCGCCGACCACGTCGAAGAACAGCCGCTCGCACATGTAGTCGGCGATGACGTCGTCGAAGCCGCCGGGATCGATGCCGACCTCGCTGAACTGGCGGGCCAGGAAGCTGAAGGCGATGGCGCTCCTGGCGCCGACGGGGATCTGGCCGCCCTGGAAGTTCCAGGTCGAGCCGGGGCCGAGCAGGCCCGAGCACTCGACCTTGAGCGGCCCGGCGGCCTGCGGCGGGCAGAAGCCGGGCGCGGCCCAGACGACGATGGTGACCTTGGTCGGCAGGTCGCCCAGGTTCTGGGCTTCGATCCAGGTGCGGCAGAGGGTGTCCTGGCCCAGGTAGCCCAGCACCGGCAGGTGCACCTGGCGGCCCGGCGCCGGATCGGCGCTGGCCGGCCGCCCGCCGGGCAGGAGCCAGGCCAGCAGGGCGCAAGCGAGCGCGAGGATCGCCCGGTCCAAGCGGGACAGGGGCCGGGCGGCGTGCGGCTTCGGATCGAGCGACAAGGGCAATCGGCTCCCGGTTCGAGGACCGGCGGGTCGCGGCGGGCGGTGCTTCGGACAGGCTAGAACGGGCCAGCCAGGTCAGCTGCTACGGTAGATTGCGGCGCGGGAAACGGCAAGCGGGCCCCGCGACATGCGCGGGGCCCGCCAGAAGCCTTACCCGTGGAAACCGAGTTCAGCCGACTCGGGTTTGCCCGAGCCCTTGCGGGCGGACGGGCGGGTCGGTCTGACTCAGTCGGCCTTGATGGCGTTGTAGATGGCCGAGTCGATCGTGCCCAGCGGGCTGGCGTCGTTGACGATGACGGCCAGCGGCTGGTCGCTCTCGATGGTGGCCGAGCCGTAGACGTTCGGGCGATCCTTGATGCCCTGGACGTTCGGCGGGTACCAGGTGTACGAGCCCTTCGAGGCGATCGTGACCTGGCAGTCGGCGCCACAGCCCGAGATCGTCGCGCCCGAGGAGTCCGAGAACGTGATCGTGGCGTTGGCCGGCGCGTCGCCGATGTTCATCGCCTGGATGCCCGTCGACAGCTCGTCCTTGGTGTGCTTGTTGCGGAACAGCGGCAGCGCGACCTTCTTGGCGCCACCCGCGGCCGAGACCGCGTTGTAGGCGGCCGAGGTGCCCGCCTTCAGGTCCGCGTCGTTGACGATGGCCAGCACGTTGCCGCCCGTCGCCTCGACCGTCGCCGAGCCCAGGCAGCCCGAGGGCAGACCCGGCTCGCCGGCGCCCGGCGTCGCCCCGCCCTGGTAGAACACCAGGCTCGAGCCGCCGGCGATCGTCGCCGCCGCACCGCCGTGGACCGTCGTGCCCGTGCAGGCCGGCGTCAGCGGCGAAGCGATGTACGTGACCGTCACCTGCACCGGGCTCGTGCCCGGGTTCACGACCGAGATGCCCGTCGTGCCGTAGAAGTTGTTGCGGATCAGCGGCACGAACAGCATGTCAGCCGCCTGCTCGCTCGGAACGCCCTCGAAGGCGTACACGGCCTTGTCGGCCGTCTCGATGTCGATGAAGCTCTGGACGCCCACCGGAATCGAGTCCGAAGTGATCTTCATCGAGCCCAGGAAGCCGTCCGGCACCGACGCGAACTCGGCGTTCTTGCCCAGGTCCAGCGTCGTCGACGTGCCGGGGCCGATCGCGAAGGTGCTCTCCTTGATCGGCGCCGTCTTGCCCGAGGCGTACAGCGCCACGTTCACCGTCGCCTGCGCGCTGGTGTCCGTGTTCTGGATCGAGACCAGGCTGGTCTGGCCGTAGTAGCCCTTGGCCGCCAGCGGCAGGCTCACGTCCGTGCCCGGCTGGACGTTCGAGTAGATCGCCGCGGCGCCCGAGGTGCCCCAGTCGGTGCGCGCGATGGCCGCGATCTGGCGGTCCGCCGAGATGATCGCCGCGTAGGCGCCATTCTGCAGCGTGTTCTCCGCCGGCAGGTAGATGTTGGCCGCCGCGCCGGCGCCAACGCCCGGGCGCGAGATCGTCACCGGGCTGCCGCCGCGCTGGTTGTAGAAGTCCGCCACGATCGTGGCCGGCTGCGAGGCGTCGAGGTTCTGGATCTGGATGCCGGAGATGCCGGCGCCCTGGATGCCCGCGAGGCGCGAGGCGTAGACCGTCGGCGCGTCGCCCGTGCCGAACACGCCGGCCAGGCCCGCCACCAGGAAGGTCACCACCGTCGCCATCGAGGCCAGGACCATCAGCTTCTTCATGGATGTTCTCCTGTGAATCGAGTAAAGGTCTGCAATCCCACGGGTTGGGATGGCTTCTGAGAGTCGACTTGCCCGGATGATACGGGCGGCCAGGGGGGTCGGACAATGCTCCGGGCGGCGTAGCGGGGCCCGAAACGGCTACTACTTTGGTGGTAGCAGGTCGCGAAACGACCGATTCGACGCGGGTTTCGGGATCTTTCTCGGGCCCACCGGGGTAACGGCGAGGTGCCCGGCGCGAGCGGGACGGATCGCGCGTGGGGACGACCCGAGGCGGCTCAGAGCTTGTTCAGGAAGGTCTCGGGGAAGCGCAGGAAATCGCGCCAGAGCTGCACGTGCCCGACCTCGTCGTAGGGCAGCTCGCGCACCGGGTGGTCGTCGAAGCTCAGGATGCGCGCGCCGGGGAAGGCCATCAGCATCGGCGAGTGGGTGGCCACGACGAACTGGGCGCGCAGGCCGATCATCTGCTTGATCATGGCGATCAGGCCCAGCTGCGAGGTCGGCGAGAGGGCGGCTTCGGGCTCGTCCAGCAGGTAGAGCCCGCCGGGCTGGAAACGGGCCTGGAAGAGGGTCAGGAAGCCCTCGCCATGCGAGCGCGCGTCCAGGTCACCGCCATAGCGCCGATCGATCTCGGCCGCCTGGCCCAGCGCGGCGCCTTTGGCCAGCTGCAGGCCGTAGCCGCTGAGCTCGCCCTCGAAGCCCCGGGCGATGGCCTCGTGCTCGGCCCGCAGGCGCTGCAGCCGGCGCAGGTAGCCGAAGAAGTCCTCGGCCCGCAGGAAGAAGCCCTTGTGGGTCTTGACGTTCCAGGTCAGCTTCAGCTCGCGCGCCAGGGCCTGGGCCGGCCCGAGGCTGCCGTCGCGACCCAGCTCCTCGCGGCCGACGGCGATCGAGCCGACCGCCACCGCCAGGGCCTCGAGGAAGGTCGACTTACCGGCGGCGTTCTCGCCGACCAGGAAGGTGACCGGGGTGCTCAGCTCGATCGGGGCGAAGCGCTGCACCAGCGGCAGGCCGAAGGGAAAGCCCTCGCGCTCGGCGGCGCCGGGGCGCAGGTCGACGCTACGGAGGTAGAGGGCGGGGGAGCCGGCGGTGGGGGCAGAGCGCGGCTCGGAGGTGCGCTTGGACATGGGGGGATGATAGCGGAGGCGCTTGGGGCGCGGGTAGGTGGGGGTAGGCGGGGGTAGGAGTGATCCTTCGAGCGCGGATGGCCCGATCGTCGCCAAATCAAGCAGGGGTTCGGGATGATCGATCTGCCGGAACACGGGCTGCGCCAGGTCGACGACCGCCAGCAACCTTGCGAGGCCCGCGGGATCGGCCCGAGCGTGCATACGATATATAATGCCCGTCCGTCGATTGGCGGGTACGCCCCCGTAGCTCAGGGGATAGAGCAGCGGTTTCCTAAACCGCGTGTCGCAGGTTCGAGTCCTGCCGGGGGTACCTTGATTTGACGGGCGATTTGGGCTTGTTGGGTCGGTCTCTCCACCCTCGAAATGGCGGTTTGACCCTGATTATGACCCTAATTGCTCAGATTGTCCATCCTGACCTTTCGACGTTTGGCCTGGGGCGCTCGTGTGGACCGATATTGCGCTGCGTGGACGCCCGGGAGTCAATTCAGCTACAAGTCGACTGAAATCCGGCGACGGCTCGTCTTGTGGGCATGTCACATCTTGAGTACTCTTCGACCATGTTCCGGTATGCAGTTGAACTCCTGTCGGTCATCGTGCTCCTTCTGACTGTAGCGGGCTGCAGCAGTGGGCATGTCCCGTCCGAGCCAGCACCGATCGAACCGACTCCAGCGTCCGCCACGAGCATCGCGCCGGCTACCAATACGGCCCAGCGGCCGCTCTCGACACTCGACTTGGCCGAGAGCACGGATGCAGGAGCGCCTGAGTCTCCGACGCCGATCCCAACTCTTGAGACGCTGCCGCAGTCAGTTGGAACGACTTGGGAGAGTGGTCCTTCGCCTGATGGCCTGTGGGTTGCTCGAACTGTGATGCATGACGAGTCACTTGAGCTCTCAACTGCTCGCGGCGAGCAGTATTGGAACTACGTCTCGCAGCATGTGGCCGCAACCGACGGATCGATCACCCACACCGTTCGCGCCGAGTGGGTGCCTGATGGTGTGGGTGGGCTGTTTCCGCATGTTCTCGGTTGGACTCTAGATTCGTCCGCGGCCTTCCTGTATATGGGCGGTGGGCCAGATGGCTGTGGGGTAAATGGGTTCTCGCAGGACATCTGGCGTGTGTCAACCGACGACGGCTCAGTGCTCAACCTCGGCAGTGTGCCCGGTATTCCGTCCCTTTCGCGGGATGCCACGCGGATCGGAGGATCGCGCCTTCTTGACGACGAACAGGGGGAGGTCACATGGATCGAGGCGGCGACCGCAACGCAACACTCAAGCTCGTTCCCGGTTCCGCAAGATCTTTCCGCTGAGTGGGCAGAGCTGAGCCCACCCATCTGGAGTCCGGACGGCAAGTCGATCGTAGTACGGGTTGCCTACAACGGTTGTAGCGCGGAGTGGCATGAGACCCTCGTCTTTCACGATCTCGTGACCGGCGCATCGAACGTGGTGGCCGAATCGAGCGAGGGTTTCGCAACGCTCTATGTTGAGGATTGGCAGCCGGACGACGCACTCGTGGTCAGCGAGTCGGTCTCACCGTGGGCAAACAGTAACTCTGACTCCG
Source organism: Caldilineae bacterium (assembly GCA_020634625.1). GTDB lineage: Bacteria > Chloroflexota > Anaerolineae > Epilineales > Epilineaceae > JACKBJ01. The sequence goes on along the minus strand of JACKBJ010000003.1, from coordinate 7,371 downwards.
TCGAACGACGAATCGACGCGCGAACCGGAAGAACGCGGTAGGATCGTATCACCGGGCTTCGTCCGCAAGTGCGAATCTGGGAGGTTGCCACCCGTGCGAAAACTCCCTAGCTGTCACGCCGGCGCGCACTTCTCTCGCCAAGCGCCTCATCCATACGCGCGGCGGCGTCCTGCTGAAGCGCGGGAACTACGTGCGCGTAGGTGTCTGCTGTTAGGCTGATCTGACTGTGGCCAAGGATCTCCTTCACCACGCGGAGCGGCACACCCTGCGCCAACAAGAGAGTGGCACAGTCGTGGCGGAGGTCGTGGAAGCGGTGGGGCGGAAGGCCTGCGTTCTTGAGCAAGCGCTGGAAGGTGCGGGTGACGTTGGGGCCGTCCAGCGGGGTGCCGACAGTCGTGGTGAAGACGAAGTCACCGTCCACCCAGTCACCACCCGCCGCCAATCGCTCGCGATTCTGGAGCGCGCGGTGGCGCTTGAGCGCCGCGATCGCGATCTCAGGAAGAATGATCGTCCTGCGGGCCTGCGCACTCTTGGGTTCGACGAGCTGGAGCTCACCATCGATCCGCTGGAGCGCATGCACGACCCGGAGCTTGCCGCCGTCAAGATCGACATCCTGCCAGCGAAGGCCGAGCGCCTCACCCTGGCGAAGGCCAATGGCCATCGCGACCGTGTAGAGCGCCTCGAGCCGATGGCCGCTCACAGCATCCAGGATCGCGGCTGCTCCTTCCTCGGTGAGTGGTTCGACCTTTCGCCGCGGCACCTTGGGCGGATCCACGAGCGTCGCGACGTTGCGCGAGACAAGACCCCACTTCAGAGCGTGGCCTAGGGCTCTGCGAAGCGTCGCGCGGATGTGTCGTACGGTCTGCGGTGAGAGCCCCTCCGCCAACTTGGCATTCATCATCTCCTGCACGTGATGCGGAGCAAGCTTGGCGAGCCGCTTCTTACCCAGGGCAGGAGACAGGTGTATCCGAACGTGCATCTCGTAGGACCGAAACGTACTTGGCCGGACCGAAGACTCTACCACCGTCTCGAGCCAGGTATTCAGGAACTGGGCCACCGTCGTCCGCTCGTCTGCGAGGGGGATACCACTCTCGACTTGCTGGATCGCCTGTCTCATCTTGCGGGCGACTTCAGCACGCGTCTTGGCATAGATCGACCGCTGGCGTCCACCAATGGTGACCCGAGCTTCCCATCGGCCATCGGCTCGATGCCGGATGCTGCCCTCTTTGTTTCCACGACGACTGCTCATCAGCCACCTCTAGGATTGTGAGACAGATTACACCACATCCATACCACTGCGGTTACCATGCAACTTCTGTTGAAATCCCACCATCGATTTGATACACTCTCGCGCATATGCCAGAACGCCTATCACGAGGCGAGGACGAATACGAAAGGAGACCGCTCTTCGCGCTCGGACGAACATTAGCAACACCAGGTGCACTGCACGCTTGCGAGGAAGCTGAGGTACTGCCTCAGCTCTTTTTCATGCGTCACCAGTCCGGCGACTGGGGGGATCTTGTACAGGAGGATCGAGAAGCCAACGACCATGCCCTTGAGCACGGTGGGCGACTCTTCTCTGCATACAACCTCCCGACAGACCAGCGGCTGTGGGTGATCACGGAGTCGGACCGATCTGCAACGACGCTGCTGAAGCCGGAGGAGTATTGACCACATCCGGCAACAGGAGTGCCGGTGTGCGCCTCTCAGTTCGCCGTGGACGCAGGTTCTGAGCATATGTAGTACCAACACCCATGTCAACCGAAAAACGCCCAGAGCAGGCCTCTCAGCTCTCGTTCCTTGCCCCACGCGACGTGGAGCTTCTTGAACGCCTTCACCAACTCGTTGCCGAGGCGGAGCGTCTCCATGCGATACCTGGTAGGCAGTTGGCCGAGAGCGGGCCGGTCATCCGATCACCCTCAGATCTCTACCAGCTCTTTCGCCCGATGATGGCCGGGCTTCCTCAGGAGCAGGTGCGCGTGGCCAACCTCACCGTGCGATACGAGGTGCTGTCGACGCCGTTGATCTACCAGGGAACGCTCACGGGTGCAACCGTTCGCATGGCCGAGATCTTCCGGCCTGCGATCATCGAGAACGCCGCAGCGATTGCGGTTGCACACAATCACCCATCCGGTGACCCGGAGCCCAGCGACTTCGACTACCGCATGACGTCAGAGCTTGTCGAGGCAGGCAGGCTGCTGCAGATCCCCGTGATGGATCACCTCGTCGTTTCACATCGCGGCTTCGTGAGCATGGCCGAGCGGGGGAGGCTTGTTGGCCGATCTGGCTCTTGAATCGTGTGCGCTGGGGAAGGGGGGATCGACCCAAAAGCCGATACACAAGTAAGCAATCGCAGTCGAAACAGAGTGAAGTTCAGTTCACAGAACGACAAGTCATGATCTTGCTGAAACATACGGACTTGAGGTCGCAGCTAGCGACCGAATGGACGTTTCTTGAACTCTGCCCAGCCCTCCTTCGCACGGAATGCACCGAGTATCCCGCGCATTTCAAGTCCGCATCAAGTGAAAAGGCGTAGTTGGAGGTAAGGGCTTGCAGACGTGATACTCACTGTCGTATACTCGTCCGGCGAATCCGCAGTTCTTCACGTTACGAAAGGAGTGACCCGTCATGCCGATCGAGTCTCTAAGCAAGAAGGACCTGGAAGTCACGAGTTCACCCGGCACATTGCACCAGGAGTATGTTGGTTTTCTGGACTCGTGCCGCATGGGGAATGGCGGCAGGCTAGAGGTTGCCAACGAGGGCGCGAGCCGCCAGACAGTCAAGAACCGCCTGAAGAAAGCCTCTGACGCCACTGGCAAGAAGATCAAGTTCCTACGCAGCCCTGCGACGCAGGTGATCTTCCAAGTCGTGGAGTAGAGCAGGTGGGAACCGCACCTGATCTAATGGGTCGCCTCGGCTTGCTGCCTGCGTCATCCAGCAAGCTCACTGAAGGACACAAGAAGGCGATCGTGGGCATGTTCGCCAACGGCACCTCGATCCAGAAGCTCGCTGAGTGGTACGATGTACCGCAGGCGGAGATCCGCGAGGTACTACGGCCGCATGTGCGGCTGCAAGTAGGGCGGAAGAACCAGTGATGCGATGATACGAACAGACTCCATAGAATCATCTCACATCACGTCACATCACTCTGGATCGCCGGGGAGTCTTGTGGCGCGAGAAGAGCTTCGGGGTCGACTCGGAAGCCGGCAGCCGATTCGTGGCGCACATCCTCACCGTCGTCCCGACGCTGAATCAGCAGCGGCACTCGATCTTTGAGAGCTTTATTCATGCACGGGAGGCGGCGATTGGTGGAAGACTGCGACCGTCGTTCTGCCTATCCACGTGAACACGAGCTTCCCGAATAAATGACTCGTCCCGCGATTCGCCCCTGTCGACTAGAGCTTAATCAGACGACCAATGGAATCACGAATGCTATCAATATCGCAATAGTAGGTGCCGTCATCGTAGTCTTCGTGAGCATGGCTGACGAAACACTCACCCATGTCTGTTCGCAGCTCCCATCAAGTCGTTTCGTGATTGGCCTAGCGTTGAGCAAGTGGCAGGTAGCCGATTGGTGGCAGAACTGGCGTGCCAGGGGCAGCTTGAAGTGTGGTTGTCGGTAAAGCCATCGAGGTCGGGGTTGGTTCGGGCATCCACCAGGGATATGGGCAACTTGGCACGAATCCTCGTGGCGGTGGAATAAGACCATTCCCGGTGACAATCCCCTTGGGGTGGTTTGACTCCTCAAACGGGCAGACGCCGACATAGTGTTCTGGCTCAAGTGCTAATCCGCACTCGGAAACTCGAACTGTCACGAATTCGGCACTACCCCTCGAGGTCGCCGCAATGATACGGGACCCATCGGTGCTCCAGGCCACATAGCCGGGCTGGTCTCGTTCCTGGAATGCGTCTAACGGACTCTCTATTTCGACTCTTCCCAACTCCCTGACTGATGGCACGAACGGATCGTATTCATGCACTGAGATGTACTTCCCATGATGGGCGGCCAAGAGGCCTAGGTTGTCCCAGCCCCAATTGAATGCGACTCCGCCGGTTGTAGTTAGCTCGCTCGTGATATCCATCACTTCAACATCACCATACTTCAAGTCGATGCTCGTGAGTGACGGTGTCTGCCAGCGATTGGTAACGAGGTGTCTGAGATCGGGTGCGAGTGTCAGGAAGTACTGCTCACCGCGGAGTGTCCTGCGTGGATCGGCTTCATCGATATTGAATGCCGGAAGTGCCACTGCAGACTCTCTTGCAGCAGTAATGTCAAGATCTAAGGTGTACAGGAAGGCTCGCTCAGTCAAGAGATATGCGATGGGCTGAGTTGGGTGGGTTGCTATCGCCGCAGGACTGTCATTTGTAATACGGAACTCACCGATCCTCGGGCCGAGACGGCTGTCTGAAATGGCGTCTATTCTGTGTGTAGCGACTCCCTTGCCTGCTTTCCAAGACTCCCCGGAGATGATCGTGGTTCCGTCGGCACTGATGCCAATCCCGCCCTTTGGAAGAGCTTTGCTAAAACCGTCGCTAGGCTCGAGTATCTCTGCATGCCAGGGTGGGTCATTCAATTCGTCTATCTGGAGACGGTACAGTGTTCCGGCACCCCCTTGAGACCATTCAGCAACTACTTGAGTCATGTCTCGGTCGGTTGTCAATGCTCCATGACCTGGTGCTGGTGGACCCTGAAAGACTATCTCTCCTGTCCGGTCGTGAAAGACGCTGACCCCGCCACACCCCGCAACATCTCCAGCGGAGTATCCTTCGTAGACAAAGACGAAACTGCTCCTATCTAGCGTCGCCTGGGAGTGAGTTGTGTCTACCTGAGTAGAATCCCAGGAGCGGATTGAAGACAATGCTAGTCCAATTCCGAGCGCGATTGCTACAGAGTGTCTTGTGCTTCCTCTGCCGTTACCGTAACCATCAGTGCGCACCTGATCTCTCCCTACTGGTCATGTGTGTTGCCGATTTGCGCATCGCACCCCTGCCAGGCATTGAAGCCTGGCAGGGGTGACTGGTTGCAGCTGCTAGGCGATCTTCAGATGCCTAAGTAGTCGACGCATTGGCCACCAGCATAAGCTGAGCTCAGCGGTAGTAATAGGGAAGGTCGAGATCGAGTCGGACATTCGACAGATCGGGACGGGTCTCATCGTACTCAGCGCATGTGAAGTCGACAGGATTCGCGGCAGCGTTACGGGTTGTATCCCATGCTGCATTGTTACCTGGGCAGGATCCGGGAATCTTCCCTCGGAGCCCTGTTGAGCCGGGCATGTTAGCATACACATCAGCCTTGATGAAGCAGTACACGACGCTGTCGATCGTGATTTCCTGCTCAAAGTCGAAGGCCATATTGGCCTGATCGACACAGTTTTGTCCGACGCCACTCGATGCCTGCACTTCCCGGTCCCATACTCCAGCGTAAGAGTCACAGAGAAAGTCCGAGTCGCTATCCACGACCACTTCCTTGTGGCAGCGAATGTGGTCGCCCGCATCCGTGTAGTCGCACGATCCGTCGTCATCGACGACCACAGTGAATGTCTCAACGTTAGTGCCTGACTTCTCTTTCCAATGTCCGGTGACGGTCATGGGAGGATACTGCTCAGGCGACGGGTCATACCAGTGAGTTGCGCTATCGACGCCCACCCCGTTCTTGTAGATCGGCATGGCGTGGACGATCATCCAGATTCCAGCACCTGTGCCCCGACCGGTCCAGTCATCTGTTTCGTTGAGGCAGCTGAATTCACAGTCTTCAAGGCAGCCCTCGGCCGATCCCTGTGCCTGGACCTGAGAGGATGACGAAGAACCTTGCAGTGCGCCACCGAGGCCGATGACAAAACCAAGTGCTGCGACCAAGACCCATGTGGACTTGGAGAGCCACGGAATCCGGAATGACATTTGCCTGCCTCCTATTTGATAGCTACTCGGAAAGGGAGACGGGGCGCCGGAATCGCCACCTTAAGCATCAGGCTTGATTCAGTGCTATCATTTCACGTTGGCTGCTGTGGAGCGTTGCGGCGCCCATGGCGGTGGTTGGCCAGTCGTTGTCCCGGCTGGTCAACCTTAGTTTTTTGGGCTGCGTTCGACTAGAGGAGTGATATTGGCATCAGCTGAGATACTCTCCTTTCTCCGTCCCATTCGGACGGGATGCAGCAGGGGGCCAGCCCTCCCTCTTAATAGGCCCCCCACAATGCCATCAACGACACACAGAGTGACCACCTCCTTGTGAGAAGGATAGACTTCAGTCGTCTTCGGGATGGGAGCCAGCGCGGCCGACAAGAAGGTCTACGACGAGTGTAATCATCGTACCACTTCATTCCGGACCTTGCCCGTCGCATGCCCGTCGCTTGACCAACGCTTTCTATCCAGAGACACGCATCGGTCAGGAGTGACCCCCGGGGCTTGGACAACCATGGGTTCATCTCATCTGTCTGCAGCCGGGAGATACCAGAAGCGGCTCGGAGTCCGGTTACATCCTCTCCAGGAAATGCGCCAGCGCTCCCTTCACCTGTGCCATAGCCTGTGCTGACAACCGGTGAAGACTGTGCTGCAGCCTGTGCTGCCCGAACAGCACACCCCGGACAAGCCGATAGCGACAGCTACACGCGCGCATGCTGGCTTGGGCGGAAGGCCCTGCGTCGGCATCAGGGGAGGAGTCTCGTCCTCCTCACCCACCCGCTCAGTGCCGGGGAAAGCCCGTCATTCCGGGGCAGGATCGTCGAACGAGCGCCGTCGGTCTCTTGCCACCCATCCCCAGCACGGCCGCTCTCGCGGCGTGTTGGTGCTCACTATGGGCTTCGCCCAGAGGTGTGCTGGGGATGAGTGTCGGCGAGCCCGACTGCCCCCGCTTCCCGCAGGTGCCGTTGTCTGTCTCGACTCGCTCCGCAACCGCGGCACTCATCGACCGTCCCGGAAATGGCCGGGACTGACATCCACCGCCACCTGTTCCCTCGTCTCGCGCCGCTCGACTCGGCGGGACGCTCACGTGTCGACTCGATGGCCATCTATGGTCACGTGAGCTAACCGGGGGCAGTCGGGCTCGCTGCGCGAGACGCCCTTCCTGATCGGAAGGACTCCCGACGGCGACGCTCGCTTGCGCTCGCTTCCAGCGGGGGGATTCCTCCCCTGACCCCTCCTCCCCCCGCTGGCCTCACTCCGGCTGCGCCTTCGTTCGGTTGGTGTGCCCGGAGTTGGCTGAGGCACATGCCGGGAGGCAGGTCGCGCCCAATGCTATTCGGCCTTTAGTTCGTCCTCTATTCGCCGGCGCGCAGTAGAGATCTCCTTCCTCCGGGTTTCTAGATCCCGGAGGTGACTACGCTCATCGAGAATCAACCTAATGCCAGCAAGAAGGACAGGGAAGAATCGTCCGCA
>JACKBJ010000029.1 GCA_020634625.1 Caldilineae bacterium | reverse complement strand
CCGATGCCGTTCAGCGCACCCTGGTCGGCGAGCTGATCGCCCGCTTCGAGCGCCGCGGCCTCAAGCTGACCGCCATGAAGCTGATGGCCGTGCCCGAGTCCCTGGCGCGCGAGCACTACGCCGAGCACGCCGGCAAGCCCTTCTACGCCGGCTTGATCGAGTACATCACCTCGGGCCCGGTGGTGGTGATGGCCGTCGACGGCCCCGACGCGGTGGCCGCCGTGCGCGCCACCGTCGGCGGCACCCGTCCGGTCGAGGCCACGCCGGGCTCGATCCGGGCCGACTTCGGCCTGATGGTCGGCCGCAACCTGGTCCATGCTTCGGACGCGCCCGAGACGGCCGAGCGCGAGCTGGCGCTGTGGTTCGCGCCGGGCGACTTCGTCGACTACGGCCGCGAGCTGGACCGCTGGATCCTGGAGTAGCCGCAAGCGGCGACGCCGGAAGGGCGACGCCGGAGGTCGAGAATCCAGGGACGCGCGCTCGAGGACGAGAACGGGGGGCGGCTGATGCCGGCCCCCCGTGGTTGTCCTGCTTGCGCGTCAACTATCGCCGCGACCTTGGCGCGTCGGCCGTCGTCGCGTCCGCTGCGCGTCAGCCGTCGCCGCGCCCCAGGCGTCGATCCAGGCTCCAGGCGCCGCCGCCCAGGGTCGACAGGAGCAGGAAGAACCAGGCGTAGATGGCCGCGCGCTCGCCGCCGTTGGCCCACCAGAAGAGCTGGGTGCCATCGGGGCCCATGACGTGGCCGAGCAGGTAGGCGAAGAGCATCTCGCCGGCGATGACGAAGGCCACCACCGAGGTGTACAGGCCCAGGATGATCGCCAGGCCGCCGAAGAACTCGATCGCGCCCGCCGCGCCCATCCGGCTGGCCAGGGCCACCGATCCACCGTCCGGGCCGACGCCGCCGAACCAGCCGAATAGCTTCTTGGCACCGTTGGACCAGTACAGGAGGCCGATGGCGATGCGGGTGAGGCCCAGAATCTGCGAGCGGTAGGGGGTCAGAAAGGCCATGGGGACAGCGCTCCTCGTGAATCTGCCAGGCGGATCCCTGCGCGGGCGATTATTCCCCGGCCCGATTGGCTTGTCAACGGGCTTCCTTCGGCGCCGAACGCGGCTCGAAGCCGGGCTCAGCCGCGTCGGTCGACCCAGTCGGGCTGGCGGTGGCGCGCCGTGACGACCGTATGCACGTTGCCGCGCGGGTTGAAGTCGGCCCGCAGCTCCATCCAGCGCGGCTCGAGCAGGGCCACCAGGTCGTCGAGGATGCGGTTGGTGACGGCCTCGTGCGCGATGGCCAGCTCGCGGTAGGCGTTGACGTAGAGCTTGATGCTGCGCAGCTCGACCACCCAGCGATCGGGCACGTAGCGCAGCTCCAGGCGGGCGAAGTCGGGGTAGCCGCTGCGCGGGCAGAGGCAGGTGAACTCGGGCAGGCTGATGGCGATCTCGTAGTCGCGCTCGGGCGCCGCGTTGGGCCAGCGCTCGAGCTCGGCCTCGGCGATGGCGCGGGCGCCGTAGCGGGGCGCCGGCGTTTCGGCGGCTTCGGAGGGGGGCATCGGCGACTCCAGGCCTGGGGGTTGGGGGCGGGTTCGCGGCAGACTTCGGCTCAGCGGGCGCGTTGGCCCAGCCAGGCCAGCGGGCGGAAGTCGGTGTCGCGGTCGAAGGCGTCGATGCCCTCGCTGCGCTTGAGGAAGCCGGTCACGGCATAGGTCAGCGGCGTGGCCAGGGCCTCGTAGCCCGACTTGACCAGCCACTGGGTCAGGATGGCCGCGACGAGGCCGGCGGACGGGATCGTGCCCCAGAAGGCGATCAGGATGAAGATCGCCGAGTCCAGGCCCTGGCCGACCAGGGTCGAGCCGATGGTGCGGGCCCAGAGGTGCCGGCCCTCGGTGGCGACCTTCATGCGCGCCAGGACGTAGGCGTTGGCCAGCTCGCCGACCAGGTAGGCCAGGAAGGAGGCCGCCAGCAGGCGCGGGGCGTAGCCCAGGATGAGGTTCCAGGCGGCCTGGCCCTCCCAGAAGCCGGCCGCCGGCAGGGCGCCGGCGACGGCGATGGCCAGCACCGCCAGCAGGTTGCAGCCGAAGCCCAGCCAGATCACGGTGCGCGCGCGCGCATAGCCGTAGACCTCGGTCAGCACGTCGCCGACGATGTAGCTGACGGGGAAGATGATGACGCCGGCCGGCATGATCAGCCCGGCGACGTCGATCAGCTTGACGGCGATGAGGTTCGAGACGATCAGCGTCGTCACGAAGAGGGCGGTGATGATCAGGAAGCCGCGCGAGTAACGCTCCGGCGCGGGGGTGACGGCGTCCCCCGGGGGCGTCGGCGCGCCGGGGCTGCGCTCGGGCGATGGGCTGGCTTGCGCTTGCATGTTCGGGCTCAGGCCTCCGGGGGATCGGGGTCGGGGCGAGGGTCGGGCCGGCCGCCGGCACGGCCGAGGGCCGAGGCCAGGTCGGGCCGGCCGGCTTCGATCAGGGCCGCGTCGCGGATGCGGCAGGATTCGCAGCGGCCGCAGGGCTCCGCGCCGCCCCGGTAGCAGGACCAGGTGCGCTCGATGGGCAGGCCGAGGGCCAGCGCGCGCCGAACGATATCCGCTTTGCCGTCCAGGATCAACGGGGCGACCAGGCGCGGGGCGCGGCCCTCGCGACCGGCCTTGCTGGACAGCTCGGCCAGGCGCTGGAAGGCGGCCAGGTAGTCGGGCCGGCAGTCGGGGTAGCCGGAGTAGTCGACGGCGTTGATGCCCAGGTAGATCGCTTCGGCGCCGCGGGCCTCGGCCAGCGACAGGGCGATGGCGATGAAGACCGTGTTGCGGCCGGGCACGTAGGTGCTGGGGATCCGATCGGGGTCCGGGGCGCCCTCGGGCAGATCGGCCCGCGGGTCGGTCAGCGCGCTGCCGCCCCAGCGGGCCAGGTCGACGGCGACCCGATGCTGCTCGGCCAGGCCCAGCGCCGTCGCCAGCTCGCGCGCGGCCTCGAGCTCGCGCGCGTGTCGCTGGCCGTAGTCGAAGGACAGGCCGATGACCCGGTAGCCGTCGGCCAGGGCCTGCGCGGCGGCGGTCGCCGAGTCGAGGCCGCCGGAGAGCAGGACGATGGCCAGGGGCGCCGGGCGCGGCGCCGTGTCGAGATCGCTTGGGGGCATGGTCGGGCCTGGTTGCCGGGGCGCGGGGTGATCGCCAATCCTAGCAAAGGCCGAGCCGGGGGGCGCAGTCGGGCGGAGTGACCCCCGTGGCCTCGACCGCCTGGCGCATCAGGGCATCGTGCCGCTCCAGCGCGGCGCGCATCGCATCGGGGTGCGTGTCCCAGCGCTGTGTGGAGCCCTCGATGTCGGTGAAGAGGAAGGTGACGGTGCCGGTGGGGAGGGTGGTCATGGGCCGAATGATGCCGCAGTCTCGATGCGTGGACCATCAACGTTCACGGAACGAGAAAAGCCCGCCGTAGCGGGCTCCTCACCTAGCTGGGGGTCTGGGATTCGAACCCAGACCGGCGGATTCAAAGTCCGCTGTCCTAACCGTTAGACTAACCCCCATCGGTACGACAGCGCCGGCCGCGCCTGGCGGTGGGCCGGCGGCAGCTATTCTAAGACCCGGCGTCCGCCCGGTCAACGACTCGGCGCGGTGGATGGGGGCCGGCCGGGCTGTCGCCGTGAACGAATACGGGCGGGCCGCCGAGGCGGCCCGCCCGTGTATCTCGATGCTCGGGGCCGACGACCCCGGTGGCCCGGCCTAGTTCAGGTAGGCCTTCAGCATGCGCGCCCGAGCCGGCTGCCGCAGCTTCCGCAGGGCCTCCTTCTCGATCTGGCGCACCCGCTCGCGGGTCAGGCCGAAGATCTTGCCGACTTCCTTGAGCGTGTAGGCGCGGTGGCCGCGCAGACCGTAGCGCAGCTCGAGCACGCGCTGCTCGCGGGCGGTCAGGCCCTGCAGCACGTCCTCCACGTCGCCGCGCAGCAGGTCGAGCGAGGCGCTCTCGAGGGGATCCTCGCTGGTCTCGTCCTCGATGAACTGGCCCAGCTCGCTCTCGCCCTCGTGGCCGACCGGCTTCTCGAGGCTGATCGAGCGTCGGCTGGCCTTCAGCGCCAGCTCGACCTTCTCGAGGTCCATGTCCAGCTCCTGGGCGATCTCCTCGGCCGAGGGCCGACGGCCCAGCTCGGTCTCCAGCGCATGCGCCACCGCGTAGACCTTGCGGATGCGGTCGTTCATGTGCACCGGCACCCGGATCGTGCGGCCCTGGTCGGCCAGGCCGCGGGTCAGCGATTGGCGGATCCACCAGGTGGCATAGGTGCTGAACTTGTTGCCCCGGCGCCAGTCGAACTTCTCGACCGCGCGCATCAGGCCCAGGTTGCCCTCCTGGATCAGGTCGAGGAAGGGCACGCCCTGGCCCAGGTAGCGCTTGGCCATGCTGATGACCAGGCGGCTGTTGGCCTGGGTGAGCTCCTGCTTGGCCAGCTCGCCGTCGGCGACCAGCCGGATCAGCTCGGCCCGGGCGCGGTCGCCGCGACCCTTGACCTTCTCGGTCTCGGCCAGGCTGACGCCCGCGTCACGGCCGGCCTCGATGCGCTTGGCCAGCTCGATCTCCTGCGAGGCGTCCAGCAGGTCGATCGTGCCGACCTCGCGGAAGTACAGGCTGATCGAGTCGTCCGAATCGATGCCCTCGAAGTCGACCAGATGGGTCGGTGCGATCTCGAGGGCTACCGTCTCGCCGTCGTAGTCGATGTCGATGCCCTCCTCCTCCAGCATGGCGTAGGCCATGTCCAAGTCCACCCCGGCTTCGGGCCAGATCTCCAGGATATCAGCCGTCGACAGGACGCCCTGTTCCTCGAAACGCTGGACCAGGGCCTCCAATGTGCTCTGCTCGATGACACCGCTCGTGTTTTGCATGCCTGTCCACATATCCTCTCAGCCCCTTGCAATCATCCAATGCATCCCGTCCATCGACTCCGGTCGCGCGCGACGGTTGACAGCGCGACCCGTATGAGCCTCGATTAGCCTGGCTCTCGGCCGACGTCCACACACGCAAATCGCCCTGCTGCAGTCGAGCAACGGGGCGACGTGTCTCGATCCGGTTTCTCGGGTCCGGCAACGGCCCTGTCTTTACAGGACCACCAGAGTACCAAAATCCGGTCGAGACTGTCAAGGTGCAGCATGCGCGCTGATTTCACCAGCCCCGCATGTCCAGCCGGTCCCTGCAGCCTTGGATCCGCGTGTGCCCGATATGACGTTTGACACCTGCGCGCTCTTACCGGTCACCCATCGCTCGTCGCGCGCGCTTCGAGACGACCGCGCCAGCCTATGCGCGCCACCTGAAGCCTACATGAGAAGGGTCGCCGATGTCCAGCCCTTCGGGCGATTCCGGCCGGCCCGAATCATGCCGCCCGCGCCTGGCTGGCCCATTGCAGCGTGTAGAGCCGGTAGTAGGCGCCGCGCTGGGCCAGCAGCGCCTCGTGCGTGCCGCGCTCCACGATCCGGCCGCCGTCGACCACCACGATCAGGTCGGCCCGGGTCACCGTGCTCAGCCGATGCGCGATCATGAAGGCCGTGCGGCCGGCCAGCAGACGGTCCAGGGCGCGCTGGATCAGCTGCTCGGTCTCGGTGTCGACGCTGCTGGTGGCCTCGTCCAGGATCAGGATGCGCGGGTCGGCAAGCAGGGCCCGCGCGAAGGCCAGCAGCTGGCGCTGGCCCACCGACAGGTTCACGCCGCGCTCGCCCACCTCGGTCTCGTAGCCCCGGGGCAGGCGCTGGATGAAGTCGTGGGCTCCCACCGCCTCGGCGGCCGCGCGCAGCTCCGCGTCGCTGGCCGTCAGACGGCCGTAGCGAATGTTGTCGGCCACCGTGCCGCCGAAGAGGAAGGTCTCCTGCAGGACCACGCCCATCTGCGAGCGCAGGCTCTGGCGGGTCACGTCGCGCAGCGCGTGGCTGTCGATGCTCAGGCGGCCCGATTGGATGTCGTAGAAGCGGCCGACCAGGTTGATGATGCTCGACTTGCCGGCGCCGGTCTCGCCGACCAGGGCCACCGCCGTCCCGGCCGGCACGTCCAGGTCGATGCCGCGCAGCACCGGCGCCTCGGGCGCGTAGCCGAAGACCACCTGCTCGAAGCGCACATGGCCCTCGATCGGCGGCAGATCGATCGCGTCGGGCGCGTCCTGCACCTCCGGCTCGAGGTCGAGCAACTCGAAGATGCGCTCGCTGGCGGCCATCGTCGCCAGGAGCTGGTTGTAGCGTCGCGAAAGCTCGCGGATCGGGTTGAAGAAGCGGTCGACCAGCAGGGTGAAGGCGATCAGGTCGCCGGCCGTCAGGCTGCGGTCGCCCGAGAGGGCGGCATAGCCCAGCACGATGGCCACGCCGGCCGAGCCCAGCACGTCGACCGTCGGGAAGAACAGCGCCGAGAGCCGGGCCGCGTGCAGGTTGGCCGTCAGGTTGCGCCGGTTCAGGCCGTCGAAGAGCCGGGCGTTGGTCGGCTCGCGCACGTAGCTCTGGATGACCCGCATGCCGGTCACCGTCTCGTTCAGGTAGCCGTTGATGATGGCGATGCGCCGGCGCACTTCGCGCCAGGCCTCGCGGGCGCGGGCGCTCCAGGCGCGGGTGAGCAGGGCCATCAGCGGCAGCACCAACACCACCAGCAGGGTCAAGCGCCAGTTGCGCGTGGCCATCGAGACCAGGATGAAGGACAGCAGGAAGACGCTGCGCGCCGTGCCCACGATCGACCAGGTCACGAAGTCCTGCAGGACCGAGACGTCGCCCATGATGCGGCTCATCAGGCGGCCGACCTTGTAGGTGTCGTAGAAGCGCATCGACAGCTGCTGCAGGTGGCCGAAGAGGTGGCCGCGGATGTCGACCACGATGCGCGTGCCCAGGTCGGCCAGGATGAAGAGGCGGCTGCGGTTGGAGGCCCATTCGACGACCGAGACCCCGGCCAGGGCCGCGATCAGCCAGGCCAGGCGGGTGCCGGCCGCCGTCGGGTCGCCGTCCAGGCCGGCGGTCACCGTGTCGACCGCCGCGCCGACCAGGTTGGGGCCGGCCACCGAAGCCGCGCTGGTGACGGCCATCAGGAAGATGGCCCAGGCCAGGGGGCGCTTGTAGGGCCGGACGTAGGTCATCAGGCGCCGAAACAGGTGCGGGTCGTAGCTGCGGAAGCGCTGGCTGGCCTGCTCGTGGTCGAAGATCTCGTCCAGCTGCGCCTGCATGGCCCGCTGCTGCGCGTCGCGCGCGCGCCGGACTTCGCGTTCCTCGCTCATCGGTCGGCCTCCGCTTCGGCGGCTTCGGCCGCCATGCGCTCCTGGTCGGAGAGCTGCAGCGCGTAGATGCGCGCGTAGAGGCCCTCGGCCGCCAGCAGCTCATCGTGCGTCCCGCGTTCCACCAGCCGGCCCTGGTCGAGCACCAGGATCAGGTCGGCGCGCTTGAGCGTCAGGAGGCGCTGCGCGATGACGAAGGTGGTGCGGCCGGCCATCAGCTCGGCCAGCGCGGCCTGGATCTCGTGCTCGGTCTCGGTGTCGACGGCGCTGGTGGCATCGTCCAGGATCAGGATGCGCGGCTGCACCAGCAGGGCGCGGGCGATGGCCACGCGCTGGCGCTGGCCGCCGGACAGGGTCACGCCGCGTTCGCCGACGATGGTGTCGTAGCCCTCGGGCAGGGCCTGGATGAAGTCGTGCGCCCGGGCCGCCTTGGCGGCCGCCACGACCTCGGCGTCCTCGGCGTCGCCGCGGCCGTAGGCGATGTTGTCGCGGATGGTGGCCGAGAACAGGAAGGAGTCCTGCAGCACCGTCGCCACCTGACAGCGCAGGCTCGACAGCTCGACCTCACGGACGTCGTGGCCGTCGAGGCGCACGGCGCCCTGGCCGGGTGCCACGTCGTAGAAGCGCGGGATCAGGCTGGCCACGGTGCTCTTGCCCGAGCCGGTGGGCCCGAAGAGCGCCACCATCGTCCGCGGCGGGATGTCGAAGTCGATGTCGTGCAGCACGGTCTGGTCGGCGTAGCCGAAGCTGACGTGGTCGAAGCGCACCCGCCCCTCGAGCGGCGGCAGGGCCGGGGCGTCGGGCGCCTCGACGATGTCGCTGGGGGTGTCGAGGATCTCGAAGAGGCGGCGGCCGGCCGCCACCGCCTCGCTGGCGCGGTTGACGATGAAGCCCAGGTTCTGGGTCGGCTGGGCCAGCAGCACCACCCAGAAGATGAAGCTCGACAGCGTCGCCAGCGAGACCTCGCCGGCCAGCACCGCCCGGCCGCCGAACCCGAGCACCAGCACCTCGGCCAGGACCACGATGGCGGTCATGGTCGGGAAGAAGTCGGCGAAGGCCGAGATGACGTGGATGCGCCGGTTGAGGAACTCGGCGTTGGCTTCCTCGAAGCGCGCGACCTCGTGCGGCTCGCGCGCGAAGGCCTTGACCACGCGCATGCCGCTGAAGTTCTCCTGGGCGCGGGTCGAGATCAAGCCCTCCTGGTCCTGCACCGCCTTGAAGCGCGGCTCGATGACCCGCCCGAAGCGCAGCGTCACCAGGGCCAGCAGGATCAGCGGCGACAGGGCCACCGCCGCCAGGCGCGGGTTGATGCCGAAGAGCACGACGGCGACCGAGCCGAAGAGCACCGGGATGTAGACCGCCTCGAGCAGGCCCTGGCCCAGGAACTGCTGGACCTTGGAAATGTCGCCGATGGCGCGGGCCATCAGGTCGCCCGACTGGGCCCGGTCGTGGAAGCCGAAGGACAGGTGCTGCAGGTGGCCGAAGAAGCGGTTGCGGATGTCGTAGGCCGCGCGCTGGCTCAGCCAGCTGCCCAGGTACAGCTCCCACAGGCCCAGGATGCCGCGCAGCAGGGCCAGGGCCAGGATCAGGAGGGCGGCCTGGCCCAGCAGCTCGGGGCCGCTGGATCGGGCCCGCGCCTCGATCGCGGCGGCGCCGGGCAGCCAGGCCGGCAGGGCGACCACGGCGGCCGTGCGCTCGGCGGCGGGCGTCAGCGCCACGCCGATCACCCAGCCCAGGATGGCCGGCGGCAGCAGGTTGAGCAGGGCGCCGCCCAGCATGGCGCCGTAGGCCGCGGCCGTGCGCCGCTTGTAGGGCGCCAACAGCGCGACCAGGCGCAGGCTGATGCGTAGGAAGTCCGGCATGGGATCCCCCTGGGAGCCGGTGGTTAAGGAATCGGTCGGGACCAACGTCTGCTAGGCTTGGGGCCGGTCGCCAAACAAAAAGTATACAATACTTGAACAGGTTGTGCCGATCCGGTATCGTTGAGGCCCTGGTCCGGCGAGCCGAGCCCGACCGACGTCCCCGGCACCCGCGCAGCCACCCTTCGGAGCCCGCGATGAGCGAAGCGATCATTCGCATCGACAACGTCCACAAGAGCTACCTCATGGGCAAGGAGGCCGTGCCGGCGCTGCGCGGCGTCTCGATCGACGTGCAGCCGGGCGAGATGGTCTGCCTGATGGGCCCCTCCGGCTCGGGCAAGACGACGCTGCTCAACATCGTCGGGGGTCTCGACGATCCAAGCCGGGGCCATGTGACCATCGCCGGCCACGACATCGTGGCCATGAGCGAGGAGAAGCTGGCCCGGCTGCGGCTGGAGCGCATCGGCTTCGTCTTCCAGACCTTCAACCTGCTCAACAACTTCACCGCGCTCGAGAACGTCGAGGCCCCCATGGTGCTCCTGCGCAAGCTCGGGCGCAAGGAGCGGCGCGAGCGGACGCTCGAGCTGCTGGCGGCGGTGGGCCTGGCCGACCGGGTCGAGCACTACCCCAGCGAGCTCTCGGGCGGCCAGCAGCAGCGCGTGGCCATCGCCCGCGCCCTGGCCAACGACCCCGACATCCTCATCGGCGACGAGATGACCGGCGACCTCGACAGCCAGACCGGCTTCGAGATCATGTCCCTGGTGCGCGGCCTCAACCAGCGCGAGGGCAAGACGGTGGTCTACGTGACCCACGACCCGCGCATGGCCGACTACGCCGACTACACGGTGCACATGCTCGACGGCAAGATCGTCGCCAAGGAGGCCGATCCGGTGCAGGCGCTGACGGCGGGCTAGGCCATGATCGGCACCTACATCCGGCGCAACTTCCGCCGGCGCAAGGTTCGCACCATCCTGATGATCCTGGCCTTGATCGTCGGGGTGGGCACCCTGGTGACCCTCAACGCCACCGTCGACAGCTATCGCCGCTACTACACCGGCACGGTGGCCGGCGAGGTGGGCGACTTCGACATGGTGGTGCGCCGGCCGGACACCGCGCCCAGCCCCTTCCTGGACGCGGCCGAGCTGACGCCGCGCCTGTTGGCCCTGCCCGGCGTGCGCGACGTGGCGCCGCGCATCCACGCCATCGTCTCGGTCAAGGCCGGCGCCAAGGACGGCGAGTCGATCTTCGTGGCGCTCGATCCCGAGCGCGACCACTCGGGCGCCATCGAGGTGGTCGAGGGCGTCTACGACCTGTCGGAGAACGCCGATGGCATCGCCGGTGCCTTCGTCCTGCAGGAGACGGCCGACGTGCTGGGCATCGAGCTCGGCGACCCGATCGAGATCCAGTACGCGCCGCCCCTGACGCGCATGAAGGGCCGTGACGCGCCCGAGAACGCCTCGCGCCTGCGCAGCACCGCCGAGTGGGAGGTGCGCGGCATCGGCACCCACCGCGGCCTGACCGGCCAGAACAACAACGAGGGCGTGGTCATCGCCATCGACAGCGCCCGCGAGCGCTTCGGGCTGGGCGAGGTGGCCGAGCGCCTGATCGTGGAGGTCGATCCGGCGCTCTACGACTCGACCAATCCCGAGCGCTCGGCCTTCGACGCCCGCGCGGTCGGCTTCGCGGTGCGCGACGCGCTGGGCCACGACGACTACGCCTACGTCATGCCCCGGCCGCGGGCGGTCATCGACGGCGCCAGCCAATTCGTCTTCCTGCAGTCGCTCATCACCATGTACGGCCTGCTCAGCCTGGGCGTGGTGGGCCTGCTCATCCGCACCCTGATCATGACCAACGTCCAGGAGCAGACCCGCGACATGGCGGTGATGCGCATCCTGGGCGCGCCGCGGCGGCACCTGTTCAACATGGTGGCGGCCGAGGTGGCGGCGGTGGGCCTGATCGGCATCGGCCTGGGCATCGTGATCGGGCAGCTGGTCAACAACCTGGTGGTGGTGCGCTTCATCCAGGAGCGGGCCGGCGACTACGCCGTCGACCTGCCCCTGGTGTCGGCCTCGGCCATCCTCAACTCGGTCCTGGTCTCGGGCCTGGTGCTGGCCATCAGCGCCCTGGCGCCGGCCCGCACGGCCGCCTCGACCAAGATCACCCATGCCATCAACCCGGGCGTGGCCGAGGGCCTGGGCCTGGACGACCTGGAGAAGCTGCGCGAGCGGCGCACCGACCTGCGCATCACCGGCGCCGGGGTGGTGGTGTTGTTCTTCCCGCTCCTGGTCTTCTACGCCTTCCCGCTGGCCTTCGACTTCGGCATCCTGTGGATGCTGGCGCTGATCTTCTTCGGCGCCCTGCTGTCCCTGATCGTCGGCACGGCCCTGCTCTTCTTCATCGTGATCCTGCCCATGGAGCGCTTCCTGCTCCTGGTGATCCAGGGCATCGCGCCTCGGGTGGGCTACTTCGTGCGGCGCACCGTCATGCGCGGCAAGGCCCGCAACACGCTGATCTCGCTGATGATCATCATGAGCGCGCTCCTGCCGAGCTTCCTGTCGACCACCCTGGCGCTCGAGGTGGCCAACACCGAGACCGACCGCAAGCTCAACGGCGGCGCCGCCTTCCGGGTCTACCCGCCCGGCTGGGGCGGCGACAACGAGGACGCCTTCTCCAGCGGCAGCGACCAGCAGAACGCCTTCGAGCTCGATCTGCTGGACGAGCTGCGGAGCGACCCGGGCTTCGGCGCGACGGTCGGCCGCTCGCGCAACTACCGCAGCAACGCCACCGACGGCGTCGGCATGCGCTCGAGCTCGGTGCAGGTCACCGGCATCGACGCCGACCCGCGGCCGGTGCTCTACCCCGAGGCGGTCGAGATCAGCCAGGGCGACCCGGAGGCCCTGGCGCGGCTGGCCAGCGAGCCGGGAACGGCCATCATCGGCGGCGGCCTGGCCACCTACCTGGACCGCTCCGTCGGCGACACGATCCAGCTCGAGGGCGCCGGCCGCGACCACGTCGAGGAGGTCCGGATCGTCGCCATCGCCAAGCGCATCGGCGGCCTGGGCGAGTTCACCTCCAAGCAGACGGTGATCTGGTCGGGCAGCGCCACGGTGCTGGTGGGCATGCCGACCTGGCGCGCGCTCGAGAACGACCCGACCTACGGCCCGCCCGACCCGGCCGAGCCCTCGGTCTTCACCCTGCTGGCCGCGCCGGCCGCGGGCCTGGACGAGGCCGAGCTGACGCGCGACCTGCGCCTGCGCTACGCGACCAAGAACAACCTGGGGATCCGCAGCACCCAGGAGAGCATCGAGAGCGTCCAGGAGGAGGCCCGCACCGGCCAGATCTTCCTGGTGATCCTGACCGCGTTGACCAGCGTGCTGGCGGTCTTCGGCGTCTTCGCGGTCATCTACGTGTCGATCTACGGCCGGCGCGGCGAGATCGGCATGCTCAAGGCCATCGGCACGCCGGGCCGGCACCTGCTGGGCGTCTTCGTCGGCGAGGCGATGGTCATGACGCTCTCGGCCACCCTGACCGGCGTCACGGCCGGCGTGCTGCTGGCCTACACCTTCCGGCTCTCCGAGGGCTTCCGCAACGAGGTGCCGACCACCTTCGCGCTGGACCCGATCGTGGTGCCGGCCATGCTGATCCTGATGATCCTGTCGGCCTTCTTCAGCGCGCTCATCGCCACCCACAGCTTCCGGCGACAGCGCGCGATCGACATCCTGAGGACCCTGTGATGAACGAGCTGACGCGCGAGCCGCGATCCCTCCTGCTGGCCACGGCGGTCGTCGCCCTGGCCCTGATGCTGTCCGCCTGCGGCGGCCGACCGGACGCCGCCGGGGATGCCGATTCGGGCGGCGAGGCCGCCGCCGGCGCCGGGCCCGCCGGCGACGCCGCGGCCGAGGACGGCGCCGCGGCCAGCCCCGAGCCGCGCCCGACCCTGGACCGCCGGGTCGAGCAGGTGGTCACCGCCGACGGCGAGCTGCGCTTTCCGGAGGCGCCGCAGCCGGCCAGCTTCTCGACCGCCGGCCGGTTGATCGCGCTCGACGTCGAGGTCGACGACGAGGTCTACCCGGGCCAGGTCCTGGCGCGCATCGACGATACCGGTCTGCAGCAGGCCGTGGCGGAGGCCCGAGCGGCCCTGATCGCGGCCCGCAGCCAGCTCGCCGAGCTGGAGCGGGGCGGCGAGCTGGAGCGGGCGCGGCTGCAGCTGGAGCAGGCCAAGAACAACCGCTGGGGCAGCCAGGCCATCCGCGACGCGACCTGCGGCCGCGAGAAGCCCTTCTTCGACCAGGCCAGCTGCGACCAGGCCGACGCCAACGTCAACGCCGCCGAGCAGAGCGTGCAGCTGGCCGAGCTGGCCTACCAGACCCTGCAGCAGAACCGCGAGACCGACCTGGCCGCCGCCCGGGCCCGGCTAGCCTCGGCCGAGCTGGGCCTGCGCCGGGCCGAGACCAGCCTGGCCGGCGCCAGCCTGACCGCGCCGATCACCGCCACCGTCACCGAGCGCAACGGGGTCCCGGGCATCGACGTGGCGCCGGGCACGCCGCTGCTGATGCTGGTGCGCACCCGGCCGCTCAGCTTCGTCACCAGCAACCTCGGCGAGCGCTTCGTCGGCGCGATCCGCCCCGGCGACCCGGCCAAGGTCACGCTGACGGCCTACCCCGACCGCGAGCTCGCGGCCAGCGTCGACCGCATCGAGGTGCAGGGCGCGCGCGACCCCTCGGGCGCGGTGGTCTTCACGGTCCACCTGGACATGGCCGCGGTCGAGGACCTGGCGCTCTACGCCGGCATGACCGGCCGGGTGGAGATCCAGGTCGGCGGCGACGAGGGCGGCTAGCGGCCACCCCAGTAGACCTCCGCCGGGCAGGGGACCTGCCCGGCGACCTGTTCGTAGATGCGGGCCAGCTCGGCCGTGCTGGGCGCCAGGAAGGTGCGGCCGGCGCCGCCGGCCAGCTGGACCAGGAAGCTGCGGTCGACGTCGCTGCCGAGGCCGATGGCGAAGACGGCGATGCCCAGGCCGCGGGCCTGGGCGGCCAGCTGCACCGCCCGCTCCGGCTCCTGGTCCTGCCGGCCGTCGGTGAGCAGCACGATCACCGGCGTGTTGTCGGCCTTGCGGCGGCCGGTCTGGAGCTCGGCGATGGCCAGCTCGAGGCCGCGGTCCATGCGGGTGCCCGGCGCGGTGGCCAGGCCGTCGATGGCCGTCGCCAGCGCCGCGCGGCTGCCCGAGAGCGGGCTGGCCAAGGTCGCCTGGGTGTTGAAGCCGACCAGGCCGGCCTGGTCCTGCGGCAGGCCCAGCAGCTCGACGAAGCGCTTGGCGGCGGCCTTGGCCGCCACGATCTTCTCGCCCGCCATCGAGCTCGAGGTGTCCAGCACCAGCATCACGTCGGCATGCCGGTCGGCCGGCTTGCAGACCGCCTCGTTGAGCGCCAGCGGGATGAAGATCGGCTTCGGCGGCAGCGTCGGCCGCGTCGTGGGCGAGGGCGTCGGGCTGGGCGGCAGGGGCGTCGGGCTGACCGGCGGATCGGTGGGCGTCAGGGTCGGCGGCCGGCTGTCGACGACGTCGACCCGCGGCACCGGGAAGTCCAGGCGGCCGGTCTGGCCCAGGCCGTCGCGGTAGTCGCCCCAGGCGACGACGTTGGTCGGCTGGTCGGCGCCGGGCTGCTGGGGCGTCAGGCGGTAGCGCAGCAGGAAGCCGGCCGGCAGCACCCGGTCGAGCTGCCAGCTCAGGCTGCGCGTGGCGGGGTCCCAGGTCGCCGGCGGCTCGTCGCTGCCGGGCGCGAAGGTCATGTCCGGCGGGACCTGGTCGACCACCGTGATCGTGTCGAAGAGGTTGGCCGGCGTGATGCGGTCGGCCAGCTGCTCGAAGACGCCGTAGAGGAAGCGCGCGCTGTCGACCTCGAAGAAGTGCTCGGCGTCGCTGGCCAGGCGCTCCATCAGGTCGGCCAGGCCCTGGATGCTGATGGTGAAGATCTCGACCCCGGCCAGCTTGGCGCGATCGGCTTCGCGCGTGGCCAGCACCGGGTCGGAACCGCCGTCCGAGAGCAGGATGAAGGCGGCCGGCACGCCCGGCTGCTGGCGCGGGTACCAATGGTCGTAGGCGGTCTCGAGGCCCAGGTCGATGGCCGTGCCGCCGGTCACGTCGACCGCCAGGCCCAGGATGGCCCGGCGCACCGCGTCGCGGTCGCGCGAGAGCGGGGACTCGATGGTGGCGGTGTCGGAGAAGGTGATGACCGCGACGCGCGAGGCGCCGAAGTCGACGTCGGCCACGAAGCCGAGCGCGGCCTCGCGCAGGATGGTGATCTTCTCGCCGCTCATCGAGCCGGAGATGTCGAGGATCAGCAGGATGTCGCGGGCGGCGCCGGTGACCTGGCTGCCGCAGCCGCCGCGGACGCTGAGGCGGACCTCGACCGAGTCGCCCAGGTCGATGCGCCGCGGGCTGGCGATCTTGTCGGGGTAGCTGCGGCAGGTGGCGGCGTCCGAGGGCGGCTCCTCGCCGCTGGCGCCGGCGTCCCAGGTGAAGCGCGAGATCAGGTTGGCGGCGCGGTCGGCCACGTAGACGCTCTGGCCGATCAGGGCCAGGTCGGCCGGGCTGGTGCGCTGGGCCACGTCGAAGCGCGCCGCGTCGAAGGCGCTGTCGCGCCTGGCGCTGGCACCCGAGACGTCGTAGCGGCGCACCCAGCCGTCGCGGTCCAGGCTGAAGAGCTGGCCGGCCGCGCCGGCCTCGATGCGCCGGGCCGGGTCGGGCAGGCTCAGCACGCGCTGGGCGCCCGCCGGCTCGATGACGTGCAGGCGCAGGTTGGCTCGGTCCAGGGCGTAGAGCGTGCCGGCGGCGTCGACGGCCAGGTCGGCCCAGACGGCCGTCGGGTCGGCGCCGGTCAGGGCGATGGCCGAGCCGCGGCTGCCGTCGGCGGCGAAGAAGCGCAGGCGCTCCTGCAGGGTGTCCAGCAGCACGACCGCGTTCGCGGTCGGGCTGTAGACCATCGCCACGGCCTGGCTGTCGGTGCGGCCGGGCGGCGCGACGGTGTCGGTCCAGCTCTGGCTCCAGGTCTGGCCCTGGGGCCGGTAGGCGCTCAGACGGGTGCCCGAGGTCACGAAGAGCGTGCCGTCGGGCGCGGCGGCCACCGCCAGCGGGCCGAGGTTGCCCGGCGCCAGCTGGCGCACCTCGCTGCCGTCGGGCGCGAAGCGCTGCACCCGGTCGCCGCGGTCGAGCACCAGCACCCCGTCGTCGGCGCCGGCGCCGACCACCTCGGGCCCGTCGAGCAGGCCGGCCCGCAGCAGGGTCTTGCCCCAGCGCTGCTCGGGCAGGGGGATGCCGTTGCCAGGGATGTAGCTGTAGCGGGCGACGCGCGAGCCCAGCAGGCTGCGGCCCGGCTCGGAGACGACCACGCCCACGGCGGCCTGCAGGGCGACGGCGAAGGCGCGCACGGTGCCGGTGCTGGTCCAGTCGCCGCCGCGGGTGTCCTGGTAGTAGAGGCGGTTGGAGGCCGCCACCCAGAAGCGGACGGGGTTGCCGGTCGGGCTGGGCTGGTCGACGGCGATGTCGCTGAGCGTGCCGCCTCCGGCATCGACGGTGATGTCGGAGGCGCGCGAGCCGTCCGGGCGCAGCACGTGGATCGTCTCGGCACGGCCGTCGACGACGTACATGCGGCCGTCGGGGCCGGCGTCGACGCCGGCCAGCAGGTCGGCCGGGCCACCGGGCGCGACCACGCGCCAGGTCT
The DNA here is from genome assembly GCA_020634625.1 of Caldilineae bacterium. GTDB lineage: Bacteria > Chloroflexota > Anaerolineae > Epilineales > Epilineaceae > JACKBJ01. Next base: position 9,825 of record JACKBJ010000029.1, on the reverse strand, counting down.
GCAGGCGGAAGCCGTCGGGCGAGTAGAGGAAGAGCTCGCCGGTCTCGGCCGAGGCCACCAGCACGTCGCCGCCGGGGGCGACGGCCACGCCGGCGGCGGCCTTGATGTTGGGCCAGCTGGCCAGGCGGCTGCCGGAGAGGTCGAAGACCGCCAGCTCGTTCAGGGCGGGGTCGGCGACGTAGAGCCGGCCGGCATCGGCGTCGACGGCCAGGTGGCCGGGGCGCAGCAGGCCGTTGTCGTAGTCGGGCGCCGGCTTGAGCTCGCGCGGCTCGAGGCCGGGCTCGATCAGGATCAGCCGGCCCTGGCTTCGCTCGGCCAGGAAGATCCGGCCGTCGGGCGCCAGGTCGAGGCCGCTGACGGTGGGCCAGGCATCGGGGCTGAGGTCGCCCGAGGCGCTGGACCAGGTATCCGCCAGGACGTAGCCGCCGGACTGGGCGCGGGCCGCCTGGCCGGCGCCGGAGGCCAGGGCCAGGCAGCCGGCCAGGACCAGGGCGAGCAGCCGGGGCGCCACCGAGGAGGTGTCCTGGAAGGGGTGCAGGCGGGACAGGGGGCGCATCGCGGGCTCCTTCAGCTCTTGGCCAGGCGGTAGCCGAAGCCGCGGACGGTCTCGACGTAGCGCGGCTCGGAGGGATCGTCCTCGATCTTCTGCCGCAGGTACCAGATGTAGCGCTTGACGTAGCCGGGCTCGTCGACGTACTCGGCGCCCCAGACCTTCTCGAGCAGCTGCTCGTGGCTGAGCGTGCGGCCGCTGTTCTCGGCCAGGGCGGCCAGCAGGCGGTACTCGGTCGGGGTCAGCTGCAGCACGTCGCCCGCCTTGAGCACGCGGCGCGAGCCGAAGTCGATCACCAGGTCGCCCACCACCTGCGGCGGCGGGGTGCCGTCGCTGCGGGCCTTGGCGGCGCGGGTCAGGACGGCGCGCACGCGGGCGTTGAGCTCGGCCAGCGAGAAGGGCTTGGTGACGTAGTCGTCGACGCCCAGCTCGAAGCCGCGCAGGCGGTCGGCCTCGGCGTCGCGGGCGGTGAGCATGATCACCGGCACGTCCGACATCTCGCGGATGCGGTTGAGGGTCTCCCAACCGTCCATGCGCGGCATCATGACGTCGAGGATGACCAGGTCGGGACGGTTGGTGTAGAGCTGCTTGATGCCGTCCAGGCCGTTGGTGGCCGACATGACGTCATAGCCGGCGCCCTCGAGCGACTCGGCCAGCAGGCGGATGAGGTTGCCGTCGTCGTCGATGGCCAGGATGCGGGACGGTCGGGGGTCGTTCATGGCTCCTCCGGGGCGCGGGGCAGGGTGAACATGAAGGTCGAGCCGATGCCGGGGGTGCTCTCCACCCAGATCCGGCCGCCGTGGGCTTCGACGATCTTGCGGGCGATGTAGAGGCCCAGGCCGTGGCCATAGGTCTCGCGGGCATCGTGGCGTTCGACGCGGTGGAAGCGTTCGAAGATGCGCTGCAGCTCGTCCGGCGGGATGCCCATGCCGCGGTCGGCGACGGTGAAGAGCACCGCCTGGCCGCCGGGGGCGGGGCGGGCGTCCAGATCGATGCGGCTGCCGGCGGGCGAGTACTTGGCGGCGTTGGAGACCAGGTTGCCCAGGACCTGCAGGGCCCGGTCCTCGTCGGCCAGCACCGGCGGCGTGTCGGGCGCGACGGCGATGCGGTAGGGCTCGCCGGCGGGCAGGTGGCGGTCGATCGCCATCTGGCAGAGCCGATCGACCTCGACCGGCGCGGTGAGCAGGTCGAGGCGGCCGGCCTCCATGCGGCTGACGTCGAGCACGCTCTGCACCATGCGGGTCAGGCGCGAGGCCTCGTGGCCGATGATCTCGAGCTTGCCGCGCTGCTTGGGGTCCTCGACCGAGAGCAGCATCAGCTCGGTCGAGGCGTTGATGTTGGTCAGGGGCGCGCGCAGCTCGTGGCTCACCAGGCTGACGAACTCGTCCTTGAGCGCGTCGAGCTGCTTGAGCTCGGCGTTGGCGGCGCTCAGGGCGGCGTTCTTGGCCCGCAGCTCCTCGGTCAGGCTCTGCAGCTGCCGGGTGCGCTCGACCACGCGGCCCTCGAGCTCGCGGTTGAGCTTGCGCACGGCCGTCTCGGCCTCGACCCGGTCGGAGACGTCGCGCAGGATGACCGAGGAGCCGAGCAGGCGGCCGGCCTCGTCGCGCAGCAGGGTCTCGGTGAGGTCGACGTGGACCTCGCGGCCGGCCTTGGTCAGGCGTCGGGTGTGGTAGCCGCGCACGAAGCCGCGGTCCAGCAGCTTGTCGCGGATGATGGCCAGGTCGCCGCGCTGACGCAGGCTCTCGGGCACCAGCAGGCTGACGTGCTGGCCGATGATCTCCTCGGGCGCGTAGCCGAAGATCTCCCGCGCACCGCGGTTCCAGGTCTGGACGATGCCCTGGTTGTCGACGCTGAAGATGGCGCTGGCCGAGCTGGAGATGATCGAGGCCAGGTTGCGCTCGCCTTCGTGGGCGCGGGCCTCCATGGCGTCGCGGGCTTCGATGGCGCGGACGATCCAGTCGAGGGTCCAATAGGTGAGGGCCGGGCCGACCAGGCCGTAGAAGAGCACGCCGACCAGGAAGCGCTGGCCGGTGCTGAAGTCCTCGTAGGCCACGGCCTCCCAGGCCTGCTCGACCACGACCACCAGGAAGATCGCCAGCGGCAGCACCAGCCGCAGGCGCGCGACGATGTCCCGCGGCGCACGGGCACGGACGGGTCGCACGGCGATCTCGCGGAGGGTCTCGACCAGCATGGCGACATTATAGCGGGGCGGGGAGATGCCGCGAGCCGGCGCGGTTCCCGGCCGCGAGGCCGCGCCGGCCCGACGCCGCTTGGCGGCCGATTCGGCGCGCTCTATCATCGCGCCCGGCCGACCCGCGTGTCGGCCGACCCCGGGGCGGTGGCGAAACTGGCAGACGCGGCGGACTTAAAATCCGCTTGGGTAACCCCCAGTGTGGGTTCGAGTCCCACCCGCCCTATCTTGATATGACTGGGTCTTCGGCGTTTCGGGGTTGGTCGCTGGTTGACCGTAATGACGCTACTGCAGCAACTACTGCAGCAACCCGAGCGGCAATAGCGGACGAGAAGGCCGATTTCGCATGGATCGTCGCTAGCAATCGGTGCTTGAGTCCTGCTCCGGTGGACGCTTGATCCACCCTTCCTCATCGCACTCGATTCCGTGCTCTCTGGCGAAACTGGGATTCACCCACGCCGAGATCACCTTCGACGGATCGAAGTCCACGGCGGTGCCTTCTCCGCAGCCTTGCGCAAAGGCCTCCCAATCGGGCGCGAGAAGCGTGATCTCGTCGGTCTCGTGACCCCAGAATCCCACCCTTCCGTCGGCGTGGACAACGAAGGCATTTCCACAGGAGTCTTCGGCAATCGGCCGCCAGTGCCTGTGATTGACTGAGGGCTCTTCATCGGGCGGGAATGGTCGGATGGGGCCGTATTCCTCCCCGGTGATTGGGTGGGTGAAGACAAGATCGTGAAGCTGGGCAACGTTGGGGCTCATGTGCGCTCCAGTTGCTGTGGCTCAACCACTACCGAAGAGGTCGTCCATGCGCTTCGCCGCGTCTTCCTTGAGCGACGGCATGACGTGAGCGTAGGTGTCGGGGGTGATGGCGATGGTGCTGTGGCCGAACATCGTGGACACCACCTTCTTGCTGAGTTCGCGGTCGGCATCGATGCCGAGCTCGGCAAGGAGATCCGTGTGGAGCACTCGATCCCAATCGCCGATATCTGTAGAGGAACCGGTGGGGCGTGCAGCTCGCGGCGAACGCCCAGCCTTTCGCCTGACTCGTCCATGGCCTCACACCGGCAACTCGCCCCGCGCCGTCCGCTTGACAATCTGCTCGATGCGTCGCGCCCGCGTATCCGGGCGTTTGGCGGTCTTGACATGGTAGAGCGCACGCTTGAGGTCGGACGGCTTGGTGTCGTCCCATGTGGCCCGTGCCGCCGGCGAGGCGTCCAGGGCCGCACGCAGATCGTCCGGCTCGAAGAGCGCGTCGATGTCGTCGAGGAAGGTCCAGCTGCCGTCGGCCTTGGCGGCGTCGATCAGGCGCTGCCCTGCGGGGGTCATCAGGCCACTCTGCTGCAGCTCGGCCACGTGCCGCTTGTTGAGTGCGCTCCAGATGCTGCCTGACTTGCGTGGCGAGACGTGTCGCTTGACGCGGTCCTCGTCGACGCGCCGCGTGCGGCCGTCGATCCAGCCGAAGCAGAGCGACTCCTGCACGATCTCGGGCCAGGCCACGTGGCGATCACCGCAGTGCTTCTTGTAGGTCACCACCCAAGCACCTTCGGCCTGACTGTGGTTCGCCACCAACCAGGCCCGCCAGTCGGCGCGGCTCGTGATCACGACATGGGGAAGATCGTCGATCTGGCTCATCCGCTTCAACCGCTCCATCATCGGGCCTGGCTCCGTGCACCCCACTATACCATCGCCCTGTTGCAGCCTCCGATCGGAGGAGGACTCGGGTCGGCCTCAGGACAAGCGTCCTCGCCTTGCCCTCAATCGGAACGAATCGCCATCGGTTTCCCTGCACCTCGGCAAGTCCCGTGGCATCCTATCGAGGTGCCCGCGTGTACTGCACACCGCAACCGCCAGATCCGGAGAGCGAGTCCTTGTCCCAGCCCCCCACCGGCACCGTCACGTTCCTCTTCACCGACATCGAGGGCTCGACCGGGCGTTGGGACGAGTACCCCGACGCCATGCGCGCCGCCCTCGAGCGCCATGACATCCTGCTGCGTTCGGCAGTGGAGGCGCACGCCGGCCAGGTCTTCAAGACCGTCGGCGACGCCTTCTGCGCGGCCTTCCCCACGGCGCCGGCCGGCCTGGCCGCCGCCGTCGCCGCCCAACGCGCCGTGGCCGCCGAGGACTGGTCCTGCTTCGGTGACGGCTTCCCGCCCATCCGCGTCCGCATGGGCCTGCACACCGGCCGGGCCACCGAGCGCGACGGCGACTACTTCGGTGAGCCGGTCAACCGGGTGGCCCGGATCGAGGCCGCGGGCAACGGTGGCCAGCTGCTTCTCTCGCGCGAGACGCGGCGCCTGGTCGAGGCCGCGGGCCTGCCCGAGGGGTGCAGGTTGCGCGACCTGGGCGAGCACCGGCTCAAGGATCTGCGCCACTCCGAGCGCATCAGCCAGGTCGTGATCGACGGCTTCCCGGACGATGCCCGGCCCCTGCGCACCGCCGGAGAGCTCGACGCGCGCGACCGCATCCAGGTGCTGGAAGCCCATGCCGACCCGGACGATGCTGCCGGCCTCGTGCTCGACCGCAGCGTTCCCGAGACCCTCGACGTCATCGAGGCCTCGCTGCGTCGGGACTCGAGCGGCGCCGTCCTCACCACCGAGCAGGTCCTCGCCGCGGCCCGCCACAAACCGGCCGACTGGCGCGAGTGGCGTCTCGGTCGGGTCGCCGAATGGAGCCAGCCCCGCTACCGACTCGATGGCCGCTTCGTGGGCCTGACCCTGCTCATCGACCAGGGCGAAGAGGCCGTCCAGGGCCGCTGGCAGGCAACCGAGGAGCGCCACGAGGATCTCAGGGATCTGCTCGCGGCCACGTCGGATCCGGCCATCGTCGTGCTGGGCCCACCCGGTGGCGGCAAGTCGACGCTGCTGCGGCGGCTGGAGCTCGACACGGCCATCGCCGGGCTGCGTGGCGAAGCGGGGGCCGACGACCGCTACACCTTCTTCATCTCGCTGAACACCTACAAGGAGCCACGACCCGGCGATCCTCCTCCACCGCCAGGCGAGTGGCTCGCCGAGCATTGGTCGAGCCGATCGCCCGACCTGCCTCCGCTGCACGCGCTCCTGGCCGAGGGCCGCATGACCTTCCTGCTCGACGCCCTCAACGAGATGCCCTCGGCGGGCGAGTCGGCGTTCCGCGAGCGGGTCCAGCTGTGGAAGGACTGGCTGGTCCGTATGTCCTCCGACCACCCTGGGACGCGCGTCGTCTTCTCCTGCCGCAGCCTGGACTACAGCCAGTCGCTCTCCACGCCCGACCTGCGGGTACCCCAGGTTCGCATCGAGCCGCTGACCGACGATCAGGTCCGTGACTTCCTGATGGTCCACAGCCCGGGTCGCTGGCGCGAGATCTGGCGCGTGCTCGAAGACAGCCCGCAGCTGGAGGTCCTGCGCAGCCCGTACTTCCTGGCCCTGCTGGTGGAGCAGGTCGAGGCCACGGGCGAGATGCCGACCGGCCGCGCGGCGCTCTTCACCAGCTTCGTGCGCCAGGCGCTGCGCCGCGAGCTCGAGCGCGGCAGCGCGATCTTCGCGTCGGACGGTCTGCTGGCCAGCCGGGATCGTCGGCAGGTCTCGCAGTGGCGCTGGAGAGGGGCCTACGACCTGCCCGAGCGAGGGCTCCTCGTCCCCATGCTCGCGCGCCTGGCCCACGTCATGCAGGCCGAGCGCGACGACGGGGAGCGCAGCCAGGTCCGCATCGACCTCGACGATGCGCTGGACCTGCTCGACTCCGACGAGGACGAGGCCATCGTGGCCGCCGGCGAGGCCCTGGCGGTGCTGGACGAGGACGAGGCGGCCGGCGAGCTCATGTTCTTCCACCAGCTGATCCAGGAGTACTTCGCCGCCCGGACCCTGGCGCGCGAGCCCGACCCCGAGCTCGTGCGTGTCGCGTGGCGAGCCGCCGAGATCTCCCCGAGCGTGGACGAGGTGATCGACCGTCTCGACCCGGCGGACCCGCTGCCGCCGCTGCCGGGCACCGGCTGGGAGGAGACGACGATCCTGGCGGCGACGATGACGGAGGACCCGCCCAGCTTCCTGCGCGGGGTGATGGCGACCAACCTGGCCCTGGCCGGTCGCGCGGCGGCCCAGCCGGAGCTGCTGCCGCTGCTGCCCGCGGACCTGCTGGACGAGCTGCGCTGGGCGCTCGTCGCGCGCAGCCGCGACCCGGAGGCCGAGCTGCGCGATCGGATCGCCTGCGGCCACGCGCTGGGGGTGCTGGGTGATCCCCGTTTCGAGCGGCGCGTTGGGCCGCATGGCGAGTACCTGCTGCCCCCCCTGATCGAGATCGAGGCAGGCAGCTATCCCATCGGGGACGACGAGCCGGTCACGAGCCCGCAGGGGACCTGGACCGATCATACGCCGCGTCACGAGGTCCTGATCGCGCGCTTCGCCCTGGGGCAGTTCCCGGTGACCAACGCGGAGTGGGCCTGCTTCCAAGCGGCCGGCGGCTACGAGGACGAGCGTTGGTGGGATACCGAGGCCGGTCGCGCCTGGAGGCGGGGCGAGAACACCGCCGCCAACGCCCATGCCGGCGTGCGCTGGTTCGTCGCCTACTGCCGCAAGCGGCCCGAGAGGATGGACGAGCTGCTGGCCGCCGGCAATTGGGACGAGGAGATGTACGCGCGCGGCCAGAAGCGCCTCGCGATGAGCGCGGAGGAGCTGGACGCGCACCTGGCCGAGCTCTACCCCGGAGGCCGGCTCACCGAACCGGAATACTGGCGTGACGAGCGTTTCAACCGACCCGCGCAGCCCGTGGTCGGCATCTCCTGGTACGAGGCGCGGGCGTACCTGCGCTGGTTGTCGGAGCAGGCGGGGATGGTGCTCCGCCTGCCGACCGAGGTCGAGTGGGAGGCCGCCGCTCGCGGAGCGGCCGGCCGGCGCTACGCCTATGGCGATACCTTCGACCGCCTGCGAGGCAACACGGCCGAGACCCACATCCGGCAGACGACGCCCATCGGGGTCTTCCCGGACGGCGACACGCCGGAGGGGCTCTGTGACATGATCGGCAACATCGGCGAGCAAACCTCCAGCGCCTTTGGTCTGGATCAGGCCACCACCGGCTTCCCCTACCCCTATGACGCCGGCGACGGCCGCGAGGCAACCGAGGCATCGATCGACATGCAGCGGGTGTCGCGCGGCGGTGCCTGGCACTATCATCGATCCAACACCCTCGCGCTCACCCGCAGCAACGCGCGTCCGGGCGACCGCGGCCATGGCACCGGTCTACGGGTGGCGACGGGCTAACCGCCGGCTCCCGGCGGGGTGGGCGTTTCGTGCCGCCCCGCTTGTTGCGGCCGCCCGGCATCCTGTACCCTCTTGGGCGCCGCGCACGGCGGCCGCGAGGCCCGCGCCGATGCCAGCGCCGCCACCCGCGCCGACGCCCGTTTCCGGAGTCCGATCCGCCATGGACCTACGTGTCGATCCGACGCTGGTCTCCGTCGACGTCGAGACGGCCGGCCCCGAGCCGGGCGCCTACGCCATGCTCTCGCTCGGTGCCTGCCTCGTCGCCGATCCGGACCGCGCCTTCTACGTCGAGCTGCGGCCGACGAGCGACCGCGTCCTCCCCGAGGCGCTGGCCGTGAGCGGCCTCTCGATGGACGCGCTCCGGGCCTCGGGAACCCCGCCCGAACGGGCGATGGCGGATCTGGAAGCCTGGCTGCGCGAGGTCACGCCGCCGCCGCGGCAGCCGGTCATGGTCGGCTTCAACGTCGCCTTCGACTGGATGTTCGTCAACGCCGGCTTCTGGCGTTGCCTCGGGCGCAACCCCTTCGGTCACGCGGCGCTCGACCTGAAGGCCCTGTACATGGGCGTGACCGGCTGCGCCTGGCAGGAGACGGGCCTGGATCGCGTCGCCGCGCGCTACGGCATCGCATCCCCGCTGACGCACCACGCCGGCGAGGACGCCCGGTATCAGGCCCATCTCATGCGGCACATCCTGGCCGAACGGGCGGACCGCAAAGGAGCGACGACATGACGAACCCCCACGACCTGACCCCGTCCGAGGACCTGCGACGGATCATCGAATCGGCGCGGCGGCTGGGCGTCGAGATCGACGAGCCGGCGGCGCTGCGCTGGTTGAGCGCGATGGCCGTCGAGGCCTCCGGCGACGACGTGGCGGTCGACGTGCGCAGCGGCGTGTTCGGCCACCGGACCAGCCTGCTCGACTTCGACGCGCGGCAGCTCGCGTACTACCGGCGGATCGGACGGCTGGTCGAGTTCGAGGACCAGCCCGGTCGCGTCGAGACGGCGCTGGCGCTGTCCGGCTCGGCCGCCCAGTCGAAGATCCAGACCTTCCCGGGCGACTGCGACTATTTCGAGCGCGTGAACCTCATCGCGCCGACGCGCGAGGCCGCCTGCGGGATCCTGGCCGAGATCCTGCGCGACAAGGCGCTCGCGACGCGGCGTGGCGACACCCATCAGCTCATCGAGGTGAAGTTCGGCACCTGCCCGCGCGACATCGTGCTCGGCGGCAAGACCCTGAAGGCCGGCGCGCCGATCGCCTGGACGCCGGCGGACGTCGAGGCCGGCCGCCTGGAGGGCTTCACGCCGGACGGCCGGCCCGACGCCATCGCCTGGGAGGTGGCCGCGCTCGACCCCGGCTGGTGCAAGCTCGACTGGGTCATCGCCGACCCGGTTCGCGGAGCGCTGGCAAACGCCAGCAACATGCTCGACGTCACCTGGGAGGCGCCGGACGGCTCGGTGCACCCGCTCGATGGCTACCTCGACCCCTACTTCCAGGAGGTCTACCTCGACGCCGAGTCGGTGCCGATCTTCGCGAAGCTGGCCCGGCACCTCGCGGCCGATGCCCTCGACACCTACGTCGAGGATCTCGAGCGCGAGATCCAGAAGTACGTGACGAAGGACCTGAACTACGGCAAGGCCGCCAAACGGATGTACAACGTGTTCCGCATCACCGGCCGCTACGAGGAGGCGGCCTACCTGCGCGAGCTCTTCGACGAGCCGGCGACGGCGCTCTACCAGACCCAGGCCCTGGTCCGGACGCTCGACGACGTCGTGCGCAGCGAGGCCGCGATCGATCCGGTCGCCCTGCTCGCCCAGGCCGACGCGCTGCTGAGCACGGTCGACCAGGTGCTCGA
>JACKBJ010000028.1 GCA_020634625.1 Caldilineae bacterium | reverse complement strand
CCAGGCTGCGGCCGAGCAGGATCTTGAGCGGATCGCGGTGGCGGCCGTGATGGGCCTCGTGGTCGAGCACGGCCAGCAGCTCGGCGTCGTCGAGCAGCTCGACCAGCCCGTCGCTGATGCAGACCCGGGGCCGCCACAGGCCGTGACAGAAGGTGAAGGCCGCCGAATCCGAGACGCGATCGACCCGGCCGCTCAAGCCAGCTTCGGCGGCGATGCGCGTCAGGCGAGGGCCCGCCGGCTGGACCTCGGCCAGGGTGCGGCGAAGCACCCGGCGGGTCACCCAGACCTGGTGGCAAAGCGCCAGCAGGGCGGCCAGGAGGCTGACGGCGATCGTGGCCGCGGGCAAGAGAACGCCGAGGTTGGTCAGGCGCGCCAGCCAGGTGGCCAGCCAGGTCTGGCAGGCGACCAGCGGCGCGTAGGGCAGGGTCTGGCGGGCGACGAACCATCCCTGCGCGACGACGAAGGCCAGGCTGAGCCCGAGCAGCGCCAACAGCGGTCCGTCGGCCCGGCTCCGATAGCGCCCGCTCATGCCTGCGGCTCCGCGGCATCTCGGGCCGACTTGACCATGGTCTCCAGCCGGGCCCGCAGCTCCGGGTCGACCGCATCCATGGCATCCACGAACTGGGCCACCGCAAGCGCGCCGAAGTCGCGCAGCAGGCCCTCGGCGACCCGGCGCGAGAGCCGGGTTTCGAAGGCGGCTCGGCTCTCCGATGCGCTGTAGACGAAGGCTCGGGACGAGGTGTGCCGGCGCCGCAGCGCGCCCTTGGCCACCAGTCGGTTCATGACCGTCGTCACCGTCTTGTAGTTGGCGTCCTGGCCGAGCCGAGCGCAGACCTCGGCCACGGTGGCGGCTTCGAGCGACCAGACCGCATCCATGACGGCCGCCTCGAGCTCGCCGAAGACGCGGGCAAGCCCCTGCTGGTCCAGCTTGAAGGCAGGCAGTTCGGCGCGGTTGGGTTGGCTCATGGCGATGGATGTCCCGAAACGGTGTGGGCGTGGCGGCGCAGGGCTCGCGACCGGCGTGGCGCCGTCGGCAACGGATGATAGCATGGGCCGGCGCGGAGTCTTACACGCTGTAAGCACAATCGGCTTATCAAACGCAGCGGCCGCCCCATTCGATACGGCGAGATCATGAGCACCCGGTGAGTCTTTGCGGCTATCCGGCATCGGAGTTACACTAATGTTTAGGACGCCGACGAGAACGCGGTCGCGATACCGCGGCTCCAGACGAGGAGCCAAGCATGGCCTCGAACCCACCGCCCCGCACGCCCCTCCGGCAGACCGCGCTCACGCTGGCCTTGATGGCGGTCGCCACCTTCGCGGTGCTCGCCGGACGCGAGGCGCTGCGCCTGGGGACCGACCGCGACACGGCACTACCCGCCAGGACGCCGTTGGCGACGGGCCAGGCGGTCGCGGCCCTGCCGGGCGCCAGCATGGCGGGAGCCGCCGAGCGCGGCGGCCCCGGTCCGGGCATCGTGGTGGGGCGCTTGATCGACGGCCAGACCGGCCTTCCGGTGCGTGACGGCGGCATGACCCTGCTGGAGCTCGGGCGTCGCACCATCACCTTGCCCGACGGGCAGTTTCGCTTCGACTCCGTGCCCCCCGGCGCCTACACCCTGATCGCCGGTCCGGCCGAGGGCTACGTGCCGGCAAGCCGGCCGGCGCGCGTCCTGGGCGAGGGTGCCGACCTGGGCTTCGTGGCCCTCTTGCCAGCCGCGCCACCGACCTTGGTCGAGCCTGCCTACGGCGGCCGGCTCAGGGCATGCGGCAACAGCCAGCTCCTGGTCCCGAGCGATGCCCTGGTGGAGGCGACCCCACTGCAGCTGACCTGCATCGGCAAGGCCGACGGCCTGCCGGCCTCCGCACCGGCCGGTCGCCTGCCGCTGGCAGCCGTGGACCTGGCGCCCGGCGACCTGGCGCTGCTCGGCCCGGCGCGCCTGGTGCTCGAGCTGCCGATCCAGCCGCGCTACAGTGCCGGCGTGAGCCTCGACCTGCTGCGCCTCGACCTCGAGCGGCTGATCTGGACGCCAAGCGGCAGCCTGACGGTCGACGAGGGCGGCCGCAGCGCCTCGGGCGACATCCTGGCGTTGGGGACCTATCTCGCGGCCGCGCCGCCCTTCGGCACCTTCATGGGCAGCGCCGGCGAGGGGCCGGCGCTGACACGGATCAACACCGCCCTGCGGCCGGCCGGCGAGCCGGTCGAGGCCTTCCCATCCGGCACCGCCGTGGTCTTCCTGAGCTACGACCATGCGCGGATGCAGGACACGCTCGTCCGCGTCCGCACCGTCGATGCCGCGGGCGAGGTGCTGTTCGAAGCCGAGCGCCGGCACGAGGGCGAGGGCCGTGAGGACCTGCCGATGCTGCCCGAGTCGGGCGCCTGGCCCGACGGCGCCTACGTCAGCACGGTGTACCTCGGTCAGCCGGCCGAGATCCGCAGCGTGAGCTGGAGCGTCGGGCTGGCGGAGCCGACCGCTCCGGCGGCCCCGGTGGTCAGCTTCAGCAGCGATTGGGCTTCGGCGCCGCTCCCGGCCGCTCCGTCGCTTCCGGTCGTGGGCTGCCCGGTGCCCGCCGGCTGGTACGCCTACACGGTTCAGCCCGGCGACACCTTGAGCGGCATCGCCGGTCGCACCGGTACCGAGACCCGGGTCCTGGCCAGCGCCAACTGCCTGCTCGGCGAGCGGATCCTGGCCGGACAGGCGCTCTACGTCCCCACCATCGTCTGGCGGAGCAAACCGCCGGTCCAGTTGCCGCCGGTTCCGTCCGCTCCCGCCGCAGCGACCCGACAGTCGGCTCCCGGCGTACCGGGCCAGGCGACGGCCGTCTGGTTCACGCCCGTGCCGGAGAGTCCATGGGTCAAGGCAACCCGGCCGCCCGACCCGACCTTGGCGCCGCGGCCGGTCTACCCGACGCCGGCGCCGGCCCCCTGGGAGGCGCCGCCGGTCGCGCCGGCGCCCGAGCCCAGCCCGGACCTGTCGATCCGGCGTCAGCCCGAGCCAGCCCTCCCGCCGGCGCCCAAGGACCCGCGGCCGGCCGATCCGACGCTGGCGCCTCGGCCGACCGACCCGCCGCAGCCCTAGCGGCCCTCCGACGAGCGCTCGTCGGGTTCCCGATAGCGGCCGACGACCGGATGGCCGATCAAGGCCTCGATGCCGTGAGGCGCCTCGGCCAGCTGATCCGTCAGGTCCTGACCCGCCCAATGCAGACCGCGATGCAGCCCCCCTCGCCACTCCGGGCTGGCGGAGACGTCGTAGACCAGCCCCCGGCACGCCACGAGCGCCGGTCGCCGATCACCGTCCTGCCTGGCCAGGCTGGCGCGGCTGAAGATCGGCAGGGTCGACCCGTCGGCTTCGGCGTCGGAATCGCGGGCCGGAGCGCTCACGCGCCGTCCGTGCCGTGCTCGAAGCTGCGCCCACGCGCGCCTTCGCCATCGTAGCGGCCGAAGACGCCCACCGCGTTCTGACCGCCCAGACCGAAGGAGTTGGACAGCGCCACCGCGATCTCGACCTCGCGCGACCGATTCGGCACATAGTCCAGGTCGCACTCCGGATCGGGCGTCTCCAGGTTGATGGTGGGCGGGAGCACGCCGTCGCGCAAGGCCATCATGGTGGCGATCCCCTCGACCGCGCCGGCGGCACCAAAGAGGTGGCCGATCATGCTCTTGGTGGCGCTGACCGGGACCGTTCGGGCCCGCTCTCCGAGCACCTGCTTGATCGCCAGGGTCTCGGCGATGTCGCCCAAGGGCGTGCTGGTGGCATGCGCGTTGATGTAGTCCACCGCCTCGGGACCAATGCCGGCGCTGTGCAATGCCGCTCGCATGGCACGCACCGCGCCGGCGGCACTGGGATCCGGTGCGATCCGATGGAAGGCATCGTTCGACGCGCCGTAGCCCAGCACCTCGGCATGGATCCGAGCCCCGCGCGCCCGGGCCAGGTCGAGCCGCTCGAGCACCACCAGGCCGGCGCCCTCGCCTCCGACGAATCCGTCGCGATCGATGTCGAAGGGGCGGCTGGCACGCTCGGGCTCGTCGTTGCGCCGGGAGAAGGCCTTGCCGACCGAGAAGGCGGCCACCGAGAGCTCGCAGAGCCCGGCCTCGGTGCCGCCGGCGAGCATGGTATCGGCGTCGCCGCGCAAGATGACCTGGGCCGCCTCGCCGATGGCCTGGGTGCCGGCCGCGCAGGCGGTGACGCAGGTGTTGTTGTAGCCCAGCAGACGGAACTCGGCGGCAAGGTGGAAAGCCGCCATGTTGCAGGGCGAGGTGACGATGTAGAAGGGCGAGATGCGCATGCCGCCGCGCGCCCGCATCAGATCGACGGTCTCCTCGGTGACGTCGAGGCCACCGACCGCCGTGCCCATGCAGACGCCGGCGCGCGGATCCTCCAGGGCATGGCCGAGCCCGGCGTCGGCCAGGGCCTGATAGCCGGCCGACAAGGCGAACTGGCTGAAGCGCGCCATCCGACGCAGCTCGCGACCATCCACGAACTCGGGCGGCGCGTAGTCGTTGACGTAGCTCGCGATCCAGGTCGGATAGGCGCGAGCGTTGAAGCGATCGACGGCCGTGACGCCGCTTCGGCCGGCGCGGAGGTTGGACCAGAACTGCTGCAGGTTCTGGCCGAGCGAAGTGACGACGCCGATTCCGGTCACCACCACCCGCCGATCGGGCGGAAGCGCCGCCTGACGCGCCAAGACGCCGCGTCCGTCCAGAGGATCAGACATCCAGGACCGCTCCTTCGCGCGCCAGCTCGACCGGGATCGCGCATGCCTGGCGCGCCGCATCGAGCAGGAGGTCGCCGCCATCGCTCTCGAAGTAATGGGTCAGCAACAGCCGCTTGGCGCCGGCCGTGGCGGCGAGCAAGCCCGCCTCGTATGCGCTGAGGTGGCCCCAGGCATCCGGCTGACGTTCGCGTCGATCGAGGGTCGCTTCGGCGATGAGCAGGTCGGCGCCCGACGCAAACTCGGCCAGGCTCGCCTGCGGGCCTCCGTCGGCTCCGAAGACGAGGCAACGCCCCGACTGCTCGAAGCGCATCGCCAGGCACTCGCGGTAGTGCCGGGTCGAATGGAAACGGATCGCGAGATCGTCCAGGCGCAGCTGGCTGGATGCCTCCAGCGCGTGCCAGACGACCCAGCCCGACCAGAATCCCTCCGGCTCGAAGACGGCGCCAAGCGCTTCCAAGACCCCGATGGCATCGCGCGAGGCGTAGACCGGCAGCGGCGACTCCCGCGGCGCATCCGGGCCGTAGGCCATCGACTGACGCAGGCAGATCAGGTCCAAGCAGTGATCCGGATGCGCGTGCGAGAGGAACACGGCATCCAGGGTCTCGAGTCGAGCGTGCTGCAGCAGCTGGCCGATGACGCCGCTGCCCGCGTCCAACAGGTAGCGCCGGGAGCCGGCGTCCAGCAGATAGCCCGTGCAGGCCTGGCCGGGGTTGGGGCGCACGGGGCTGGCGCCGAGCACGGTGACGCGCACGGCTAGGGGCTCGCGACGGGCGGTTCGAAGAGGCCGCGCGCGGGGCCCGGCGCATCGGCTCGGACGGGCCCCCAGGTCTCGCGCGGCCAGACGCTCAACCAGGCCTTGCCGACGATCTGCTCCGCCTCCAGCCCTCCGCCGGCACCGTTCCAGGTCCGCGAGTCGTTGCTCCGCATCCGGTTGTCGCCCAGCACGAAGTACTGGTCGGCCGGTACGGTGTAGGGACCGTAGTTGGACGCGTCCCAGCGCGGAGCCCAAGGCTCGTCCAAGGCCTCGCCATCGACCGTCGCGCGTCCGTCCTGGATGCGGATGGTCTCGCCCGGTAGCCCGATGATGCGCTTGATGAAGTCCTTGCCCGGCTGATCGGGGGCATGGAAGACGATCACGTCGCCGCGCTCGGGCTCGCCGAGTCGGTAGGCCACCTTGTTGACCAGCAGCCACTGCCGATCGACCAGGTTGGGTTCCATGCTGGCCCCCTCCACGATCGTGTTCTGCAGCGTGAACTGCAGGACGAGGAAGAGCACGGCCGCCAGCACGACCGCCTCGATCAGATCGCGGAGGACGGCGCCCAGGCGCGAGCTGCGGCGTTGGGGGATCATGGGCGGCGATTATAGTTGAGGCCGGGGGCATGGCAAGCCCCATCGGCCATGGCACCGATCCGAACGCAGGGCGAGGCCATCTCAGGGCGCGCCCGGAGCGTCGGGCTTCGGGCCGTCCAGCGGCGGCTCGGCCGGACGGGGCACGGTCGGGACCGGCAGCGCGAGACCGCAGTAGGGACAGTGCTGGAAGTCGAGCTCCATCACCGTGTTGCCACAACGCTGACAGATTCGCAGCTCGGGGCCATCGTCCACCGGGTCCTCCACGAAGCCGTACCGAATGCGCGTCAATCGGACCAGCGACCGCATCACCAGATAGATCGGCGCGACGATCGCCAGAAAGACCAGCAGACCCCGGGCGCAGTCGAGGGCGCCGAGGTCGAGCAGCTGGGCAATCGGAAGACGGGCGGTCATGATGGGCTTGAGGATAGCGCGCCCGACCCGGTCGGGCGAGAGCAGCTCGGCGCGCTCGGGTGGACCCTCGGTCTTCCGCGCCGGTATAATCGCGATCATGCGACAAGCCATTCGGCGTTTCGAGGCGACGCTGCGTCAGCTGCTCGAGGAGCGGCTCGGCCAACTGCTGGGAGCGCGCACCCAGCCGGTCGACCTGGCGCGACGGCTGGCGGAGCACATGGAGGACCAACGCACCGTCGGCGCCGGACGGGTCTACGTCCCGAACAACTTCCGGGTCTACCTCGCGCCCGAGACGCTGTCGCGCTTCGCCTCGTTCGAATCCGGGCTCGAAGAGGAGCTGGCCGGCCATCTGGCCTCCCGCGCCCGCGAGGCCGAGCTGCACTTCGTCGGCCGCGTGCGGGTGACCCTGCTGGCCGACCCCGGCCTGCGCACCGACCGCATGCGGGTCGAGTCGGATCTGGTCGACCGCCGCGGCGTGGTGCTGGGCGAGAGCGGCCAGCACACGCAGGCCATGCCGCTGCCGGATGCCTCGACCTCAGCGGTTGCCGACCGAAGCCTGGAGCTGGTGCTGGGCCAGCGACGCATCGCCCTGAGCGGCTTGGAGCAGCTGAGCATCGGTCGGGCCCTGGACAACGGCCTGATCCTGGACGCGGCCTCGGTCTCGCGCCATCACGCGCGGCTGAGCCGCCGCGGCGAGAACTGGTCGGTCGAGGACCTGGGCAGCACCCATGGCACCTTCGTCAACAGCCATCGGGTGACGACCAGCGTCCTGCGCGGCGGCGACCGCCTGCAGCTGGGCGAGCAGGTGCTCCACCTCGAGGCCGTCGATGCGAGGTCGGAGGCGGGATCCGGGCCCGGACGCGGAGAGAAGCCTTGAGCGCGGCCGAGTCCCAGCTGTTCTTCGCCCGCGCCTTGCTCTTGATCCTGCTGTACACCTTCATCGCCGCGGTCGCGCTCCTGCTCTGGCGCGAGCTGCGACAGGCGCGGCTTCGACGCGCCGATCTGCGGACCGAGCTTCCGGGCGCACGGCTCATCGTCCTGGCGGGCGGCAGCTCGGACCGACCGCCGGGAACCGCCTTTCCGCTGCCTCCGGTCGCCGCGATCGGCCGCGATCTGGACAACCAGATCGTCTTCGTCGACCCGACGGTCTCGGGTCGGCACGCCGTTCTCAACCTCCGCGACGGCGCCTGGTGGATCGAGGATCTGGACAGCACCAACGGCAGCCGGGTCAACGGGCGAGGCATCGAAGCGGGACAACCCGCGCTCCTGCGTTCGGGCGACGTCGTCCAGCTGGGCGAGATCCGACTGCGCCTCGTCTCCAGCCAGGGCTGATCGATGTCCCTTCGGCTGGGCCGACTGCTCCAGCGCGTCGACGAAGCCTTGCTGTTGGCCCTGGCCGCCGGCGTGACGTTGGCGGCCGCGCTGCCCTTGCAGCTCTTGCAGCCGGAAGGCATCCGCGCGGCCGGACTGATGCCACCGCTGGCCCTGATCGGGCTCTTCGTCGTGCTGCACCTGGCGCTCCTGCTGCGTGGCTGGCGGGCCGACCCCATCGTCCTGCCCGTGCTGCTGGTGCTGATGGGCCTGAGCCTGGCGCTGCAGCAGCGGCTCGCGCCGGCGCTGGCCAGCCGCCAGCTGACCTGGCTGCTGCTCGGCGCGGCCATCGTCGGCCTGGCCTGCCATGCGCCCCTGCCCTGGCGCCTGCTTCGCCGTTACCGCTACACCTGGGCGAGCCTGGGACTGGCCCTGGTCGGCCTGACGCTGGTCTTCGGTCGCAGCCCGGTCTCGGGTGGCCCCGAGCTGTGGCTGGGCCTGGGGCCGCTGGTCTTCCAGCCGGCCGAGCTGCTCAAGCTGCTCCTGGTCATCTTCCTGGCCGGCTATCTGGCCGACAAGCAGGAGCTGCTGGTCGAGAGCTCGATCCGCCTGGGCCCGCTTCGACTGATGCCGCTGGGCTACGTGGCACCCCTGGCGGTGGTGCTGGGCGCCTGCCTGGCGCTCCTGGCCGTCCAGGGTGACCTGGGTGCGGCCCTGCTGCTGTTCTGCACCACCCTCGGCATGCTCTATCTGGCCAGCCTGCGCGCGGCCTACGTCGTCGGCGGCCTGGCCGTCTTCGCCGGTGGCTCCTGGCTGCTCTTCGAGCGGCTGGCCATCGTGCAACAGCGAATCGCGCTCTGGCTCGACCCCTGGAGCGATCCGCAGGGCGGCGGCTACCAGCTGATCCAAGCGCTGATGGCGATCGCCGCCGGCGGCGTGACGGGCACCGGGATCGGCCTGGGCGCCCCGACCAGCATCCCGGCCGTGCACACCGACTTCGTCTACGCCGCCCTGGTCGAGGAGCTCGGCCTGGCCGGCGCCGCCGCCCTGGTCCTGCTCTATGCGTTGTTGGTGCTGCGCGGCTTCCGGGTGGCGATCCTGGCGCGAACGCCCTACGCCCAGCTCCTGGCAGGCGGCCTGGCCCTGAGCCTCGGCGTCCAGGCCCTGGTGATCATCGGCGGTGTCCTGCGGCTCATCCCGCTCACCGGCATCACGCTGCCGTTCCTGTCCTACGGCGGCACGTCGATCGTCACCAGCGCGGCGGCGGTTGGCCTGCTGCTGCGGCTCAGCGCGGAAGCGGCATGAGCGATACCCTGGCCACCGCCGCGGCGCGACTTGCCGGCGGCCTGCTGCTGGCCTATGCCCTCTTGATCGGCATGACCTTCTACTGGGGCTTCGTCCGCGCCGACGGCCTGGCCGCCCGGCCGGACAACACGCGCCGCATCACCTTCGACCGCCGGATCGCGCGCGGTCGAATCCTCGACCGCGCCGGCCGGGTGCTGGCCGAGACGCGGCCATCGCCATCCGGCGAGGACGGTGACCCCCGCCAAGCGGAGGCCTCGCGACGCGCCTATCCCTATCCGGCGGCCGCACCGGTGGTCGGCTTCCAGACCTGGCGCTACGGGGCCGGGGGCGATACGCGCGTCACCTACGGTATCGGAGGCGCCGAGGCGGCCTACGACCTGGCGCTGCGCGGCGACCTGGGCCTTTCGGTCCGCCAGCTCCTGGCTTCGCGGGTGCTGCACCGGGCGCAGCGCGGCCATGACGTCCAGCTCAGCCTCGACGCCGAGCTGCAGGCCTACGCCGCCCAGCTGGTCGGCGACCGTGAGGGCGCCGTGGTGGTGCTGGACGTGGATAGCGGTGCCGTGCGCGCCCTGGTCAGCCTGCCGACCTTCGATCCCGAGGATCTCGACGCGGGCGGCGTGGGCGACGATCCCACCAGCCCGCTGCTCAACCGTGCCACCCAGGGCCTGTACACGCCCGGATCCGTGTTCAAGGTCATCACCCTCGCGGCGGCGCTGGACGAGGGCTTGACCAGCCCCGACCAGGTCTTCGCCGACGGCGACGCGGAGGCGTCCTTCGACGGATTCCCGGTCGCTTGCGGCAACAACCCGCCGGGCCTGGTGCGCTTCGATCTGGCGCACGCCTTCGGCTACAGCTGCAACCTGACCTTCGCCCGCCTGGGTGACGAGCTGGGCGAGGTGCGCTTCCGGGCTTTCGCGCGCCGATTCGGGATCGAGTCCGCCCCGCCCTTCCCGCTCCCCCTCGCCAGCGGCCAGCTCAGCCCCGACCTGCCCATGTCGCGGGCCGAGCTGGTCAGCGCCGCCTTCGGCCAGGGTCAGACCCTGGTGACGCCCTTGCAGATGGCCCTGGTCGCTGCCGCCGTGGCCGGCGACGGCAGCCTGCCGGTGCCCTGGCTGCTGGCCGACGTTCCCGGTCAGCGCTGGGCTGGCATGGCCGACGAACGGGGAACCTGGATGCGCGCCGTTGGCCCGGGCACCGCCGCCCAGGTTCGGCGGATCATGCAGATCAGCGCCGAGGATGGCTATGCGCGATCGGCGGCCGATGCGGCCGGAATCGCCATCGGCGGCAAGACCGGTACCGCCCAGCTCGGCGGAGACCGCGCCCCGCACAGCTGGTTCGTCGGTTTCGCGCCGGCCGATCGGCCGCGCCTGGCGGTGGCCGTGCTCGTCGTGGAAGGCGGCGAGGGCGCCCGCGTCGCCGCACCGATCGGCGGCCAGGTGCTGGCTCGGGGACTGCAGCTCGAAGCCGAGGCAGGCGACTAGGCGAGTGCCCGGCGCCTCCATCGTGGATCGCGCACCCGCGCGGCGCTCGGCAGGCAAGCCGTCGTGCCGGTCGGCGGCCCCGCCTCAGCGCTGCGGCAGCTGGAGCTCAGGTCGAGCGTCCGGGGCGCAATCGCCAGCGCCGGGCCAGGGTCCGCGCGCTGAAGCCGAGATGCCGCAGCTGCGCCAGGCGCCATAGCCGCGATGCCGAAAGGCTGGGGTATCGGTCGGCCAGCTCCCAGCGCCCCGGCCAGAGGATGGCGCGCCAGACGCGACGCCGCTCCGAGCCGTCGATCGGCCAGATCGACGGCACCTCCAGGAGCGCGCGGCGCCGGTCCTTGCGCCCGAATCGGCTCAAGGCATCGAGATCGACCGTCTCCAGCCAGGCGCGCAGCTCCGGCCGAAGCGCGCCGGCCAGCTCGTCCAGCACCCCGGCGGGCAGCGCCGCCGGGGCATGCCGCGCGGCCAGCGCCAGCGCGGGCCAGACGAAGCGGGCGGAGTGCCGGCCGCCTCCGAGTTCGCAGACCCGCTTCCAGTCCTCGGCATCCAGCCGCGGCGCCAGCCGAGCCAGGTCGACCAGCTGCATCCCGCGAGCGCGTCGGCTCAGCATGTCGACCGTCAGGTGCGCGCAGAGATGGACCATGCCCAGCGCTCGGCAGGGGCCTGCAAGCGCATCGGCGCCCCGGGCCAGCGCGGCATCGGCATCGAGCACGAGCGAGATGCCGCGGAAGGCCTCGACCAGCCGCCCGTGCAGCTCGACCGGGCGTGGATTGTCGGGATGCTCGCCACGCAGGTCGACGACGCTTCGATTATCGGGACGGAGCCAGACCTGGTGCTTCCAGGTCTGCGAGGTCGGCCGATAGCCCAGGGTATGCAGCAGATCGGCCATCGCCGGCAGGTCCCCGGCGGGCACCAACAGGTCGAGGTCCGCCCGTGGCCGACACGCCGGCGGCGGGTAGCAGGCGCCGACCAGCCACGCTCCCTTCAGCCAGAGATGGGTCAGGCCCCGCGCCGCGATGGCGGCGTCGAGCGCCGTCTGATCGCGATGCAAGCGCGCGTCGCGGGCCCGGCAGCGCGCCGCCGCATCGTGCAGCGCGCGGCGCTCCGGCTCGGCCAGGATTCGGCTCAGTCGGGGCGCCACCAGGCAGGCGAGGCCATGACCCTCGGCCAGGGCCGGCAGGTCCGCGACCACGATGCCGTCGTCCGAAGGAAGGTCGATCGCTGCGGCTTCCGAAGCGGGCTCGAGTCCGCTTCGTCCTTCGCCCGCCTGCAGCGCGATCCTCAGCAGCCAGGTCGTGAGCCGGCTCCGGCCCTGCGCGCTGGACCGCAGCTGGCGATGGACGGGCAGCGGCGGGTCCGGGCTCGGCGGGCCCGACTTCGACTCGGTCATCGTTCCGGAGTCCATGTGTGCGTGCTGGACCAGGCGCCGGCTCGGCAGCCCGATGCACCGGGCGAGGCCTCTTGACCCGGCTCGAAGGGCTCCCTATGATTCCATGGCTCGGTCGTTTCGGCCCAACTCCGACGGGTCCTCGACGGATGCGCCATCGCCCGCCCCCTCCGCGGCCCAGGCCGTTCGTGTGGGGCGTCTTTCGTGGACGACCCACCGGCGACGCCGTCTTCCGACCCGACCCGATCGAACGCAAGCCGACGCTGCACCGTATTGGCAGGCGGACGGATGAACGAACCCTGCAACGGAGGTCGCCTTGAAACCGCGCACCGGCTGGTCGAGCATCCTGCTCGTGGCCTTGATGATGTTGACCGTCGCCTGGTCCATCGGCGTGGCCCAGCCCGCGCCGGGCGTCGAGATCCTGACGCCGGTGGTGCTGGGCGGCGTGCTGGTCGGAGCCATCCTGGGCCTGCAGCCCTGGATGCCCGTCGGGCTGGCACACGCCTGGAGCATGCTCCTCGGCCTCGCGTCGACCCTGTTCTTCGCCGCCGGCACCCTGGCCCGCTTCCCGAGCGCGCCGGTCGAGGCCATCGCGGGCCTCGGTCGACTGGAGCGTATGGCCCTGGTGCGGGATTGGTACCTGGCTTGGATCGGGCTTCAGCGTTACGGCGCGTCCTTCGACCCGCAGCTGGCGATCGGCCCCGCCGAGCAGAGCGATCTGGCCTACCTGTTCTTCGCGGTCACCATGGCGCTGCTGATGTGGCTCCTGGCCTACATCTGCACCTGGTTCATCGTCCGATACCTGAGCTGGTGGGGCGCGGTCCTGCCCAGCGGCTTCGCGCTGGTCTTCAACCTCACCAATACGCGCATGCAGGATGTCTTCCTGGTCTACCTGGGCTTCTTTCTGCTCTGCGCCCTGCTCCTGGCCAGCCAGAGCTTCCTGGCCACCCAGACCCTGCGTTGGCGTGAGCAGCACGTCGGATACGGCATGGACCTCGGGTTCGACCTGCTGCGCGATGGGCTCGTGCTGACCCTGGCCGTCCTGGCTCTGGCATGGACGCTGCCCACCGACATCGATCCCAACGCCTTGCAGCAGGCAACCCGACAGCTCACCCGCGAGCCGCAGTCGCGCATCGCGCGTCAGATGCGGCAATGGTTCCCCAACCTCAGCTATCCGACGCGCGGCGGAGGCAACGCCTTCGGGAGCGAGATGGGCCTGAGCGGCGCGATCGAGCTCGGCGACGAGCCGATCTTCGACGTCCTGCTCGAGGCCGGCGCCGAGCCGCCCCGCTATTGGCGCCAGGCGGTCTTCGACCGTTACGACGGAAGCGGCTGGCAGCGCAACGGCGACGAGGCTCGAGCGGTCACGGCCGGCGGCCAGGTCGGCGCCGCCTATCCGGCCACACGCGAGCTCACGCAGACCTTCACGACCTATCATACCCGCACCACCCAGCTCTACGCGGCGCCGCAGCCGGAACGCTTCGATCTGCCCCTGAAGGCGGAGCTCGCCGGCGGCGGCCAGGATCTCTTGACGGTGGACAGCCTCGCGCCGCTCAGCCCCGGCGCCCGCTACAGCGCGGTCTCGCGCATCACCCAGGTCGATCAGGCGAGCTTGCGGGCATCGGGCGATCAGGACCCGGACTGGGTGCGGGAGCGCTACCTGCAGCTTCCCGACAGCGTGACCGAGCGCACCCGGGCGCTATCCGGCGACTTGACCACCGGTGCCACGAACCGCTACGACCGGGCCCTGGCGATCGAGGCCTATCTGCGCAGCACCTACCCCTACAACGAGCAGATCGCCACCCCGCCCGATGACCAGGATCGGGTCGATTGGTTCCTGTTCGACGAGCGCCAGGGCTATTGCGACTACTACAGCTCCAGCTTCGTGGTCCTGGCACGCCTGGCCGGCATTCCGGCTCGCATCGCGGCCGGATACTCGTTGGGCAGCCGGGTCGACGAGGCAGGCACCTGGCGCCATCGGGCGTCGGACGCCCATACCTGGCCGGAAGTCTATTTCCCGATGTACGGTTGGGTCGAGTTCGAGCCCACGGCCGCCGACCCGCTGCTGGCGCGGCCGACCGGTCCGGAGGCGCTGGATCCGCTGGCGGAAGGGCCGGCGCCGGGTGGCCTGGCCGATGACATGCTGCCGGACGAGGACCGGGGTGGCGAGCCGATTCCGACCGTGCTCCCGACGGACGGCGGCCCTGCGGACGCGGGATCGAGCCAGGTCGGCGATCGAACGCGGCTGCCCCTGATCCCCCTGCTCGTGGGCCTGTCGGCGCTGCTGCTGGCGGCTGGGATCGGCTGGCTGGCCTTGGAGCGACCGCTTCGCGGCCTCAGCCCGGCCGAAGGCGCCTTCGCCCGGCTGGCGCGCGTGGCCGGATGGTTGGGACTGGGACCGCGTCCCGCCGACACGCCCGACGAGTACGGTCAACGCGTTGCCGCCGCCTTGCCGGAGGGCGCCGAGGACATCCGGGCCATCGTGGACGGCTATACCCTGGAGCGCTTCGGACGTCGGACGTCGACCGCTTCTTCGGAGCGGCTGGACCAGGCATGGGCGCGGCTTCGACAGCGCATCTCGCGCGCGGCCGGCCGTCTGGGATGGGAGCGCATCCGTCGACGCTAGCGGCGCGCGCGGTCATGGCCAGGGCTTGCCTTGCGTCCTGGCTCGGTTATACTCGGTCGGTCGGCCGCCGGTCGATCCCACAGACACCCACCCGTCGATGGAGGAGTCCATGCCCAGCAAGCCCCAGGCCCTCTTGGCCCTATTCCTGTGCCTCAGCATCGGGCTCGGCGCTTGCCGCGGCCTCAGCCCGGCCGAGCCCGAATCGGCCGACGGCTCGTCCAGCCCGACGGAATCGGACGCGGCCGCTCTGCCCGGCGACGTCGACGCTTCCGAGGATGCCGCCTCGGAGGCGGCCCCGGGCGAAGCAGCGGCCGGCGCGGATGCCTCGACGCCCTCGGACGCCGTCGCGTCGGTCAACGGCGAGCTGCTGACCTTGGCCGCCTTCCAGCGCCAGGCCTTCGACACGCAGCGCTACCATGTCGATCAGGGGGGCATCGATCCGAACACCGATGAGGGTCAGCGCAAGCTGCTCTTCCTGCGCCGGCAGGTCCTCAACGACATGATCGACCAGATGTTGATCGAACAGGCCGCTGCCGAGCTTGGCATTCGAGCCGAGGACGACGAGGTCGAGGCCAGCCTGGCCGACTTCGTGGAGGAGCTGGGTGGTGAGGCGGCCTTCGAGGCCTCGCTCGAGGAGGCGGGCACGACCCGCGAGGACGTGATCGCCATGGAGCGCTCCAGCCTGATCGGGCGCAAGATGCTGGACGTCATCGCGGTCGACGTCCCGGAGACCGCCGAGTTCGTGCATGCCCGCCACATCCTCTGCAGCAGCGCCGACGCCTGCGAAGCCGCGCGGCAGCGCATCGAATCGGGCGAAGCCTTCGAAACGGTCGCCGGCGAAGTCTCGGAGGACGAGACCTCTCGCGAGCGCGGCGGCGATCTCGATTGGGTGGCGCCGGGCATGTTGCTGAGCAGCCAGCTCGAGGAAGCCATCTTCGCCCTGGAGGCGGGCACGCTCTCGCCGGTGATCCAGACCGACCTCGGCTACCATGTCGTGGAGCTGCTCGAACGCGATGCGGCACGGACCCTGCCGGACGCGCAGCGCGCACAGCTCAAGGAGCGCGCCCTGCTCGAATGGCTGTCGGACCGTCGATCCTCCGCGGACATCCAGATCTATGTCGAGGACCTGCGCGCGCCGACCGACGAAGCCGTCGACGAAGGCTGAAGGCCGACCACCCCCGGATGGCGTGCACCCAGCGGTGCAGGCCCTGCAACGAGGTCCGTCCATGGAGATCACCTGGCTTGCCGACGGCGGCCTGAGGCTCAGCAGCCGCACGGCTGTGCTCGTCATCGATTCGCCGCGGCCGCCGGCCAAATGCGACGTCGCCCTGTACAGCCGCGGTCTGGATGCGGCCGAACGCGCCGCGCTGGCCGACGGCCCCTTCGTCATCGACACCCCGGGCGAGTTCGAGGTCCACGGCGCCTTCGTCATCGCGGTCCAGGCCAGCCGACTCCCGAGCACGGCCGAGCACGAGTCGGAGGCGGATCGTTGCCAGGTGATCTGCGTCGAGCTGGACGGCGTCCAGCTCTGCCACCTGGGCGGTCTCGGCCGCAAGCTGAGCAAGGCCCAGGTCGAAGCGCTCGGCGAGGTGCACGCGCTCTTCCTGCCGCTTCAGCCCCTCGGCCCCAGCCTCGCGGCCGAGCTGGTGGCCCAGATCGAGCCTCCGCTGGTCGTGCCGCTGGCGCCCGGCGCCGGCGACGAGACGCCGAGCGGCGACGTCGCCAAGTTCCTGGAAGAGATGGCGGCGCCCGTCGAGGCGGCCGAAGCGCGCCTGGTGGTCGATCTGGCCCGCCTGCCCGGCGAGCCCACGGTCGTTCGGCTTCGGCCGGCCGTCTAGGCCGCATGCGCCGCCCAGGAGCACCGCGACCCGACGCGATCCTCTTCGACGCCGGTCTGACCCTGCTGCACAGCGTGACCTCGGCCGCCGACATGGCGGCCCAGGTGCTTCACGCGCGCGGGATCGACGTCCCGCGCGTCCGGGTCGAAGCGGCCTTGCAGCACACCGATCAGCACCTCGAACGCACCTGGCGGCAGGGCGACTGGTGGGCTTCGGAGCTCACCGTTCGCGAGCTCTTCGTGGAAGCCTACCAGGTCGGGCTCCGACACCTTCCGCGGCTCTCCGAGCCCGACGAGGCCACCGAGGCCCTGATCGCCGGGCTTGCCACCGAGATGTACCAGGCCTACGCCGACGCGGTCCATTGGGCGCTGTACCCGGACGTCCGGCCCACCTTCGACCGATTGCGCGCGGCTGGCATTCTCCTGGGCGTGGTCTCGGACTGGGGTCACGGTCTCGAAGCGCTGGTGCTCGAGCTCGGCCTGGCCGACGATCTGTGCTTCGTCGTCGTCTCGTCGCGCCTCGGCATCGCGAAGCCCGATCCCCATGTCTTCGAGCTGGCCTTGTCGCGCATCGGCGTCCCGGCCGCGCGCGCCCTGTACGTCGGCGACACCTACGTCAAGGACGTGCTCGGGGCTCGCGCCGCCGGCATCGAACCGGTCCTGCTCGACCGAGGTGGCAGCGCGCCACCATCCGACTGCGCGGTGATCGGCGACCTTCGAGCGCTACTGGGCCTGATCGGACTGGAACCCCAGGCGCGGCCCGACGCCACGCTATAATCTGCGCGCCCCTTCGCACGGCGGTGCCAGCTCGGCTTGCCAGCCGGTCGCACCGCATCGGTCGCGCCTTCAAGGAGACGCCTTCCCCATGCACGCACGTCCACGCTCGCGCCGAGCTCGGTTCGAGACCATCTTGTTGTTGCTTCCAGCCCTGGGCCTCGGCGCCTGCGCGGGCAAGCCGGCCGATGGAGCGGCCACGCCATCCCTCGTGTCGGGAACGGCCGAGACTACCGCGGCGGCCTCGGCCGACACTGCCCAGACGGCGACGCCGCGCGCCACCTCGGTCGCCGCCCTGGCGGCCACGGCCGAGGCCGCCGCAGGGCTGCCCGAGGTCATCGACTCCTGGGGCGTGCCCGGCTCCGAGCCCGGCCAGATGATGCTTCCCTTCGGGTTGGCAGGCGACGGACAGGGCAACCTCTACGTCAGCGACTCGACGGGCGTGAGCCGCTACAGCACCGGTGGTGACTTCCAGCTTCGGATCGGAGCGGGCGAGCTGCCGGTGGCGGAAGGCATCGCGGTCGGTCCGGACGGTCTGCTCTATGTCACCGGCTACAGCGCCCAGGTGCAGGTCTACGATCCCGACGGTCGGCTGGTGCGCGAGATCGGTGAAGCCGGCGAAGGCCTCGGCAAACTGCGCAAGCCGACCGACCTGGCGTTCGACCCGGCCGGCAACCTGCTGGTGGCCGACGCCGGCAACCGCTACATCGCCAGGCTGAGTCGAGACGGAGGCTATCTCGGGGCGATCGGCGAGCCCGGAACGATGCGCGGTCAGTTCACCGCGCCTCGCACGCTGGACGTGGACGCCGAGGGCAGGGTCTACGTCGGAATGGGCGATGACTTCCTGCTTCAGCGTTTCTCGGCGGATGGGCAGTATCTGGACAGCTTTGGCCAGGGCACGCTCGACGAGACCCTGTATCGCACGGCGGGCGTGGCAGTCGACTCGGAGCGGGGAATCGCCTACGTCAGCCAGTCGGTGGCTCACGCGATCCAGGCCTTCGATCTGCAACAGACGCCGATCCGCCTGCTTTGGCAGATGGGAGGACTGCCCGGCGCCAACGAGGGCGAGTTCAACGGTCCCACCGGGCTCTACTTCGAGGCGGGTCGACTCTACGTCGCCGACACCCGCAACAACCGCGTGCAGGTGCTCGACCTGCCCTAGGTCATTCGACGCAGGCCTTGCGACGCCCGGGTCAATCGAACAGGGGCCGGCCGATCGGCTGGCCCCTGTCTGTTGTTCGCCCCCTCCGGATCGCCGACGCGATCCGGGCACGGGATCCACGTGCGGCCCGGCCGATGCCAGCCGGTTCGCACCGATCCGGTTCGGACCGACTTGCGAGCCCGCTAGCGGGGCATTCCCCACCGGATGGGGTGAAATGCCCCGCCCAGACGGGGGCCTGGCCCGAATCCACGCGCTCTCGCCCGCGAAGGGGCCCGTTCGGCAGGCTGGCACGGTCCTTGCATGCGCCAGCCCCATGCCAGGAACCGCCCCCATGTCGAGCGACGCATGCCAGCGACGCAGGCAGGCCCGCCGAAGCGAGCCCATCCCGCTCGGACCGGTCGACCGCGCCGGCTCAGAATTTCAGGCCGGCGCGCCGGGCCCAGCTGACCTAGAACGGGATGTCTTCTTCGGCCAGGTCCTGTCCGCCGCCGGTTCGGGCACTCCTGCCGCCTCTGGCGCCGCCGCCGCCCATGCCGCCGGCCGGCTCGCCGCCCTCGTCGAAGTCGGGCACCGCGCCGGATTCGCCCGCCCCACCGAGGAACTTGACGATGTTGGCCCGCAGCTCCCAGGAGTAGCGGGTCACACCGGCCTGGTCCTCGTACTGACTGGTCCGAATCTCACCGTCGCAGAGCACGCTGCGGCCCTTCTCGAGGTATTGGTTGCAGATCTCGGCCTGTCGGCCGAAGACGCTGACGCGAAACCAGGTCGTCTCCTCGTTGACGGTGCCTTCACCGTCCGACCAGCGGCGATTGGTGGCGACCGGGAAGTTCGCCACCGGCGTGCCGTTGGCCGTGTATCGCAGCTCGGGATCTCGGCCGAGATTGCCCACGATGACGACGCGCTGATACATGATCCGCTCCTTCTGAAGTATGGGTCGTGGGTGACGGGTGCGCCTAGAATGGATGTTCTAGAAGCAGCGAGAGTATACCCAAACCCGCTGCCGTGTCAATCCCCCAAGCCAGGAACCCCAGCCCGGCGATTTCTTAAAAGTGGGCCGAGCCACGCCCGAGGGGCTTGTGCTGGAGGTTACCGTCAAGTACAATGGGCGCCAGGTGGTAACTTGTGGGGAATTGTGGGAAACGATGGTATCCGCCTCTCGGAATCCCGACACCAGCGGCGCGTGATCGCGACAGGCCAACATGTTCTTCGGCGAGTCGGAGCACAACCTCGACGACAAGGGGCGGGTGATCATCCCGATCCGGCATCGGCCTGCCTTCGAGTCGGGGCTCTTCGTGACCCGCGGCCTCGAGAGCTGTCTCTGGATCTTCACGCTCGCCACCTGGCGCGAGATCTCCGAGCGCCTCGCGGATGCTCGCATGATGAGCCACGATGCGCGGCAGCTCGAGCGCCTGCTGTACTCCGGCTCCGAGACCAACCTCGACAAGCAGGGACGCCTGCTCCTTCCGGCGAGCCTGCGCGGCTACGCCGGCATCCAGGACGGCGAGGTCGCCGTCCTGGTGGGCGTCAAGAATCGGATCGAGGTCTGGAATCGCGATCGCTGGCTCGGTCTGACCGCCCAGCTCGGACAAGCGGGCTCCGACTTCACCGAGTCCTTGGCGGAGCTCGGGATATGAGCGCGCCGAGCGCGACGACGCGGCACGTGCCCGTCCTGCTGGCCGAAGTGCTGACAGCGCTCGCGCCGCGCGCCGGCGGACGCTACCTCGACACCACCTTCGGCGGCGGTGGGCACGCCGCCGCGATCCTGGACGCCTCCGGTCCCGACGGACGCCTGCTGGGGCTGGACCGCGATCCGGCTGCCATCGAGCGCGGCACGCGGCACCTGGCGGCCTACGGCGAGCGCCTCGCCTTGTCGCGCACCAGCTTCGACCAGCTCGACGAGGCAGCGCGCAGCGCCGGCTTCGACGCCTTCGACGGCGTGCTCTTCGATCTCGGCTATTCCAGCGACCAGCTCGACGACCCCGCGCGCGGACTGTCGTTTCGCAGCGACGGCCCCCTGGACATGCGCCTCGATCCCGATCTGACCGAGGCGGCCTCCGATCTGGTGAACGGGCTCGCCGAGGACGCGCTGGCCAACCTGATCTACCGCTTCGGCGAGGAGCCGGCCAGCCGACGCATCGCGCGCGCGATCGTCCAGGCGCGGCCCGTCGCCGGCACGGCCCAGCTGGCCGAGCTGATCGCCGCTGCGATCGGGTTCCGACCCCAGCGCGGGCGACGCGCCATCCACCCGGCCACGCGCACCTTCCAGGCGCTGCGGATCGCGGTCAACGACGAGCTCGGTGCCCTGGATCGCGGCTTGGACAAGGCCCTGGCGCTCCTGGCACCCGGTGGTCGCATCGCCGTCATCAGCTTTCACTCGCTCGAGGATCGGATCGTGAAGCGGCGATTCCAGGATTGGGCGAGGGCTTGCAGCTGCCCGCCCGAGCTCCCCATCTGCGCCTGTTCCGGCCAGGCGCGCCTGCGCCTGCTTGGCCGCAAGCCGACCGAGCCTGGCGACGCCGAGCTCCAGCTGAACCCGCGCGCGCGCAGCGCCAGGCTTCGCGCCGCCGAACGCCTGCAGCCGGGCGCCTGACCCGTCCCGTCCCATCCGCGAACCCTCGCCAGGAGCCGACCCATGAGCCTATACGCCCGAGACGCGATCCCGCATCGATCCCTGGTCGAGACGGCCGAGGCGGCGACGCCGCTCGACTTGCCCTGGACCCGGCTGATCGGCATCGCCGTCTGCGTGACGCTGGCAGGGCTCGTCTGGCTGGGGCTCTCCAGCCATCTGGCGGCCACCGGTCGCCAGATCGCCCGCCTCGATCAGCGGCGCCAGGCGCTGCTCGAACGCCGGGTCGAGGCGCTCAGCCTGAATGCGGAGCGGAGCAATCCACGCCGCCTCGCCGAGCGCGCCCGGGAGCTCGGCTTCGTTCCGGTCTCCGACAGCACGATCGAAGTCCTGCCGGTGACCGATCCCGAGGCCCTGGTGCTTCTGCGGCCGAAGGGGCAGTCGAGCCCCTTGGAGCTCGCGCTGCGGGCGGGAGCACCGGGACGCGTGGACATTCAAGAGGCCGATCTGTCCTCGGTGCTGATGTCGCTCGGCGCGGCCGCGCCGGCAAGCGCGGCCGAGGTCACCGGCGGATCGCAGCGTTAGCATGAGCGCGCAGCGCAGCCCCTTCTACCCGCGTCTGGCCGCCCTGGCCACGATGCTCGCGACCCTCGTCGTGGTCCTCGGCCTGCGCTTGACCTGGCTGGCCCGGGCATCGGCGGAACCGTCGGAACGGGACCGTCGCTTCGAGATCCCGGCGCCGCGCGGCACCATCTGGGACCGCCAGGGGATGCCGCTGGCGACCGACAGCTATGCCTACGAGATCGGTCTCGACCTGGCCACCGCTCGTCAACAAGACGATCTGGTCGCGCTCTGTGAAGCCATCGCGATCCCATTGGGTCAGCCGGCGGCCGAGATCCTCGAGCGCGCCCAAGTCGCCATCGATGCTTATACGCAGGCCCTGACGACGACGCGCTGGATCCGACTGGCGCCGCTGGTCGACATCCCCACCTCCAAGGCGCTGGCGGCCTACGAGGATCAGGGCGTCACGCAGCGGCGAATCCCGCACCGGATCTATCCGCTCGGCGCCGATAGCGCCCACGTGACCGGTTTCCTGTACGCCGGACCCGAGCCGGGCGATCGCCCGGTGGCGGCGCTGGGTGTCGAGGCGAGCTACGATGCCACGTTGACCGGCATCGATGGGCAGCTGGCCGGCTACTCGGGCTCCCAGCCCGGCGACTTCCGTCCGGCGCGTGCCGGTACCGATCTGCGCCTGACCATCGATCGCGACATTCAGGTGGCCGCCGCGCGGGCGCTGGCCGAGACCATCGAGCAGCAGTCGGCAACCGGGGGGACCGTCATCGTCCTCGAGGTGGCCAGCGGCGCGATCCTCGCCTCCACCAGCCTACCCAGCTTCGATCCAAACCACTTCGAGACCGCCGATCCGGCCAGCTTCTCCGATCCGGCGGTCAGCGCCAGTTACGAGCCTGGCAGCGTGCTGAAGTCCGTGACGCTGGCGGCCGCGATCGACGCCGGCGCCGTCACCCCCGACAGCCACTATCAAGACGAGGGGACGATCGAATACGAGGGCTTGCACATCCAGAACTCGGACCATCTGGGCCACGGCTGGATCTCGATGCGCGACATGATGGTCAACAGCCTCAACGTGGGCGCCGTCTGGACGGCCGGCCAGCTCGGCCGAGAGCCATTCTACCGCGCCCTGTCCGACTTCGGATTCGGCGTGCCGACGGGCGTCGACCTGGCGGCCGAGGCCTCGGGGATCGTTCACTGGCCGGCGGTCGAGGGCGAGGACTGGTACGCCGGCAATCTGGCGACCAACAGCTTCGGACAAGGCCTGTCGGCCACGCCGCTGCAGGTCGCCGCCGCCATCGCCGCCATCGCGAACGACGGTCGGCTGATGCAGCCCTACGTTCTGGCCGAGGCGCTGCCGGCGGGCAGGCCCGGAGTGCCCACCCAGCCGCGCATGGTGCGCCAGGTGATCGGCGCCGAGTCCGCCCGCGAAGTGCGCCAGCTGATGCAGGCGGTCGTCGACGACAAGGCGACCCAGGCGGCCTTGCCCGGCTACGCGGTGGCCGGCAAGACGGGCACCTCCCAGATACCGGTGCCGGGCGGTTACGACGATACCGGCACCATCGCCAGCTTCGCCGGCTTCCTGCCGGTCGACCAACCCCAGGTGCTGATCCTGACCAAGGTCGACCGGCCGCACGCGGTCCGGGGCAGCGATGTCGCCGCGCCCCTCTTCCGCGAGGTCGCCAAGGCGGTGGTCGCCGCGCTCGACATCCCACCCGATCGGGCGCAGGCGCTCGGCGGGGGTGAGCGGTGAGCATCGATGCGATGACCGAGGTCCTGCTCGGCCGTCCCTTGGAAGTGGCGCTCGCGATGACCGGTTTCGGCTTTCTGATCGCGGTCGCGAGCACGCGGCCCTTGATCGCGTGGCTCGCCGCGCGGCAGTTCGGCAAGGCGATCCGCGTCGATGGGCCGGACCATCAGGCCAAGTCGGGCACGCCGACGATGGGTGGGCTGGGCATGCTGCTCGCGCTGCTCGTCGGCCTGACCTCGATCGGTCTTCCGATCGCCTCGCGCGCACCCGCCTCGGATGCCGCCATGCCCCGCTCCCCGATCCTGCTTTCGCTCGTCCTCGTGGCCGTCGCCGGCCTGGGCTATGCGCTCCTGGGGCTGGTCGACGACCTGCAGGGCCTGGAACGCAAGCGGGGCGGCGGGGAGATTGGCGTCGGGCTCGGCGCCCGTCAGATGCTGGCCTTGCAGACGTTGCTCGGTCTTCTGCTCGGCTTGCTCGCGACCCGGCTGCCGCCGGAGCTGACCCGTCTGCCGGCGCTGCCGGCTGGGCTGCTGGCCCTGTTGATCGCCTTCGCCCTGGTCGGCACGGTCAACGGCGTCAACCTGTCCGATGGGCTGGACGGCCTGGCCGCCGGCTTGATCGCCATCGCCAGCGGCAGCCTTGGCCTGACGCTCCTGCGCCTGCCGTCGAGCGGGATCGAGCCGGACCTCCTGGTCCACCTGCCGCTGGAGCGCGAGGCCTGGCTGCTCTCCGCCTGGCTAGCGCTGACGATCACGGGGGCCTGCCTCGGCTTTCTGGTCTTCAATCGGCACCCCGCCCGCGTCTTCATGGGCAACGTCGCCTCGATGGGGCTGGGCGGCGCGCTGGCCATGCTCTTCCTGGTCAGCGGGCGCTGGTGGCTGCTGCCGATCGTCGGCGCGGTCTTCGTGGCAGAGGTCGTCTCGGACATCATCCAGATCGCCTACTTCCGGCGGACGGGCGGCAAGCGCTTCTTCCGCATGGCGCCGCTACACCACCACTTCGAACGGGGCGGAATGCACGAGACCCAGGTGGTGCGCCGCTTCTGGGCAGCCGGCCTGCTCGCCGGGTTGCTCGGCCTGGTCCTGGGAAACTAGCCGATGGCATCGCAACGCCGATCGGTGGAGGCCCGGCGTCCAATGCCGCCAGCGCGCCAGACCGGCCGGACGCCGTCCGCGCCTCCAACGCTGCATCGCTCACCGCTATCACCTCGTGGAGGGTCGCCCGAATGCAGACCGATATGCTGATCCGAAGTCGATCCGGCAGCCCCGGCATCCCCGTCAGGCCGGCTGGCGCGCTGGCGCGCCTGATGGCGATGACCGAGGCACCGGTGATCGGGCTGGCCGGAACCGGGGATCATGGCCTGACGATGGGGCTCCTCGCGGACATGCTCCGTGCGGGCGGACGGAACGCGTCGCTCGGCATCGCCGATTCCCTGCACCAGGCCGCCGGCTTCGGCCCGGGTGACCGCGTGCTGATCGAGCTCGGCACGCCGATGCTTCGGCAGGTGCCCCAAGGCCTGTCGACGCTCGTGCTGAGCGGTCTGGCGCCCGATGCGCTCGCGCCCGGCCAGGCCATGGCCGACGCGGTCGACGAGCTGCGTCGCGCGATCGCCGGCGCCGGCGACTGCGTGGTCGTGAACGCCGATGACGCCCGCGCCCTCGCCCTCGCCGCCGAGGCGCGGGTGGAGGTTCTGCGCGTCGCGAGCGCCGATCGCCATGCCGAAGCCTGGGTCCGCGCCGGGGAGCTGGTCCTGGTCGATCCCCTGGTCGGCATCGAGCGGCGGGTCTGCCGGCTCGATGACTGCGCCATCGGCGCGACCGCCTACCGGTCGAGCTTGCTCCTGGCCAGTGCGGTCGCGGTGCAGATCGGCGTCGAGGTCGAGGCGATCCGGGCTGCCGCCTGCGCCTTTCGGCCGCGCCCGGGACAGCTCGATCGGCTCGAGTCCGGCGATCGACTGGTGTGGATCGACGGCAGCAGCGCCATCCGACCCGGTCCCGCCGCCGATGCCCTGCGTTCGATCGCCGGTCGGCGGACGATCCTCTCGATCGCCGGAGGCCGGCACGGTGGTCAGTCTCTCGAGCGCTGGGCGCGTGCATCGGCCGATGTCAGCGACCACACGCTCATCTTCGGCTCCGGTGCCGAGGCCCTGTGCGCCGCGCTTCTGCGGGCTGGCGCCAGCGTGGTGCGCTGTGCCGATCTCGACGATGCGGTCGCCTCGGCGCGCCACCTGGCGAGCGCCGGTCAGTCGATCCTCTTCGCGCCGGCATGTGACGCCGACGACTTGGATTCGCCTCGACCCTCGGAGCGCTTCCGGGCCCTGGTGACCCTGTCCGACCCCATCGGCGCCAGCGCGGAGGCAGCCTGATGCAGGCCGCCAGCGTCCCGCTGATGGAGGCGGCCGAGTCCGTGGCGCCGCAGATCCGACGTGCTCGCCGGGTCGATCCAGCCCTGCTCGGCAGCGTCGGCGCCCTGCTCCTGACCGGTCTGCTCGTCAGCTTCAGCGCCAGCTCGCGCATCGGAGCGAACATGGCCGGCGACGTGACCTACTTCCTCAAACGCCAGATCGTCTGGATCCTGATCGGCCTGTTGGCGGCCGCCTTCATGGTGGCGGTCGACTACCGGGTCTGGCGACGCTATTCGGTACTGTTGATGGCCGCCACGTTGGTCGGCCTGGGGATCATGCTGCTGATCGGCGCCGAGGTCTTCGGCGCCGACCGCTGGGTGCTCGCATCGGGGTCGATCCAACCCAGCGAGCTGGCCAAGTTCACCGTGGTCGTCTACGTGGCCGATTGGCTCAGCGGCAAGCGCGACGAGATCCGTGACCTGCAGATGGGGCTGATCCCTTTCGCGGTGCTGATCGGCGCCATCTGCGGCCTGGTCGTGCTGCAGAACGACCTGTCGACGGCGCTCCTGATCGGCCTGGTCGCCACCGCGATGTTCTTCACCGCGGGCGCGCACCTGGGCCAGCTGCTCGCCGCCGCCAGCGTCGCCGGCGCCGTGGTCGCCGGCTTCATCTACAGCTCGCCCTTCCGCATGGGCCGCATCCGCAGCTTCCTCGACCCCTACGCCGACCCGACCGGCGAGGGCTTCCAAGTGATCCGAAGCCTGGCCTCGTTCCAGCGGGGTGGCCTGTTCGGCGTCGGCCTGGGTCAAGGCCAGGAGAAGGAGGTCTTGCCGGCGCCACATACCGACGCCATCTTCGCCGTGCTGGGCGAGGAGCTCGGGCTCCTGGGCTGCCTGATCGTCCTGGCGCTCTTCGCCTGGCTCATCTGGCGCGGGCTGCGCATCTCCGCCGGCGCGCCCGATCGCTTCTCGAGCCTGCTGGCCTGCGGCCTGACGGCTTGGATCGGGCTGCAGGCGCTGGTCAATGTCGCCGTCGCCACCAAGTCCATTCCCCCTACCGGCATCCCGCTGCCCTTCATCTCGTTTGGCGGCTCGAGCATGATTACCTGTCTGATGGCCGTCGGCCTGCTGGCGAACATCTCCCGGCGGGTCGATCCAGAACGGACCAAGCTCTATGCGCATCTGGATTTCAGGCGGGGGGACCGGCGGTCACGTCTATCCCGCGCTCACCGTGCTCGACGCATCGGACGCTGAGACCGAGGTGACCTGGCTCGGCCGTGCCGACAGCCTGGAAGCCGCGCTCGTCGCCGAGCGCGGCGGTCTGCGCTTCCTCCCGATCGCGGCAGGCCCGCTGGTCGGGCAAGGTCCGCTCGGGCGCATGCGCGGCGTGCTGCGTTTGGGCCGCGGCAGCCTGGCCGCCTGGCGAGCGGCCGGCGCCGAGCGCCCCGCCGCCGTGTTGGTCACCGGCGGCTACGTCAGCGTGCCGGTCTCGGTCGCCGCCTGGCTGCGGCGCATCCCCCTCCTGGTCTATCTGCCCGACCTGCGGCCGGGCCGCGCCGTGCAGCTGATCGCCCGGATGGCCACCCGCATCGCCATCACGCATGCCGCCGCGGCCGAGCGACTGCCGGCGGGCAAGTCGATCGTCACCGGGTACCCGGTGCGTTCGGCGCTGCGCGCGGCCGATCCGATCCGCTCGCGCGCGCGGCTGGGCCTGGCCCCGGATCGTCCCATCCTCCTCGTCTTCGGCGGCAGCCAGGGCGCCCAGCGGCTCAATCGCGCCCTGGTGGCCGCCGCGCCACGCCTCCTCGCGCGCTGTCAGATCGTGCACGTCTGTGGACCGTCCCAGCTGTCGGAGGTCAGCGCCGCGCGAGCCGCGCTCGGCGACGCCCTCGGCGCCGGCTATCGGCTCGACGGCTATCTGCATGGCGCCGACATGGCGGCCGCGTTGGCCTCTGCCGACCTGGTGCTGTGCCGCGCGGGCGCCGCGACGCTGGGCGAGCTTCCGGCTCTCGGCCTGCCGGCCATCCTGGTGCCCCTACCCATCTCGGGCGGCCACCAGTGGCCGAACGCGGCACTGCTCGAGTCGGCCGGCGCGGCCCTGACGGTGCCCGATGGCGAGCTGGATGGTCCGCGCCTGGCCGACGAGGTCATGGGGCTCCTGGACGCGCCCGAACGGCTGGCGGCCATGC
>JACKBJ010000027.1 GCA_020634625.1 Caldilineae bacterium | reverse complement strand
ACGCGCTGGTCCAGCAGGCCCAGATAGCGATCGACGTCGGCCGCGTCGATTCCGCGGGCCCGCAGGGCGTCGGCCGCCATCGGGATCAACCGATCGCAGATCAGCGTCTGAGCCGGCATGGTCTCGCCATCGATCCAGTGGAACTGCGCCCGAAGCCCGTGCTGCGCCGCCGAGTGGAAGTTGGTCTTGGCATCGCCGAAGTGCATCACCCGGGTGATGTCCTCGTAGCGATCCGACAGCCCCCCCACCAGACCGAGCCAGAAGGCCGTGTTGGCCATCTCGTCCATGGGCGTCGGCCCCGAGGGCATGACCCGGTTCTCGATGCGCAGGTGTGGCTTGCCATCGGTGATGCCATAGCAGGCCCGGTTCCACCGGTAGACGGTGCCGTTGTGCAGGGACAGGGCCTTCAAACGGGGCACCTCGCCACGGTCGAGCATGGCCAGCGGCTCCTCGGCGATGTCGGCCGCCAACAGGGCTCGGAAGCGACCGACGTCCTCGCGGTAGAGCTCGAGCACCGAGCGCTTGACCCAGTTGCGTCCGAAGGTGACCCGGGGGCTGCGCTCACGCAGATGGTCGATCGAGCTTCGGGTGTCGATCGACTGCTGGAACAAGGCGATGCGGGTCTCGTGCCACAACCGTCGGCCGAGCAGCAGGGGCGAGTTGGCCGCCGCCGCCAGGACCGGTGCCACCGCGACCTGCGAGAGGTTGTAGAGCTTGGCGAACTCGCCCGGCGCGACCTGCAGGTGGGCCTGGAAGCTGGTGTTGCAGGCTTCGAGCATGATCGTGTGGTGCCGTACGATCAGCTCGTCGATGCCCTTGATGTTGAATTCGTAGTCGCCGCCGCGCAGGCGATCCAGCGCGCGGGCCAGGGCGTGATAGCGCGGCTCGGGCGCCATGCTGTCCATGCCCAGGTCCGCCTTGCGGATCGTGGGCAGGATGCCGGTCAAGGCGACGTGGATGCCCAGCTCGGCGGCGGCTGCATGGGCCTTGGCCAGCAGCGCGTCCAGCTGGGCCTCCATGCGGCTGAGACAGGTCCCTTCGAAGACCTGGGGATCGAGGTTGCACTCG
This sequence comes from Caldilineae bacterium, assembly GCA_020634625.1. Taxonomy (GTDB): domain Bacteria; phylum Chloroflexota; class Anaerolineae; order Epilineales; family Epilineaceae; genus JACKBJ01. The sequence goes on along the minus strand of JACKBJ010000027.1, from coordinate 26,751 downwards.
AGGTTGAACAGGCCCAGCTCGGTCGTGAAGTGCGGGTCGCCGATGGCCTCCAGCAATTCGTACGCCGCCAGAGAGGGCCGCCAGTCCTGTTGAACGAGGAACATCTCCTGTTCGGCACCGATGCGCCGCACGTCGGTTTCGATCAGCCCTTCGCCGAGGATGCGCTCGAGCGCGCGCAGGTCTTCGAGCACGCGACAGGTGAAGTCGCGCAGGGCGCTTCCGTCAAGCTCGCCCCCGATGGTCTTGTCGCCCATGCCGCCTCGCCTCCTGGGTGCTCGCAGCGCATTCCCTCGCGCCGGTGGGGTCTCCAGCATACCGCGCTTCGTGCCTTGGCGCTAGCGTCTCGGAAGGCCTAGAATGCCTTTGGTAGACGAGTCCTGCGGCTCCATGCGCGGCCCTGGTGTGGCTGCGCCGCCGCGCCATCGATGGGAGGTAGACCGCTGATGATGCCACCACTGGATTCGACCGAGACCGACGCCGCCGTTCGACCCCTGATGGGTTCGGGCGCGGACGGAGCCGATTCGCGGATCCTGGCCGATGCAGCCGGTTCCGACGCCCACGCCGAGCCCACCCTGCCGAGCGACGCGGCGCCCGGCGAGATCCATGACAGCGCCGTGGGCGAGCTCTCCGCCGAGCAGGTGACCATTCACGACTCGCTGGTCGGCAGCCTCGTCGCCGATCAGGTTCAGGCGCGTGACTCGCTCATCCTCGTCGCCAAGGCGGAGCGCATCGAAGGCGAGGGCACACGGGTCATGCTGACGCCGCGAAGCGCCATGCTTCTGGGCGCCGCGCTCGGCCTGACGCTGCTGCTGGGCCGTCGGCTCCTCGGGGGTCGCGGCTAGACCGGACGCAACCCGGGTCGCTGCGGTCGCGTAGACCCGTTCTCGAAGCCGGTCAACCCGCACCGGCCGACATCCGACGAGGGCGGCGACGCGCATGGAGACCCGTTTCTATCGACCTGACGACGACCGATTGATCGCCGGCGTCTGCTCCGGGATCGCCCGAGGGCTTGGCCTCGACCCCACCCTGATTCGACTGATCTGGGTGCTGGTGGGCTTCTTCGCCGGCTCCGGACTGGTTGCCTACTTGCTGGCCTGGGTGATCATGCCCGATGCTTCGGGTCAGCGTGCCGCGACGCCGCTGCTGATCCTGGTGCTGCTGCTGGGTCTGCCGCTATTCTGCATGCTCTGCCTGGGATCGGCGATCTTCGTCGGCGGCCTGCTCGGCGCCCTGTCCAGCTAGCCGGCAGGCCCGGGTTTCGCCTCAGAGCCCGGTCAGCGCGCTCAACGCCAGCAGCAATCCGGCGATCAGCATCCCGAGCAGCACGCCGAACACCTCGAGCCAGGCCAGGTGTTCCTTGATGTTCTTGCTGACGATGTCGCGGATCTGCTCGGCCTCGTAGGCCGAGAGCCGGTCGATGACCAGCTGTCTGGCGTCGAGCTTCTCGAAGAGCAGCTGGGCCACCGAGAGCCTGGACCCGTAGTGTCGCTCGATCAGCGGGTTGCCCGGCTCGAGCAGAAAGTCCTCGAGGTTGCCGACGTAGGCGGCCGCGGCATCGAGCATCGATCGGTCGACCTGGAACTCGTCGATCTGCTTGACCAGGCCGGCGGCGATTCGGTCGGCGATGTCGGCGTAACGGACGATGCCGGCCGCATCGGCCATGTCGCCCCAGAAGCCCCCTTCGCGACGCACCGCTGCGCCGATCCGATCCTTCTGCTCCGGTGCCTGCACCAACCGGACCATGTCGGCGCGCAGCTCGTCGACGATGGCGTTGAGCCCTGCGATCACGCGATCGGAATCGATCGCTCGGGCCAGCTCGCGGACCCGCGACTCGATCAGGCTGGGGTTGAGGATGTGCTGCTCCATCGTCTCGGCCAGGCTGACCACGATGGCGTCCTTGCGCTTGAGCAGCACGCCCGAGCCGGGCAGGTACCAGGCCTCGGTGAAGAGCATGTAGATCGCCACCGTGTTGGTGAAGCCACCGATGAATCCGGCCTGAAACAACAGGCTTAGCCAGCGCGGCGCGCCCAGCACGAGGCTGAGGACCAGGGCCAGGAAGGCCAGGCCGACGGTCAGGCGCCCGATGTCCAGGCGCCGCATGAGCTTGCCGAAGGGCGCGGGTCGAGGGTCCATGGGCTCCATTCTACACCAGCCGTGTCCGGCGCCCGCCTTGCTCGAGCGGCCGTGCCTGCTAGACTCCGGACGCTCGAACCAAGCCTGGAGGCAGCCCGTGACCGGAACTGAACCCGAAGTCGGTCTGAGAGCCTTCCAAGACCGAATCGAAGCGCTCTACCTGGCGCGAGATCGACAGCGAGGCATCGACGGCACCTTCACCTGGTTCGTCGAGGAAGTCGGCGAGCTGGCCAAGGAGCTGCGTCGGCGGCCGCGCGACCCACAGCGGCTACAGGAGGAGATGGGCGACGTGCTGGCCTGGCTCGTGACCCTGGCCAGCCTGCTCGAGGTCGATATCGAGGCAGCCGCGCGGCGATACGATGGCGGCTGCCCCAAGTGCGGAGGCCTGCCATGCGCCTGTTGACCCGTCTCGGCCGTCTGGTTCTGCTGCGAGGCCTGGGGGCCGCGTGTGCCGCCAGCCTGATCTTCCTATCCGTCCATCACGCGGCCACCGCGGGCGGGAGCCCCGAGCGCTCGGTTCTTCTGATCGACCCGGCCGATCCGGATTCGCTCTACCTGGGCCAGGCCTATGCACGGCTGCGCCAGCTGCCGGCGAATCGCATGATCTACATGCGGCCCGGTGCGGCGGGCTTCGAAGCCCTGGTCGACTTTCAGGGACGGGCGCTCGCCGGCGAGCTGGCGGCGCGTGGGATCGCCGACGAGGTCGATGCCATCTTGATCGCGCCGGGGCGCGACTTCTACGTGCCGATCCCGAGCGACCGCATCAGCACCGGATGTGGCCAGGTCTCGCGAATCTCGATCAGCTCGGCCTACGCATTCTTGCCGATGGCCGACGCGATCCTGGCCGGCGGTCTGAGCGATCAGCTGAGCAACCACTACTACGGTGCGCGCTTCACCGATCCCGCGCGCGAGGCTGCCTTCGACGCGGGCCAGGCCTGGTACAACGGCCGGCCGATCGAGGCTCCCGGCGCGCGTCGCTACTACCTGAGCTTCCTCCTGGGCTACACCGGCGAGCGGGGCAACACCGTGGCCGAGATCGAGGCCAACTTCGTACGCAGCGCCGCGGCCGACTTCGGCCATCCCGACGGCACCTTCTACTTCATGAACACCAGCGACGAGATCCGGACCCGCGACCGCCGCCGGCTCTGGCCCTACACCGTCGAGAGCATCCAAGGGCTGGGCGGCCATGCCGAGGTCCTGGACGGCGGCGTCCCGAGCGGCCGCCAGGATGCGTTGGGGATCCTGACCGGTCTCACCGACCCGGGCCTCGCCAACGCCGATCTGGGCATCCAACCGGGCGCCTTCGCGGATCACCTGACCAGCTTCGCGGGCATGTTCGACACGGGCTCGCAGGGCAAGATGTCGCAGTGGATCGCCGCCGGCGCCTCGGGCAGCGCCGGCACGGTCGAAGAGCCATGCACCGGCGGGAAGTTTCCCGACCCCGATCTGCACGCCCGTTATCTGGCCGGCATGAGCCTCGGCGAAGCGCTCTTCCGCTCGACGCCCTGGACCGCCTTTCAGACCCTGTACTACGGCGACCCGCTGACCCAGCCCTTCGCCAGCCCGCCCGAGGCGAGCCTCGTCGGGCTGCCGGCCGGCACGGCGCAGGGCCGGCTGCTGCTCACCACCGAAGCCAGCGCCGGTCGTCCGGGCCTCGGCGTCGACCGGGTGGATGTCCTGGTGGACGGCCGGCGTATCGCGACGACCCGCCCCGGCGCCCTCTTCGCGTTCGACACGCGCCGACTCGACGATGGCTGGCACGACCTTCGCCTGTTGGCCTTCGAGAACAGCGCGCTGCGCACACAAGGGCGATGGCTGGGCGAGCTGACCGTGGCCAACCGGGGTCGCTCGGTCGAGCTGGCCGCGATCGATGGGCCAGAGGCCAGGCCCGCCGGCTTCGCGGTTCGCGCCCTCGGCGGACCGGCGGTCGAGCTGCGGCTGCTGGGGCCGGGCCGGATCCTGGCCGCCGCGCCGGGCGCCAGCGCCCGCTTCGAGCTGAGCGGCGACCGCCTGCCGGCCGGACCGAGCTGGGTCCAGGCCGAGGCGATCTACGCCGATGGGGGCCGCGCGCGCGGCCGCCCCATGCCGATCCGGGACCTGCCGGCGAGCGGCACGGCCGCCAGCCAGCCGCTGCGCTTCACGGCCTTCGTCGCACCCGGCAGCCATGGCCTGATCGACCTGCCATCCCTTGCCTCGTCCACGGGGGAGGCGCCGATCCGCATCGTGGAGGGCCCCGATCAGGCCAGCCTGCGCTATGCGGCCAACGCCTGGATGCTCGAGGTGTCCGAGTCGGCAACCGGCCGGGATCGCATCGTCTTCGAGCCGGTGGATGGCGCCGAGACCCTGGCGCCTTCCGGCAGGGTGGAGCTGCGCTATTGCGCGCCGGGGGCCGTCGACGCCGAGAGCCTGCGCATCTGTCCCGGCGGCCGGCTCTGGCTGCCGAGCCTCCAAGCGTCGGCGTCGCGCTGATGGCCCGTCCGCCACGCGGCGGGGCGGAACCGATCGACGGCCTCGGACCCGGGCGCGCCGGTGGCGGCCAGCGGCCTCGGGTGGCCATCGACTACACGCCGGCCGTCACTCAGGGCGGCGGGATCGGGCGCTACACCCGCGGCCTGGTCGCGGCCCTGATCGAGCATGCCGATCGCGGGGCCTTTGATCTGCGGCTGGTGCTCGCCCGTGACGCCGGCTTGGATCGGCTCCCGCCGCTGCCGGAAGGTGTCTCGCTGTGCCGGCTACCCCTGCCGTCGGTCTGGATGAGCCGGATCTGGCATCGCCTGCGCTTGCCCCTGGCGGCCGATCGCCTGATCGGCGGCTGCGAGCTGTACCACGCGCCCGATTACGTGTTGCCGCCGTTGGCGCGGGCGCAGGGGCTGGTCACGGTCCACGATCTGTCCTTCCTGACTTATCCCGAAGGGGCCGTGCCTGCCCTGGCGCGCTATCTCGGTCGCGCGGTACCGCGCAGCGTCGCGCGCGCCGATCGGGTCCTAGCCGATTCCGAGAGCACGCGTCGCGATCTGGAGCGCTTGCTGGGTCTGGCCCCCGACCGCGTGACCGTGGTCGGAGCCGGCGTCGAGGCTCGGTTCCGCCCGCTCGTCGATCGCGGTCAGCGGCTCGCCGCGCGCCAGCGGCTGGGCTTGCCCGAGCGCTTCGTGCTGGGCCTGGGCACGCTCGAGCCGCGCAAGAACTTCGTCGGCCTGATCCAGGCCTTCGAACGCTGCGCCGAGCGGGTACCCGACCTGCACCTGGTCATCGCTGGCGGCCAGGGCTGGCTGTTCGAGCCGATCCTCGAGGCGGCAGCCAGCTCACCGCATGCGGCGCGCATCCACCTGCTCGGCTTCGTCGACGACGCGGAGCTGCCCTCGCTCTACGGGCTGGCCGAGAGCTTCGCCTTTCCCAGCTTCTACGAGGGCTTCGGCATCCCGGTGCTCGAGGCGATGGCCTGTGGCACGCCGGTGGTGGTGGCCGACAACTCGTCGCTGCCGGAGCTTGCCGGCGACGCGGCGCTGCGGGTGCCGACCGGCGACTCGGCGGCCCTGGCCACCGCCCTCTTGCGCCTGTCCGAAGACCCGGAGCTGCGCCTGCGCCATGCCCGCCTCGGCCCGATCCAGGCCTCCCGCTTCGCCTGGCCGGCCGCGGCCGATCGGCTCGTCGAGGTCTATCGCGGCCTGCTCCAGCGCTGAGCGGCGCGCTCAGGCCGGCGGCTGGCCCATGCCGCGTTGCAGGCTGGCCGAGGCCCCCAGGCCGCCGATCAATGCCAGCAGGAAGGCCGCGCCGAAGCCGTAGCGCTCCACCAGCCAACCGCCGAGCAACGGGGCCAGAACGATGCTGGGCGCGGTGAGCGTGCTGGAAAGACCGATGTAGATCGGACGCTCGGTAGGGCTGCCGAAGCGCAGGTTCATCGACAGCGGCAGCGTGAAGGCGGCGACGTTGGCCAGACCGGTGAGAAAGTAGGCGACGAAGAGCCAGCCCGCGTTCGGCGCAAGGATGGCCGCGCCGGCGCCCAGGCTGCCCGCGAGCAGGCCGAGCCGCATGGCGCTGACGTGCCCCCAGCGGTCACCGGCCCAGCCCAGCAGCGGGTTGCCCAGCACCTGGGCCAGCGCGAAGACGGCCGTCATCCAACCCAGCAGCTCGCCGCTGGCGCCGAAGCGTCGGATGGCGAAGAGGGTGTAGTAGGCGGCGGCCATGGTCGTCACCTGAGCCAGGGTTCGCGCGATCAGAAAGCGCCGGAACGCAGTGTCGCGGCGCAGGATGGCGCCGGCCCGCGGCAGGGCATCCGGCGCCGCCATCGCGTCGGCCGGCGGTGGCGGAAGCGCGCCCGGTCCGGCGGGGATGCGTCCAGGCGAAGCGAGCAGGGCCGTCCGCGGTTCCAGGCCGTCCGCGGAGCCCGGTTCGCGGGTTCGAGACAAGGCAAGCCAGCTCAGGACCGTGGCCAGGCCGGCCAGCGCGAAGCAGATCGCGAAGCCGATGTTGCCCGGCCGCGCATCCAGGATCCGGCCGGCCGCTACCGCGCCAAGGGCCAGGAGCAGGTTGGCCGAGGCGGTCTTGATGCCGTAGAAGAGCCCATGCCGTCGCATCGGGACGATCTTGCCGACCAGGGACTGGAAAGGCGTGGCCGTCAGGCCGCCCCCCAGGCCGATCAGCGCCACCAGCAGATAGGTCGAGCCGATGACGGCCGAGGCCGACAAGCGGCCCGCGACCAGCGCAAGGGCCGCCAGGACGAAGAATGGCACCCGCTCGATGATCGTCATGCGCATGACCATCGGCATGAGGCGCGGCAGGCGCGCCACGCGCTTCGCGGTGAGCAGCTGGGGCAAGTGCCATCCCAGGGGCTGGATGCTGGCGATCATCCCGATGGCCAGGGCGGAGTCCGTCTGGCTGGCCAGGAAGAGCGGGATGACGGTGATCCACGAGGCCAGCCCGATGGCCAGGCCGAAGAACGCCGCGTCAACCGTGTGCACGGCGAAGTTGTAGCCCAGCGCCGACTCGACCTCGTCTGCCGTCGACGGCGCCGAAGGGGTGATGGCGCTCACCGATCGCCGGAACCCGCCCCGGCCTGCCAGCCGGGAAACAGCAGCAGGCCGCCATAGGCCAGGGCCAAGAGGCCGAGCCCCAGCCGTCGATCCACCGCGCCGGCTCCAGGTGCCAGGTGCAGCGCCAATGCGCCGGCCATGGCCAGCGCACCGGCCAATCCCTGCCGGCCCCCTTCGCCGGCCGCCCAACGGCCGAGGCGCAGGGCTCCGGCGCCGGTGAGCCAGACGATCAGCTGCAACAGCAGCACGAAGCTCAGGGTCAGGATCGAATAGCCTGGCTGACGCAACAGCGCCAGCGCCATCACCAGGCTCCACAGGGCTTCCAGGCCCGACTTGCGGCGCTCGGCGCCGGGGCATGAAGCGGCTGCGAGAGCCGCGAGCAGGCTGTCGACCGCCAGCCAGACGGCGGCCCCGCGGATGAAGTCGAGCACGTTGGAGCTGGGCCAGAGCAGGCAGGCCAGACCGGCGCCGAGCACCAGGCCGGCGCGGAGGGCGCGGAGCCGCTCGAGGCCCGGAGGCGGCTGGGTTGCGGAGGGCGGGGTCATCGCGTGCCTCGGTCGGATGGGGTCACGGCCTGTCGCGTCGCGACGCCATTCTAGCCCGAGCGTCGCGGCGCGGCGAAGCGCGGCATCGCCACGGGGCGGAGGCGACTGGCCCGATTGGCCTCGGCCGGCGATAATTCCGACTCCACCCTGATTGGCGCGACCCCTGCGATGAACCGGTCGTTGGCGCGGCGCGGGGATCGGAGCAAGGGATGCCCCTGCGCGACGGCGACAACCGCAGCTTCCTGTTCACGGACATCGTGGGCAGCACGCAGCTCTGGGAGGAGTATCCCGACGCGATGGCCGCGGCCCTGGAGCGGCACGACGCCTTGCTGCAGTCGGTGATGGACCGGCATGGCGGGCACGTTTTCAACGTCGCGGGCGATGCCTTCAGCGTGGCCTTCGAATCGCCGCACCAGGCCCTGCTGGCTGCCATCGATGCGCAGCTGGCCCTTGCCGCCGAGGAATGGGGCGAGACCGGCCCGCTCGTCGCCCGCATGGCGCTGCACGCCGGCGAGGTGGTGCTGCGGGACGGCGACTATGTGGGCCAGCCCCTCAACCGCTGCGCGCGGCTGCTCGACACGGCGCACGGCCAGCAGGTGATCCTGTCGGGCGTCGTCGCCGAGGCGGTGGCCGACCATCTGCCCGAAGGGGTCCGGTTGCGCGACCTGGGGCTGCACCGCCTGCGCGACCTGCGACAGCCCGAGCAGATCCACCAGGTCTGCCACCCGGGGCTGCCGGACCAGTTTCCGCCGCTGCGCAGCCTGGACGCCCTGCCCAACAACTTGCCGGTCCAGCTGACCCGGTTCATCGGCCGGCGCCACGAGATGGCCGAGCTCGAACGGCTGCTGCGCGAGAGCCGGCTGGTGACGCTCACCGGCACCGGCGGCAGCGGCAAGACGCGCTTGGCGCTGCAGGTGGCGGCCGAGCTCAGCGACGCCCTCGAGGGCGGTGCCTGGCTGGTGGAGCTGGGTGCCTTGAGCGACCCCGAGCTGCTGCCGCAGGCGGTGGCCAACGCCCTGGGCTTGCGGCCGCCGAGTCGACAGCGTCCGCGACAAGATGGTCGTCCCACGGCGGCAGGCGCCGGGCGCGGCCTCTGGCTGTCCCGGCTCAGCCAGTTCATCGCCCAGCGCGAGATGCTGCTGATCCTGGACAACTGCGAGCACCTGGTCGAGGCCTGCGCCTGGCTGGCCGAATCGTTGTTGCAGGCCTGTCCGCGGCTGCGAATCCTCGCCACCAGCCGCGAGGCGCTTCAGGTGGCCGGCGAGGCCTCGTACCGCGTCCCATCGCTCTCGGTACCCGGCCCCGAGCTGCCGGACGACCCCGAGCGCCTGCGGGGATTCGAGTCGGTGCGGCTGTTCGTCAATCGAGCGCGCAAGGTGCAACCCGGCTTCGAGCTGAGCGCGGCCAACGCGGGCGACGTCGCCCAGATCTGTCGTCGTCTGGACGGGATTCCGCTGGCGATCGAGCTGGCTGCGGTGCGGGTCAAGCTCATGACGCCGGGTCAGATCGCCGAGCGGCTCGACGACCGGTTCCGCCTGCTGACCGGCGGCAGCCGGAACGCCGTCCCGCGACAGCAGACGCTGCGCGCGGCGATCGACTGGAGCTACGAGCTCTTGAGCGGATCCGAGCGCGCGCTGCTCGGTCGCCTGGCCGTGTTCCGCCAGGGATTCACCCTGGAAGCAGCCGAAGCGATCTGCGGCGACCTCGGTCCAAGCGATGGCATCATCGTCGACCAGGGCATCATGCAGCTGCTGGCCCAGCTCGTCGACAAGTCGTTGGTGCTCTTCGACGAGCGCCTCGGGCGCTATCACATGCTGCAGACCGTCCTGCACTACGCCCTCGAGCGCCTGGTCACGTCGGGCGAGGCGTCCACCTATCGGCAGCGACATCAGGATTACTTCCTCGCCCTGGCCCGCGACGCCGAGACCCGACTGCAGGGCCCCGAGCAGCTGATCTGGCTGGCACGGCTGCAGGCCGAGCACGGCAACCTGCGGGCGGCCCTGGACTGGGCGCTCGACGGGGCGGATCGTCCGGCCGCCCTGGGGCTGGCGGCCGCGCTCTGGTTCTTCTGGTTCGTGCGGGGCTACCTGGCCGAAGGACGCGACTGGTTGGATCGCACCCTCGACCTGCCCGGCGACGCCGCGGCGACACCGGAACGCGCCCAGGCGCTGCTGGGCGCCGGAGCCCTGGCCTGGCGCCAGCGCGACTACCTGCGTGCCGAATCGAGCCTGCAGGCCGCGTTGCAGGCCTTCTCCGAGCTGGGCGACGAGCGGGGCGTGGCGCGCACGACGCATTTCCTGGGCCGTGTGGCCCAGTTCCAGGGCGACTACGCGCTGGCGGCCGAGCGTTTCGAGGCCAGCCTGGTCATCTCGCGAGCGGTGGACGATCGGCGCGGCATCGCCACGACCCTGGACGTGATGGGGCTGGCGGCCTGGCAACAGGGAGACTATGCCCAAGCGGTGACCTGGCTGCAGCAGAGCCTGGAGATGGCCCGCGAGATGGGCGATCTGCGCGGCGTCGCGGCCTCGCTGAACATCCTGGGCCGGGTGGCCCACGACCGGGGTGACTACGCGCGCGCGACCGAGCTCTACGAGGACAGCCTGGAGGTGTTCCAGGCCCTGGGCGACGAGGTGGACATCGCCTACATCTACAACAAGCTGGGCAACGTGGCGCGGCACCTGGGCGATCTGGACCGCGCCGAGCAGCTGCTGGAGGAGAGCTACCGGCGCAGCCGCGAGCTGGGCGAGCGGCGTGGCATGGCCTACGCGCTCGGTGGCCTGGGTAACGTCGATCGCGTGCGCGGCCAGCGGGCCAGGGCCCAGGAGCGCTTCGAGACCAGCCTGCGGCTGGCGCGCGAGATCGGCGACAAGCGCGGGATCGCCGACGCGCTGCGCAACCTCGGGTGGCTCGCCGCGGATGCGGAAGACACGGCTCAGGCCTTCATCCTGCACTCCGAAGCGCTCGAGCGCTATGCCGAGATGGGCGACAAGCTGGGCATCGCCGAGGGCCTGGCCGGCGTCGCCGGCGCGATCGCCGAGCGCATGCCCGCCCGCGCAGCCCGCCTCCTAGGCGCGGCAACCGGGCTGCGCGAGACGATCGGAGCCCCCCTTCCCCCGGGCCAGCAGGACCGGCTCGCCGAGGAGCTGGAGCGCCTGCGGGCGCTGCTCGGCGCGCGAGAAGCCGGCGAAGCGGCGCGCGAGGGTCGGCGAATGACCGTTGCCGAGGCGATGGCCCAGGCCCGGGAGCTGCTCGCTCGTCCCGCGTTCTAGAAGCACGCGCGGCAGGTGCCCATCCGATCTGCGGGCGCCGGTTTGCGGAACCTCGGGCGCCGAGCGTGACTCTGCAGAGAGATGGCCGCGAACGCCTGGAATGGGCTCCCTGGGCCGCTGGCGCGTCATCGAGAACCTGATACCATGGCGATCGTGCCTGGCCATCTGGCGATCGCCCGCTCACCCGACTGGAGGCCGCTCCATGAACTACGGCTTCGTCATCGACAACCGCAGCTGCATCGGCTGCCATGCCTGCTCCACGGCCTGCAAGGCCGAGAACGAGGTGCCCCTGGGCGTCTATCGCACCTGGGTCAAGTACGTCGAGAAGGGCAGCTTTCCCAACAGCCGGCGCAGCTTCCAGGTGACCCGCTGCAACCACTGCGCCAACCCGCCTTGCGTCCGCATCTGCCCGGTGACCGCGATGTATCAGCGGGTCGACGGCATCGTCGAGTTCGATCCGGAGGTCTGCATCGGATGCAAGGCCTGCATGCAGGCTTGCCCTTACGATGCGATCTACATCGATCCGGACACCGGCACCGCCGCCAAGTGCCACTTCTGCGCGCATCGAACCGAGATCGGCCTCGAGCCGGCCTGCGTCGTCGTCTGTCCCACGCAGGCCATCGTCGCGGGCGATCTCGACGATCCGACGAGCCGCATCAGCAGCCTGGTGGCACGTCAGAACGTCAGCGTCCGCAAACCCGAGCAGGGCACCATGCCCAAGCTCTTCTACATCGAGGCCGACGACTCGGCCCTGACGCCGACGGCGACCCTTGCGCCGGGCGCCTTCGTCTGGGCCGATCTGATCAGCCAGCAAGGGGTGACGTCGTTCGGCAGCCACGAATCGGCCAGTCGAACGGCCTTGGCGGGAGCCTCCGCCGCTGCGGTTGGCGGCCGCCCGGGCCGCTTCGCCAGCAGCGGTACGGCCATTCGCGCGCCGATGGGGCAGGGCATGGCCGGCGACATCGGGCCGATCCAATACGGGGGCGGCCGACCGGCCGAGCACATGGTCCAGACGGCCTACAACGCCCAGCACAAGGTGCCCTGGCACTGGCCGGTCCCGGCCTATCTGGTCACCAAGGGCATCGGCGCCGGGAGCTATCTGGTCATGGCGCTGCTCTTCGGTCTGGGCCTGGTCGAGGTCGAGCCCGTCCTGGCGATCACCGGCCACCTCCTGGCCCTGATCTTCATCGGCATCACTACCGCCCTCTTGGTGCTCGACCTCGAGAAGCCGGGACGCTTTCTCACCATCCTGACGCGACCGCAATGGAAGAGTTGGTTGACGCGAGGAGCCTTCATCCTCATCGGCTTCAGCGCCGTCGCCGGCCTGGGGCTGCTGCTCGAAGTGGGCCAGTGGGCCGCCTGGATCGATGGCGCGACCGTCACCGCGCTGCGCGGTCCGGTGCTGGCGATCGGCGCCGTGCTGGCCCTCCTGTCGGCGATCTACACCGCCTTCCTGTTCGGTCAGGCCGAGGGGCGCGACCTCTGGCAGAGCACGCTGCTTCCCTGGCACCTCATCGTCCAGGCGACCATCCTCGGCAGCGGAACGCTGCTCCTCGTCGGCGTCGGGCTCGAGCAGGTCGGCCGGTCCTACCCCATGAACGCGATGTTCTGGCTCGGGCTCGGCTTTCTGGCCTCGCTGGTCGTCGACCTGCTGATCACGCTGATCGGCGAGTTCGGGATGCCGCATGCCAGCGAGATCGCGGCGCGCGCGGCGCACGAGATCAGGGCCGGCAAGTACCGCCATCAGTTCTGGTGGGGCTCGGTCGGCCTCGGGCACGTCCTGCCGATCGCGCTCGTCGGCGTCCTGTTCCTGGCCCGTCGCGAGCTCCCGCTGATGGGCGCGTTCATCCCCATCGCCGTGCTGGCCGCCGTGATCGGCCTCTACCTCTACGAACATGCCTTCGTCATGGCTCCCCAGGAGGTCCCCAACTCATGAACAGCGACGCCACGGCCAAGACCTCCATCCCGCTGACCGTCCTGCAGGACGACGGGCGATTGACCCACTATCCGCCGCCCGAGCGCTGGGGCGACTGGACCGAGTACGACCCGAAGAGCTGGCCGCGCAAGGTGCCGCGCAACTACACGCTGGTGCCCACGGTCTGCTTCAACTGCGAGAGCGCCTGCGGGCTGCTGGGCTACGTCGACACCGAGACGCTCGAAGTCCAGAAGTTCGAGGGCAACCCGCTGCACCCCGGCTCGCGCGGGCGCAACTGCGCCAAGGGTCCGGCGACCCACAACCAGGTCCACGATCCGGAGCGCATCCTCTACCCGCTCAAGCGGGTCGGCGAGCGCGGCGGCGGGCAGTGGAAGCGCGTGACCTGGGACGAGGTGCTGGACGACATCGGCGGGCGCATCCGCAAGGCGATGCTCGAGGAGCGCCACAACGAGATCATGTACCACGTCGGCCGGCCCGGTCACGACGGCCTGATGGAGTGGATCCTCTTCGCATGGGGCCTCGACGGCCACAACAGCCACACCAACGTCTGCTCCTCGGGCGCGCGGGCCGGCTACGCCTTCTGGACCGGCTTGGACCGGCCCTCGCCCGACCACGCCGACGCACGGGTGATCCTGTTGATCAGCTCGCACCTCGAGACCGGCCACTATTTCAACCCGCATGCCCAGCGCATCCTCGAGGGCAAGCACAAGGGCGCCAAGCTGATCGTGCTCGACACGCGGCTGTCGAACACGGCCAGCCGGGCCGATCTCTGGCTCTCGCCCTGGCCCGGCAGCGAGGCGGCCATGCTGCTGGCGGTCGCGCGGCACCTCATCGCGACCGGGCAGTATGATCGCGACTACGTGCGCACCTGGGTCAACTGGCGGGAGTGGCTGGCGGCCGATCATCCGGAGGCCGAACCGAGCTTCGAGACCTTCGAGCAGAAGCTGCTCGAAGTCTACGCGCCCTATACCTTCGACTACGCCGCAGCCGAGAGCGGCTGCGATGCCGAGGCCATCCGCCAGATGGCCGAGGAGGTCGCGCGCTGCGAGGGCAAGCTGGCGGCGCATGTCTGGCGCAGCGCATCGGCCAGCAATCTCGGCGGCTGGCAGGTGGCGCGAACCCTCTGGTTCCTGAACGTGCTGACCGGCTCGATCGGCGTCGAGGGCGGCACCTCGATGAACGCCTGGGACAAGTGGATCCCGCATCCGCACGTCCTGGCGCCGCATCCGCCGCGCTGGAACGAGCTGACCTGGCCGCGCGAGTATCCGCTCAACTTCTACGAGATGAGCATCCTCCTGCCGCACTTCCTCAAGGAGGGGCGCGGCAAGCTGGACACCTACTTCACCCGCGTCTACAACCCGGTCTGGACCAACCCGGACGGCATGAGCTGGATCGAGATGCTGCGCGACGAGTCCAAGGTCGGCATGCATGCCTGCCTCTCGCCCACCTGGAGCGAGACGGCCTGGTTCTCGGACTACGTGCTGCCGATGGGCCTGGCCAGCGAGCGCCACGACATCGTCAGCCAGGAGACCCATGCCGGCTGCTGGATCGCCTTCCGCCAGCCCGTTCGGCGGGTCGCCATGGAGCGCCAGGGTCGGATCTTCGCGCACACCTACGAAGCGAATCCGGGCGAAGTCTGGGAGGAGACCGAGTTCTGGATCGAGCTGTCCTGGCGGATCGATCCCGACGGTGCGCTCGGGGTGCGCCGCTCTTTCGAGTCGCCCTACCGCCCGGGTGAGAAGATCACCGTCCACGAGTACTTCCAGTGGATGTTCGAGAACACGGTCCCCGGCCTGCCCGAGGCGGCCGCGGCCGAGGGGCTGACGCCGCTGGCCTACATGCAGCGATACGGGGCCTTCGAGCTGCGCCAGGGCGCCGAGCAGGTCTACGACCAGCCGGTCGACCCGAGCCTCCTCTCCGCCGGCCAGTCGACGGTCGATCCGGCCACCGGCATCGTGTACAGCCAGGCGCCGACCGGCCCGAAGCTCGACATCACGCCCATGCCCGCCTTCCCCGGCGATTCGCGCGGAAGGCCCGTCGGCCTCGAGGTCGGCGGCCAGGTCCTGCGCGGCTTCGACACGCCCAGCCGCAAGCTCGAGCTCTACAGCCAGACCCTGGTCGACTGGGGCTGGCCGGAGTACGCGCTGCCGACCTACATCAAGAGCCACGTCCACCCGGAGCGGCTCGATCTGGCGGCCGGCGAACGGGTTCTGATCCCGACCTTCCGGCTGCCGACCCTGATCCACACCCGCTCGGGCAATGCCAAGTGGCTCTACGAGATCAGCCACCGGAACCCGCTGTGGATCCACAGCGAGGATGCGGCCAGGATGGGGCTGGCCACCAACGACCTGGCTCGCGTCTCGACCGAGATCGGTCACTTCGTGCTGCCGGTCTGGGTCACCGAAGGCATCCGGCCGGGTGTGGTGGCCTGTTCGCACCATCTGGGTCGCTGGCGGCTCAGCGAACAGGGCGGCTCGCATTGGTCGAGCAACCTGGTCGACCTGGACGAGCCCGAGCCGGGGCAGTGGCAGCTGCGCGTCAAGGCACCGGCCGGCCCCTTCGCGTCCAGCGACCCCGACTCGCAGCGGGTCTGGTGGGAAGACGTCGGCGTGCATCAGAACCTGACCTTTCCGGTTCACCCGGACCCGGTCAGCGGCATGCACTGCTGGCACCAGAAGGTTCGCGTCGAGCCCGCGCATCCGGGCGATCGCCATGGCGATGTGGCGGTCGACACCGAGCGTGCTCACGCCGTCTACAAGGAGTGGCTGGCGCTGACGCGTTCGGCCGATCGGGTCAGCCCGGACGGGCTCCGCCGGCCGCACTGGCTGCTGCGTCCCTTCCGACCCGAGCTGGCGGCCTATCGCCTTCCGGATCGGCCGGCAGCCGACTGAGGACCCGACCGGTCGTACCAAGGTCGATCCCGGGGCCAGTCGAAGGGCGAGGGCGAGGCGCACGTCGATCGACGGCTTGTGCCTCGCCCTGCGACATGGCAAGATCAAGCCCCGTCGTCCCGATGCGACGGGCCATCGGCTGCCTGCCCGCCGCGCCCGGCGCCGTGGGCGGCCCCAGGCAACGGGTTCCGAAACCGCATGCGTAGCAATGCCCTCGTCCGGGCTTGTCGAATCCTGGGTCGACTCTGGCTCGAAGAGCCGGGAATGACGGATCTGCCGGCGCTGCGAGCGATGCCGGGCTTTCCCGATGCGCTCGCGCTTCAGGCGCGCGGAGACGATGCGGCGCTGGTCGAGGCGCTGGCCGTGGAGTACCAGCGGCTGCTCGGCTTCAACCTGCCGCCCTACGAGAGCCTCTTCGTCGATCCGAGCGCCATGTTGCAGGCGCCCTCGACCGGTCGGGTTCGGACCCTGTATCGCGAGGCGGGCTGGCAGATCCCGAGCGATGTGCGCGCCGCGGCCGACGACCACCTGGGTGCGGAGCTGCTGGCCTTGGCCGAGCTGTTTGCCAGCGGCCGACCGGCCTTGGCCCAGCGGCTGGTCGACCAGCATCTGGCGCGCTGGTTGCCGGTCTTCATCGAAGCCTACGAGCGGCTCGATCCCGCGCCGTTCTACCGCACCCTCGGCGCCCTGACCCTGGGCACGGTGATGGGCATGCTGCCCGAAGCACCCTGCCCCGCGCCGCGGGCGGAGCTCGACTCGGACCCGGGCCGCGCCGCGCAAAGCCCGCGGGCGGCCGGATCGAGCGATCCGGCCGCGTCGCCGGAGGTCCAGGCCCTGCTCGACGCGGCCTGGCAGGACGCCGCCCGAATGCCGGGGCGCGCGCCCCGCGCCGCCCGCGCGGTGGAGGCGGTCGACCCGGCGTCGACCCCGCTGGACCCGGATGGCGGGCTCGGCCTGCGCGAGCTGGTGCGGCAGCTCTGCGCGCCCCAGAGCGCCGGGTTCTTCCTGAGCCGCCACGATCTGGCCGTGATGGCGCGCGCGGCCGATCTGCCCGGCGCCGCCGGCGATCGATCGCACATGTTCGAGTCGCTGCTGCGGTCCGCCGGCGCCTACGGCATGGTCGAGCCGGTGGTCGCCGGCCTCCTGGCGCGAATCGACGAAGCCGATGCCAGCTACGCCGCCATGCAGGAGACCTGGGCGGCATGGTCGGCGACCGGCGGGCTCTGGCGCGCTCGGCTCGTCGCGAGCCGAGCCCTCCTCGCCGAGGCACTCGATCGCTCGGAGCGCCCGACCGGACCGATGCCGATTTGATGCGGGGCTTCGACCAACCGCGGCCCGCGCACGCGGCTACGAGCTAGACGGGAGGATGTGAGATGGACGATGGTGCAACGACCGCATTCGAAGACCAGCGCCGCGACCATCCGGTCAACGGGGCTGCCAGCCTGCCCTTCCTCCTCGCCTACGCGCCGGAGACCGAGCCCGCCGATCCGGCCGCGGAGATGCTCGACCTGGATGATCCCACGTACTACCTGAACCGCGAGCTTGGTCAGGTCGCGTTCAACGCGCGGGTGCTCGAGGAAGCCGACGATCCGAACAACCCTCTGCTCGAGCGCGTCAAGTTTCTGGCCATCACCGAGTCCAACACGGACGAGCTGTTCATGGTGCGGGTGGCGGGTCTCAAGCAGCAGGTCGAGGCCGGCGTCTTGTCGGAATCGCCGGATGGCCTCTCGCCGGCCGAGCAGCTGGCGGCGGTGCGCAAGGCCAGCTACAAGCTGCTCAAGGCGGCGCGCGTGACCTGGCAGGAGCTCAAGCCGGCGTTGGCCCAGGCCGGCGTCATCGTGCTCGATCACGCCGAGCTCAACGACAAGCAGCGGGCGAGCGCCGAGAGCAGCTTCGACGAGCTCATCTTCCCGGTGCTGACCCCCTTGGCCTTCGACCCCAGTCGACCCTTCCCCCATATCTCCAACCTCAGCCTCAACCTGGCGGTCGTCGTGCGCGACTCGGCCGGTGAGCTGCGCTTCGCGCGGCTGAAGGTGCCGGCCAGCCTACCGCGGCTCGTCCCGCTCAAGCGCTCCTCGGGCAGCGTTCGGCGCGACGGCACGGTGCCGCACAACCACTACTTCGTCTGGCTCGAGCAGCTCATCGCGGCGCACCTCGACCGGCTCTTTCCGGGCATGGAGATCGTCGAGTCCCATGCCTTCCGGGTGACACGGGATGCCGACAACGCCATCCAGGACCTGGAGGCGGACGACCTGCTCGAGACCATCGAGCAGTCGGTGCGCGAGCGGCGCTTCGCCAACCTGGTGCGTCTCGAGGTCGACGCCACGATGAGCGATGAGATCCTCGAGCTGCTGGTGACCGAGCTCGAGATGGATCCCCTGGACATCTACGCCCTGGACGCGCCGCTCGGGCTCAGCGATCTCATGGGCCTCTACGGCGTCGACCGACACGACCTGAAGGACCCGCCCTTCGTCCCCTTCGTGCCGCCATCCATGGAGTTGACCGGCGCCCGAATGTTCGAGCTGCTCCGGCGCCAGGACAGCCTGCTGCACCATCCCTACGACGCTTTCGCGCCGGTCGTCGGCTTCCTGCGCTCGGCCGCGGCGGATCCGGATGTGCTGGCGATCAAGCAGACCCTCTACCGGGTCGGCCGCAACTCGCCGGTGGTCGGCGCCTTGCTCGACGCGCGCGAGCAGGGCAAGCAGGTGGCGGTGGTGGTCGAGCTGAAGGCGCGCTTCGACGAGGAAAGCAACATCGAATGGGCCCGCAGGCTCGAGGCCGAGGGCGTGCACGTGATCTACGGTCTGCTCGGGCTCAAGACGCACGCCAAGATGGCGCTGGTCGTGCGCAAGGAAGGCGAATCCATCCGGCGCTACGTGCACCTGGGCACCGGCAACTACAACCATGCCACCGCCGGCCTGTACACCGACCTGGGGCTCTTCACCTGCGACCCCGATATCGGCGCCGACGCTTCGGAGCTGTTCAACCACCTGACCGGCTACTCGGCAGCGCACCGGTTCCGCAAGCTGCTCGTCGCGCCGATCAACCTGCGCTCGCGCTTCGAGGCCATGATTCGACGTGAGATCGAGCACAGTCAGGCCGGGAGGCCGGCGCACCTGATCTTCAAGTGCAACAGCCTGGTCGACCCGGGCGTGATCGCGCTGCTCTACGCCGCGTCCCGGGCCGGCGTCCGCATCGATCTGGTCATCCGCGGCATCTGCTGTCTGCGCCCGGGCGTTCCCGGGCTTTCGGACACGATCCGGGTCATCAGCATCGTCGGGCGCTTCCTGGAGCACAGCCGGATCTTCTACTTCGAGAACGGTGGGCAGCCACAGGCCTACGTCGGCAGCGCCGACCTGATGCCCCGCAACATCGACCGACGGGTCGAGGTGCTGTTTCCGGTCGAGGACCCGACGCTCATCGCACGGCTGCGCAACGAGCTGCTCGATGTGGCGCTCGCGGATACGGCCAAGGCGCGCGAGCTGCGCTACAACGGCAGCTACGTCCGGGTGCAGCCCGCGGCCGGCTCGGAGCCCTTCAACAGCCAGGAATGGTTCATGCGCAACCGCAACGCCGCCGCGCGTCGGCACACGGCATCACGCTACCGGCTCTGAGATCGTCAGTCGGACTCGTCGTCCTCCAGGTCGTCCGGATCCCCGGCGACGCCGGGGTCGACCCACGTGGCGGGCTGGCCGTCGACGCGCAGCTGCAGGCGACGCCCGAAGGCCCGGTGGAAGCTTTCGCGCTGGCGGAGCGCCCCCCAGACCTCCAGGTGGCAGTCACCAGAGGCCGAGTCGATCTCGAGCGTGGTCTCGGCGGAGTCGAGCGCGACGAACGCCGCGCGTTTGACCAGCGCGCCGTGGCTGCGGTCGAGGCTCTCGGCCAGGCGCAGCAGCACCGATAGGGGGCGGATGCGTTTGCGGTCGGCCGCTGGCAGAGCCCGGTACTCCGGATGCTTCTTGCTCGGGAAGCCGCGGCGATGAAAGCGCGCGACGGCGGCGATGGCGGCGATCGCGGCCCGATCGAAGCCCAGGAGGTCGGCATTGCCGATCAGGTAGTGGCTGTGACGTTCGTGGCTCGAGTAGCTGAGCATCGAACCGATGTCGTGCAGCATCGCCGCGTGGCACAGGATCTCGCGGTCGCCGTCGTCGAGGTCCATCAAGCCGATGTCGCGGGCGCTGTCGAAGAGATCGACGCAGAGCCGGCGGACCTCCCGCGCATGCGCCTCGTCGAAGCCGCAGCTGCGGCCGAGCTCGACGACGCTGCGTTCCCGCACGTCCATGGCGTCGTAGAGCTCCGGATGGCGTCGCATCAGCTCGTCGGCGATCAGGCCTTCGCGCAGGCCGCGCTCGCTGATCTGGAGCCGTTCGATGTTCAGCTCCTCCATCAAGGTCTCGAGGATCGCCGCTCCGGCCACGATGATGTCGGCCCGGGCCGGGTTGATCCCCGGCACCTGGCGCCGCGCCTCGAGATCGAGGGCGCGCAGCTCGGTCACCACCGTGCCGAGCTGGGATCGCGTCAGCTCGTCATCCCGCTCCCGTGGGCGGCCCTCGAAGCGCCGGACTACGATGTCGGCCAGGTTCTCGATGCTGCCCGAGCTGCCGACCGCCAGGTCGAAGGACAGGCTCTGGATGCGTTGGACGCTGCGCACGGCCGCGTTCTGCACGTAGCGCTTGATCAGCGCATAGCGTTCGTCGGAGACGGGGCCCGACTCGTCCGGCAGGAAGAAGAGGCCGCTGAGACGGATCGCCCCGAGCTTCATCGAGTCCAGGAGCAGGGCCTCGCGCTGGCTGCCGACCACCAGCTCCGTGCTGCCGCCGCCGATGTCGATGAACAGCGCCGTGCGCTCGCCCAGATGCAGGCCGCTCGAGACGCCCAGGTAGATGATGCGCGCTTCTTCGCGACCCGAGATGACCCGCAGCTCGAGCCCCGACTCGGCCTCGAGCAGGTCCAGGAACTCGCGTTGGTTGACCGCCTCGCGGGTGGCGGACGTGGCGATGGCCTCGATGTGGTCCACGCCGTTGGCCCGCGCCATCTCGGCGAACTGACGACAGACCAGGGTCGCTCGACGCATCGCTTCCGGCTGAAGCCGGTGATCGAAGAACTCCCCCTCGCCTAGCCGGACGACCTCCTTCACGTGGCTGATGACGCTGTGGCCGCCACCCGGCTCGAAGCGCACCAGCACCATTCGGGCCGAGTTGGTGCCCAGGTCGATGAACGCGCCCAGGCCGCCCTCCCGCTCGCCCGACGCCTTGACCGCGGACGAAGGGCCGCGATGCCGCCCCAGCATCACAGCTCCGCCAGCGCGTCGCCGATCAGGTCGCGCATCGCGCGATCGCAGATCGGGGCCCATTGCTCGCCCAGGCCCGCACGGAGCTTGCGCGCCTGGCGCGTCTGCAGCTTGGCGTAGGCCTTGACCGCCGGCGCGTCGATGCCATCGGCGATCATCGCATCCAGCAGCGCGCGCTTGACCAACGCATCGTTGAAGTCCCCCAGCGTCGTTTGGAGGCGCTTGACCCGGCGCGCCGCTTCCTCGCCGGCCGGACCGATCAAGGGCAGCACCGCCTCCAGGCTGTAGCGCAGGCGCTTGGCGTGGATGCGGAGCTCGTGCAGGCGTTCGTCGGGCACGGAGTCCAGATCGGCCAAGGGCACTTCATAGGCCCGAACGCGGGTGTAGCGTTGCAGGATGGCGCCGGGCATGACGTGGCGCAGCTGCCAGGGGCCGACCGTCGAATCCGGTCCCGGCGCCGGGTCGACGCCCTCGCGCTCGAGCTGCTGCTCCGCCTCTACGATCAGGCGGGCGTAGCGCCGGCTGTCCAGCCAGGCCAGCATGCTCGGGTTGGCGGCCGCGCGCGCCTTGCGCCAGCGTTTGGCCACCGCCTCGAGCGCCTTGGCCTCCGACGGCGAGACGCTGGCCTGGTGCGCGCCGAGCTTCTCGAGCGCCACGTCCAGATCCCGGATCGGTCCCAAGGCACGGCGGGTGCGCTTGAAGAGCCGGGTAAGCGGGGCGCGCGTCTCGGGGGCGATCCAGTCGCCGAAGAGATCGATCAGACCCGAGGCCCGCCGACAGGCCACCCGCATGTCGTGAACGTACTCGATGTCGGCGCCGTCCCGCGCCCCGCCCTCGCAGAGCAGCATCTCGTCGAGCTGCTGTCGCAAGAGCATGCGCCCGGCCGCGGCCATGCCCATCTGCGGCCGCAGGCCTGCCGGCCCGCTGGCGGACGTCGGCCGCTCGGCCAGCATGCGCAGGGCCTGTTCGAACTTGCTGGCCGGCTCGGCCGAGACGCCCGGCTGAGCCAGCCAATGGGCGCTCAGCTGCTCCAGCTGCGCGCGGCTGCCGCCCTCCATCAGCTCGAGCTCCGCTTCGACGTACTCGCCGACGACTTGTGGCAGACCGCCGCGGCGCCCATCGCGATCCGGTCGGCTGACGCGGAGCTCCTCGAGCACCCACTCGGCGATCGGTCGCGCAACGGCGCCGGCTGGATCGTCGACCGCAGCGGCGTCGAGGATGGGGCGAATCAGGCGGGCGTGGCCGACGTTGGCCACCGGCAGGAGCCGCGGCGCATCGCCGGTCGCGGCCAGCACCCGTCGACGAAGCTCGGGCGACCAGCCTGCGGGATCGAGCGGCGCGAACCCGGAGCCCACCTCGCTCTCGAGCTCGATGCGGTCGTGAATGGCGCTCGGCCCGGCGCGATCGATACCCTTGAGGCTGAGCTTCGCCCGGCCGGCGGACTGCCGTAGCCGCAGGGCGAAGCCGGCGCGCATCAGCGCGCGGGTCGCGGTATCGACGTACACGTCATCGATCAACGCGATGCGCTGCGGTCCCGCCCTGAAGCCATCGGGCAAGCCGCTCGCGCTGGCCATGCGCGGCAGGTCCGCTTCCGGTCCGAGCCGAAACTTCGCTTCGATCTCGCGGGGCGGCTCGGCGGCGTCCTGCTCCGGTCGCGTCTTCCCTTCAAGGGCCTGCGAGGCAGCGGGTGCGACCCGATTGCCGTTCGCGTTCGCACCGATCATGGTCTTGCTCCTCGGTCATCGGGCGGCCTTGTCGCCGTGCGTCACGGCATCGCTGGGGCCTCCTCGGGCACGATCAGGCATCGGGTCCGAGGAAGGGGTATCGATAGTCGCGTGGGGGGACGAAGGTCTCCTTGACCGTCCGAGCCGAGACCCAGCGCACCAAGTTCAGATAGGAGCCGGCCTTGTCGTTGGTGCCCGAGGCCCGTGCGCCGCCGAAGGGCTGTTGACCGACCACCGCGCCGGTCGGTTTGTCGTTGATGTAGAAGTTGCCCGCCGCGTTCTCGAGCCGGTTCGAGGCCTCGACCACGGCGGACCGATCGTCGGCGAAGATGGCCCCGGTCAGGCTATAGGGCGAGGTCCGATCGACCAGCTCGAGGGTCTCGGCCCAGCGAGCCTCCGGGTAGACGTGCAGGCTGAGCACCGGACCGAAGATCTCCTCGCACATGGTGCGATACATCGGATCCTCGGCCACCAGCACGGTGGGCTCGACGTACCAGCCTTCGCTGGCGTCGTGGCCGCCGCCGGACAGGATCTCGATCCCGTCGGCGCGTGCGCGCTCGATGTAGCCGGTGATGCTGTCGAAGGCGCCGCGGTCGATGACGGCGTTGACGAAGTTGCCGAAGTCCTCGACCGGGCCCATCCGGACGCCGGCCAGGGTGTCGGCCAGCTGCTGTCGAACCCGAGGCCAGAGGCTGTCGGGGATGTAGGCGCGCGACGCGGCCGAGCACTTCTGGCCCTGATACTCGAAGGCGCCGCGGATCAGGCCGGTGACCAGGGCGTCCACGTCGGCCGAGGCATGCGCGACCACGAAGTCCTTGCCCCCGGTCTCGCCCACGATGCGCGGATAGGTGCGGTAGCGGTCGACGCCGCCGCCGATGGTGCGCCACATGTGCTGGAACGTGGCGGTCGAGCCGGTGAAGTGCAGGCCGGCCAGGTGCTGGCTCGAGAGCACGGGGTCGCCGACGGCGCCCCCGCTGCCCGGGACGAAGTTGATCACGCCCGGCGGCAAGCCGGCGGCCTCGAGCAACCGGTAGATGTACCAGCCCGAGAAGACGGCGGTCGAAGCCGGCTTCCAGACCACCGCGTTGCCCATGAGCGCCGGGGCGGCGGGCAGGTTGCCCGCGATCGAGGTGAAGTTGAAGGGCGGTACCGCGAAGACGAAGCCTTCGAGCGGGCGGTAGGCCAGCTGATTCCAGACACCGGGCGAGGAGCCCGGCTGCTCGGCGTAGATCTGCTGCGCGTACCAGACGTTGAAGCGGAAGAAGTCGATCAGCTCGCAGGCGGCGTCGATCTCGGCCTGGAAGACGTTCTTGCTCTGACCCAACATGGTCGCGGCGTTGAGGGTGTCGCGCCAGGGGCCGGCCAACAGATCGGCGGCGCGCAGGAAGACCGCCGCGCGGTGCTCCCAGGGCATTCGCGCCCAGGACTCGCGTGCCGCCAGCGCGGCCTCGACGGCAGCCTTGGCTTCGACGGCGCCGCATTGGTGAAAGCTGCCGAGTCGGCGGCTGGTCTCGTGCGGCGCATGGATCTCGGCCAGCTGGCCGGTGCGGACCTCGCGGCCACCGATGATGGCTGGGATCTCGACTTGCTCGGCGCGCATCGTTTGCAGGCGCGCCTGAAGGCTGGCGCGCTCCGGCGAGCCGGGAGCGTAGGCGCGCACCGGTTCGTTGGTGGGCCGGGGGACCTGAACGATCGCGTGGTTCATGGGGCTCCTCGTCTGCGGTAGAATCCTGAACGAAGCTCCAATCATAGGCGAGCCCACCCAAGGCTGCCATGTGCCGCCCAGGATCCGACGTGAACCCCATCTGGCTTGACCGCTATCCGCCGAACATCCCGGCCCAGATCCAGCTGGGCGAAGGAGCGACCCTGCCGGCGATCCTCGATCGGGCCGCCGAGCGCTTCGCCGATCGGGTGGCCTACGAGAGCCTGGGCGTCGGCCTGCGACAGGCCGAGCTGGCCCACCTGTCCCGTGCGTTGGCGCGCTTCCTGCGCGAGGGTCTGGGCCTCGAAGCCGGCGATCGGGTGGCCCTGGTCCTGCCCAACCTGCTGTCCTTCCCGGTCGCGCTGCATGCCATCCTGCGGGCGGGGCTGGTGGCCGTTCCGCTCAACCCCCTGTACACCGCCCGCGAGCTCGAGCAGCAGCTGCGCGACTCCGGCGCTCGGGCGATCTTCATCCTGGACCACCTGGCCGGGACCTTCGCCAGCGTCGCCGACTCGCTGGCCGTGGAGCAGGTGATCCTCGTGGGTGCCGGCGACCTGCTCGGCTGGCCACGACGCCCGCTGGTGAACCGGGCCGCCCGGCGCGCCGGGCCCCGAAGCTCCGTGGCCTGGTCCCACCGGCCCTGGCGATTCGCCGAGGCGCTGGCCGCGGGGCGCCGCTTGGTGGCCGATGCGGCGAGCCTGGAACCGGATCGCCCTTCCCCCGACGACCTGGCCTGCCTCCAGTACACCGGCGGCACCACCGGAACCTCGAAGGCCGCCATGTTGAGCCATCGCAACCTGGCCGCGAACACCGAGCAGGTCCGCCTCTGGCTCGACGGGCAGCTCGTGCCGGGGCGCGAGGTGGCCATCGGCGCCTTGCCGATGTATCACGTCTTCGCGCTCATGGTCTGCGGGCTGCTCTTCCCGTGCATCGGCGCGCGGACCCGCCTGGTCGCCAACCCGCGCGACATGCGGGCGTTCGTGAAGCTGCTTCGCAAGCCCTTCACGGTGCTCATCGGCGTCAACACGCTGTTTGACGCCCTGCTCGATGCCCCGGGCTTCGAAGCGCTCGACCTGAGCGCCTTGAAGCTGACGGTCGGAGGCGGTACCGCCGTCCAGCGCGCGACCGCCGAACGCTGGCAGGCGCGCACCGGCCGGCCCATCATCGAGGCCTACGGTCTGACCGAGGCCTCGCCGGCGGTCTGCGTCAACCCGCTCGATGCCTGCGGCTTCAGCGGCGCGGTCGGCTTGCCCTTGCCCTCGACCGAGCTCGCGGTCCGCGACGAGCTCGGGCAGGATCTGCCACCGGGCGAGCCGGGCGAGATCTGCGTGCGAGGTCCCCAGGTGATGCGCGGCTACTGGCAGCGGCCCGAGGAGACGCGGCAGGTGCTCGACGCGCGGGGTTGGCTGCGCACCGGCGACATCGGCAGCGTCGACGCCCTCGGCTTCGTCCAGCTGCACGATCGCAAGAAGGACCTGATCCTGGTCTCCGGCTTCAAGGTCTACCCCAACGAGGTCGAGTCGGTGGCCTGCAGCCATCCGGCGGTGCGCGAGGCGGCCGCCATCGGCGTGCCGCATCCGCACTCGGGCGAGGCGGTCATGCTCTTCGTGGTCCGTCGCGACCCCGCGCTCGAAGCGGAGGAGCTCCAAGCCTTCCTGCGCGAGCGGCTGACCGCCTACAAGTGTCCCCGCCAGATCGCGTTCCGCGACAGCCTGCCGAAGAACGCCGTCGGCAAGGTGCTCCGGCGCGCCCTGCGCGAGCCCGCCGCATGAGCGCGCCGGCGGTCACCCGGCGCGATGCCGATGCGGAGATCCGATCCACGCTTCGGATCCCGCTGTCGGTCGCACCGATGATGGCGCGCACGGACCGGCACTTCCGCTACCTGCTGCGTCAGATCACCCGCCGCAGCCTGCTCTACTCCGAGATGGTCCATGCACGGGCGGTGGTGCGCGGACGCCGCGAGCGGCTGCTGGCCTTCGACGCCGCGGAGCATCCCCTGGTGCTGCAGATCGGCAGCGACGATCCAGCCGACGCCGCCGCGGCCGCGCGGGTCGCCGAAGCGTGGGGCTACGACGAGGTCAACCTCAACGTCGGCTGTCCCTCGGACCGCGTCCAGGCGGCCCGGTTCGGCGCCTGTCTGATGGCCGAGCCGGAGCGGGTGGCGCGCATCGTGGACGCCATGGCCGATGCGGTGTCGATCCCCGTCTCGGTCAAGCACCGAATCGGCATCG
>JACKBJ010000026.1 GCA_020634625.1 Caldilineae bacterium | reverse complement strand
CGAGCCCCTGGCTCGCACCGAGCTGCCCATCGGCGTCCAGATCTTCGAGGACGACGTCACCACGTCCGCGCTGGAGCACCTGCGCGCCGCCGGTGTCGCCTGGGCGCGCACCCGCGCCCTGTGGAAGCTGATCGAGCCCGAGCCGCGGGATCCGCCGGCCTACGACTGGAGCGTCACCGACCGGCTCTTCGGCGACGCCACGGCCGCCGGCTTCCGCAACCTGGCCGTGGTCTACGCCAACCCGGCCTGGGTCAGCCAGCCCGAATGCCTGCCCGTGCCGCCCGCCCATGCCGAGCGCTACGCCGCCTTCTGGCAGGCCCTGGTCGAGCGCTACGACGGCGACGGCCGGGCCGACGCCCCGAACGGCGCCGTGGTCGGTTGGTGGCAGGTGGGCAACGAGCCCGACTTCGACCCGCGCTCGGCCGCCGCCGCCACCGAGGGGGACTACGGCAGCTGCTTCGGCGACGACCCGGCCGCCTACGCCGAGCAGCTGCGTCGCGCCGCGCTGGCGATCCGGGCCGCCGACCCCGGGGCGCGGATCGGCTTCGGCCCGCTGGCCTGGGATCGCTTCACCGCCGAGACCGCGCCGGCCGGCTGGACCGCGCCGCCGGGTCCCTTCGCCGCCGACTTCGGCCAGCGGGCCCTCGAGCACCTCTACCGGGCGCATGCCGGCGAGCCGGGCCTGCCCTTCTTCGACTTCGTCGGCCTGCACAGCTACAACGACAACGCCCACTTCTGGGACGGCCCCGAGCCGCCGCTGGCCAGCGAGCTGCTGGGCAGGCTGGCCGCCTTCCGGGCCGAGCAGCTGGCCCTGCCCGGGGTCTACGACCTGCGGCGCATGCCGATCCTGGTCAGCGAGACCGGCCTGGCCAGCGGCCCCTCGGACGAATGGACCGAGCGCGGCGAGGACTGGCAGGCGGTCTACGTGGGACAGACCATGGTGCGGGCCCAGGCGGCCGGGGTGGTGGCGGCCATCTGGTACACCGCCCGCGACAACATCGTCGGCGACTGCCTGCCGCCGCACTGGGACTGGCTGAGCTTCGGCCTCATGCGCGCCGACGACTACCTGGATGCGCTGAGGTCCCGCTGCCCGGCCCAGGACTGGGTCGATGCCGAGGCCTATGCGCCGGGGGCGGACGGCGCCGCGCCCAAGCCGGCCCTGGAGGCTCTGGCCAACCTGACCCGGGCCCTGGGCGGCTACAGCTTCGAGCGCCAGCTGAGCGCGAGCGAGACCGGCAGCGCGGCCATCGAGGCCTACCGCTTCCGGGGGCCGGGCGGCCGAACCCTGCTGGCGGCCTGGACCACGACCGGCGCGCGGCTCGGCCGCCGCGGCGACGAGCGCATCACCGCGCGGCTGCGCGTCGACGCCCGCTGGCTGGCGCCCTGGACCGGCCGGGTGAGCGCCCGGCCGCATCTGGGCCCGGCGGTGTCCTTGGGCGCCGACGGCGAAGCGTCGGTCGAGCTCCTGGTCAACCAGGCGCCGGTCTACCTGACGACCGAGTAGGGCGCGCGATGCCCGATCCGATGCCGGCCGAGGGAGCATCGGCCCCGAACGCGAGCGAAGCGAGCCGGTTCGGGTCGCGACCGGCCGTGTTCCTCGACCGGGACGGCGTCCTGGTGCGCGACCGGCGCCACGGCGCCGAGCCGGCGCTGATGCGCCTCTTGCCCGGGACCCGGCCGGCGCTGGCCGCGCTGGCCGCGTCGGGCTACGCGCTGGTGGTGGTCAGCAACCAGTCCGGCCTGGCCCGGGGGCTGTTCACGGCCGACGAGGCCCGGGCGATGGGCCTGCGCCTGGCGGCGCTCCTGGCGCCGGCCGGCATCCCGTTGGCGGGCTACTGGCTCGCGCCCAACCATCCCGACGGTCGCGTCGCCGGCCTGGATCACGACGGGGCGCCGCGCAAGCCCTCGCCGGCGCTGCTGCGGCAGGCGGCCGCGGCGCTGGGCCTCGACCTGGGGCGCAGCTGGATGCTGGGCGACCGCCCGAGCGACGTCGAGGCCGGCGCCGCCGCCGGGGCGCGGCCGATCCTGATCGACATCGGGAGCCTGGCCTGGCCCGAGGCGGCCGCCCTGCCGGCCGCGCTGCGCGCCGACGGCGCGATCCTGGCCCGCAACCTGCCGCATGCCGTTCGGATCGTCCTGTCGGCCGATGGGCATCTGCCGGCCGACCGCGAGGGCCGGGGCCTGCCCTGGGCGAGCCTGGTTCGCGCGGCGCGGCCGCCCGACGGCCGCGGCCCGGGCGAGCCATCGCGCTGGCCGGACGGGGCGCGGATGCGGCGGGCGGCGGCCGAGGGGCGGCGCCTGGCCCGCGCGCTCGGCCGCGGCGATTGGAGCGATGCCCGCGGCTGACCTATGATTCGGGCTTCGAAGCCGGGCGCCGAGGCCCGGCCATGCCCGGTCCAGCGAGCCAGGAGGCCAGCGCATGGAAGCCAGCGAGATCGAACGCCTGCCGGTGCACCTGGCCGGCCCGCGCGTCAAGCT
Source organism: Caldilineae bacterium (assembly GCA_020634625.1). Classification (GTDB taxonomy): domain Bacteria; phylum Chloroflexota; class Anaerolineae; order Epilineales; family Epilineaceae; genus JACKBJ01. The sequence continues at coordinate 28,376 of JACKBJ010000026.1, read as the reverse complement.
CGTGCCGCCCGATCCGGAGCTGCACCTGGACAACTACCTCCGCTGGTTCAACGACCCGCAGGTCAGCCAGTGGCTGTCGGAGGTCAAGCCGATGACGCGCATGGCCGAGCGGGCCTGGTTCGATAGCCTGGCCGAGCGCAAGCGCGACTTCGTCTGGGCGGTGCACGACGAGACCGGTCGGCACATCGGCGCCACCGGGATCCACGGGGTCAGCTGGCGCGATCGTCGGGCCATCACCGGCATCGTGCTCGGCGAGCGCTCGGCCTGGGGCAAGGGCTACGGCACCGAGGTGATGCAGGTGCGCACCCGCTGGGCCTTCGAGGAGCTGGGCCTGCATCGGCTCGAGAGCGAGTGCTTCGTCGAGAACGTCGGCTCGGCCACCTGCCTGGAGCGGGCGGGCTACCGCCGGATCGGCGTGGCGCGCCAGCGCCGCTGGCGGCACGGCGCCTGGCGCGACTCCATCCTCTGGGAGCTGCTGGCCGAGGACTGGTTCGCCGCGCAGCCCCACCCCTGAGATTCGCCGCGGCCAGCCCGGGCCGCGTCGCCCCGTCGCCGGGGTGCCCGACCGACGAGGAATCCGTCATGAGCCTCCAGATCTACAACAGCCTCAGCCGCCGCAAGGAGCCTTTCGAGCCGATCGAGCCGGGCAAGGTGCGGCTCTATGTCTGCGGCGTGACGGTCTACGACCGCTCGCATACCGGGCACGCCATGAGCGCGCTGGTCTTCGACATGGTGCGGCGCTACCTGGAGTACCGCGGCTACGCGGTGCGGCACGTGGTCAACTTCACCGACGTCGACGACAAGATCATCCGGCGCTGCGCCGAGGCGGGCATCTCGGCCTTCGAGCTGGCCGACCGCTACGCGCGCGAGTACCTGGACGACATGGCGCGCATGGGCGTGCAGCCGGCCACGCTCTACCCGCGGGTCTCCAGCGAGATCCCGGCCATCGTGGCGATGATCGGCGAGCTGATCGAGGGCGGGCACGCCTACCGCGCTCCCAACGGCGACGTCTACTTCGACGCGCGCAGCTTCTCCGGCTACGGCAAGCTCTCGGGCCGCAGCCTGGACGAGCTGGAGAGCGGCGAGGAGCCCAGCGAGGCCAAGCGGCACCCGGCCGACTTCGCGCTCTGGAAGGCGGCCCGGCCGGGCGACCCCTGGTGGGAGGCGCCTTGGGGCCGAGGCCGGCCCGGCTGGCACATCGAGTGCTCGGCCATGGCCCGGGCGCACCTGGGCGATCGGATCGACATCCATGGCGGCGGCAACGACCTGATCTTCCCGCACCACGAGAACGAGATCGCCCAGAGCGAGTCGGCCCGCGGCGTGGCGCCCTTCGCGCGCTACTGGATGCACAACGGCATGCTGCAGTTCCCCAGCGGCGGCTCGGGCGTCGACAAGATGAGCAAGAGCCTGGGCAACGTGGTGCCCATCGGCGACTTCCTGGATGCCCACGAGGCCGACGCCTTCCGGCTCTTCGTCCTGTCGAGCCACTACCGCCGGCCGGTGACGCTGACCGACGAGGCCCTGGCCGCGGCCGAGAAGGGTCTGGAGCGCCTGCGCGGCGCGCTGGCGCCGGCCCGACCGGCCGCGGGCGAGGGCGCGACGGCAGCCGAGGCCGAGCTGGCGGCCGCCGCGGCCCGCGCCCGGACCGACTTCCTGCGCGAGATGGACGACGACTTCGGCACGCCGGCGGCCATCGCGGCGCTCTTCGAGCTGGGCAAGGCCCTCAACCGGGCCCGTGACGCTGGAGCCGGCGTCGATGCCCTGGCGGCCGCGCAGGCCGATCTGATCGAGCTCGCGGGCGCCATCGGCTTCGATCTGGCGGGCGGCGCGCGCCCGGCCGAGACCGACGCGGGCGCTGCGGATCGGGCGACGCCGCTGGTCGAGCTGCTGCTCGAGCTGCGCGGCATGGCCCGCGCCGAGCGGCAGTGGGCGATGGCCGACCGCATCCGCGACCGCATGGCCGAGCTGGGCATCGAGGTGGTCGACACCTCGGAGGGCAGCACCTGGCGCTGGGCCTGAGGGCCCGGGGCCGGGAAGCGCCGCCTGGCGGCGAGAGGGAGCGGGACATGGCCGAGCAGGGGGCTGTCAAGGGACGGGCGGCGGCGCGGAAGGCCGAGGCGCGGGCCACCGCAGCGCCGAGCGACCCGGCGCGCGCGGATGCGGCGCGCAGGGACGAGGCGCGCAGGGACGAGGCGGGACGGGATCTGGACCCGGTGCTGGTCTATGGGCGGCATCCGGTGCTCGAGGCGCTCGAGGCCGGCGAGTCGGTCGAGGCGCTGTGGATGGCGGCCGGGCTCGAGCAGCGCGGCATCCTGGGCCGCATCGCCGGCATGGCGCGCCGGGCCGGGGTGCCGGTGAAGTCGTTGCCGCGGGCGGCGCTGGACCGGATGGCGGCCCAGGCCGGCCGGGGGCCGGCCAACCACCAGGGCGTGGTGATGCGCCTGGCCGGCTTCGACTACGCCGACCTCGATGCCATCCTGGCCGAAGCCATGCGGCGCGGCGAGGAGCCCTTCCTGCTGGTCCTGGACGAGATCCAGGACGTGCACAACCTGGGCAGCCTGATCCGAACGGCCGAGGCGGCCGGGGTGCATGGGCTGCTGATTCCCGAGCGACGGGCCGTCGGCGTCACGGCGGCGGTGCGCAAGGCCTCGGCCGGCGCGGTGGCGCACCTGCCGGTGGCGCGCCTCGACCTGGTCGAGGCGCTCGACCTGCTCAAGGCGCGTGGCTTGAGCGTGGTCGGGCTCGACGCCGAGGGCGAGCTGGGCTACGCCGAGGCCAGCCTCGGCGGGCCGCTGGCCATCGTCGTCGGCAGCGAGGGCAGCGGTCTGCGGCGCGTGGTCGCGCGGCGCTGCGACCTGCGGGTGGCCCTGCCGATGCGGGGTCGGGTGGCCTCGCTGAACGCGGCCGTGGCTGGCTCGATCCTGCTCTACGAGGCCCTGCGTCAGCGCGCGGCAGCGGGTTGACACCCCTTTTTTCGGGCGCTATACTACGGCGCTGTTCGCCGATTGCCGGCGTAGCTCAACTGGCAGAGCAACGCTCTTGTAAAGCGTAGGTTGTCGGTTCGAGTCCGACCGTCGGCTCTGCCTGGGCAGCTTTCAAACGTGGGTCGGTGTCCCGAGCGGCAAAGGGGGCGGACTGTAAATCCGCTGGCGGAAGCCTTCGCAGGTTCGAGTCCTGCCCGGCCCACTCGAATATCCCGTAGGAGCCAGGTTTCGCGACCCGCATGGCCTGGCTCCGTATCACGTCGACCGGCGGCCGACCGACGGTCCCGCAATCCAGGAACGTTTCAGCACTCTCGAGCTCAGGAGGATCACTGAACCATGGGCAAGGCAAAGTTCGTTCGCGACAAACCGCATGTCAACGTCGGCACGATCGGTCACGTCGACCACGGCAAGACGACCCTGACGGCGGCGATCACCAAGACGCTGTCGAAGAAGGGCTGGGCCGACTTCACGGCCTTCGAGAACATCGACAAGGCGCCGGAGGAGCGGGAGCGCGGCATCACGATCGCGATCGCGCACGTGGAGTACCAGACCGAGGACCGGCACTACGCGCACGTGGACTGCCCGGGCCACGCGGACTACATCAAGAACATGATCACCGGCGCGGCGCAGATGGACGGCGCGATCCTGGTGGTGTCGGCGCCGGACGGGCCGATGCCGCAGACGCGGGAGCACGTGCTGCTGGCGCGGCAGGTCGAGGTGCCGGCGATGGTGGTGTTCCTGAACAAGTGCGACATGATGGAGGACGAGGAGCTCCTGGAGCTGGTCGAGATGGAGCTGCGCGAGCTGCTGAGCGACTACGACTTCCCGGGCGACGACACGCCGATCATCCGCGGCTCGGCGCTGAAGGCGCTGGAGAGCGATTCGGACGACCCGGAGGCGCCGGAGTACGCGCCGATCTGGGAGCTGATGTCGGCGGTGGACTCGTTCATCCCGACGCCGACGCGCGACGTCGACAAGCCCTTCATGATGGCGATCGAGGACGTGTTCACGATCAAGGGTCGCGGGACGGTGGTGACCGGCCGGGTGGACCGTGGGGTGGTGAACACGGGCGAGGAGATCGAGATCGTGGGTCTGCGCCCGACGCAGAAGACGGTGGTGACGGGCGTGGAGATGTTCCGCAAGATCCTGGACCGCGGCGAGGCGGGGGACAACATCGGCGTGCTGCTGCGCGGCATCGGCCGCGACGACGTGGAGCGGGGCCAGGTGCTGGCCAAGCCGAAGTCGATCACGCCGCACACGAAGTTCAAGGCCGAGGTCTACATCCTGAAGAAGGAGGAGGGGGGTCGACACACGCCCTTCTTCCAGGGCTATCGGCCGCAGTTCTACATTCGGACGATGGACGTGACGGGGAACTGCGAGCTGCCCGAGGGCACCGAGATGGTGATGCCGGGCGACAACGTGAACCTGAACGTCGAGCTGATCACGCCGGTGGGCCTCGAGACGGGCAGCAAGTTCGCCATTCGCGAGGGCGGCCGCACGGTCGGCGCCGGCATCATCACGCAGATCCTCGAGTAGGCGGCGGGGAGCCTGGAGCTCCCTGCCTCCGTCATGGTCCGGGCTCGCGCCCGGGGATAGGAGGCCAGACCGATGGCCAAGAAAGCCGTCCGTACGGTGATCACGCTGGAGTGCACCGAGTGCCGCGAGCGGAACTACACCAGCGAGAAGAACCGGCGCAACGACCCGAGCCGGCTCGAGCTGAAGAAGTACTGTTCGCGGTGCCGAACGCATCAGCTGCACCGCGAGACCAAGTAGACAACCGAGCACGGGCGTCCGGCCCAGCGCGCGATCCGCGCCAGGGCCGGACGTCGCCGTGAGGAGATCACACCGTGGCCGAGGAAACTAGCGTCGAGCAGGGCGGCAATCGCCTCAGCAACTACCTCAACAGCACGCGCGAAGAGTTGAGGAAGGTGGTCTGGCCCTCGCGCGACGAGGCCGTCAACCTGACGATCGTCGTCCTGTTCGTGACGGCGCTGATGACGGTGCTGCTCGGCGGCATCGACTTTCTGTTCACGCAGCTGCTCGACCTGGTGGTCGGGCTCGTCTGAGCCCGACCGCGCCGACCGGTGCGATCGAGACCAGGGGTAGGTGGCATAGCATGGCTGAAAAGCGAAAGGCAAAGGCACCGGACGAGGAGGCCGAGCTCGTGACGGTGGACGATGCGGAGACGTACGCGGTCCCTGAAGAGGCCGAGTGGTACGTCGTGCACACCTATTCCGGTTACGAGAACAAGGTCAAGCAGAACCTCGAGCACCGGATCGAGTCGATGGGCATGCACGACCAGATCTTCCAGATCGTGGTTCCGGTGGAGGAAGAGGTCGACATCAAGGATGGACAGCGCCGGATCGTCGAGCGCAAGATCTTTCCCGGCTACGTGCTGGTGCGCATGCTGCTCACCGACGATTCCTGGGGCGTGGTGCGCAACACGCCGGCCGTCACCGGCTTCGTGGGCTCGCAGATGGGCGAGCGCGTCAAGCCGGTGCCCTTGCGGCCGGAGGACGTCGACAAGATCATGCGCCGCATGGAGGCCGAGGAGCCGACCATTCGGGTCAGCTTCCGCGAGGGGCAGAACGTCCGCATCGTCGATGGCCCCTTCACCGACTTCCACGGCGTCATCGACGCCATCGACATGGAGCGCGGCAAGGTTCGCCTGATGGTGAACTTCTTCGGGCGCGAAACGCCGGTCGAGCTCGACTTCCTGCAGGTCGAGAAGGTCTAGGCCCCGCGTCGGGACGACCGACGCGGCAAGCCATCGAACGGGGCGCGGCTCGCGCCCCCCTGCCGGAGGCCGTCCATGAGGCGGCCGTTCGCACGGCGACCAGAGGAGACGTTGGAACATGGCCCAAAAAGTGATGGCCATCATCAAGCTTCAGCTCCCGGCCGGATCGGCCACACCGGGACAGCCCGTCGGCCCCGCGCTCGGTCAGCACGGCGTCAACATCATGGGCTTCGTCAAGGAGTACAACGCGCGCACGGCCAACATGGCCGGCGACATCGTGCCGGTCGAGATCACGGTCTTCCAGGACCGCTCCTTCACCTTCGTGACCAAGACGCCCCCGGCGGCTTCGCTGATCCTGAAGGCGGCCGGCGTCCCCAAGGGCGCCAAGAACCCACTGACCGATCGCGTCGGCAAGCTGACGAGCAAGCAGGTTCGCGAGATCGCCGAGAAGAAGATGCCCGACTTGAACGCACACGACGTCGAGATGGCCATGCGCCAGATCGAGGGCACGGCGCGTTCGATGGGCATCCAGATCGTGAAGGGTTAGGGTCATGGCACAGATCGGAAAGAAGCGCAAGGCGGCCGTCGAGCGGGTCGACCGCTCCCGAAACTACGCGCCCGTCGAGGCCGTCGGCCTGGTCAAGGACGTGGCCTATGCCAAGTTCGACGAGTCGGTCGAGCTCCACATGCGCCTCGGCGTGGACCCGCGACACGCCGACCAGCAGGTCCGTGGCGTCATGGCCCTGCCGCATGGCACCGGTCGCGACGTGCGCATCCTCGTCTTCGCCGAGGGCGATGCGGCGCGTGCGGCCGAGGCGGCCGGCGCCGACCATGTCGGCGGCGACGAGCTGGCCGAGAAGATCCGCGGCGGCTGGCTCGAGTTCGACTCGGTCATCGCCACGCAGCCGATGATGCGCGTGGTCGGCCGGCTCGGCCCGGTCCTCGGCCCGCGCGGCCTCATGCCCAGCCCCAAGGCGGGCACGGTGGTCGGCGAGGCGGACGTGGCCGACGTGGTCCGCGAGACCAAGGCCGGTCGAATGGAGTTCCGCATCGACAAGACGGCCAACCTGCACATCCCCTTCGGCAAGGTCAGCTTCGAGCAGGACAAGCTGATCGAGAACCTGGCGGCCGCGATCGACGCGGTGGTCCGGGCCAAGCCCTCGGGCGCCAAGGGCAACTACATTCAGAGCGTCACCATCGCCAGCACGATGGGGCCGGGCATCCGGCTCGACCTGCCGGCCGCGCTGGCCATGGCTCGCTGATCGAAGCTCGCGAGCGGGCGGCGGGGCGATCCGCCCCGCCCGGCCCGCGAACGCCGGATGCGGCCCATCGGGCCGTCGGACAACCGAATCGCCACAGACAGCAGGCGCGGCGGCCCTCGGGCCGCCGCCCAAGCCGCGGAAGCGGGCCTGCCGAGGCAGACGAGCGCCAGCCGGTGCGCCGGGCGGAGGAATCCGCCGGAGAACCGGAGGGCGAACGACGCGACATCCCGTCACCCTCGTGTGCCTTGCCAGACACGAGGGTGTTTCATGTTCAGAGAGGAGGTTACCCGGATTGCCACTCACCCGTAGCCAGAAGGTCGAGGTCGTCGAGTCCATGGCCGCGCGCTTGCGCGAGGCCGGGGCGTTGGTCGTGGCCGACTACCGCGGCTTGACCGACGCCGAGATGAAGGCCCTGCGCGCCGAGCTGCGCAAGAGCGGCGCCGAGATGACGGTCATCAAGAACACGCTCGCGCGGCGGGCCTTCGAGATGGCCGGTCTCCAGACGCCGGAGGCGCTGCTCAGCGGCCCGACGGCGATCGCGCTGTTCACCGAGGACCTGTCCAGCCCGTCCAAGGCCATCCTGGACTTTGCCAAGAAGCACGAGCTGCTCCAGATCAAGGGCGGCCTGCTCGAAGGCCAGGTGCTGGGTGCCGACGGCGTGGACATGATGAGCAAGCTGCCGACCAAGGACGAGGTCCGCGGCATGATCGTCGGCGTGATCCAGGCGCCTTCGCGCCAGATGGTCTCGCTGCTCCAGGCTCCGATGCGCGATCTGGTTGGCGTGCTGAAGGCCTACGTCGACAAGGGCGAAGCAGCCTAGGGCTCCCCGGAGCCTGGGCGTCGTTCGCAACGCCAGCCGAAGGGGCGCTTCGCCCCGACCCAGTCAACACCAACACACGATCGACCGGTGCGATCACCATCCGAAACAGGAGCGAATCATCATGGCGGACATGCAGAAGATCAAGGACATGCTCAACGAGCTGACCCTGGCCGAGGCCTCGCAGCTGGTCAAGGACCTCGAGGAGGCCTGGGGCGTGACGGCCGCGGCGCCGATGGCGATGGGCGCGATGCCGATGATGGCCGGCGCCGCCGCCGAGGAGGCCGAGGAGCAGACCGAGTTCGACGTGGTCCTCGAGGACGCCGGCGCGCAGAAGATCAAGGTCATCAAGGCGGTGCGCGAGGTCAACAGCGCCCTGGGCTTGAAGGAGGCCAAGGAGGTCGTCGAGGCCGCGCCGACGGCGGTGATGCAGGGCCTCACCAAGGAGGACGCCGAGGCGGCCAAGGCCAAGCTCGAAGAGGCCGGCGCCAAGGTCTCGATCAAGTAGCCAGGCGCGGCGGGGGCGCCGCCGGCCCGCGTTCGCGCGGCCGGCGAGGGCCCGTCGCCGCGCTTTCGAGCCGGGCGGAGGGGAGCGCGCAGGCGCTCCCCTCCGCCGTTTGCGTGCTTGACCGGCCCGTCGCCGGCCGCCATAATGCACCCTTGCCCTGGCCGCCTGACCGGGCGGCTCTAGCGAGTACGGGAACCCTGGTCCATGGCCCTATCGGAGCTGGGCGCGTTTCTGCAGCGCCATCGCGAAGAGCGCCAGCTGAGCCTCGAGGACATCGAGGCGCTGACGCGTATCCGGCGCGCGCATCTCGAGGCCCTCGAGGCGGGTGACTGGGACAAGCTGCCGCCGGGCGTCTACGTCCGGGGCCTGCTCAAGGGCTATGCGCGTGCCGTCGGCATCAGCCAGGCCAGCGTGATGCGGATGTACGTCAAGGAGCGGCCGCAGGAAGCGCGCCTGCCCGAGCCGCAGCTGATCAGCCAGCCGCTGGTCAACGAGCCGCGTTTCAGCATCGAGCTCGCGTTGGCCCTGGTGATCCTCGCGGTGGCGGGCGTGCTGATGGTCTGGATGGTCAACACCTACGTCCTGCCGGCGGTGCAGCAGGCCGGAGGCGACGACGCGGCCGCGCTGGCGCTGGCCGGCGACACGGACGCGGGAACGGCGACGGCGGCGGCCGCCGCCGCTGGCGCCACGACGGCCGCCGGGCCGACCAGCAAGGTCCCCACCCGGGCCGCGGCGGTGACCGCGACGCCGAGCGCGCCCGAGACGCCCGGAACGCCGGGAACACCCGGGACGCCGGCCGCGACGGGTGCGCCTGGAACGCCCGGAACGCCGACCACGCCCGCGACCCAGGCGGCCACGGGCAGCCCGACGCCGGCCCAGGGCCTGCGCATGCGCGTCGAGGCCGAGGGCAGCGTCTGGCTGCGCATCGCGGCCGACGACGACGTCGTCTTCGAGGGCTTCCTGCGCGCCGGCGAGAACGACAGCTGGGAGGGCGAGGCGGGCACCCTGTTCCGACTGCGCACCGGCAATGCCGCCGGCACTCGGGTGACGCTGAACGGCCAGACCCTCGAGGCGCTGGGTGGGGCAGGCGAGGTTCGCGAGTTCGAGTGGCGCCTGCTGCCCGATGGCGACATCGAGCAGACCGGCTGAGGCCCTGCCGCCCGGCGGCACCATCGCGGTGGCCATGAGCGGCGGCGTCGACAGCTCGGTGGCGGCGGCGCTGTGCGTGGCGGCCGGCTACCGTGTCTTCGGCATCATGCTGCGGCTCTGGGCCGAGGACGGGGCGGCCGGCGCCAACAAGTGCTGCACGGCCGGGGCGATCGACGATGCCCGCGCGGTGGCCGAGCACCTGGGCATCCCCTTCAGCGTCCTCGATGCCCGCGAGGCCTTCAAGGCCCAGATCGTGGACGGGTTTCTGGCGGCGGCGCAGGTCGGCCAGACCCTCAACCCCTGCTTCGCCTGCAATCGCCAGATCCGCTTCCGCTGGCTCCTGGAGCGGGCGATGGCCCTCGGCGCCGATGCCCTGGCGACCGGCCACTACGCCCGGGTCGTCGGTGGGCCCAAGGGGCCCTGGCGCCTGCTGCGGGGCCTCGACCCGAGCAAGGATCAGAGCTACATGCTGCACCGCCTGGGCCAGGCGCAGCTGGCGCGGGCCTGCTTCCCGGTCGGGGAGCATCCGAAGTCCGAGGTGCGCGCGATGGCCGCGCGCTTCGGCCTGCCGGTGGCCGATCGCCCCGACTCGGTCGACCTGTGCTGGACCGGCGACGGCGGCCTGCCGGGCTTCCTCGAGCGACAGCTGCCGGCGGGAGCGCTGCAGCCGGGCGCGATCCTCGACCTCGAGGGCCGCCAGCTGGGGCGGCATGCCGGGCTGGCCCGCTACACCATCGGCCAGCGGCGCGGCATCGGCGTGGCCGCCGGCACCCCACTGTACGTCGTGGCGCGCGACGCCGAGCGCAACGCGCTGATCCTGGGCGAGGCGTCGGCCCTGGCCGGCAGCCGCGTCCCGATCGTCGACCTGCACTGGATCGCCGGGCGGCCGCCAACCGGGGCGCTGCGGGTATCGGCCCAGATCCGCTACCGCGCGCCGGCCGAGCCGGGCGAGCTGCGCTTCGGCGCCGCGGGCCGGGCCGAGATGCGTTTCGACCGCCCGGTGCGCGCCCCGGCGAGCGGGCAAGGGCTGGTGGTCTACGATGGACAGACCGTGCTCGGCGGCGGCCGCATCGACATGGAGGCGGTCGCGTGACACTCCCCCCGGCGATGCTGCTGGCGCTCTGCCTGGTCCTGCTGTCGGCCTTCGTCTACCACACCGCCTTCGGGCGCAGCGGTCGCGGCCTGGTGCTCAGCCTGGTGGCCGCGCTGGCCGGCATGGTGCTGGGCGAGGCCCTGGCCCGCGGCTTGGGCCAGGGGCCGAGGGTGGGCGAGCTGCACCTGGTGCATGGTCTGGCCGGCGCCTGGCTGTGCATGGCCTTGTTGGCCCGCCGCGTGGCCTGATCGGCCGGCGCGTGATATCATCTGCCGGCAATCCGATGCGATTCGACCCGTCGACGGGGGCCCGGACGTGAGTTGGCTCGAGAGCTTCAACGTCGTGCGCGACATCATGGTGATCCTGGCCGCCCTGGCCCTGGTCTGCCTGTCGGGGTTCGGCGCCTGGACGGTCTGGCAGCTCTACCGTCTCGCGCGCGAGCTGCAGGCCGAGCTGCGGCCGATCCTGGACTCGCTGCACGGTACCTCCGAGTCGGTTCGCGGTGTGACCACCTTCGTCAACCGGCAGATGGTCTCGCCCACCAGCGGCGCCATCAGCCTGGGCTTCGCGGCCCGCGGCCTGCTGCAGCTGGCCGGCCAGTTCTACGGTGAGCTGCGCGGTGGCGGCGGATCGGGCGGGGAGGGCTGAGCCGATGCGCGCCATCAAGGCCCTGTTCGGCCTGGCCCTCGGGTTCGGCCTGGGCGCCGTCGCCAGCTATGCGTTGCTGCGCTGGCTGAGCGCGCAACCGCGATCGGGCCGGATCGGGTCGGGCGCGCCGGCCGAGGGCGCCGCCCTGGGTCTGGTCGGCCAGACCCAGAGCCGCATCCGCGCCGCCGTGGCCGAGGGGCGCCGCGCCGCTGCCGAAGCACGGGCCGAGCTCGAGGCCGAGGCCTACGGGCGGCCGCCGAGCGCGGAGCCCGAGACCGTCATCTAGCGTGGGCGGCCGCCGCCTGGGGTCGTCGCGCCCCAGGCCGCGATTCGGCACCGGACGGGCAGGCGCCTAGCGCGGGCGTCGTCCGAATCCGAAGCGACCGGGCGGCTCGAGCTCCCAGCCCTCCTCGAGGCCCTGCAGCACCTCGGGCAGGCGCGCCAGGACGTCCCGGGCCAGGGTGCCGCGGATGCCGAGGTCCTCGGCCGCCATCTCGCCGGCGCGGCCGTGGATCCAGGCGCCCGACCGGGCCGCCTCCTCGGGCGGCAGGCCCTGGGCCAGCAGGCCGACGATGGTGCCGGCCAGGACGTCGCCCGTGCCGGCCGTGGCCAGGGCCGGGTTCGCGAAGGGGACGATCGCCACGCCGCCCTCGGGCTGGGCCACCACCGTCAGCGCGCCCTTGAGCACCACCACGTGGCCCCACCGGGCCGCCGCCTCGCGCGCCACGGCCACCCGGTCGGCGTTGACGGCGTCGATGCCGCAGCCGAGCAGCCGCGCCATCTCGCCCGGATGTGGGGTCAGCACCGAGCGCGCTGGCAGCCGCCCGGGCCAATCGGGCATGCCGGCGAGCAGGTTCAGCCCGTCGGCGTCGACCACCCAGCGGGTCGGCGTCGGAGGCTGCTCCGCGAGCGCGGTCAACAGGGCGTCCAGCAGCGCTGCCAGGCCCGGCTCGGTCGACAGCCCGGGGCCGAACACGACGGCTTGGGCCTCGGCGGCGGCCCGCTGCAGCGCGCGCGCCGCGCTGGCGACGCAGGCGGCATCGTCAGCCAGCGCCGTCGCCTCGGGCAGCGGCAACCAGATCGCCTCGGGCACGCGGGTTGCGACGCCAGGGATCGATGCGCCGGGCAAGGCCACCTGCACCAGGCCGCAGCCGGCGCGGGCCGCCGCTTCGGAGGCCAGGGCTGCGGCGCCGGGATAGCGGGTCGCGCCGGCCCAGACCAGGGACCGGCCGAAGCTGCCCTTGTGCGCGTCCAGCGGCGGCTCGAGCAGGCTCTCGGCGACCGACTCGACCGTGACCACGCGCAGGTCGGTCTCGGAGCGCTCGGCCAGGTCGGCGGCGATGCCGATGTCGTCGACGACCAGCTGGCCGACGAAGGCGGCGCCCGGCCAGCCGAAGTGCCCGATCTTGGCGAAGCCGAAGGTGACCGTCAGGTCGGCGGCCAGACAGAGCGGGTCGACGGCGCCGCTGTCGGGGTCCAACCCGCTGGGCAGGTCGACCGCGATGACGGCCGGCCCGTCCGGCCCCATGACGGCCTCGGCGGCCAGGGTCAGGATGCGCGCCAGCTGGCCCGTGATGGGCCGCGAGACGCCGCTGCCGAGCAGGGCGTCGACCAACAGGTCGGCGCCGTCGAGCCAGGCGTCCAGCTGCGCCAGCGCGTCGCGCGCGCTGCCGTCGATGACGCCGATCTCGGGCCGCTCGGCGGCGGCGCGGCGCAGGGGGTCGGCGGCTGGCCGCTTGTAGGCCAGCACGCGCACGGCGTGACCCAGCTCGGCCAGGCGCAAGGCCGCCACCAGGCCGTCACCGCCGTTGTTCCCGGGGCCGCAGAGCACCACGATGACCCCGGGGTTGCCGTCCATCCAGTCGTCGGCGGCACGCGCCACCGCCGCGCCGGCGTTCTGCATCATCCGAGCGTAGCTCAGGCCGCCCGCGTCCGCGGCGGCTTCGATGGCGCGCATGTCCCGGCTGCTGACGAGCTGCACCGCAGGCTCCTCTCGGTCGACCCGGTCCGGCGGCGCTGGCGCTGGACCTGTCCTGGCCGCTGCTCGGGTCGGGGTGGTGGACTGCCGCTCGGCGGCGCGATGCCGCCGGGATCCGAGGCAGATGATACACCGGTTCGCCGCATCGGGGTTGCCGCCCGGCGCGCCGCCGTCATCCGCGCCGGCGGCCGGTGGTATACTCACGGCCGCCCCGGCGCCGCGACCTGGCGGCGCGCCCAGCGAGAACCCCGCGAGAGCCCGTGGCCGACCCCGTCACGCCGCCCGAGGCGGCAATCCGGATCCAGAACCGGCAGCGCGCACGCGCCTGTCGCGGGTCGGGCCTGTGCCTGGTGCTCGTGCTGGCGCTGGTGCTGGCGCGCGTCCCGATCGTGACCGCCCAGGCGCCCGAGCTGCCCTGCCCGGGCAACCTGCTGGTCAATCCGGGTTTCGAGGCCGGTTTCTCGGCCCGTGGCTTTGCTTCGCGGACCCTGGCCCTGGGTTGGCTGGCCTGGCAGGATCCCGGCTCGGGCGAGCCGGTGCTGTCGCCGGCCGCTCGCTTCCGAGACGGCGATCCGGCCGCGATGGCCGGCGCCTGGAGCCAGCGGGTCGAGGGGCTGGGACCGCTGCAGGCGGGCGGCTTGTGGCAGACGGTGCCGGTTCCGCCCGGCGAGCGCGTCCTGGGCCAGGCCTGGGCGCTGGCCTGGCAGGGCCGCGACGCCGATCGTCAGCGCACGCGCTCGAGCGGCGCCTATGCGCTGGGCATCGGCATCGATCCGCGTGGCGGCAGCGATCCCGATGCCGCGGGGATCGTCTGGACCACGCCGGTGACGGTGACCGATGGCTGGCTGCCCCTCTTCGTCGCGACGACGGCCGAGTCCACGGCGGTGAGCCTCTTCCTCCGCGGCCAGCCCCTATCGCCCGGCGCGAACGAGGCGCGTTGGGACGAGGCCTGCCTGCGGCTGGCCGACGCGCCGCTGCCCCCGCCGCCGACCCGGACTCCGGAGCCGAGGCCGACGCCGGAGCTGGCGGCCGGCGCGCCCAGCGCGACGCCCGAGCTGGCGACGCTGGAGGCCCGGGCCCGCGCGCAGGCAGCGGCCACCCTCAGGGCCATCGACCTGCAGCTGCGCGCCACCCAGTGGGCGGCCACCCCGCCGGCTGCGCGCAACCAGCCGGCCGATGGCGTCGTGCCGGGCGCGCCAGGACTTCCGGCCGGCGCCGCCCCCCCGCCGCCGATGGCCGGCGGGCCCAGCCGAGCGCCGCTCTGGGCCCGGATCTGGGACCGCAGCGGTCTGGCGATGCTGGGCCTGGCGGCCCTGGTCGCCGGTCTCCTGGCCGGACTTGGCCGACCCCGGTGAGCACCCTCCACCGCCCGCAGGGGCGTACACCCGAAACGAGAACCACCATGACGGGGTCCTTCGAAGCCCTGCGCCGCGGCCTGCTGGCCCTGGCGCCCGCCGTCCTGGCCACGCTGATCGGCCTGGCCCTGAGCTGGCCGGCCCTGACCGCCGACGGCTTGATGGCCGGCCTTGGCCCCGAGCATGCCGGCTTTGCGCTCGAGCGCGCCCAACAGATGTCGGCCGCGCTGATCTGGGGACAGATCCCGCCGCGATGGATGCCCGACGCGGCCTTCGGCATGGGCTACCCGCTCTGGGTCTTCCACGGGCCGCTGGCCTGGATGCTGGCGGCCTTGCTCTCGATCCTCGGCGCCGGCCTGGTCGGCGGGCTCAAGGTCAGCTGGCTGCTGCTCCTGAGCCTGGCGGCGCTGGGCGCCTGGCGTCTGGCGCTGCGCTGCTGGCGGCGGCCGGCGGCCGGATTCGTGGCGGCCGTGGCCTACGCCGCCGCGCCCTATGCCCTCGCGGCGATCTACGTGCGACCCGAGGACCTGTCCGAGCTGGCCGCCTACGCCCTGGCGCCCTGGCTGCTCGAAGCCGTCTGGCGCGGCGTGACGCGGCCCTCGATCGCCCACCTGGTCGGTCTGGCCGGGCTGAGCGCCTTGACCTGGACGGCCGATCTGGCCAGCGGCGCCATGCTGCTGCCGCTGATCGGACTGGTGGCCGGACTGGCCCTGCGCGAGCAGGCAGCGACGGCCCTCGGGGGAACGGGCGCCGCCTCGCGGCGACGGCCGCCGCCCGTGGCGGCCGAGCCGCCGCGGGCCTCGGGCTGGCGACGCCTGCCGGAAGCGGCGCAACAAGGGCTGGCTCGACTCGAGTGGCGGCTCTGGGCGCTGCGACCGGCCGGCCGGCGCGCCGGCCTGAGCCTCCTGGCCGCGGGTCTCCTGCTCGGCCTGCTGCTGGCGGCCTGGTTCCTGCTTCCGGCGCTCCTCGAGCGAGGGGCGGTGCGTCCCCCGGCCCTGGGATTCAGCGCCCTGGAGAACGGCAGCTTCGGTGCGATCGACTGGCTCGATCCGGGCGGCCGGGTTCGTTACGGGCCGGACTCCCCGGGCGCGCCGCCGGTGCGCAGCGGCCTGCTGCAGCTGCTGGTGGCCGGTCTGGGCTTCGCGGCGGCCTGGCGCCTGGGCACCGAGGCCCGCCGCAAGGCCCTGACCTGGCTGCTGGCGGTGCTGGTCTGCGGCCTGGCCGCCAGCCGCCTGAGCCTGTCGCTCTGGGGCCTCCTGCCGCTGGCCCCGGCCGAGTGGGCGCCCTGGCGCTGGCTGGCGCCCCAGGCCATCGGGCTGGCCATGCTGGCCGCGCCGCTGGCCGCGCTCGAGCCGGCGGACACCGGCAGGCGGCCCACGCTCCGCGCCGCGCTGCTCGCTCTGGCGATCGCCCTGGCCCTCGGCCTCGGCGCGATCTGGAACGCCCCGCGCGCGGCCCTGGGCATCCCGCCGGTGGGCCGGCCCGAGATCCAGGCCTTCGAGACCTTCAGCGGCAGCCTGGGCGCCTCGCCGGGCGCCGCCTGGCTGCCCGCCGCGGTCGGCGAGGCGCCGGCGGGCGGCATCGACGTGGTGCAGGGGCACGAGGGAAGCCCGCGGGCCCTGCCTGGCTTCGGCACGCTCGAGCGGGCCATCTGGACCCGGCGCGAGGCGGCCCGCCAGGACTGGCAGCTGGTGATCTCGCCGGCCGGTCCGGTTCGGATGGTCTTTCCGACCTTCGGCTTTCCGGGCTGGAACGTGCGGGTCGGCGATGGACCGGGCCGGCCGACCGACGCGCTGCAGGGCAGCGGTTGGCTGCAGGCCGAGGTCGATCCCGCCGCCTGCGGTCCGGGCGGTCGCTGCAGCCTCAGCCTGCGGCTGGGTCGGAGCGGGATTCGCGCCCTGGCCGAGGGCCTGTCGCTGCTGGCCCTGCTCTGGCTGCTGGCCCTGGCGGCGATGGATCGGCGGCGGCGCTGGGGGCGGCCCCTGCTGGCGCTGCTGGTCCTGCTGCCGGCCCTGGTGCTCCTGGCGCGCTTCCTGCCCACGGGGGCCGATGCCGGCCCGCTGGTCCTGACGAGCCAGGCCGCCGCCTGGCCGCACCGCCGGCCCGAGGGCGTTCGCTGGGGCGATGCCCGTCTGCGGGACGCCACCTTCCGGCTGCAGGGCGAGGGTGGACCGAGCGGTCGCTCGCTGGACGTCACGGCCGGTGACCGGCTCGAGCTGCTCCTGGACTGGGACGCCGGTGCCGCGCCGCTGCGCGTCTCGGCGGCCCTGGTCAGCGCCGTCGAGCCCCGCGAAGGGCTGCCCGACCGCCTGGCCTGGGACGAGCAGGCCCTGGACGCCGACGCGCCGCTGGTCTTGATCCTGCCCACCGAAGCCGCAGACGGCCTGTACTTCGTGCGTTTGGACCTGGCGGATGCGGCGGGGGAGGCGCTGCCGGCCTTCGGCGCGGCGGGCGAGGCCCTGGGCTCGGTCTATCTGGGCCCCTTGCGGCTGCGCGGCGAGCCCGAGCTGATCGAGGCCGGTCAGACCCTGGCCCAGATGGGCGACGTCGCCTTGCTCGACCTGTCGACCGAGCTGCGGGAGCTGGACGAACAGCGCTGGCTGCGGGTCAGCCTGACCTGGCGGAGCAGCCGCGCCCTGGTGCAGGACCACAGGACGCTGGTGCGCCTCCTGGCCGCTCGCGATGGCGCCCTGGTCGGCGAAGTCGAGGCCATGCCCTTGTACGGCCTGCTGCCCAGCACCGCCTGGCGCCCGAACGCCGCCTTCGTCGACCGGCGCTGGCTGCGCCTGCCGGCCGACTTCGATCCGAAGGCCGAGTACGCGATCGAGGTCGAGCTTCGCGACGGCGCCAGCGGCGAGCCCCTGGGCAGCGCGCGGGTCTCGGATCTGCGCTTCGATTGAGCCTGGCCTGGGAAGGTGCTCGGCCGGCGTCGCGCCGGCCGAGCACCCGGCTCAGGCCGAGTAGCGCTCCAGGCGCTGCACGAGGGTCTGGACGAAGGGGTCGGCCGTGCCGCCGTCGAGGATGCGGTGGTCGAAGGTCAGCGCCAGCAGCATCATCGGCCGGATGGCGATCTGGTCGCTGCCGTCCGGGCCCTGGACCACGACCACCCGCTTCTTGATGGCGCCGGTGCCGAGGATGGCGCACTGGGGCTGGTTGATCACCGGCGTGCCGAAGAGGCTGCCGAGGGTGCCGTAGTTGGTGACGGTGAAGCTGCCGCCCTGGATGTCGTCGGGCCGCAGCTGGTTGTCGCGCGCCCGGTTGGCCAGGTCGCCGACCGCGTCGGCCATGCCGGCCAGGCTGAGGCTGTCGGCCCGCTTGATCACGGGCACGATCAGGCCGCCGCCCGGCAAGGCCACCGCCATGCCGATGTTGATGTCGCGGTGTATCTGGATGCCGGCTTCGGTCCATGAGCTGTTGACCAGCGGATGGCTGGCGATGGCCTCGGCCAGACACTGCATCATGAAGGCGGTCAGGGTCAGCTTGATGCCGCGGGCGGCCAGCTGCGGCTTGAGCCTGGCGTTGGCCGCCATGACCGCGCTCATGTCGACCTCGTGGACCGTGGTGACGTGGGGCGAGGTCTGCTTGGAGTGCACCATGTGATCGGCGATGAGCTTGCGCATGCGGGTCATCGGAACCAGGTCGCCCAGCGCCGGGCCGGCGGAGGAGCCGGATCCTGCCACACCGCTCGCGGGCGAAGGGCTGGCCGCCGTCGGGCTGGCGATCGCTCCAGCGACGCCGGCGGGCGCGACCGCGGCGGCGGCCGCGGCGCCCGACTCGACGAAGGCCTCGACGTCCCGGGCGGTGATGCGGCCGTCGCGGCCGCTGCCCGGGACACGGCGCAGGTCGACGCCGTGGCGCGCGGCGAGGCCGGCCACGCGGGGGCTGATGAAGCCGATCTCGCGGTCGGCCGGCGGGGCGCTCGCCGCCGAGCCGAGCGCCGCGGCGGGCGCGGTGCCGGCCAGGTGCTGCGCGACGTCCTGGCGCGTGATCTGCCCCCCGCGGCCGCTGCCGCCGACCTGCCCCAGGTCGACGCCGTGCTCGGCGGCCATGCGCGCCGCGACGGGCGAGACGCGGGTGCCGGCCGGCAGCGGCGTGGACGTCGGTGCGGGGGCGGGGGCCGCCACCGGGGCGGGGGATGCCGGGGCGGAGGCGGCCGGGGCGGAGGCGGCCGCCGTTGCCGCTCCGACCTTGCCGGCGGGGGCCTCGACGGCCTCGCCGGCCTCTCCGATGATGGCCAGCACGGTTCCGACCGCGACGGTCTCGTCCTCGGCCACCAGGATCTTGAGCAGGACGCCGCTCTCGACGGCGGTCACCTCGGTGTCGACCTTGTCGGTGATCACCTCGAGGACGGGATCGTACTTCTCGACCCGCTCGCCCTCCTGCTTCAGCCACTTGCCGATCGTGCCCTCGTGCACGCTCTCGCCGAGCTGGGGCATCTTGAGCTCAACGGCCATGTTCGCAACGCTCCTGCAGGTCGTCCATCGGTCGAGTTGGTCTCCGGGTCAGGCGGCCGCGCACGGCCGAGAAGGCCGATTGTAGCACGCGCCTCGGAAGCGAACGAGGCGGCCCGGAGGCCGCCTCGCTGGTACGGTCGCGGGCCCCGGAAGGGGGCCTCGGGATCAGGCCTTGGCGGCGGCGTAGCGCGCGGCGACGGCGTCCCAGTCGACCAGGTTCCAGAAGGCGGCCAGGTAATCGCCGCGGCGATTCTGGTAGTGCAGGTAGTAGGCATGCTCCCAGACGTCGCAGCCCAGGATCGGCGTATGGCCGTGCATCAGCGGGCTGTCCTGGTTGGCGCTGCTCTCGACCACCAGCGTGCCGCCACCGTCGACCGACAGCCAGGCCCAACCGCTGCCGAAGCGGGTCATGCCGGCCTTCTCGAAGGCGGCCTTGAAGTCGGCGAAGCCGCCGAGGTCGGCCGCGATGGCCTGGCCCAGCTCGCCGCCGGGCTCGCCGCCGCCGCTCGGGCTCAGGATGGTCCAGAACAGCGAGTGGTTGGCATGGCCGCCGCCGTTGTTGCGCACGGCCGTGCGCTTGGCCTCGGGGACCCGATCCAGGTTGGCGATCAGCGCCTCCACCGGCAGCGCCGCCAGGTCGGCGTGACCCTCGAGCGCCGCGTTGACGTTGTTGATGTAGGCCTGGTGGTGCTTGGTGTGGTGGATCTCCATCGTGCGCGCGTCGATGTGCGGCTCGAGGGCATCGTAGGCATAGGGCAGCGCGGGCAGGCTATAGCTCATCGGGTGGCTCCTTTCAATCGGTGAGGGGGGTGGACGGTCTCGACGTTCGGGTCGCGGTCGACGGGGCGGGGACGGTGCTACTGCGCGTCCATCACCGCCTTGACGACCTCCTCGATCTCGGGGACCTCGGGCACGGCGTTCTTCTGGATGAAGCTGATGCGGCCCTCGGGGTCGATCACGAAGGTCCAGCGCTGGTGGAAGCCGTGCTCCTCCATGTAGACGCCGTAGGCACGGCCCACGGCGCCCTTGGGATGGAAGTCGGCCAGCAGCGGGTAGGTGATGCCGACCTTGGCGGCGAAGGCGGCGTGGGCGTTGTGATGGTCGATGCTGATGCCGAGAACCTGGGCATCCAGGGCATTGAAGCGATCCATCATGTCGAGCATGCAGGAGTGCTCTTCGGTGCAGACCCCGCTGAAGTCCTTGGGGTAGAAGAGCAGCACCACGGGCTGTCCGCGGTAGTCGCTCAACTTGTGGCGTTGCCCATCCTGGTCGACGAGGTCGAAGTCGGGCGCGCGGTCGTTGACGTTGAGATCGCTCATCGCGAGATGCTCCAGGGTCGTGGCTTGGGTTGCCGCTGCGGCCATCGAGACGGGAGTCGGCCGCCAATCAGGCATTCTAGGGCACCGGCATCGGCGGAGTCAAGGCATTTCCGCGCGGCTTGGGCAAGTCCCGGGGCCGGCAGTATCCAGAGCCGACCGTTCTGCGTTGAACAGTATCGGAGAAATCCGATGCTGCCCCCAGCGCCGGGGCCCTGCGTCATGCATGGCTCCGGCTGACCGCTTCCGGAAAGGACCACATGCGTCACACGTCGATCCTCGCGTTGGGCATCGCCGGCTGCACGGGCCTGCTCCTCCTGGCCTTGCCGCGGCCGAGCCTGCGTGCCGCCATGCCGGAGACCTATCGCAGCATCGACGGACGCGGCAACAATCCGCTGGATCCCGAGCGCGGCAGCGCCGGCACGCGGCTCCTGCGCCGGACGACGCCCGGCTACGCCGATGGCGTCAGCACCCTGGCCGGCCCGGATCGGCCCAACCCGCGGGCGATCAGCAATCGGGTGGCCGACCAGGCCGGCGCCATGCCCAATCGGCAGGGCGCGACCAGCTTCCTCTGGCAATGGGGCCAGTTCCTGGACCACGACATCGACCTGACCGGCGCGATGCTGCCGGTCGAGCCGGCCGACATCCCGGTGCCGGACGACGATCCGCTCTTCCCGCCGGGCAGCGTCATCGGCTTCCAGCGCTCGGTCTACGATCCGGGTAGCGGCAGCGACGCCGGCAACCCGCGCCAGCAGATCAACGAGATCACGGCCTTCATCGACGGCTCCCAGATCTACGGCTCCGATCCCCTGCGCGCCGACTTCCTGCGCCTGCACGATGGCAGCGGCCGCCTCAAGACCAGCGCCGGCGAGCTCCTGCCCTTCAACACGGCCGGCCTGCCCAACGCCGGCGGCCCCGACCCGCGGCTCTTCGTCGCCGGCGACGTTCGGGCCAACGAGCAGGTCGGCCTGACGACGATGCACACGCTCTTCGTGCGCGAGCACAACCGGCTGGCCGATCAGATCCGCGCCGCCGAGCCCGGCCTGTCGGGCGACGCGATCTACGAGCGGGCGCGCGCGATGGTCGGCGCCGAGCTCCAGGTGATCACCTACGAGGAGTTCCTGCCGCTGGTGCTGGGCGAGGATGCGCTGCCGCCCTACGCCGGCTACCGCCCCGAGGTGGATCCGGGCATCGAGAACTTCTTCTCGACCGCCGGCTATCGCATCGGCCACACCATGCTGCCGGGCATGCTGCTGCGCCTGGGTGCCGACATGCAGCCCATCGCCGCCGGCGACCTGCCCCTGCGCGAGGCTTTCTTCCGACCCGATCGCCTGATCAGCGAGGGCGGCATCGAGCCCATCCTGCGCGGTCTGGGCGTGCAGCCGACCCAGGCGATCGACCCCTACGTGGTCGACGACGTACGCAGCTTCCTGTTCGGGGCGCCGGGCTCCGGCGGCCTCGACCTGGTGGCGCTGAACATCCAGCGCGGCCGCGACCACGGCCTACCCGGCTACAACCAGGCCCGGATCGACTATGGCCTGGCGCCGGTCACGCGCTTCGAGCAGGTCTCGAGCCAGCCCGGGATTCAGCGTCGCCTGGCCGAGGCCTACGGCAGCGTCGATCGCATGGATGCCTGGGTGGGCGGCCTGGCCGAGGACCACATGCCGGGCGCGATGGCCGGCGAGCTCTTCGGCCGGGCCATGGCCGAGCAGTTCACCCGGCTGCGCGACGGCGATCGCTTCTGGTATCAGAACAGCTTCTCGGGCGCCGAGCTCGAGGCCCTCGAGCGCACCCGGCTGCGCGACGTCATCCTGCGCAACACCACGATCGGCGCCCGGGAGCTTCCGCGCCGGGCCTTCGTCTTCGACCCGCCGCGGCGGGTCGATCCGAACGCCCAGCTGGGCCGCCAGGTGCACCTGCCGATCCTCGACTTCCTGGGCCAGGACGACGTCTGCCGCACCTGGATCGAGGTGCAGGTCATCGGCTGCGACCCCTCCAAGGCGGTCCTGGTGACCTGGGGCGAGCCGGGCTTCTGCCCGCCGCAGGCGGCCGGTCCGCTCAAGGTCGAGTGCACCGGGCTGCTGGCGCCGGGCAGCGCCTGGAACCTGGCCGGCGCCCAGATCCCCAGCGGCGCCAAGAGCGGCATCCTCTTCAAGTTCACCGCCGCGCAGCTCTCGGACATCGGCCTGGACGACGACCTGGGCTTCGACGACGTGGTCGCCGATCTGATGTGCGAGACGCTGTTCTTCGGCGTGGTCGGCGACTCGGACGACTACCGGCGCTTCAAGCAGGCCTACGACGCCGGCGGCGCCTTCGCCGGCATCGATCAGGGCCTGGCGGCCGGCCAGGGCATCCTGGCCGTCGAGGTGCTGCGGCGCTGCCCGGGCGACCTGACGCCGGGGGTCGAGGTCGTCAGCAAGTACGACGGCATCGCCGGCGCCCACCTGGGCCTGGCCGACCCGGTCTTCGGCGGCTTCGGCTACTACGCGCCGCTGGTCTACGCCGGCCGCGGCGGCTTGACGAGCCTGCTCTACGTCCAGAACGGCGGGCTGGAGTGCAGCTCGGTCGAGATCTGGTTCCAGGCCCAGGACGACTGCCTGCGGGCGCGGATCTGCGAGATCTTCACCCTGGCGCCGGGCGAGAGCTACCAGCTCGACGCCTCGGGCTGCGTGGGACCGGACTGGCAGGGCTCGGCCTGGCTGCGCGCCAGCCAGCCGCTCGGCATCGCCGTGGACCTGGTCGGTCGCGACGTCCTGATGACCTACGTGGCCGAGCCGGCGCCCTTCGACTACGTCACCGAGGGGCTCGAGGGTCCCGAGGGCCCGCGGGCGGTGACCGGCGAGCAGGTTGCCTTCGGGCCCCTGGCCTACTCGGCGATGCAGGGCTGGGACACCGGCCTGCAGGTGATGAACCTCAGCCCGGTGACCAGCGCCAAGGTCAAGGTCTACTTCCTCGACCGCTCCGGCGACATCGTCACCACGCTGGTCGACTGGATCTGCCCCCGCGGCAGCCAGAGCTTCTTCCTGCCGCTGGTGGCCGATCTGCCCGGCACCTGGGTCGGCAGCCTGCGCGTCGAGAGCCAGGTCTGGTGGACGCCGGGCGCGAGCGAGGTGGCGGCGCCCGACCTGGCCGGCGTGGTGACCTTGGTCCAGTACGCCGACGTCTCGCGCTCGGCCGCCCTGGAGGCCCTGGCCTACAACCTGCTGCCGGAGCACAAGAGCTACATCTGGCAGGTCGGCGACGGGCCGGGCGGCGTGTCGAGCGGCGTGGGCCTCATCGCCCTGCCCAGCCTGCTCAAGGACCTGGATGGCGCCGGCCTGACCAGCGAGCTGGCGATCATGAACCTGGTCGCCAAGCCGGGCTTCACCGACTTCGCGATCTACCTCTACGACCAGAACGGCCTCTTGGACTTCGTCTGCCAGAAGCTGCACGACCGCCAGGTCGAGTACATCGACCTGGCCACCTGGGGCTACGTCAACGGCGGCTTCAAGGGCTCGGCGATCATCTCGGCCAGCTTCTGGGAGCACGAGGTCTTCGACGCCCACGGCGCGTTCCTGCGCAACCTGGTCGGCCTGGGCGCCGTCTCGGTCGAGCGCAGCGGCACCCGTCTGGGCCTGGACCGGCCGGGCGACGAATCGGCCGGCTCCCGCGGCATCCCCTTCGCCCGGGACGAGGACGGGGGCTTCACGCACTGCTTCGCCGGCCCGGTGCCCGGCTGTCCCGGGGCGCCGCGCCTGCAGCCCTGAGGGCCGGCTCCGCGACGGCCGTGGCGCTCGCGACGTCCGTGGCGCTCGCGGCGCCGGTGGGAAGGGCGATGGGGCGCTGGGGTCGAGGCGGCCGGCCGCATCCGGGATGGCGCGCGCCATCGCTGGCCATGCCCGACGATCGGCCCATCTCCGCAGCCAGTTTCGAGGCTGCCAGTATCTCGGACCTCGGCCCTGCGTTAATCCTGGGTGAGGAATCGTTCGGGCCAGCGCCGGCCCGCGCTGAACGATGGATGTCAACCGAAGCCAGCGGTCGCGAGCCGCGTCGATGCTTCGGGACCCGTCGAACCAGGACTCAATCTGCTGCAGTCATCTACTAGGGGAGTATCGAGCATGACCAAGCCACGCATTCTGTTCGCGGCGCTGTTTCTGGCGCTGATCGGTGCCAGCGCGGCGCTTTCCGCGCGCGCCGTCAGCGCCCAGGAAGAGCCCACCTGCGAGCTCGGCGCCTACGACGTCAACGGCGACGGCTACCTGGCCCTCGACGACGTCTGGGTCTGGGAGCACGAGTTCGAAGCGACGAGCGAGCGCGCCGATCTCAACGGCGACGGCCGCATCCGCAAGGCCGACGTGCTCGGCTTCTACGCGCTGTATCAGAGCGATGCCTGCAAGATCGCCGGCAAGGTGCGCGAGCCGCGCGAGATCGGCCATGGCGGCGATGTGGCCGGGCCGGGCGCCGCGGCGGTCACGGACGGGCTCGAGAGCCCGAACCTGACCGGTGGCCCCGACGGCTTCGGCTACACCTTCCGCGACAGCGACGAGCCCGGCTGTGGGCTCAACTACTCGACCATCGTCGGCAATCCGGGCGCGACGCGCTTGAGCCTGACCGACGACTCGGGCTCGGTCCAGCAGCTGGGCTTCACCTTCCCGTTCTACGGGCAGGATCGCACCAGCGTGGCGGTCACCTCGAACGGCTACCTCACCTTCGGCACGACCCTGACCGACTTCTCGAACGACTGCCCGCTGCCGAACGGCAACACTCCGAACGCGACGATCGCCGCGATGTGGGACGACCTGAACCCGGGCGCCGGCGGCGCGGTCTGGGTGCAGTCCTTCGCCGCGGGCGACTGTCCGGGCGGTCGCGCCGGCGCCTGCTTCATCGCCGAGTACGACGCGGTGGCCTACTTCGGCGGCGGCGGCACGGCGACCTTCCAGGTCATCCTGCACGACAACGGCGTCATCGAGAACCAGTACGCCTCGATCGGTCAGGGCGGCAACAGCGGCACGACCGGCATCGAGAACGACAACGGCACGACCGGCCTCAACTACGCCTGCAACACGGCCTACCTGGGCCAGCCGCTGGCGGTCTTCTTCCTGCCGCCGGGCGTGACGACCTGCACGGTCGCCCTGGGCGACCAGGGCCCGGGCGTGGACCCGAACCGCCAGCTGGGCGGCCAGGTGCACCTGCCGATCCTGAACTTCCAGGGCCAGGACGACGTCTGCCGGACCTGGATCGAAGTGCAGTACATCGGCTGCGATCCCTCCAAGGCCGTGCTGGTGACCTGGGGCGAGCCGGGCTTCTGCCCGCCGCAGGCGGCCGGCCCGCTGAAGGTGGAGTGCACCGGCCTGCTGCAGGGCGGCAGCACCTGGAACCTGCTCGGTGCGCAGATCCCGACCGGCTCCAAGAGCGGCATCCTGTTCAAGTTCACGGCCTCGCAGCTGTCGGACATCGGCCTGGACGACGATCTGGGCTTCGACGACGTGGTGGCCGACCTGATGTGCGAGACGCTGTTCTTCGGCATCGTCGGCGACTCGGACGACTACCGCCGCTTCAAGAAGGCCTACAACGAGGGCCTGGACTTCGCCGGCATCGACCAGCGCCTGGCCAAGGGCCAGGGCGTCCTGGCGGTCGAGGTCCTGCGCCACTGCCCGGGCGACGTGACGCCGGGCGTCGAGGTCAGCTCGAAGTACAACGGCATCGCCGGATCGCACCTGGGCCTCTACGACCCGATCTTCGGTGGCTTCGGCTACTACGTGCCGCTGATCTACGCCGAGAAGGCGGGCCTGAACAGCGTGATGTACATCCAGAACGGTGGCCTGGAGTGCTCGTCGGTCGAGATCTGGTTCAAGGCGCAGGACGACTGCCTGCGCGCCCGGATCTGCGAGATCTTCACGCTGGCGCCGGGCGAGAGCTACCAGTGGGACGCCTCGGACTGCGTGGGCCCGGACTGGCAGGGCTCGGCCTGGCTGCGCTCCAGCCAGGAGATGGGCATCGCGGTGGACATCTTCGGCCGCGACGTGCTGATGACCTACACCGGCGAGCCGCAGCCCTACGACTACGTGGTCGGCTTCGACGACAACGGTGCGCCGATCTTCGAGCAGAGCCCGACCACCGGCGAGAAGGTGGCCTACGGGCCGCTGATGTACTCGGAGTACCAGGGCTGGGACACCGGCGTTCAGGTGCAGAACCTGAGCGAGGTCTACAACGCCAAGGTCAAGGTCTACTTCCTGGACCGCTCGGGTGACGTGATCACGACGCTGGTGGACTGGGTCTGCCCGCGCGGCAGCCAGACCTTCTTCCTGCCGGTGGTCGCGGACCTGCCGGGCGCCTGGGTCGGCTCGATCCGCATCGAGAGCCAGGACTGGTGGACGCCGGGCACCAACCCGGTCGAGGCGCCCTACATCGTGGGCGTCGCGCAGCTGATGAAGTACTCGGACGCGGCGCGCACCGAGACGCAGGAGGCGATCGCCTACAACCTGCTGCCGGAGCACAAGAGCTACATCTGGCAGGTCGGCTCGGGCGCCGGCGACCTGTACTCGGGCGTCGGCCTGATCGCCATCCCCAGCCTGCTCAAGGACCTGGACGGCACGGGCACGACCAGCGAGCTGGCGATCATGAACCTGGTGGCCAAGCCGGGCTTCACCGACTTCGCGATCTACATCTACGACCAGAACGGCCTCTTGGACTTCGTCTGCCAGAAGCTCCACGACCGCCAGGTCGAGTACATCGACCTGCAGACCTGGGGCTACGTGTCGAACGGCTTCAAGGGCTCGGCGGTCATCTCGGCCACCTTCTGGGAGCACGAGGTCTTCGTGGACCCGGCCACCATCCCGGCGCCGCCGCCGGCCGATCCCGGCCCGGCCTTCGGCTCGGTGGTCCAGGCGCTGCACAAGGGCGAGATGCGCCCCGACCTCAGCGGCGGCCCGGACGGCTTCGGCTACACCTACCAGGATAGCCAGGACGCCGGCTTCGAGTACCTCTTCGACTACGTCGACATCTCGGGCACCGGCACGCGCGTGCTGGCCGGCGCCGACGACACGCTGGTCACGGGCCTGCCGATCGGCTTCAGCTTCAACTACTACGGCACCCCGGCCACGACCGTGGACGTGAGCAGCAACGGCGCGGCCTTCATCGGCGGCGGCGGCTCGAGCACCCTGAGCAACCAGTGCCCGCTGCCGAGCGCCACGACCCCGAACAGCACCATCGCGGCGCTCTGGGACGACCTGGTGGCCAACGACGCCTTCTACTACCAGAGCTTCGCCGCGGGCAGCTGCCCCTACCTCACCGGCGGCTATGCCGGCGCCTGCTGGATCGGCCAGTGGAACAACTTCCGCCACTTCGGCGGCAGCGACGCCATGAACTTCGAGCTGATCCTCCTCGACGACGGCAACGCGATCATCCAGTTCCAGGACGCCGGCTCCGAGACGGGTCTCAGCTCGACCACGGGCATCGAGAACCAGAGCGGCACGGTCGGCCTGACCTACAACAGCTGCAACGTCTCCGGCACGATCGCCAACCTGCGCACCGTGGTCTTCACGCCGCCCGGCGGTGTGATCCCCGGCGCGGGTGAGCCGCCGGCGCCCGAGCCCGAGCCGGGCCCGAACCCCTTCATCCGCAACCTGGTCGGTCTGGGGGCCGTCTCGGTCGAGCGCACCGGCACGCGCCTGACCGAGGACGTCCCGGGCGACGAGGCGGCCGGTTCGCGCGGCATCCCCTTCGCGGGGGCCATCGGCGAGGACGTCTGCCTGGCCGGCTACCTGCCGCGCTGCCCCGGGCAGCCCAACTTCCGCTGATCGCGGCCCGGGCCGCCAGGTCCCGACGCGGGGATCGGCGGCGCCGGGGACGCACCTAGGCTGACAACGGCGGGGCTGCTTCGGCAGCCCCGCCGTCTTCATGCCGTGATTTGGGAGCAGGCCGTATCCAATGCCCACGCTGCTGCGTTAGTTACAGCACGGATTGGAGCGTGCTCCAAGTTCCGTGGAGCGTTCCGTATGTCGGCCGTGGTCGAGTCGGGCGAGCACGGCCGAGTCAAGCCCTCATCAAGAGCCGATTCTCGACGAGATCCAAATCCAAGGGGAGTGATCGAGTGA
>JACKBJ010000025.1 GCA_020634625.1 Caldilineae bacterium | reverse complement strand
GCATGGTCGAGAACGCCTTCTTCATCCAGGAGCGCGAGGCGGGCTACGCCGACTGGAGCGTGGCTCGGATCCTGCGCGCCTTCTGCGACCTGACCGACGGCGCCTGGATGAGCGGCAAGAAGGACCATCTAGTCAACATCGGCGGCTGGGTGGCGGTCAACGACGACGCCCTGGCCGAGCAGCTGCGCAACATGGTGGTGGTCTACGAGGGCCTGCACACCTACGGCGGCATGGCCGGCCGCGACATGGAGGCGATGGCCATCGGCATCGGTGAGTCGGTGCAGGACGCCCACGTGCGCGCCCGGGTCGAGCAGGTGCGCTACCTGGGCGAGCTGCTGACCGACTGGGACATCCCGATCGTCCAGCCGGTCGGCGGCCATGCGATCTTCCTGGACGCCAGGGCCTTCTATCCGCACCTGAGCCAGGACCAGTTCCCGGCCCAGACCCTGGCCGCCGAGCTCTACCTCGACTCGGGCACGCGCTCGATGGAGCGCGGCATCGTCAGCGCCGGCCGCGATCCGGCCACCGGCCAGCACCGCTATCCGGCGCTGGAGCTGACCCGCCTGGCCATCCCGCGCCGGGTCTACACCCAGGCCCACCTCGACGTGGTGGCCGAGTCGATCAAGGCGGTCTACGACGCGCGGCACGAGGCCCAGGGCCTCGAGATGGTCTTCGAGCCGACCTACCTGCGCTTCTTCCAGGCCCGTTTCGCGCCGCTGCAGAAGGGGGCCTGAGCCATGCCCCGGCGCATCATCGAACCCTTCAAGATCAAGACCGTCGAACCGATCCGGATGACCAGCCGCGCCGAGCGCGAGGCCATCCTCGAGGCCGCCGGCTACAACCTGTTCCTGGTCCACGCCGAGGACGTGCTGATCGACCTGCTCACCGACAGCGGGACCAGCGCCATGAGCGCCGAGCAATGGGCCGGCATGATGCGCGGCGACGAATCCTACGCCTGCAGCCGCAGCTGGTACCGCTTCCGCGACACGGTGCGGAGCATCTTCGGCTTCGAGCAGGTGATCCCGACCCACCAGGGCCGCGCCGCCGAACGCATCCTCTTCTCGGTGCTCTGCGAGCCGGGCGACGTGGTGCCCAACAACACCCACTTCGACACCACCCGCGCCAACATCGAGTTCCGCGGCGCCGAGGCGCGCGACCTGCCGATCCCCGAGGCGCTGGTGCCCAGCCAGCTGCACCCCTTCAAGGGCAACCTGGACGTCGAGCGGCTGGCCGCGCTGATCGACGAGGTCGGCGCCGAGCGCATCCCCCTGGTCATGATCACGGTCACCAACAACTCGGGCGGCGGCCAGCCGGTCAGCCTGGCCAACATCCGGGCGGTGAAGCAGCTGATCGCGCCGCTGGGCATCCCGCTCTACCTCGACGCCTGCCGCTTCGCCGAGAACGCCTGGTTCATCAAGCAGCGCGAGCCGGGCTACGCCGACACGAGCGTGCGCGCGATCGCCGCCGAGATGTTCGCGCTGGCCGATGGCTGCACCATGTCGGCCAAGAAGGACGGCCTGGCCAACATCGGCGGATTCCTGTGCACCAACGACCCCAACCTGGCGCGCCAGGAGCAGGATCTGCTGATCCTGACCGAGGGCTTCCCGACCTACGGCGGCCTGGCCGGCCGCGACCTGGAGGCCATCGCCATCGGCCTCGAGGAGGTGCTGGACGAGGACTACCTGGCCTACCGCGCCGCCTCGACCCGCTACCTGGGCGAGCGGCTGACCGAGTCCGGCGTGCCGATCATCCAGCCGCCCGGCGGCCACGCCATCTACATCGACGCCAAGGCGATGCTGCCGCAGATCGCGCCGCTGGAGCTGCCGGGCCAGGCGCTCTGCGCCGAGCTGTACCTGGAGGCCGGCATCCGGGGCGTCGAGATCGGCACGCTGATGTTCGGCCACGACGATCCCGAGACCGGCGAGCCGCTGCCGGCCGCGATGGAGCTGGTGCGCCTGGCCATCCCGCGCCGGGTCTACACCAAGAGCCACATCGACTACGTCGCCGAGGCCTGCGCCGAGGTCTACGCGCGCCGCGAGGCCATCCGCGGCCTGCGCCTGACCTACGCGGCGCCCTTCCTGCGGCACTTCACGGCGCGGCTCGCGCCGATCTAGGCGCCGCGCGATACCGGTCGCCTGGCCAGCCCGCAAACCCGTCATCTGGCCAGGCCCGGGCCGGCCCGGAGGGCGTAGGGTCGCGCCAGGAGAGCGCACCTCGGCTGCCGGAGTCCGCAATCGGGCGACTGACATGGGCTTAGCTCTCCGGGGTCGTCACCCTGCGCCAGGCGCCGGGTTCGAGGGCGATCGCCACGCGTCGCCCTTCGGGCCGCCAGCCCGACACCCGCCCGAGCCTTCGGGAGGTGCACACCATGTCACGGTCCGACCCGCGCGGGCTCGCGCTCGCGCTTGCCCTGGCCCTGTCCAGCTCGCTCCTCTTCGGCTCCGCCACGCTGCGCGCCGCGCCAGAGCGCGCGCCGGAGCGCCCCGAAGCGGCGACGGACACGGCCATCACCTACCAGGGCCAGCTGAGCCAGGCCGGACGGCCGGCCCAGGGCAGCTTCGACTTCGAGGTCCGGCTCTACGACTCGGCGAGCGGCGGCAGCCAGATCGGCGACACGCTGCAGTTGGACGGGGTCCCGATCCGGTCCGGGGTCTTCAGCCTCGGCCTCGACTTCGGTCCGGGGGCCTTCGACGGCAGCCCGCGCCATCTGGCGATCGCCGTCCGCCCCGGCGGCGGGAGCGGCGCCTACACCCCGCTCGCGCCGAGGCAGGCGCTGAGCCCGGCGCCGCTGGCCCTGGCCCTGCCCGGGCTGCGCACCCAGCCGGGCGCCGGCAGCCCGAACCTGATCGGGGGCCACCGCGACAACGCCGCCGCGGCCGGCCTCTCCGGCGTCAGCATCGGCGGCGGCGGGGCGGCGGCCAGCGAAGCCAACCGGGCCGCATCGGACTTCGCCAGCATCGGTGGCGGCCACAGCAACGTCGTCTACGGCCGGCTGGGCGTCATCGGCGGCGGCGGGCACAACGCCACCCAGGCCGAGGCCTCGACGATCGCCGGCGGTTGGGACAACGCGGCCAACGGCTACGGCGCGGTGGTCGGTGGCGGCGCCAACAACCGCGCCAGCGGCGATCGCACGACCATCGCCGGCGGCGCCAGCAACATCGCCAGCGCCGAGCGGGCCAGCATCGGCGGCGGTGGCTTCAACCGGGTCACCGCCAGCCACGGCAGCATCGCCGGCGGCGCGCTCATCACCGTCACCGGCGCCTTCGGCTCGGTCGGGGGCGGGCAGCACAACCAGGTCGCCGGACCCGGCGGCCACGTCGGCGGCGGCGCCCTCAACCAGATCGGCGGTGACGACGGCAGCTTTGGCACCATCGGCGGCGGCCAGGCCAACGCCATCCTGGCCCCGCACGCCACCATCGGCGGCGGCGGCTTCAACATCGCCTCGGGCTACGCGGCCACCGTCGGCGGCGGCGGGGGCGACCCGCAGTACTACACGCTGCTGCCGGGCGACCCGGGGATCCGGATCATGGCCAGCAACACCGCCGAGGGCGCCTGGAGCACCATCGCTGGCGGCGGCAGCAACTGGGCCCAGGGGCCGGGCGCCAGCGTCGGGGGCGGCGAGTCGAACAAGGCCCGCGGCGCCTACGCCACCATCGGCGGCGGCGAGGCCAACCAGGCCGCCGGCGAGCATGCGACGGTGCCGGGCGGCGAGGGCAACCTCGCCTCCGGATCCTGGAGCCTCGCCGCCGGCCGCAACGCCCGCGCCACGCACGCCGGGAGCTTCGTCTGGGCCGACTCCCAAGCCGCCGAGATGCCCTCTCGCGGCGCCGATCAGTTCGTCGTCCGCGCCAAGGGCGGGCTTTGGTTCGGCGACCGGGCCATCCCGGACGTCGCCTTCCTGGACTGGGGCCTGATCACGACCTCCACCGACGCCTACCTCAGCTGGGGCGGCGTCTGGACCAATGCCAGCGATGCCGCGCTGAAGCGCGACTTCGCATCGGTGGATGGCCGGGACCTGCTCGACCGGCTGGCCGCGCTGCCGATCCAGACCTGGCGCTACCGCTCCGAAAGCCCCGCCATCCGGCACATCGGACCGACCGCCCAGGACTTCCAGGCCGCCTTCGCCCTGTCGAGCGACGATCGGCACATCGGCACGGTGGATGCCGACGGCGTCGCGCTGGCCGCGGCCCAGACGCTGTACGCGCTGAGCCTGGCGCAGGCGGCGCGGATCGACGCGCTGGAAGCCGACCATCGGACCCTCGAGACGCGCGTCTCGGGCCTCGAAGCGCGGCTCGCGCGCTTGGAGTCCGGGACCGCATCCCCGGCCGCTCCCGGTCCGTCGGCGCCGCCACGTGGAGATCTGGCCGCGATCGGCCTCGCCGCGCTCCTGGGCCTGGCCTTCAGCCTGCGCCCGCGTCGACCGGGAGGTGCATGATGGGCGACCCGAAGCGCGCGAGCGCCGGCCGTCGAATCGGGCTCGGGCTGCTGCTCGCGGCACCGCTCCTGGTCCTGGCGCTGCACGCCGACGACCATGCCTCCAGGGCCCAGCCAGCCGGCCTGGCGCTCCTGCGCTGGACCCTCGACGGGGGCGGCGGGCGGCTGGAAGGCGGCGACTACGGGCTGGACGGCACCCTCGGCCAGCCGGATGCGGGCAGCCGCCTCAGCGGCGGCGACTTCGTGCTGGAGGGCGGCTTCTGGCCCGGGATCGGCGCCGGCGATGCCGCCTTGACGCCGAGCGCCACCCCGGTAACGCCGGCAACGCCGACGGACACCCCGGAAACCCCGACACGGGCTCCCAGCCCCAGCGCCACCCCGGCCACCCCGGCCAGCCCGACCCCGACGTCCGGTCCGAGCGAGACGCCCACGCCTGCGCCCGCGTGGAGCCCGACGCCGATGCCCTCGGCATCGCCCACGCCGACGCCGGCGACCGCGACGCCACCGGCCGCGCTCTACATCCCATGGCTCGTCGTCGGCCGAGCGCCCGCGCCTCGGCCCGGCGCCACCGACTAGACCCGCCTCACGCTGGCCGCGGGCCGCCCGTCGCCCGCGGATCGCAGGGCCGGCGCGCCCTCAGTTCTCGGGCGCGCCGGCCGCGATCCAGTCGCGGATCACCGCGATCTCGTCGCTTTCGAGCTGGACCCCGCCGGGCGGCATGGGCTGCCCGCCCTCGCCGCGCAGCCGCAGGTAGAGCGCGCTGGCGCCCGGATCGCCGGGCACGACCACCGGCCCGTCGCGGCCGCCGGCCATCGTCGCCGCGTAGCTGTCCAGGCGCAGGCCGGCCACCGTGCCATGGCAGCTGGTGCAGTAGCGCCGCATGATCGGCAGGATCTCGGTGTTGAAGCGGCCGCTGGGCAGGGGCCAGACCTGGGGCCCGCGCAGGTCGTAGGCCGAGCCGACCAGGACCAGGTCGAACAGGTCGACGCAGCCGGACTGGTTGAGGTCGGCCTGGCGGTCGAAGCCCTCGGCCTCGGCGCAGGTCCCATAGGCGCGTCCCAGGCGCACCAGGTCGAAAAGGTCGACCGCGTCGTCGCGCGTGATGTCGCCGCCGCGCAGCTCGAAGTCGAGCATGCGCGTCGTGTGGCCGGCCCGGCAGGGCACCGCCTCGGCGCGCGCCGTCAGGAAGCCCTCGAAGGCGGCCTGCAGCCGATGCTCGCCCGGCGCCAGGCCGTCGAGCTCGAAGTAGCCGCTGCCGGCGCTGGGCTGCGGCTCGCCGGCATCGGCGGCGACATGGATTCCGGCATGCGTGCCGCGGCCTTGCAGCAGGACCTTGCCGGCGATGGCGCAGGTCTCGGCCTGGGCGAGCGCGCCGGCGTGGAGCGCCCGAGGCGCCGGGAAGAGACCGATCAGCAGGGCTCCGGTCGACAGCACGCCGGTCAGCAGGCCGGCGCTTGCGCGCGCCAGACCCGGCCGGCCGGGCCCGCCGACGGCCCGCCCGCCTCGGTCGGCGCGCCTATCGGGATGGTCGCGCGCGTCGGGATGGTCGATCGCGTCGGTGGGGCGGTTCGCGGTCATCTCGACTTCCTCTCGGTTGTGGCGGCGGGCCGGCTGGCGCCTTGGGCGAGGCAGGGCCGGCCCGCCGGCGGCGATGGCGCGTGGCTGCGGTTCGCGGCTACTGCTCGAACCAGTCGGGCTTGCTGGCATGCGGCCAGCGCACCGGCCGGCCGGCCGGGTCGACCATCGGCAGCCGAGCGGCCGCCCAGGCGTTCATGCCGCCGGTGACGTTGTAGATCCGCTCGAAGCCCGCCAGCTGGAGCAGGCTCGAGGCCGTCGACGAGCGCATGCCGCTGGCGCAGACCACCGCCAGGTGGGCGTCCAAGGGCAAGCCCAGCTCGTCCGCGCGATCGCGCAGCTGTTTGTAGTTGAGGTAGAGCGCGCCCTCGATGTGGCCCTCGTCCCACTCGGAGGTCTCGCGCACGTCCAGCACCCGCATCCCGATGCCGTTCTGCAGGTGCGCCTGGAGCTGGTGAACGCTGATCTGGGGCAGGGTGGCCTGCATGTGGCCGGCCGAGTACCAGGCCTTCATGCCGCCGGCCAGGTAGCCCTTGACCCGTTGGTCGAGGCCCAGGAAAGCCAGGTTGTGCAGGGCGCGCGCGGCATCGGCGTCGTCGTCGAGCACCAGCAGCAGCGGCACGTCGAGCGGCGTCACCCAGCCCACGCGCTGCTCGAACTCGGGGCTCGAAAGCTGGATGTTGTAGGCGTTGGGGATATGCCCCGCGCCGAACTCGGCCGCGTCGCGCGCATCGATCACCAGATGCGCCTCGGCCAGCAGCGCCGCGAAGCGCCGCGCTGTGAGGCCGGGCGCATGGGGCTCGCCCATGGTCAGCGGGCGCTTGCCCTGGTTGATGCCGACGATGTTGACGATGTTGGCCGGGCGCACCGGCTGGTCCTCGTTCATGAAGGCCACGAAGGCCTCGCGGCTTTCGAACTGCAGCGCCGGGTTGTAGCGCTTCTCGTAGCCGACCGTGGTGGCAAACTTGCCACTCTTGACCCGGCCTCAGGTGGAGCCGGCCACGTGGCCGGGATAGACCTCGACGTAGTCGGCCAGGCCGTCCAGCTGCGGGATGGCCAGGTCGAAGGTGACCTCGGCGCCCTCGACCCCGCCCTGGGCCAGGTCGGGTCGGGCGACGTCGCCCACCAGGAGGAAGTCGGCCGTCAGCATGCACCAGGGCTGGCTGCCGCGGCTGTGGTCGGTGATCAGCAGGCAGAGCTGCTCCGGCCGGTGGCCGGGCGTGTGGACGAACTCCAGGCTCACCTCGCCCATGGTCATCCGGTCGCCGCCCGAGACGCGCCGTGCCTCGAACGCGATGTCGGCCAGGGCGGGCATGATCAGCTCGGCCCCGCTGGCCTCCACCAGGCGCCGTGCGCCCGAGACGTGGTCGGCATGGCTGTGCGAGTCGATGACGTAGCGGATGCGCGCGCCGTAGGCCGCCGCCATGTCCAGGTAGGGCTGGACATCCCAGAGCGGGTCGAAGACGGCGCACTCGCCGCTGTCGAGCGCGCCGACCATATAGGCGGCGCAGCCGGTCTCCTTACGGACGATCTGCTCGAACCACATGGCCTAGACTCCTTTGCACGGGCTCGCCCCGTGCGCGCTGGCTCAGACCGCTTCCAGGGGCCGATCGAGCCGGCCCAGGGTGTGCTCGATCCAGAGCCGGGTCAGCTTCTCCTGCAGCGCGTTCTGCCCCAGGCGCTGGTTCAGCACGTCGAAGTCGACCCGGTCGAGCGGCTGGTCCTGGTTGAAGCAGCTGAAGACCACCGACTTCTGGCCGCTCTCCGGATCGACGTGCTGCTGCAGGCACTGGGCGCAGATCTCCTTCATCATGCATTGCATCGGCGAGTTGATCGAGCCGATGGCGACGTGGCCGCGCTTGAGGTAGGGTGCCAGGACGCCGTGGCGCGCCTCGCCCACGGCCCGCATCATCCGATCCGAGCCGATGGCCACGATGCGGTCGACCTCCTCCATCCGGATCGGCAGCTCGCCCAGGTCACCCTGGGCATAGCTCAGCATGGCCTGGACGATGTTGCCGGTGAATGCCCGGTCGCGCCGGCGCTCGGCCTGGAAGTCGCTCTCGACGTCGCAGGCCCAGACGACGATGTCCGAGGCCTCGTGGATCTCCTCGACCTTGTAGCGGTCCTGGGGCTTCTTGTAGCCGGCGAAGTAGAGCACCCGGTTGCCGTTGTCGCGCAGGGCCTTGCCGATCGAGAACAGCACCGCGTTGCCCAAGCCGCCGCCGACCAGCATCACCGTCTCGCCCGAGGGGATCGTCGTCGGCGCGCCGGTCGGGCCCATCAGGATCACCGGCTCGCCCGGGCGCAGGCTGGCGCAGAGGTTGGACGAGCCGCCCATCTCGAGCACGATGGTCGACAGCAGGCCCGCGTCCTTGTCCACCCAGGCGCCGGTCAGGGCCAGGCCCTCCATGGCCAGCACGGTGTCGTCGCTGCGGGCCGCGAAGGTCTCGTAGTTCTGCAGCCGGTAGAACTGGCCGGGCTCGAAGGCGCGCGCGGCGGCCGGCGCCCGCACGATGACCTCGACGATGTTGGGCGTCAGCCGGACCACCTGGTGCACCGTCGGGCGCAGCATGGCGCGCAGCCGCTCGGCCAGCTCGGCCGGCGCCAGGCCGCTGGCCGGCCGCTGGCGCATCACCCGATCGATGACCGGGTAGCCCTGCTTGGCGCTGGCCATGGCCGCCACGACGTTGCCGGCGAAGTCCGGGTGCAGGTCGCCGAAGAAGCTGGCCCGCGGCGCGCCCTCGGCCTCGGTCGACAAGAGGACGTTGACCCGCTCGGGCTTGACCCGCCACTCGGGCTCGGCCGCCGCGCCGGCCTCGTCCAGGGCCTGGAAGTAGCGGCCGCTGAGCCGGATGCCGGGGTGCTCGCGGGCAAGAACCGTGTTGGGCACCGTCCCGGCCGCCACCAGCACCGAGCGGGCGTCGAGCAGCAGCTCCTCGCCGCCGGCGGAGGGCTTGCAGCGCAGCCGCAGCGCATGGCCGAAGGCGTCGGTCTCGACCGCCGTCGGCGAATAGCCTTCGATGAAGCGGATGCCCTCCTCGAAGGCCTTCTGCACCTCCTCCCAGTTGTTGCGGTAGCTGGGCGACTCCTGCAGCGTGCGGCGGTAGACGATGGTCGCCCCGCCCCAGGCCTCGAGCAGCTCGCGCAGCCGCGGCTCGCGGCCCTCGCGCGCGGCCAGGGCACGCTCGTCGCGGATGGCCCGCGCGTGGCCCATCCACTCCTCGGCCAGGCCCAGGTCCTCGACGCTCCAGCTGGCCCGGACGGCCGCCTCGCCCCGCTCGGCCACCAGGGTCTCGTAGCGGGTCAGGAACTTCTCGACCTGGACGGGATAGTAGGCCAGCGACTCGGTGCAGGTGTCGATGGCGGTCAGGCCGCCGCCGATGACCACCACCGGCAGCCGGACGTGCAGGTTGGCCACCGTGTCGCGCCGGGCGGCGCCGGTCAGCTGCAAGCCCATCAGAAAATCCGAGGCCTGGCGCACGCCGCGCGCCAGGCCCTGGTCCATCGGGATGATGGTCGGCTTGCCGGCCCCCATGCACAGGGCCACGTGGTCGAAGCCCATGGCGTAGGCCGCGTCGAGGTCGAAGGTGCCGCCGAAGCGCACGCCGCCGTGCATGCCGAATTCGGCGCGGCGCTCGAGCAGCAGGCGGATGATCTTCAGGAAGTTCTTGTCCCAGCGCACGGTGATGCCGTACTCGGCCACGCCGCCGAAGCCGGCGTTGACCCGCTCGTCGAGCGCCTCGTGCAGCACCGACGCATCCTTGATCGGCTGGAAGCCCAGGCGTCGCCCGTCGGGCGCCAGGCCCGACAGCTCGGGCGCCAGCGGCTCGATCTTGAGGCCGTCCACCGCCACCACGGCGTGGCCCTGGTTGAGCAGGTGGTGCGCCAGGGTGTAGCCGGCCGGCCCCATGCCGACCACCAGCACCGAATAGCCGCTGGCCGGCAGCGGCAGCGGGCGGCGCAGGTCGAGCGGGTTCCAGCGGGTCAGCAGGCTGTAGATCTCGAAGCCCCAGGGCAGGGCCAGCAGGTCCTTGAGCACCCGGGTCTCGGCCTGCGGGATGTTCACCGGCTCGCGCTGGCCGCGCTGGTAGATGCAGCTGATCATGCAGTCGTTGCAGATGCGGTGGCCGGTGCCGGCGCAGAGCGGGTTGTCGACGGCGATGATCGCCAGCGGCGCCAGCACCAGGCCCATGGCCTTGGTCTCCTGGAACTCGCTGATGCGCTCCTCGAGCGGGCAGCCGAGCATCTCGCGGCCCAGCTTGTTGGTCATGATCTGGCCGGTCCTGGCGTCCGGCAGGCCGCAGGCGCAGGTGTCGTTGCCCTGGTGCTGGCAGTAGATGCAGTAGTGCATCTCCCCCAGGGCCTCGGCCAGGCCGGCGCCTTCGTCGGTCAGACCGAAGCCCTCGCGGCGCCGCTGGTGCGCCTGTGGCAGGCGCAGCCGCTCGGCGCCGCCCTCGATCACCCGCTCGAGCGGGATG
The DNA here is from genome assembly GCA_020634625.1 of Caldilineae bacterium. Classification (GTDB taxonomy): domain Bacteria; phylum Chloroflexota; class Anaerolineae; order Epilineales; family Epilineaceae; genus JACKBJ01. Next base: position 22,407 of record JACKBJ010000025.1, on the reverse strand, counting down.
AGGTTCATCGGGTCGAGCCGGCCGGGCGCCTTGAACAGGGCCCAGCCGCGGTGGGCCACCTTGCCGGCCTGGCTGTGGTGGGCCCAGGCGGCGTAGCGGGCCGCCTCGTCCAGGGCCTCGGCGTGGGCCGCCTCGTCCTCGCGCCAGGCCAGGATCTGGCTGGCCAGGGCCAGCTCGTCGAGCGGTCCGCCCAGCCGCGCCTCGAGCGCGGCCCGCAGCGCGGGGCCGTCGAAGCCCTCGGCCTCGGGCGCCTTGAAGCGCCGCAGGGCCTGCTGCTGGACGAACTTGCGCTGGCAGTCGAAGATCGGGTCGAGCGCGTCCTGGGCGGCGGTCTGCGCCGCCACCTCGGCCTCGATGTCGAAGAGCCGGGCCAGGAAGCGCTCGAGCTGCGGCGCCAGGGCCAGGAGCAGGTCGCCCTCGGCCACCCGGTCGAGCGCCTCGGGCGCTTCGCGCGCCGCGCGCAGCCGCGCATGCAGGGCCGCATCGGCCTCGGCCAGGCCGTCGAGGAAGGCGGCGTCGATCCGGGCCAGTCCCTCGCGCGCGTAGAGCGCCTCGAAGTCGAGGCCGAAGGCCAGGCGCGGGGCCTCGAAGGCGTCGGGTCGGAGGCCGCGACGCAGGCTGGCGTCCACGGCCGTGGGGGAGCTGAGCATGCCGAATCTCCGAGTCGGGAGTGCCGACCGGTCGCGACCCGGCGTGCTCGGCCTGGCTCGGTGCCAGGCTCCCATCGCGGCGGGCGCGAGGTCGGCACGATGTGGATGTTCGCGTGTTAGTGGCGCAACCAGGCAGAGTCTAAACCCGGCCCCGATCGCCGTCAAACCCTGACCGCCCTGGCCGCGTAGGCCAATCCGTGTCAAGATCTGGGTGGGTCTCGCGGCGGCAGGATGCGCGCGCCGACCCGATGCGCCGGGCGATTCGCCTCCCGCCGCTTCCAGACCCACAGACCAGGGGGAACCGCGTGGCTGCAGCCATCTCGCACAAGCTTTCCAACGCCTTCGAGGGCGCGCTGGCCGGAGGCGGCGATCCGGCCACCTCGCCGCTCTACGTCTTCGGGCCCTTCCTGAGCCTGATCGTGGTCGGCGCGGCGGCCGGCGTGGCCGACGTGACCTTCGGCCCGACGGTCTGGCTGGTGGTCTTCACCATCGCCATGGTCTCGGCCATGTACCGGCTGGTGATGCGCTGGGTCACCGACGGCTCCGGCGGCAGCGGCCTGTCGGAGGAGGAGTTCGGCAGCTGGGCGGTCAAGATCAACGCCGGCATCACCTTCGTCGAGTACACGCTGACCTTCCTGGTGAGCATGTCGGCCCTGGTGACCTTCATCGCCGACCGCTCGAGCACGCTGCGCGGCGCCGAGCTCCTGGGCATCGAGGCGCGGGTGATCATCGCGATCCTGCTGTCGATCGCCACCGGCTGGCTGGTCAACCGCGGTCCCAAGACGGCCGCGCGCTTCTTCGGCCCGGCCACCCTGGCGGTGCTGGGCCTGCTCTGGGCGATGATCCTGTCGACGCTGGCGCGCCACTTCGGCCTGCTGGGCGGCTTCCCCGAGGGCACGCCGGCCTTCGGCATCCTGCCCGGCTTCGACCTGCGCGCCTTCTCGCTGGCGGCGACGCCGCCGCTGACCGAGGCCCAGGTGGCGGCGACGACGGCGCTGCACCCGGAGATGGCGGCGGAGCTGGGCCTGCGCGCCGGGGCCAGCCCGGGCAGCTACTTCCACTTCACGCTGGGCGGCTACGTCCGCATCCTGGCGGTGATGACCGGCATCGAGGTCTTCGCCAACCTGGTGGCGGCCTACGGCGGCTCGGCGGCCGACAAGGCGCGCAAGGCATTCGGCAGCCTGATCATCATCATGGGCACGGCGGCGGCGACGATGCTGGTGGTCGGGCCGGCCATGTTCAAGCTGTCGACGCCGGCCGACCCCGAGGTCTCGGTCTTCACCCAGACGATGGACCTGCTCCTGCCCTGGAATATCCCCGGCCTCAACCTGCCGCTGGGCACCCTGGGCACGCTGATCGGCATCGCCGTGCTGCTCTCGGCCTCGGCGGCCAGCTCGCAGGGCCTGCAGAACCTGTTCCTGGGCCTCTCGACCCGCAACTACGTGCCGCGGCGCCTGGGCCGGCCCAACGCCTTCGGCGTGGCCGACGCGCCGGTCTGGCTCGAGGTGGCCATCTGCTGCGTCTGCTTCCTGGCCTTCGGGGCCGAGGAGGAGACCTACCTGGCGATCTACGCCGCCGGCGTCTTCATCCTGCTGTCGATGACCGGCTGGGCGGCCGGCAAGCGGCTGATCCGCGAGCTGCGCGGCGGCTTCGAGGCCGGCAAGGCGGCCACCCTGGCCGGCGCCGTCGCCTCGGCCCTGCTGACCAGCGTGGCGACGCTGATCATCTTCTACGAGCGCTTCGCCGAGGGCGCCTGGACCTACTTCTTGTTCATCCCGCTGCTCTACGTCGGCTTCAGCTACTTCCGCCGCCAGCTGGGCGAGCCGGGCGAGCTGGCCGAGCGGCTGGCCGAGATCGAGCTGACGGCGCCCGGCGGTTTCGGCCCGGGCCAGCGCCTGCCGGCGCCGGCGATGGCGGAGGCCCTGCCGGCCGAGATCGTCGAGGCGGCCACCCGCTGGCCGGCCCTGCCCGAGCCGGGCAGCGGCTGGCGCGGCGCCCTGCCCGACCTGGCGCGGCTGCTGGTGCCCCTGGACGGCTCGCCCTTCTCGGAGCGGGCCCTGCCGATGGCCAGGAGCCTGGCCAAGGGCGGCGGCCGGCTGACCCTGCTGTCGGTGCTGCCGGCGGCCCAGCTGCCGGCCGACGGCAGCCTGGAAGCCGCGGCGGCGCTGGACGGGCCGGTCGGCGAGCGGGCGCGCTACCTGCAGGCGCAGGTGGCCCGGCTGGCGGCCGATGGCATCCCGGCCGACGCGATGCTGCGCGGCGGCAAGGTCGAGGCGGCCATCCGCGGGGCGGCCGAGGCCATCGACGCCGCCTGCATCGTCCTCAGCTCGCACGGCCGCAGCGGCCTGGCCGGCTTCCTCCTCGGCCGCAACACGCGCGACGTGATCCAGCAGGCGCGCCGGCCGGTGGTGGTGGTCCGCCCCAACGCCGACGGCAGCCTGTCCGACCCGCGCCTGGACACGCTGGTGGTCTCGCTGGACGGCTCGACCACGGCCGAATCGACGCTGCCCTTCGCCCGCCTCCTGGCGCGGCTGCACGATGCCGAGATCGTCCTGCTGACGGTGCTCGAGATCCCGCGCGCCGAGGACTTCGGCCTGCTGGCCGACGCGGTGGCCGCCCTGCGGGCCCGGGCCGAGGCCGGCGCGCGCGCCTACCTGGAAGCCATCGCCGGCGCTCTGACGGCCGAGGGCCTGCGCGCCCGCATCCGCATCCGCGCCATGCACCCGGCCCGGGCGATCATCGCCGAGATGGGCGCCACCGACGAGCGCGGCCTGGCCATGCTCAGCTCGCACGGCCGCACCGGCCTGGTCAGCGCGCTGATCGGCAACGTGGCCGGCCAGGTGGTCACCCACACCGCCGGCGAGGTCTTCCTGGTGCCGGACATGGCGCGGGGGGCCAGCGCTATGGATGGGGCGGAGGGCTGAGGGAGCGCGCCCGGCTCAGCGGAGGAGCACGTTGCGGCAGCGGAGCTCCGGAAAGCGACCGAAGTCTCGGTCAGCGGTCCAGAGCTCGCGCACGCCGTGGAGCCGGCACAGGGCCGCGACGCGCGCATCGTGGATCATCGGTCCGCGCACCCGCCCGCCTTCGGCCAGCGCCCGCAGGCGGGGCCAGTAGCCGTCCGCCTCGGCCAGGAGCAGCAGGCCCGGCGACTCGAGCCAGGCCTCGACCTGATCGATGGCCTCGGCGATGGTCGAAGGCGGTTGGTAGATCTTCGGGTGGGTGACGATGGCCACGAACTCGTGGACGCAGGGCCACGGGATGGCCCAGGCGCGCCTGCCTTCCGCCAGATCGGACAGGGCCGAACGCGCGGCGGTGTTCCACTCGGAGTCCCGTCGGTGGGCGTAGACCAACAGGTTCGTGTCGACCGCGATCAAGCGCCTCGGCCTTCGTAGACGAGATCGCGGAGGCTCGACCAGTCGCCTTCCGACACGCCCGCCTGAACGCCCTCGCCGCCGACGCTGGCATCGCGCAGCCGAAAGCCGTCCGTCGGCACCTGACGCCGCGCCAGGACCAGCCGCAGCCCCTCCTCGACCAACTGGCGAAGGGTGATGCCCTCGCGGGTGGCGAGCTGCTTGATCTCACCGAGCAGCGGGTCGGCAATATCGATGGTCGTCTTCATACGGGTAACCATATTCATCTCACCGCTTGGGTCAAGCGCTTGCCAGGCATGGATCGGTGGCGCCCTACGCAGCCTTGGATGAAGCCTGGCGCGGCTCCGTTGCACGGGCGTCCCAGGGAGTCGGCGTCGGCGGGGCGCGGTATTGCGTCCCGCGTCGTCCTGGGAGAGCCGAAAAGACTCAGGTCAAGCTCAGATCCGGCTCAGGACGCCCGGCCGGTCTGCCTCGATGCTCAATCCCATCCAAGCGGTCGCGATGGACGGTCGTCTTCGCCCGGCCTTGGCGATCGCCTTCCCGTCGACCAGCGCACGGCTCGCGACGCCGCGACGCGCGCACCACCTTGAACAACAAGGAGCCCAGCGTGAACCACGACCCGTGCATGTCGGTCCGGACCCAGCGACGTGAGCCGACCAGAGGAGCCTGGCCGCGAAGACTCTGGGCGGGCCTCGCCGCCACGCTGCTCGCGTTGCTGAGCGGCGCCGGCGTGCTGGCCGGGCCAGGCGAGTTGGATCCCGACTTCGCCCTCGGGGGCACCCAGTTCGCCTACCCCGACATCCAGGTCTCCGATACCCACGCGATGATCGTCGGCGCGGATGGACGGATATGGCAGTTCGGCGTTTCGAAGGGCCGGGCCATCCTCGTGATCTACCAGGCCAACGGTCAGCCCGTGGATCAGGGGACGCCGATCTCGCCCTTCATCACGCCCGCGCTTCCCGGCAACCAGTCCTACATCGCGGCCGCCGCCGAGCAGGCGAACGGGAAAGTCGTGGCGGTCGGCGGGGTGCATGATGGCACGGAGACGCAACCGCTCATCGTGCGCTTCAATGCGGACGGAAGCCTGGACGGCAGCTTCGGCACGGATGGATGGGTCGTCGACACGAACCCGATCTACAACCGCTTCGAAGGCAATATCAGCGTGTTGCTGCAGCCCGATCCGGGTCAAGACGACGACAGGATCATCGTGGCCAGCACAAGCCACTTGACGCGCTACGCCGCGTCAGGCGCCGTCGATGCGAGTTTCAGCGCTCAGGACGACGTCGCATCCGATCCGACCGACAACGGCGTGCACGTCATCGGCGAGTGGCTGTTCGTACGGGACATGGCCTGGCTGGACTCCGACACGATCCTGGTGGCCGGAACGGACTACACGCGCGGCTTCGAAGGCGGTGCCGACGTCTTCGTGGCGCATGTGACGGCCGACGGCGCCACGGACACCAGCTTCGGCGCCGGCGCTGGCTTCGTGAGCGCCGACCCGACGGGCCAACGCGACACGGCGGCGCACATGGCGATGGGTCCAGGGGGATCGATCCTGTTGGCGGGCCGCACCGACGCGGCCAACGGCGGGACGGACCAGACTTGGGATGCCCTGCTCGTGAAGCTCGACGCCTCTGGAGCCCTGGACACGAGCTTCTCCGACGACGGCTGGCTCTCCGTGGACGCCGCGGGCTTGCGCGACGTCGGAGCCGGCGTGGTCGCTCGGTCCGATGGGGGCGCCTACTTCGGCGTGTACTCGATCCAGAATCCGCAGCCAGCCATCGACTTCACGATCTACGCCTACCAGCCGGACGGCTCTGCCGACGCAGACTTCGGGTCGGGTGGCCTCGCGCGAGGCGATGTTCCGGGCGACAGCGGTTCGTCCGAGGCGGCCAGCGCGATGGCGGTGCAGGCCGACGGCAAGCTCCTGATCGGCGGGCTGGTGATCACCCCCTTCGACTACCTCAGCCCACGCGGGTTCGGCGTGGCGCGGGTGCAGACCACCGGTTCGCCGGGGAGCCTGGACCCGAGCTTCGGCACCGGCGGCGCACAGTTCGCCTACCCGTCGATCAGGGTGTCGGACACCCAGGCGGTCCTGGTCGCACCGAACGGACGGATCTGGCAGTTCGGCGTTGCCAAGAGCCGCGTGGCGCTGGTGATCTACGAGACCGACGGCCAGCCGGTGGAGCAGGGCACGCTGATCTCGCCCTTCGTCATGCCCGCACTGCCCGGCAACTCCTCGTACATCGCGGCGGCTGCCGCCCAGGCTGACGGCAAGGTGGTGGCCGTCGGCGGAGTGCATGACGGCACCGAGACGCAGCCGCTCATCGTGCGCTTCAACGCGGATGGAAGCCTGGACGGCAGCTTCGGCACGGGGGGATGGGTCGTCGACACAAACCCGATCTACAACCGCTTCGAAGGCAACATCGGCGTCCTGCTTCAGCCCGTGGCGGGCCAGGACGACGACAAGATCATCGTGGCCAGCACCCAATACTTGACGCGCTACATGGCGACCGGTGCCGTCGACGCGAGCTTCAGCTCGCAGGACGACGTCGCGTCGAACCCGAACGACAATGGCGTGCACGTCATCGGCGACTGGCTGTACGTGCGCGATCTGGCCTGGCTGGACGCGAACTCGATCCTCGTGGCGGGCACGGACTACCGCGGCGGCTTCGAGAGCGGGGCCGACGTCTTCGTGGCGCATGTGACCGCCGAAGGCGCGCCGGACACCAGCTTCGGCTCGGGAGCCGGCTTCGTGAGCGTCGATCCGACCGGCCAGCGCGACACGGTCGCGCGCATGGCGATGGGGCCCGGCGGATCCATCCTGCTGGCCGGTCGCACCGATGCCGCCAACGGGAGCGACCAGACCTGGGACGCCCTGCTCGTCCGCCTGAGCGCCACGGGTGCCCTGGACACGAGTTTCTCCGGGGACGGTTGGCTGACGGTGAATGCCGCTGGCCTCCGCGACGTCGGCATCGGCGTCGCCACACGGCCCGACGGCAAGACGCTCTTCGGCGTTTACTCGATCGCGAACCCACAGCCGGCCATCGACTTCACCATCTACGCATTCCTGCCCGACGGCTCTGCCGACTTGAGCTTTGGAGCGGGCGGACTCGCACGCGGCGACGTCGCGGGCGATAGCGGCTCCTCCGAAGCCGCCAGCGCCATGGCGGTCCAGGCCGACGGCCAGCTGTTGATCGGCGGTCTGGTAGCTGCACCCTTCGACTTCCGCAGCCCACGCGGCTTCGGCATCGCCCGCTTCGATCCGCCGCAGCTGGACGCGGATGCCGACGGGATGGGCGACGCCTTCGAGAGCAGCTTTGGCGGCAGCACTCCGGAGAACAGCGTGACGATCTCGAGCAACGAGGCCAACGCCGGCACCACCACCAGCGGCTCGGCCGAGACCGGCGCGACCATCGACACGGGATCTGTCGAGGTGGCCTTCCCGGCCGGCACCTCGGTCGAGTCGGCGGCAGCGGCGATCGAGATCGAGATCGTGGTCGACGCGACGACGTCGGAGGCACGGCTGTCGGTGTCGGGCGCCGACCTGGGCGGAGGGACCAAGACGATCGTGATGCCCTTCGACGCAACCGCGCCGCAGCCCGCCGTCTGCATCGACGACTCCGCGTCGGCCAGCATCGAGACCGTGGTGTCGAACGGCATCTGCACCGCGAGCGTGATCGCCATCCCCGCGACGGTCGGATCCTCGAACACCGTTGGCCCACATACGGTGACGCGCATCAGCAGCGCTCCGGCGCGGGTCCAGGTGGCCGGCCTGGCGAACACGGCGCTGGCGACGCTGGACACGTCCAACCTCGCCCCGAGTCTGGGCGAGGGGGCCGCGACGGTCCAGGTCGACGAAGGGCAGACGGCCAGCAACGGCGGCAGCCTGACCGATGCCAACGGCGACGTCGTCGGACTTAGCGCCTCCGTAGGCACGGTCGCCAACAATGGCGACGGCAGCTGGTCTTGGAGCTTCGACACGGCCGACGGGCCATCGCAGAGCCAGACGGTCACCATCGACGCCGACGACGGTCGCGGCGGCACCGATCAGATCGCCTTCGACCTGGTCGTGGCGAACACCGCGCCGAACGTGACCGGGCTGGTCGTGCCCATCGTGCCGATCGATGTCGCGAACCAGTCGGGCCTCGAGATGATGGCGAGCTTCAACGACGCGGCTGGCGCTCTGGATGCACCCTTCACCTGTCGCTTCGACCGCGACGGCGATGGCGAGGTGGACGCCGTGGTCACGAACGTGAGCGGCTCGACATGCAGCACCGGCCTGGCCTACGACGCGCCCGGCGTCTATCGAGCGACGGTGACGGTGGAGGACAAGGACGCCGGGGTGGGGACGACGACCGCAACCTCGTACGTGGTCATCTATGACGCCGATGGCGGCTTCGTCACCGGCGGCGGCTGGATCGACTCGCCGGCCGGCGCCTTCGCGGCAGATCCCGACTTGACCGGCAAGGCCACCTTCGGCTTCGTGGCCAAGTACAAGCCGGGCAAGACCCAGCCGGAGGGCAACACCGAGTTCCACTTCCAGGCCGGCGACCTTCGCTTCCAGTCCACCGGCGACTACATGTGGCTCGTCGTCAGCGGTTCCGGTCACAAGGCCACCTACAAGGGCACCGGCACGGTCAACGGTGGCGGCAACTACGGCTTCATGGTGACCGCCATCGACGCCGCCAACACCAACAGCACCAACGAAGACCTCTTCCGCATCAAGATCTGGAACAAGGACGCCGGCGACGGCGTGATCTACGACAACCACTGCGGCAGCAGCGGCGACGACGCCGACCCGTGCACCGCGCTGGGCGGAGGGAACATCAAGATCCACAAGAACTGACCGAGTTCCCAAGCCCAGCACGACACGCGGACCCGGTGTTCGCCACTTCGGCGAGCATCGGGTCCGCGTCGTGCGGCGCCAGCATCCGTCGGAGCGGGACAGCTCCACATCGATCAACTCGAAGTCAGGTCAAGCTCAGGACACGACGCCGACATGCTGGTATGCTCCGGCCGGGAGCGTCGTGGTGCTCCGAGCAGCGTGCATCATCCAGCGACATGCCGCGCCATGTGTGTCACCGGCGTGTCTAGACAGAGGACGCCAATGCCCCAGCCCCCGACCGGCACCGTCACCTTCCTCTTCACCGACATCGAGGGCTCGACCGAGCGCTGGGAGCACCATCCCAAGGCCATGGCCGCGGCCCTCGAGCGGCACGATGCGCTGGTGCGCGAGATCATCGAGGACCACGGCGGCTACATCTTCAAGGTCGTCGGCGACGCCTTCTGCGCCGCCTTCGACACCGCCACGGCTGCCGTCGCGGCCGCCGTCGAGACCCAGCGCGCCTTCATGCGCGAGGACTGGGCCGCCTTCGGCGCCGGCTTCCCGCCCATGCGCATCCGCATGGCCCTGCACACCGGCGAGACCCAGGAGCGCGGCCAGGACTACTTCGGCGCGCCGGTCAACCGGGTCGCCCGCCTCGAGAGCGCCGCCAACGGCGGCCAGATCCTCATGACCGCCGCCACCGAGCGCATCGTGCGCGAGCAGCTGCCGGCCGAGGCCACCATCCGCGACCTGGGCGAGAACCGCCTCAAGGACCTGCGCTACGCCGAGCACATCTTCCAGATCCTGGCTCCCGGCATGCCCGACGTCACCGGCGAGCTGCGCACCGGCGGCGCCGTGCGCGTCGAGAACCCGGCCGCCCTCGACCTGCCGCCCGGCGCCGAGCCCATCCTGTCGAGGCTCTTCAACGCCGCCCGAAGGGTCGTCATCGAGGGCGAGCTGGCCGGCGGCTTCTCCGGCAGCCGGGTCTTCAAGGTCACGCCCTACGATGCCGACGGCAAGCCGGAGCTGGCGGCGGTGGTCAAGCTGGCCCCGGCCGGCTTGGTCACCCGCGAGTACGAGGCCTACCAGAGCCGCATCCGCGGCAAGCTCTCCGGCATCCCCGAGATCTGGGGCCGGCCGGCCTATGCCGAAGGCGGCCGCCGCGCCGGCATCCGCTACGCCCTGGTCGGAGGCGAGCAGTTCGACATCGAGAGCCTGCGCCGCTACTGGGGCCGCGCCGAGCTGGCCGACCTGGTGCACGTGCTCGAGAGCCGCCTCTTCGTCCACCTGGGCGCCCTCTGGCGCCAGTCCGAGCCCCGGACGCTGCGCTTAGCCGACAGCTACGATCGGCTGCTGCCGGTCAATGTCGTGGTCCGCCCCATCGGCCCGACCGGCGAGTCAGACGGCGGCTCGGATGCCGCAATCGGCGACTCGAATCCGGACGCGATCGCGCTGACCCCGGAGACGGTGGCCGCCGCCGCGCCGCGTCTCGGCCAGCGGGTGACCCTGTCCGGCTTCGTGGTCGAGGCCATCGATCCCGAGTCGAACGCGCTCACGCTCAACCTGCCCGAGGCCGCGGAGGCCGGCGGCCGGGCCTGGCGCCTGCGCCTGGAGCAGGTGCCGGATCTCCGGCGCTGGCGCGTCGGCGACCTGGTGGCCAGCCCCATCGCCGGCGAAGTCACCGCCACCCGTGCCGAAAGCATGGCCCGCGCGCTGGGCGAGGCGCTGGGCGCTTCGATCGACCTGGCCGCCGAGACGCTGCACCGGCCCCCCGCGGCCGCTGGTGCGGCCCTGTCTGCCGACGTGTCCGCCGCCATGCCCGTCGCCCCGCCCGCCGCTCAACCCGCTGCTCAGCCCGACGCCACGCTGCCCAACCCGCTCCTGGCCCTGCCCCGCCTGCTGGCGGCCGAACGCGACCTGCGCGTCGGCATCGTCCACGGCGACCTGAACCTGGAGAACGTGCTGGTCGACCCCGAGGCACGCACGGTGCACCTGATCGACTTCGCGCAGAGCCGCGAGGACCACGTGCTGCACGACCTCCTGCGCCTGGAGGCCGGCGTGCTCACCCGCCTCCTGCCGGCGGCCCTGGCCGAGGCCGGCCGGCCGCCGCAGGCCGCGGCGGACCTGCTGACCACGCTGCACGCCGCCCCGGGCCGGGGACCCGACGAGGCCGCGCTGCGTCCGATCCACGTCGGCCTGGTGGCCATCCGACGCGCCGCGGCCACGCTCCTGAGCCGGCCCGGCGACTGGGTGGAGTACCACGTGGGCCTGGCGGCCTACCTGCTGGGCGCCAGCAAGTACCGCAACCTGTCTCCCGAAGCCAAGCAGGTGGCCTTCTGGGCCGCCGCCGGCGCGACCGGCCTGGCCGAGAGCGCCCCGCCCGGCAACGCCCTGGCGCTGGGCAGCGCCATGGCCACGCTGCTCGAACGCGTGCCGGCCCTGGAGGCCTTCCGCCGCGGCCGCATCGCCGAGTGGTCCCGCCCGCGCTACGAGCTGGACGACCGCTACGTGGGCCTGGAGCTGCTCATCGACCAGGGCGAGGAGGCGGCGCAGGGACGCTGGCAGTCGCAGGAAGAGCGTTACAAGTCGCTCGAGGCACTGCTCGAGGGTGTGGCCGACCCGGCCCTCGTGCTGCTAGGCGCGCCGGGCTCGGGCAAGAGCACCATCCTGCGCCACCTGGAGCTGACCGTCGCCATGGAAGGCCTGCGCGGCGCCGACGTGCCGCTGACCTTCTTCATCCAGCTGAACCAATACCGGCCGGCCCGGCCGGGCGACCCGCCGCCCGACCCGGGCGAGTGGCTGAACGAGCGCTGGCAGGCGCGCTACCCGGACCTGCCGGCCCTGGACGAGCTATTGGCCGAAGGCCGCATCCTGCTCCTCCTCGACGCGCTGAACGAGATGCAGGCCGAGAGTCTGACAGGCTTTCGCAAGCGCGTGGCGCTGTGGAAGGACTGGCTTGTGCGGCTGACCAGCGAGCGGCCAGGCAACCGGGTGGTCTTCAGCTGCCGCAGCCTGGACTATGGCCAGCCGCTGTCCACCCCGGAGCTACGCGTGCCGCAGGTGCGCATCGAGCCCATGGACGACGCGGCCGTGCAGGGCTTCCTGCGCGCCTACGTGCCCGACCGCTTCGAGGCGGTCTGGGACCGGCTGGCCGGCAGCCGGCAGCTGGAGGTGGTGCGCTCGCCCTACTTCCTGAAGCTGCTGGTGGACCAGGTGGATGCCACCGGCGAGGTGCCGACGGGGCGCTCGGGGCTCTTCACCGGCTTCGTGCGCCAGGCGCTGCGGCGCGAGATCGAGCGCGGCAGCCCGCTCTTCGAGCCTGGAGTGCTCCTGACCAGCCGCGACCTGCGGCGGGTGACGGGCTGGAAGTGGCAGGGCGCCCACGACTTGCCGGAGCGGGGCCTGCTCTTGCCCAAGCTGGCCCAGCTGGCCCGCGCGATGCAGACGGGCCAGGACGACGGCGAGGGCTCGCAGGTACGGATCGACCTGGACGACGCGCTGGAGCTGCTCGACTCGGAGGCCGACGAGACCATCCTGGCTGCCGGCCAGGCCCTGGCGGTGCTGGACGAGGACCAGGCGGCCGACGAGCTAATGTACATCCACCAGCTGGTGCAGGAGTACTTCGCGGCGCGCGAGCTGGCCAAGAAGCCCGACCCGGAGCTGGTGCGGGTTGAGTGGCGAGCGGCGCGGATCCGACCGAGCGTGGCCGAGGTGATCGACAGCCTGGACCCCGCCGACCCGCTGCCACCCCTGCCGCAGACCGGCTGGGAGGAGACGACGCTGCTGGCGGTGGCGATGGCCGAGGATCCGGCCAGCTACCTTCGCAGCGTGATGGAGACCAACCTGGCGCTGGCCGGTCGGGCGGCGGTGCAGGCGGAACTGATACCGCTCCTGCCGGCGGACCTGCTGGATGAGCTGCGCTGGGCGCTCGTGAAGCGCAGCCGCGACCCCGAGGCCGACCTACGGGACCGGATCGCCTGCGGCTACGCGGTGGGGGATCTGGGCGACCCGCGCTTCGAGCGTCGGAACGGGCCGCACGGCGAGTACCTGCTGCCGCCCTTGGTCGAGATCCCGGGCGGGACCTACCCGATTGGGGACGACGAGCCGATCGCCGACTTCTCACGAACGTGGACCGACCACATGCCGCGCCACCAGGTCCAAGTCGCCAGCTTCGCCATCGGGCAGTTCGCGGTGACCAACGCCGAGTGGGCCTGCTTTCAGGAATCCGGTGGCTATGAAGACGAACGTTGGTGGGATACCGAGGCCGCTCGCGGCTGGCGGCGAGGCGAGAACACGGCTGCCGACATCCATGCCAGCTTTCGCTGGTTCGTCGCCCGCTGCCGAAAGCGGCCGGAGATCATGGACGAAATGCTGGCCGCCGGCACCTGGAACGAGCAGATGTACGAGCGCGGCCAGAAGCGCCTGGCGATGAGCGCAGAGGCATTGGATGCACACCTGGTCGAACTCTACCCCGGCGGCCAGCACACGGAGCCGGCTCTCTGGCACGACGCCCGTTTCAACCGGCCGGCGCAGCCGGTGGTCGGCATCTGCTGGTACGAGGCGAGAGCCTACCTGCGCTGGATCTCGGAACAGTCGGGGCTGGCCTTTCGTTTGCCGACTGAGGTCGAGTGGGAGGCCGCGGCAAGGGGTGCGGCCGGCCGGCGCTTCGCCTACGGCGATGCCTTCGACCATCTGCGAGGCAATTCGGTCGAAACGCACATCCGGCAGACGACACCGGTCGGCGTGTTTCCGGATGGCGACACTCCGGAGGGGGCAGCCGACCTGACCGGCAACGTGATCGATTGGACCTCTAGTGCCTTCGGGCAAGACTATGACGACACCGAGTTCCCTTATCCCTACGATGCCGACGACGGTCGGGAGGTGTCCGAGGCAGCGGCCGACATGATGCGGGTGTTGCGCGGCGCGTCGTGGCGCAACGTTCGTGCGAACTCCCTGGCGCCCGCCCGTTACACCTGTTCTCTGGCCAGCCGCGACCCCACCAACGGTGTCCGGGTGGTGGTGGTTGGCAGTGCGTCCCTGTCCTCCACCGGTTCTGGTTGCTGAACTTCTGATTCCTGAGGTTCTGACTGCCGACTCCTGCCGTTCGGCGTGCCGTTCGTCAGTCCGGTACGCCGCCGCGACGCGGCGGCGCTAGACGCGGAATCTCGTCAGTGGCGCAGCCTTGCGGTAGCATCTGCCGCCCAAGGAGGCGACCCGTCGGTGAAGACTTTCCGCAACCTCTACCCCAGCGTGTGGAACTTCGAAAACACGCTGCCGGCCTGGCGCCGTACGGCGCGGGGCAAGCGGTCGCGTCCCGACGTGGCCGACTTCGAGCTGCGGCTGGAGGATCGGCACTTCGAGGCGGCGACCGATTCTCGCGCCGACCACCCCTAACACACTTGCTGGTGCCCTTCGCTCAGCACGACTCCATGATACGAGCAGCGACGAAACGTCACGAGCGTGCAGCGGACATTGAATTCACCGGCCTGGGTGCGGATCCCTGACCCCCAGCTTGCACATGAGCCCGCTACGTGGGCTCTTCTCTTTCCAAAGCCGCTGATGGCCCAGCCCTCGTGTCTGCGGCATCATGCTCCTCATGCCCCACCCCCCAACCGGCACCGTCACCTTCCTCTTCACCGACATCGAGGGCTCCACCCAGCTCTGGGAGCACCATGCCCTAGCGATGACCCCGGCCCTCGAGCGTCACGACGCGCTGGTGCGCGCGATCGTCGAGGGCCACGGCGGCTACATCTTCAAGGTAGCCGGTGACGCCTTCCGCGCCGCCTTCGAGACCGCCGCGGCCGCCATCGTCGCCGCCATCGAGATCCAGCGCGCCGTCGCCGGCGAGGACTGGGCTGCCTTCGGCTTGGGCTTCCCGCCCCTGCGCATCCGCATGGCCCTGCACACCGGCGAGACTCGGGAGCATGGCCAGGACTACTTCGGCGCACCGGTCAACCGGGTTGCCCGCCTCGAGAGCGCCGCCAACGGCGGCCAGATCCTCATGACCGCCGCCACCGAGCGCATCGTCCGCGAGCAGCTGCCGGCCGGGGCTGCCATCCGCGACCTGGGCGAGCACCGCCTCAAGGATCTGCGCTACGCCGAGCACATCTTCCAGCTGCTGGCCCCCGGCCTGCCCGACGCCACCGGCGAGCTGCGCACCGGCGGCGCCGTGCGCGTCGAGAACCCGGCCGCGCTGGACTTGCCGCCCGGTGCCGCGACCATCCTGGCCCGGCTCTTCCACGCCGCCGGGCGCCTGGTCATCGAGAGCGAGCTGGCCGGCGGCTTCTCCGGCAGCCGCGTCTTCAAGGTCACGCCTTTCGATGCCGACGACCAGCCCGAGCCGGCGGCAGTGGTCAAGCTGGCCCCGGCCGGGCTCGTCACCCGCGAGTACGAGGCCTACCAGACCCGCATCCGCGGCAAGCTTTCCGGCATCCCCGAGATCTGGGGCCGGCCGGCCTACGCCGAGGGCGGCCGTTGGGCCGGCATCCGCTACGCCCTGGTTGGCGGGCAGCGCTTCGACATCCAGAGCCTGCGCCGCTACTGGGGCCGCGCCGAGCTGGCCGACCTGGTGCACGTGCTCGAGAGCCGACCCTTCGTCCACCTGGGCGCCATGTGGCACCACGCCGAGCCGCGCAGCCTGCGGCTGGCCGACAGCTACGACCGCCTGCTGCCGGTCAACCTCGTCGTCCGGCCCGAAACCGAGCCCTTGCACTTCTCGGCAGCCGGCGACGAGGCCGGGGGCACGCTCGGGGCCGCCGCCGGCGCGCCGCGCATCGCGCTCAGCCCGGAGACGCTGGGAAGCGCCAGCCCGCAAGTCGGGGATCGGGTCACGTTGACCGGCTTCGTGGTCGAGTCCATCGCGGCCGACGCGGACGAGGTCACGCTCAACCTGCCCACCGCCGCGGCGCCCGGCGGCCGGGCCTGTCGCCTGAGGGTCGAGCCGATGCCCGGCGCGGCCCGCTGGCGCGTGGGCGACCTGCTGAACGGCCCCATCGCCGGCGAGGTCACCGCCACCCGCGCCTCGCGGCTGGCCGGCGAGCTGCGCGAAGCCTTGGGCCATACGGTCGATCTGGACGCCGAGGCGTTCACGCTGGAAGACGACGCCGACGCGCCGCTCCCCAACCCGCTCCTGGCCCTGCCGCGCCTCCTCGGCGCCGAGCACCGGGTGCGCGTTGGAGCGGTGCATGGCGACCTCAACCTCGAGAACGTGCTGGTCGATGCCGAGGCGCGCAGCGTGCAGCTGATCGACTTCGCCCTCAGCCGCGACGACCACGTGCTGCACGACCTCCTGCGCCTCGAGACCGGCGTGCTCACGCGCCTCCTGCCCGATGCCTTGGCCGCGGCCGGCCTGCCGCCCGACCACGCCGCCGGCCTGCTCGCCGACCTTCACCGCGCGCCCGACCACGGCCCCGTCGCGCCGCCGCTGCGCCCCATGCACGTCGGCCTGGTGGCCATCCGCCGCGCCGCCGCCACGCTCCTGGCACGGCCCGGCGACTGGCTGGAGTACCACCTGGGCCTCGCGGCCTACCTGCTGGGCGCCTGCAAGTTCGGCAACCTCGCACCGGAAGCCAAGCAGGTTGCCTTCTGGGCTTCCGCCCGAGCCACCGGATTGGCCCTGGAGGCGCCTGCCGGCGGCGCCGAGACCCTCTCCGGCGCCATGGCCATCCTGCTCCAGCGCGTGCCGGCCCTGGAGGCCTACCGCCGCGGCCGCATCGCCGAGTGGTCCGGCCCGCGCTTCGAGCTGGACGACCGATTCGTGGGCTTGGAGCTGCTCATCGACCTGGGCGAGGAGGCCGTGCAGGGTCGCTGGCAGTCCCAGGAAGCACGCTATCCGTCCCTCGAGACGCTGCTGGCCGACGTCGAAGACCCTGCCTTGGTGCTGCTGGGTGCGCCGGGCTCGGGCAAGAGCACCCTCCTGCGCCACCTGGAGCTCTCCACCGCAATGGAAGGCCTGCGCGGCGCGGACCAGCCGCTGACCTTCTTCATCCAGCTGAACCAATACCCACCGGCCCGCGCCGGCGATCCGCCGCCCGACCCGGGCGCCTGGCTGAATGCACGCTGGCGGGCGCGCTACCCGGACCTGCCGGCCCTCGACGAGCTCCTGGCCGAAGGCCGAGTGCTGCTCCTGCTCGATGCGCTCAACGAGATGCCGGCCGAAAGCCTGACCGGCTTCCTCGAGCGCGTGGCGCTCTGGCGCGACTGGCTGCTGCGGCTGACCCGCGAGCGGCCCGGCAACCGGGTGGTGTTCAGCTGCCGCAGCCTGGACTACAGCCAACCGCTATCGACCCCGGCGCTGCGCGTGCCGCAGGTGCGCATCGAGCCCATGGACGACGCGGCGGTGCAGGCTTTCCTGCGCGCCTACATCCCGGATCGCTTCGAGCTGGTCTGGGACCGACTCGCCGGCACCCGGCAGCTGGAGGTGGTGCGCAGCCCCTTCTTTCTGAAGCTCCTGGTGGACCAGGTGGACGCGACGGGCGAGCTGCCGACGGGCCGCTCGGGCCTCTTCACCGGCTTCGTGCGCCAGGCGCTTGGACGCGAGATCGGGCGCGGCAACCCGCTGTTCAAGCCGGGTGAGCTGCTCACGCGCCGCGACCGGCAACAGGTGACCGGCTGGAACTGGCAGCGTGCCTACGACCTGCCGGAGCGCGGCCTGCTGCTGCCCAAGCTGGCCGAGCTGGCATGGGCGATGCAGGCCGGCCGCGAGGACGGCGAGGTCTCGCAGGTGCGCATCGACCTGGACCAGGCGCTGGCGCTCCTGCGCTCGGACGCCGGCGAGGCCATCGTGGCGGCCGGCCAGGCATTGGCCGTGCTCGACCAGGACCGGGCAACCCACGCGCTGATGTACTTCCACCAGCTGCTGCAGGAGTACTTCGCGGCCCGCGAGCTGGCGCGACAGCCGAACCCGGAGCTGGTGCGGGTGGAGTGGCGCGCGGCAAGGGTGCGGCCCAGCGTGGACGCGGTCATCGACGGCCTCGACTCGGCCGACCCGCTCCCGCCACTGCCGAGCACCGGCTGGGAGGAGACGACCGCCCTGGCGGCCGCGATGGCCGAGGATCCGGCGCGATTCCTCAGCGGCATCATGGCCAGCAACCTGGCCCTGGCCGGCCAGGCGGCGGCGCAGCCGGAGCTCTTGCGCGTGCTCCCGGCAAGCATGCGCGATACGCTGCGATGGTCGCTGGTGCACCGCAGCCGCGATCCCGAGGCGGACCTGCGCGACCGGATCGCCTGCGGCTTCGCGCTCGGCGACCTGGGAGACCCACGCTTCGAACGGCGGGTAGGGCCCCACGGCGCGTACCTGCTGCCGCCCCTGGTCGAGATACCGGCTGGCAGGTTCCACATCGGAAGCGACGAGGTGATCGACGGAGGCGTGCTGGCGACCCGCGAGTCCATACCGCGGCAGGCACATCTGGGCCGACACGCGGTCGACCTGCCTGCCTTCCGGATCGGGTGCTTTCCGGTCACGCGGGCCGAGTGGGCCTGCTTCCTGGAGGCCGGAGGCTACGCCGACGAACGGTGGTGGACGACCCCAGACGCCCGTCGCTGGCTGCGCGCAGAGCTGCCCAACTTTGGCGCCATGCAGAACAACCGTCTGTGGCGCAACCGATTCCTGGACGACCCGACGCTGCTCGATCGCTTCGAGGCCGACGGCACGCTGCCGGCCTTCGCGGTCAAGGAGTTCCGACACCTGCTGACGCTCGACGACGACGCGTTCGAGCAAGCCCTCCTCGAACGCTGGCGCGGCAAGCAGTACTTTCGACCCGGCTACTGGGTGGAGGAGCGCTTCGCCCATCCGCTTCAGCCGGTCGTGGGGCTATCGTGGTTCGAGGCACGCGCCTACTGCGCCTGGCTCTCGGCCCAGTCCGGCATCGCGTTTCGCCTGCCGAGCGAGGTCGAGTGGGAGGCGGCTGGCCTGCAGTCGGACGAAACGCCGGGCGGCAGCTCGAGCCGCAGCGAGATCGGCAACTTCCACGACCTGCAGATCCGGCGCCCCACGCCCATCGGCCTCTTCCCGGCCGGCGACTCGCGCTTCGGGGTCGCCGACCTGCTCGGGAACGTGGAGGAGTGGACCCGCAGCCTGTTCGGTCCGGACCCGGAACGCCCGAGCCATGCCTACCCCTACGACGCGGGAGATGGGCGCGAGGATCCACTTGCCGCGGCCGAGATGCATCGCGTCTGCCGCGGCGGCGCGTGGACCGACAGTCTGTGGCCGAGCCGCAGCGGCAGTCCGTACTTGCTGGTCCGCAACGCCGCGATGCCGAGCGACCGACGCATGAGCCGCGGCATGCGTCTCGCGGTTGGCGCCTAGGCCGGTCAGGCGCGACCGTCGGGAGTCCGGCCGATCGCGGCTCGGTTCGCGCTGTCGCGTTCCCCGTGTGGGTGCACGAAGAGGCCGGCACCCCCTGGTGGTGCCGGCCTCCCGTCCGAAGCACTCGGTCGTCGGGTGCATCGCCGTCAGGCGATCGTCCGCGCCGGGCTACGGCCCCCAGACCCCGTCCAGGCCCAAGCCCAGCGAGCTGCTCGGGCCGGCCACCGAGGTGCCGGTCGTGTGCATGCGGCCCACCAGCGTCTGGTTCTTGCCCTTGCCCTGAAGCGTGTAGCCGTCGAAGACCATCGTCGCGTTGTCGGGGCTGAAGCTCGCGCCGTGCCCGACGGCGTCCAGGTCGGTGGCCGTGATCAGCGGGCTGTCGGCATGAATCGTCACCTCGTCGGCCACGTCGTCATAGCTCACGTCCAGCACGAGCATCGACTGGCCGTCCGGGCCCATGCCGCCGGCCTTCGCGCCATCGCGCGAGAAGTCCAGCTCGGTGGTCAGCGGGTAGCCGCCGATCAGGGTGTCGCTGCCGACCATGAGCGTGTCGCTGCTGTTGGCCGTGCCGATGGTGGGCCAGCCGGTCGTGTCGAGGCTGATCACGCGGTGCTGCAGCTCCTCCGACACCCACTGCCCGCCGGCATACTGGACCACGAGGACCGTGTACCAGATCCGCGCGCGACCGTGATCGGCGCTGCCGGCCAGCCAGTCCGTGCGACCCAGCCGATACTCCGTGCCGTCCCCATCGAGGTGGTCGTCCACGTAATTCGTCAGGCGCAGGTTCCAGGTGCCGTCCATCGAATAGACATAGAGGTTGTCGTCCGCACCGTCGGTCCCGATGGCAGCCATGAGCTGGCTCGTCGCCGGCAGCACGCCGTTGGCGTCTGCCTGCGCCGACATCGGTCCGGAGCCGCCGTAGGCCGGCGTCCAGGGGCCCTCGGCGATGGTCACGCTCGCGGGATTGGCCGAGTCGGGCACGTTCAGCAGCGTCACCGCGCCGGCCAGGTTCCGGATCAGGATGTGGTTGTCGGAGCTCCAATCCAGCACCTGCCGCGCCGGGATCGTCCCGTCGGTCAGCTGCACCGCGCAGGTGCCGTCCGGGTTGACCGCCGACAGTCCGCCATTCGACTGCGAGGGATAGGCGATCCGGCTCGCGGCCGGCGTGCAGGTGCCACCACCTCCCCCGCCACCGCCACCACCGCCGCCGCCCGGCTTGCCGGCCACCACCTCGCCGCCGGCCGGCGGCAGGAAGGTCACCTGCTCGACCTTCGGCTGCGACCCGGTTGTGCCAGGCGCCAAGTCCGAAAGGTCGGCGCTGGCGGCGTAGGCGGTGCCGGCCAGCAGGGCCAGGCTCAACGTCAAGCTGGTCAGGATTCGCGTCGTCCGCATGGTCGGCCTCCTATGGCTCAATGCACGCACGGCATCGATCATGCTGCCCAGTATCCTGGCAATTCGCCGCCGCGTACGGAGCCCGACCTGAGCTTGACCTGAGGAAATGGGCTCCGACCTGAGCGCGACCTGAGATTCGCTAGCGCCGCGCGCGGTCCCCGACTATCCTGGCAACGAGGAAGCCCCGCTCGCACCCGTGATCCGCTCGCGCACCGCTGCCCGAGTCCCGATCCCCGAGATGCCCGATGACCCATCGCCGCGCCTGGACCGACTACCACCCCGCATACCGCGCCGAGCAGATGCGCGAGCTGGCCGGCTGGATCGCCGCCGGCCAGTCCGGCAGCGTCGTCGGCATGGGCGGCGCCGGCAAGTCGAACCTGCTCGGCTTTCTGGTCCACCGGCCCGAGGTCCTGTCGGGCTACCTGCCCGAGGGCGCGCGCGCCATGGCCGTGCTGGTCGACCTCAACAGCCTCCCGGCGCTCGACCTGGCCACCCTCTACCGCCTGCTGCTGCGCGGCTTCCGGAGCGCCGCCGCCGGTCTCGAGCCGGAGCTGGCCGCCGAGATCGAGCGGGTGTTCGCGGCGCAGCTGGCCGAGCGCGATCCCTTCGTCGTCCAGACCGCGCTGCTGGCCTGGCTCGCCCGACTGACCGACGACGGGCGGCGGGTCGGCCTCGTCTTCGACCGCTTCGACCGCTTCGCCGAGCGCGCGACCCCCGAGATCAGCGACTCGCTGCGCGCCCTGCGCGACGCCTTCAAGGGCCGGCTCGGCTTCATCGTGGGCATGCGCCAGCCCTGCGCCTACCTGCCCGACCCCGGCGTCCTCGGCGAGCTCCAGGAGCTCCTGGACACTCACACCTGCTGGGTCGGACCCATGGTGCCGTCGGACGCCCGGCGCATGCTCGACGAAGAGCTGCTCGGCGCCGATCCCGCGCCGACGCCGTCCGAAGCCGCCGCCCTGCTCGACGCCACGGGCGGCTACCCGGCGCTGCTCAAGTCCGCCTGCGCCTGGTGGCGACAGGAGGCGAACCGGCCGCCGCGCGACGCCTGGCCGCAGCTCCTGGGTCAGCTGCCGGCCATGCGCGTCCGCCTGGATGAAGTCTGGGAGGGCCTGACCCAGGCCGAGCAGGCGGCCCTCACCGCCGTCGCGACCGGCACCGCGAGCCCCGCGGCCCGCCGCGCCGCGGAGCTCGAGCACGGGCCGGCCCTCGAGCTGCTCGAGGCCAAGGGCCTGCTCGTCGACGAGCCCGACTCCGGCTGGCGGGTCCAGGGCCGCTTGCTGGCCCTGCGCGCCGGCGGCCAGACCCGTCGCCGCGGCCGCCTGTGGCTCGACGACGTCACCGGCGAGGTGCATCTCGGCGCCACGCCCCTGCGCGAGCTGACCCGGCTCGAGCGCGGTGCGCTGCTCTACCTCCTGGCCCGCTCCCGCGTTCGCGTCGGCAAGACCGAGCTCATCGAAGGCGTCTGGCCCGACGACGTGGTCGAGGACGGCATCATGGACGACGCGCTGTACCAGGTGGTGCGCGGCCTGCGCCGCAAGATCGAGCCCGATCCGGGCCGGCCCCGCTACCTCGTCACCTGGCGCGGCCGACCCGAGGGCGGCTACCAGCTCTTCCCGGAAGGCCGGCCGAGCTGAGGCGAGCGCGCGCCACGGGGTCCGGCGCAGGCCACCCCTCGCCCCACCCGGCCCGGTCAGCGTAGCGGCGCGCCAGCCAGCAGGCTCGGCAGCAGCAGGTCGGGGTTGGCCGGGCCCGTCGGCGTCGGCGTGTGGGTGGCGGTCGTCCGCGTCGGCGTCGCCGAGGGCGGGGTCGGGGTGGCGGTCGTCGGCACGGGCGACGGGGTCGCGACGGTGGGCGTGGGCG
>JACKBJ010000024.1 GCA_020634625.1 Caldilineae bacterium | reverse complement strand
GTGTCGAAGGTCGCCAACTTCTCGATCGACCTGCCCGACGCCAACGTGGCCATCCAGGTCAGCGGGGCCTTCGGTTCGCGCCAGGAGGAGGCGCAGCGGCTCGGCCGCATCCTCCGCCCGAAGTCCGACGGCCGACTGGCCCACTTCTACAGCATCGTCAGCCGCGACAGCTCCGACCAGACCTTCGCCGCCAAGCGCCAGATGTTCCTGACCGAGCAGGGCTACGCCTACCGGATCCTCTACGCCCACGAGCTGCTCGAGCAGGACTCGGTAGGCGACGAATGAGCCGCCGCAAGGCACGGGTCCCCGCCGAGCTGCTGGAGGAGCTGATCGCCCTCGGTCTGGACGAGTTCTCGGACGAGGACGCCTTCGACCTGGCGGACGGCGACCCGGGCGCCATGTTCGACCTGATCGACGAGGGACTCGAAGCGTTGAGGGTGGCCGACCTGCGCCAGATCGCGCGCCAACAGGGATGGCGGCTCTCGGGCACCCGACGGGACGACATCGTCGACCAGATCCGCGCGCGCTACGAGGACCCCGCTTCGATCGCCGGCATGATCGAGAGCCTCGACCCGCGGCTGAGGCGGGGCCTCGACCTGGTCGCCTGGGCCGCGTCGCAATCGCGCGCCGACCTGGTCAAGCGCGTGACGGCCATGGCGGCCCTGGCCGGCGAGGACTACGCCGACCTGGACCACGGGGTCGGCGCCATGATGGACGCGCTGAGCGCCCGCGGGCTGTTGCTCCGCGACGGCTTCGGCGCCCTCTTCGTCCCGCCTCCGATCGGCATCGCGGTGCTACCGGTCGAAGCCCTGTTCCCCGCGCTGGACGTCTCTACGCTGCAGGTGGACGACGCGCCGGACCCCTACGGGCAGCTGCTGCGGCTGGCCGCGGCGATCCAGAAGGGGGGCGGCGTCACTCGAGTGTCCCCCTGGTCGGCCGAGGTCGCCGTTCCTCGCCATCAGCAGGTGCCGGAGTGGAACTGGCCGAGCAGCCGGGCCCAGCTTCCCGGCCGGCTGCAGTTGGTCCCGGCCGCCGGAAGCTGGCTGGCCGCCGGCGACCGGAAGCGGCTGGCCAAGACCCTCGGCGAACGCGACCCCCTCGCGGTCGACTTCCTGTTCATCCTGCTGCTGGGCCTGAACGGGTTCGCGGACCTCCCGGAGGCCAGGCACCGGCTGCAGATCGCCGACGGCTGGATCGAGGAGCTCTGCCAGCAGGGCGCCGAGATCCTGGTGGCCGCCCTGCTCGAGGCCTGGATCGGCGTGCCCTACGGCGGCTGGGACCCCTACTCGGCGGTGGCGTTGGCCGGTGGGCCACGGCTGCTGCGCCATCCCTATCGCGTCTGCTCACCGAATCAGTACTCCGAGTTCCTCGCGCGCCTGCGTCGCGGCTGCATCCGCTTGATTCGCCGCCTGCCGACCGAGCGCTGGGTCGATCTCGACCGTTTCGTCGCGCTGGTCGGCGCCAGCCAGCCCGAGCTGATCGACCCCTCGTCCAACGGCAGCGGCCTCGGCCTGGCGCCGCCGGATGGTCACGCGATCCAGGCGCTCGACACCGCGCAAGCCTGGTCGGACTTGGGCGAGCCGGTGCTGCGCTTCGTGCTGGAGGGCCCCATGCGCTGGCTGGGCTTGATCGAGCTGGCGCGCGACCGTCAGGGCCGGGCACGGGCTCTGCGTCGCGGTCCGCTGGCCCGCCCCGTGCTCGGGCTGGGGCCGAGCGAGCAGGTGCCGGCCGATGCGCCGACCTGGTCCAACCGCGGCGATGTCGGCCACCTCAGGCTCGGCCTGGGCAACGCCGATCAGGTGAGGATGCTCTCCGAGTGGTGCCGGATCGACCTCGAGGCCGATGGCCGGCTGCGTGTCGAGCCTGACCGCGACCGGCTGCTGGCTTCGCTCGAGGCGGGAGCGAATCCGATCGCGTCGCTGACCCAGCTTCGCGACGCGGGCGCCATCCCGAAGCCGCTCGCCGGCCGCCTCGAGCGCTGGTGCGACACCTGGGGCCGGGCCAATGTCTACCCCGGGCTGTCGCTGATCGAGTTCGCCGAGGCATCGTTGAGCCACGAGCTGCTGGCGCGCGCGAACCTGGCCGAGCACATCCTGTACCGGGTGGGCGAAACCCGCTGGCTGGTCGAGGACGCGGTCGTCCCCAGCGTGCTGGCGGCGCTCGAGCGCGCCGGGCAGCATCCTCGAATCGTCGACCGGCGAGGCGGGCACGCATGAGCAAGCCCGAGGGGCCGGACGCGGGACCGGCGACGTCAACCGGCGACGAGGCGGAGGTCCCGGGCCGGGTCGAGGCGCTGCGCCTCGACCTGTACCTGGCGTTCAGCCATTGGCAGGCGCGACCGCCCACCCTGCTCAAGGGTGGTCGGCACATCAGCAAGCGCGACCTCAAGGCCCTGTGCGAGGTCTTCGGGAAGCCCTACGACAAGGATCGCGTCCGGGACGAGGCCGACCTGCCCGAGCTGCACTTCCTGCGCGAGCTGATGCTCGGCCTCGGCCTGATGCAGCCGCAACCGCGCCAGCGCCTGGTGGTCTCGCCCAATCAAGCCCAGTCGCTCTGGCGCGCAACCGACGTCGACCTGGCCGCTCGCTGCCTCGACTGGTTTCGCGGGCCCAACACCTGGAACGAGCTGGCGCGCCTGCCGGGAGTCGAGTGGAACGACGGCGGCCCGCCCCATGAGACCTCGGCCCGGCTCGCCAAGGCCCGCGAGCGGGTTCTGGCGAGAATGTTCGATCTCGGCGCCGACGGCGGCTGGCATCCCTGGCGGGCCGTCCATCAGCGGCTCGAGACCACGGAGCGCGACTTCCTGGTGCCGCCGTACCGCAGCCGATACGGCCGGTACGGCTACCACCGCTACAGCACCGATGCCTGGCATTTCGGCGGCGTCCGCGTCGAATCCGAGGGCTGGCTGCGGGTCGAGGTGCCGTTCATCGATCGGGTCCTGCGCAGCCTGGCCCGGTTCGGCCTGCTCGACCTCCGTTTCGGCGCCGATGCCGCACCCATGGCCTTCCGTCTTGCTCCGATCGGCCGACACCTGCTGGCCGGCGCTCCCAGGCCGGAGGAACCGGAGGCGCATCAGGTGCCGGTCCTGCTCCAGCCCAACCGCCACATCATGGCGCTCGGGCCGCTTCCGATCTCGGACCTGGCATCCCTGGAACGCTTCGCCGACCGGGTCCGACTCGACCGTGCCGTCGAGCTGGTGCTGACCCGCGAGAGCGTCTACCGCGGCCAGCGCCTCGGCCTGGACGCCGCGTCGATCACCGCCGAGCTCGAACGGCTGACCGGCCAATCCCTGCCCCAGAACATCGCCCGCGACCTGGCCGAGTGGCAGGTCGCGCACGAGCGCGTCACGATCCGTCGCGGCGTCACCCTGCTTCAGACCACCGATGCCGCGAGCCTCGACCGCTTCGTCGCTGCCGCGGGGCCAAACCGGCTCCAGCCCATCGGCGACAATCTGGCCCTGGCAGACCCACGACTGAACCTGGCCGAGCTGGGCCGACGGGTCGAGGTCCCGGTGTCTCGACCCGGTCCCAACGACGCGCGGCGTCGCTGGTCGATGGACGCCGAGGGCCGACTGTTGGCGCCACCCGCCCTGGCGACGCTAGCCGATCTGGGCCGCCTGCAGCGGTTGGCCGAACCGATCGCAGGCGGAGGCTGGCGCGTGTCGCGCCAGAGCGCCCGGCGGGCGCTCGAGGTTTCGAGCCACGACGCCGAGCAGCAGATCGCCGCCTGGCGAAGCCTGCTGGGTCCGGGCATGCCCGCCTGGCTGGGCGACCGCATCCGGGTCTGGAGCGGTCACTTCGGCACGGCCAGGCTGGCTAAGGGCCGGCTGCTGGAGCTGCCGGAGGCCGCCGCGCTGGAGGCCTTGCGTCGCGATCCGCGATGGCCGAAGGGCCTTCGCCCGTTCAAGGCAAAGGGCCCGCTGCTCCTGGTCGACGATGCGCTGCTCGAGCTGCTCGAGTCCCTGCTGTCCGATCACGGCATCGAGATCGAGCAGCGCTGACCCAGCCCCGACGCAGAGCGGCCCCGGATCGCGCGATCCGGGGCCGCTTTGCGTCTTCCGACGTCGCGCAGCGCTAGTCGGTGGAGGTGGGCAGGCCCGAGGAGAGCCAGCCGTTCCAGCCACCCAGGAGCGCGTGAACGTTGGTGTATCCCTGCTGCATCATGATGAACGCCGCACGGGCGCTCGTGTGCTCGTTGCTTCAGGCACAGTAGAGGATGATCTCCTGGTCCTTCGGCAGGGTGCCGAACTGATCGTCCTGCACGTAGGCGACGATGTTGCGGGAGCCCGGGATGTGGCCCTGCTCGAACTCCACGTCGGAGCGGACGTCGACCCAGATCACGTTCGGGTCGTTGAGCTTGGCCTCGGCGTCCGTCTGCAGGATGCGCGAGACCGTGGCGTCCTGCTCGGGCGTCAGCTCGCCGTCCGGGTTGATGCCCAGCGCCGCGTAGTCGATGGTCTGCGGCGGCGGCTGGAACTGGGCCGGATCCTGCTGCGACTGGGTCGATCCATTTCCCTGGATGATGTCCACCGCCGCGGCCGGGTCGTCGACCGGCAAGGGGATGCCTGCCTGTTCCGGCGCCGCGCCCGCATCCGCGCCCGACAGCGCCGGGGCGACGGGGGCCGCAGCCTGCTCGCCACCGCTCATCATCTTGCCCAACATCAAGCCCAGGCCGAGCGCCAGGCCCACGCCCAGGACCGTCAGCAGGCCATAGAAGACCCGCCGGTCCATCTTGAATTCGATCATCGCCTTCTCCAATGTCAGGGTCGTAGCAACGCCGCAGTCCGGCCGGCTACTGCATCTCCATCGATTCTAGGTCGAGGTCGGCGAATGGGCAATCCTCCGGACCGCGGTTCAGGGCGCGGCCCAGTACAGCAGGAAGCTCTTCATCTCGATCCGCATGTCCCAGCCCGTGCCCGGCTCGACGCCCGGCGCGAGCACCGGCACATAGGCCTCGCCCCGGAAGCCGCCGAAGTAGTCGATGACGTTGTCGGCGCCGCCGATCTGGACCTGGCTGGTGATGTCGTGACGCTTCACCGGCACGTCGAGGCCCGGGCACCAGGCGGCTCGCCCGAAGGGCCAGGTGCCGAACTGGTTGGGCGCCACCCCGGCGGGCACCTGCAACGCGCAGCCGATGTCGGCGCCGACCGGGTCGTCCATGATCGGATGGTCGATGAACACCGCCGAGTCGGGATCGCCGTTGACCGTGAAGCGATGGGTGTGGTTGCAGAACTCGGCGCACTGCTTGTCGTCGACGGCAAAGCCGTGACCGCTGATGATCGTCACCAGCTCGACCTTCTGGATGCCGGCCGGAACGGTGAAGGTGATCGGCTGGAAGACGTCGTTGTAGTGCTCGTCGAAGCGCCGGTCGAAGCGGCCCCGGTCGCCGAAGAGCGGCACCAGCTGGCGCGGCACCAGGTTGGCGCCGCCGGCCGCCGTGGCCGCCGCGCTCTTGCCCAGGCGCAGGTCCATGTCCAGGACGTAGGGCTGCACGGTCCAGAAGCCCAGACGGACCTTGCCGCCCTGCTGGAAGTAGCCGAGCATCGGCGAGATGTCGGTCACCCAGTGCGTCTGACGCTTGTAGGCGGTGATGAAGCGGCCGACCTCGTTGTTGCAGGCGTTCGGATTGTCCGGATCGTCGCACAGGTAGAGGTAGACCAGGTAGTCCCAGGCGCCGCAGTTGTCGTCCTCGCCGTTGCGGCAGCCCATCTTCAGGTCGACCTCGAGCTTGTCGTACCGTTGCATCTCCGCGGCCGACGGCAGCTCGATCTCGGCCACGAAGCGCCGGCCGGTCCAACCCGGATCGGAGGCCATGACGCCCTCGAAGACCGGGATCACCTCGACCTCGCCGGCCGCCTCCTCGGCCGCCATGCGGGCCTCGATGCCATGCTCGTGGTGGTAGCTCTGGGCCTCGTAAGCCACCTGCTCGAAGAGGTCGAACTGATGCTCGTGGTAGGTGGGGAAGCCGTAGGGGATCCAGCCGAACTCGCGCAGGTGCCCCGTATGGTCGATCGCCAGGCCATGCGCCTGGGCCCAGACGGCCGAGATCGAGACCTGCACCGCGTTGCCGGCGACGACCTGGTCGCGCATGCGCAGCCCGTGATCGCGGTCGATCATGACCACCGAGATGCCGACCGAACCGCTGCCGCCCATCTCGGTCTTGGGCCGGTCGTCGGTGAACATGACCATGCCGGTGGCGCCCAGGCGCTCGGCGTTGACCGCCTTGTCCGTGAACGGGCAGACCCCGCGCTCGACCAGGGCGATCTTGCCCGCCACGTCCTGGGCCGGCGTCTCGCCGTTGCAGGCCGTCCCGAACCAGGCCAGGCTGCCCTCCATCGGCGCATCCGGGCCGATGCGCCGAGCCCAACCGCTGTCGGCGGTGGTGTCGAATTGGATCTCGACCGTCTGACCGTTCTCCTGCCAGCTGGCGCGGGCCTGCGGGTTCGAGCTGCCCCAGTCCTCGAGGACGTTGGTGAACCAGCTGTCGAGCGTCATCGGGTTGACCTTGACGTAGTGGAGGTGCTCCTCCCAATGCCCGCGCTGCTCGGCCGGCCGCTCGGCCAGCACGGCCGCGATGCGCTCGCGCTGGGCCCGAACCCGCGCCTCGGCCTCGGCCGGGCTGGCCTCGTAGGCCATGAACACGTAGTTCACGTCCTCGGGCGAGGTATCCAGAAGCGCGTCCACGCTGGCGTCCCAGAGCTGCTGCGAGAGCAGCGAGGCCGGGTGGCGCCCGATGAAGACGTAGCTCGCGTCACCCGGGTCGCCCGGATCGATGGCCAGCTGGCCGTCGAGCGTGGGCAGGCGCAGCGGGCGGGCCATCGATCGCGGCCGGAAGCGCAACCAGGGCGCCGGCAGCTCGGCCTTGCCGACCCGCTGACCGGTGAACGGGATGTAGGCCGGTCGCGTCGGCGTGGCGCTGGGGGTGAAGGTCGACGTCGCCGTCGGCGTCAGGGCCGTCGTGGGCGCCAGCGTGGGCTCGAGCGTCGGCTCGAGCGTCTCGGTGGGCGTGATCGGCGGGCTGGCCGTGGCGGTGGTCATCGGGCTGCTGGCCCGCAGACCGTCGCCGGCCGCAGCCTCGACCGGTCCGGCAGGGCGGCTCGCGGCCCCTGCCGGGCCCGGCTCGATGCGCCCGGCGAGCGCCAGGCTGCCGGCACCGACCAGGCCGATCGCGGCCACGACGGCCGCGGCGATCCAGCGAGTCCTCGTCTTCATGCTGCCCCCTCTTCTGAGTTCACCGACGACGCGGTATCGCCGGACCCGGCTCGGGCCGCGTTGTATCACCCCCGACCCGACGGGTCAAGGTTGGGAGCGCGCGAGCGCCGGCCATCCGTCCTCAGGATGCCCAGGAAGAGCAGGGCCGAGAGCGCGATCAGGCCCACCGCCAGGTGGGTGACGCCGATCAGGCTGCCGCGCGCCACCAGCTCGTAGGCCAGGATCGGCCCGACCAGGCCACGCAGGCCGGTGAGGAAGCTGTGCACCGCCATGTAGTCGGCCGTCCGCTCGGCGGGCGCGAACTGGGTCACCCAGAGGCCCCAGATGACCGCCTCGCCCCCGAAGCCGGCGCCGGTGAGCAGCGCGCCGGCCACCTGCATGCCGAGCGAAGGGCTGAAGAAGCACAGGATGCCCAGGCCGAAGAGCAGGTTGACCGCGATGCGCAGCTGCACGAAGCCGAAGCGGTCGAAGAGCCGGCCGAAGCCCAGCGTCGCGAAGAAGCCCATGGCCTGGGGGACGACCAGGGTCAACAGCAGGACCATGCGCGGGCTGTAGCCGAGACCGTCGCTCGCGCCGGCCAGGTACTCGACCCGCAAGGGCAGGACGGCCAGGTTGCCCAGCCCCAGCAGGGTCCAGGCCAGGTTCACCAGGCCGAAGCGCGGCTCGCGCCAGAGCCAGGCCAGCACGCGATAGGGGTTGCGCCGCGTGGCGGCGATGGGCGCGCTCGCGATCCGGGACGCGGCCAGGCCGGCGCCCGCCAGGAGCAGGGCCAGGCCGATCAGGACCGGCCGATAGCCGGCCACGCTGTCGCCGAGCCAGGCGGCGATGCCGAAGCTCGAGGCGATGCCCACCAATCCGGCCAGGGCGGTCACCTGGCCGAAGTAGCGTCCGCGCACGGCGTCCGGCAGCTTCTGGCGCCAGAGCACCGTCACCAGCGGCGCCACCGCCGCCGCCATGGGCAGGCCGATCAGCAGGCCGGCCAGGTAGCCGCCGAAGCTGGGGCTGACCGCCGCCAGGGCCAGGCCGGCCGCGCCGGCCAGGCTGAGGCCGGCCAGGCCCAGCGAGACGCTCAGGCCGAGCCGCGCGGCCAGCGAGACGGCCAGCGGCGCCGCCATCAGCCCGATGAAGCTCGCACCGGCCACCAGGCCCTTGGCCGGCCCACCCGCCTCGAAGTGCTTCAGCGCCACCAGCAGCAGCACGCCGTTGCCCTGCGCCGCCACCGCTGCCGGCCGCGACAGGCAGACCCGCAGGCCCTCCCAGAGCAGGGTCCGCCGCAGCTCGCGCTCGACGCCCGGACCGGTCGGCTCAGCCACGCGGCGCGACCGGTCCTCGCCGCCACAGGGCGACGAAGAGCAGGCTCGACAGCAGGATGAGCCCCGCGCCGAGCCAGGCCACCTCGGCGATGGGCAGGCCCGCGATCATGCGATAGGCCAGGATCGGTCCGATCAGGCCGCGCACGCCGGTGAGGAAGGTGTGCACCGCCATGTAGTCGGCCGTGCGGCCGGCGGGCGCGTAGCGCGTCACCCAGAGCCCCCAGATCACCGAACCGCCGCCCTGCGCCACGCCCAGCAGCAAGGCGCCGAGCACCTGGCCCCAGAGCCAGGGAGTAAAGAAGATCAGGATCGAGACCATGAAGAAGCCGTTCAGCACGATGCGCAGCGCCAGGAAGTCGAAGCGGTCGAAGAAGCGGCCCCAGTAGAGCGTGGCCACCAGGGCCACCGCCTGGGGAATCACCTGGGTCAGCCAGAGCACCATGCCCGGTCCGTAGCCGAAGCTCGCGCCGACGCCGCCGACGTGCTCGACGCGCAGCGGGAGGGTCGCCAGGTTGCCGAAACCGAGCAGGAACCAGCCGACGAGGATCAGCCCGAAGCGCGGCTCGGCCCAGGCCAGGCGCAGCACGCGGTAGGGGTTGCCGCCCTGGGTCTGCACGCGGCCGCTGCGGATGCGGCTGCTGGCGAGGGCGCCGGCCGCCAGCCCGGCGGCCAGCAGCAGCAGCACCGGCCGATAGCGCTCCAGCCCGACGTCCAGCCAGGCGGCGATGGCGGCCGAAGCCAGCACGCCGACCAGCCCGGACAGGCTGACGACGCGGGCATAGCGCCGGCCGCGCCGCTCGCCCGGCACGCCGTCGTTCCAGAGCGCGGCGATCAGCGGCGCGCTGGCGGTGATCAGCGGCGCCCCGATCAGGATGCCGGCGAAGAACCCGGCGAAGCCCGGGCTGAGCCCGGCCAGGCCGAGCCCGCCGGCCGCCAGCAGCATGCACAGCGCCAGAGCGCGGCTGATCGAAAGCCCCAGACGGGCGGCCAGGCCGACCGTCAGCGGCGCGATCAGCATGCCGATGAAGCTGGCGCCGGCGATCAGGGCCTTGGCGTTCGGACCGGCTTCGAAGTGCTGGATCGCGACCAGCAGCAGCACGCCCCCACCCTGAGCCGAGACCCGTGCCGGCCGTTCGAGGTAGTTGCGCAGGCCCTCCCATCGCAGGGTGTGAGCAACCTCGGGGTCCAAGGCGGGCGCTAGGCTGGCTGACATCGAGGGCCTGACCTGTCGGGCGGATGGGCGGCGAGCGCCGAACCATAGCACAGCCGGCACCGGCCCGGACTACAATACGCGGACCGAGGGAGGCGCGCATGAACCACGCCAGCCGCTGGCGCCAATCGCTGGCCCGTCAATCCATCGCCCCGGCCTATGCCGCGCTCGACGGCGTCGAGGCCATCGCCCTGGTCGGCGACAGCGCGCGCGGCCTGGCCGACGGCTGGTCCGACCTGGACCTGGTCGTGTTCTGGCGCCAGGCGCCCAGCCTCGAGACCCGGGCCCAGATCGTCGAGGCCCTCGGCGGCAGGGCGTGGGTCGTCGACGATGCCGCGCTGCGGCGGCCGGACCTGGCGTTGCAGCACCGCGACGAGACCTGGTGGCTGCCCGGCGGCACCGATGCCGCTCTGAAGGTCGACGTCCGCCACACGCTCTGCATCGCGATGGACCGGCTGCTGGCCGACGTCGTGGAGCGGCAGCAGCCGGATCGCCTCAAGCTGGCCCAGCTGGGCAGCATTCAGCAGGCCCTGCCGCTGCACGGCGCCGACCGCATCGCCGGCTGGGCCGATGGCGCGGGCCGCTGCCCCGAGGCGATCGCCCGCCGCCTGGTCGAGGACAACCTGCGGCTCTTCGCGCCATGGACCTTCGAGATGCTGGCGGAGCGCGAGGATGGGCTGCTCTACGCGCGCAACCTCGCCGACACCCTCGAGCGGATGCTGCTGGTGCTGCACGGCCTCAACCGGAGCTACCCGCCGCTGAGCCCCGGGCACCTCGCCGCCACGGTGGCGGCGCTGCCCCTGGCGCCGACCGACTTCGCCCGGCGCGCGACGGCGCTGCTGGCCGCCCGTCCGATCGATGCCTCGCGCCGGCTGGGCCTGCTGGCGACCGAGCTCTACGACCTGGTCGACGCGCGGATGCCCGGGCTCGACACGCGGCCGGCCCGCGGAGCGCTCGCGGGACGCCGGCCGCGGCTCGTCGACTCGCCCATCCCCTTGGGCTAGCCGATCGCGGCGGCTGGCCAGCGCCGGGCCGCGAGCCGCGCCCGACGCGACCCGGCCCTCCCCGAGTCTCACTTGCGCCGGCCGCGGTGTCCACCCGGTAGACCAGGAGGCCTGCCATGAACCGTAGCCCGGCGACGATCGCCTTGCCCGCCCTCGCCACCTGCCTGAGCGCCCTGCTCGGGCTGAGCCTGCTGGCCTCGACCGGCCAGGCTCGGCAGATCCCAGAACGCGCCGGACGCGAAGGCCTGTCCGGGGCCGGAGCCGGGGCGGTCGAGGCGGCCGGGGCGGTCGGGGCGGTCGGGGGGACCGAATCGGCGGCGGCCGTATCGGCCGCTGCACCGGCCGAGCCCGCCGGCCAGGCGGCCCTGGACCGAAGCCTGATCGCCTTCATGCCGCTCCTGGCCCGCGACCTGGTCCGGGCCGATCTGCTCGCGCCGCGGGTGCTGGAGCCGACGGCGACGCTGCCGGCGCCGACCGCGCGCGCGACCGAGCCGCGGGCCACCGAGCGACCGACGGAGCTCCGACCGACCGAAGGGCCGACGGAGCCGCGGCCGACCGAGCGTCCGACCGAGCCTCGTCCGACGGAGCGTTCCACCGAGCCGCCCCGCCCCACCGCGCCGCCCACGCCGAGCGCGACGGCCGGCCCGCCGCGGCCGGCGACCGGCTACCACAGCTACAAGAGCGGGCCGATCCAGTCCAGCGCCGATGGGCGCTACGTCTGGGTCGCCAACGCCCATGCCGACGCCGTGTCCCGCATCGACACGCGCGACGACAGCGTTCGGCACTTCCGCCTGCCGGCGGCGGACCGCTTCGGCGCCCGGCACGGCCACGAGCTCTCGGGCATCGCCGTCAGCGACGACGGCGCCGAGGTCTGGGTGACGGCCCAGGCGAGCGACAAGGTCTTCGTCCTGGACGGCCAGACCGGCGCGCTGCGCCTGACCTACGAGATGCCCTACGGCAGCGCTCCCTACGGCGTCGCGCTCTCGCCGCCGGGCGAGGGCGGTGCCCAGGCCTGGGCCCTGGTCAGCCTGCACCGACGGCCGGCCGTCGCGGCCATCCGCCGCTCCAGCCGCCAGGTGACGCTGCTCGAGCCGGTCTGGCGTTCGCCGCTGGGCATCGCCTTCGGCGACACGCCGGGCGAAGCCTGGATCACCCACCTCTACCCGGACGGCGAGCACCCGAGGCTGAGCCGCGTCGAACTCTCGGGCGACGCGGCCCGCGTCACCACCCAGCTGCGCATCGGCGCCGCCAGCCCGCGCAACGCCAGCCAGCTCAGGCTCGACCTCGACTGGCGCAACGTTCCCGAGGGCGGCTACCTCAACTTCCGCGGCCATCCAGCCCTCGAGCCGCCGGGGACCCTGCGCGAGCGGCGTCGGATCTGGCTGCCGACCCAGTACCACAACTTCCACAACGATCGCCCCAGCCCCGACTCGGTGATCCAGGCCTCGCTGCGTCGGCTCGACCTGGGCAGCCGATCGCTGAAGGCCGACGACAAGATCGTCCTCAGCGCCAAGCAGGTCCATGACCCGACCCGGGGCGACAACAACCCGCCCTGGCTGGGCTACGGCTGGGACGCCTCGGTCTCGGGCCTGGTCGACCTGGGCTTCCTGACCCTGGGTGACGACGTCATCGCCTATGCGGTGGCCGAGCAGAGCGACGAGCTGATCGCCCTGGCCGCCGACACCCCGATGTTCAAGCCGGGGGTGGACGCACCCGGCCTCTTCGAGCTGCGCCTCGGCGACCGGCCGATGGGCATCGCCATGGATCCCGGCGGCGCCCGGGCCTGGGTCTACAACAGCCTGTCCTCGGATGTCTCGGTCATCGACCTGCGGCGGCCGCTCCAGCCGGCCGAGGCGGCCCGCATCGCCCTGCTGGCCCCCGAATCTCCCGACCCCCTGGCCGAGCCGGTCGCCCTGAAGGGCGCGCGCCTGTTCTACACGAGCGCCGACCCGCGCATCTCGTCCAACGAGAAGGTGGCCTGCGCCTCCTGCCACATCAACGCCGAGCACGATGGTCGCGACTGGGCCTTCCAGAACCTGCCGGCCGGCAGCGCCGGCCAGGGCCACGGTCCACGGCCGGTGCCCAGCCTGCGCGGCCTGGGCTTGACCTTCAGCGCCGGACAGCGCGATCCCGATCGGGGCTGGGGTCAGCTCCATCGCTCCGGCGACCGCGACGAGATCCAGGACTTCGAGCACACCTTCCGCGGCCCGCTGATGGGCGGCACCGGCTTCCTGGGCGCGGCCATGCGGCCGGAGCTGGGCGAGCCGAACGCCGGCCGCAGCGCCGATCTGGACGCCATCGCCCACTATCTGGTCAACCTGCCGCCACTGCAGCGCAGCCCGGCGCGCGCCGCCGACGGCTCGCTGACCGAGGCCGCCGTTCGCGGGGCCACCTACTTCATGGGCGCCGATCCCGCCGGACATCCGGCCGACGCCAACTGCGCCAGCTGCCATGTGCCCGAGCGCGCCTTCCTCGACTTCGGCTTCCACGACGTCGGCCAACGGCGCGACCCCAACGAGGCCGAGCTCAACGACCCGACGCGGCGCGCCGGCTGCCTCTGGTGCGCCGCCACGCCGACCCTGGTCGGCGTCTTCGACACCAGCCCCTGGGACGGCACCTACGGCTGGGCGGGCAGCATGGCCGAGGTGCTGGCCGACTTCGCCAGCTACGGCGTCTTCGAACGGCCGGCACGCCATGGCAATCCGGAGCACCTGGTCGGCCGCCAGCTCGACGACCTGGCCGAGTTCGTCCTGTCGATCGACGGCTCGACCGAGGCCAGCGAGGTCCGCGCCGCCCGCGACACCGAGCCGCCGCGCATCCTGCGCGCCGCGGCGACCAGCGCCCGCCGCATCGAGGTCTGGATGAGCGAGTCGATCGACGGCGGCTTCGCGGCCTTCCCGTCCGCCTTCCAGATCACGCGACTGGACACCAACGCCAGCATCCCCGTCGATCGCATCGGCTTCGACCCGGCCCGGCCGGAGCGCTTTACCCTCTTCGCCACGCTGCCGGTCGAGTGCCGGCGTCTCGAGCTGCGCATCCGGGCGCTGGGAGATCTGACCGACCTGGCGGGCCTGAGCTCGGGCGGCCGCGGCAACGAGATGCGCAACGCCGACCCGGCCAATCAGCCGACGGTCGTGCTGGAGCCGAACATGCGGTTGACCCTGGGCGCCTCGGGCCAGGAGAACCTGATCGTGCCGGTGCATGACGCCAGCCCGGTCGGACCGAACCTGGCCACCTGGAGCCACGACGCGCCCTGGCTCTTCGTCGACGGCGAGACCAGCGTGCCCGGCTTCGTCCGCTTCGAGTGGCAGGCCGCCTTCCGGGAGGCCACCGGCGTCGGAGCCGACGACTTCATCCGCGGCGCCCGAATCCGCCTCAGCCCCGAGCTGGGCGACGCGCAGCAGCTCGAGATCCGACGCGTCCTGCAACGCTGGAGCGACCCGAAGGCGATCGGCGACTGGAACTCGAACCCGGTCGGCGGCCCCACCTGGCGCGACCACAGCCACCCGGACGGGGCCTGGAACCAGGCCGGCGCACGGCGCCTGGGCACGGCCGGCGATCGACCGGAGCACTACAACGCCGGCTGGGACCTGGCCGAGGTCGTCGATGCCGACCCGAGCATGCCGGCCATCAACGCCCCGCTGCTGCTGGCCGGCGACCGCGTCGACGCCGCCTTCCGCTTCTGGTTCGAGCACCCCGAGCTGGACTACGGCTACGCCCTGCGCCTGCGCAACCGGCCGCCCTTCAGCCCTTCGGTCAAATTCAAGGGCTGGGAGCAGGAGCGCAACGCGGCCTCGCCCGTGCTCGAGATCGACTACCGCCTGCCGGGCACGCAGGCCTGCCCTTGAGGCCGGCGCGGAACGCTCCGTCACGCAGGGCAGACCGGGCCGCGTCGGCTTGCCCGATTGGGCGCATCCGGCCGAGCTAGCTGCTATGATTGAAGCCTGAGCCGGGCCCTTCGCGTTCGCCGACCGCGCCTCGCCGGTCCGCCCCGTGCGGACCGCGCTCCCAACGAACCAGGCTCCATGTCCCCCATTCGGCTGTCCGTCGGCGATGTCGTCCACCACGGCGGGCTCGTCCGCTTCGATGCGCCCCTCTGGCTCTGGCTCGCCTTCCTGGCCGGGCTCGCGGCGCTGCTGCTGCTCGACCTGGCGGTGCTGCATCGCGACGCCCACACCATCTCGCTGCGCGAGGCCTGGCTGACCTCCGCGGGCTGGATCAGCCTGGGCCTGGCCTTCACCGGAGTGGTCTGGGCGCTGCTGGGCGAGGTTGCCGCCGGCCAGTACATCGCCGGCTACGTCATCGAGAAGTCGCTGTCGGTCGACAACGTCTTCGTCTGGGCGGTGGTCTTCAGCTACTTCGGCGTACCGGCCAAGTACCAGCATCGCGTCCTGTTCTGGGGCATCTTCGGCGCCCTGGTCATGCGCGCGATCTTCATCTTCGCCGGCGTCGCCTTGCTCGAGCGCCTGAGCTGGCTGCTATTCGTCTTCGGCGGCCTGCTGCTCTTCACCGCCTGGCGCGTCTGGACCCATGGCGACGAGGAGATCCACCCCGAACGCAACCCCGTGCTCAGGCTGTTGCGGCGCTTCGTCCCGATCACGTCGGTCTACGACGGCCAGCGGCTGTTCACGCGCGAGAACGGGCGACTCCTGGCCACGCCGCTCTTCGTCGCCCTGGTAATGGTGGAAGCCACCGACCTGGTCTTCGCCATCGACTCCGTGCCCGCCATCCTGGCGGTGAGCCGCGACCCCTTCGTCGTCTTCAGCTCCAACGCGATGGCCATCCTCGGCCTGCGCGCCCTGTACTTCCTGCTGGCGGGCGCCCGACATCGGCTGGTCTACCTGAATCGCGGTCTCGGCCTCATCCTGGCCTACGTCGGCCTCAAGATGCTCGTGTCGGACTGGTATCACATCAACGCCTTCGTCTCGTTGAGCGTCATCCTGCTGATCCTGACGCTCACCATCGCCCTCTCGCTGCGGGCGAGCCGCTCGCCGAAGGAGGTCGCCCCATGAACCAGCCCTGTCTGGTCGTCGGCATGGATGGCTCGGCCAACGCCGATCGCGCGCTGGCCCTGGCCATCGACCTCGCGCTCCGTACCGACGGGCGCCTGGTGCTGGTGCACGTCTTCGAGCCGCTGGCCCACCTGGAGCAGATGGCCGGCGTCCACGACTTCGCCGCCTTGGCCGAGAGCGCCCGCGCCCTGCTCGCCGAGGAATGGTCCGAGCCGGCCCGCCGGGCCGGCATAGAGCATGAGCTGCGGCTGGTCCATGGCTCGCCGGCCGAAGCGCTGCTCGACGTCGCCGATGCGGTCGACGCCAGCTTCGTGGTTCTCGGCGCCCGTGGTCGCGGTCGCCTCGAGGGGCTGCTGCTGGGCAGCACCTCGTCCAAGGCCGTGCAGGCCAGCCGGCGGCCGGTCATCGTCGTCCCGCCGGCGTAAGCGGCGCCGCCGGCCCGCGCCGAGTGATCCCAGGCAGGGGCCGGCGGCACTCGCCTCCGCGTGCGCGCGACGCTCAACGGCAGCCGACGAAGGGCACTCAGCGGTTCCCGACGAAAGGCAGGTAGACCTGCAGGGCGCGGCCGCCCGCGGAGCCGTCGCTCGGGTCCGGCGCGTCGGCCCGGTGCCGGACCACGCCGCGCATGCGCGGTGCGTAGCCCGGGAAGATCCGGTCCAGACGCCCGTTGCCCATGCGGCCGACCAGGAGCTCGCCCAGCACGTCGCGGTAGTCGACCGTGATGGCCAGGTCCTCGCCCAGGGCCAGGTCCTCCGGCTCGAGGCCGGGCCAGTCGGTGTGCACGCCCCGGTTGGCCGCGCCCGAGACCACGAACATGCAGCTGCCTTCGCCGTGATCGGTGCCGTTGCCCGCGTTCTGCGCCACCCGGCGGCCGAACTCGCTCATGGTGACCAGGGTCACGCCCGGGTCGACGAAGCGCTGGCCCAGATCGCGGTAGAAGGCCATGATCGCCTGGTCGAGCTTCTGCAGCAGGTTGTACATCATGCCGCGGTTGGGGTCGTTGTTGACCCAGACCTGGTTGACGTGCGTGTCCCAGCCGCCGATGTCGATGCAGGCCACCTCCAGCCCCAGGTCGGCCTTGATCAGCTGGGCGATCTGTTTCAGTCCCTGGCCCAGATCGGTCGCGGGGTAGGTGGCGCCGTTGGCCGGCTGATACTGCAGCGGGTTGGCCTTCTCGAGCATGGCCAGGGCCTCGAAGGTGGCGCGGGTGTCCTCGCTCAGCCAGTCGTCACCGCACCAGAGCGCCTCGAGGTCGCGCTTGAAGCGCGCCAGCTCGTCCTCGCGGCCCTTCAGGTGGAACTCGGCGATGGAGCGCAGGCTGGCGGCCGGGAAGGGGCCGCGCAGGCTCATCGGCAGGCCCGAGCCGAAGCCGATCGCGCGGAAGGGCGTGTCGCCGTCGCCGGCCGAGGCGTCCAGGTGCCGGCCCAGCCAACCCGTGCTCAAGCCCTTGTCGCCGGCCGTGCCGCGCTCCATGTAGCCCATGGCTTCGAAGTGGCTGCGCGAGCCGTGCGGCGAGCCGGTGGCGTGGACCACCGCCAGGTGACCGTCGTCCCAGATCGACTTGAGGCCGCTCAGCGCCGGCGCCAGGCCGAACTGGGCGTCCAAGGGGATGATCGCCGAGGCATCGCCCGCCTTGGGCGCGCGAAAGGCGATCTGCGGACGCAGCTCGAAGTAGCGGGGCTCCTCGTAGGGCACCACGGCCGACAGGCCGTCCATGCCGCCGCGTTGGAAGAGGCAGACCAGCACGTCGCGGCTGGGGCCGGAGGCCTCGCTGCGGAAGGCCAGCCGCGGCATCCAGCTGGGCAGGCCGGCGCCGCTCAACGCGGCGCTGGAGAGCAGACGGCGTCGGGAGAGGCCGGACGGGGACGGGTGCATGGTCATCCTCCTAACGCCACTCGAAGTAGGGGCTGTCGAAGAGCAGCGCCACCAGCAGCGGCAGGCGCTGCTGCAGCAGGCTGTCGGGCAAGGGGCCGGCGTCGCCGCCGGAGAGCATCAGGATCAGGCGCTGCCGGTCGACGATCGAGAGCGGCCGGAAGACCGTCCGCGCCGACCAGTAGTCGACCACCTCGGCCGGCGTGGACGGAACGCCGTCGCGCTTCATCTGCTGCAGCAGCTCGGGCTGGATGCCCCAGAGTCGGCCGTCGCAGAGCTCGAAGGCGTAGTTCCAGCGGCCGAGCAGGACGTGCATGCCGCTCCACCAGTCGCCGCGATCCGGATAGCCGTCGGGCGAAGGCCAGCGGAAGGGCAGCTGGTCCATCCGCTGCAGCCAGAACTCGGCGCGGCCATCGAGGGCCAGGTCCTGCTGCTCGTAGGCATCCTGGGGCAGCTCGCGCA
This sequence comes from Caldilineae bacterium, assembly GCA_020634625.1. Lineage (GTDB taxonomy): Bacteria > Chloroflexota > Anaerolineae > Epilineales > Epilineaceae > JACKBJ01. Next base: position 24,300 of record JACKBJ010000024.1, on the reverse strand, counting down.
GCAGCGCGCCGGCGTCGATCTCGAGGGCGCGCATGGCACCGGCCCAGTGCTCGATCGGTCGGCGGATCTTGGCCGGCTGCCAGGCTCCGCCACCGGCCGGCAGGCGCCAGGCCTCGGCGAAGGCGGTCGAGCCAAACAGGACGCGCAGCATGGCCCGAATGTCGCCGTCCCTGCCGAAGGCGGCCGCCACCTGGGCCACCAGGGCATCGGGCGGCGCGTCGGCCACGAAGCGCCGGCAGAGCTTGCGGGCCACGTGGCGGGCGCAGGCAGGCTGGTCGACCAGGTGGTCGATGACCATGCGGCCCTCGTCGGCGCCAGCCTCTGGGATGCGCTTGCCCAGCACGACCTTGCTGCCCAGGGCATGTTCGGCCGACCGGAACTCCCAGGTCCAGTCCTCGCCCCGGATGTTCCAGCCGGTGAAGCACAGCGCCACCTGCTTGACATCGGCCTCGGTGTAGCCGCCGTCCACGCCCAGCACGTGCAGCTCCATCAGCTCGCGCGCGAAGTTCTCGTTCGGGCCCTGGCGCGTGTTTCTCACCGTGTTGAGGTAGCGCATCATCGAAGGGCTGGCCGAGCTGCCCTGGGCCAGGTCGCGGAAGCTGCCGAGGGCATGCTTGCGGAAGACCTCGCGATCGTCGATGGTCTTGGTGCGCGCCACCAGCTCCTCGGGATGCCAGACGTTGAAGTGGTTGCTCCACAGGTCGACCATGACCTCGTAGAGCTGGCGCCGGCTGGCCACGGCGCGATAGAGCGTGGCCGCGATCAGCTCGTTGGCGATGGGCCGACCCTGGCCGGACTTGATCTGCGCCGCCGACCAGCCGAGCGACTCGAGCGGCGCCAGCGCCGCGTCGACCGCGCGGTCGTCGATGGACTCCCAGGCCAGCTGTTCCTCGAGCCAGGCGCTGGCCCCCATGCGCTCGAGGCGCGCCAGCTCGCTGCGGCTGGGGCCGAAGCTGGCGCGCGAGAGGAGGTGCAGGGCCGGGCTGGGGTCGCGCATCGGCTCGCTGCAGCCGGCCGCCCAGGCCAGCTCGGGCCGGGGCCATGCGCCCAGGGCGGGCGCGGCCAGACCGGCGGCCGCGGCGGTGCCGCCAGCGGCCAGGAAACGGCGTCGGCTGATGCTCATGGCCTGATCTCCTATCGAATCCAGGGCCGGCGCTCGCCGGCGGCATCCACGGTCGAGTCGGCGACGTCCAACCGGCGAGGATCGCTTCGCTCCCGTCCGCTCAGCCCGTTCGACACCGCGGCCGATCGGATCGAGACATCGGCTGGTCCCGGAGCCCCGAGCACGGGGGTCGAGCTGGGCTGCGGCGTCGGTTCGCGTGGGGTGGGCTCGTGCGTCGGCTCGCGGGTCGGTTCGCGGGTCGGTTCGCGGGTCGGTTCGCGCGTCGGTTCTCGGGTCGGCTCGCGCGTCGGTTCTCGGGTCGGCTCGCGCGTCGGTTCTCGGGTTGGCTCCCGGGTCGGTTCGTGGGTTGGCGCCTTCGTCGGTGCCCGCGTCGCTTCCAGCGTCGGCTCGGCCGTCGCGCCGGCGGTCGGCGGACGCGTCGACTCGCCGGTCGGCGCCGAGGTCGGGCTGGCTGGGGTCGTGGGCAGCGCGGTCGCCGAGGGATGCGGGGACGTCGACTCGGCCGCCTGCGGCTCCGCCGACGGCCGGGCAAGGGCCGTCGGCGTGAGGGGGGTCGGCTGGCTGGCCGCGGCAGCCGGCAGGCGGGGCGAGGCATCGCGGGTTGGGGCCGCGCTCGGGCTGGCCTGGCCGGCCGGGCGGCGCATCGCCGAACCCGGCCCGGCCTGGGTCGGCGGGCCGGCCGTCGCCGGGCCGAGGGCGGGGACGACGACCGTCACCGACGGTCGGTCGACCGGATCGGGGGCGACCGGCCGCTCGCGATCCGACCGCCAGCGCAGGCCGGCGAGCAGGAGCAGAACGCCGGCCAGGCCCAGCAGCAGGCGGATCGGCCAGGGGCCGATTCCGCGCGCGCCGGGAGCGGCGCGATCGGGCCGGCGGCGGCCGCCGCGACCGGCGGCCGTCCGGGCTCGTCGCATCAGCACCGCCTCGATGGCCGCCTGCTCGGTCGCCGAGAGGCTGGGGAGCGGCAGCGTCGCCAGCGCCGCGGCGGTGGCCAGAAGCGCATCCAGCTCGGGGTCGGCCCCGTCCGTCGTCGAATCGGAGCCCAAGGGCGCGCCGGGCACCCGTCCTGATCGAAGCGCCTCGAGCGCCGCCTCCAGCGCCGCCGCACGCTCGGCCTCGGTCATGCCGGCGCCTCGCGGGCTCACCCTGCCGCCTCGCCGGCGCCGACCAGGTGACCGCGCAACAGGGCCAGCCCGCGGTACTGCAGCTTGCGCACCGCATGCAGCGAGCGCCCGGTGATCTCGGCCGTCTCGGCGAAGGACAGGCCGGCCACGAAGCGCAGGCCCAATACCTCCTGCTGGGCCTGGCTCAGCTCGGACAGGGCCCGGCGAAGGGCTTCCTGGCGCAGGGTGGCCTCGAGCCGCGATTGGGGATCGGCGACGCCGCCGCCCTGCTCCAGCCGCCCCGCGCTGCGCGCGGCATCGGCCGCTTCCAGCTCCGCCTCGTCCGGCCGGCGGCCGAGCGACCGGTAGTGGTTCTGCACCGTACGGTGGGCGATGGCCAGCAGCCAGGCCTCGAAGCGCTCCGGGCGCTCCAGGGCGGCGATGCCGCGCAGGGCGCGCAGGAAGGCGTCCTGGGTCAGGTCGCGCGCGGCGGCCTCGTCGCCCACGCGGAAGGCGATGAAGCGGTGCACCCGCTCGACGTGTCGCCGATAGAGCTCGCCGAAGGCCAGGGGCTCGCCGCCGGCCGCACGCTGCACCAGCGCGGCCTGCTCGTCGGGCAGGCCGGGCTCGGCGCGCGCGGGCTCGGCCGCGGCGCGTTGCGCCGGACCCTCCGCGCTGCGCTGGCTCGGAGCCACGGGCGACAAGAGCAGGGCATTCCTTTCGAGGCTGAGACCGTGAGCGCGCAAGGGCGGGCCTCCTTCGGAGGCTACGACACCCGGCGCCCGGAAAGTGAGACAGGCGCTCCAGCGAGGACCATTGTAACCCAGACGGTCCAAGGCCGGCCTGTCGGCGGCCGCCGGGTCCAGGCCCCGGAATCGGCTCAGTCGAAGAGCCCCAGCTGCCGCGGCAGACCCTCCGTCGTCAGCATCGAACCGGGCTCCGCGGCCGCGGCCGGGCCGGCCAGCAGCTCGATCGGCTCGCCGGGTGCCTGCGGGCGGCCGACCGACAGCTGCAGGTCCCGGCAGTCGGCCAGCGCGGGCGCCACCGTGCGCAGGGCGGCATCGGGCCGGTTGTTGGTCCGGCTGAGGTGCGCCAGCACCACATGTCGCAGCGCCGGACCGGCCAGTCGCTGCAGCAGGCTGGCGGCTTGCGCATTGGACAGGTGACCCTGATGCGAGGCCACGCGGCGCTTCAGGAAGACGGGATAGGGCCCGCGTGCCAGCAGATCCAGGTCGTGATTGGCCTCGAGGATCAGGACGCTGCAGCCGGCCAGGCTGCGCTCGACGACCGGCGTGCTCGATCCCAGATCGGTGGCCAGGCCGATGGCCCGATCGCCGGCTTCGAACCGGAAGCCCACCGGCTCGGCCGCGTCGTGCGGCAGGGGGAAGGGTCGCAGGCGGAGCTGGCCCAGGTCCACGCCGCGCGCGGCCACCAAGGCAGCACCCCAGGCCGGCCGCAGCCCGCTCTTGCCGAGGTCTCCGCGCGCCGACTCGAGCGCCCGGCGCGTGCCGGCCGTGGCCAGCACGCGCAGCTCGGGGCGCGGCGCGAGGAGCCCGCCGAGGCCGCGCACGTGGTCGGCATGCTCGTGCGTCAGCAGCACCGCGTCGAGGGCGTCGGCCGATTCGCCCAGCTCGGCCAGCCCGCGCTCGATCCGCGCGGCGGGGATGCCGGCGTCCACCAGGATGCGCGTCTCGCCGGCGCGCAGAAAGAGCGCGTTGCCCGAGGAGCCGCTGGCCAGGACACGGATGGTGATGCGCATGGGCTGAATGACCTCGCTGGCGGGCGCCCGGGGCGGAGGGGCCTTGGCGGTCGCTCGAGGCCGGGCGCCCGCGACGGTCCTTCGTCGAGCGCGGACGATAGTCCATACGTTGGCCGGAACCAAGCGACGGGGCCACGATCGGGCCTGTTGACAGGCCCGGCCGCGGCCGGTACACTGGCGGTTGGCCGAGCGTTGCTCGCGGCCGGGGGAGCCGCGCATCCCGCGCGGTTGGGATCGCCATGGACCACTATCGGAGGTAGAGATGCGCCGACTCTTCATCGTGCTCGCAGTCACGGGCGCGGCGATCGGCCTCTTGCATGCCGCGACCGTCGGCCAGAGCCAGGCCACGGCGCACGCGCAGGAGAATCAGCCGCGCCAGACGCTCTTCGTCAAGATCGGTAAGCCCAACTGAGGCATCTGCGCAGCGGCCGGTCGGTCGCTCGAGGAGACGATTCAGCCGAAGTACAAGGACCAGCCCGTCGTGTTCGTCGAGTATTCGACGGGTGAGCCTGCCCACACCCAGAGCCAGATGTACCGGCACTTCTGGGACATCTTCCGCGCGAACGGCGGCGGCAACTCGGTGACCACGCCGATGATCACGGTCGACGAGTTCCAGTGGTTCGACGGCACCAAGCAGCAGTTCGACAAGGAGTACAGCGCCGCCATCGACCGGGCGCAGCGTCGCCGGGCCGGCGCGATCATCGAGACCGCCTGGAAGCAGAACGGCAACGACGTCGTCGTCCAGGCCCGCATCACCAACAAGCTGGGCCAGAAGCTCGGCGCCGCCAACAGCGCCCAGCTGCACGCCATCCTCTGGGTCGAGCAGAAGAAGTACTACTCGCCCGACGCGGCCATCAAGGATGCTTCGGGCGGGCTCTGCGCCGAGCTCGAGAACGAGGCGACCGCCACCTGCCAGATCACCATCCCCGGCGTGAACGCCGCCGGCCCCAAGAGCCACGTCACGGTCGCGTTGGACTACCTGCCCGATCCGGGCCGGCGCCAGTGGGACATGGTTCAGACGGCCAACGCCATGGAAGGCGAGCTGCCGGCTCCGCCGGATCCGGATCTCCCGCCGACCGTCTTCAGCCCCATCGCCGATGTCACGGTCGAGCAGGACGCCGATCCGATGGTCATCGACCTCGGCGGCGTCTTCACCGATCCCGACAACGACGACAAGGACATCGTCAAGCAGGTGGTGGCCAACAGCTGGCCCGGCCTGCTGACGCCGAGCATCGAGGGCAACAGCCTCACGCTGACCTTCGCGCCGGGCATGAGCGGCGATGCCGAGATCACCATCCGGGGCGTCTCGAACGGCAAGCACGTCGACGACACCTTCGTCGTCACGGTGCTGCCGCCGCCGGCCGATCAGCCGCCGGTCGTGGCCAACCCGCTGGCCGACCGAACGGTCGAGCAGGGTGCCGAGCCGCTGGTCATCGACCTGACGGACACCTTCAGCGACCCGGACAACGATCCGACCGGGATCGTGAAGGAGGTCGTGGGCAACAGCAACACGAGCCTGGTCACGACCCGGCTCGAAGGCAACACGCTGACGCTGACCTTCTCGCCGACGGCGTTCGGCTCGGCGACGATCAGCCTCCGAGCCAGCTCGAACGGCCTGACCGTCGAGGACCGCTTCGAGGTGACGGTGCTGCCGAAGGAGCGTCCGCCGAGCATCTACCTGCCGATGGGCCTGCGTGGGCAGCGCCTGCGCTAGACGCCCGCGTCACCATCGCCGCTGACCAGGGGCGGGCCTTCGGGCCCGCCCCTGTCGCGTGGATCGGCCCGCGGGGTGGGCTCACGCCGGACCCCAAGACGCCACGATCGCGGCCTGGGCGGGCCGCGATCGTGGGATCGATGTGGGTCACCGGCGGGGCCGGCGCGAGACGTGGACGAGCCACGGGCGGCAGAATACCGTATCCGGTATGATCCCGTCAACTTCCATACCGCATAACGGATCCGGCGCCGATGCATCGGTCGCTGCCGGCCGATGCGCTATGATTCGGGTCGTGGCGACTGCCGCCCTCGACCCCAGATCCAAGGACGGTCCATGTCTCCGGAACTCCTGCGCTCCCTCGTTCTCGACGGCCTGCTGATCCTCGTCTCGATCGGCCTGCTGTGGAAGGGCGCCGACGTCCTGGTGGAGTCGGCGGCGCGCATCGGGCGACGGCTTGGCCTCAGCGAGCTCGTGATCGGGCTGACCATCGTGGCGTTTGGCACCTCGGCGCCCGAGTTCGCCGTCACGCTCCAGGCGGCCCTGGCCGGACGCAGCGACATCTCGGTCGGCAACGTGGTCGGCTCGAACATCTTCAACCTCGGATTCGTGCTGGGCGGCGTGGCGCTGATCCGCGGCATCGGGACCAGCCGCAGCGTGGTCTGGCGCGATGCCTCCTTCCTGATCGGGATCACCCTCCTGCTCCGGCTGTTCATCAACGACCAGCACCTGGTTCGGGTCGAGGGGCTGACCATGATCGCGCTCCTGGTGGTCTACCTGGGCATCCTGTTCTGGCAGCGCGACGGGTTGATCGAGCTCGACGAGCTGGCGCCCGGGCAAGGGGGCTGGCGCGACGGGCTGCTGCTTCTGGTCGGCGTCGCCGTGGTGGTCGGCGGCGGCCACCTGCTGGTCGAGTCGGCCTCGTCCCTGGCGCGGGCCTTCGGCGTCTCGGACTGGGTCATCGGCGTGACCATCGTCGCCGCCGGCACCTCCTCGCCCGAGCTCTTCACCTCGCTGGTGGCGGCCACGCGCGGCCATCACGGCATCTCGGTCGGCAACCTGATCGGCTCGGATCTGTTCAACCTGCTCGGCGTGCTCGGCCTGGCGGCGGTCATCAACCCGCGCATGGTGGTCGACCCGGATGCCCTTGCCAGCGTCAGCGTGCTGATCGTGATGGTGGTGCTGGTCTGGATCTTCCTGCGCACGGGCTGGCGTCTGTCGCGTCTGGAGGGCGCGCTCCTGGTCGGCATCAACGCCGTGCGCTGGGTGGCCGACTTCACGGGCAACGGCCTGCGGCTGCCATGGTAGCGCCAGCCGACCCGGCCGAAGGCCCATCGACCGGCCTGGCCGACCGCCTGCCGCCCGCCGGAGAGACCCTGACGCCGATGGCGACCCTGGACCGCTTTCTGGACTGGGTCGCCGCTTCGGGCCTGACGCCCTACGCCCACCAGGAGGCGGCGCTGCTGGAGCTCTATTCCGGCCAGCACGTGGTCCTGGCCACGCCGACGGGCTCGGGCAAGTCGCTGGTGGCCACCGGCCTGGAATGGAAGGCGCTCTGCGAAGACACGTGGTGCGTCTACACCAGCCCGATCAAGGCCCTGGCGAGCGAGAAGTTCTTCCAGCTCTGCGAGGTCTTCGGGCCCGAGCAGGTGGGCATGCTGACCGGCGACGCCAGCATCAACCGCGACGCGCCGATCATCTGCTGCACGGCCGAGATCCTGTCGAACATGGCGCTGCGCGACGATCAGGCCTTCTCGCCGCCCTACGTGATCATGGACGAGTTCCACTACTACTCGGACGCCGAGCGCGGCGTCGCCTGGCAGGTCCCCTTGATCACCATGCCGCGCACGCAGTTCTTGCTGATGAGCGCCACCCTGGGCGACACCTCGGAGATCCAGCGCCTGCTGGCCGCCCAGAGCGGGCGCGACGTGGTCGAGATCGCCAGCGCCGAGCGCCCGGTACCCTTGGACTTCAGCTACCGCGACAGCCCGCTGCAGACGACGGTCCAGGTGCTGCTGGCCGAGCAGCGCGCGCCGATCTACATCGTCAGCTTCACCCAACGCGAGTGCGCCGAGCTCGCCCAGGCCCTGCTCAGCATCGACGTCTGCAGCCCGACCGAGCGCAAGGCCATCGGCCGGGCCATCGCCGGCGCGCGCTTCGACTCGCCCTACGGGCGCGAGATCCGCCGTTTCCTGGCCGCCGGCATCGCCGTGCACCATGCCGGGTTGCTGCCCCGCTATCGGCTGCTGGTCGAGCAGCTGGCGCAGCAGGGCCTGCTCAAGGTCATCTGCGGCACCGATACGCTGGGCGTCGGGGTGAACATCCCGATCCGCACGGTGCTGTTCAACAAGCTGGTCAAGTATGATGGCAAGCGGCTGGGCATCCTGTCGGCGCGCGACTTCCACCAGATCGCCGGCCGCGCCGGCCGCAAGGGCTTCGACGATCGGGGCAGCGTGGTCTGTCAGGCGCCCGAGCACGTCATCGAGAACAAGAAGGCCAGCGACAAGGCCGCCGCGACCGGCCGCAAGGCACGCTCCAAGAAGCCGCCGCCCGGCACGGTCGTCTGGAGCCAGCAGACCTTCGACCAGCTGGTGTCGCGCCAGCCCGAGACCCTCATCTCGCGCTTCCGGGTCTCGCACGGCATGATGATCAACGTGCTGCAGCGCGAGGTCGAGCCGGCCGGCTACCGCTTCCTGGTCGAGCTGATCGCCCGCTGCCACGAGAGCGAGCCGCGCAAGGCCGAGCTGCGCCGCGAGGCAGCCGAGCTCTTCCGGGCCCTGCGCCGGGCGGGCATCGTCGAGCCCAGCCGCGACCCGGTCACGGGCCGGCCCCGGGTGCTGGTCAGCGAGGCCCTGCAGGACGAGTTCGCGCTGCACGACGCCCTGTCGCTGTTCGCGGTCGACGCCGTGCTGTCGCTGGACCCGACCGCGCCGAGCTTCGCCCTGGACGTGCTCTCGGTGGTCGAGGCGATCCAGCAGGACCCGCGCGCCATCCTCATCGCCCAGGAACGCAAGGTCAAGGGCGACCTGATCGGTCGGCTCAAGGCCGAGGGCGTGCCCTACGAGGAGCGCATGGCCCAGCTGGACCAGGTCACGCACCCCAAGCCACCCAAGCCCTTGACCGACTTCCTCCTGGCCAGCTTCCAGGTCTTCGCCCAGCGCCACCCCTGGGTCCGTGCCGGCGACCTGGCGCCCAAGGCCATCGCCCGCGAGATGGCCGAGGGTTACTGGAGCTTCGAGGACATGGTCCGGCGCTATGGCTTCCAGCGCTTCGAGGGCCTGTTGCTGCGCTACCTGAGCCAGGTCTACAAGGCCATGGTCCAGACCGTGCCCGAGCAGGCCCGCGACGAAGCCGTGCTGGACCTGATCGCCTACCTGCGCACCACCCTGGAGCGGGTCGATTCGAGCCTGCTGGACGAGTGGGAGCGCATGATGGGCCTGGCCGGCCCGGACGAGGTCGAACGGGCCGGCGAGACCTACGACCTGGCCCGCGACCCGGCCGCGCTCGAGGCGCGCATCCGCGCCGAGCTGCTGGCCCTGGTGCGCGCCCTGGCGGCGGCCGACTACGAGGAGGCCGCCCGGGCGGTGCACGCCGAGGACCCGGAAGCCTGGGACGCCGAGCGCTTCGAGGCCGCCCTGGCGCCCTTCCTGGCCGAGCACGGCCGCATCGTCTTCGAGCCCCGAACGCGCAAGCGGGCCCACTGCATCATCCGACCGAGCGGTCACCGCCAGTGGAGCGCCGACCAGATCCTGGTCGACCCGGACGGCGACAACCTGTGGCACGTCGCGGCCCGGGTGGACCTCAACGGCGTGCACAACCCGGCCGGCCCGATCATTCGAGTCTGGAACCTAGGCACCTGAGGCACCCGCATGGAACTGACCTTCGACCCCGACGGCGACCACCTCTACATCCACCTGTCCGAGGCCGGCATCGCCCGGACCCTGGCCGTCTCGCGCGAGATCGTGGTCGACCTGGATGCCGACGGCGCACCGGTCGGCATCGAGCTTCTGCGGGTCAGCCAGTGGGCCGGCGAGGACGCGCACTTCCACCTGCGCTTCGAGCTGCCGGGTCATGGCGAGATCGCGCTGGACATTCCCTTTCCGGACGCCGAGTAGCCGCGTCGAGGCGGCAGATCCCGCGCCAGGCGACTGTAGCCAAGGTGCGGCGGCGCCTTGACTCGAGTCGACCGGCCCGATACCATCCCGCCTTCGATGCCGGTGGCGCGCGCGTAGCGCCAGACCCGCCCCAGCGAGCGTTGAACGACCCGCATGCGTCCCCTGTACAGCCCACGCGAAGACTGCCGCCTGTGCGGCGCGCGCGACTTCGACCTGGTCATCGACCTGGGCGAGCTGGCCCTGACCGGCCGCTTCCCCGCGCCGGCCGACCCGCCGGTCCCCGTCGCCCCGCTGCGAGTCCACAAGTGCCGGGGCTGCCACCTGGTGCAGCTGGCCCACGACTTCGATCGCGACGCGCTCTTCCGCCAGACCTATGGGTATCGGAGCGGGATCAACCGCACGATGACCGAGCACCTGCACGGCATCGCCGACACGGCGATGGCGTTGGCCCGGCCGCGACCGGGCGACCTGGTGCTCGACATCGGCAGCAACGACGCCACCCTGCTCAAGCGCTACCCGGCGCAGCTGCAGCGCATCGGCATCGACCCGACCATCGCCCAGTACGATGCCTTCTACCCCGAGGGCGCGTGGCGGGTGGCCGACTTCTTCTCGGCCGACGCATTCCGCTCGGTCGCCGGCGATGGCCAGGCGCGCATCGTGAGCTCGATCGCGATGCTCTACGATCTGCCCGACCTGCACGCCTTCACCGCCGACCTGGCCAGCATCCTGGCGCCGGACGGCGTCTGGGTCTTCGAGCAGAGCTACCTGCCGTCGATGCTCGCAACCAACGCCTACGACACCATCTGCCACGAGCACCTGCTCTACCTCAGCTTGGACAGCATCGGCCGCCTGCTGGCTGAGCACGGGCTGCGCGTCTTCCATGCCGAGCTCAACGACTCGAACGGCGGCTCGAGCCGGATCTTCGCCTGCCATCGGGATGCATCCCACGCGACGACGCCGGAGCTGGCGCGGCTGCAGGCGGCCGAAGCGGCCCTGGCGCTCGACAGCCTGCAACCTTATGTCGCCTTCCGCGATCGGGTCGACCGGCTGCGCGATCGCATCCGCGCCTTTCTGGAGTCGGCCCGCGACCAGGGCCTGCGGGTGCACGGCTATGGGGCCTCGACCAAGGGCAACACGACGCTGCAGCACTGCGGCATCGGCCCGGAGCTGATCGAGGCCATCGCCGACCGCAACCCGAGCAAGGACGGTCGGATCACCCCCGCCACGCGCATCCCGATCGTCAGCGAGGCCGCTTCGCGCGCGGCGCGGCCGGACATCTACTTCGTGCTGCCCTGGCACTTCAAGGCCGAGTTCGTCGAACGCGAGGCCGAGTTCCTGGCCGGCGGCGGGCAGCTGGTCTTCCCGCTGCCCGACTTCGAGGTCGTGAGCCGCGCGGGCGCCGGGCCCGGATCGGGCGAGGACGGCCCGGCCGGGGGCTCGGCGGCGTGAGCCGGGCGGGCGAGGCGGCCGTCCCGAGCCCGCCCCCGGACGCGAGGCCGGTGCTGGATTCCGATCTGGCGATCCTGACCGCGACCTACAACGAAGCCGGCAACATCGAGGCCTTGCTGGGCCAACTGCGGCGCGTGGCGCCTGCCGCCACCCTGGCGGTGGTCGACGACGCCTCCACCGACGGCACGGCCGCGATCCTGGCAGGTCTGGCGGCACGGGACCCCAAGCTGGTGGTGCTGGGACGGCCCGGCAAGCTGGGCGTCGGCAGCGCCCACAAGGACGGGATCCGCTGGGCCTACGACCAGGGCTTCGCCACCCTGGTCACGCTGGACGCCGACTTCACCCACATTCCGGCCGACGTCCCGCGCATGCTGGCCGCGACCGAAGGCAAGGACCTGGCCACCGGCTCGCGCTTCGTGCTGGAGGCGAGCCTGGAGACCTGGTCGGTCTCCCGGCGCATCATGACCCGCATGGGTCACCTGGCCACGCGACTGCTGTTGGGCATCCCCTACGACTGCTCGGGCTCGTTTCGGGCCTACCGGCTCGATCGCATCCCGCGCGCGCTCTGGGACCGGGTCGAAGCCGACGACTACGGCTTCTTCTTCGAGAGCCTCTATCGCCTGCACGCCGCGGGCCACCCCATCGGCGAGCTGCCGATCCTGCTGCCGGCCCGCGCATCGGGCAGCAGCAAGATGAGCCCGCGCGACGCCCTGAGCGGCCTGGCGCACCTGGCACGCTTCGCCTGGCGGGTGCGCCGGCGCGGCTGAGGCCAGGTCGAGAAGCCCAGGCGCGGCCGGCGCCCGCCCGGCCTGCCCGCGTCGCTCCGGCATCCACGCCCTCGAGCACCGCTCGCGACGGGCACGCCGCCCGAACGACGGCGGGCGGCCGGGCGCATGGGCCCGGCCGCCCGCGGCAGCCAACCTGGGGGGGCCGGCGAAGGCCGGCCCCCGTTGCACTACATCCGCTGCCCGCCGTTGACGCTGATCACCGCGCCGGTGATGAAGCCACCGGCCACCGGCGAGAGCAGCATGGCCACCGGCCAGGCGATCTCCATCGTGCTGGCGAAACGGCCCAGCGGGATGTCGGCCGTGATCTTCTCGCGGATCTCGGCCGGGATCACGGCCGTCATGCCGGTCTCGACGAAGCCGGGCGCGACCACGTTGGCGCGGATGCCCTTGAAGGCGCCCTCGCGGGCCAACGAGCGGGCCATGCCGATGACGCCGGCCTTGGTGACGCTGTAGTTGACCTGGCCGATGCCGCCCTGCTCGCCGATGATCGAGCCGATGAAGACGATCGAGCCCTCGCCGCGCTCGCGCATGAGCGGATAGACCGGGCGGATGGTGTTGTAGACGCCGGTCAGGTTGACCGAGATGGCCGTGTCCCAATCGCGATGGTGAATCTTGTGGAACATCGAGTCGCGGGTGACGCCGGCGTTGGCCACGACGCCGTAGATCGGACCGAGCTCGCGCTCGACCCGCTCGACGACCTCCTCCATCTCGCCCGGATAGGTCACGTCGGCGTGCAGCGACAGGCTGCCATGATGGCTCTTGCGGTCGCTGCGGTCGGTGTAGGCCACCACGGCGCCCAGGGCTTCGAGCAGCTTGACGATCTCGCGGCCGATGCCGCGGTCGCCGCCGGTGACCAGGATCACCTTGCCCTCCAGGCCAAGGGCGTTGGCGAGCTCGAAGGCGGTCTCGTGATGCTCCGTCATGGCGTCGATCTCCTCGATGGGCGCGTCGGCGCTGGGCCGATCGGTGCTGGTGGGCGGCTCGGCCGGGGCCGGCACCTCGGGTTGCGGTTCGGTCTGCGGCTTGGACTGGGGCTTGGCCTGGGGCTTGGACGGCGACTTGGCCGGGGACCCGGGCTTAGCTGCGGGCATCGAGCCACTCCACGATGGCAGGCGGCAGGACCTTCTGGACCTTGCCGCTGACGTACATGCCGATGTGCCCGGTCGGGAAGGACAGGCTGCTGTAGTCCTCGGTCCCGACATGCTCGCCCAGGGGCATCGAGCTCTGCGGCGGCACCAGGTGGTCCAGCTCGGCGTAGATGTTGAAGACCGGCATGGTCACCTGCTTGAGATCGACCCGCCGGCCGCCCAGCTCGACCTCGCCCTTGACCAGCTTGTTCTGCTGGTAGAAGTCGGTCAGGAACTGGCGCCAGGTCTCGCCGGCCTGATCCGGGCTGTCGAAGATCCACTTCTCCATGCGCAGGAAGTTGGCCAGGCGCTTCTCGTCGTCGACGATGTCCAGCATCGCGGCGTACTTGGCCACGTTGAGCTGGAAGGGCTTCATCAGGACGAAGCCGAAGTTCATGAAGTCGCCCGGGATGTTGCCCAGGGCGTCGGCCATGACGTCGACGTCCAGATGCATGGCCCAGCTGTTGAGCATGCCGCAGGGCGCGCCCGCGTCGTCGGTGGCGTGGAAGTCCACCGGGGTGACCATGGTGATCAGGTTCTTGACCTTCTCGGGATGCAGGGCGGCGTAGCAGAGGCTGAACGCGCCGCCCTGGCAGATGCCCAGCAGGTTGATGGCCGGCTGGCCGCTGGCCTGGCAGACCTGGTCGACGCAGTCCGACAAGAGCCCGTTGACGTAGTCGTCGATGCTGCGCCAGCGGTCGATGCGGGCCGGGTAGCCCCAGTCGATCAGGTAGACGTCCAGGCCCAGATCGAGCAGGCTCTGCACCATCGAGCGGCCCGGCTCCAGGTCGACCATGTAGGGTCGGTTGACCAGCGCATAGCTGATCAGGAGCGGCACCGGCTTGGGCGTCTCGACCCGCGGCGTGTAGCGGTACAGCGTCACGCCCTCACGCTGCCAGACCGCGGTCTTGGGCGTGAAGCCGACCTGGATCGAGCCGGCGTCGACGCGCGACAGCGACTCGATGCCCTTGAGCGTCTCGCGCCCGAGCTCGAGCAGCTCATCGGCCAGGCCCTGCGGCGTCATGTCGACGAGCGGTGGAATCATGCCTTGCCTCCCTTGATCGTGTTCAGCTCCTGGCGCAGGCTTCGCAGGTCGCGGCGCAGCTCGGCGATGGCGCGGTAGGCCTCGTCGAGCTCGCTCTTGCTGGCCAGGAAGCTGTCGGCGAGCAGGGCATCGGCGATGGCACGCTCCGACAGCCGATGGCGCATGTTGGCGGCCACCATCTCGCCCTGGGCCTTGGCGTAGCGTTCGCCGGCCAGGGCCCGCTCCATCACCTGATCGCTCTCGCGGATCCAGAGCTCGGACAGGGCCGCCAGCGAGCCGACCGGCTCGCCGGCCTCGGCCCGCCGTGCCAGGGCCGCCAGAGCCGCCTCGTAGGCCTCGGCATAGGCCTCGGCCAGGACCTGCTGGTAGGCCTGCTGGGCCTGCATCGAGGCCACCCAGGTCTCGAAGCCGTGAATCAGGCGCTCCTCGGCCTCGCGGTTGAAGCCGACCCGTGGGCTGGCCGAGAGCTGCTTGGAGATCTGGCCCCAGGCGTCCCAGTAGCGTCGACCCAGCTCCCAGATCTCCGACCCGGGACGCGGCGACTCGCCGGCCGGCGGGGCGCCGTCGCGGCGCATCAGGCCGGCCCAGGCGCCGATGCTCGGCTCGAGGGTGGCCAGGTACTGGCGCCAGAGCTCGGCGCTGTCGAGGCCGAGGCGCGACCAGTCGCCGGGCGCTTGGGCGAAGCCGGCCATGCCCTGACGCTGCATCCGGCTGAAGGCCGCGGCGGCGTCCGACCAGCTGGCGCCGCGCTCGACCTGGCGGGCCATGCCCTGCCAGGCCTCGGCCAGCTGACCGAAGAGCCGGAACCCGGCCTCCTGCGCCGCACGCATCTGCTCGGCCGCGCCGCGCGCCGTCGGATCGGCGCCGGCCATGAAGCTCCGCATCGCCTGCTGGCTGAGGTTCTGCCAGGTGCCGATGAAGGCGTCCAGGCCGGGTACGGCCCCGCGCTCGGCTCCGGGGCTCGCCGGAGCCGCGACCGTTCCGGTCCAGGCGCCGACGCCGGCCATGTCCGCCCAGCCGCGCATCGCCTGCTGCTGGGCTTCGACCCAGGTCGACCACAGCGCCGCGGCGGCGTCGCCGGCGGCCGTCCCGCCGGCTCGAGTGCTATCGCTCATGATTCCATCCTTGGCTTACGAATCGGCGGTCGGCCCGGTCGGGCCCGAACGCGCGAAAGGGGGCGTTCCGTGGAACGCCCCTCTCGCGACGACGGTGCGCGTGTTGCGCTCAGCTCTTGGCGTTGCGCGCGGGCTTGGCGGCCGGCGCGACCGGCATGCCGATGCTGCCGAGCAGCTCGCCCATCTGCGCCTGGCTCTGGCGCAGCATGGCCTCGGCGCTCTCGCCGAAGCTGCGGGCCATGGCCGTGCTCTGCTCGATGCCGGCCTGCCACTGCTTCTGCCACTCCTGACCCATCTGATCCATGCGCGCGCGATCCTGGCCGCCGATCTCGCTGCCGCGCGCGACGAAGCCGTTCCAGAGCTCGGTCGACTGCTTCTGCCAGCCGAGCATCAGCTCCATGTTGCTGCGCGTCTGCTCGGTGAAGAAGCGCGTCCAGGTCTCGCTGGCCTTGCGCATCTCGTCGATGTTCTGCTGCCACTGCTGCATGCCCTGCTCGAAGATCTCGTTGGGGTTCATTTTCGTATCGCTCCTAGGCGCATGGCCCGCTCGTCCGGCCGGTCCCCTGCGGGACCGAACCGGGATGACGCTGCTTGATGCCCATGAGGATACGCGCGCCAGTTACAGCCCAGTTGC
Organism: Caldilineae bacterium; assembly: GCA_020634625.1. Classification (GTDB taxonomy): domain Bacteria; phylum Chloroflexota; class Anaerolineae; order Epilineales; family Epilineaceae; genus JACKBJ01. Next base: position 8,331 of record JACKBJ010000024.1, on the reverse strand, counting down.
AGACCTCAACCCGCGGCCTCGTCGCCGTCGAGCCTGGCCGCCAGCGCTTCGACCGCGCGCGTCAAGCCGTCCAGCCGCGCCGCGATGGCGGCCAGCGAGGCGTCGGCGGCCGGGCCGGGCTCGGCCGGGCCGGGCGGCTCGCTCTCGCGCGCTCGGACCCCGGCTCCGGCGCCCTGCTCGCTCGAGGCGCCGCGGCCCTTGCCCGGCGCCAGCCAGGGCGCCCAGGCGCCGAGGGTCTGCTCGAAGAGCTGCATCGCCTGGCGCTGGTAGCGCTCCGACTGACCAAGCCCTTCCTGCACGACGCCGCTGACGGCCTCGGCGTAGTCGCCGGCGACCCGCTCCCAGATCCGCAGGCTCTCGCGCAGCACCGAGGCGCGATCGACCTCGGCCGCCTCTCCGACCGAGGCCAGGGTCCGGCGCGCCAGCTCGGACTGCATGAACGCGACGGCGTCGGAGAAGTCGGTGAATCGCGCTTCGGCATCGCTCTGGACGTGCCGGATCTGGCCCCGCCAGCGGGCCCGTTGGCGACCGGCCGGCTCCTGCCAGCGGTCCTGGGTGAAGCGCAGCACGAAGGACGCGATCTCGGGCGGCGGCCCGGCGCCCGAGTCGGGCGCGGCTCCACTCGCGGCGCCGGTCGTGGCTCCGGTCGGCGCCGGGTCGGCGGGGGCGGCGGGATCGACGCTCATGGGCTCGTCTCCAGGCGGGCGCCGGCCGAGAGCAGGGGCTCGACCAGCGCGCGGGTGGCCGGCAGGGGCGCGATGCCCAGCTCGGCGTCGAGGGCCTGGACGCAGCGTTGCCAGGCGCGCAGGGCCAGGCCCGGGTTGCCGCGGGCCAGATGTGCCCGCATCTCGAGGCGCCAGGCCTCTTCCCAAAGCGGGTCCACGTCATGGATGCGGGCGGCCAGGTGCAGCGCCTCGAGCGGGTTCGCCTCGAGCACGAGGGCCGCCAGGTTGGCCATGGCGCCGAGCGCCAGCATCTGCAGGCGCTCCTGTTCGGCGCAGGCCCAGTCTTCGTAGCGTCGTTCCGGCAGGAAGTCGCCCTGATAGAGCTCGGCCGCGGCGCGATAGTGGCGCAGCGCCGATTCCGGGTCGCCGGCCAGGTCGCGGTTGCCGGCGGCCACCGCCGCCTCGAGGGCCTGCGCATCGACCCATGCCGCGCCCGGGGCCAGGCCATAGGCGGTGCCGGCCCGGCTGACGACCTGCGACTCGGCACGCGGCGCACGCTCCGGCTCGATGGCCCGAAGCAGGCTGGACAGCGCCACCTTGAAGTCCCGTTCGCCGGCCTCGATCGACTGCTCGGGCCAGAGCGCCTCGACGATGCGCTCGCGCTCGGTCAGCCGGCCGCGGCGCGTCAAGAGAAACTGCAGGAGCTGGACGGCCTTGTCGCGCTCCCAGACCGAGCCCGGCAGCTCGCGACCGTCGCGCCAGACCCGGAATCGGCCGAGCGTCTGAACCCGCAACAGCGGCTCGGGACCCGTCCCGGAGTCGATCTCGGGCCGGCCTCGAGGCGTCCGGTCTTGGGCGGCTTCGGTCGCGGCCGCCGATCGCGCGCTGGGGCTCATCGCGCCTGAGTCTAGCCCATGGGCGGGTCAGGGCAAGCGCTAATGAGCTCTGGCCGTCGGCGTCCGAGCCGACTAGACTGAAGCTTCGAAACGGCCGCCAAGGAGGTCAGCGTCATGCTGACGGCATCCGAAGCCCTCGCCCGACTGCGGGATGGGAACCAGCGCTTCGTGGCCGACCTGGACCGCGAAGGCCAGCTCACCAGCGACACCTGTCGCGGCGAGCTGGTGGCCGAGCAGGCGCCGATCGCCATCGTGCTCGGCTGCTCGGACGCCCGGGTACCGGCCGAGATCGTCTTCGGGCAGGGCCTGGGCGACCTCTTCGTCATCCGCGTGGCCGGCAACATCGTCGCGCCCTCCCAGATCGGCAGCGTCGAATACGCGGCGCAGCGCTTCGGCACCCGGCTGGTGGTCGTGCTGGGGCATTCGAGCTGTGGCGCGGTCATGGCCACGCTGGAGTCGCTCGACCATCCGGAGGCCAGTCAGTCGCCGAACCTGAGGTCGATCGTGGACCGCATCCGACCGGCGATCGAAACGCTGCACGAGGTCTTGGGCGACGATCCCGAGCGCCTCCTTCGGCATGCCGTGCGCGCCAACATCCGCGCGTCGGCCGGGCAGCTGCGCCAGGGATCGCGGATCCTCGAGCAGCTGATCGCCGTCGGCGGATTGATGGTGGTCGGCGCCGAGTACTCGCTGGAGACCGGCGTGGTCGAGTTCTTCGACGGCCTGCCGAAAGACGGGCCAGGGTGACCGAAGCCGGGGCGAGCCCTACTCCCACTCGATCGTGCCCGGCGGCTTGGTGGTCAGGTCGAGCGCGAGGCCGCTGACGCCCGGCAGGGCCAGCAGGCTGCTCCGCAGCTCGTCGAGCAGGGCATCCGGCAGGCGATAGGGCGTGGCGGTCATGCCGCGGGCCGAGTTGATCGGGCGCAGGATGATCAGCTCGCGGCCCCGGCCGTCGAGCTCGAGCGGCACGAGCACCGTGGGGCACTGCCAGATCTCGCCGTCGATCCCATGACGCGTCAGGCCTGCCATGACCTGGGCATCGGCCTCGCGCAGCAGGTCGAGCCGCTCGCGGGTCATGTGGGCCGTCACGGGGCGGGCCGTTCCGGGCGCATCGGGCGCCAGGTTCCAGATGCAGCGGTTGATTCCGGGTACCGACTTGTAGACCGTCCCGGCCACCCGCAGCAGGTCGTCCCAGCCGGCCTGGCCGCTGATCATCACCGGGTGCTCGTAGGCCCGCAGGTCGGACTTCACGCCCACCGAGCGGATCGGCAAGGCCAGCAGTTCCAGCCCCTCGGCGGCGGCCAGATCGGCCAGCGCCGGTTCGATCGCGTCGAAGCCGCTGCGATCGGCCTCGCCGGCCCAGCAGAGCAGGCGCACGCCCAGGCCGGGGCCCGGGAACGGGTGTCGCCAGACCGCCGCGTGCGGCAGGCCCAGACGCTCGCCGAGCTCGCGCACCTCCACCTTGTAGAGCTCGGCCAGCGGCTCGACCACCCGGCCGGCGGCGATCATCGCCTCGATCACCGGCACCCGGTTGTGGTGGGTCTTGATCGTGTCGGAGCGCCGGGTGCCGCCGGTCTCGATGGTGTCCGGGTAGATCGTCCCCTGCGCCAGCAAGTCCTGGCTGATGCCCAGCCGCCGCGCCTCGCGCTCGAAGACCGCCACGAAGGTGTCGCCGATCGCCCGCCGCTTGGCCTCGGGCTCGGTCAGCCCGGCCAGGGCATCCAGGAAGTCCTGGCTGGCGTCGACGAACTCCAGCCGTTCGCCCAGACCCACCGACTGCAGGAGGGCGATCACCGCCCGGCTCTCGTCCTTGCGCATCATCCCGTTGTCGATGTGCAGCAGGCGCAGGCGCTCGGGACCGAGGGCCTGGCCCAGCAGGACCGCCGCGACGGTCGAGTCGACGCCGCCCGAGGCCAGGAGGAAGACCGACTGGTCGCCCACCTGGGCCCGCACCTTGTCCATCTCCTCGGCCAGGAACTGCTCGATGGTCCACGAGGGTCGGCAGCCGCAGATGCCCAGCACGAAGTTGCCGATCATCTCGGCGCCGTGCAGGGTGTCGTCCACCTCGGGGTGGAACTGAAAGCCGTAGCGCCGAAGCGCATCCGAGCCGATGGCCGCGTAGCGGTGCTGGACCTCGGTTCGACCGCCCAGGGTCGAGTAGCCGAGCTCCTCGAAGTCGGGGCCGACGGCGGTCACCGAGTCGTAGTGGCTCATCCAGACCGGCTCGATCATGGACAGCCCGGCGAAGAGCGGGTGCTCGCGCGTCAGGTGCAGGTCGGCATAGCCCCACTCGCGTCCACCATGCGCCACCTGGCCGCCGTAGTGCTTGGCGATCTCCTGATGGCCGAAGCAGAAGCCCAGGATCGGCAGGTCGAGGTCGTAGATGGCCTTGGTGTAGCCGGAATCCTCGCCGAAGGACGAGAGGCTGGGGCTGCCCGATAGGATGATGCCCTTGTAGCCGGCGAAGGCCTCGATCGGATCGTCCGGCTGGCGGATCTCGGCCAGAACGTGCAGCCGGCGCACCTTGGTGGCGATGAGATGGGCGTACTGGCCGCCGAAGTCGACGACCGCGATCTTGTCGTGCGTCACCCTGTGCATGCTCCCCGCGTGTCCCGACGCTCCGGCCCGAGCGTCGTTCAGAGTATGCGTTCTCCAGGGCCCGAGCGGCAAGGCCGAGACCTATGGTATGCTGGGGGGAGACCGATGCCGCCATCGGCCGGTGGGGTGTTCGCGCCCGACTCGCGCCCGAGAGCCAGGAGGCCGCCGCATGCACAGGACCCACGCGCTCGATCCCTGCCGCCCCGACCCGACCCCCGCTCGCCCCGACCGGCAGCGATCGCCCTGGCTGACGCATGCCGGCCGCTTGGGCCTGGCGCTCTGCCTCGCCTTGCTGAGTGGCCTGATCGGGCAACGAAGCCGCGACGGGATGGACGCGCGCATCCTGGCGCAAGGGCAGGCGCCGCCGATCCGGCCGCTGCCCGGCCGCTGGTGCGGCGTGACCGGTGACGGCGGCTTCGTCGAGCTCGAGGTCTCGGACGATGGTCGCTTCGTCGAACAGGTGACCCTGACCGACGCCCGGGGCGGATCGACCTCTTCCCAGGAAGGCGGTTGCGTGCTCGGCCGGGCGCAGGTCAAGAACGACCAGTTCATCTTCAAGTGCGGCGACGGTGCGGGCCAGCGGCAGACCCGTCCCGGCGGCCCGGGCCGCTGCACCAAGGCCCCGTGCCGCGGCGACCGACCGCGCGATCCCGGCGCCAGCAACCCGACCATGATCCGTGGTTTCTTCCTCTCCAGCGAAGCCGCCCGCGGCAACTACACCGCGCTGACCTTCCGCACCGTGCGCTCGGTGAGCGGCGAACGCACGATGTCGCGCCGGATCGTGGGGAACTACATCGCCTGGCCGGCCGGCGTCTCGCCCTGTCCCTAGGCCCCACCGAGACGGCCGTGCGAGACGGCCCTGCGAATCGACATGCGCGGAGGCGGAGCCGCTGGTGGGATTCCGCGCGCGATTCGGACGACGCTCGGACCGGTCCCCGCCGATGGTGGCATGGGCGAACCGCGGCCGAGGCCTATACTCAGGCGCATGGCCACCCTCGATCCCTTCGGACCCGACCCGCTCGCCGAGCTGGCGCGGCTCTGGTCGCGCGAACGCCGTGCCACCCAGGCACGCTTCGCGGCCGAGCGGCGCGAGCTTCCGCTGTCGGAGCGCGTCGCCCAGGGCCTGGCGCTGCGGGACCTGCGGCTGGACGAGACCAGCGCGGCGGCCGGCGGCCGACTCCTGGTCTGGCTGTCCTGCGGCCGCGCCGGCGCGCTGGACCACCTGCGCATCGGGCCGGGCGACCCGGTCCGGCTCTGGTGGGAGGACCCCGAGGAGGCCGAGGCCATCCGGGGCGTCTTCACCCGCCGCCGAGGCGATCGCCTGGGGCTGATGGTCGAAGATCGCGACGACACGCTCGAGCGCCTCGAGGGCAGCGGGTTCCGGCTGGACCGCGACGAGCCCATGGCCACCTTCGACCGCGGCGACAAGGCCATCGCGCAGCTCGCCGGCGCCCCGCGGGCCGGCGATCTGGGCCGCCTGCGCGAGCTGCTGCTGGGCCAGCGCAGGCCCGAGCGGCGCCGCGAAGCGCCACCCGAGCGCTTCCATGATCGGGGCCTCAACCCTGCCCAGCAGGCCGCGGTCGTGCTCGGCCTGGACGCCGCCGAGCTGGCGCTGATCCACGGCCCGCCGGGCACCGGCAAGACCCGGACCCTGGTCGAGCTGGCCTGGCAGGCGCAGGCGCGGGGCGAACGGGTGCTGGCCTGCGCGGCCAGCAACGCCGCGGTCGACCACCTGGCCGAAGGCCTGTTGGCCGCCGGCATCGAGCTCGTTCGCCTGGGGCATCCGGCCCGGGTCTCGCCGGCGATCGAGCCCTACACGCTGGACGCGCTGGTCGAAGCCGAACCCGACTACGCGCTGGCCAAGGGCTGGATGGCCGAGGCCGACCGCATCCGGCGCCGCAACAGCAGCCGTTCGGAACGAGGCCTCGACCGCGAGTCCAAACGCGCCGCCTACGCCGAGGCCAACGGCCTGTCGCGCGACGCGCGTCGCCAGCTCCAGCAGCTGCAGTCGCTGGTGCTCGATCGGGCCCGGGTGGTCTGTGCCACGGCCGCCGGCAGCGACAGCGGCCTGCTGGGCGATCGCGGCTTCGACCTGGTCCTCCTCGACGAGGCCAGTCAGGCCGTCGACCCGATCCTGCTGGTGCCCCTGGTCCGGGCCAGGCGGGCCGTGCTGGCCGGCGACCACCGGCAGCTGCCGCCGACCGTCATCGACCCGCAGGCCGGCCGCGATGGGCTGGCCAGCACCTGGTTCGAACGCCTGGCCGAGGCCGCGGAGGCCGAGGACGTCGGCGAGGCCTTGGTCGCCCGCCTGGCGGTCCAGCATCGGATGCACCAGGCCCTGATGGCCTTCCCCTCCGACTCGATGTACGCCGGACGCCTGATCGCGGCCGACTCCGTGGCCCGGCAGCGGCTGGAGGATCTGCCCGGCCTGCGGCCCGATCCGCTGCGGCCGGGTCCGCTGGTCTTCGTCGACACGGCCGGCAAGGGTTGGGACGAAGCGCGCGGTAGCGGCGACCCCAGCACGCACAATCCGGAACAGGCGGCGCGGGTGGCGGCCGAGTTGCGCCGCCTGCTGTCCCGCGGCCTGGCCCCCGAAGCGGTCGGCTTGATCACGCCCTACCGCGCCCAGGCCCGCCTCCTGCGCGAGCTGCTGGCCCCCGAGCGGGCCGCCGGGCTCGAGATCGATACGGTCGACGCCTTCCAGGGCCGCGAGAAGGAGGCCATCCTGGTCGACCTCGTGCGCGCCAACCCGGATTGCCAGCTCGGCTTCCTGGCCGACACGCGGCGCATGAACGTGGCCCTCACCCGCGCCCGGCGCTTCCTGCTGGTAGTCGGTGACAGCGCCACCATCGGCGCCCATCCCTACTACGCCGCCTTCCTGGCCGCGGCCGAGTCGGCCGGCGCCTGGATCAGCGCCTGGTCGGACGAGGCGCCGCCCCTCTGATCGCCGGCGGCCGCCAAGCGGCGTCGCGCATTCGCCCGTTGACAGCTGGATTGCCTCGGTTGTACGCTGTCGCCGCGCGAATCCTCGCGCCCACGCATCGGGGGCATCGCAGACCATGGGCGGCATCAACGTCAAACAGTGGCTGATCGGGGGTGTGGCGGCGGCGGCGGTCATGTTCGTGCTCGAGGGCCTGGGCAGCGTGCTGTACCAGGAAGACATGCTGGCCGCGATGGAGGCTTTCGGGCTCTCGGGCGAGATGTCCTCCTCGATGATCCTGATCAGCGTCACGACCAGCCTGCTCGTGGGCTTGACCCTGGTCTTCTTCTACGCCGCCGTTCGTCCCCGCTTCGGGCCCGGCCCACGCACCGCCGCCATCGTCGGCTTCGTGCTCTGGCTGGGAAGCTACCTGTTGTCGATCCTCAGCATGGGCTGGCTGGGCATCTTCCCGTCGGGCATGCTGGTCCTGTGGGCGCTGATCGGCCTGGTCGAGCTGCAGGCCGCGGCCTGGGTGGGCGGTAGGCTCTACCGCGAGGCTTGATCGGGGCCCGCCGGATCCGGCCGGGCTGCCGTTCACCTGGCCGGGCCGGGTCCGGCCCCATCGGGTTCGCGCCAGCCCGTCGATGACCTGCCGCGGCGCCGGCCAGGCTCAGGGGATGGGGCTACGAAACGCGTCGTCCCCGAGGCGCTCGCCGTCCAGCCGGGCCTCGAGGCGGGCGCCGGTCGCGCGATCGTAGAAGCCCAGCAGCAGGGCGCCCCCCGTTGGCGGCGCCTGCTTCAAGTTCCGACGGTCCCGCAGCAGGTCGCCCGCGCGCCAGATCGAGCTGGGGCTGGCACCGCCGATGGGGTCGCCGTCGGCCTGCTCGCGCAGGTCGCCGTCCGGGCCCAGCACCTGGACGAAGACCGGGTAGTCGCGCGCGAGCGGCGTCAGCACCCGCCACCAGAGATCGAGGTGCGCGCCACCGGCCGGGCCGTCGGCCCAGGCCAGGCCCGCCAGCTCGACCGCGTCGCCGAAGCGTGGCGACGGCGCGAGCCGCGCCGCCGACGGCAGCGCGGGCGGCGATGCCGGCCGGAGCACCGTTTCGGCCAGCAGCGGCCAGTCCAGGGCCCGACCCTCGCGCGTCATCGGCCAGACCTCCGCCGGTCCCGGCCCTCCGACCAGCCAGATGCCGAGCCCGGCCTTGACGGGCCCGTCGAGCTCGCGACCATCGAGCGCGGGCCGAAGCCAGAC
>JACKBJ010000023.1 GCA_020634625.1 Caldilineae bacterium | reverse complement strand
CCGTGTTCCGCGGTGGCTGGCGGCTGGAGGCAGCCGAGGCCGTGGTCGTCGACGCGGAGCTGGCCGACCTCGAGGTCATGGATCGTCTGGCGCAGCTCGTCGACAAGTCGCTGGTCCAGGTCGAACCCGACGGCACGACCAGCCGCTACCGATTCCTCGAGAGCCTGCGTGCCTATGCCCGGGAGCGCTTGGAGGCATCGGGTGAAGGGCCAGCAACGCGTGACCGACTGCTGGGTTGGACGGCAGCGCTCGCGGCAACCGCTGCGCCGGGTCTGGAGGGCCCCGCGCAGCGCGGCTGGCTGGATCGCTTGGATGAAGAACGCGACAACCTGCGCGCCAGCCTCGACTGGTGCGCCGAGGGCGGCAACGTGGCGCTCGGGCTACGCATGGCGGGCGATCTGCATCACTGGTGGTACCAGCGGGGCGACCTCGTGGAGGCGCGAGACCGCCTCCTGGAGCTGCTGGAGTTGGGCACATCCGCCGATCCGGGCTCTCGCGCCCGTGCCAGGCGAACGCTGGCCGTGATGCGAATCTATCTTGGTGAGGTCTCCGCTGCAGGCGACGACTTCTCGCGGGCGGCAGAGCTTGCGCTCGAGGCCGGTGACGTGTCGGAGCAGATGCGCGCACTCGCCCAACATGCTTGGCAAGCGCTGCATTCGGGCGAGCGTGCGCGCATCGGCGAGCATGTCTCAGCAGCCGAACGAGTACTCTGCCCCGACACCGGCGACTGGGATCGAGCCTTGTTGGCGATGTGTCGGAGCTTTCTGTCCCAGGTTGATGGAAACTGGGACGCAGCGCTTGCGGCAAGTCGAGAAGTCCTGGATCGCTACCGGTCAACGGGCGACGGCTTCTATACCGCAGTGGCCTGGAACAACCTCGGCTGGGCGCGTGTCCTTCTGGGCGAGTCAACGCGCGCCGTATCCGATATTGAGTCTGGATTGGCACTGGCAAAGGAACAGGCTCATCCAACCGCAGTCCTCATGTGCTTGACAAGTCTCGGCCGGGCTTGGCGCGAAGCGGGTCGGCCCGAGTCGGCGCGACAGGCCCTCGCTGAAGCGCTGGCGATGATTCGACGTCGAGGCATGACGTTGAACCTGGCGGAGTGCCTGCAGCATCTTGCGGCGCTGGAGATCGAGGCCAACCGGGTCGCATCCGCTTCGCGACTGCTCGGTGCAGTCGAGTCCGTGTTGGCAAATCTCGGTCAGCAATTGGACAATGCGGATCCCGAGGCGCAGCGAACACTCGAGGTTACTGCCAGGGCTCGTCTCGATCCAGAGACATTTCGCATGACATACCTGGAAGGCCGCAACCTGAGCATCGAGCAGGCTCTTCAGCTTGGCCTCGCATTGACCGAAGGTTGAGGTCGGCAGAGACACAAGCTCTACATCACCAGCGCTCGCCGCTCGTCTCCGCCTGCTCGAGTCGCGAGTGTCGCGCCGTGCATTCTCCGCCTAGCCGGAACCTGTTCTCATGTAGTTTGCATCGCCGCCGTTCAATCGCCCGTCTCCGCCGGCCTCGCGCCCCAATAGCGCAAAGCCTCACGACGTCGCGTGCGCAACGATCCTGCCGCACGACCGACGTATCTGGCCGGTCACGCCCGATCGACCCCGCCCCCCTCCCGGGTCTCCGACACCGATGCTTGTCGAACACGATGCTACACCGGACTCCCCCAAAGGGTTCCCAGCGCAGGGAGGTCGCGTGTCGACGCCGACCCCAGCGCTTGACGCCACCCGCTGCCGCACCTAGCATCATCCCCGCGCCACCCACGCGAGCCCACGCAGGGTGGTGTCAGCATGTCTCGAGCTCTACGCAGTTGCGTCTCACGCGATGATCCGTCGCCAACGCCCGACGCATCCCCGGCCGTCGATCCCCGCCAGCGCCCCTACTTCGTCGCCTTCAACCATGTTCCCGGCGTCGGCGCCGCCCGTCTGGCGGCGCTCCTCGCCCGCTTCGGCACGCCAGAACGGGCCTGGTCGGCACCCGAGACCGAGCTCCAGGACCTGCTCGATCGACGGACCTGCTCCGCGCTGCGGCTCGCGCGTCGACGCCTGGACCCGGAGCGCTTGCTCGAAGCGGTCCAGCGGGCCGGCGCGCGGGTCCTGATCAAGGGCGAGCCGGACTACCCGCCACAGCTGGCCCGGCTGCCTCGGGCGCCCTGGCTGCTGTACCTGCGCGGGGATCCGGCCCTGCTGGCGGTCCGGAGCGTGGCGGTGGTGGGCACGCGCCGCTGCTCGGACTACGGCCGGCGGGCGGCGGCGCGCTTGTCGAGCGATCTGGCCCGGGCCGGCCTGTCGATCGTCTCGGGCCTGGCCCTGGGCATCGACACCGAGGCACACCGCAGCGCCCTGGACGCCGGCGGCCTGACGGTGGCGGTGCTCGGCTGCGGCGTCGACGTGCCCTATCCACGCTCCAACCGCAACCTGTTCCAGGAGATCGCCGTCCGCGGCGCCCTCGTCAGCGAGCTGCCGCCCGGCAGCGAACCCCGGCCGGCCAACTTCCCGGCGCGCAACCGCGTCATCAGCGGTCTGGCGCTGGCCACCCTGGTGGTCGAGGCCGGCTACAAGAGCGGCGCGGTCATCACCGCCAAGGCCGCGCTGGAGCAGGGCCGCGACGTCTTCGCCGTGCCGGGCGAGATCTTTCGCGCCAGCGCCGCGGGCGCGAACCAGCTGCTGGCCGATGGCGCCGGGGTCGCGCTTTCGGCGGAGGAGATCCTGGCCGCGCTTGACCTGACGCAGCTCGCCGAAGAGAATGCCGCGCGCAGCGTGCTGCCATGCGATCCGGCCGAGGCCGATCTGGTGGCGCACCTGGGCGAGGCCGCCCGGCACATCGACGCGCTGGCGGCCCTCACCGGCCACCCGGTGGCCGAGGTCGCTCGGCGTCTGACCCTGATGGAGCTGAAAGGCCTGGTGAGACACGTGGGAGGCATGCGATGGATGCGCAAGGACTGAGTCCCTCCGACCGCGGCGACGCGGCGGACGCCGGGGATCTGTACGCGGTGATCCTGGCCGGCGGCAGCGGCACCCGCCTGTGGCCCTACTCGCGCCGCGCCCGGCCCAAGCAGCTCCTGCGCCTCATCGACGGTCGTTCGATGCTCGAGATCGCGACCACTCGGCTGGCGCCGCTGATCCCGCCCGAGCGGATCTACGTGATCACGGCCGCCGACACCGTCGCCGATGTGCGCGCCGCGCTGCCCGAGCTGCCGGTCGGGCAGGTCGTCGGCGAGCCGGCGCCGTTGGGCACCGCCGCCGCGGTGGGACTCGGCATGGCCCTGATTCGCGCCCGGGCGCCCCGGGCGCTGATGTGCGTGCTCACCGCCGACCACCTGATCGAGCCCGAGGCCGAGCTGCGCCTGGCCCTCGCCCGGGCCGCGTCCGTCGCGCGCGCCGGCTATCTGGTCACCTTCGGCATTCGGCCGACCTCGCCCGAGACGGGCTACGGCTACGTCGAGCTGGGCGATCCGCTCGACGCACCGCGCCGTGACGACGGCGCGGTGCTGGCCCATGCGGTGGCGCGCTTCGTCGAGAAGCCCGACCGGCCGCGCGCCGAGGCCTTTCTGGCCAGCGGCCGCTTCGTGTGGAACAGCGGCATGTTCGCTTGGTCGATCCCGACCATCGCCGAGGCCTTCCGAACGCAGCTGCCGGCCTTGGCCGGCCTGCTGGACGAGATCGGTGCCCGAGCCGGCTCGGGCGCGCTGGAGACCGGTCTGCCCGAGATCTGGCAGCGCATCGAGGACCGCACCACCATCGACTACGGCATCATGGAGCGCGCCGAGCGGGTCGCCTGTCTGCCGGTCGATTTCGGCTGGCGCGACATCGGCGCCTGGCCGGCGCTGCTCGAGGCCCTCGACCGCGACGCGCAGGGCAACGCGGTGGTCGGCCAGCACCTGGGCATCGACACGCGCGACAGCCTGATCTTCGCGCCCGGCGGGCGCCTGGTCGCCACCATCGGGCTCGCGGACATGATCGTCATCGACAGCCCGGACGCGCTGCTGGTCTGCCACCGGGATCGCGCCCAGGAGGTCAAGGCCATCGTCGACCGGCTTCGAGCCGAGGGGCGCTCCGAGCTGCTCTAGGCGCGGCGGACACGCCAATTCGTCGCCGCCAGAGCCGCCGGCTAAGATTGTCGCGATGGACATGCGAACCGCCGCCGAGCGCTACATCGACCAGCTCGTCGCGGTACGGAACGCGTCACCCTACACGGTGCGCAACTACGGCCGCGAGATCGCGGAGGCGCTCGACTTCTTCGAGGCCTCGGGCGTCCGCGGCTGGGACGACATCGACGCGCGCCTGCTCCGGCGCTACCAAGGCTGGCTGGCCGGCCGCGGCATCGCGCGAGCCAGCGTCGCACGCCGGGCCAGCGAGCTGCGCGCCTTCGGCCGCTTCCTGTCGCGCGAGGGCCTGGCGCCACGCGACCCCTTCGCCAGCTGTCCGCTGCCCCGGGCCCCCAAGCGCCTGCCCCGCGTGTTGACGGCCGACCAGGCCGCCGATCTGCTGGAGGCACCGGCCGGGGACGAGCCCGCCGGATTGCGCGACCGGGCCATGCTCGAGTGCCTCTACGGTGGCGGCCTGCGCGTGGCCGAGCTCGTCGGTCTGGACCTGCGCGACCTGAGCCTGCCCAGCCGCACGCTCAGGGTGACCGGCAAGGGCGATCGCGAACGGGTGGCTCTGATCGGCCGCAGCGCCGTGAACGCCATCGCACGCTACCAACAGGCCGGCCGGCCGGCATTGGCCGCCGCGGCCAAACGACCGAACGAGGCCCTGTTCCTGAACCAGCGCGGCGGTCGGTTGACGGCGCGCTCGGTGCAGCGCATCATCGCGGCGGCCGCAGGGGCGGCCGGCATCGATCAGCGGGTCACGCCGCACGTCCTGCGGCACAGCTTCGCAACCCACCTGATGGACGGTGGGGCCGATCTGCGCGTGGTCCAGGAGCTGCTCGGCCACCAGAACCTGGCGACCACCCAGGTCTACACCCACGTCAGCCAGGAGCGGCTCCGCCAGGCCTACCGCGGGGCGCATCCGCGTTTGCAGGTCGGTCGAGCCCAGATGGTACCGGCCGCGAGCGCTGCCGCGGAGCCGGACCTGCCCGCCTCGGCACCGCCGGCCGAGCTGGCCGAGACCGGCCCCGAACCGGCGGCGACTCGGCCGAGCACGGCCTTCGAATAGACCGGGCGCCGACCCGGACCAGATCCCCAGAAGGAACCCCACATGCGTCAACCCTCAGCCCGCGTCGATGCCCTCCGGCAGCAACTGGCCGATAAGTCGCTCGACGCCATCGTGATCTCCAGCGGCTCGAACCGTCGTTGGTTGACCGGCTTCACCGGCAGCGCGGGCAGCGTCGTGCTCGGCACGAGCACGGCGCACCTGATCAGCGACAGCCGCTACTACGAACAGGTCGAACGTCAGGCGCCGGACTTCGAGCTGGTGCGGGCCGGCTATCAGACGAACCAGACGCTGAATACGCTCCTGACCGCGCTCGGCGCGCGCCGGGTCGGTTTCGAAGCCGAGCACCTGAGCGTCGCGCAGCTCGAGGGCCTCCGCAAGGCGCTGCCGGACATCGACTGGCAGGCGACCGATGGCCTGGTGACTCGGCTGCGGGCGATCAAGGATGCGGACGAGATCGCCATCATCCGCCGCGCCGTGCGCCTGGCGGACCAGGCGATGGAGCACGCCTACGCGATCGCCCGGCCCGGCATGACCGAGCTTGAGCTGGCCTGGCAGCTGGAGGTCTTCTTGCGCGAGCGGGGCGCCGAGAGCCTGGCCTTCGACACCATCGTGGCCGCCGGCGAGAACGGCGCCCTGCCGCACCATCATCCTTCGGATCGGCCGATCGCGGCCGGCGAGCCAATCGTCATCGACATGGGCGCGCGGGTCGACGGCTACTGCAGCGACCTGACGCGCACCTTCTCGATCGGCCCGGCCACCGATCCGGACTACGCGGCCGTATGGCAGATCGTCAGCGCGGCCAATCGGGCCGCCGAGGCCGGCCTGCGGGCCGGGCTGACCGGCCCCGAAGGCGATGCGCTGGCCCGCGATCCGATCACCGAGGCGGGCTATGGCGATCACTTCGGTCACAGTCTGGGCCACGGCGTCGGCCTGGACGTCCACGAGCTGCCGCGTCTGAGCCAGCTGGCTGGCGATGCCCCGCTGGAGCCGGGCATGGTCGTGACGGTCGAGCCCGGCATCTACCTTCCGGGCCGCTTCGGCGTGCGCATCGAGGACATGGTCTTGATCGGGCCCGACGGCGCGGAAGTGCTCAGCGGCGTGGCCCGCGAACCGAGCCTGGTGCCGAGCGCCGTGTGAGCCGACCGGGCGCCCGCGCGCCCGAGGCCGGATCGAGCGGTCCGACGTCGGCCCGATGCCAGAAACCGGCCCGCAGCAATTCAGAGGAGCGCTGCCGTGAACATGCCCATGGATGACGCGCCGGTCGATCGGCCTCCATCCGGCCGGGGCGCCGGGTCCGTACCACCCCGCCTGGTGCCGATCGCCAGCTTCCTGGCCGGCCTTCTGATCGGTTGGTGGCTGCTCGGCTGGTGGCTCTTCCCGGTGACCTGGGGGCCGGCCACGCCGGCCCAGCTCGACCCGGCCTCGCAGGCCGACTACGTGCAGCTGGTCGCCGACGCCTACGCGCAGGCCGGCGACATCGGACGGGCCAGCAGCCTGCTGGACGACCTGGACGGCATCACGCTCGGCGTCAACCTGCGCGAGCTCAGCGCCGAGCCGGGCAGCGTCGGGGCCAACGCGAGCGCGCTGGCTCGCGGACTGGGCATCGACCTGAGCGCGCCGGACGTGGTGGCCGCGGCCGCCGCTCGGGCGGAACAGCCGGCGGGTTCGGGCTTGAACGCGATCCCGGCAGACGCGCCGGCGACGTCCTCGCCGCTGGCCGACGACAGCCTCGATTGGCCCACGATCTGGTACTGGGTATCGTTGATCGCGCTGACGGGCGTCTTCCTGGCCAGCCTCTTCGGACTCTGGTCCTGGTGGCACTGGCGCAAGGGCAAGGGAGGACCCTGGGCCACCTTGGCCGCCCGCCCCAGCGCCACGTCGACGCGAGGCTCGGCGTCCCGGGCTTCGGCGCCACCCACCGAGCCGCAACCGCCCGCCAGGGCCACGGCGGCCCCGGTCGCCAGGGTCGAGATCCGCGAAGACCTCGATGCCACCCGGCCACTGCCGCAGGTGACCGTGCAACCGGCCCGGTCGATCGATTCGGCGCCGCGGGTTCTGCCGGCCAGTCCGGCCCTCGCCGCTCGCCGCCGTGGCACGGGCTCGCCCAGCTGGCAGCCCGCTCGGGTCGAGCTCGGACAGACGGTCGATGCGCGCTATCACATCGAAGACGTGCAGACGATCCACACCTGGCTGGTCTACGATCCGCGCGGGGCCCTGGTCGGCGGCGCCGGGTTGATGGCGCAGCCCATCGGCGGGGTGAACACGCTCGACCTCTGGTTCAGCGACCGTGATGACGTCGACCAGACCAGCCGGACGCCCACCCTCACCTTCGTGACCCAACGCACCTACGAAGACCCGGTGTTGCGCGCTCGGCTCAGCGACCGTCGACTGGTGCCGGCCGTGCCCGGACGTTCGGCCCGTCTCGAGACGGTGGACCTGCTGCTCGAAGTCGAGGTGATCGCGGTCGAGCCCCCGCTCGAGGACGGCCAGCCGAGCTTGAAGGCTCTGGTCCTCGCCCTGACGCCCTTTGCCCAGCCGGGGACGGGCCTGCATCGCGCCGTCGCCTCCCGCAACCGCTTCGAGGGCGGCGAAGCGGAGACTCGGGGCGAGACGGACAGGGGCTGGGACGAGATCGGTGAAGACGAGCTCGACGAGGCCTTCGACCCGCCACGACTCGGGCGCTTCGGCGAAGACGGGTGAGGCGCAGCGCGCACGGCGCCTGGCGACCTCGCGTCGGGGGACGGCGGCCGGCCGAGGGCCGGCGCGGCCATCGAACCGGGTGGCTGATCGCCCTTGCTTGCCTGGCGAGCGGCTGCGCGCCAGCTCGGCCCGGCACGGCACCGGCCCCGTCGGAATCCCCGAGCTGGGACGCGTCGGCAACCGGGATTCCCACGCCGACGCACACCTCGGCCGAGGCCGCCTTCGCCCGCAACCTCAACCCGCTCGTCGGCCTGCCGGCCGGCGACGCCGATCGGGTGGAGGGCCGGCCGCTCGCCTACGCCGTCCGCTTTGACGCCGTGCCGGACCAGGTCTCCGGGCTGCAAGCCCTGGAGTGGGTGGTCGAAGCGCCGCCAGCCCCGGCGATGGACGGATCGGCGCCGGTCGAATCCTGGACGCTGACCGGGCTGTCACTGCGTCCGGCAGGCAGCCGGCCCGCGCTCGGCCCGGTGGGGCGGGCGGAAGCCCTGCAGCTCACCATCTCCCGGATGTTTGGCGCGGCACAGCTGCTGGCATCGGGCGCCGACCCGGATACGTCCACGGCCTTCGTCGATGCGGGCATCCCGCTGATCCAGCTGTCCCTGGACACCGGGGCGTCGGCGTCGACCTCGCGCGGCGCCGACCCGCTGCCCACGCCGACCGGGCCACCGCCCGCTCCCGAATGGCGATTCGACGAGGCGCCGCCCGGTGGCGAGCCGGTCGGCGCGCTGACCCTGCCCTGGTCGGCCGACCGCGCGACGGTCTGGCGCTACGCGGCGCCCTTCGAAGTCTGGCAGCGCTACCGTGCCGAAGGCCAGGATCTGACCGCCGTGCTGGACGCCGACACGGGCGAGCCGCTGACCTCGGCCAACCTGCTGCTGCTCCTGCTCGACGGAGGGCCCGGGCGGGAGTCGGCCTGGGTGGGCGAGGGCGGCCTCCGCCTCCTGCGCGACGGTCGGGTCGTGGAAGGCGCCTGGCAGCGCGCCGACGACCGCGCGCCGCTGCGGCTGAGCGGCGCCGACGGCGCGCGCCTGACCCTGCGGCCGGGCAACACCTGGCTGATCGCCATCGACGTCGCGGCGCCCTACGCGCTCGCCCCTTGACCCCGACTCGGGCGGGCCTATCATTGATCGGCGCCCCCACAGCGGGGCGCTTTTCATGGGACGATCCGGAGCGGCCGGCGGCCGAGCCCGCTGCCGCGGACAAAGGAGTGACGAGGATGATGGTCACGCGATGGACACGAATCCTGGCCATCGGCGTCGTGGCGCTCGGTCTGGTGGGCTGCAAGGGCGCGGCGCCGGCAAGCGACGCGACGTCAGGTGACGGCGCGGTCGAACAGGATGCCACCGCCCCGGGCGAGACGAGCGACGCGACGACGGGCGATCCGAGCGGCGCCGCGTCGACCAGCGAGGAAGCCAGCCCGGCCGATGCGGCCCCGGCCAAGCGCAGCCTGGTCGAGCAGGGCCAACGCCGCACGGTCCGATTCGAGGAGGCGGTCGACGGCCTGCCCTTCACGCCCCTCGAACCGAGTGCCTTGCCGAAGGGTGCCGCCCGATCGGTGGTGCACCTCATCCAACCGATCGAGGGCATCGAGAACCCGGCCCTGCCGGCCGTGCGCTTCATCTACGATTTCCAGGCTGGCGGAACGCTGATCCTGGTGCAATCGATCGCCCGCGGTGACCTGGGCGAAGGGGATGACGTCGAGGTGTCGGGCGTTCCGGCCAAGCAGAGCCGCGACGGCGACTCCGAGGTGCTGGTCTTCGAGCGCGACGGCATCAACGTCGAGCTGCGCGGCAAGGGCCTGCCGCGAGCTCAGGTGCTGGCCCTGGCCGAAAGCTTGCTGCCCTACTCCGAGATCGGCGCGGGCGGCGCGGGCGCATCGGATGCCGCGGCCCCGGCCGATGACACGACGGACGCCGATGCCGCCGACAGCGCGACCAGCGATGGCGATGCGGCCGGCGACGGAAGCGAAGGCGGCGACGGCTCCGACTCGGGCTCCGACGGCTAGGCGCGCCCCAGCCCGTCGGTCGACAGCCGGGTCGAATGCATGAGCAGCGGGCGGCACCCTCGGGGGGTGCCGCCCGCTTTTCGGTCTGCTGGGCAGTCAGCCCGGCGTCGCTCGACGCCGGCTCACTACCAGGGACAGCTCAGGACGTCCGAGGCACACATCGAGACCAGGGCCAGCACGAAGTTGTAGCTGGCATGAACGCCGATGGCGGTGAGCGTGCCGGCACGCTGGCGGGTCAGGCCGAGCAGGATCCCGACCACGAAGATCTGCAGCAGGGCCGGCGAGACGCTGTATTGCGTGTGCACCGCTGCAAAGAGCAGCGACGTGAACAGGATTCCGAAGCGGGGCTGAGCCGCGCCCCGGAACAGCAGCTCCTCGCCGATGCCCGCCGAAAGACCGATGGTCAGCGCCCCGGGCAGCCCGGTCTGGATGAGGCCGCCGAACAGGGCATCGGTGATCGTCTCGACGTTCTCGAGCGTCTCGGGCGAGGCCAGCGACCAGAGCTGATCGATGGCGAAGCCTGCCGCGAGGCCCGCCAGGGTCATGCCCAGCCACCAGCGTGGACGAAAGCGCTGCGTCAGGCCGAGCCGCTCGAGCGTCTCGCGACCGCTTCGCGCGACGCCAAGCCCCACACCGAACACCGCGATCAGCACGAAGCCGCCCGCCTGGGCCCATAGCGCGGTCAAGCTGGTCGCGCTCCCCAGTCCCTCGAGCGTCGAACCGCTCGGGTCCTGCAAGGCCAGGTCGACGAAGATGCCCGTGGCCGCCGAGACGAAGACCAACAGCAGCGCGTACTCGAGCGCGACCAGGTGCACGGGGCGCTGCGGGTCGATCGGGATCAGCCGCGCCAGGAACCGGCGGGTCCAGGGCAGAAGCAGCAGCAGTCCGAGCAGCGCCAGGCCGAGCGCCCAGTTCCCGATCGCGACGAGGGCTGCCGCCCGGTCATCCGACACGCTCGACCGGCCCGGCTCCGCCGACGGCGCATCGCCCCGGGGAGCGGCCGCGGGTCCGACGTCGGCGCCCGACGCCGCATCCGCCTCGACCGTCGGGAAGGCCGCATCGAACGCGGCGGCCAACGCTTCCTCGTCCACGAAGGCGCGGCTGCTGCTCAGCACGAGGCCGATCCCGGCCGTCCAGGCGAGAATCCCGGCCAAGACGATGTAGAGCAGCCAGCGCAGCGCTTGCACACCCGATCGCTCGACGACATAGGTGAGCGAGAGCACGGCGCCGAAGAAGCCGAGCGTCACCAGGGTAAGGATGAGGTTGAGCTGCTCGTTGAGCTCGGGCGATGGGCTCATGGGTTGGGAACTCCGTTGGCTGGCGCGGCGGATCGAAGCCGGCGCTCGCAGTACGGCCGACGATCTCGCCGCTGCGAGGGTCGGCCACGCGGGATCAGAAGAGCGGTCGCTGGTCGGGCAGCTCGGGCGCTGCCGCCGGCTCCTCGTAAGGCACGCCGAGATGCTCGTAGGCGCGGCGTGTCGCCAGCCGCCCGCGGGGCGTGCGCTCGATGAAGCCCAGCTGCAGCAGGTAGGGCTCGACGACGTCCTCGACCGTCCCCGCCTCCTCGGCCAAGGAAGCCGCGATCGTGTCCAGGCCGACCGGGCCGCCGCCGAACTTCAGGATCAGCGCCTCGAGCACGCGGCGATCGAGCTCGTCCAGCCCCAAGGGATCGATGTCGAGCATCTCGAGCGCCTGCGCGGCGACGGAGGCGTCGATGACCCCTTCGGCACGCACTTCGGCGAAATCCCGAACCCGGCGGAGCAGCCGCAGCGCCACGCGCGGCGTGCCCCGCGACCGGCTGGCGATCGCGACCGCGCCGGGCCGCGCGATCTCGACACCGAGCACGGCGGCGCCCCGGACCACGATCTGAACCATGGCCGGCAGATCGTAGAAGTCGAGCCGGTAGACGGCGCCGAACCGGTCGCGCAGCGGGGCGGTCAGCATGGCCGGACGCGTCGTGGCCCCAACCACCGAAAAGGGGGGCAGATTGAGCCGAATGCTGCGCGCGGACGGCCCCTTGCCCACCACGATGTCCAGGGCGAAGTCCTCCATCGCCGAGTACAACACCTCCTCGACGTCGCTGCGCAGCCGGTGCACCTCGTCGATGAACAGGACGTCGTGAGGTCCCAGGTTGGTCAGGATCGCGGCGAGGTCGCCGGCCCGCTCGATGGCCGGCCCCGAGGTCGTCCGCAGCGTGACCCCCATCTCGTTGGCGATGATGAACGAGAGCGTGGTCTTGCCAAGCCCAGGCGGACCGTAGAAAAGCACGTGATCGAGCGCCTCGCTGCGCGCCCGCGCCGCCTCCAAGAGGATCTCGAGGTTGGCCCGCACGCGATCCTGCCCGATGTACTCCTCGAGCCGGCGCGGCCTGAGCGAGACCTCGACGACGTCGTCGGGCTTGCGCTCGGGGGATATGTCACGCTCGCGCTCGATCGCCATAGGACACATGTTCCTCTAGAGCCGGAGAGTATACCACAGCGGCAGGGACGCCACCATCGACACCGAAGGGCGCGACCGAGGGGCGCGCCGAGCGCTGGGCCGCCACCGATCCGCCGGCTATACTGCAGCCTGATCGGCGCCGACCAGGAGCATGAGGATGCAGGGGCAATCCCGACTCGAGATCGTCGACCATCCGTTGCTGCGCGTCTGGATGACGCGCCTGCGCGACCAGCAGACCGACTCCGAGACCTTCCGGTCGCTGGTCGATCGGATCGCCACCATGCTGCTGCTTCGGGCGATGGCCCAGCTCGAGACGGTTGCGGAGACCGTCCAGACCCCCTTGGCCCAGACGCCTGGCGAGGCATTGGCGCGGCCGATCGCCTTCGTACCGATCCTGCGCGCCGGGCTCGGGATGGTGGCATCGGCTCAGCGACTGGTGCCGCAGGCGAGCGTATGGCACCTCGGGCTCTACCGCGACGATCGCAGCCTCGAACCGGTGGCCTACTACAACAAGCTGAAAAAAGACGCCCTTGCCGAGCACACGGTCTTCGTGCTCGACCCCATGCTGGCCACCGCCGGCACCGCGGTCGCCGTCCTGGACATGCTGCGCGTGGCCGGTGTCGTCCGACCCCAGGTGATCGCGATCATCGGCGCGCCCGAAGGCATCGGACGCCTCCTTGCCGAACATCCCAACGCCGACCTCTACCTGGCGGCGCGGGACGATCGCCTGACGACCACGGACGATGGCTGGCCCAGCGGCTACATCTTGCCCGGCCTCGGCGACGCCGGCGATCGGCTCTTCGGCACCTGACGCCGCCGGCCGAAGCCCGGACCCACGAACCACCCAAGGAGTCTCACCATGTCCGATGATTCGCCGCGCCGTGAAGGCTCCGCCGAACGTCAGGCCCCCAACTTCCAGGTCGCCATTCGTCTGGAGTGGGACGAGTCCGACGAGGTCCCCCTGGTCTATGCCAATCAAGTGCAGGTGTCGCATGGCGGCCCGGAGTTCTTCGTCGTCTTCGGCTGCGTGATCCCGCCGACAAACCCCAACGAGCTCCCCGACGCCCTCAAGATCCAGCCGCAAGTACGGGTCGTCATCTCGCGCGACGCGATGCCGGCAATCGTCCAAGCGCTCAGCGACAACCTGCAGCGCTTCCGCAACGCGAGCCATCCGCAGCCGCGCCAGCCGAACCCGCCGCCCCAAGCCTGAGCGCGCCGAGACGGCCGCGGATCCCAAGGTCAGGATCCTCGGCCCCCTGGGCTGACCGCCGGTCGCCGCGCCGGGCACCAACCGGCACGAGCCGCCGCCTGCAGTGAGATCGCGGCGCATCGGCGCGCAACCGACCTGGCCTTAACGCAAAAAGAAAACGAGTCTGAAGGCGATGACCTACTCTCCCACAAGGTCGCCCTTGCAGTACCATCGGCGCTGGCAGGCTTAACTACTGGGTTCGAGATGGGACCAGGTGTACCACTGCCGCTAGAATCACCACCAGACTCGTGTTTCACGATCTGATTGCGTATTTATATGGTAACTCCGGGGCCGCCCGTTGCCGGGTGGCACCCTAAGAGCTGAACAAGAACCTAAGACTCTCTGCGGAAGAAGAAGAAGCCTCTCGCGCGTTAGTAGCGGTCAGCTGAGAGCCTCGCAGCTCTTACACCTCCGCCCTATCGAAGTGGTGGTCTACCACCGCGCTTACCCGGTTTCCCGGAGGGTGATCTCATCTCGAAGGGGGCTTCCCACTTAGATGCTTTCAGCGGTTATCCCTGCCCGACTTGGCTACCCGGCGATGCAGCTGGCGCCACAACCGGCCCACCAGAGGTCGGTCCACCCCGGTCCTCTCGTACTAGGGGCAGCTCTCCTCAAATCACCTACGCCCACAGCGGATAGAGACCGAACTGTCTCACGACGTTCTGAACCCAGCTCGCGTGCCCCTTTAATTGGCGAACAGCCAAACCCTTGGGACCTGCTTCAGCCCCAGGATGGGACGAGCCGACATCGAGGTGCCGAGCCATGCCGTCGCTGTGGACGCTTGGGCATGACTAGCCTGTTATCCCCGGGGTAGCTTTTATCCGTTAAGCCACGGCCCTTCCACTCGGTACCGTGGGATCACTAAGCCCTGCTTTCGCAACTGCTCGACATGTCCGTCTTGCAGTAAAGCCACCTTATGCCTTTACACTCGTCGGCCGGTTTCCATTCGGCCTGAGGTGACCTTTGGGCGCCTCCGTTACTCTTTCGGAGGCGACCGCCCCAGTCAAACTACCCACCAGCCACTGTCCGGTCACCGGATCACGGTCGACCGTTAGGGCCTCGACTGTACCAGGGTGGTATTTCAAGGATGGCTCCACCGAACCTGGCGGCCCGGTTTCACAGCCTCCCACCTATCCTACACAAGCACAGCCCAGACGCAATGGCAAGCTGTAGTAAAGCTCCACGGGGTCTTTTTGTCCTGCTGCGGGTACTGCGCATCTTCACGCAGATTTCAATTTCGCCGAGTCCCTCGTTGAGACAGTGCCCAGATCGTTACGCCTTTCGTGCGGGTCGGAACTTACCCGACAAGGAATTTCGCTACCTTAGGACCGTTATAGTTACGGCCGCCGTTCACCCGGGCTTCGGTTCAAAGCTTCGCTTGCGCTAACTAATCCCCTTAACCTTCGGGCACTGGGCAGGCGTCAGCCCCTATACGTCCGCTTGCGCGTTAGCAGAGACCTGTGTTTTTGGTAAACAGTCGCCTGGGCCGTTTCTCTGCGACCCCCAGACCCTTCACCAGCAAGTGGCTACAAGTCCAGGGGCGAGCCTTCTCCCGAAGTTACGGCTCCATTTTGCCGAGTTCCTTAACGAGGGTTCTCTCGATCACCTTGGTCTACTCGACCTGCCCACCGGTGTTGGTTTGCGGTACGGGCGATTGCACTTCAACGTTTAGAGGCTTTTCTTGGCCGCATGGGATCAACCACATCGCTGCATTACACAGCTTAACCATCACGCCTTGACCTAACCTCCCGGATTTACCTGGGCGGATCAACGGTCTACACGCTTGGAACCGGGATTTCCATCACCCGGCTGGCCTACCCTTCGGCGTCCCCCCATCACTCGATGCAATCGGTACAGGAATATTAACCTGTTGTCCATCGCCTACGGCTTACGCCCTCGGCTTAGGCCCGACTAACCCGACGAGGAACGACCTTCCGTCGGAACCCTTGGGCTTTCGGTGAATGCGGTTCACACGCATTTTACGCTACTCATTCCGGCATTCTCACTTCCTTGTCCTCCACTGCTCCTCACGGTACAGCTTCAATGAACAAGGAACGCTCCCCTACCAAAGCAGTCTAGACGACTGCTCTCCGCAGCTTCGGTGACATGCTTAGCCCCGCTACATTTTCGGCGCAGGAGCACTTGACCAGTGAGATGTTACTCACTCTTTAAAGGGTGGCTGCTTCTAAGCCAACCTCCTGGCTGTCTCTGTACGCCCACTACCTTTCCCACTTAGCATGTACTTCGGGACCTTAGCTGGCGGTCTGGGCTGTTTCCCTTTCGACAATGGAACTCATCTCCCACTGTCCAACTCCCGTAACTTGCGTTGCCGGCATTCGGAGTTTGGTTGGGTTTGGTAAGCTTGACGCCCCCTAGCCCATCCAGTGCTCTACCTCCGACAACGACATTACGAGGCTCGCCCTAGAGCGATTTCGGGGAGAACCAGCTATCTCCTGGTTCGTTTGGCATTTCACCCCTTACCACAACTCATCCGCCAATTTTGCATCATTGGTCGGTTCGGGCCTCCACGGGATATTACTCCCGCTTCACCCTGGCCATGGTAAGCTCACCAGGTTTCGGGTCTACCCCCTGCCACTGTCGCGCCCTATTCAGACTCGCTTTCGCTACGGCTTCGGGTGTGCATCCCTTAACCTTGCGACAGAGGGTAACTCGCCGGATCATTCTCCAAAAGGCACGCGGTCAGGCATTCCCTTACGGGCATAGCCCTCCCACAGCTTGTAGGCACACGGTTTCAGGTTCTATTTCACTCCCCTCGCCGGGGTACTTTTCACCTTTCCCTCACGGTACTTGTCCACTATCGGTCACGGTAGGTGTTTAGCCTTAGGTGGTGGTCCACCCAGATTCCCACAGGATTTCACGTGCCCCGTGGTACTCACGAACGTAATCGAAGTCCTACACCTTTCGCCTACGGGGCTTTCACCCGCTATGGCGACCCTTTCCAGTAGTCTTCGGCTAGGTGGAGGTTTTGTAACTTCGTGGGTCAGAGCAGCTTTCCCCATTACGCCGTACAACCCCAGTGCCGCAACGCCTGCTCGCTTACACGACACTGGTTTGGGCTTTTCCCCTTTCGCTCACCACTACTCAGGGAATACTCTCTTTTCCTCCGGGTACTGAGATGTTTCAGTTCCCCGGGTGCCCTCCCGCGCACCTATGTATTCAGTGCGGGGTGACATGGCTATGAACCATGCCGGGTTACCCCATTCGGAAATCCTCGGATCAACGCTTGCTGGCAACTTCCCGAGGCTTATCGCAGCCAACCACGTCCTTCATCGGCCTACCGTGCCAAGGCATCCCCCGTGCGCCCTTCTTAACTTCTTCCATGTTCTTCCGCAGAGAGTCCTCGGCTCTTGTTCAGCTGTTAAGGTGCCACCCGAGCCAGCAACATTGCCGGCCCGCTCAGCCTCGTCGGCTGACCCTTGCCGCGGAGCGCGAAGCTCAGCGTCAGGGGTCAGCAGACCAGACCCGTGTGGTTGTTGAGGTTTATCGACGAAGCTTGATCTTACCACACCATCTCAACGAAGTCAAGCCCGACGCCCCAGCACCGTGTGTTGAGTGGAGCTGAGGGGATTCGAACCCCTGACCCCCTGCTTGCAAAGCAGGTGCTCTCCCGCTGAGCTACAGCCCCGCGCCGCCCTTCCGACCAGGCGAGAGCCGGATCGGAGCTTGGCGAAGGCGCGCGGCTCAGCCGAGCCTCAACACCAACAGAGAGAGAGAAAACAGGTGGATGGGATGGTCGCCCGAAGGCGACGGTCTCCCTAAAAGGAGGTGATCCAGCCGCACCTTCCGGTACAGCTACCTTGTTACGACTTCGTCCCAGTCGCCAGCCCCACTCTAGGCAGCCGAGAAGTATCTCTTAACCGACTTCAAGTGTGGCCGACTCCCATGACGTGACGGGCGGTGTGTACAAGGCCCGGGAACGTATTCACCGCAGTATGGCTGACCTGCGGTTACTAGCAACTCCGCCTTCACGGAGTCGAGTTGCAGACTCCGATCCGAACTGAGACCGGCTTTGGGGATTGGCTCCACCTCGCGGTGTGGCTACCCATTGTACCGGCCATTGTAGCGTGTGTGTAGCCCTGGCCATAAGGACCATGCTGACTTGACGTCATCCCCACCTTCCTCCGGCTTACGCCGGCGGTCGCGCATGACACGTGAAACATACGCTAAGGGTTGCGCTCGTTGCGGGACTTAACCCAACACCTCACGGCACGAGCTGACGACAGCCATGCAGCACCTGTGCAAGCTCCCGAAGGTCGGTCCCCTTTCGGTTCCCTACCACTTGCATGTCAAGGCCAGGTAAGGTTCTTCGCGTTGCATCGAATTAAACCACACGCTCCGCTGCTTGTGCGGGCCCCCGTCAATTCCTTTGAGTTTTAGCCTTGCGGCCGTACTCCCCAGGCGGACAACTTATCGCGTTAGCTGCGATACCGAACATCCTTGGATGCCCGACACCTAGTTGTCATCGTTTACGGCGTGGACTACCGGGGTATCTAATCCCGTTCGCTCCCCACGCTATCGCGCTTCAGCGTCAGAACTCGGCCAGGGTGCCGCCTTCGCTACTGGTGTTCCTCCCGATCTCAACGCATTTCACCACTCCACCGGGAATTCCGCACCCCTCTCCGAGTCTCGAGCCACACAGTTTCCCGCGCCCTCTCCCAGTTGAGCCGGGAGCTTTCACGCGAGACTTACGTGGCCGCCTAGACGCCCTTTACGCCCAGTGATTCCGGATAACGCTCGCCCCCTACGTTTTACCGCGGCTGCTGGCACGTAGTTAGCCGGGACTTATTCCTGAGGTACCGTCCTTCCTCGTCCCTCAGAAAAGCGGTTTACGACCCGAAGGCCTTCATCCCGCACGCGGTGTCGCTGCATCAGGGTTTCCCCCATTGTGCAAGATTCCTCACTGCTGCCGCCCGTAGGCGTCGGGACCGTGTCTCAGTTCCCGTGTGGGGGGCCACGCTCTCACGCCCCCTACCCGTCGTCGGCTTGGTAGGCCATTACCCCACCAACTACCTGATAGGCCGCAGGCCCATCTTGGAGCGCCGAAGCTTTACCCTTGCGGGACCATGCGGGATTAGCCGTCGTTTCCAACGGTTGTCCCCCTCTCCAAGGCAGGTTCCTACGTGTTACGCACCCGTTCGCCACTCACCCACCTCAGCTACCGAAGTATCCGAGGCTGTGCGTTCGACTTGCATGTGTTAAGCACACCGCCAGCGTTCATCCTGAGCCAGGATCAAACTCTTCATGAGCTTTGCGCGTTGTTTCGCATCGCCGAGCCGGCCGCAGCCGTCCCGACAACCCGGGCCCAATCCCTCGGACCCGGTAACCCTCTGTTTCAGGGCTGACCCGTTTTCTCTCTCTCTGTTGCTGTTAAGGTTCGTGTGACCGCACGACTTGGGCAAAAAACAGCGGCCGCCTAGGCCGCGGTCCGACTTGGCTCAGTTGTCCCGACCGTCTGGAACGCGTATCACCTTGTCTGTAATTGCCGGTAGTGCAATCGCAAAGAGCATTCTACGCAACCCGATCGGGCTTGTCAAGCCCCAATTGTCCAAGACGGGTCCTATTGGTCGATTTCGGGCTCGGAGCCCTGTCGGAGCGCGGACCAGGCGACCCCGATGAGCGGCGCCAGGCCGAGCAGCAGCAGGCCCAGGCCGCACAGCCAGGCCCAGGGCGTGGCGCCGCTCGGTCGCAGTCGCGTCAGCAGATCGACCAGCCCCTCACCCGGCTGGATCGTGAATCCGCCGGATGCCAGGCCGGCCGCCAGGCTCAGCGCGAAGCCTGCCGCGGCCGTGACGAGGATGCGCCGTTCGGTGCGACGCGCCCAGTCCTCGCGATCAGCGCGGCGCGCCTGGCTGCCCGGAACGGCGTGCCGCACGTATTGCCCGACGAACCAACGGGCGCTCATCGGGAGCGCCAGCAAGGCCAGCAACCCGGCGATCAGCTGCCCGCCGGCCGACCAGGCCACCGCGCCCCCCGCGGCGCCGCGCAGTCCCAGCCCGCCCAACAGCAACAGGCCGGAGGCCGCGGCGAAGAGCAGGCCGAAGGCCAGCACGACCACCGCGCCGGTGACCGTGGTCAGCGCCCAGAACAAGGTGGAGCGCAACATGTGCGGCAGCGACCGCTCGCGATAGCCGCGATCGACCATCATGAACAGCGCCATATCGCGTCCGTAGTCCTCGGGGCGCCCGAGCCGCTCGAGCACCTGCATCAACGCCTCGGGCGACTGCGCCGGCAGGGCGCCCAGGGCATCCTCGATGTGCGCTCGGATCTCGCGCTCCGCCTCACGCGCGACGTCCTTCGAGGCGCCCCGCATCCCACGCGCGAGGCGCTGCAGGTAGGCCTCCACCAGGCCGGCTTGCTCGCGGTTCATCCGCGCTCACCCCCTTCGTCGCCCTGCCGCCCGAGCAGGCGCTCGACGTCGGTCGCGAAACGCTGCCACTCGTCGCGCATGCGCATCAACCGGGTCTCGCCCTTCGGGGTCAGGGTGTAGTACTTGCGCTGGGGCCCCTGGGGCGAGGACTGCCACTCGGCGTCCACGAGCCCCTCGTGCTTCAGGCGATTGAGCAGGGGATAGATGGTGCCTTCACCGATCACCAGGCCATCGGCCTCCGTGAGCGCCTGCACGATGTCGTAGCCATAGCGCTTGCCGCGCCCCAGGATCGACAGGATGCACAGCTCCAGCGCACCGCGTCGGATCTGGGTCATCCACTTGGCGTCTTCCCCCATGGTCGCCTCGGACCGCAAGCCCGCGGCCTAGTCCTCGGCGACGGGTGCGTTGTCGAGGATCGCCTCGATGCGATCCAGCGTCCCGGCATCCAGGGCGATGTCGCTCGCCGCCGCGTTCCGCGTGATGTGCTCCGGCCGAGAGGCGCCGGTGATCACGCTCGACAGGGCGGGCAGGCGGAGGCACCAGGCCAGGGCCAGCTGCGCGAGATCGATCTCCAGCTCGGCGGCGAGCTCGCCCAGCCGCGCGACCGTCGCCAGATCGGCCTCCTTGATGCCCTTGCGCACCCACTCGATCTGGTCGGCACGACTGCCCTCGGGGATGCCGGCGTTGTACTTTCCGGTGAGCAGGCCCTGCCCCAACGGGCTCCAGACCACCAGCCCGATGCCCTTGGCCTGGCAGGTCGGCAGGATCTCGGGCTCGATGTGCCGATCGAGCAGGTTGTAGCGCGGCTGCTCGACCCGCGGCGGATGGGCCAGCAACCGGTCGGCGCAAGCCCTGGCCTCGGTGATCTGCGCCGCGGTCCAGACGCTGGTGCCCCAGTATAGGACCTTGCCCTGTCGGACCAGATCGTCCATTGCCATCACCACCTCGTCGACCGGCGTCTCGGGGTCGTGACGGTGGCAGAAGTAGAGGTCCAGATAGTCCGTGCCCAGGCGCCGGAGCGATCCCTCGACCGATTCGAAGAGGTGCTTGCGAGACAGGCCACGATCGTTGGGTCCCTCGCCCATCGGCCAGAAGGCCTTGCTCGAGATCACCAGGTCCTGACGACGCTGCTCGGCCAGAGCCAGACCAAAGACCCGCTCGGCCTCGCCGCGCGCATAGACGTCGGCCAGGTCTATGAAGTTGACGCCGGCATCGACCGCCGCCCGAACGACGGCCCGCACCGCCGCCTCGTCGATCTGCGCCCCGAAGGTCAACCAGCCGCCGAGCGACACCTCGCTGACCTTGATTCCAGCTCCACCGAGTCGTCGGTACTTCATGCGGTCACATCCTCTCGCGTTGGGTCGGGTCAGGTCGCGGTCCCGCATCTCCCCGGGTGCCCGCGCATACCATATCATATGGTGACCGCGCTCGGTTCGCGAGCGTGAACCCCCGCGGCCGAGCCGGGAGCCCGCCATGCGTCCAAGCGATCGCCCCGAACCCGAGTCGCCGTCGAACGCGGCCGATCCGATCCGATTGCTGCGCTTCCCCGGTCTGGCCGCGCTGCCCGGCGTCGGGCATGCCGTCAGCCAGCGGAGCGGGGGCGTCAGCCGCCCGCCCTACGCCAGCCTGAACCTGGGGCTCCATGTCGGCGACCGGCCCGAATCCGTGATCGAGAACCGCCGCCGCCTGGCCGAGGCCTTGGGCACCACGCTCGACGCGCTCTGCTTCGCCGAGCAGGTCCATGGCGCCGAGGTCGCCCGAGTCGGGCCGGACCAACGCGGCCGCGGCGCGCGATCGCTGGCCGACGCGCTTCCGGGCGCCGACGCCCTGATCAGCGATCTGCCCGGCACCTGGCTGGTGATCCTGGTCGCCGACTGCGTCCCGATCCTGCTGGCCGATCCGAGGCGCGGCGTCGTGGGCGTCGCGCACGCGGGCTGGCGCGGCAGCGTCCAGGGCGTCGCCGCGCGCACCGTCGCAGCGATCTGCGCCGGCTTCGGCTCCCGGCCGGCCGAGCTCCACGCGGCCATCGGACCCTCGATCGGCCCGGCCGACTTCGAGGTGGGGCCCGAGGTCGCGGCGGCCTTCGCCGAGGCATTCCCGGAGGCACGGAACGCCGTCATCCAGCCCGGCGACGGCGATCGAAGCCGGGTCGACCTCTGGTCCGCCAACCGGATCCAGCTCGAGCGGGCAGGCCTCGATCCGGCGCGCATCGAGCTCTCGGGCCGCTCGACCGCCTCGGATACCGGCCGTTGGTTCTCGCATCGCGCCGAGGCCGGCCGCAGTGGACGCTTCGCGGCTGCCATCGCCCTGGATGGCCCGGCTCGGGGCTGAAAGGCCGACCGGCGGTGCTACCATTAGGCGATCTTCGGGCGAGCGATGACGCCTCGCCGACGACCGCGCCGCTCCGCCGCCCCGCAAGCAGGACGCCAGCATGAACGACAACGTCTTCGACATCCTCCAGTCGCGCGGCCTGATCGAGCAGGTGACCGACGCCGAGGCGCTCCGCGCCCAGCTGGGCGCCGGGCCGGTCCACTTCTACATCGGCTTCGACAGCACCGCGACCAGCCTGCACGCGGGCAGCCTCGTGCCGATCATGGCCATGCTGCACCTGCAGCGCGCCGGTCACCACCCCATCGCGCTGGTCGGCAGCGGCACCACCATGATCGGCGACCCATCGGGCAAGACCGAGCTGCGCCAGATGCTGGACGAGGATCGGATCCGCCATTTCGGCGCCTGCATCCACCAGCAGCTCGACCGCTACCTCGGCCTCTCCGAAGGTCGGGCGACCGCGGTCGACAACGCCGACTGGCTGCTCGAGCTGGGCTACGTCGACTTCCTGCGCGAGATCGGCCGTCACTTCAGCGTCAACCGCATGCTGGCCGCCGAAGCCTACAAGCAGCGGCTGGAGCGCGAGGACGGGCTCAACTTCATCGAGTTCAACTACCAGCTGCTGCAGGCCTACGACTACCTGTACCTCTACCGCGAACGGGGCTGCCGCCTGCAGATGGGCGGCAACGACCAGTGGGGCAACATCCTGGCCGGCGTCGACCTGATCCGGCGCGTCGAAGGCGCGACGGTGCAGGCGATGACCTTTCCGCTGCTCACCACCGCCAGCGGCGCCAAGATGGGCAAGACCGCCGGCGGCGCGGTCTGGCTCGATCCCGAGCTGACCAGCCCCTACGACTTCTATCAGTATTGGTACAACTGCCAGGACGCCGACGTCGGCCGATTCCTGCGCACCTTCAGCTTCCTGCCCCTGGACGAGATCCAGCGCCTCGAGGCGCTCGAGGGCGCCGAGATCAACGAGGCCAAGCGGGTGCTGGCCTACGCGGCCACGGCCATCAGCCATGGCGAGCAGGCCGCGCTCGACGCGGAGGCGGCTGCCGAAGCCGCCTTCGGCAGCGGCAGCAACCTCGACGCCATGCCCAGCACGACCATCAGCCAGGCGCAGATCGAAGCCGGCATCGACCTGCTCGGGCTCTTCGCCGAGGTCGGGCTGACGGCCTCGCGGGGCGAAGCCAAGCGCTTGATGCAACAGGGTGGCATCTACGTCAACGACCTGCGGGTCAGCGACCCCCAGACGCGGATCGACCGCCACCAGCTGCAGCCCGACGGCATCCTGCTGCGCGCCGGCAAGAAGAAGTACCACCGCCTGGTGGTCGAGGGCTGAGCACGAGCGACGGCTGGAAGATGAGCCAGGATCCGCGGTCGGTGTTCCCCAAGCTGCGCGTCAGCTACGATCGGGCCGGACTCAGCGCCGTCGATGCCGGCGACGACCCGCTGCGGCTCTTCGAACGTTGGCTGCAGGCCGCCATCGAGGCCGGCATCGGCGAGCCGAACGCCATGACCCTGGCCACGGCCACGCCCGAGGGCCTGCCCTCTGCCCGCATCGTCCTGCTCAAGGGCGCCGGGCCGGCCGGCTTCGACTTCTTCAGCCACCACGACAGCCGCAAGGGTCGCGAGCTGGCCAGCAACCCGCATGCGGCGCTGGTGTTCCACTGGCAGCCGCAGCATCGACAGGTCCGGATCGAGGGACGGGTGGTCCGCCTCCCGGAAGCCGAGTCGGACGCCTACTTCGCCAGCCGGCCGCGCGGCAGCCAGCTCGGCGCCTGGGCCTCCGACCAGAGCCGGGTCATCGCCGATCGGGCCGCGCTGGAAGCGCGCCTGCGCGCGGTCGAAGCCGAGTACGCCGACCGGGCGCACATCGAACGGCCGCCGCACTGGGGCGGCTTCCGGCTCGAGCCCGAGGTCTTCGAGTTCTGGCAAGGCCGCCCCAGCCGGCTGCACGACCGCCACCGCTTCCGCCGCGTCAACGGCGGCTGGATCCGCGAGCGCCTCTCGCCCTGAGCCCGACGTCCGGGCCGCGGCACGCCGCGCCCCGTCCTCGCCCATGCCCGGAGCGGGCGCCACCCACGCGCGGAGACCCCTAGCCCGATGAACGCCCCAGCCAAGCGCAGCCTCGCTCTCCTCGGCCTGATCGGCCTCGCCCTGTTCGGCGCGTTCCAGGACGATCGCGCACCGGCCGCCGCCCGTGCCGAGGCCGGTCTGGCCTTCACCGACTATGCCGCCGACGGATCCACCGACCTCTACACCATCGCCAGCGACGGCACGGGCCGCCGACCGCTCCTGGAGTCGGACGGCCCCTCCGAGACCGGGCCGGCCTGGTCTCCCGAGGGCCGGCGCCTGGCCTTTTCGGCCGAGGCCGCCGAGAACGACCGCGGCCTCTTCACGCTCGTCCCGGACGATGGCACGCTGATCGAGGTGACCGACGGTCCGGTGGACCTCGATCCGGCCTGGTCGCCCGGGGGCGACTGGCTGGCCTTCGTCCGGCACACGGTGCTCGACGGCGTCATCCAATCGTCCGCGCTGGGCCTGGTCCGCCCGAACGGAGCCGAGCCGCGGATCCTGACGCTGATCGAAGGCAGCGCGCGCATCATCCGCCACCCCAGCTGGTCGCCCGATGGCCAGCACCTGGTCTTCGAGCTGCGCCAGGAGGCTGGCGGCGGCGCCGATCTCTATCTGGTCGAGCCGGACAGCGGCGCGCTCGGCCGGCTGCTGGGTCACCCCGGCTGGGACGACGTCGATCCCGCGTGGTCACCCGACGGCCGGCGCATCGCCTTTGCATCGGGCGCCTTCGAGCTCGCCTCCGCCCGGACCCGGCACGACATCTGGCTCTACGACCTGAACAGCGGCCAGCTGGGCAGTCTGGTGACCGACCCGGCCGCCGACCTGCGTCGACCGGCCTGGTCCCCCGACGGCAGCCGCCTGGCCTACGACTCCGGCGACCTGGACACGCCCCTGCGCCGGATCCACCTGGTGGACGCCAACGGCGGCCCGCCCGGCCCCGCCCTGACGCGCGGCTTCGAGCCCAGCTGGCGTCCCGAGCCCGATCCGCTGGCCAGCCCGAGTCCGGAGCTCACCGCCTCGGCCGTTCCGAGCGCCACGGTCGATCGTCCCACCCCGGTCAGCTCCACCACGCCGATCGCCGAGCCGACCCTGCCCGCGCTGCCCACGCTCATCCCCTTCCCGACCTTCCCGCCTCCCGAGCCGACCGAGCCCGGTCCGGCGCCGAGCTTCCCGCCGCCCAGCCCGACCGCCACCGCCAGCCCGACCCCGACCGCCCCGGGTCCACCGCCGGTCTACCTGCCGATCCTCCGGCTCGATGCACCGCCGACCGAGGTGCCGACCGAGGCGCCGACCCCGACGGCGACCGACGCCGCACCCGGCGCGACCCCATCGCCCGAACCGACGCCGGCCGCCGCCATGCCGTCGGCCGCGGCGCCAGCCGGCCGGCCCCTGGCCGGCGCCGTCGAAGCGCGCCGCCACGCAGCCTCGGCCCGCGCATGAGCGCCGGCACGGGTCGGGTTCCCGGGCCGGACGGTCGCATCATCGACATCAGCCTGCCCCAGTCGCCGGCCCTGCCCGTCTGGCCGGGTGACCCGGCCTTCGAGCTGGCGACCATCGCCACCTTGGCCGCGGACGGCTGCAACCTCAGCCGCATGGCGGGCAGCGTCCACAGCGGCACCCACGTGGACGCCCCGCTGCACTACCTCGAGGCAGGCGGGTCGGTCGATGCGCTGCCGCTCGACGCGCTGATCGGTCCGGCGCGGGTCTTCGACCTGCCGGACGTCACTCGCATCGACGCCACGGTCCTGGACGGCCTCGACTGGCCGCCGGGTCTCGAGCGAGCGCTGTTCCGAACCCGCAACGGCGCGCTCTGGGACCGCCGGCCGGTCGACTTCCAGCGCGACTTCGTGGCCCTCGACCGCTCGGGGGCCGGCTGGCTGGCGGAGCGGGGTCTGCGCCTGGTGGGCATCGACTACCTCTCGATCGCCGCGTGGACGGACCTGGAAGCACCGCACCGGATCCTCTTGTCCGCCGGCATCATCCCCCTGGAAGGTCTCGACCTGCGCCGGGTCGCGCCGGGCGACTACACGCTGGTCTGCCTGCCCCTGAAGCTGGTCGGCGCCGAGGGGGCACCGGCGCGAGCCGTCTTGATCCGGCCTTGAGCGTCACCCGACCCGACCGGACTTTACCCGGCAGACCGGCCGCGCCGCTCCGCGCGCGGCGCTCGGCGTCACGACTTGCCCCGTCCGAGCGTCTCTAGTCTCGGCTGGCGAGCCCCTCGCATCGCGCGATCGGGCCAGGGTGTACAATACCTCGATGCCGCCCCGGCGCCAGCGCGTCCGGTCGATTCCGGGCCCCGCGCCGATTCCATCCCTTCCCAGCGCCGGGAGATCGCATGCCCATCCTATCGCCTCGCCCCGTTCTGGGCCGCGCAGCGGCCCGCCGCCTGGTCCCCCTGGCCAGCTGTGCGGCCGTCCTGGCCCTTCTGGCGCTGGCGCCCGACGCGCCGGCCGCGCCCCTGCCGGGCTATCGCCTCGAGGCCACCTGGCCCGCCGCGGCCCACGGCCTGCCGGCGCCCAACAGCATCACGACCGGGCCTGGCGGCCAGATCTGGCTGCTGGACGGTCCGGCCAAGGAAGCGGTCGCCCTCGGCCCGGACGGCCAGGCGATCGAGCGGCGAATCGTCCCGCTGGACAGCATGGACTTCGCCGCCGAGCCCGGCGGCGACCTGTACCTGGGGCGCTGGGCGCCCTCACCCCGGCTGCACTCCACCGTCGGCCGCTACCTGGCCGATGGCAGCCCGGCCTGGGAGCGCGAGGATCCCGGCGCCACCGGTACCGGCGTGGCGGCCGCGGCCGGCCGGGTCTGGTACAGCGACCCCGAGCGCGGCGCCATGAAGTGGTTCGGCCGCGCGGACGGCCGGGTGGCGGGCGAGGTGGTGCCGCGCGGCGCCGAGACCGGCTTCCCGGCCGACCTCGACGTCGCGCCCGACGGCACGCTCTTCGCCACCGACCTCATCGGCGACGCCGTCTTCGCCTGGCCGCCGCCCTATCTGCCCAACGACTTCGCGCGCTGGACCATGCTCGAGGGCTCGGGTCCCTTCCGCATCGGCGTCGGCGCCCAGGCGGACGGCGAGCTCCTGGTGGCGGTGCTGTTCTCGGATGGCCTGGTGCGGGTGCACCGCCCGGATGGCCGGCTCGAGGCGCGCTTCACCGTGCCCGGCGAGCCGATCGACCTCTGCGTCGGACCCGAGGGACGGATCTACGTGCTCGACGAGGAGACGCATGCGGTACGCGTCTACGCCCCCGGCGAGCCGCCCACCCCGACGCCGCTCCCACCCGACCCGCCGCTGGCCCGCAGCTCCTGTCAGGTGCAGGGCAGCCGCAGCGTCGATCCGGGCAGCCTCGATCGCTGCGGCACGGCCTTGGTGACCCTGCGGCTGGACGCCGTCTGCCCGCCCGGCGCGGCCAGCGGCGCCGATGTCGCCCTGATCATCGACACCTCCAAATCGATGCGCAACGGCAAGCTCGAGGGGGCGGTCAAGGCCGCCAAGCGCTTCATGGACGGCCTGGACTTCCGCTACCACCGGGCCGGGGTCGTCGCCTTCAGCACCACGGCCCGGGTGGCGCACCCGCTGAGCGCCGACCGCGCCAGCCTCGATGCCGCCCTGGACGGCCTGACGACCGAGGGCAGCGCCACCAACATCTACGCTGCGCTGCGCCAGGCCTCCGACCACCTGCGCGATGCCGGGCGGCCCGACGCCCTGCCGGTGATCATCCTGCTCACCGACGGCGACCCCACCCGACCGATCGCGCCCGAGCCCAGCACGGCCGCCCTGGTGGCCGCCGAACGCGCCCGGGCCCGGCGAACCTATCTGGTCACCGTCGGCCTGGGCAACTTCATCGACTCGCTGCTGCTGGAGTCGATCGCCTCGACGCCGAGCGACTTCTACTACGCGCCGGACGTGGTCGACCTGGACAAGATCTACCGCACGATCCTCGACGTGGTGGCGGCCTTGAACCTGACCGATCTGGTGCTGGAGGACAGCCCGCGGGCCGGCTTCGCGCGCTACGTTCCGGGCAGCGGCGCGCCGCCGCCCCTGGAGCTGGGCGGGCTCTTGCAGTGGACCCGCCCGGCCCTGCCGACCGGTGGCCTGACCTACACCTATCGGGCCCAGATCGTCGGCGCCGGCGCCAACACGATCGGCGAAGCCCACCTGCGCTACCTCGACGCCGACGGGACGCGGCGCAGCTTCCGCTTCAGCGGCGCCCCGGTCGAGGCGCGCGTGCCCACCGCCACCGCCGGCCCGCCCCAGCCCACGCCCACCGGCGACCCGCTCGGCCCGACGGCGGAGCCGAGCCTGCCGCCGCCTCCGCCGACGCCGGCCAGCTGTCCGGCTGGACGGGGCTGGCAGCTCGAGATCCAGGGCTTCGCCGACCTGGTCGGCGCCGGCGGCTACGACTGCCCCGGCTGCAACGGTCAATGGGACGCCGGCGACGCGCTGGCCGCGCGCAGCGTGCCACCGGCCAGCGCCGTGGTCACGACCGACGATGGTCGCGTCCTCTGGGTCGGCCAGCTGCGCCAGGACAACCCCCAGGCGCCGCCCTCGGCGCGGGTTCACCTCTGCGAGCCACCGCCCTACCGCGTGCGCCTGGCCGAGATTCCCGCCGGATACGTCGCCTGCCCGAACAGCCCGATCGAGCGCCGGGTGACGGTGCAGAAGCTCGGCCTGGACCGCAGCGGCGTGCTGCGCTTCACCTTCTGGGGCGGCTGCGGGATCGAGGTCCCGACGCCCCTGCCGCCGCCGACGCCGGCCACGCTGCCGGCCTGCCCGCTGCCCTGAACCTGGCGGACCCGACGCGCAGGCTCGGGCTCCCGCCGGGAGTCCGTCCGCCGCTCGCGTCGGGCCGCACGCTACCCCCGGAACCCCGCAGGGAGACAGACCATGCGATCCATGCCGCTTCGCGCGCCCCTCGCCGCCAGCCGGCGCCTGTTGTCGAGCCTGCCGCCGCTCTTGGTCTTGACCGGGCTGGCCGTGGCCGCCGCGCCGGCGGCCCACGCGCAACAGCTGGGCGAGGCCTACGCGCGCGTCGCCACGCTGCGCTCGGCCGAAGAGCCCCGCGTGCCCGGCGTCTTCAAGGGGCCCTGGGGGGTGGAGGTCGCCCCCGACGGTCGGATCCTGGTCGCCGACAACACCCTGGGCCTGGTCCACGTGCTGGACCGCCTCGGCCAGCCGCAGGCGCTCTGGGGCGAGGACGGCAGCCTGGGCAAGCCGCGTGACATCGCGGCGGCCGCCTCGGCGATCTACGTCAGCGACCCGGATGCCGGCAAGATCCACGTCCTGTCGCCGGCGACCGGCCAGCTCCGCGAGAGCTGGACCGTGCCGGGCGGCCCATCGGGCCTGGCCTGGGATGCCGCCAGCGGCCGGCTCTACGTGACCCGCGGCAGCGCGGGCGACGTGCTGCTGCTGGACGCCAGCGGCGCCACCCTGACCCGCTGGGACGGTGGCGACGCCGGCTTCGGCGAGCCCTGGGGCATCGCGGTGCGCCCGGACGGCAGCGTGCTGGTCTGCGACATCGGCGGCGGCGGCGCCGGCCCCGTCCTGCGCATCTTCGACGCCGACGGCGTGCTGCAGGGTGGCTTCGGGATCACCCTGGACGGCACCGCACAGGCCCCCTTGGACGTGGCGGTCGACGACGACGGCGACATCTTCGTCATTGCCGAGCTGGCGATCTACCGCTACCACGACAGCACGCCCATCGCGGTCGAACGAGCCCCGGGCGGACGGGGCATCGCCGTCGGTCCGGGCCAGGGCCTGATCACGACGGTCCAGGACTACCGCGAGGGCTTCACCGGCCTGCGGCGCTACCCCGACCGCCGACGCATCGCCCTGACCCCCGATCTCTGGGGCGGGCCCTTCTCGCCGCTGGGCACCGTCGAGGGGCCACGCCGCGTCTCGGCCAACGGCGACGACCGGCTCTTCCTGCTCGACACCTGGCCGCGGGTGCAGTCCTGGCGCGCCGACGGCAGCCCGCTGGCGCAGTTCGGCGCCGGCGGCCTGCACGACATCGCGGCCGGGGCTCGCGGCTCGGTCTACGCCATCGATGGCCGCATGCTGACCTACGCGGGCGAGACCGGCGACCTGCTGTGGAATTGGCAACCGCCGGGCGCCGATCCCAGCGAGGGCAACGCCTACAGCTGGCTGACGGCGGTCGACAGCTTCGACCTGGCCGGCGCCGGCAACGCGGTGGCGGTCTTCGACATGGG
This sequence comes from Caldilineae bacterium, assembly GCA_020634625.1. Lineage (GTDB taxonomy): Bacteria > Chloroflexota > Anaerolineae > Epilineales > Epilineaceae > JACKBJ01. The sequence goes on along the minus strand of JACKBJ010000023.1, from coordinate 13,284 downwards.
CGATCAGCGGCTGTATGCCATCGACTTCAGCGGCAACCCGCTCGGCGAGTGGGCCGTCTCGCCGCCCGACGGCTTCACCAGCATCGCCGACATCGCCCTGGCCGAGGGCCTCATCTACATCCTCAACCGCACGAGCGGCAAGCTCGAGGCGCGCCGCCTCGGCGACGGCCGGCTGGAAGCGGGCTGGAAGGTCCCCGGCACCGCCTTGCGCATCGACGTCGGTCAGGACGGCAGCATCTACGCGCTCAACCGCGAGGGCTGGGTGATCAAGATGGCGCCGGATGGCGCGGTCCTGGCGGCCTGGCCGATCGAGCCGGGCGCCGAGCGCCCCCCCAGCGCCAGCGATCTGGCCGTGGGCCCGGCCGGCCGGGTCTACGTCGCGCTCGACGAAGCCAGCGAGATCGCGGTCTTCGAGCCGGACGCCGCGGGCCAGCCGGGCGAGCTGCCGGCCTTCGCCGCCCGCTGCCAGCTCGATCGGGACAAGCTGGCCTCGCCGAGCCAGATCGAGCTGGGGTTCTCGGTCCAGGTCAGCCTCAGCATCGACGGCGAGTGCCCGCTGGCCGACGGGCGCTCCGACATCCTGCTGCTGGTCGATACCTCGGGCTCGATGAGCGGCCCCAAGATGGCCGCCGCGCGCAATGCGGCGCTCGAGTTCGTCGGCCAGCTCGACTACAGCCTCAACCAGGTCGGCTTGATCACCTTCTCGACCAACGTCGACCTGGTGCAGCCCCTGACGAACAACCCGCGCAACCTGATGCGCGCCATCCCCACGCTGGGCGACGACTCGGGCACCAACATGCTCGAAGCGATCAACCTCGCGTTGGAGGAGTTCGACGGCCCGCGGGCCCGCCCCACGGCCAAGCCGGTCATCATCCTGCTCACCGACGGCCGACCCTCGGGCGGCGCCGACTCGATCCTGGTGATGGCCAACGGCTTCCGCGCCGCCGGCCGACCCGAGATCTACGCCATCGGCTTGGGCCTCGATGTCGCCGGCAGCTTCCTGCGCCAGGTCGCGACCGCGCCGAACTACTACTTCGAAGCGCCGACCGAGTACGACCTGACCAAGGTCTACGACACCATCGCGCGCCGCGTGGCGGCCTCGGTGCTGCTGCAGCAGGTCACCGTCGTCGACGTGCTGCCGGCCAACATGCGCTACAAGGCTGGGTCGGCCGTCCCGGCGGCGGCCTACGAGCCCGCCAGCCGCAGCCTGACCTGGTCGCTCGACCGCGTGCCGCCTTCGGGCCTGCGCCTGCGCTATCGCGTGGAGCCGCTCGAAGCCGGCCGCCACCCGACCAACGTCCGGGCCGTGGCGACCTATGTCGACGGCCTCTCGGTCAGCGGCAGCCTGGAGTTCCCGATCCCGATGGTCGAGGTCCTGGCGCCGAGCCGCTGGCAGGTCTACCTGCCGCTGCTGGTCAAGGAGCAATGCAAGGAGAGCCATGCCGACGTGGTGCTGGTGATCGACACCTCGACCAGCATGCGCGAGGGCGACGGCGCCAAGCTGCGCGAGGCCATCCGGGCGGCACGCATCTTCATCGACCAGATGCGGCTGCCGGAGGATCGCGTCGCGCTGGTCGCCTTCAGCGGCGAGGCCAGCCTGGTCCAGGCCCTGAGCGGCGATCAGCTGACGGTGGCCAATGCCCTCGACCGACTGCCGGTCGGCGCGGGCACGCGCATCGACCTGGGCATCGACGTGGCCCTCGGCGCGCTGGCCGAGCGCGATGGGAGCCACCTGCCCGTGATCGTGCTGCTGACCGACGGCCGCCCCTCGGGCACCAGCGCCGGCGAAGTCGAAGCGGCCGCCGCCCGCGCCGAGGCGGCCGGCATCCGACGCTTCACCATCGGCCTGGGCGGCGATGCCGACATGGCCCTTCTGGAACGGGTGGCCGGCAACCCGGCGCGCGCCTTCTTCGCGCCGACGGCCGACCAGCTGGCCGAGATCTATCGCCAGATCGCCAGCGCCATCCCCTGTCAATGAGCGTCGGCGGGGAGGCCGGCCACGCGGCCGGCCTCCCCGCCGACCTTACACTTCGCTAACAGGCCGGGACTATCTTCGCCGAAGCGGCGACGTTATCGTCCCTGGCTCCACGTGGGGGCCCTTCGCTCCGCGCGATGGCCCCGAACTTCGATCCGACCCTGGGGGGAAGCATGCGCACCTCGTTTCGCGCGCTCGTCGCACCGATCGTCCTCGGCCTCGGCATCGCCGGCGGCAGCGCCGCCGTGAGCGATGCCCTTGCCCAGCCCAGCCTGACCGAGGGCTATTCCCTGGTCGCGACCTGGAAGACCACCAGCGCCAGCACCGACATCCCCCAGCTCGAGCGACCGGGCGGCATCGACGTGGCGTCGGACGACACGATCTACGTCGTCGACAACCGCAGCGACAAGGCCTATCACCTGAGCAGCACCGGCCAGGTGCAACAGGCCTGGGACGTTCCCGGGGTCGGGAGCCCGGTCGACGTCGCCGTCTCGGGCAGCCGGGTCTACGTCCTGGGCGACGCGGCCAGCGCGATCTACGATCGCGACGGATCGAACCGCCGCAACTGGAACGCCAGCGGTCGCGGCATCGCCGTCGGCGCCAACCAGCGCGTCTACGTCTCACGCCTCGAGCGCGGCGCGGCGGTCTTCGACGTCTTCGACGTGGACGGCGTCAAGCTGGCCACGCTGAGCGACGAGAACTTCCCGGTCCTGTCGGCCTTCGGCATGGACGTCGGTCCCGACGGCCGGCTCTACCTGGCCGCCGACGGCGCCGTCTACCGCTTCGACCTCGGCGGCCCGGGCGGCGTCACGGCCAACGCATTGCTGCGGGTGCCGCGGGCGATCGAGACCTCGGACATCCTGGACGTGGCGGTGGATGCCAGCGGACGGGTCTACGCCGTGATGCAGTCCGGCCGCATGGTCGCTTGGGATGCCGCCGGCGCCTACGTCGCCGAGCTCGGCGTCGCGGGCGCGCGCTGGCTGGCGGTGGGACCGGGCGGCGGCGCCGTCCTCTCGATCATCTCGGCCAGCGGCTTCAACGGCCTGGCCCGGGTCGCCAACCGCAACGACTTCAAGACCGCCGCCCAACGCTGGGGCGAGGGCAACGACACCCTGGGCGAGATCGATGCGCCGCGCCGCGTCTCGACCGGTCCGAGCGGCCAGGCGCTGGTGCTCGATCAGCTCGAGCGCATCCAGGCCTGGAGCCGCGACGGCCAGCCGCAGCAGCAATGGCGGGTGGGCGGCTACGCCGCCGACGTGATCGGCGGCGCCGCCTGGCCCTGCCACGCCAGCGGCCGCGAGCTGGCCTGCAAGATGCTCGACCCGGCCGCCGATTGGCGCTTCGCCTTCCCGGAGACGGCCTATGTCACCGCCGCCGACGGCGACGCCAGCCGCATCGCGGCGCTCGACCTGGCCGATCAGCAGGTCTGGCTCTTCGATCGGGCAGGCGGCCAGCAGGGCCGCTGGCCGCTGTCGACCAGCGGCGATCCGGCCTACATCGCCGTCTCCGACGTGGCCATCGAAGGCGACAAGGTCTATCTGGCCGATCAGGCCGATACCCGAATCGACGTGCGCAACCTCGACGGCAGCCGCGCCGGCTCGATCGCCCTGCTGGTCAACCCGCTCCGAGTCGCCGCGGCCGGCGGACGGGTCTACGTCCTGGCCCGCGACGGCCGGGTCTGGAAGTACGACGGCGCCGGGACCCTGATCGCGGTCTTCGAGCCCTCGCCCGACGGCACCCCCAACGACGTGGCCGCGGCCGCCGACGGTCGGGTCTACGTGCCCGATCCGCCGCAGGATCGGGTGCTGGTCTTCGACCCCAACGGCAATCCGCCGAGCCGCATCCCCGACATCGCCAGCGACAAGTGCCAGGTGGCGGTGGACAAGACCGCCGCGCCGGCCTCGCTCTTCCAGGGTGAGTCGGCGACGGTGCAGCTGCGCGTCTCGGGCGCCTGTCCGCTGGGCGACGGCCGACTGGACGTGGCGCTGATCGTCGACGAGTCGGGCTCGATGTCCGGCGCGCCAATGGCCGCCGCCCAGAGCGCGGCCCTGGCCTTCCTCAACGAGCTCAACCCCAAGGGCGCCCAGGTGGCGGTGATCAGCTTCGACACCACGGCCACGGTGCTGCAGCCGCTCACGGCCGACCTGCGGGCGGTGGTCCGCGCCATCGCCCGGCTCGACCCGGGCGGGCAGACCAACTACATCGACGCGCTCGACAAGGCCGCGGCGGAGCTGGCCGGGCCGATCGCCCGCGACGACGTGCCGCAGGTGGCGGTGATGATGACCGACGGCAAGCCGACCAACCGCCCGGGCGTCGAAGAAGCGGCCGACCGGCTCAAGGCCACGCCGGCCACGCTGTACACCATCGGCCTGGGCCTGACGGTCAACCAGGACCTGCTCAAGACCATGGCCAGCCGCAGCGACTACTTCTTCTCGGCACCGAGCGAAGCCGAGCTGGCCGACGTCTACCGCGCCATCGCGCGGCGCATCACCGCCGTCAAGGTCATCGAGCAGGCCACGGTCACCGATCAGCTGCCGGCCGACATGGCGCTCGAGCTGGGCTCGGTCTTCCCGCCGCCCTCGAGCTGGGACCCCGGCAGCCGCACCCTCGCCTGGCAGCTCTCGGGCGTGCCGGCCTCGGGCGACACGCTGAGCTACCGGGTCAAGCCGCGCCTCACCGGCCTGCGCCCGACCAACGTCCACGCCGAGATCACCTATGTCGACGCATCGGGCGAGAGCGGCGGCGCCGTCTTCCCGATCCCCGAGGTCATCGTCTTCCAGAAGAACGACTGGAAGGCGCTCCTCCCGATCCTGTACCGCAACCGCTGCTCCCCGCAACGGGCCGACGTGATCCTGGCCTTCGACACCTCGCGCAGCATGCTCGAACCGGCCGGCGACGGCAGCTCCCGGACCAAGCTGGAGGCGGCGGTGGCCGCCGGCCGCACCTTCCTGGCCAACATGGCCTTCCCGGGCGACCAGGCCGCCCTCGTCTCCTTCAACGACCAGGTCCGCCTGGTTCGGGGCCTGACCGGCTCTCGCGGCGACCTGCTCTTCGGCCTCAACGAGCTGACGACCCAGCCCGGCACCCGCATCGACCTGGGCATCGAGGCCTCGGTCAGCGAGATGCTCGGGCCACGTCACCTGCCGGCCAACAACCCGGTCATCATCCTGCTGACCGACGGTCGGCCCAGCGCCGGCACCGAGAACGCCGTCCTGCGCGCCGCCGGCACCGCCCGCAGCCTGGGCGCCAGCCTGTTCACCATCGGCCTGGGCCCGGACACCGACCGCCTGCTGCTGGGCCTGGTGGCCGGCCGGCAGGACCGCAGCTTCTTCGCGCCCAACGCCGCGGCCTTGGAGCAGATCTACGACAGCATCGCCGGCAAGGCGCTTTGCGAGTAGTAGGGGGCGTCAACCCTGGCGCCGGCTCGCGCCTGCCGGAGGGGACTGCGATACGCTGAAACCGCCGCGACTCGGGTGGCGTAGATGCGAGCAGGGACGGCCATTGCAGCTCGTCCGCGCACTACCGTGGGGGTCGATGCGATGCGCCGATTCGTTGCATGGTTGATCGTTTCGAGCGTGTTCGTCGGTCTACGGCTGTTGTTCCAGCCGGAGCCGGACTACCTTGGGGAGGCCAACGCCTTCCTGACAGCGGAGATCGTCCGGCTCCAGCCACGCGATGGACGGAGCGTGGTGTTCGAGTCCTCGTATGAGCTTCTCCGCATTCACTCGGCCCGGCGCTCGCGAAGCACGCTGGAGATCGGCGACTCCTTGCGGCAAGTGGGCTATCGCCCCATTGCCCAGTACACACTGAGCCGTATTGGCGAGTTTGGGGTGTACTTCGACTGCACGGTCATCGATCCCTCCAGACGGATCAATCCCGGTCATCCGACCGCTTCCGGCGAACTCTTCGTCCGCTGGAAGGGCGGCGACGTGAATCGCTGGCTGCCAATCGAAGCATCGCTGGCTCCGGCTCCGACGCGCAATGCGACCGGACGAGGCCTCTTGCCGTTGGTGAACCGCTAGGCGCCCCTTGTCCGCATCGGGTTGTCCGACGCCGCGGTTGTGCCGGCCCGGCAATCTGGCGCTCCGGCCCGGTCCTGTGTTAGGCTTCCGGCCAGGCGTCGGACCCCGCCATCCGCGGCCCCTCGCGTGCCGCCCAACCAGGAGAGACCGTGATGCCCCAGTGGTTGCGCTGGATCCTGTCGTTCGCCGCCATCATGCTCGTCGCGCTGGTGGCAGGCATCTTCCTGGTCTCGAGCTGGCGGATCAACCGCGACTACGCGATCACGATCGACCCGATCCGCGTGCCCGAATCGCAGGAGGCGATCGATCGCGGCCGCTACCTGGCCGACGCGGTCAACAAGTGCACCGAGTGTCACGGCAAGCAGCTCGGCGGCGAGATCTTCATCGACGATCCCGCCCTGGGCCGGCTGGTGGCCTCAAACCTCACGGCCGGCGAGGGCGGGGTGGCCCGCCGCTACACCCGTGACGACTGGGTCCGCAGCATCCGTCACGGCGTCGGGCCCGACGGCAAGCCGCTGCTGTTCATGCCGGCCCAGGAGTACAACAGCCTCTCCGACGCCGACCTCGGCGCGCTGCTGGCCTACGTCAAGTCGCTGCCGCCGGTCGACAGCGACCTGCCGGACAGCCGGGTCGGCCCGCTGGGCCGGCTGCTGCTCCTGGCCGGCCGGCTGCCGTTGCTGCCGGCCGAGCTGATCGATCACGATGCGAAGCCCTTGCAGGCCCCGCCCCGCGGTGCGACGGCCGATTACGGCGACTATCTGGTCCGCACCGGCGGCTGCACCGGCTGCCATGGCGATCACCTGTCGGGCGGACCGATCCCCGGCGCGCCGCCCGACGCCCCGCCGGCCGGCAACATCACCCCGGACGAGGACAGCGGCATCGGCAGCTGGAGCCAGGACGACTTCATCCAGGCCATGCGCACCGGCAAGCGCCCGGACGGCAGCAGCATCGACCCCTTCATGCCCTGGAAGGCCAACGGCCGCATGACCGACGAGGACCTGAGCGCGATCTATCTGGCCCTGCGCGAGGTCGAGCCGCGCGAGGCCGGCGGGCGCTAGGACTGGCACGCTTCCTGCTGCCCGACTGGCGAAGGCGGACACCCGATCCGCCAACCGCCCCGTCAGCAAGGAGCGTGGAACGATGAACGCGAGCACCGACGATCGCCTGACCTGGAAGGCCTACGAGATCCGCGAGACGGACCTGCACGGCTACGACACCGTCCGCTACGGCGTCCGCGAGGAGTACGACGACGGCGCCACCCGCTACATCCACAACGAGCGCTTCGACACGCGCGAGGAAGCGCAGCTGCTCGCCTCGCGCTTCAACCTGCTTGCCCGCAAGGGCCATCGGTACGACAATTCGATGAAGCAGTGGCACAAGGCCTGAGATCGGTGGCCTTGGCGCCGCGACACGACGTTTGGGGAGGTGCGCCCTGCACATCGAGACATCCATCGACATCGAGGCAGCGCCCGAAGCGGTCTGGCAGGTCCTGATCGCGGTCGAGCGCTGGCCCGAGTGGACCGCGTCGATGCGCCGTATCGAGCACCTCGACGCAGGCGGGTTGGGACCGGGCAGTCGGCTGCGCATCAAACAGCCCCGCCTGCCGAGCGGCATCTGGGAGGTGACCGACTTTCAGGCCGGTCAGCGCTTCAGCTGGAGCCTGCGCAGCCCGGGTGCGACGACCTTGGCCGAGCACTTGCTCGAGGCGCGGCCGGATGGTGGCACCCGGGTGCTGCTACGGGTCGAGCAGTCGGGCATCCTGGCGCGGATCCTGTCCCCGCTCTACACCGATCTGTCCCGGCGGTACATGGCGATGGAGGCCGAAGGGCTCAAGGCGCGCTGCGAATCGCGCTAGGGCGGGGGCCAGACGGCCCGGACGACCTCGCGTCCGGGAGCCGCCGACCGGGACCGTCTAGCACCCGAAGCGCTCGAAATCCTGGCGGCCGCCATCCGAGCCGGTCGCCCTTATGACTCCGCCGAGTTCGCGGTCTTCGACGACGGGACGACGCGCGCCGCCGTGGGTCTGCGCTTCGAGCCACCCGGCCGGACGGCCTCTCGCGCCGGCGAACCCGGATGGGATCGCTGAGCGGAGCCCGGGCTCCGAGCGCCGCGCCTAGGGCCGATCCGCAAACCGGCCCTGGCCCAGATCGATCCCCGCCGCCCGGATCCGCGCCGCGACCCGCTCCAGCTCCTCGCGCGGCGGCTGCTGGCCGTAGCTCGGGCCAAAGCGCAGTCCGAAACCGTCGCCGGCGAAGCGCGGCAGGACGTGCAGGTGGCTGTGGAAGACCTCCTGACCGGCTTCCTCGCCGTCGGCCAGGAAGAGGTTCACGGCCTCGCAGCGCAGGCCCGAGGCGCGCAGCGCCGCATCGAGCCCGGCGGCCACCTGGAGCATCCGGCCGGCCGTCTCCGGATCGAGCTCGGTGACCAGCGCCGCATGCTGGTTGGGCACCACCAGCAGGTGGCCCGCGTTGACCGGCTGGATGTCGAGAAAGGCGCTCACCCGCGCGTCGCGATGGACGAAGCTGGCCGGCGCCTCTCCGGCCAGGATGCGACAGAAGATGCAGTCGGCCGGGCTCGAATCGGACATCTTGCGGCTCCTGGGTGGTGCTGCGGCGCGGGGGCCTCAACCGGGAGGCCCCCGCGGCGAGCGAGATCGCAGTCCGTCGCGCCAGCCCCGCCAGCCCCGCCGGCTAGGCCCTGCGCTCCGCGGCAGAGGCTAACCCAGCCCGGGGCGGTCGTCCAGCCGACCCGGCCTCGAGCCGGGCCGCGCGCAGGCGCGCCGTGGCCGACAGCAGCAGTCCGCGCGCCACCCGCGCGCCATCCGGACCGCTCCGATGGATCGCCACCAGCCGCAGCAGGCTGGCGCACTCCATGGCCGCCAGCAGGGCTTTGGGATAGTCGATCGCCGAGTCAGCCAGACCGCGCTCGAAGGCGCCGCGCGCCCGCGCCACCCGGTCCATCCGAGACGGAAACTGCCAGCCGAGCAGGCACAGGTGCGCCAAGAGGTTGCCGGCATCGAGACAGGGATCGGCCATCGCCGCGTCGTCGAAGTCCAGCGCGGCCAGGCCGGCCGGGCCGTAGAGGAACTGCTCGTGGTAGCAGTCGCGATGCGCTGGATGGCGACGCCATCGGCCGCGCCAGGGCTCCAGCGTCTCGCCGAGAAGCGCCAGGGCGCGCCTGGCCGAGGCGCCGAGCTCGGGGCACTCGCCCTCAAGGGCCCGCAGGCGCCGGTCCAGGGGCGCCAGCTCGCGATCCAGGCCGTGCTCTCGCTCGAGCTCCAGCTCCGACCCGTGCAGGCTCGCCAGGGCGCCGGCCATGGCCGCCGCCGCCCGGCCGTCACCCGCCAGGAGCCGCGGCGCCAGCGCCTCACCGGGCAGCTGCGCGAGCAGCAGCAGCTTCACGTCGGGCAGATAGGCCAGGACCTCGGGCACACGCACCGTCGGGCCGAGCGCGCTCCGGGCATGGATCAGCCGGTGCAGCTGGGCGACCCGGGGTCCGCGGCTGCTGGCGAAGGTCTTGCCGATCAGCCAGACCGGCTCGCCTCCGGCGCGGCGCACCCGGTAGCGCAACAGGCAGCGCCGCCCCGGCTTGTGCCGCATCGGCTCCGCCGTCTCCAGCACCAGGCCCGGCGCATCCAAGACCTCGCGCAGGCGTTCGGTCATCGCCGCCATGTCCGCCAGGGCCTCCAGCTGGGGCAAGGCGGGGTCCCGGGGGATCGGCGCCCGAGCCGGCGCGCCTTCGGACCGGCGGCGCGAACGACGGCCGGCCGAGCCGCCGGCGACCGGCAAGCGACGCTCGGCCAGGGCCAGGCGCTCGGCCATCCGCTCCGGCCAATCCGGCTCCAGCCGCGCCAGCGGCTCGGCCAGGCGTTCGAGCAGCGCCAGGGTCTCGGCCGCGGCCAGCGCAAGCGGGTCGAAGTCCGCTCCGATCGCCGCCAGCCAATCGGCGCGCAGGTCCGCCAGCTCGGGCCGGCCCTCGGTCGCCCGCAGGGCCAGATCGGCGGCCAGGCCAGCCGCGACCTGCTCGCGTGGACCGAGCGCGAAGGCCGCCAGGTCGTCGAGCGCGATGCCGCGCCCGGTCGCTCGCAGCCGCTCGGCGCTCGGCTCGCGATAGCCGACGCCCATGCCGAGCGAGCGGGCGGCCAGGGTCACCGCCGCCCGCTCGGCCAGCCGGGTGATCCGAGCCCCCAGCTCGGGGACCAGCCCGGCGGCCGCCCGGGCCGGCGCTTCGGGATCGCGGCGCGGCAGCCGCGCCAGGGCCGCGCCGAGCCGGGGCCCCGACGCGTCCGAGCCCAGGGCGGCCAGCAGCCGACAGAGCTGGCGCAGGGCCGGCAGCTGCGCGCTGGCCTCGCTCGGCGTCAGGGCCAGCAGGGCGGCCCCTGGCGGGCGCCCTTGAAGCAGCAGGCCCTCGGCCGGCCATCCGGCCAGACCGCTCGGCAGCAGCAGCCCGGTCCGCGCCAGGGCCGCGCCCAGCTCGGCCAGGCGCGCGGCTTCGACGCCGGGCACCAGCTGACCGTAGACATAGTCGGCCCCCGCCGGAGCGCGCAGGCTATAGCGCAGGACCGCTCGACGACCGGGATGGTGTTCCAGCAGCCGACACCGACGCAGCTCCAAGCCCTCCGACGCCGCCTGTGCCCCGCCCGTCAGGACGAGGCCGACCCGCTCCAGGTCGAAGGCCGCCGGCAAGCCCGGCAAGCCTCGGTCGCAGGGCAGGATCTCCAACGCGCTGCCGAGCGCCGGCAGGGGCAGCCGGGCCCCGGGCTCGATGCGGCGATCGTGGGTCGTGCCGCGCTCCGACCGCCCGCGCCACCCGCCGCTCGACTCCGGCAGGGCGAGGTGCGCCGACAGCCGGCCCGGGTCGCCGGCGCCGGCGACCCGCCGCAGCGCGTAGCGCAGCCGCGGCGCGCGTCCCGGCCGCAACAGCAGCTCGATCGGCTGGACGCTTTCGAGTGCCGCCGCGCCCTTCACCGGCAAGGCGTCCTGCACCAGCGCCAGCATGCGCGGGCCGCTCATCGCCAGGTCGATTCGCTCCCCCAGTGGGCCGGGGACGGGCGGTCTCGGGATCATGCCCGGCCTCCGATGTCGGCCGTCGGGCGCCGGACCCCCTCGCGCGTGGCCGCCCGCCGGCAGAGCTCGCGATAGTAGTCGCAGCGCTCGAGCAGCGCCTCGTGGCGGCCCCGATCGACCACCTGGCCCGCCTTCAGGACCACGATCTCGTCGGCGCGGCGGACCGTCTCGAGCCGATGCGCGATGATGACCGCCGTTCGGCCCCGCATCAGCCGGTCGAGCGCGGCCAGGACCCGCGCTTCCGAAACGGCGTCCAGGCCGCTGGCCGGCTCGTCCAGCAGCACGATCGGCGCGTCCTTGATGATCGCGCGGGCGATGGCGATGCGCTGCCGCTGACCGCCCGACAAGGTCACGCCGCGCTCGCCCACCCGGCTGTCGTAGCCCTCGGACAGGGCCTGGATGAACCCGTGGGCCTGGGCGGCACGCGCGGCGGCCTCGATCTCGGCCTCGCTGGCGTCCGGCTTGCCGTAGGCGATGTTCTCGCGGATCGTGCCCCCGAAGAGCAGGGCATCCTGCGGAACGACGCTGATCTGCTGGCGCAGCTCGGCCAGCCGGAAGCGACGGACGTCGTGCCCGTCGATGCGGACTCGACCGTCTGACGGATCTTGAAGGCGCGGGATGAAGCTCAACAGGGTCGACTTGCCGGCCCCGGACTCGCCCACCAGGGCCAGCTTGCGCCCGGGCGCGACCTCGAGCCGCATGCGACCCAGCACCGGCACGCCGGAGCGATAGGCGTGGCCGTCGAGGTCGATCTCGAGGCCGCCCTTCAGGCGAGGTGGCCGCTCGACGCCGTCGGGCACGTCGCTGTCCAGGTCCAGGATCTCGACGATCCGCTCGACGCAGGTGGCGGCCTTGCTGGCCCGCTCGGCCACCTGCGAGATCCGCCGCAAGGGCCGGTAGAAGCCCCGCATGTAGAAGACGAAGACCACCAGCTCGCCCGAGGTCAGCAGGCCCTGCATCACCTGGCCGGCGCCGATCCAGAGCGCCAGCGCCGAGGCCACGGCGATGCTCAGCTCGATGTCGCGGTTCATACGGGCCTCGAGGCGGGTCGTCTTCAAGCCGCTCTTGAGGCTGCGCTGGGTCAGCTGGCGCAGCTGCTCGTCCTCGTCGTCCTCGCGGGCGAAGAGCTTGACCACCTGGATGCCGGCCAGGACCTGGTAGGTGCGCGCCGCCAGCGCGCCCTCGCGTTTGCGCTGGCTCCGGGTGGCCTGTCGGATCTGGCTGGTGTAGAGCGACACCAGCACGAACATGGCCGGGATCACGCCCAGGGTGGCCAGCGCCAGCTTCCAGGACAGGACCAGCATCACGGCGGCGTAGCCCAGCAGCACCAGCGCCTCGGAGACCAGGCTCAGCAGCGACGACACCACCAGGTCGCGCAGCAGGATGATGTCGCCGGTGAGCCGGATGAGCAGATCGCCCGTGCGCTGGTGGTGATGGAAGCTGAGCGACAGGCGCTGCATGTGGGCGAAGAGCCGCCGCCGGACTTGCATGACCAGGTCCTGACCGACCCGGCTGGTCAGCACGTTGCGGGCGTAGTACAGCATCCCCCGCAGACCGGCCAGGACCAGCAGGCTCAGCACGGCCAGCGCCAGCAGGGATTGGCCCTGGCCCAGCAGTCGGTCGAGACCGGGCCAGGGCGTGACCAGCGGCTTGCCCTTGACCACGTTGTCCAGGATGAGCTTGAGCGGCCAAGGCGCGGCCAGCTCGCACAGGGTGTAGCCCAGCGACGCCAGCGTGGCCAGGCCGAGCCGGCGGCGGTGTGGCGCCAGCTCGTCCCGGAAGCGGTGCATGGTGGAGACCGCCGCCCGCAAGCCGGTCGCCTGTCGTCCGAGGGCGCCGCGAAGCGGCTGCAGGCTCAGCATGCCGACACCGCCCTTCGGCGAGCACCGATCGACGCGGCGGCGGCGACCACCCCGCTGGCGTTGACCGCCCAGCTGTGTCCGGCGATCACGGTCTCGCGCGCCGCCTGGCCCAGGCCAGCGCGCGCGGCCGGATCGCAGGCCAGCTCGGCCAGCCGGTGGCCGAGCGCCGGCGCGTCGCCGGCCGGGTACAGGCGCCCGTTCTGACCCTCGACGATGACCTCGGCGGCCTGACCGGGCGTCGAGGCCAGGACGGCGCGACCGGCGGCCATGTACTCGAAGAGCTTGAGCGGCGAGAAGTAGCCCGCGCCGCCCAGTGGATAGGGCGCCACCGCGAGGTCCATCGCCGCCAGCCAACCGGG
>JACKBJ010000022.1 GCA_020634625.1 Caldilineae bacterium | reverse complement strand
GGCTGGGTCGACTACGCCCGCCGCATCGAGCAGGCAGGCGCCGACGCGCTCGAGCTGAACATCTACTACCTGCCGACCGACCCGCGGATCGGTGCGGGGGAGCTGGAGACCCGCTACGTCGAGCTGGTCGAGGCGGTGCGGGCGGAAGTCGAGATCCCGATCGCCATCAAGCTGGGACCCTGGTTCACCGCGCTGCCCCACTTCGCCGCGCGGCTGGCTGCGGCCGGCGCCGACGGCCTGGTCCTCTTCAACCGTTTCTACCAACCCGAGATCGACATCGAGGCGCTCGAAGTGGTGCCCGACGTGACCCTGAGCAGCGCCGGCGAGCTGCGCCTGCCGCTGCGCTGGATCGCGATCCTTTCCTCGCAGCTCCCGATCGACTATGCTGCGACCAGCGGCATCGGCTCGGCGGAGGGCGTCATCAAGGCCATCATGGCGGGCGCCAACGTGGCCATGATGACCTCGGAGCTGCTGCGGCGCGGACCGCAGCGCGTACGGGCCGTGTTGGACGACCTCGAGCGCTGGCTTGACGCGAACGGCTACGATGCCATCGCGCCCATGCGCGGCAGCATGAACCAGCGCGCGGTGGGTGACCCCGCCGCGTTCGAACGCGCCAACTACATGAAGGCCCTCGCCAGCTTCGACCAGGCGCTGCCCTGAGCGAGGCGCGCGCCGAACCGAGGACGGCCGCCAACCTCCGATGCCAGAGAAGGGAGCCCAAGCGATGAAGGACACCGGCCCGGACAAGCCCCGATCCCTGTTCGAAGCGCTCGAACGCTACAAAGCCGACAACCCGGATGCCCACCTCATCTGCACCGAGTGCCGCCAGCAACACGGCGGCTGGTGCATCGACGAGTTCACCGCCGACATCTCGCCCGAGTGCCCCCTGGCCTCGATCGCGTCGCTGCTGGGCGAGCATCCGGCAGCGCCCGAGCCTCCCGGATCGGAGGGCTGAGCCCCGCAGGACCCGCCGCAACCCGGCGCAGGTTCCGGTAGCCGTGGCCGGACGGTGGCCGTGGCGAGATGGAGTCCATCGCCAGACGACGCAGCACCCGCTGACGGGTCCTGCGTCGTTTCGCGTCGAGCGCGTGGCGCCGCCGGCGGCACACGAAAAGAGGGCCGGTGCCCATGTCCACGCCCCGTAGACACGATCGGCACCGGCCCGACAAGTAACCTCGTAACGCGCGCAGACCGCTCTCAAATCAAACAAATCGGCTGCGTTGTGACCATCCCCTGACGGTCACGGCGTTACGGGAAGGAGCATAACACGGATCTGGTTACTTTTGCATAAAGGTAACGTTAAGATTAAGGTGGCCGTCCACGACGGACCGGTCTCGACAACGCGGACGCAACGATGCCGGTCCCGACGACAGGCAGACAAGAAGCGGGCCAGTGCCGTTGACCACCGCCCATAGTGATCGGCACTGACCCGCACGTGTAGCACAGCCCACGTCTCGCGCAGTCACCACCCTGACGGGCGGTTGACCCCCACACAGTCGCTAGCGTGATGGGTGCTACAGCAGCCATTATAACACAATAATAACCACCGACCATAAAGCTTTCGTTAAGAGTCGTCCGACGCCAGGTCGGGTCCGACGCTGTCGAAGGGATTGGCGTCCGGCACCACGCTGGCTACAATTGGCCACCCCTGCGCGCTCGCCGGCGCGCATCAAAGGGTTTTTGATGCGTCGGCCACGAACACGCATGCCGGCTTCGACGTCCCGTCGGCGCCACCGCGGGATGGTCGCCCGTCATGGCGGTCGTTGGCTCGACCGGTTCGGTCAGGGTCCCGCGCGGCGGAAGCTCGTGAACCGCGTCAGGTCCGGAAGGAAGCAGCGCTAAGCGGTGTCTTTCGGGTGTCGCGGGGCAACCTTGGCCGAGCCGGTCGAGCCAACGACCGGCTAAACGCCCCTCCGTCGGGCCGCCCGTACCGCCGCGGGGGGCGCATCCCGGCCGACGCAACGCCACAGGCCAAGCCTCCCGCATGCCCGATCTGCAGCCTCCCGGACCCGCCACCCCACTGCCCCGCCCGCCTCGGCGCGCCGGGATCTCGGCGGCCGATCTGCCGCCTCCGCTCGGGGCCCCGCCTCGATCCACGGCGGCTCCAGCGGCGCGGCCGCCAGACACCGCGGCGCGGGGACCGGCCACCCGCAGGACCTTCGGCGCGGTGCGAACGGCGGCGACGCCAACAGGGTCGGTTCCACGGGGGGGCCCGGAGCTCCCACCGGCGCCCTTGCTCGGGCCGGCGCCGTCGGCCCCCTCGCGCCGCGCCGGCTGGCAAGCATTCGGTCTGGGCGGCGGCCTGGCCCTGCTCCTGGCGCTGGCCTGGGTCCTGACCACGATCGAGGTCCAGGTCGAGATCGACGGTCGCAGCCAGACCCTGCGGACCCGGGCCGGCAGCGTGGGCGCCCTGTTGGTCGAGCACAGGATCGACGTCGCCGCGGGCGATCTGGTCATCCCCGGCGCGCATGCTCGGCTGCACGATGGCGATCACGTGGTGGTCCAGCGTGCGCGGCCGGTGCGCATTCACGTCGATGGCCGGCTGATCCGGATGCACAGCCACGGCCGCTCGGCGCAGGCTCTGCTCCAGGAGGCGGGCGTTCGAGTCGCTCCGCGTGACGGGGTCAAGGTCAACGACCGGATCTGGCCGCTCGACCAGGCGCTGGTGGCGGCGCTGCCCGCGCCGGGTCCGGAGCGGCAAGGCAGGCACCGCTTGAGCCTGGTCCGCGCCGCCGAGGCGGCCGGTCTGGCGCAGGCCGAGCCGAGCATTCCCGAGGCCGACCTCAGCGAGCCGATCGATGGCCCGCCGGGCGATCGAAGCCCCTGGGAGATCGAGGTGCTGCGCGCCGTTCCGGTGACGCTGGTCGAGGACGGCGTGGCGGTGGAGCTGATGGCCGCCGGCGAGACGGTGTCCGAGGGCCTCGCGTCGGCCGGATTCTCGATCCTGCCCGAGGACGAGCTCATCCCGCCCCCCGAAAGCCTGCTCGACGGCGGCATGCGCATCAGCCTGCGCCGTGCCCTGCCCTTCACCGTCTACACCGCCGACGTCAGCCAGACCCTGCGCGCCCGGGCCGACACGATCGGGGAAGCCCTGACCAAGACCGGCCTGGCGCTGATCGGCAAGGACTACAGCCTCCCGGCCGCCGACAGCCCGCTCGTCTCGCACATGGACGTCGAGGTGATCCGCGTCCTCGAGGACGTGCTGGTCCAGGAGCTGCCGATCGGCTATGCCACCGAGACACAGTCCGATCCGAACCTGATGCTGGACGAAACCCGCGTGCTGCGCGCCGGCGAGAGCGGCTTGAAGACCCAACGCATCGCCATCACCTACGAGAACGGGGTCGAGATCGACCGCCAGCTGGTCGAGGAGGTCGTCCTGCGCGAGCCCGTCAGCGAGATCCTGGCCTATGGCACGCAGGTCGTCTGGCGCACGGTCAACACCGAGGAGGGCCCCAAGCAGTACTGGCGCCACCTGCGGGTCTACGCGACCAGCTACAGCGCCTCGCGCTCCGGCACGCCCAAGAGCGCGCCCTGGTACGGCCGCACGCGGCTCGGTTGGCCGATGCGACGCGGCCTCGTGGCCGTCGACCCGCGCCTGATCCCGCTGCGGACCAACCTCTTCGTCCCCGGCTTCGGCGTCGGTGTCGCGGCCGACACGGGTGGCGGCATCAAGCGCTACCACATCGACCTGGGCTTCGACGACGACAACTACGAGTCCTGGCACCAGTGGGTCGACCTCTACCTGCTCGAGCCCCTGCCGCCCGAGCGCGACATGACCTGGATCCTGCCATGATCCCGCCCGAGCGCGACCTCGACCCGCGCGCCCTGCTGCGGGTCTACGGCCTGCGCCCCAAGAAGGGTCTGGGCCAGCACTTCCTGGCTGCTTCCGAACCGCTGCGCCGCATCGTCGAGGCGGCCGAGCTGGGCCCGGAGGACACCGTGCTCGAGATCGGCCCGGGCCTGGGCGTCCTGACCCAGGGCCTGTGCCGTGCAGCTGGCCGCGTGGTCGCCGTCGAGCTGGATCCGCAGATGCGCCGGGTGCTGGCCGATCAGCTCGGCCAGCGCCAGAACCTCCGCGTGATCGATGCCGACATCCTATCGGCCGACCCGGCCGAGCTGATCGAGGCCGACCCGGCCGCCCGGGGTCGCATGCCCCACTACAAGGTCGTGGCCAACCTGCCCTACCAGATCACCTCGGCCGTCATGCGGCACATCCTCGAAGCCCGGCTGCGACCCGAGCTGGCCGTGCTGATGGTGCAGAAGGAGGTCGCCGAGCGGATCATGGCCGAGCCGGGCCGCATGAGCATCCTGGCCGTGGCGGTCCAGATCCATGCCCGGCCGAGCCTGGTGACCGTCGTGCCGGCCAGCGCCTTTCATCCGGCTCCCAAGGTCGACTCGGCCGTGCTGCGCCTGGACGTCTTCGAGACGCCGGCCCTACCCGAGGCCGAGCACCTGGACTTCTTCGCGGTGGTCCGAGCCGGTTTCTCGCAGAAGCGCAAGCAGCTCAAGAACAGCCTGGCCGGCGGCCTCGACCTCGAGCCGGGCGACGCCGTGGCGGCGCTGCAGCGGGTGGACATCGACCCGCGCCGACGCGCCGAGACCCTGAGCATCCCGGAGTGGGTCCGCTTGACCCGAGCCCTGGCCCCCGGCCTGGCGGCCCGGTCGAGCGAGCGCGTCGAAGCGAACCACCCGGGCTGAGACCGGGTCGCCTCGGCTGCGATCGGCCCGCTCGGGCGACACGCGCGGAGCTTGGACGACGCGGGCGCCCGACGGGACCGCAGGCGCCGCGCGGTCGCTCCGGACGGCCGGCTCAGCCGAGGCGCAGCCCTGGATCCACGTCCAGGTCCATCCCGTCCCGCTGGCCGCCGACGAAGGCCCACCAGCCGGCCGCGGCGATCATGGCCGCGTTGTCGGTGCACAGCGCCAGGGGCGGTATCCAGAGCGGCCGGTCGATGGCCGCCGCCAGGGCTTCGCGCAGGGCGCCGTTGGCCGAAACACCGCCGGCGACCAGGACCGCGCGCGCCTCGCGGGCCTTCAGCGCCCGGCGCAGCCGCATCACCAGGGCGCGCACGACGGCCGCCTGGAAGCTGGCGGCCAGGTCGGCCACCGGCAGTGGCTCCCCGGCCGCCTCGATCGTCTCGACCTGGCGCAAGACGGCCGTCTTGAGGCCGCTGAAGCTGAAGTCGAAGCGGCCCTCCGTCTCGGCCACCGGCAGCGCGAAAGCGCTCGGGTCACCGGCACGTGCCGCCGCCTCGATCGCCGGGCCGCCCGGATAGCCCAGGCCCAACATGCGGGCCGCCTTGTCGAAGGCCTCGCCGGCGGCATCGTCCAGGGTGCCGCCCAGGCGCTCGAGGTCGCCGTGGCCGCGGACCTGCCAGATCTCCGTGTGCCCGCCCGACACGGTCAGGAGCAGGTGCGGGAAGGGCGGGCCGGGGTCCTCGGACTCCGGCCGAGCCAGGGACGGCACGCGGATCCGACCGGCGCTGTGCAGCCAGTTGGAGTACAGGTGGCCGGCCATGTGATTGACCCCGATCAGCGGCAGGCCGCGGGCCAGGGCCAGGCCCTTGGCCGCGTTGACGCCGACCAGCAGCGAGCCGGCCAGCCCGGGGCCGCGCGTCACCGCGATGCCGGCCAGGTCCTGCCAGTCGACGCCGGCCTGATCCATGGCGGCACGGACCACCGGCCAGATGTCGCGGATGTGCTGCCGCGAGGCCATCTCGGGAAAGACCCCGCCGTAGGCGGCATGCAGCTCGGCTTGACTGGCCACGATGTTCGAGCGCACCACCCGGCTGGCATCGACCACCGCCGCCGCCGTTTCGTCGCAGCTGGTCTCGATGCCCAGGATGAGCGCTCCGCCGACGGGGACCGTCATCGGCCGGCCTCGGCGGCGGCGCGCAGACGCTCCACCGTGCCCTCGGGCACCTCGACCGCGCCAAGCCGGTTGGCGCGCCAGGGGCCGTGGTAGTCGCTGCCGCCGGAGGGAACCAGGCGGTGGTGCCAGGCCAGGGCCTCCAGCCAACGGTTGACCCGGCGGGTGTAGCGCCAGTAGTAGCACTCCAGGCCGCCCAGGCCCGCCTCGACCAGGCCGGGCAGAAAGCTCCGCAGGCGCAGCGGATCGCTGTAGGGGTTGCCGTTGGGCACCGGGTGGGCCAGCACGGGGACCCCGCCGGCCGCGCGGATCAGCTCGCAGGCCGCCGGCGGCGTGAGCCGATAGCGGTCCACGAAGGCCGGCCGGCCACGGGCGATGTAGCGCCGAAAGGCCTCGTCCACGTCGAGCACGAAGCCGCTGGCGACCATCGCGTGCGCTACGTGGGGCCGCGTCACCACGCCGCTGCCCGCCAGTTCCGCGACCGCCGCGTAGTCGAGCTCGGCGCCCAGCCGGCGCAGCCGGTCGACCATCTCCCGCGCCCGCTCCACCCGCGCCTCGCGCATGCGGCCCAGGATCTCACGCAGGCCGGCATGCTCCGGATCGTAGAAGTAACCCAGGATGTCGGCCTGCCGCTCGCCATCGTCGGTGGTCAGCTCGATGCCCGTCACCAGCTCGATGCCCTGTCGCGCCGCCGATTCGGCCGCCTCGGCCAGGCCGTCGGTGGTGTCGTGATCGGTCAGGCCGAGCTGGCGGACGCCCTGCACGGCGGCGGCCTCGACCAGCTCCGACGGCCGCAGCGACCCGTCCGATGCGCGGCTGTGCGTATGCAAGTCGATGCGGGACATGGGCCCTGCCTCTGGAGCGGCGACAGCTGAGCCGGGCGCGGTCGCCGACGCGAGCTCAGGCCGGTTCGCCGCCGCCCTCCCGGCGTCGGAGCGACAGCTCCCGCCAGACCGGAAGGAGGATGGCGATGACGGTGAGCGGCAACACGAAGGCCAGCATGATCTGGCTGAAGCGCGGTAGCGCGTCGTGCTGGGCGGCCCGCAGGAGGAGGAAGCCGACGTAGGCCCCATAGTAGCCCAGGAAGAGCCAGCCGTTCCAACGCGAGATCCGGTTGCCGACGAAGAAGATCGGCAGACAGGCGACCGCCGCGGCCAGCATCACCGGAATGTCGAAGCTCACGGCCGCCGGGGACACGGCCAGGCCGCCGGGCGCCACCGTGGCGGTGGCGCCCAGGACGCAGAGGATGTTGAACAGGTTGCTGCCGATCACGTTGCCAGCGGCGATGTCGCGCTCACCGCGCAGGCTGGCCATGGCCGAGGTGGCCAGCTCGGGCAGCGAGGTGCCGGCCGCGACGATGGTCAGGCCGATCACCAGCTCGCTGATGCCGAAGTGCCGGGCAACGCTCACCGCGCCCTCGACCAGCCAGCGCGAGCCGAGCAGCAGCAACGCCAGACCGAGCACCAGAAGGCCCAGGTTGACCGCCATCGAGCGCCAGCCGCGCGCGGGCTGGCCGAAGGCCGCCTCGTACTCGGCCGCGACGGCCAGCCCCTCCCGACGCCCGTTGCGGATCGCGAAGCCGGTGTAGGCCAGGATGCCGACGAAGAGGATCAGGCCCTCGCTGCGCCCGATGACGCCGTCGCGCGACATGAGGAAGAGCAGGACCGAAGCCAGGATCATCAGCGGCACGTCCACCCGCACCAGCTGCTGGTCGATGATCAGCGGCGTGATGACCGCCGACAGGCCCAGGATCGCCAGCACGTTGAAGATGCTGCTGCCGACGACGTTGCCGACGGCCACGTCGGCGCCACCGCCGCCCGACAGGACAGCGCCCACGCTCACGGCCAGCTCCGGCGCGCTGGTGCCGAAAGCGACGACCGTCAGGCCGATGACCAGCGCCGACACTCCGGCCGCCGCGGCCAGGCGCGAGGCACCGCGGACCAGCGCCTCGGCTCCGACGAGCAGCATCAGCAGGCCCAGCACGAAGCGGACGAGCACGAACGGCTCCATGGTGCGCTCCCGAGCTCGGTTTAGGGTGGCGAGGGGATCAGTCGGTCGCGATCAGCGGGATCAGGTCCGCCGCGTCGCGTCCCGGGCCAGAGGGCAGCGGCCGTGGCCGCGGGCTGCCGTCGTGCGGGCTGCGATCGCTGAGGCCTGCCACCTGCTGCTCGGCGCGGTAGCTGGACCGCACCAGCGGGCCGCTCTCGACCCAGCGCAGGCCCAGCGCCAGGCCCAGCTCGCGGATGCGATCGAACTCCTCGGGCCGGTAGTAGCGCTGGATCGGCAGGTGCTGCTCCGACGGTCGCAGGTACTGGCCGACGGTCAGGATGTCGACCTCGATGGCCGCCAGGTCGCGCATCAGCTGCTCCAGCTCGGCCTCGGTCTCGCCCAGGCCGACCATGATGCCGGTCTTGCTGAGCACGCTGGGGTCCATCGCCTTGGCCCAACGCAGGATGTCCAGCGATCGATCGTAGAGTGCCTGGGGCCGCACCGTGCGATAGAGGCGCGGCACGGTCTCCAGGTTGTGGTTGAGGATCTCGGGCCGGGCGTCCATCACCACCTGCAGCGCCGCTCGGTCGCCGCGGAAGTCGGGGATCAGGACCTCGATCGAGCAGTCCGGCGCCAGCGCGCGGCTGCGGCGGATGCTGCGGGCGAAGATGGCCGCGCCGCCATCGGGCAGCTCGTCGCGGTTGACCGAGGTGATGACGGCGTGCGTGACGCCCATGCGCTGGATCGAACGGGCCACCTTCTCGGGCTCGAGCACATCGACGAAGCCGGGCTTGCCGGTCTTGATGGCGCAGAAGCCGCAGCTGCGGGTGCAGGTGTCGCCCATGATCAGGAAGGTGGCCGTTCCGGCGCCCCAGCATTCGCCGATGTTGGGGCAGCGAGCCTCCTCGCAGACCGTGTGCAGGCCCTCGGCGCGCATCATGCCATGGATGTCCTGGAAGGTCTGGCCCCAGGGCGCACGCACCTTCAACCAGTCCGGGCGGCGGTGCTTGAAGGGCAGCGGCTGGCCGCTGGGAATCTGGTCCGGGTGGGGGATGCTCATGCGCTGATTATGGCAGGCGGAACAGGGGGCGGCAAGGGCCTCCGCGCCGCCCTCGGGCGGCAAGGACTGCGCGGAGGCCACGTCGATCAGAGGCCGCGGGGTGCGGGCGTGCCCGACCCCTCGTCGGAGCTCGCGTCCGGGGCGTCGGGCCGGACGCCGGCAGGCTGGGCGCCGGACGGACGGACGGCCTGGCCGCGCAGCCAGGTCACGAGCAGGCCGACGCCGTAGCCGGTGGCGCCCTTGGCCTGATAGGGCAGACGGCCCTCACCCCAAGCCATGCCGGCGATGTCGAGATGCGCCCAAGGGTACCGGGTGAAGCGCTCGAGGAACTTGGCGCCGAAGATCGAGCCGGCCAGAGCCGGCACCGAATCCGCGGTGTTCTTGATGTCGGCGACCTCGCTCTTGATCATGTCGGCGTAGGGCTCGTCCCACATCGGCAACCGCCAGAGGCGCTCGCCGGCGGCATCGCCGGCCGCCAGCAAGGCCTCGGCCAGGGCATCGTCGTTGGGGAAGAGGCCAGCGGCGCCGTTGCCCAGGGCGACCAGGATCGCGCCGGTCAAGGTGGCCAGGTCGACCACGGCCGCCGGCGCCAGTCGCTGGGCATAGGACAGGGCGTCGGCCAGGACCAGTCGGCCCTCGGCATCGGTGTTGAGCACCTCGATGGTGGTGCCGTCGAGGGCGCGCACCACGTCGCCGGGCTTGGTGGCGCTGCCGCTGGGCATGTTCTCGGTGGCCGCCACCAGCGCCACCACGTGCAGCGGCAGGGCCAGCCGGCCGATGGTCTCCATGGCGCCCAGCACGGCGGCGCCACCGCCCATGTCCATCTTCATCAAGCCCATCTTGAGGCCGGGCTTGAGCGAGATGCCGCCCGAGTCGAAGGTCACGGCCTTGCCGGCCAGGACCCGCGGCGCGCTGTCGGCCATGCCGGCCGGCACGTGGCGCAGGATGATGAAGCGCGGCTCCTCGGGGCCGCCGGCGGCCACGCTGGCCAGCGCGCCCATGCCTTCGGCGACGATGCGGGCGCGGTCCCATGCCTCGACCTGCATGCCGTGCCGAGCGGCGATCGCGGCCGCGGCTTCGGCCAGGTAGCTGGGCGTCGCCGTGTTGGCGGGCTGGTTGGCCAGGTCGCGCGTCAGGCCGATCCCGGCGGCCAGGGCCTCGCCGGCCGCCGCGCCGGCCTGAATCGCGGGCAGCTGCTCGACGCTGTGCGAGACCAGGCTCAGGCGCGTCAGCCGGGCCGAGCGCGCGTCGGGCTTGGACTTGTGAACTTCGAAGCGGTAGTCGGCCAGCAGGCCGCCGAGAGCGGTCGCTTCGGCCGCCGCGGTCGGGTCCAGGCCGCCGATGCCGGCACCGTGAACGATGCTGGCGACATGGCTCGCGCCGCGGGCCAGCGCGGCCCGGACGGCCGAGGCGGAGGCGCGGCGCACGCGCTCGAGGTCGAAGGCCTCGGCCGGGCCGAGCCCGACCAGGACCAGGCGCGGCGCGGCGGCGCCGTCGTCGAGGTCGAGCACCAGGCTCTCGCCCAGGCGACCGGCGAAGTCGCCGGCCGCGATCAGCCGTCGGATCCGACCTCCGAGCGCGGCGTCGACGGCGCCGGTGGCGCCGCCCGGATGGGTGACGCCCTGGAAGAGGTTGACCACGATCGCGTCCGCGGCGAAGTCCTGGATGGCACCGCGGTGGACTTGAAGCTGCATGGCTGACTCCTGAGTAGGGGGGGACGGTGTTCGGCGGCGCCAACCTGGGCCTGGGCGTCGTCGCCGGCCCGCGAACCGAAGGGACCTGGATCGAGCGGCGAGACCGCCACGCCCTCGACCCAGGCCTCGCCGCCGACGAAGACCTCCTTCTTCCAGACCGGCACGCTGGTCTTGAGCGTGTCGATGGCCCATCGGCAGGCCTCGAAGGCTTCGGCCCGGTGCGGGCTGGAGATGGCGATGACCACGCTGGCCTCGCCGATCTCGAGCCGGCCGACGCGATGCACCAGCGCCGCGCGCGCCTCCGGCCAGCGCTCGGCCACCTGTTCGGCGATGCGGCGCATGGCCGCCTCGGCCATCTCGGGATAGGCCTCGTACTCGAGGTAGTGCACCGTCCGACCGATGTTGTGGTTGCGGACCAGGCCCTGGAAGGTGCACAGCGCGCCGGCGTCCGGCCGCGCGACGGCGGCCTCGACGGCACGCGGATCGATGACCTGGTCGGTGATGGCGATCATGGGCTATCCGCCGCTGACCGGCGGCAGGAAGGCCAGCTCGTCACCCGCGTCGAGCGGCGTGTCGGCCTCGACCAGGCGGGCGTTCAGCGCGGCCGCGGGCGCCTGGCCGGCCAGGGCCGGATGGCGTGTCACCAGGCTCTGCCAGACGGCGCCGACGGTCATGCCGGCCTGGGCCGGCAGCTCGAGCTCGCCGGCGCCGACCACCTCGCGATAGGCGGCGAAGAGTCGAACACGGATAGTCATAGGGGCAGCCTCCGGGCGGGGACGT
Organism: Caldilineae bacterium; assembly: GCA_020634625.1. Lineage (GTDB taxonomy): Bacteria > Chloroflexota > Anaerolineae > Epilineales > Epilineaceae > JACKBJ01. The sequence continues at coordinate 41,181 of JACKBJ010000022.1, read as the reverse complement.
CCTCGGGCGACGCGTCGAGCCGGGGCGGCTCGGCCGAGGCGCGCTGGGGCACGGCACGTTCGGGCAGGGCGCGGCCGACCAGCTCCGTCACCAGGCCGTAGCGCTCGAAGGGCGGGAGGACCTGGATGCCGGCGACCTTGGATCGGACGGCCGCGATCAGCTCGGCAGCGGCGCTCAGACCCGCCTCCCGGCCCTGCTCGCCCGCCGCCCGCAGGCGAGCCAGGAGCTCGGGCGGGATGTCGATGCCGGGCACCTCGTTGTGCAGATAGGCGGCGTGCCGGGCGCTCTCGAGCGGCAGCAGGCCCACCAACAGCGGCACGGGGAAGGCGCCGCCCAGGCGCTCGAGCGCGGCTTCCAGCAGGGACGGGTCGTAGAGCGGATCGGAGATGGCGAAGCGGGCGCCGGCGGCCACCTTGCGCTCGAAGGCCTCGATCTCGCGACCGAGGTCGAGCGCGCCGAAGTGGAGGCGACACCCGATGTGAAAGGCGGTGGGCTCGGCCAGGGGCCGGCCGGCCTGATCGTAGCCCTGGTTGAAGCCGTCCAGCAGCCGGATCAGCTGCACGTCGCTGACGTCGTTGACCACGGTGGCGTTGGGGTAATCGCCCTGGGCCGGCAGCTCGCCCATCACCACCACCAGGTCGCGCAGGCCCAGGGCATGCGCGCCCATCAGGTCGGCGTGGATGGCCACCAGGTTGCGGTGGCGACAGGCGACGTGCAGCAGGGTCGGGGCGCCCAGAGCGCCGCGGATGAGCGCGCCGGTGGCCAGGGCGCTGGCCCGGGGCCGGGCGCGCGGGCTGTCGGAGAGCACGAAGGCGTCGACCGCCGCCGACTCGGCCAGCGGCCGCAGCGCCTCCAGCAGACCGCCGGCGTCGAAGCCGCTGGGCGGGTCGACCGAAACGCAGACGGCCGGCCCGCGGTGCAGCGCGCGCTCGAAGTCGGTCGGCCCGCGCAGGGTCGGCGCGCTGCCGCCGGCAACCGGGGCATCGCCCCCGTCGGCGACCAGGCCGCCGGGCAGTCGCAGCGGGGGCGGCGCCTCGCCGTCCGAGGCCAGCGCCTCGCGCATGGCGGCGATGTGCTCGGGCGTGGTACCGCAGCAGCCGCCGATCAGGCCGAGCCCGGCCGCGACCATGTCGCGCGCCAGCTCGGCCATGTAGGCCGGCGAGGCGGTGTAGACGTAGCGGCCACCGGCCACCGCCGGCAGGCCGGCGTTGGGCATGGCCACCAGGGGCCGCGAGGTGGCGCTGGCCATGCGTGCCATGACTTCGAGCATCTGGGCCGGACCGGTCGAGCAGTTGGCGCCCAACAGGTCGGCGCCGAGCGCGTCCAGGGCGGCGGCCACCTCGGCCGGCCGTCGTCCGCTGGCCGTGCGGCCATCCTCGCCGAAGGTCATCAGGACCGCCACGGGCAGGTCGCAGGCCGAGCGCACCGCCTCGAGGGCCAGCTGCGCCTCGCGCAGGTAACGCATCGTCTCGATCACGATCAGGTCGACGCCGCCCTCGGCCAGCGCGGCCGCCTGGGCTGCATAGGCCGCGCGCGCCGCCTCGGGATCGAGCGGCCCGAGCGGCGCCAGCGCCGCTCCGAGCGGCCCGATGCTGCCCGCCACCCAGACCCGCTCCTCGAGCGCGGCCGCATCGGCCACGGCTCGGGCCAGCTGGGCGCCGGCCAGGTTGATCGCGCGGACCCGATCCTCGAGGCCGTGCTCGGCCAGTCGAAACGCGTTGGCGCCGAAGGTGTTGGTCTCGATCAGGCGCGCGCCGGCGGCCACGTAGCGCTGGTGCAGGTCGCGCACCAGCTCGGGACGGGTCTCGCAGAGGGCGTCGAAGCAGCGCTCGTAGCCGATGCCCAGGCCGTAGAGCATCGTGCCCATGGCGCCGTCCGCCAGCAGCGGGCCCTGGCGCAGTCGGGCGAGAAGCGGCTGCTCGGCCATGGCCTAGGCGCCCGAGCGCGCGAGCCAGTCGCGCACGAAGGGGTTGTGCTGGCGCTCCTGGCCGACGGTGGTCGCCGGGCCATGGCCCGAGAGCAGCAGCGTCGCGTCGGGCAGGCTCAGGATCTCTCGCTCGATGACCCGCATCAGCGTGCCGTAGTCGCCGCCGGGCAGGTCGACCCGACCGATGGAGCCCATGAAGATGACGTCGCCGCAGAGCGCGAAGGGCGCTCGGCGCCCCTCGTAGGCGATCTCGGGGCCGACCAGGGTGACGTGGCCCGGTGCATGGCCCGGCGTGTAGCGCAGCGCGAGGCTGGCCCCGCCGACCGTCACCCGGTCGCCGGCCACGAGGTGATGGTCGACGACCGGCGGCTCCAGCGGCGGCAAGCCGAACATGGCCGCCTGCAGCCCCAGCTGGGCCAGCATCGGCTCCGCTTCGGCATGCAGCCAGAAGCTCGCGCCGGTGAGCGCCTGGAGCGCGGCCACGCCCGAGACGTGGTCGATGTGGGCATGCGTGTTGACGATGCGGTCGATCCGCAGGCCACGCCGCTCGGCGACGCGCACGATCTCGTCGGCCCGCCCGCCGGGATCGACCACGATGGCCTCGCCCGCATCCAGGTCGCCGACGAGGTAGGTGTTCTCGCCGAAGGGCATCACGGTGAAGGTCTCGATCAAGAGGTTCATGGGCGCCGATGATACCATGCGGCCGGCCAGGCTCGGAACGCCGCAGCGCGATCAAGGCATCGCGCAGGCATAGGCGAAGACCAGATCGCCGTCCTGCGCCTCGCCATCGATCGACAGCTCGCCCTCGGGATACCGGTCCGCCTGGCTGCGCCAGGCCGTCAAGGCGTCGCCCGGCGCCCCGTCGGCCGAGCGCAGCTCGATCGCGTACGCTCGCCCCCGCGACGCTGCCTGCCGCGGCAGCGCCAACCGCTGCCAGACGTTGTCGACCACCCGCCGGCCGGCGATCGGTTGCAGCGCGAGCTCCCGACCCGTGGCGAGGTCGACGACGGCGATCGCGATGGACGCGGCGTTGTTGCGGGCGAAGGTCGCCAGCCGCACGGAGACCTGGCTCAACCCCGCGCACTCGGCTCGAAACCGTTGGACCGCGCGCGTCCCGGCCAGCATCTCGGGCAGCGGCTGCTCGGCCGGGATCGACGGATCGATCACCGCCAAGTCCGGCGCGACCGGCGGTCCACAAACGAAGAGATCCACATCGATCCGTCGACAGGACTCCCGCAAGCGCCGCCAGGTCCGCGGCGCGTGCGAGCCGGTGTCCAATGACGCATCCCAGAACCAGCGGGTCGGGTCGAACCCGACCAGGGTCGGGCGGCGCATCGCGACGGCCCGGCCGAGCGCTTGCGCCACCTCGCCGTCGGCCCACTCGGCCGTCCAAGGCAAGAGGTTGGGATAGCGGGTCACGGGCGGAAGCGCGGCGAAGAAGTCGATGTAGGGCTCGTAGGGATACCAGGCCAGTCGCGCCTCCTTCGGGTCGTTCACCAGGCGCCGCAACTCCAGACCCTTGGCTCGATACGCCCCGGTGCTGGCTCCCCACGCCAAGCCCGCACGGTTGCGCCAGAGACCGAGCGCGCTCTGGCCGAGCAGCCAGCCACCCAGCAACAGGCAACCGCCGGCCGCCATCGCAAGCGCCACCTGCTCGAGGTTCGCCTGCCGCCGACGCCAGCCGGAGCGGCGACCGCGCCCCGGGTCGCGGTCGGACGCGAGCGCGTTGGGAGCGCTCAAGGCAAGCACCTGCTCCGCTGCGAGCCACAGCGCCAGGGCCTGAAAGGGGAGGCCGCGAAATCCCCGATCGCTCACCGCCAGCAGCGCCGCGCCGAAGCCGAGCGTGTAGCAGGCGTTGAGCAGTCGGCCGGCGAGCGCCCAGCGCCCGACCGACGACAGGACGGCCAGGCGAAAGAAGCCGCCGCTGAACAGCCAGCCGTCGAAGTCGCCGATCTGCGCGAAGCGGAGGCTTCGCCCGGGCGGATCGAGCCAGAAGCGGGGGTCGCCCAGGCCGAGGAAGGCCTGGATCGCCGCGAGCATCGCGCCGATCCGCAGCGCGCTCGCATCCGATCGGTAGGCCGGGTAGACGGTCCGGTTGAACTGGATCGCGTCGCGCCAGAAGTCGTCGAGCGCGCCGGTTGCCAGGCCGATCGCCAAGACCAGACCGACGACGCCGGCGCAGTTCGCCACCATGACGGCCAGGGCCGGTCGTGGCTGGAAGCGCCTGACCAGGAGCGCGATGGCCAGAACGCCGATCGGGTAGACCGTCAGCGGGTCGGAAAGGCCTGCCGCGGCGATGGCCAGCCCCAGCATCGCGCCGTCCGGCAGCGACGCGGGGCTCGAGCCGACCGTCCTCGCCGCGAGCAGGTCGCGGCCCAAGACGAAGACCATGAGCAGGGACAAGGCGCTGAAGACCGGGTAGATGACCAGGTTCGCGGCCGCGAAGGGCGCGAGGAGCACCCAGGCCAGACAGGTCAATCGGGCGGTCGATCGCCGATCCCCGCGCCTCCCGAGCCAGGCGAAGGTCGCCAGGGTCAGGCCGAGCAGTCCCAGCCGTGCCGCCGGCAAGGACCGGCCCGTCACGCGAAACAGCAGCGCGGTGAGGAGATAGGGCAACGGAAAGTGGTGGGTGAAGACGTCGCGGTAGAGCACCTCGCCTTCCGCCATGCGCGCGGCGATCAGCAGGATCTCGCCTTCGTCCGAGAAGCTGCCCGCCGACAGCGCGACCAGCCCGATCAACGCCGACGGAAGCAGGGTCCGAGCCCATCGCCCCGCCCTTGCCAAGGGCAACGGCAGCGCGATCTGCCAGGATTCCGATCTCGGCCGGACTCGCCGCTCAACGACGGTTGGAAGCGCCATGCCGAACCGACGCGCGATGGCGCGGGTCGGTTTCAGGCCCGGCGGGTCATCGGGTCGCTCGTGACGATTCCAGGAAGCGCAAGATCTCCGCCTCCGCCGCCAGCCGGTCGTAGTCCCAGAGCAGGAGGTGGTTCGAGCGCCCGAAGTCGAGGTACCGTCGCGAGGCGGCCTGGGTCATGCCCTGCAAGGCGCGCCGCGATGCCGCCGGGTCGGCGGCGTCGTCGCCGGCGGCGTGTAGCACCAGGACCGGCGCGCGAACCCTTGCCAGGGTGGCCGGATCGGCCGCGGCCGCACCGAGCGCCAGGGCGGTGTCGACGGCCGCCGCCGGCACCACCCGATAGGTCAGGAGCCGATCCACGTTCTCGCGCTGGTTGAGCTTCACGAAGTAGCGACTCTTGACCGCGTAGGGCAGCCAGGGCCGCAGCAGCCGGTGCCAGGTTTCGGGCGCGAGGCCGTAGTACCAGTGCGGCGTCACCGCGAAGTAGGGCGCGATCAGAACCAGACGGCCGGGCCGGCCGGCGATGTCGGCGGATCCGGCGATGTCTCCGGCGCCGGAAGCCGGGCGCTGCGCCGCCTCGGCGGCCAGCAGCGTCGCCAGCGCGCCGCCCATGGAGAAGCCCACCACGTCGACCCGTTCGTGGGTGGCCGCCAGGGCGGCATGCTCGGCCGCGACATGCGCTCGCAGCTGGTCGGGCGTGACGCCGGCAAAGTCCTGGGGCTGCGTCCCATGCCCGGGTAGGCGGAGCATGCGTACGGTGTGCCCCTCGGCCTGAAGCCGCTGGCCCAGGTCGTTGAAGTCGCGCCGGCTGCCGGCGAAGCCGTGGATCAGCAGCACCGCGCTGCCGGAACCGCCGGGCAGCGTCAGGGCTTCGGCCCCCAGCAGGACGCCGGTCGCCGCATCGCGCGGCCCGCGGGCAAGCTCGGCCCCGAGGCGCTGCTCGGCGTAGACGCGGTAGCCGGGCAAGGCCAGCAGCGGCAGCGACAGGGCCAGCAGCGCCGGCCGGAGGCCTCGCGTCGCGGCCGATCGGACCGACATCGCCGGCTCAGGCCGCCGCCGATCGACTCCGGGCTTGGAACGTTGGATCACCCCAAGGGCCTCGCTTTGCTCGACGCGCGCCGCCCTGGGCGGTTCGAAGTCGGGTCGACGGATGCACGCAGCGCGGGAGATGGATTCGACCGGTATCCAGACACCTGGCACGACGCCCCGGGATCGATGGCGATCGATCGACGGCGATCGGGCGACGGTGTTCGGGCGACGGACTCCCCTGCCGGCCGGCGGACCCCCGTCCCGTTGGGAGTCCACCGGCCACTGACAAGGGGGTAGTCAGTCGATCGAATGATACCAGGAAACGGGTCGGTGTGCAAGCGATTCGACCCCGCCGTCTACCCCGACCGCGATCGGATTCCGGCCGCTACGGCGCTTCGGCCCCTGCGCAACCTGTCGGAGCCTACAGGTCCGAGCCCCTTCGGATCGGTTATCCTGACGCCCAGCTCGGCACGTAACCGGCATGCGTCCACCACATGCGCGCCGAATCAGGAGCTGGCATGCACATCGGAATCGAAGCGCCTGGCCATGCGGCCCTGGGAGCGGCGCCGCCATCGGAAGCGGACTGCCCCTCCACGCCCGGCGTCGCGCGGGCTTGCCTGCGCAACCTGGCGATTCTGGCGCTCTGGTCCTGGCTCTTCCGCCCCTCGCTGGCCCACCTGGCCCAGCTGGCCGGCGAGGATCACCTGCGCTCCAGCGCCTGGGCGCTGGCCGGCGCGCTGGCGCTGGTGCTGCGCCAGGCTCGGCTGGGCGGCCTGCGGCCGCGCCTGGACGCGCCGCTCCGGGCGCCGGCCGTGCCCATGGCGCTGACCCTTGGCGCGGCGCTGGCCTGGCTGGCCAACGCCCGCTGGTTGGACGTCAACCTGCTCGGCGACGCCCTGCTGGGGCTCTCGGCCTACGGGCTGCTGGGGCTCTGGCTGGCACCGCGGGCCTGGCGCCAGGGGGCCGGCGCGGCGCTGCTGGTCATCCTGGCCCTGCCCTTCGGGCACCACCTGGAGACCTTTCTGGGCTATCCCCTGCGGCTGGCCACGGCCCGAGCCGTCCAGGCCGGGCTGGCAGCCGCCGGCCACGGCTCGGTCGGCGTCGACACCATCCTGGTCTTCGAGAACGGCATCTCGCACGTCGACCTGCCCTGCAGCGGCGTGCGCAGCCTCTGGACCGGGCTGCTCTTCCTGGCCGCGGCCACCTGGATCGAACGGCGGCGGGTCGGACCGGCCTGGCTGGGCCTGGCGGGTCTGCTGGGCCTGTTGCTGGCCGCCGCCAACTTCGCCCGGGTGGCCGTTCTGGTCGTCCTGGGCCAGGTGGCCGGCTGGCCCTTGGTGGCCGAGCTGCTGCACCTGCCGCTGGGCGCTCTGGGCTTCGGGCTGGCCTGCTGGCTGGCGCTGGCGCTCCTGCGGCGCCTGCCGTCGATCGAAGCCGATGCCTGGGCGCCGGCGGCGAAGGAGCCCAGCGATCCCGTCCCGGGCGATCGGGCCCGCGACGCCGGTGGCCGCCCGTGGCGCGCGGTCTCGCTGCTGGCCGGCTTGAGCCTGATGATCGTCCTCTACAGCCCGCGCGCCCTGCCGGCAGCAAGCCAACCGCCGATCGCCCCGGACGAGGCCTGGCGCTTGCCCGCGGCGCTGCATGCCCGAGCCCTGCCGCTCGAGCCCGACAGCCTGGGCTGGCTGCTCGAGGACGGGGCGGATCGGGTGCAGCGCGCCCGCTTCGACCATCGCGGCTTGCGCGGCTCGCTGCTCCTGGTCGAGAGCCGAACCTGGCGTGCCCACCACCAGCCCGAGCGCTGCTTCGAGGTCTTCGGCCTGAAGCTGGAGGCTTCCCGCCCGCATCTGGTCGATCCCGGCTTCCCGCTGCGCTTCGTCGCTCTCGGCGCCGGCGCCGGCGGCGCGCCGCGCTCGGCCAGCTACTGGTTCCAATCGGCCGAGCGCAGCACCGACGACTACGCGGCCCGGATCTGGGCCGATCTCGCGCCCCGGCGCTCGCGATGGGTGATGGTCTCGATCCTCTTCGACACGGTGCAGGAAGCGGAGGATCCAGCCCTCACCGCGCTCTACCAGCTGATCCACCGCACGGTGGCCGAGCAACTGGCCGTCGCCGGCGCACCCGCCGGTCCCGCCCACTAAGCTCGCCGACCCCACCCGCTCAGGAGCCCCCTCGTGATCCAGCCCCTCCGGTCCCTCGGCTTCCGCGTCCGCCACCTCGATCGCTCGGCCGCCATCGACGGCCTGGCCGCCGGGCTCTTCTGGTCCTGGAACCTGGTCTTCCTGGCCTTCATGGTCCTCGGCTTCGCGCCGAGCCTGCTGCCGCAGCTCCTATCGGCCTTCGCCTCGGGCGAGCTGCCGGCGGCCTTCCTGATCACCGGCCTGGTCCTGGTCGCCATCCCGGTCCTGATCCTGGCCCTGGCCTTGTGGCTGCCGCGGCTGCGCGCGCAGCCGCGGCGCCTCTTCGCGCTGGGCTATGGCGTGGAGGCACCGCTGATGCTGCTGGTCGGCCTGCGCTTCTTCGCGGTGCGCCAGATGACGCCGGCCATGGCGCTGCTGCTGGGCATGGCCGGCCTGGGCGTCCTGAGCTACCTGTGGCAGCTGCTCGACACCCGGCCCGGCGAGCGCGGCCCGCTGCTCGAGCACCTGCGGGTAGTCGGCCTGACCCTGCTGCTGGCGGCCGGCCTCTACGCCGCGGTCTGGATCGCCTTCTACGCCCTGCCCCTGGCCGCGGGCATGGTGGACCTGGCCGCCGAGCTGCTGCACACGATCCGCTTCGAGTGGCGCGAGATCCTGAGCGCCTGGTGGCAGGCGCTGCGCGACTTCCGGTGGCGCGACCTGCTCGACATCCAATGGCTGGCGCTGCCGTTGGCGATTCTCGGCGTCCCGCTGGCCGCCTATACCGCCAGCCTGCTGGTGGGGATGCCGCTGGCCGTGAGCCTGCTCTACCTGCGGGCCTGGTGGCAGGGCATGTGCCTGCTCGCGGCCCGCTACGCCCGCTGGCGGCCGGCGGCGCTGGCGGCCGGCACCCTTGCCCTGCTGGCGTTGGCCTTCGTCGGCGCCACCCGGCAGCCGCAGCAGCGCGCCTTCGCGCTGCTCGAGGCGCCGCCGACGACGCCGGCCGAGGCCCGCGCGCTGCTGGCCGAGTCAGACGCGATCCGCGCCGGCCTGCTGAACGCCTACCTGGCCCGCGAGCGCTACTTCAGCGCGCGGGGCGAGGTGCGGCACGTGGCCGATCTGTACCGCAACGGGCCGCTCGCGCTCGCACCGGAACGGGCCGAGCGCATCACCGCGCTCTACGAGCGGCTGGCCAGCCCGCTGCTCTACCAGCCGGTGGAAGACCACGCCGACAGCGGCCTGCCCGACTGGCAGAACGCCGCCTTCGTCGAGGAGCCCGGCCTGGCGGCCGAGCGCTACGCGGCCTTCTTCGACGCCCCGATCGACCGGGCCGAGCGCCCCGAGATCGTGCGCGCGGTGCAGTCGACCTGGAACATCGACCAGGCCACCACCGCCCGCCTGGCGGTCGACGACCGTGAGGTCTGGCTCGAATCGCAGGCGATCGAGGTCGTCGAACACGGCGACTGGGCCGAGATCGAGCTGCACGAAGCCTATCGCAACCGGACCTTCGAGCGTCAGGAGCTGATCTACTGGTTCAGCCTGCCCGAGTCGGCGGTGCTGACCGGCCTCTGGCTCGGCGAGAGCGCCGACCGCGAGGCCCGCAGCGCCTTCCGGGTGGCGCCACGCGGGGCGGCGCAGCAGCTCTACCGCGAAGAGGTCCAGCGCAGGGTCGACCCGGCCCTGTTGGAGCAGATCGGGCCGCGGCAGTATCGGCTGCGGGTCTTCCCGATCGAGCCCCGGCGCATCGAGTGGAACGGGGAGACGCAGCGGAGCTTCGAGGCCGACCCGACGCCGATGCACCTCTGGCTGCGCTACGCGGTCCTGGCCGAGGCCGACCCGGCCGGCGGGGCCGTCTGGCCGCTGCCGCGCCTGGCCGATCACCGCAACGTCTACTGGGACAGCGAGACCTTCTTCGATCAGTCGGGCGTCCGGATCTTCCGGGATGCCAGCAGCGACTGGCTGCCCGCGGCCCTGCCGGCCAGCGCGATGACGCGGCCGACCAGCCATCGGATCGACCTGGCCGACGGCCGCAGCGTGCTGGCCCGGCCGGCCGACGCCAACGACCTGGCAGCGTCGGCCGGGCCCCTGCGCCTGGCGCTGGTCATCGACAGCTCGCGCAGCATGGCGGTCCATCGTGAGGCCCTCGCGGCCGCGGTCGACGCCGCGCGGGCGCGGGTGGCCGACCAGGGCGGCAGCCTCGAGCTCTACCAGGCCACCTCGGCCTACAGCGGCCAGGCGCCGCGGCGCCTGGACCCGACCGGCTTCGACCCGGCCGGGCTGCTCTACTTCGGCGGCCAGAACCCGGCCGAGCTGCTGCTGCAGTACGACGCGCTGGCCGAGGGCCGCCAGCACGATGCCGTCCTGGTGCTGACCGACGGCAGCGGCTTCGAGCTGGGCGCCAGTGAGCGCGCCGTCCCGATCCCGGCGGCGCCGCTTTGGCTGGTCCACCTCGACGGGCAGATCCCGCTGGGCTACGACGACGGCACCCTGGCCGCCATCCAGGCCTCGGGCGGCGGCATGGCCGGCAGCCTCGCCGCGGCGCTGTCGCGCATCGACTTCGCCCGGCGTGCCGGGTCCGAGGGCGGCGTCCCCGGGACGCTCGCGCGCGACCTGATCGACGGCTACGTCTGGTCGGTCGTCCCGACCGCCGAGCTCGCGGGCAGCGTCGATCGGCTGCCCGAGCCCGCCCTGCCGTCACGGCCGGAGCCCGCGCCGCTGCCGACCGCGATCTCGGCGCCGGAGGACGGTGCGCCGGAGGACCCGGGCGTCGGGGCGGGCGGTCTACCGCAACCGGCCGACGAGGCGGGCTTCGACACCCTGGCCGCACGCTTCCTGATCCTGGCCGAGACCCGCGCCGCCCGTGGCCGGCTCGACCGGATCGAAGCGCTGGACGCGCTGCAGGCCATCGCCGCCGAGCAGGGCATCGTGACGCCCTACTCGTCGATGATCGTGCTCGTCAACACGCGCCAGCACGAACGCCTCGACGCCCTGTCGAAGGATCCCGACCGCTTCGAGCGCGAGCTGGAGGCGGCGGGTCAGACCACGGAGAGCCCGCTGGCGGTGACCGGCGTCCCGGAGCCGGAGGAGTGGCTCCTGCTGCTGCTCGCCGCCGGCCTGTTGCTCTGGCAGGTCCGCAGCCCCCTGCGCCGGCCGGTGCCGCGGCGGGTCGCCTAGCCGCGCTCCGCCGGAGCGCGCTCCCGCTCAGCGCAAGAGCGCTCGCCCGTCCGGATCGACGTCGACCAGCTCCGCCCGACCGGCGGTGCGGAAGGTCCAGCTATGGGTGTCGCCGCCGTTGACGATCGTGACCCGGTACTCGGTACCGGCCTTCAGCGGCGACTTGGGCAGGACGATGATGGCGTCGCGCGAGTTGAGGATCGCCCGGCCCAGGTCGCGCTGGCCGCTGTTGGAATGCTTGAAGTTGGTCTCGTCGAAGCTGCAGACCGGCAGCTGGCCGCCGCCGACCTCGGCCAGCATCGTGCTGCGCACGTTCGGCGTCACGTCGCCGGCGCCGAGCATCAGCACCAGCGGCGGCCCGGTCGGCGCGGTGTAGCCGAGGCAGCTGGGCAGCGGATCCGGCGACTCGTTGCCGTTGAAGGACAGGAAGGGCAGCGTGCGGCCGTCTTCCGGGTAGCGGATCGGGAAGCGCACCCCGTCGGCGACGCCCGGCCGGCCGCGCAGCACGCTCAGCGTGGCGCCGAACTGCCAGGTGCCGACCGCCTCGCCGTAGTCGCCGTAGCCGCTGACCTGCAGCTCCGGGTCGAGCACGGCGATCTGGTGGAAGGGCGCGGTCATCCAACCGTCGACCGCATCGGCGGCGGTCTTGTCGGGCCGGCTGAAGACGTAGATGTTGCCCAGCTGGGCCGCCTCGCGGCCCTCGGGCGTGTACCAGGGGCTGTTGGTCTGCTCGTCGTGCGCGACGTGGTCGGTCTTGACCATGTACTTCGCGTGCAGCGCGCCGCCACGGTCCCAGTCCGGGTTGACGGTCACGCCGGGCAGGTTGGCCAGCGCGCGGTGGTAGTGCACCCGCGCCTGCCAGGGCGGCAGGCTCTGGGTCGGCGTCGGCGTGGGGCTGGGCGGATCGGTGGGCTCCGGCGTGGCCGAGGGCTCGGGCGGCTCGGTGGGCTCCGGCGTCGGGCTGGGCGTGGCGGTCGCCGGCTGGGCCGTGCGCGCCACGAAGGGTCCGCCGTTGGCGCGCAGCCCCAGCGGCAGGTAGACCCGCACCTCCAAGCCTTCCTGGGCTCGCGCCGGAACGCCCGCCGCGATGGCCAGGACCAGGCCGATGCCTCCCAGCATGCCCAGCAGGGGCCCTGCCCAGGCCCGCGACCGCTTCACCTGCTTCATCGACCTGCCTCCCTTTCGCCCGGCGTGCCTCGCATCGCTCGGGCAAGCGTCAGTCCGGACATTCGGTCAACCGGCCGGCGATGCCCCGGTAGATGTCCGCCAGGTCCTCGCCATCCGGCGCGAAATAGAAGTCACCCGTGCTCGAAGCCGCCGCCGCCAGCAGCGCGTCGAGCACGTCGTCGCGCAATCCCAATCCAACCGCGAAGAGCCGGGTGCCGGCCGCCTTGGCCCGGTCGGCATAGTGCAGCACCGTGCATTCCTGCCGGTCGCACTCGGGGTGCTTCGAGCCAGGGCCGAAGGGCACGCGGTTGGGCAGGCCGTCGGTCAGCAGGATCATCACCGGCTGGTTGTTCCCGACCCGAGGTCCGCGGTCCAGCACGGCCTGGCCCTCCTCCAGCGCCAGGTCGAGCCGCGTGCCCTCGGCCACCTTGTCCAGCAGGCGATCCAGCCCCGCGTCGACCGCGGCCCGGTCGTTCGAGAGCCCGACCTCGGTCCAGGCGCGATCGTTGAAGCCGACGATCCCCACCCGGTCGTGGGCGCCCCGCCGATCGGGCTCGAGATCCATCAGGCTCACGAAGAGCCGCGCGGCCTCGATGGCCGCCTCGTGCTTGCTGCGTCCGCCTCGGGTCTGGCGGTACATCGACGTCGACATGTCCAGCACCAGCACCGCGTCGGTGAAGATGGCCTCCGGCACGCACTTGGCGGCGTCGATGAAGGGGATGTAGATGATGTACTCGCTGGGCGTCGCGGTGGGAGTGATCGAGGGCGTCAGCGAGGCGGTGACGCTGGCCGTCGGCGTGGCCGAGGGCGTGGGCGAGTCGGCCTGCGTCGGCGTGTGCGTCGCCGTCGGCGTGGGCGTCAGGGCGAAGCACAGCGCCTCGATGTCGCCCAGGCCGGCCGCCTTGCCGAAGGTGACGTTGGCCCCGGCGTAGACCGTCTCGCGGGCGAAGGCATAGCCGCTGATGTTGTCGAACCAGGCCGCGCCGCCCGAGTAGATGGTGACCGGGTCGATGGCCGTCGACACGACCTGGTCGAGCCAGGGCATCGAGGCCAGCGTGCCCCAGGAGGACTCGGCATGCAGCAGGTTGTCCTGGTAGAACTCGGGCACGGTCAGCGGGATGTAGCGGCCGCTGCCGGCGTCCATCGTCAGGACCATGTCGCCCGAGGCCGCCCCCAGGATGCGCGCGTCGGCCTGGCGGTCGCGCAGGCCCAAGACCAGGTCGCCGTCCTCGCGGAACTCGATGTCGACCAGCATCGGCTGGTTGCGGTCCTCGCCGTCGTTCTGGCGGATCAACCAGGGCTCCCAGGCCGGCTGGCGCCCGTAGTCCAGATCGACCCGCGCGACCTCCTCCATCTGGCTGCCGTCGGGCCGCGAGCGGTAGACGAAGGCCTGCAGCGGGCGCGGCCGGCCCACCGTCTTCTCGGTCGCCCGCGCCAGGCTGTCCACCAGCCCGTGGTAGAGCCAGCCGTCGCGCCAGGCCAGGCCGAAGGGCCGGGCGTCCTCGGCCCAGGCCTCGCCGGCGGCGCCATGTGGGAAGGCCTCGATCAGCTCGCCGCTCGGCACGCGGTAGCGGTAGATCATGCGATCGAAGAGGTTGACCGCGAAGAGCTGGGTGGCCTCGGCGTCGAGCTCGATGTCGCCCCAGGCGACCAGGCCGACCGAGCTGCCGGCCAGCTGGTCGAAGGAGTTGTCGAAGCGGTGGTTGTCGAAGCCGGCGTAGGCCCAGGCCCAGGGCCGCACGATGCCGCTGTCCAGCTCGATGCGGTAGATGCCGCCCGGCCCGAGCGGGCCGTACTCGGCCAGGCGCTTGTCGTAGGCGCTGACGTAGACATGATCGCGCTCGAGGTCCTGCGCCACCCCGAAGACGGCACCCACCTCGGGTTGCCAGGCCAGGGTGTGGTGCTTGCTCAGGTCGTCGGCATCAGTGTCGTTGAAGGCGATCACCGCCGGCTGTCCGGCCAGCCAGCTGCGCGAGTAGGCCTTGCCGCCCCCATCGAGCATCGGCACGAAGTTGGTGGTGGCCAGGAAGGGCCGGTCGCCGCCGCAGCTGGCCGAGATCTCGGCGTAGGCACGGGCGAATGCCGTGGCGCTGGGCGCCGCCGGCGGCTGCACCGCCGCGCCCTGGGTGGCCACGGCGTTGGCCGTCGGTGCGACCGCCGTCAGCTTGGGGATGTGCGCGGCACGGGTGGCCGCGGCCAGCGTCGCGGCGGGGGCCCGCGTCGCCAGCTCGGCGGCCAGGGTCGGCGCCAGCGCGGTCGCGGTCTCGCGCACCAGGGTGGATCGGGCCGACTGGGTCGGCGCGTGCGCGGTCTGGGTCGGGACCAGCTGGGTGGCGCGAACGATGCCGCGCTGCTCGGCCGTGGCGGTGGCGATGGCCGCCACCTCGGCCGTCAAGGTCGCCTGCACGCCGGCCGCCTCGGCGGTCAGCGTCGCGGCCAGCTCGGGGTCCTGGCCGGCGTCCAGCGCGCAAGCCACCTCGATGTCGCCCGGCGCCACGTCGACCAGGCCCGCCGGCGCCTCGAAGAGCGGCTCGGACCGCACCCGATATCCGGCGTTGTTGTCCAGCCAATAGGCCGTGAGCCGTCCGGCGACCTGGGTCGCCGGCCCGGCGTCCGAGCGCCCGGGCATGACCAGCAGGTCGATGCCCGGCAGACGCGCCAGGCCGCCCCAGCCCAGCTCGACGTCGTCCGGCCCGGTATCGCGATACCAGGGCGGCTGGCGGATGACCTCGAAGCCGTTGCCGCCCGCCCGGGGCCGCGCGGGCAGAACGTCGCCGGCGCTGGGCCCGGCCGGTCCGCAGTCGGGGCTCCAGATGCAGGCCGGCACCATGTCGGCCTGGCGGTCGCGCAGACCCAGGATCGGGTCGCCGGCGCCGTCGAACTCGATGTCGACCAGCATCGGCGCGTCGTCGATGCGGCCCGTGGCGGCGTCGTCCCAGGGCAGCCAGGGCACCGGCCGGCTGTATTGCCCACCGACCTGCAGACCCACCCGCAGCACCGACTCCATGCCGCTGCCGTCCACCCGCGAGCGGTAGACGCGCGCTTCGAGGATGCCCAGGTCGATGTCGCGCTCGCGCGAGTCGACCAGGCCGTGGTAGAGCCAGCCCTCCCGGTAGCCCAGGCCGAAGGCGCGCGCATCCGGGCCCCAGCGCTCGCGCGCCGCGCCATGGGCGAAGTGGCCGAGCATGGCGCCGTCGGGCAGCCCGATGCGGTAGAGCTGGCCATCGTGCAGGTTCACCGCGACCAGGGCGGCGCCGCCGTCGACGATCTCGAGGTCGCCCAGGGCGGCCTTGCCGACCCAGGCCGCGTCGACGCTCGGATCCCGCTCCGCGCCGGCCACCGCGCCGACGGCGGCCTCCGCGTGCCGGTCGGGACCGGCCGGCAGGCTGGCCAGCAGCTCCACCGCGCCGCTGGCCAGGTCGACCTGGTAGATCGCGCCCGGGCCGCCCGGGCCGTAGCTGCCGCCAGCCCGATGGTAGGCCGCCGCGTACACGCGTCCCCGCCCGGCATCGAAGGCCAGACCGTAGACGTCGCCGACCTCCGCCTGGCTGGCCAGCGCGAGCGCCGGCTCGGGCGCGGCATCGGCCG
This sequence comes from Caldilineae bacterium, assembly GCA_020634625.1. Taxonomy (GTDB): domain Bacteria; phylum Chloroflexota; class Anaerolineae; order Epilineales; family Epilineaceae; genus JACKBJ01. The sequence goes on along the minus strand of JACKBJ010000022.1, from coordinate 25,325 downwards.
CGTCGCGGAAGAGCAGCAGCGCCGGCTGGGCGTCGCGCAGGCCCGGGTCCTCGGCCCGGGCCAACAGGCTGCTCACCAGGTAGGGGTTGGTGCTCCGACAGGCGGCGGCGATGCGCCCCGGGTCGGCCGAAGCCCGGCTCCGGCCGCCCGGCCCGGCCAGGGTCAGGGCCAGGGCCGCGCAGAGCAGGGCGATGAGGGCCAGGTACGGGCGCATGCGGTTCCTCCTGATGGCCGGGCGATGCCTCAGCGCAGACCCGGCAGGGTGGCGAAGACCAGGCCCACCGTGATGCAGGCGACGGCGCCGATGAACAGCGTCAGATGCAAGCGGCCGGCGTCGCGCGCGACCAGCTCAGGATAGGCCTCGAGCGCCGCGGGGCCGAACAGGAAGCGATACAGCGGCCCGAGGCCGCGTCGGGTGCCCAGGAAGCCGAGCAGGAGCGCGTAGGCGGCCATCAGACCGGGCACGCCCAGCTGGCGCAGCGACAGGAGCAGCGTGGCGAACCCGGCGGCGTAGGCGAAGAGCCAGCGGCCGAAGGTGCGCGCGCCGGGCAGAGCCTCGGGTTGACCGCGGCGCAGCACCAGGATCCCGACCAGGGGCAGGGCCCCGAGCAGGGCCACCAGCGACAGCCAGCTCGCGTTGGCCTCGACCATGCTAGCCTCCCGATCCTGGGCTCGGCTCCGAATCGGGGCCGGGGCCGCGGTGACCGGCGCCGCCGCGATCCCGCCCCGTGTGCGACGCCGGCCCGGCGGCCGGCGCGGCTTCAGCGCGCTTCGATCGGCTGCCAGACCCGGTCGGTCGGCCCGACGTACTGGGCGCGCGGGCGGATCAGGCGGTTGCTCTCGTACTGCTCCAGCACGTGCGCCGTCCAACCCGCCACGCGGCTCATGGCGAAGAGCGGCGTGAACTGGTCGGTCGGCACGCCGGCGGCGTGCAGCACGCCGGCCGAATAGAAGTCGACGTTCGGGTAGAGCTTCAGCTCGGGGCGGTTGGCCTCGAACCAGTCCACCGCCGTGTCGGCGACCATGGTGCCGATCCCGTGATACTTGCTGCCGGTCTCCTCGGAGATGCCCCGGCTCATCTCGCGCAGGATCTTGGCGCGCGGGTCGAGGGTCTTGTAGACCCGGTGGCCGATGCCCATGATGCGCTCGCCGCGATCGATGGCATCCATCACCCAGGCCGCGGCCGCCTCGCGCGAGCCGATCGCCTCGAGCATCTCCATGACCTTCTGGTTGGCCCCGCCGTGCAGCCGGCCCTTGAGCGTGCCGACCGCGCTGGTGATGGCCGAGTACAGGTCGCTGAGCGTCGCGGCGGTCACCCGGGCCGAGAAGGTGCTGGCATTGAACCCATGATCGGCCAGCAGCACCAGATAGGCATCGATGGCGCGCACCGCGGCCGGGCCGGGCAGCTCGCCGTTCATCATGTACAGGAAGTTGGCCGCATGGCCCAGGTCGTCGCGCGGCGCCACCGGCGCCAGACCGCGGCGATGCCGCTCGAAGGCGGCGATGAGGGTGGGGATGCCGGCCAGCAGGCGCGTCGCGACCCGCCGACGCGCGGCCGGGTCCTCGCTCTCGGCCTCGGCGTCGCAGCAGGCCATCAGGCTGACGCCCGTGCGCAGGACCGCCATCGGCACCGCGTCGATCGGCATGGCGGCGATCATGTCCATGACCGCCGCCGAGACGCCGCGCGCCGGGATCAGCTCGGCCTGGAAGGCCGCCAGCTGGGCGGCGGTCGGCAGCTCCTCGTGCCAGAGCAGGTAGGCCACCTCCTCGAAGCTGGCGTTGCGGGCCAGGTCCTCGATGGCGTAGCCGCAGTAGATCAGACTGCCCGCGATCCCATCGACCTTGCTCTTGCGGGTGTCGGCGACGACGATTCCTTCGAGACCGACGGCCTTGGTGGGCGCTTCGACGGCGTTGGACATGCGGTTTGGTCTCCATCCCGGGCGTCGGGAATCAGTCTGGCTCGCGTGGCGCCGGCAGCAAGCGACCCGGCGAGCTTCCGCCGGGTCGGCTCCGACCCAATCGACCTCGAAGTATAGGATAACACCCCGGGCCGTCAAGGGTTACGCGAGACGTCGAGATCGACCTCAGGCCCGGCCGAGCACCCGCAGCGCCTCGGCCTCGATCGCCTCGGCGGTCAAGCCGTAGCGCTGCATGAGCGCCATCGGATCGCCGCTGCGCGCGAAGCTGTCGTCCAGCCCGACGAAGCCCATGCGGCAGGGCGCCTCGCGGGCGACCACCCGGGCCACGGCGCTTCCCAGGCCCCCGTCGAGCAGGTGCTCCTCGGCGGTCACGATGCCCCCCGTCTCGGTGGCCGCGGCCACGACGGCGGCCCGGTCGATCGGCTTGATGGTGTGCATGTCCAGCACACGCGCCTCGATGCCCTGCTCGGCCAGCCGGGCCGCCGCGACCAGGGCCGCCGCGACCATGGCGCCGCAAGCGATCAGCGTCAGGTCGTCGCCCGCACGCAGGCTGGCCGCTCGTCCGATGACCAGGTCCTCGGCGCCGCCCGGATAGACCACCGGCACCTTGGGCCGGCCGGTGCGCATGTAGACCGGGCCGACATGCTCCAGCATGCGCCGGGTCAGGGTGCGCGCGCTGGGCGCGTCGGCCGGCGCCAGCACCACCATCTCGGGCACCACGCTCAAGAGCGCCATGTCCTCGATGCCCATCTGGCTCGGCCCGTCCTGGCCGATCGAGATGCCCGAATGGCTGCCGACCAGCTTCACGTTGGCGTGCGGAAAGCCGACGCACATGCGGATCTGGTCGTAGGCGTTGCAGGTCAGGAAGGCCGCGAAGCTGGCCGTCAACGCGATGTGCCCGCAGCTGGCCAGGCCGGCGGCCACGCCGACCATGTTGCTCTCGGCGATGCCGACGTTGAAGAAGCGCTCCGGGAAGCGCTCGCCGAACCACTCGGTGCGGGTCGAGTTGCCGACGTCGCCGTCGACCACCACCAGGCTCGGAAAGGCCTCGCCGAGCTCGGCCAGGGCTTCGCCGAAGGCGTTGCGGGTGGGGCTGCCCATCTCGAGGCCGATCGACTGAGCGATGTTCATGCGCCGAGGACCTCCTCGATGGCCCGCTCGGCGTCCGCCTCGTTCAGCGGAACGCCGTGGTACTTGTTGCCGCTGTCCTCGGTGAACTGGCTGACGCCGTAGCCCTTGACCGTGCGGGCGATGATCACCGCCGGCCGGCCGCGCACGTCCACCGCCGCCCGCAGCGCGCGGGTCACCGCGCCCCAGTCGTGGCCGTCGATGTCGAAGACCTCCCAGCCGCTGGCGCGCCACTTCTCGGGCAGCGGCTGCAGCGGCAGCACCAGGTCGCTGGCGCCGGTCTGCTGATAGCCGTTGCGATCGACGATCGCCACGAGGTTGTCCAGGGCGTACTTGTCGGCCGACATGGCGGCCTCCCAGACCTGGCCCTCGTTGACCTCGCCGTCGCCCATCAGGGTGAAGACCCGGAAGTCGCGACCCTGAAGCCGCGCCGCCAGCGCCATGCCGACGCCGATCGACAGGCCCTGTCCCAGCGAACCGGTCGAGGCCTCGGCCCAGGGCAGGCGACGCATGTTCGGGTGCCCCTCGAGCGGGCTGTCGATGTCGCGCAGCTGCATCAGGTCCTCGGTCGGGAAGGCGCCGCGCTCGGCCAGCGCCGCGTACAGGATCGGCGCGGCATGGCCCTTGCTTAGCACGAATCGGTCGCGATCGGGCCAATCCGGCTGCTGCGGGTCGTAGCGCATGATGTCGCCGAAGAAGAGCGCGGTGACGAGGTGCGAGGCCGAAAGGCAGGTCGAAGGGTGCCCGCTGCCGGCCCGCGTGGTCGTGCGAATGCTCCACACGGCCAGCCGCCGGCGCATCGCCTCCAGGCCATCCAGGTCGAGACCGGGGGTCAGGGCCGGGTCGGACACGCGCCTAGCCCTCGGCCGTGATCTGCGCGTAGGCCTCGGCGTCGAGCAGGGCCTCGACGCCCTCGGCGCCGTCCAGGCTCAACACGACCATCCAGCCCTCGCCGTAGGGCTCGTCGTTGACCAGCTCCGGCTCGTCGTTCAGGCGCTCGTTGACCTCGAGCACCTCGGCCGAGATCGGGCTGAAGAGATCGCTGACGGCCTTGACGCTCTCGACCACGCCGAAGGCGCTGCCGGCCTTGAGCCGGCTCCCCACCGCGGGCAGCTCGACGTAGACGACGTCACCGAGCTGGTTCTGGGCGAAGGCCGTGATGCCGACGACGGCACGGCCGTCCTCGAGCCGCACCCATTCGTGCTCGGCCGTGTACTTCAGATCGGCAGGAATGCTCATCGTCCGTCCCCTCGCTGCTTGGCTCGCGGCAGCGCCGGGCAATTCCCGGCCGCTCGGCGCATAGCATAACCGGCTTGGCGGGGATCGTCTAGCGCGCCGATCTACATGTGCAGCGCCAGGCCCTCGACCCCCAGCGCCGCCTCGTGCACCGCTTCGGACAGGGTCGGATGGGCATGCACGGTGGCCACCAGCTCCTCGGCCGTCAGCTCGGCGGTGCGGGCCAGAACCAGCTCGTGGATCAGCTCGGTGGCTTCCGGTCCGACGATCGTCCCGCCCAGGATCTCGCCGTACTTCGCGTCCGAGACGATCTTGACCCAGCCCTCGGTCTCGCCGATGGCCACGGCCTTGCCGATGCCCACGAAGGGGAACTTGGAGACCTTGACCTCGTAGCCCGCATCGCGCGCCTTGGCCTCGGTGTAGCCGACCGAGGCCACCTGGGGCTGGCAGTAGGTGCAGTTGGGGATGAAGCTGGCGTCGACGACGTGCGGCGCGCCGCCGGCGATGCGCTCGACCACCGCCACGCCCTCGTGGCTGGCCTTGTGGGCCAGCATCGGCGGCCCGGCCACGTCGCCGATGGCGTAGACCGTCGCGGCGCTGGTCCGCAGCTGCGCGTCCACCTCGATCCAGCCGCGCTCGGTGACCCGGACGCCGGCCTTGTCCAGCCCCAGGCCCTCGGTGTTCGGCACCCGCCCGATGGCGACCAGCACCTGGTCTCCCTCGATCAGCTCGCTGTCGCCCGATCCCGAGGCCGGCGCGACGGTCACCTTGACCTTGGTCTTGAGCGCCTCGACCTTCTCGACCCGCGTGGCCGTCCGGACCTCGATGCCCAGGCGCTCGAAGCTGCGCTGGACCAGCTCGCTGGCCTCCGCATCCTCGAGCGGCAGCACGCGGTCGAGCATCTCGATGATGGTGACCTCGGCGCCGTAGGCGCGGTAGACGTAGGCGAACTCCATGCCCACGGCGCCGGCGCCCATCACGATCAGCTTGGCCGGCGCCTTGTCCAAGCGCACCGCGTGGCGGCTGGTGATCACCCGATGGCCGTCGGCCTCGATGCCGGGCAGGAGCCGCGAGCGCGAGCCGGTGGCGATGATGACGTGCTCGGCCTCGACCCGCGTCACCTGGCCCGCGCCGTCGGTCACCTCCAGCGTGTGCGCGTCGGCGAAGGCGGCCGTGCCTTGGATGACGTCGACCTTGTTCTTCTTGAGCAGGCCGGCCACGCCGCGGTTCATGCGGCTGACCACCTTGCCCGAGCGATCGACCGCCTTGTCCCAGCTGATCTGCGGATCGCTGAACTGGATGCCGAAGTCGCCGGCCTTCCGATTCAGGAAGTTCACCATCTCGGCGTTCTTGAGCAAGGCCTTGGTCGGGATGCAGCCCCAGTTGAGGCAGACGCCGCCCAGCTGGGGCTCGCGCTCGATGACGGCCGCGCGCAGGCCCAGCTGGCCGGCGCGAATGCCGGCCACGTAGCCGCCGGGACCGCTGCCGATGATCGCCACGTCGTATCGATCGCTCACGTCTCGCACTCCGTTATGTCGCTGTGGAAGGCCGGGCCTCGGCTCAGACGAGCATCGCCAGCGGTTGCTCGAGCAGCTGCTTGAGCGTGACGAGGAACTCGGCGGCGCTGGCGCCGTCGATCACCCGGTGGTCGGCCGAGAGGGTCACCCGCATGATCGCGCGCACGACGACCTCGCCGTCCACCACGACCGGCTGCGGCGTGGCGCGGCCGACGGCCAGGATGGCCGCCTCGGGCGGGTTGATGATGGCGGTGAACTGCTCGATGCCGTAGCCGCCCAGGTTGGAGATGGTGAAGGTGCTCGGCACCGAGAGGTCGCTCGGTTGGAGCTTGCCGGCGCGCGCGCGCTCGGCCAGGCCGCTCACGTCGGCCGCGATGGCCGAGAGTGGCCGCTGGTCGGCGTCCGCGACGGCCAAGGTGATCAGGCCGTCGTCCAGGGCGATGGCCACGCCGACGTTGACCCGCTCGCGCAGGATGCGCGCGCCCGAGTCCCAGCTGACGTTGACCCGCGGGTGGCGCCGCAGCGCCAGCGCCGAAGCTTTGACGATGAAGTCGTTGACCGAGGTCTTGCCGCCGCCGCTGGCTGCCAGCGAGGCGTTGACCTGCTGGCGCAGGGCCAGGACCGCGTCCATCTCGATGGCCAGGGTCAGGAAGATGTGCGGCGCGGCGACCCAGCTCTCGCTCAGGCGGCGGGCGATGGTCTTGCGCATCGTCGACAGGTCCTCGCGCTGGTCGCCCTCGCCCAGGCGCAGCGGCGCGGCGGCCGCGGCGGCCGGCGCGACGCCGGGCGACGCCGGCTGGGCGGCCGGCCCGCGCTCGATGGCCCGCGTCACGTCGTCGCGCAGGATGCGGCCCATCGGGCCGCTGCCGACGAGGCTCGTCAACGGGATCGCGTGTTCGGCGGCCAGGCGCCGGGCCAGCGGCGAGGCGCGCAGACGCCCGTCGGAGCCTTCCAGCGCGGCCGCCGCGCCCTCGGCGGCCGGCGCGGCGACCGGTGCGATGCCTTCGGCCGGCGCATCCGTCCCGGCACCGGCCGCGGCCGACGCGTCGCTCGCGGGCGAGGCCGCGCCCTTGGGACCCGCGCCATCGGCCGAGGCGCGACCGTTGCGGGCCTCGGATCCGGACGGGGCGTCGATCGCCTCGTCGGCGCCGCCGATGATGGCGATGGCCACGCCGACGTCGACCGTCTCGCCCTCGGCCACCAGGATCTTGCGCAGGACGCCGGCGTCGAAGGCCTCGATCTCGATGTTGACCTTGCCGGTCTCGATCTCGCCCAGGATGTCGCCCTTGGCGACCGGGTCGCCCTCGGCCTTGGCCCAGCTGAGAATCGTGCCCTGCTCCATGTCGTAGCCCATCTTGGGCATCACGACTTCCGTTGCCATCACAGCCTCCCTACGGGCGCTCGCACGGCCTAGAGGATCTTGTGCGCGCGCAAGGTCTCGATCACCCGGTCGGCCGAGGGCCAGGCCGCGCGCTCCAGGTTGGCCGCATAGGGCACCGGCGCCTCGATGGCCGCCACGCGCAGGACGGGCGCATCGAGCCAGTCGAAGGCCCGTTCCTGCAGGCTGGCCGCCACCTCGGCGCCCACCCCGTAGCTGAGCCAGTCGTCCTCGACCACCAGGGCCCGGTTGGTCTTCTTGACCGAGGCGATCAGGGTCTCGAGGTCCAAGGGCCGTAGCCAGCGCAGGTTGATCACCTCGGCCTTCAGGCCGAAGTCCTTCTCGAGCCGGTCGGCGGCCTGGAAGGCCACCTGCAGGCCGCGCGAGTAGCCGATCAGGGTCAGGCCGCCGGCCTCGCCGACGCGCTCGACGTGGGCCTTGCCCACCGGCAGCGTGAAGTGGCCGGTCGGCACCTCGCCCTTGACCCGGTAGAGCAGCTGGTGCTCCAGGAAGACGGTCGGGTCGTCGAGCTCGAGCGCCGTGGCCAGGAGGCCCTTGGCGTCCAGCGGCGTGCCCACGGCGGCCACGCGCAGGCCCGGCACGTGGGCGAAGAGGGCATCGAAGTTCTGCGAATGGGTGGCGCCCAGCTGCACGCCGCCCCCGACCGCGCGCACCACCAGCGGCACCTGGCTCTGGCCGCCGAACATGTTGCGGATCTTGGCGGCATGGTTGATGATGGCGTCCGAGGCCAGGAGCGCGAAGTTGATGGTCATCAGCTCGGCCATCGGACGCAGGCCGGCCATGGCCGCCCCGGTGGCGATCATGGCGATGGCGCCCTCGGCAATGGGCGTGTCGCGCACCCGCTCGTCGCCGTAGGCCTCGGGCAGTCCGCGGGTCACGGCGTAGGCGCCGCCGTAGCGGTTGACGTCCTCGCCCATGATGAAGGCGCGCTCGTCGCCGGCCATCCAGTGGTCGAGCGCCGCGTTCAGCGCTTCGGTGACGGTCATGACCTTGGTCTCGCCCGTCGGCGGCACCGGCTCCGGCGCCTCGGCCAGGATGTCCGCCATGAGCTCCTCGAGCGGCGGCTCGGGGCTGGCGTCGGCGAAGGCCACCGCGGCTTCGATCTCGGCCTCGGCCTCGGCCTGCATGGCCTGCCAGGCCGCCTCGTCGAGGCTGCCCTCGTCCATCAGCTGCTTGGAGAAGCGGATGATCGGGTCGCGCTCGCGCCAGAAATCGACCTCGTCCTTGCTGCGGTAGAGGTCGGGGTCGGCCATCGAATGCGCCCGGTAGCGGTAGGTGATGGCCTCGATCAGGAAGGGCCGCCGCTCGGCGCGCACCTTGGCCGCGGCCTCGCTGACGGCCGCGTGGACCGCCAGCAGGTCCATGCCATCGACCTGGGCGGCCGGGATGTCGAAGCTCTTGGCCTTGTCGACCATCGCATGCACGGCCGAGATGTGCTCGGTGGCGGTGCCCATCGCATAGCCGTTGTTCTCGACGTAGAAGATGATCGGCACGTCCCAGAGGGCGGCGAAGTTCAGGGCCTCGTAGAAGTAGCCGATGTTGGTGGCGCCGTCGCCCATGATCACCAGGCCGATGTCGTCACGCGACTCGCCCATGACCTTGCGGCGGTACTCGGTGGCCCAGGTATGCCCGACCGCCAGCGGCGTCTGCCCGCCGACGATGGCCCAACCGCCCTTGAAGTTGTGCGCCTCGGAGTAGAAGTGCATCGAGCCGCCGCGGCCGCGGGCCACGCCGTCGACCCGGCCGAAGAGCTCGGCCATCAGGCGGTCGGTCGGCACGCCGCGCGCGATGGCGTAGCCGTGGTCGCGGTAGTGGCTCATGACCACGTCGTCCGGCCGCAGCGCCGCCATGGCGCCGACCCCGGAGGCTTCCTGGCCGTTGTAGAGGTGCATGAAGCCGCCGGCCTTGCCCTGGGTATAGACCCGGGCCGCCCGGTCCTCGAAGACCCGGATGCGCAGCATGGTGCGCAGCAGATCCAGTTTCTGCTCGGGCGAGAGCCCGGCATGGTCGAGCGCGACGGCGGTTGCGGTCTGCCTGGCCATCGGGGGTCAATCCTTGGTTTCGTTTCGGCGCGCCTGGGGAGCCTCGGCGGGCATGATAGGAGAGCGCACCAGGCGGGTCAAGGCCTTTCCGCCGGCGCGCGAGCGCGTCCTCAGCCCATGATCGCCAGATCGGGATCGGCCTGGAAGTTGCGCGGCTTGGGGCGGTTCAGGTTCATGACGCTCACCGCGGCGGCCAGCTTGTGGGCGATGGCGTCCAGCGCGATCGAGGCCGGCGATTCGGGGTGGGCCAGCAGCATGGGCTGGCCCGCGTCGCCGCAGATGCGCATGGCCGGGTCGATCGGCACCTCGCCCAGGAAGGCGATGCCCATCTGCTCGGCCACCTCGGGACCGCCGCCCCGGCCGAAGATGTCGTAGACCGTGCCAGTGTCCGGCGCCACGAAGCCCGACATGTTCTCGATCACCCCCAACACCGGCACGTCGATCTGCTCGAGCTGGAACATGGCGATGCTCTTGACCACGTCGGCCTTGCTGACGGCCTGGGGCGTGGTGACGATCACCGCGCCGGTCAGCGGGATGGCCTGGGTCAGCGAGAGCTGGACGTCGCCGGTGCCCGGCGGCAGGTCGATGATCAGGTAGTCCAGGTCGCCCCAGTTGACGTCGCCCAGGAACTGCCGGATGGCCCCGTGCAGCATCGGACCACGCCAGACCAACGGCGTCTTGGCGTCGACCAGGAAGCCGATCGAGATCATCTTGACGCCGTGGGCCTCGATCGGCTCGATGCGCTTGCCATCGCGCGAGACCGGCCGCTCGCCCTCGACGCCCATCATCATCGGCACGTTGGGCCCGTAGACATCGGCGTCCATCAGCCCGACCGAAGCGCCCTGGCGGGCCAGGGCCACGGCCAGGTTGACCGCCACGCTGCTCTTGCCGACGCCGCCCTTGCCGCTGCCGACGGCGATGGCGTTGCGCACGCCCACGTTCAGCTGGCTGGTCAAGCGGTTGTCGCGCGGCACCTGGGCGTCCCAGTCGACCCTCACCGAGCCGACGCCCGGGATGGCGCCGACCGCCGCGCGGCAGTCGTCCTCGATGGTCTGCTTGAGCGGGCAGGCCGGCGTGGTCAGCACCACCGTGAAGCGCACGGCACCGCCGTCGATGACGATGTCGCGCACCATGCCCAGGCTGACCAGGTCGCGGTGGATCTCGGGGTCGTTGACGGTGGAAAGGGCCGCGATGACCTGTTCTTCGGTCGGACCCTGCTTGCTGCCGCTACCGAACATGGGGGCCTGCCTCTCGCGCTGGCGTGGAGCCGTGCATTTTTGCTGACGCGGCTCGCGTAATATCGTTTCGAATTGTAGCCGGCCGGGGCCGACTGGCAAGCCCCTCGGCCATCGGCTAGACTCGACGGCATCCATTCAATCGTCCGCGCGGGCAGGCGCCCGCTGGGCCGGGAGGACCTTGGCATCATGACGTTCAGCGATCGACGATCTTCCGCATCCACGCGCCCGGTCGCCCTCGCGACGGGCTGCGTGCTGACCCTGGTGCTGCTGCTCGGCGCGGCGGGCCGTCCGGCCGGCGCCGTGCCGATCGAGCCGCCGCTGGCGGGCTCGGGGCCGGCATTCCGCGCCGACCTCGCCGCGGCCGCGCGCATCGACCCGATCGACCCGGCCCGCAACGCGCCGGAGCCCGGCGCCCCGCTCCGCGTCGACGGCGCCGTCACCGACGCCATCGCGGCCGAGGGCTGGGCCGAGGTGCTGATCGGCCTGGCCGACGGCGTGCCCGACACGGCACCGCTGGACAGCCTGGCGCGAGCGGCTGCCGAGGCCAGCGCCCAGCTGCTGGCCAGCCTGGGCCCGGAGGACTTCCAGCTGCACAAGACCTACAGCCACCTGCCGATCGTCGCCGGAAGCGTCTCGGCCAGCGGCCTGGAGAAGCTGCGCCGCAACCCGCGGGTCACCGCCATCGACGACGACGTCTGGGTCTACCCGCTCGTGGCGCCGGCCGCGGCCCTGGCCGCTCCGCTGGGGCTGGTCGAGTCGCTGCCGTCCATCGGCGCCGACAAGGTCCACGCCATGGGCATCAAGGGCGAGGGCATCGGCGTGGCGGTGCTCGACACCGGCATCGACAACAGCCATCCCGACTTCGAGAACGCCATCGTCGACCAGTACTGCTTCAGCTCGGGCACCAACAGCTGCGTCAGCGAGTCGGGCCGAGGCGTGGCGAAGGGGCCCAACGCCCAGGACGAGCAAGGCCATGGCACCGGCGTCAGCGGCATCGTGCTGGGTCGGGGCAAGGTGGCGCCGGTGGGCGTGGCGCCCGAGGCCAACCTGATCGCGGTGCGGGTCTTCCGCGACACCGGCGGCGCGCCGACCAACGACATCGTCGACGGCCTGAACTTCGTGGTCGCCAACCAGGCCAAGCACAACATCCGCGCCGCCAACATGAGCCTCGGCGGCGGCGCCGCGCTGGGCACCAACTGCGACAACCAGTACGGCAGCGTCAAGCAGGTCTTCCAGACCCTGCTGGCGCGCAACGTGGCCATCTTCGTGGCCACCGGCAACGGCGGCAACCCCGACCGGGTCGCCTTCCCCGGCTGCATCTCCAACGGCACCGGCGTCGGCTCGACCTTCGACGCCGACCTCGAGGCGGCGCGCATGGGCGGCGGCCTGGTCGGCTGCCTGGGCGGCAAGGCCATGGTCAGCCGACTGGACATCGCCTGCTACACCGACCGCGGCCGGGCGATGGACATCGTCGCCCCGGGCAGCTACATCGTCACCGCCAGGCTGGGCGGCGGCAGCTCCGGCAGCGGCCCCTACGGTGGCGGGCACGGCACCTCCTATGCCTCGCCCACCGCCGCCGGCGTGGCGGCCCTGATCTTCTCGGCCGACCCCAAGATCCACGCCCGCGACATCGAGCGCCTGCTGCAGCAGACCGGCGAGATCGTGATCCACCCGGAGAGCGGCGCCGAGATCAAGCGGGTCAACGCCTACAACGCCGTGCTCGCGGTGCTGCCGGCCACCCCGACGGCCGAGCACACGCCCACCTCGGCGCCGAGCGCGACGCCGCAGCCGCCCACGATCACGGCCACGGCCGAGACGCCGCCGACCGACGCGCCGACCCAGGCGCCGGAGCCGAGCGAGACCCCCGAGCCAAGCCGGACCCCCGCCCGCACGGCGACGGCAACCGAGGCACCCGGCGCGGCCGTCTTCCTGCCGCTGCTGCGCAAGGGCCAGGCGCCCTGAGCGCGGCGGCGACCGGGTAGCCCGCGGCGGACGAGCCGACGCCATCGACGCGCCACGTGCCCCTGCGGGCATCGCAGCGGCCGGTCGGAGACCATCCGTCCGGCCGCTGGCGCGCCTGGCCCTGTCGCTGATCCTGGCGCCGCTGATCGCCGCCGCGGCCGGCGGGCCCGGCACGATCGCGCTGGCCGCCTTGCGCGGCCGGGCCGACTGCGCGCCCCTGCCGGCGCCGGCCGGGCGCATCGTCCGCGTCGCCAGCGAGCCCGAGCTCCAAGCCGCGGTTCGGTCGCTGCGCTCGGACACCACCCTGCTGCTGGCCGACGGCGAGTACCGGCTCGAGAACACCCTGCACCTCCGCGGCGGACTGGAGCGCGTCGCCATCCGGGGCGAGTCGGGCGACCGCGATCGGGTGGTCCTGCGCGGACGGGGCATGCGCAACCCGGACCATGCCGACGTGCCCCACGGCATCCTGATCTCTGACGCCCGGCAGGTCCTGATCGCCGACCTGAGCATCGTCGAAGTCTACTACCACGCCGTGCAGGTGGCCGGCGAGGCGGGCGCGGCCGACGTCACGCTCTACAACCTGCGTCTGGCGGAGGCCGGCGAGCAGCTGGTGAAGGGCTCCTCGGCCGGCCCGCCCGGCCCCTACGCCGACCGAGGCCTGGTGGCCTGCAGCTGGATCGGCTACGCCGACCGCGCCCGCGACGACTACACCAACGGCGTGGACGTGCTGGCCGGCGCCGACTGGATCCTGCGCGACAACGACTTCGTCAACATCCGCGCGCCAGCCGGCCAGCTGGCCGGGCCGGCGGTGCTCTTCTGGCGCAACAGCCTGCGCACGGTCGTCGAGCGCAACCGCTTCGTGAACTGCGATCGGGCCATCGCGCTGGGCCTGGCGGCGCCCGATCCGCGGCTGGCGCGCGACGGCGAGGCGCGTTACGACCACCAGAACGGCATCATCCGCAACAACATGATCTACCGCGCGGCAGGCGGACCGACCGGCGACATCGGCATCAGCGTCAACCACCATCCCGGATTCACCATCCTGCACAACACCGTGATCCAGAACGGCAGCTTCCCCCAGGGGGTGATCGAGTACCGGTTCGCCGAGAGCGTCGGCCGGATCCTCGGCAACCTGGGCGACGGGCCGATCTGGCGCCGCGACGGCGCCAGCGCCGAGCTGGCCGACAACCTCGACTCGGCCCGGCCGGACTGGTTCCTGGCCGCGGCGGACGGCGACCTCCACCTGAGGCCGGGCTCCGGGGCCGGCGCCGCGATCGACGCCGCCGCGCCGCTGGCCGACCTGGTGGACGACTTCGACGGCCAGCCCCGGCCCGCGCACGCGCGCCTCGAGATCGGCGCCGACGAGCTCGAGCCGGAGCCGGCCCGCCTGTGGCTACCCTGGCTGCGGCGTCCCGGTTGATGCGTCGCGGCGGGTCCTGCGCCGTCCGCCAGGGATCGCCGGGTTCAGGCGACCTCCGAGCCCAACGCGTCCTTGACCCCCTCGGGGAGGGCGTCCCAGCGCAGGTCGAGCAGCGCGCCCTGCAGCGCGTAGAGCGTGAAGATCGTGGTGTCCTCGGGCCAGGCGGCCTCCAGGCGGCGATAGGCCTCCACCGCGCCGAGCGCTTCGAGGTCGGCCGGCGTGCGCAGGCCGATGCTCTGGAGACGCCGGGCGGTGAAGGGCCCGATGTTGACCAGCTCGCCCAGCTGGCGATCGCGCAGCGGTGGGCGCGTCGCGCGCTGCGCCTGGAGGCGCGCGTTGCGGGGCGTGGGCATCGGACGGGGCGTGGGCATCGGGCGGATCATGGGCGTCCTCCAAGGGTCGGTTCATCCGGAGACTAGAACATCCGTTCGGTACCAGTATACGATGGCGTCGCGCCGGCGTCAAGGCTTCGGCGTCGATGGCGTTCGCGGCACGCGGCATCGCTCGCGCGCGCCGGGCAAGTCGGTTACACTGCGTCACACGCGGATCCCGGCCGGCGTTGCAGGATGGGATCCCGCGTGTTCGATGCGTCCAGCCTTCGGCGATCCTGGAAGCCTGGCCCGGCCGCTCGCCGGCCGCCTGGCCCGGCACCCGGATCGGTCCGGTCCCGCGCGAAGCCCTTCTGAGGAGAAGTCACGATGACCCTGCGCAACGTCAGCATCCTGTTCCTGGCCGGCCTGCTGGCCGGCCTGCTCGGCGGCGCTCTGCCCGCCCCCGGCGCCCGGGCCCTGGTGCCGCCGGAGCCGGGGGCCCAGGCCGGCGCGCCGGTCGAGAGCTGGCTGGTGAGCCTCCAGGGGCCGAGCGTCTACCGACGCCTGATGGCGGATGCCGAGGGCGCGGCCCTGGTCGCCGCGCAGGTGCCGGCCGACATCGCGCCGCTGGCCCGGCGGCTGGAGGCCGAGGTGCTGGATGGCCAGCGCGACAGCATCCGCGCCGCCGAGGGCCTCGGCATCCGCGTCATCAGCCGCTACAGCGCCTCGGGCAACGGGCTGCTGGTGCATGCCACGAGCGCTCAGGCGGCGGCCCTGCTCGGGCAGCCCGGGGTGATCCGGGTGGAGCCGGCGCTGATGGTTCGGCCCCAGCTGACGATGAGCCGCCCGCACATCGGCGCGACGCGCCTGGCCTCGGAGCTGGGCTACGACGGCAGCGGCTCCTATGTCGCGGTCATCGACACCGGCGTCGACTACACGCACGCCCACCTGGGCGGCCCGGGCGACCCGGCGGTCTGGACCGCGGCCACGGCCGCCGGAGCCACCGAGGTCATCACCGACACCTACCTCGGCGAGCGCATCTTCCCCAACGACAAGGTCGTCGCGGGCTGGGACTTCGTCGGCCGGCGCTACAACCCGCCGCATATCTGCAGCGACGCCGACATGGCCGCCGGCACCTGCACCAACATCCCCGAGCCCGACCCCGACCCGATCGACGGCGGCAACCACGGCACCCATGTCTCGGGCATCGTGGCCGGTGAAGCCATCGACGGCATCGGCGACGGCATCGCCCCCGGCGCCAAGATCGTCGGCCTCAAGCTCTACGGCCGCGGCGGCGCCGACGAGGCGATCGACCTGCTGGCCGATGCCATCGACTACTGCACCCGGGTCAACCTGGGCATCGAGGACCGCGGCGTCACCCCGCCGCGGGTCGACGCGATCAACACCAGCCTGGGCGAGGTCTGGGCCCAGGGCAGCCGCCTCTTCGACGAGATCGTCGAGGCCGCCGTGGGCAGCGGCATCGCCATCGCCAGCTCGGCCGGCAACTCGGGCGACGTGCCCTTCGTCCAGAACGCGCCGCCGGCCAGCCCCAAGATGATGAGCATCGCCAGCTCGGTGCCGCCGTCGGAGTCGAAGGTGCTCGAGGTCGTCGCCCGCTGGGAGGACCAGGAGGCCCGCTACGACGGCATCGACAGCAGCCTGGTCTCCTTCGCCGACAAGGGTGCCGTGGAAGGCGACCTGGCCTGGTACGGCCAGGCCTGCAACGACGGCGACGGCAACCCGACGCCGCCGGTGCAGGAGCAGTCCGAGAAGGTCTCGCTGATCGCGCGCGGCACCTGCACCTTCTCCGAGAAGCTGCTGAACGCCCAGGCCGCCGGCGCCATCGCGGTGGTCATGTACACCGACAACCGGGCCAAGAATGCCATGGGCGGCGGCGCCGACGGCATCGACATCCCGTCGCTGATGATCGACAACGCCGACGGTCGGGCGCTGCAGACCCTGCTGGAAGCCGGCACGGCGGTCAGCGTGAGCATCGATCCGGCCAAGATCCGCACCGTGCTGCTGCCCGGCGATGCCGTCTCGGGCTTCAGCTCGCGCGGCCCGAGCAAGAACGGCGCCCTCAAGCCGGACATCACCGCGCCGGGCAGCGAGATCGTCTCGGCCCTGGCCGGCAGCGGCACCGGCGGCGCCGCCTTCAGCGGCACCTCGATGGCCAGCCCGATGGTGGCCGGCGCGGCGGCCGTGATCCAGCAGCGCAACCGCGACGAAGGGCTGGGCCTGGACGGCCTGGGCATCAGCCAGCTCCTGATGAACTACGCCCGGCCGGTGATCTACGCCGGCAGCCCCGACAACCGCATGCCGGTCGTGCGCCAGGGCGCCGGCCTGGTCGACCTCTGGGGCGCCGGCACGGGCAGGCTGCGCGTGGCGGCCGGCGACATCGCCAGCATCAACCTGGGCATGGTCTCGCTGACCGGAGCCTGGGAGACCACGCGGACGATGACCGTCTACAACCACGGCGCCGACGACGCGTTGGCAACCGTCTCGGCCGGCTTCCGCTCCGCCGACGACCTGGACATGGGCCTGCGCCTGACGCTGCCGGAGGGCCCGCTGACGGTTCCGGCCGGCGGCAGCATCGAGGTCCCGGTAGGCTTCAGCTTCGACCCGACGCTGCTGCGCGACTGGAACCAGTGGCCGGAGCTGGCCGGATCGGACGCCGGCCAGATGGACGCCCTGGAGTTGGACGGCTGGATCCTGGTCGCGCCGAGCGACGCCGCCGGCCAGCCTCTGGCCGACGCGCCGGTGGTCAGCGTGCCCTTCTACGCCTTGCCCCGGCGCGCCTCGGCCATCTCGGCCGATCCCCTCGCCGCGGCGCTGGACGAGCCCGAGGCCGCGTTGACGCTGCGCAACGCCGCCGACTACGCCGGCGGCGTCGAGCTCTTCAGCCTGCCCGGCGCGGCGAGCGGAGTCTCGGATCCGGGCAGCGGCGGCGAGCCCGACTTCGTCGGCGGCTTGGACCCGGACGAGCCCGAGATCCTCGAGGAGCTCGACATCCGCGCCGTCGGCGTCCGCATCGAGCCGGCGACCGAGGCGATGACCACGACGCGGCTGAGCTTCGCCATCGCGCGTCACGCCAGCGCCGCCATCCCGCGCGTCACCCGCTACGACATCTTCGTCGACGCCAACGCCGACGGCGTGATCGACCACCGCATCTGGGAGACGGTGATCGGCGGCCGGGTGATGACGCACTACGGCGCCTGGGACGCCGAGGCCGGCACGATGGTCGAAGGCAGCGAGTCGGACGCGTTCGCGGGCCATACGACCGACCTGCACAGCTACGTCTCGACGCTGAGCGTGCCGATCGACGCGCTCGGCGAGGACGCGCCGAAGCCCTTCCTGTTCTACGTCACCAACTTCGGCACCAACGAGGACTGGCTCTTCATGCCCGGCACCCGCTACGAGCGCGTGCCCGACCAGGACGTGGCCCCCGACGGCGCGATGGCGGCCGACGGCCCACGCTACTTCTTCGACGCCGACATGCTGGCGCGGCTGCCCGAAGCCTGGAGCCTGGAGCTGGCTGGCGGCGAGTCGCTGGAGGTCCCGCTGTCGCGCGGCCCGGGCGAGACCGACGCCAGCTGGCTGCTGATCTACGCCGGCAACGCCCACGACGGCGCCGACCGGCAGGCCCAGGTGCTGGTGCCGGGCGTGCAGCTGGAGCCGCCGACCCCGGACGGGCTCTTCCTGCCGCTGCTGCTGCGCGCCTTCGACCTGGCCGGCGAGGGCTGATCGGCTTGCGCAAGGGCGACCCGGTCGGCCAGGCGCCGGCAGCCTCCGAGACGCACCGCGGCGCACCGGACGCGACGTGCCATGGCCCGGTGCGCCGAGGCCTGGCCGGGAGCGACGCCCGCGGGCGTCGCTCCCGCGCCGGGCTGGTCGCGCTCCTGGTCGCGACCGGCCTGGCGGCCGGCCCGGGATCCACGGCCGGCCCGCCGGGCGGGCTTCGGCGGGCCCAGGCGCAGCCCCAGCCGACCGAAGCCGATGCGGCGGCGATCCACCTGCCGGCCGTGCTGGCGGCCGCCGGCGCCAGCGATCTGGCCACGCCGCGTGCGCCGGGACCCGGCGCGACGCCTTCGGCCCGATCCAGCGAGCCGGCCACGCCGACCCTGACCACAACCCCCGGCGCGCGCGCGTCGGCGACCGCCGACCCGACCGCGGCGTCCTCGCCGACCGGGGCGCCCACTCCGCATATCGTGGTCGAGGGCCAGGAGGTGCGCAGCGCGCACTACGCCCTGCACGTCGAGGTCCTCGACGGCCGGGAGATCGGCCAGCTGCTCGAAGCCCTGCACCCACAGCTGACGGCGCACTTCGGCGGTGCGCCGGCCGAGATCCTGCGCGGCGGCATCTACGCCGACCGGCCGAGCTACGTCGCCGCGCTGGCCGCCGACGGCATCCAGGACCCGGGCGGAGGCGGCTACTATGCCCCGCAGACCCGCAAGTTCTACCTCTTCGTCCAGCCCTCGGACCATTACAGCCGGCAGCTGACGATCCACGAGGCGACGCACCAGTTCCACTACCTGGCTGGCACCGAGAACCGCGGCGCCAGCGGCGGCTGGTACGTCGAGGGCCTGGCCGAGTACTTCGGGATGCACGCCTGGGACGGCGAACGGCTCGAGACCGGCGTCGTGCCCTGGGTTACCCTGGAGGACTACCCGGCCCAGGCCCTGGCGCGCTTCGACGCCCGGGGCCAGGACCTTGCGGCCCTGATCGCCGACCGAGGCGACTGGCCCCGGCCGCCGGGCTGGGCGTTGGTGCACTTCCTGATGCACACCCGGCCCGACGAGGCCAAGGCGCTCTTCGAGCGGCTCGACCGGCGCGAGGACCCGACGGAGGCCTGGGAAGCCGTCTTCGGCCCGGTCGACGGGGCCTGGGCCGACGCCTACCGGGCCTGGCTGGTGGGCCACCAGCAACCCTGGCAGGAGGTCTGGCGCGCCTTCCAGCAATGGGGCGCTACGCTCGAGGGCAAATCGAACGTCAACGCCATCGCCCTGCTGAAGCAGACGCCCCAGCGCCTGGCGGTCGAGATCGAGCCGGTCTCGGGCTCGCTGCGGGCCGGCCTGGTCTTCGGCTACCGCAGCAGCGGCGACTTCCACCTGTTCCAGGTGCTGGCCGACGGCCGGGTCTGGGTGCTGCGCTTTGCCGACGGACAGTGGACCTTCCTCCACCAGGGCCAGGCCGCCGAGCCCGGCCCGGATGGCCGGCACCGGCTGGCCATCGAGCAGGGCGACGCGGAACTGCGCCTGCTGGCCAACGGGGTCGAGGTGACCCGCCTGGCGGCCGAGGGTCGGCTGGGGCTGAACGTGGACGGCTGCCGGGTGCGCTTCCACCTGCGCTGATGCGGCGGCTAACCAGCGGCCAGGATCCGGTGTTCAAAATGGTTATGCGTTGTCGCCGTTGAACCGGATGGCTTGCGTGGAACGCCGCGGCATCATCGACCTCCACCGCTGACAGGAGCCCAGACCATGCGCCCGTCGACCCGCCGACGCCCGACACCGATCCTGTGGGTCCTGCTGGCCGGGCTGGTCCTCTTCGGCCTCGAGCTCGGCGCGGCCCGCTCGGCCGAGCCGGCGCCGGTCGAGCGCTTCGAAGGCAGCTGCAGCGGGCAGAACCCCTACCTGATGACCAGCGTCTTCTCGATGGGCGATCGGGACGAGGTACCGGCCCTGGTGGCCTTCCACGCCTCGCCCGACGGGCGCTCCGACCAGTACCCGCTGGCGACGCACGGCGAGATCGGCTCGACCTGGGGCCTGGCCTACGACCCCGACCAGCGTCTGGCCTACGTGGCGGCCTTCCACAAGCGCGGCGTGGCGCTCGGGCCGGGCGGCACGGGCATGATCTACCGCTACGACATGACCAGCGGCAAGGTCGAGCCCTGGCTGGACGTGCCCAGCGCCGGGCGGGACTACCACAACCCGCGGGGCAACTACATCCCGGACACCGAGTCGCGCGACTGGACCGGGAAGGTCGGGCTGGGCGACATCGACCTGAACGCCGACGCCAGCGAGCTCTTCGTCACCAACCTCCTGACGCGCAAGATCCTGCGATACCGGACCAGCGACCGCCAGCTGCTCTCCAGCTTCAACCATGGCGCCTTCGACGAGGACTGGGCCCGGCGCGAGGCCAAGCCCTTCGGCCTCAAGGTCTGGAAGGGCAAGCTCTACCACGGCGTGGTGCGGGACGCTTCGGAGTCCGAGGACCGGGCCGATCTGCTGGCGCAGGTCTACGAGTCCGAGCCGGACGGCAGCGCGATGCGCCTGGTGCTCAGCTTCCCGCTGGACTACGCGCGCGAGGGCACCCTGCCCGGCACCAGCGGCCTCTGGCGGCCCTGGGTCGACGGCAACCGCACCGTCCGGCGCGGCAGCTTCGTCTGGCCCCAGCCCTGGCTGACCGACATCGAGTTCGCGGCCAACGGCGACATGATCCTGGGCCTGCGCGACCGCAACGGCGACATGACGCTCTATCATCCCCAGGGCCAGCTGCCGGCCGGCGAGGCCAACGGCTTCCCGACCGGCGACATCCTGATCGCCCGTCGGGGCGCCGACGGCTGGCAGATCGAGACCGGCCCCGAGTTCTTCAGCGGCGACCGGACCGGCGGCAACACCGGCCCGCACCTCGAGACCAGCCTGGGCGGCCTGGCCGTGCTCGAGACGGTGCCCGAAGTGGTGATGAGCGCGCTCAGCCCGCGCCGCATCAACTCGGCCGGCGCCACCTGGCTCAGCCTGGACACCGGCCGCGCCACCCGCGGCGAGGAGCTCTACAGCGTCCAAGGCCAGGACGACCCCAACACCTTCGGCAAGTCCAACGGCCTGGGCGACCTGGAGCTGCTCTGCGGCCCCCTGCCGCCCACGCCGACGCCGACCGCCACGCCGACGGCCAGCGATACGCCGCCGGCCAGCAGCACGCCGACCGCGACCGCGACGGCCACCGCCAGCGCCACGGCCACCGCCACGCCGACGCCGGGGCCGATCTACCTGCCCTACGGCGAGAAGGACAAGTACTGCCGACCGGACGCCTACCACACCGACGTGGTGCTGGTGCTGGACCGCTCGACCTCGATGCTGCGCCCGGTCGAGCCGGGCGGCCTGGCCAAGAACGAGGCCGCCATCGCCGCCGCGCGCGCCTTCCTGCGCAGCCTCGACTTCAGCCCCGACGGCCTGGGCCGGCACGACCAGGTGGCGGTGGTCGGCTTCAACGACAGTGCCTGGATCGAGCTGCCGCTCACCCGCGACGCCGCGGCCGCCGAGGCCGCGCTCGACCGCATCGCCGGCAAGACCATCGAGGGCACCCGCCTCGACCTGGCCTTCACCTGGGGCCAGAAGCCGCTGGACGGCCCGGAGCGCAAGCCCGAGAACCGGCCGGTGATCATCATGCTCACCGACGGCCTGCCCAACCGCGTGCCCTTCGGCGCCGGCTCGCCCTACCCCGGCTCGCAGCGCCAGGAGGACTCGGTCCTGATGGCGGTCGACGCGGTCAAGGCCGCCGGCACGCGGGTCTACACCATCGGCCTGGGCAACCCGCGCGACATCCTGCCCTGGCTGATGATCGACGCGGCCAGCGAGCGCTGGATGTACTACTACGCGCCGCTGCCCGAGGACCTGGCCGGCATCTACGCCCAGATCGCGGCCACCTTCAACACCTGCGACCCGCGGCCGGCGCCGACGCCCTGCGCGCCCGAGGAGCAGCACGTCGACGTGGTGCTGGTGCTGGACATGTCGACCTCGATGTACCGCACGACGCGCTCGGGCCGAACCAAGCACGAGGCCGCCATCGCGGCCGCGCACAGCTTCGTCGACCAGCTCGACCTGGAGCGCGACGGCTGGGGCCGGCGCGACCAGGTGGCGGTGGCCGGCTTCAACGACGCCAGCTGGACCGAGATCGGCATGTCGGACGACCGGGCGGCGGTGCACGCGGCCATCGACCGGCTGCCGGCCAGGATCGCCGAGGGCACGCGCCTGGATCTGGCGCTGGAGGAAGGCCAGCGGGCGATGGGCATCGGCCCGCGGCTGCAGCCCAACCAGCCGGTGATCGTGCTGCTGACCGACGGGCTGCCCAACCGGGTGCCCTTCGGCCCGGGCAGCCCGCACCCGGACTGCGACCGCCAGGAGTGCACGGTCCTCAAGTACGCCAGCGCGGCCAAGGCGGCCGGCAACCGGCTCTTCACCATCGGCCTGGGCGAGTCGAGCGACGTGCTGCGCAGCCTGCTCGAGCAGGCCGCCACGGCGCCCGACCACTACTACTTCGCCCCGGACGGCGAGGACCTGGAGGCGATCTACCGCCAGATCGCCGGCCGCTTCGACACCTGCCCCGACTAGCCCGGCCGGCGGCCTCGCCGCGGCGAGGCCGCCGCCACGCGCGATCCGAAGGGCGTGCGCCGCGGCGCTAGCCGCGCGTCACCGTGATCTGGCGCTCGCCGATCCGGTAGGCGCCGCTCTGGGCCAGGACCTTGGCCAGGAAGGGCTCGGGCACGTCGACCAGGGTCCGCTGCTCGTGGATTCGGATCTTGCCGAAGACCGAGCCCGGGATGTTGGCCTGGCGCGCCAGGGTGCGCACGATGTCCCGCACCTCGACGCCCTGATCCTGGCCCAGGTCCAGGATCAGCCGCACCATGTCCTGGTCGCCGAACTCGCTGCCCGGCGCGTTGGGGCCGGCGCGCCGAATCTTGCCCTTGCCGCCCGGTCGCGGCTCCGCGCGGCGCGCGCCGCGGGCCGGCGCGGCCCGACGGGCCGGCTTCTGCCGCAGCTCGCCCAAGGGCTCGATCGGCCGTTGCTTCTCCTCGGCCCGCGCCATCTTCAGGGCGATGGCGGCGATCTCGCCGGCGTCGTGGCCTTCGGCCACCAGCTCGGCCACCATCTCGCGCTCCCGGCTGCAGCGCCCGCGCTGCAGCCACATGGCCACCTTCTCGTGCAGGCGCGCATCGCGCTGGGTCCAGATCTCCGCTTCGGTGGGCAGGGTCGCCGGGCTGATCGGCTGCTTGGTGTAGCCTTCGATCCGCCGCAGCTGCCAGAGCTCCATCGGCGTCAAGAGGCTGATGGCCAGGCCGGTGTT
This sequence comes from Caldilineae bacterium, assembly GCA_020634625.1. Lineage (GTDB taxonomy): Bacteria > Chloroflexota > Anaerolineae > Epilineales > Epilineaceae > JACKBJ01. The sequence goes on along the minus strand of JACKBJ010000022.1, from coordinate 2,093 downwards.
GCCGGCGCGCGCGGTGCGCCCCACCCGATGCACGTAGACCTCGGGCTCCTGCGGCAGGTCGTAGTTGAAGACGTGCGAGACATCGTCGACGTCCAAGCCGCGCGCCGCGACGTCGGTGGCGACCAGCAGCTCGAGGCGCCGATCCCGGAAGCGCCGCAGCACGCGCGAGCGGGCGTCCTGGCTCATCTCACCGCTCAGCGCCTCGGCGCCGAAGCCGCGCTCGACCAGGGCGCTGGCCAGCTCGACGGTGCGCAGCCGGGTGCGCACGAAGATCAGGCTGCTGCCGACCGGCTCGACCTCGAGCAGCCGACTCAGGGCGGCCAGCTTGTCCTCTTCGTTGACCAGGTAGTAGCGGTGCTCGATGTTGGCCGCGGTCTTCTGCGTGTTCTGGATGCGGATGGACTCGGGGTCGCGGATGTAGCGTTGGGCCAGGACCCGGATCGCCGGAGGCAGGGTGGCCGAGAGGAGGGCGGTCTGGCGCGATGCCGGGGTCTCGGACAGGATGCGCTCGATGTCGTCGATGAAGCCCATGCGCAGCATCTCGTCGGCCTCGTCGAGCACCAGCCGGGTGACCAGGCTCAGGTCGAGGATCCGCTTGTCGATCAGGTCGATCAGGCGGCCCGGCGTGCCGACCACCACGCTGACCCCACGCTGCAGCTGCTGGATCTGGTAGCCGTAGGGTTGCCCGCCGTAGACCGCCAGAGCCCTGATGCCCATGGCGCCGGCATACTGGCTCATCGCCTGCGCCACCTGCATCGCCAGCTCGCGGGTCGGCGTCAGCACCAGGCATTGGACGTGGCCCAGCTCGCGGTCGAGCTGCTGCAGGATCGGCAGCGCGAAGGCGGCCGTCTTGCCGGTGCCGGTCTGAGCCTGGCCGATGACGTCCCGGCCGGCCAGCATGACCGGGATCATCTGCGTCTGGATGGGCGTCGGCTCGGTATAGCCGAGCTCATTCAGGGTCTCGACCAGAGCGGGACTCAGGCCCAGCGCGTCGAACTGGCTTGTCATCGGGAGGCTCCTCGCCCAGGGCGTTCGGCATCCCGTCGCTTCGGCCAGCAGGATCTGACTGCGCTTCGATGCCAGGCAAGCCGAAGCGGCATCCGCGGGACGGCGGGCCGGACGACGGCTCGATGTGAACCTGCAGCATAGCAGATCCGGCGGGAAAGCGCGTGCGGCCAATGTCCCTGACCAAGGCCGAGCTCGAGAGCCCATCCGCCGCGCCTCGCCGGCTTCAGGATGTCGTCGCCGGTCTCTCCTGCGCCCACCTCGGCACCGGCGGCCGCCTCACGGCACGTTGGAAGGCACGAAGAAGCGCAGGGCGGTCACCAACCGGCTGCTGATGAGGCCGATCACGGTGTCACGATGATTGCGCTCCAGCGATCGCCGGCGGGGCAAGTGCGGTTTCGAGTCGTCGCGTCGCTGCGGCAACCGGCGGGGTCGACGCGGCCGATCCCTGCGCGTTGTCCTGGCGCAATGCGCCAGGACAACGCCAGTCCGACCGCATGACGCTTCGTGATCGCCACGTCGATGGCAGATCGGCCAACGCGCATGGCCTGGTTCGAAGCCCAACGCCGGCCGCATCGGGGTGGCGGAACGCTTGGCGCTCATGGCCAGCCCGATCGGCGACGGCGGCACGGCCGTGGCCAAGGAGACTGAGAGGGTCCGGCAGACAGTGCAGCGGTGGCGTGGGGACTCCAAGCGGCTCGGGTTGGTGTGACGCCGCACGCAGGGCAGGTAGAAGCGCCGGTGAGGGACTACCTTACGGCAGGGTCGGCGGAGTCACCGAACCCTGCGGGGGCAGAGTGGCAATGACTGCGATCTCTGTCAGGTTCGGTTCCGCCATGAATGTCGCATGTGGGACGCCGGTAACCACAACCATCGTGGGGTTTGCAGTACTCGCAACCGAAGGTGCTTGTAGCGTGGCGACAGTAGGCGTACGCGTTGGAGCCTGCCTTCGAGTGACCTGCGGTGCACTCTGCGAAATGAGCGCCCACCAGACCATCGCGATGGCAGCCGCGGCCAGAACAAGGCCAATGCCCATGGCGCCAGAGGGCCTGCTTTGAGTTGACATGCTGATTCCTCCTTCCACGGTT
>JACKBJ010000021.1 GCA_020634625.1 Caldilineae bacterium | reverse complement strand
CGGCTCGCGACCGATCGACTTGCAGCTCTCGACCTCGGCATCCTTGATCGCCCGGCTCGCGTTCGAGATGTCGGTCTCGCCGGCGACGCAGAATCGCTCGAAGCCGGCGCCGGAGCCGATCGAGTCGATCGTGATCGTGCCCGCGAAGCCTTCGTCGTAGAACCGCTCCGCCATTCGCTCCGCCAGCGGATACACCGTCGAGCTGCCGGCCGCGATGATGTCGCCGGTCACCTCGAGCGGGTTCACGGCGGGCAACATGCCGTCCATGGTCTCAGCCGGCATCTCGGCTGGCCGATCGGTGGGCATCACCTCGACCACTGCCTCGGTCGGCGCCTCGTCAACCGGCTCGGCGGCGGGCTGCCCGCCGCAAGCGGCGAGCGCCAGGCTCGATGCGAGCACGAGGGTCCTGATAGATCCTGTACGCACGGTCTCCTCCATCTAGCAATTTGCTGTGTGCATTCGGGTGGGTTCGATCGGCCGAGTCTCATGTCGTCCGATTCATGCCGCATGGGCGGTAGGTGTCGCTCTGCGTTCCCGCCTCATCCAGCCGCGGGACGATACCATGCGGGGTCACGCGCGCGGGTCAAAGCCTGCTTAAGCACTCTGCCCATACGTGTTAACGTCCGTTAATGGCGGCGAGGCGCCGCACGGTGGCCCGGGAGCGCTCACCGATGCAACAACGCGGTCGGGCCGCCCGAGGACGGCCCGACCGTTGAATTCATCGCGTTCAAGGCTACACGTCGTCCACCAGTCCCTAGGGACAGCCGCACTTCCAGGTCAGCCCGTTGAAGAGCGGGTGGAAGGGCAGGCTCGGAGTCCGCAGGCTGAGCCAGGTACGCGGCGGGTTGAGCGGGCTTCCGGCCAGGTTCGGGTTGCAGCGCAGCCCGTAGCCCGCGACCGACTGCGGGTTGGCCTGGGCCGCGGCGATGACCGCCGCCGGCACCTTGTTCTTGGCGATCTCGCAGAGGTTGGCCGGGTCGATCGGCGGGTCGGTCGGCGGCGGCGCCTGGGTCGGCACCTCGCTCGTCGGCTTGTTCGGATCCGGCGTCTGGGTCGGCAGCGGCGTCGCGCTCGGCTGCGGCGCGAAGGGCGCGTAGGGGTCGAGGTTCTGGCAATCGGCTCCGGTCACGTCCGGGTAGATGGCCCAGACGTCCGAGTACTCGTCCAGATCGTTCCGGCCGCCGATGGCGAAGAAGCGATGGTTCTTCAGATCGAACACGCTCGGAATCAACCGGCGGCCCATGGGCTGGTCCATCTTGTCCTTGGCCAGCCGCTCCCAGCTCAGGGTCGCGTTGGCGTCGCCCAGGGTCGACAGGTTCGTTCGCCAGATGCCCGAGGAGCGCTTGGCGCCGTCCGGCACGCCGGCATCGGCCCGGCCCATCCAGCTGTAGAACTGCTTGGCGGCCGGATCGTAGGCGCAAGCGCCACCGCGGCGGTAGCCGAAGTCGTCCAGATTGCCGAAGCGCGCGCTGATGTTCGACCACTCGCCGCTGGCGCTCTTCGAGAAGTCCAGCCACCACACCTCCTTGTAGGAGGTCGTGGCGCTACCGGCCGGGCCACCTTCCTGGCCGCCGAGCACGATCAGCCCATCGAGCCCTTGATCCGGGTCGTTCACGTAGGCCGCGCAGCTCGAGAAACGGCGCGAGGGAATCGGCCCCGAGGGCTTGAGCTCACGGACGTTGAAGCGGCTGCCGCGCTGCACGGCCTCGTAGATCTCGTCCTGGGTCTCGGTGTCCTTCTCGTCGTCGAAGGTCCCTTGGCCGAAGACGATGCGATCGCGCTTCGAGTCGTAGGCGGCGAAGAGGCGCAGCAGCTTCATCTTGCCGTCCTGCAGCTCCTGGGGCAGCGAGGCCAGGTCGACGCCCGAGTTCGAGGTCCACTTGACGCCCTGGGTGTTGGCGGTCGCGCCGATCTGGAGCTCCTTGATGTCGCCGTTGGTGCTCCCACCACCGGCGCAGCCGTCCTTGCCACCGACCGAGATCCAGCGGTCCGGCGCGGTCTGCACGCTGGCCATCTCGCGGCAGCCACGATCGGTCTCCCGCGTGTAGCCGCTGGCGGCGCTGTAGGTGACCTTGTTCCAGCTCTGCATCGTGCCGTCGAGCTTGATCGCGAAGAGGTCGTAGTAGGCGATCGTGTTCTCCTCGGTGCGCTTCTCGGCGCCGCCGGCATAGGCCAGGACACCCGTGTCCGGGTTGTAGCCGCCGAAACCGCCATAGCGCTTGCCCGGCAGATCGGGCAGGCGCACGTAGCAGGCGTTGTCACCCTGCACGCGGTCCATGCCCTGCGCGGCGACCGTCTGGCCGCCGAGACCTGCCTGGAAGGCGATCGCGCCGGCAGCCGCGGCGATCAACGCCGCGGCCATCACCGACTTGGAAAGGACGAAGGTACGCATTGTGTTTGGTCTCCCCTTGATGCAAAGCTGTTCGATGGTGATCGATGGTTGGATGCACAGAAACCGGTCTAGCTGCAGGACGTCGCCCAAGGCCGGATCGGCCGTGCACGTTGCCGACTCCGCGGCCGGGCTGTGGTCGGAGCTCTCGGCTCTGCCGTAACGGCTGCGGGCTCCACGGTAGCCTGGGCGCGGGCCGGCCGACCGTCGACCATGCTAGATGGTGGCGGCCAACGCGGGGTGAACCCTCGAACAAGCGCGCGTGAACGTCGCATTAAATTGGGCTAACATGTTGGCGGCGCGGGCCGAGCGATCGGGTCGGCCCTTGACAGGCATCGTCGCCCATGCTAACATACCTTCTCCGCCTGAGAGCGGGTCGCCGTGAATCAGTTCGCGGTGGGTGCAACAGCTTCCATAAGGAGACGCGGCGTCTCGGCCGGGATCGATCTCATCGAAACCTACTGAGCCTCATCGGGCCAAGCCCGTCTCCCCGCCGCTGGTCGGCGGGATTTTGTTGCCAGCACCTTGACAACAGCAGAGAGAGAGAAAACGGGTCAGCCCTGAAACAGAGGGTTACCGGGTCCGAGGGATTGGGCCCGGGTTGTCGGGACGGCTGCGGCCGGCTCGGCGATGCGAAACAACGCGCAAAGCTCATGAAGAGTTTGATCCTGGCTCAGGATGAACGCTGGCGGTGTGCTTAACACATGCAAGTCGAACGCACAGCCTCGGATACTTCGGTAATTGAGGTGGGTGAGTGGCGAACGGGTGCGTAACACGTAGGAACCTGCCTTGGAGAGGGGGACAACCGTTGGAAACGACGGCTAATCCCGCATGGTCCCGCAAGGGTAAAGCTTCGGCGCTCCAAGATGGGCCTGCGGCCTATCAGGTAGTTGGTGGGGTAATGGCCTACCAAGCCGACGACGGGTAGGGGGCGTGAGAGCGTGGCCCCCCACACGGGAACTGAGACACGGTCCCGACGCCTACGGGCGGCAGCAGTGAGGAATCTTGCACAATGGGGGAAACCCTGATGCAGCGACACCGCGTGCGGGATGAAGGCCTTCGGGTCGTAAACCGCTTTTCTGAGGGACGAGGAAGGACGGTACCTCAGGAATAAGTCCCGGCTAACTACGTGCCAGCAGCCGCGGTAAAACGTAGGGGGCGAGCGTTATCCGGAATCACTGGGCGTAAAGGGCGTCTAGGCGGCCACGTAAGTCTCGCGTGAAAGCTCCCGGCTCAACTGGGAGAGGGCGCGGGAAACTGTGTGGCTCGAGACTCGGAGAGGGGTGCGGAATTCCCGGTGGAGTGGTGAAATGCGTTGAGATCGGGAGGAACACCAGTAGCGAAGGCGGCACCCTGGCCGAGTTCTGACGCTGAAGCGCGATAGCGTGGGGAGCGAACGGGATTAGATACCCCGGTAGTCCACGCCGTAAACGATGACAACTAGGTGTCGGGCATCCAAGGATGTTCGGTATCGCAGCTAACGCGATAAGTTGTCCGCCTGGGGAGTACGGCCGCAAGGCTAAAACTCAAAGGAATTGACGGGGGCCCGCACAAGCAGCGGAGCGTGTGGTTTAATTCGATGCAACGCGAAGAACCTTACCTGGCCTTGACATGCAAGTGGTAGGGAACCGAAAGGGGACCGACCTTCGGGAGCTTGCACAGGTGCTGCATGGCTGTCGTCAGCTCGTGCCGTGAGGTGTTGGGTTAAGTCCCGCAACGAGCGCAACCCTTAGCGTATGTTTCACGTGTCATGCGCGACCGCCGGCGTAAGCCGGAGGAAGGTGGGGATGACGTCAAGTCAGCATGGTCCTTATGGCCAGGGCTACACACACGCTACAATGGCCGGTACAATGGGTAGCCACACCGCGAGGTGGAGCCAATCCCCAAAGCCGGTCTCAGTTCGGATCGGAGTCTGCAACTCGACTCCGTGAAGGCGGAGTTGCTAGTAACCGCAGGTCAGCCATACTGCGGTGAATACGTTCCCGGGCCTTGTACACACCGCCCGTCACGTCATGGGAGTCGGCCACACTTGAAGTCGGTTAAGAGATACTTCTCGGCTGCCTAGAGTGGGGCTGGCGACTGGGACGAAGTCGTAACAAGGTAGCTGTACCGGAAGGTGCGGCTGGATCACCTCCTTTTAGGGAGACCGTCGCCTTCGGGCGACCATCCCATCCACCTGTTTTCTCTCTCTCTCCTGTTGCCGAGGTGGCGACGCGATCCGTTCCGGCGCTACGCGTCCGGGGCGAAGTCGGTCGAATTCGAGCGATGCGGGGTGGAGCAGAGGCAGCTCGTCGGGCTCATAACCCGAAGGTCACAGGTTCGAGTCCTGTCCCCGCTACCATTCGAAGGAGGGTGAAGCACGCAGCTTCACCCTCCTTTCGCGTTATGGACGCTGCTCCGCGCGTCGGGCCTGTATAATCGCGGCCCGACGCGCGAACGAGGCTGGTATCGAATGCGTAGGCTGGACGGTCTGGGATTTGGCGATGGCGCAACGCCAGGCGGACGACGAAGCCTGGCGCCGCTGGTCGTGCTTCCGCTCGGCCTACCGCTCGCGCTGGCCGCCTGGGCGGCCGTGGCGGCTCGCATCGATGATCGCGCCATCGTCCCCGCTCCGCTGGCGGTCGCCGCGAGCGCACGGGCGCATGCCGACCAGCTGCTGTACCACGGTGCTGCGACGCTGCAGGCGGTCCTGCTCGGCTTCGCGCTGGGCTTTGGGCTGGCCCTGCTCCTGGGGTTTGGCATCTCCCGATCGCGGTTGGCCGAGCGGGCCTTGATGCCCTATCTGGTCGCCAGCCAGGCCGTCCCGGTGATCGCCATCGCCCCGCTCTTGATGTTGGCGCTGCCCGATCTCGCCCTCAAGGTGACGGTCGCGGCGCTGACGGTCTTCTTTCCGATGTTGATCAACACGGTCGTCGGTCTGAAGAGCGTCACGACCGAGCAGCATGACCTGATGCGGCTGATGTCGGCGTCCCGCTGGCAGCGGCTGCGCTTCCTCGAGCTTCCGGCGGCCTTGCCCGTTCTGCTGGCGGGCTTGCGGGTGGGCATCACGCTGTCGGTCATCGGCGCCGTGGTCGGCGAATTCGTCCAGCCGCGCCGCGGCCTGGGCGTCCTCATCCTTCAGAGCCGCGGCGTCTACAATCAGGCCCTGACCTTTGCCGCATTGCTCGGTCTGATTACACTTGCACTGGCGCTCTACGGTTGCGCAGCCCTGCTGGAGCGGTTGCTGCTTGAGGGGCGCTAGGTCGGCCGCCAAAGCCCGGGTCTCGGGACGACGCGCCGATGCCGATGACAATGCCGACGTCGCGCTCTCCGGTCGGCAGCCTGTTGGCTTCGCCCGCGCGGAGAGCATCACGGGGGGAACACGGTCCATGCGCCGAACGATGCCAACTCGACGAAGGTCCGGATTCGACCGGATCGTCTGCCGGAGCCTGCTCCTTGGCTTGACCCTGTTGCCCCTTGCCTGCACCCCGCCCGAGCTGCGGCCGGAGGCTTCCGGATCGAACGCGGACGTCGCGGAGTCGACCGCGGAGGCGCCAACGGCGACGGCGGCCGACCCGGTCGAGGCGACCGCAGACGCGCGGTCCGATTCGGGTGCCGAGACTCCGGCGTCGAGCCCGATGGCACAGGCTCCGGCGGACGGCGGGGCGCCGATCGCGGTTCGGATCGGACTGCCGTTTCAGCCCGACGTCCAGTTCGCGCCGATCTACGCCGCCCAGGCCAGCGGAGCCTTCGCGCCGGCCGAGGGCATCCAGCTCGAGCCGAGCTTCGAGTACGGCGACGAGAACGACTTCCTCCGGCTGTTGGCGGCCGGCAAGATGGATGCGGTGGTGGCTTCGGGCGAGCAGGTGATCCTCGCGCGTGCCGGCGGCATTCCCGTCACCTACGTCGCCACCTGGTACCAGCGCTTTCCGGTCGTCGTCTTCGGCCTCGGCCCGGCCGTCACCCGGGTCGAGGACCTGGTGGGTTCGACGGTCGGCGTGCCGATGCAGGCGGGCGCGAGCTGGATCGGCTGGCAGGCCCTGCTGGCCAGGAACGGGATTCCCCTCGTGGCGATCGATACCGAGGTCGTCGGCTTCGACCAGCTCAGCGCCGTACGGTCTGGCCGCGTCGGCGCGGCCGTCGGCTACGCGGCGAACGAGCCCGTGCAGCTGCGCGCCGAGGGCCGCGAGCCTTGGGTGATCGAGATCGCCGACCGCTTCAACCTGGTGTCCAACGGGCTGGTGGTGGCCGAATCGGCCCTCACCGAACGACCGGAGGTCGTGCAGGCCCTCGTGGATGGCGTCCTCGCAGGCCTTGCCGACACGCTCGACGACCCGGACCGAGCCTTCGAGATCGCGCTCCAATCGGTGCCGGCAGCCGACGACGACGCGGTGCGGCCGATCCAACGCCAAGTCCTCGAAGCATCACTACCCTTCTGGACGCCGGCCGCAGGCAAACCGCTCGGCGGCATCGACGAGGCGGCCTGGACCGACTCGGTCGCGTTCTTGAGGCAGATCGGGTTGATCGACCGGTCGCTCGCTGCCGAAGACCTGTACGACGATCGCTTCATCCCACGCTCGGGCCGCTAGGCCGGCTCCGATGCTGCTGGCCATCGACGTCGGCAACAGCCAGATCTCGTTCGGCCTGGGCGAAGCGAGCCCTTCCGATCCCGCGGCCGCCCCCGATGCATCGGTCTGGCACTCGCGCTGGCGCCTGCCGACCCACCTCCATCGCACCAGCGACGAGCTGAGCGTCCTGGTCGCCGCATTGCTGGAGCTGGACGGGTTCGCGCCCGAGTCGGTCGATCGGGTGGTCATGAGCAGCGTCGTACCGGCCTTGAGCCCCGTGATTCGGGCGACCTGCCAGCGACTCTTCGGCAGCGAGCTGCTCCAGGTCGGTCCGGGCGTCCGAACCGGTCTGGCCTTGCGCTACGAACCGCCTGCCTCGCTGGGCAGCGATCGCCTGGTCGATGCCGTGGCGGCACGAACGCGCTTCGGAGCGCCGGTGGTGGTCGTCGACTTCGGCACGGCAACCACCTTCAACGTGGTCGATGGCAGCGGCACCTTCATCGGCGGCGCCATCGCACCCGGCGTTGGCGTCGCGGCCGCGGCGCTCGCCGCCGCCGGCGCCCGGCTGAGCCGGATCGACCTGACCCCGCCGCGTGAGCCCCATCGCCTGCCGCTGATCGGACGCAACACCGAACAGAGCATGCGCGCGGGCGTCCTGTATGGCTACGCCGGCCTGGTCGACGGTCTGCTGCGGCGCATCGAAGCCAGCCTCGACGCTGCCGGAGAAGCGCGGCCGACGGTCGTGGCCACCGGCGGCCTGGCTGGCGCCGTCGCCCCGCTGGTCGGGCGTTTCGACCAGCGGGTGCCGGACCTCATCCTGGATGGCCTGCGCCTGATCGAAGCGCTCAACCGGAGCAGCGAATGAACCCGACCCCCGCCGATCGTCCCGCGTTCCGGCCCGAGCCGCCGGACCTCTTGGCCGGTCGCGGCATCGCGCTAGGCGTCAGCGGTTCGATCGCCGCCTACAAGGCCCTGGCGCTGACCAGCGGCTTGGTCCAGGCCGGGGCCCGGGTCGACGTGATCCTGACGCAGGCTGCCACCGAGCTCCTGCGCCCGCTGGCCTTCCAGGCGCTCACCCACCGTCCGGTCGTCGGCGACCTCTGGGCGCCGGGCAGCGAGCTTGCGATGGACCACCTCGCCATCGCGCAGCGGGCCGAGCTGCTCCTGGTCGCGCCCGCCACGGCCGACCGACTGTCACGCCTCGCGCTCGGCCTGGCCGGCGACGCCTTGGACACGACGGCCCTGGCCAGCACCGCGCCCCTGGTGCTGGCCCCGGCCATGGAGCCGAACATGTGGGCGCACCCGGCCATCCAGGCCCACGTCGCGAGCCTGACCGCACGCGGCGCGCACTTCGTGGGCCCCTGGGAAGGCCGCCTGGCTTCGGGCAAGCTCGGTCTGGGCCGCATGGCCGAGCCAGAGACGATCCTCGATCATCTGCGCTGGCTGCTGGCCCGGCAGGGTGACCTCGCCGGCCGGAGCATCCTGATCACGGCCGGGCCGACCCGTGAGCCCTTGGATCCTCTACGCTTCCTGTCGAACCGATCGACCGGCAGCATGGGCTTTGCCTTGGCCAGAGTCGCCCGCGATCGCGGTGCCAGAGTGACGCTGATCCATGGCCCGGTTGCTCAGGACGCCCCGGTCGGCGTTGCGACCGTTCCGGTGGAACGCGCCCTGGACATGCAGGCGGCCGTGCTGGACCTCGCGCCCGCTTGCGACGCCCTCATCATGAGCGCGGCCGTGGCCGACTATCGGCCGGCCGCTCCGTCGGAACGCAAGATCAAGAAGCAGCCGGGCGACCTCCGCCTCGAGCTGTCCCGCAACCCGGACATCCTCGGCTCGCTTGCCGAAGCCCTGGCCGAGGGGTCCGGTCCGCCACCCTATCGGGTCGGATTCGCCGCGGAGACCGAGGATCTCGAGACCAACGGGCGCGCCAAGCTTCAGCGCAAGGGGCTCGACCTGGTGGTCGCGAACCGGGTTCCGGCCAGCTTCGGCGCCGGCGAGCACGAGGTCCTGCTGCTGACCCCCGATGCCAGCGAGGCCCTCCAGGGCGCCAGCAAGCTCGCGGTCGCCGCGGCGATCCTGGACCGCGTCTCGCAGGCGCTCGGGGCTTCGCCCGGGACCGGCACGGACGTATCGGTCCCCCGGTCGGAGCGGGCCTGACCCAGCGCTTGCTGCCCTGCCCGGCCCCGCATATGCTTTGACGGCATCGGTCGTCCCGTCGGCCCGGGGCGGTCGATCCTTTTCCCCGACCGGGTCTCGCGCTCGGTCACGGGACATGAAGAACCGCTCGGGCCATTATGTCAATCAAGGATCGGGCCGATACCATGCCTGACGCAGCCCCCATCACGCGTGCGCGTGCGCGCTTGGATGCCGTCGCCGGCCGCTTCGGCGGCGCCGCGAAGGACCTGCGGTCCTGGCTCGACGAGCCGGACCGCCTGCGTCGCATGTCGCGCTGGCTGCTCCCGGCGTTGGTGCTGGCCGGCCTCCTGTTGCCCCCGGTCGCACTGCCGACGCGGCTCCGGACGCTGGGCTACGCCAAGCTCGGGCCGGGCCAGGACGCGCGGATCGACGCGGACGTCGACGGCAGTTGGCTCGAGGTTCGGCGCAAGGCCGTGCTGCGGCCGACGCGGATCGGCCTGCGCAGCCGCGATTCCGCGCCACGCGACGCCGGGCCGATCCCCGGACAGCCGCGGACGGTCAGCCGCTACTTCGAGCTCGACATTCGAGGGCCCGCGCCCAGCGAGGCCTGGCTGAGCACCGCGCTGGACATGCAGCCCGGCACCGAGGCCTTCATCGACCCCTTCGGCTGGGACGGTGAACGCTGGCAGTGGTTGCCGCTCGAGTTTAGCAGCGAGCGCCGCGCGAGGGCCTACCTGCCGCTGGATCGCTTCGTGCCCCGCTACGTCGTCTTCACCGAGGCGCCGGCCGACACCACGACCCAGGTGGCCGCCGTCCTGCTGCCCCCGCCGGCCGCCGTTCCGGCGGCGGTGGCACGCCTCCCGATCCTCGAGCTGCGTGCCTACAGCCTGCGCAGCGACGATGGCCGCGTCACCGGACAGCGCTTCCGGATCCCTTCACGCGGCGCGCGCGTCTACGGCGTCGTGGACAACATCGAAGGCCCCCGTTTGCGCGACGACCTGGTCGACAACATCCTGCTGCGGCAGGCCTCGCGCGAACGACACCGCGCGGAGCTGCTGTCGATCGTGCGCCGCGACGGTCTGGACGGCCTGGTGCTCGATTACCGCGACCTGGCCCCGGACCTGATCGGCGTCTACACCGATTGGCTCGGGCGGCTGGAGCAGGACCTCGAAGCCGCCGGCGCCGAGCTCTACGTGACCGTGCCCATGCCGCGCCGCACCAACGCGGGCTGGGACGCCAGTCCCTACGACTGGCGTGAGCTGGGCCGGCGAACCGACGGCCTGCGGGTGCGGCTGCCGAACGACGCGCCGCTCGAGATCGAGGCGCTGGACGCGATGGTCCGCTGGGCGCTCGGCTCGGTCGAGCGCCGCAAGCTGCAGCTCGCGGTGCCGGTCCAGGGCCGCGACGTGGTCGATGGTCAGGTGACCGGCATCGGCTACGGCGATGCCCTCGCCCGCGTGCTCGACATGGCCGCCTCGGATCTGCCGGATCGGGTCACGCCGGGCAGCACCAGCCGGGTGGAGCTGCCGACCATCCAAGCCGCCGAGCTGGGGCGCGATCCGGCGACCGGGATGTGGCGCTTCTACTGGTGGGACGCCAACCGGCGCCAGCACACGGTCTGGTTGAACGATGCCGAGGGCCTGGCGCCGGCCTTCGATATCGCCAGCACCTACCGCCTGTCCCACCTGGCGCTGGATGGCGTGGAAGCCGGGCTGGACCCGGCCCTGTGGGAGATGGTCACGGCCTTCATCGAGACGGGAGCGCCACGAACCCGCGAGGTCCGCTACGGTCTGCGCTGGTCGCTGATCAACGAGGCGGGACAGGTGGTGCAGGAGTCCGAGCAGTCCTTGGACCAATCGGCGTTCAGCTTTCGGGCGCCGCGGGCCGAAGGCCTGTTCACGCTCGGTGTGAACCTGGTGGACATCGCGCAGGCCGGGCGCGTGGCGGCGGTCGGGCGAGCTTCCGGTGTCCGGGTGGCCCCGCCTCCGCCGCCGAGCCCGACCGCCACGCCGAACATCATCATCGTCCAGCCGACCGAGCGCGCCTACGCCACCGCCCCGCCGCCCAGCGACGAGCTCCGCATCACCCGATCGCCGGTCCGGATCGACATCACGCCCGTCGCGACCGTCACCGAGACGGCCGATGCGACGGTCGTGTTCGCGTCGGCGCAGCTTCGCGATGGTCCCAGCACGCGCGACGCCAAGGTCATCGGCGACCTCAGGGTCGGCGAGCGCTTGAGCGTGCAGGGTCGCTCGATCGACAACGCCTGGCTGCAGGTCGTGGTGATCGCCACCGGCGTCCAGGGATGGGTGCTCTTGGATCTGGTGGACCTGGAGCTCGCGCTCGAGCGCATCCCCTACGCGGGCGACGGCGCCGCACTCCTGTTGACGCCGGGTCTGGCGCTGGTCAGCGCCACACCGCCAGCCGCCACGCCTCCAGCGGCGAGGCCAGGGCCGACGCCGAGCGCCAGGAGCCAGGGCAGCCGCTAGCCGACCTGGGATCGGGGACCGTTCGCCGATCGCTTGGCGCGGCCCCGAGTCGCCGCTTAGCGCCCGCGGCTCAGGCTCGGCAGATAGGACCAGAAGAGCCGAGGGACGATTGACACGCTGACCGTCACCGTGTCGCCGCCCGAGCGCGCCTGGGCCGTCGGCTGGGCCAGGTTGATCGCGCGCGACTCGAGCTGCTCGGTGACCACGGTGCCCGACATCAGGCGACCGCCATGCGCCTCCCGCAGCCCCGCGACGTCGATGCAGACCTCGGTCCGCGATCGCTCGCCGGGACGCTGAGGCAAGGCCCGCGACCGGAGCCAAGGCTGATCGGACACCAGCTCGTAGGCGCCGGTGTTCAGGTTGAGGCTCTCGACCGAAGCGCAGCGCTCGGTCAGGCTGGCATCGATCGGCAGCGTCAGCGCGTGCGGGCTCAGCGCGATCCGCCAGGGCATGCCGTCGATCGCGTTCTCGGCCTGCAGCCGGCCGCAGCCCCAGCGGGGGTTGTGGGGCCAGCGACCGCCCGGCTCGAAGGCGACGCCGGCGTCGCGCGTCGCGAACTCGCAGAGCTTGCCCTCGACCATCTCGGGCGTGTAGCTCGGGTTGGCCGAGAGCATCAGCGCCGCGACGCCCGCCACGTGCGCCGCCGCCATGTCCGAGGGGGTGTTGTAGCTGGCGTCGATGCCGCGGTAGGTGTCATGGCGCCAGCTGGTGTAGAAGTTTTCACCCGGCGCCGCGATGTCGACCCAATCGCCGTAGCTGGCGTTGCGCCGCTGGTTCAAGGTCTTCCACTCGTAGCTCGCCACGCCGATCAGCCACTCGGGCGCGAGGCTCGCCGGGTAGGTCGGCGGGTTGCTGCCGTAGGTCTCGGCATCCGGGCACCACCAGTCGCTGGACCCGCATTCGCCGGCCGGTGCGACGACCAGCGCACCCTTCTGGGTCCAGGCATACTTGATCGCTTCCCGGGTCTCGAGCAGATCCTGCAAGGCCCGATCCGGGAACTTGAGGCTGATGCCGCCGACCACGATGACCCGAGCGCCGGCGTTGGCCGCATAGCAGATGGCCTCGGTGATGTTGTCGACGCGCCCTCCGACCGCCTTCCGGTCGCCAAGGTCCACCAGGCTCGTGGTCTTGAGCGGAAGGATGCGCGCGTGCCAGGCAATCCCGGCGATGCCGATCTCGTTGTTGGTCTGGGCGGCGACCAGGCCGGCCATCGCCGTGCCCGTCGGCGGGAAGTAACGCGTGATCTCGGGGTCGTCGATCGGCGAGGCATCGGAATCGTCGTCCCCGAAGTCCCAGCCCATGCTGTCGTCGACGTAGCCGTTCCCATCGTCGTCGATGCCATTGCCCGGCAGCTCGTTCGGATTGCGCCAGATCTTGTTGCGCAGATCTTCGTGTCCCAGCTCGACACCATCGGCCACGATCGCGACCGTGACGTCGTCCGCGCCATAGGTGACCTGCCAGGCCTCGACCGCGTTCATGGCCCGCAGGTTCTGCTGATAGCGCTGCAGGAAGCTGATGTCGTTCGGCAAAGTGCTCTGGTCGAGGTCCTCGGGACCCAGCGTCCGGCTGCCGCCCCGACCTCCGAGGTCGAAGCCTGGGTCGGCGCGTCGTTCGGTCGCGACGGGTGCAGAGAGCCAGTCGCTCGCCGCCAGGCTCAGTGGATCGGCGGCCTTGATGGCGGCCAACCAGGCGGCCGAGCAGG
Source organism: Caldilineae bacterium (assembly GCA_020634625.1). Taxonomy (GTDB): domain Bacteria; phylum Chloroflexota; class Anaerolineae; order Epilineales; family Epilineaceae; genus JACKBJ01. Next base: position 42,475 of record JACKBJ010000021.1, on the reverse strand, counting down.
GCTCGGCGTCGGCCGTGCCTGCCTGGACGACCGCCGGTGTCGCAGCCGGAAGGAGTCCGCCCAGCGCCAGCATCACGAGGGCGAGCAAAGGGCGGCGCAGCGCCGCGAGCAGCAGACGACGAGTTGAGACCGACAGAGGGTGGCCGGGCAATGCAAACCTCGCGGGTGGCGACTCCGTCCAGCAGGGGGGGGCTGGCGGGCTCTGGCAGGGCTTGAGGTCGTCCTCTGAGTATAGACGCGAGGGCAACCCTGGGGTTACGACGAGTTGTCCACGCCGGGCGCTCCTCCGCACGCGCGAAGCGCCTTGCCGCACGCTGCCGCACGCGGCAAGGCTTGTGCCCAGCCGACGCCTGCACTATGATCGGCGCCGCGCGAGGCATGCACTCGCGCCGTTTTTCGCTTCGCGTTCGTTCCTGTCCTCGCATCGACGAAGGTCTCGGTCATGCCCTTCAGCCCGCTCACCTGGACGATCCTGGCCCTGCTCGTCTACGCCTGCGGCACCAACCTGGACTGGTGGCTGCGCGGCGTCGCGACCGAGAGCCGTCTGGCGACCGCCTGGTCGTCGGCGCTGGCAGCGCCCGCTCGGCGGCAGGCCCTCAGGCTGACCTATCTGCTCGGCATGCCGCTCCTGGCGCTACTGCTTCGTGTGCCCAGCCCCGCACAGATCGGTCTGCCGTCGCCGCCGCCGGCAGGCACGTCGGTGCTCGACTTCGGCGCCTGGCAGGCCGCCGGCACGCGCGCATGGCCGGTCGACTTGAGCCTGGTGATCGCGCTGAGCCTGGCAACGGCCGGGCTGATCGCCGCCGGCCACGTCTGGTCCATGGCCTCGCAGGGGCGGCGCGCCCGATTCGAGCTTCGACGGCCGATCCTGGCGTCCCTCGGCACATCGGCCCTGGAAGCCCTGGCCCTCGAGGCCCATTGGGCTCTCATGCGGGCCGGCGTGGTGTCGATCGGCCTCCAGAATGCTGGCCTGACGATGGGCCTGGCCCTCGGCCTGATCGGACTCTGCGCCTGGAGCAACCCCTCGCTACGGTCCCGAGCCGACGACCCGGACGCCCTCGTCGACAGCGGTCAGACGGCGATCCTGGGCATCTTGAGCGGCCTGGTGTTCCTCGAGACCGGCAGCAGCCTCTGGGCGCTGGCCGGGCACCTATCCGTAGCGCTGGCAACGATGTCCCTGCTGCCGGCCGCATGGCGCGACCGCTCAGGGCCGTGGGTCGCGGACTCCCGCGACCGCTCGGCGCCGCGGCGTCTCGCGACGGTCGCGACCTTCGAGGCCGAAGCGCCGATCCCCGACGCCGAGCCCGAGCCGCGCCGGCCGATCGAGCCGACGGTCGTCTGAGCCGACTTCAGGACCGGGCCAGCCCGGCGCGAGGCTAGACGCGGCTAGTAGATCAGCTTCGAGGCGAAGATCAGGGCGAAGAGCATCACGCCGAACACGGCGATCCGGGTCAGGTCGCGTCGCACGTGGGCATAGGCCATGCCCAGGTCCTCCGCCTCGACCATGGCGCGAACCGAGCCGGGAGCGGGCTCGTCGCCCACCATGCCCGGTCGCGGGCGCGGGCGCCGCGCCACGGCGGGGGGCTGGCTGGGCTTGCGATCACGCCGATCACGGCGGCTGTTGCTGGCCATCTGGGCACTCCTGGTCGCTGCACGTCGGTTCATGGCAGCCCGCCGCCTGCAACGGGCCGCAAAGCATGGATTATTCCACTAGCCACCGCCGCGAGCAAGCCGTTGACGCAGGATCCCGAGGCTCCAGGCTAGCTCGGCTACGCCCAGCCGCGCGGCCAGCGGCAGGTAGATCGCCAGGCCCAGCCCGGCACCGAGCGCCAGCCGCAGCGACCAGGCCAGCTTCCCGGCACCCAGCAGGACCTCGCTGGCCAGCCACTGGTCGAAGCCCCAGACGACGAGGCCCATCGAGCCAGCCGCCAGCCCGGCCGCCAGCAGCGTCCGCCCCAGCCCGCGCAGGGCCTCCGGATCGATCCGCCGGCGCACCAGCCAGGCCATCGCAGCGGCATGGGCCATGTGCTTGAAGGTGTCGGCCAGCGCCAGCCCGAGCAGCACCGAAGCGAAGCCGCCGCCCAGCAGGTGGAAGGTCGGACCGAGCAGCAGCGCGGCGATCAGATACACCCCAACCGAGAGCACGCCGACGAGCGCCGGGAGCACCGTGTTCTGACGCGAGTAGAAGGCGTTGTTCAGCGAAAGGTCCAGGGCCGCGAAGGGAAGGCCGATCAAGTAACCGTACAGCGCCAGGCTGACCGCCAGGCGATCGCCCGTGCCGAAGGCACCGTGTTGGAGCAGCAGGCCGACCACCGGCTCGGCCAGCGCGGCCATGCCGATGGCCGCCGGCAACACCAGGGACAGCACCATGCGCAGCCCACGCGCCAGGGTGCGGGCGAAGGTGCCCCGTTCGTCGCGCGCGAAGGCCGCGGCGAGCGCCGGCAGGATCGCGATCGAGATCGCGGTCGCGATGAAACCCTGCGGGAACTGGATCAGGCGATCGGCATAGCCCAGCGAAGCCTGGGTGCCTTCGGCACCCATGGCCGCGAAGCGCGTCGCCGCCACGATCTGCCCCTGGGTGACCAAGAGGCCGGCGGCGACCGGCGCATAGAGCACCAGCACCCGTCTCAGCGCCGGGTGACGCAGGTCCAGGCGCGGGCGCAGGCGCGCCTCGCTCAGGCCCCGAGCGAGCACGAGCACCTGCGCCAGGCCACCGATGGTCACGCCGAGCGGCAGCGCGTAGACCCCCAGCATCGGTCGGGCCGCCAGGAAGGCGCCGATCATCGCGAGGTTGTAGATCGGCGCCGCGAGCGCGGGCATGCTGAAGCGCTGCAGCGCGTAGAGCAGGCCGGTGAACATCCCCGCCAATCCGAAGAGCAGGATGCCGGGGGCCATGATCTTCAGGCTGGTCTCGACGATCGGCAGGCCGGCGTTCTCGGCGCCGACCAGGAGCCTCGCGACGGGACCGGCCAACAGGTACAACAGCAGGCCGGCCAGGCCCGATGCCGTCGCGGCGGCCGTCACCAGCACGCTGGCCGCGCGCCAGAGCTCGTCGCGTCTGGCCTCGGCGTAGTGGGTGAGCACGGGCACGATCGCGGCCGAGATCTGGCCGCCCACCAGCTGATCGTAGATCATGGTCGGCACGCGCTGCGCCGCGGTGAACGCATCCGCCTCGAAGCCGGCCCCGAAGTAGAACCCGATGACCTGGATCCGAACCAGACCCAGCAGACGGCTGGCCACGCTCCCCAGGGACAGCAGGGAGGCCGCGCCGATCAAGCGGGCCGCGCCGCCGTCGCCGGACCGGTCCGGCGGGCTCGGCTCGGGCTCGAGCGGCGTCACGGACTTGGCGCTGTCGGGGCCCTCACCGAGGCCGTTCATCGGCCCGGTTCGCCCGCCCGAATGCGCGCGAGGATCGCCGTGGTCGATCGGCCGTCCACGAACGGCAGAAAGCGGACCTCGCCGCCCAGCGCCTCGGCCGCGTCGGCCTCAGGTGGGCGTCGGCTGCTCGCTGCGTAGTCGCCGCCCTTGACGTAGAGGTCCGGCGCGAGGGCCTGGACCAACCGCACCGCCGTCGACTCGCCAAAGGGCAGGACGGCATCGACGCTCCGCAGCGCGCACAGCAGCTCCGCGCGATCGGCCAGCGGAAGGACCGGCCGTCCGGGCCCCTTGAGCCCTCGCGTCGAGCCGTCGTCGTTGATCGCCACCAGCAGTCGATCGCCCAGACGCCTGGCAGCCGCGAGGTAGCGGACGTGCCCGGGATGCAGGAGGTCGAAGCATCCGTTGGTCAGCACCAGGCGCAAGCCGTCCCGGCGCCAGGCCTGCCGCAGCGCCACGGCCGCATCGAGATCGAGCAGGCATGCTTGAATCGTCACGTCGTACGGGGGGCTGGGCTGGGACATGGGCCGTCGATGATGACCCCTGCGACCCCCACGGTCAAGCCCGCAGGGGCGCAGGCCGACCGGTCGATCCTTTGACGCTGGCCCGCCGCCGGCGCCCGAAGCTAGAATCAGGGCATGCAACCCAGTCTCCCCGCCCGAAGGCGAGACCGCCTTGACCCACCAGAGCCCGCGATCGAGGCGCTCACCGTCGACCCGGTCGGGTCGCGAAGCGATGCCTTCGAGGGCGGCCTGCAGCGCCTCGACCAGCTGCCAGCCGGCAGCCGATGTTCGGTGCTGCGTATCGTGGAGACGGACGAAGCCCTGGCGATCCGGTTGAAGACAATGGGCTTGCACGAAGGTCGCAGCCTGCGGGTGCTGCGCGCCGGCGATCGGCTCATCGTGGCCTGCGGCGCCACGCGAATCGGCCTGGCGGCGTCCCTCGCGCGCTGCGTCCTCGTTCGCCGGCAGGCGGCCTGATGGCGCTACCGCAGCGCCGGCCCGGCCCGACGATCGAGCTCATCCCGCTCTCGAGCCAGGTGCCGCTACGCCTGGGAAGTGCGCAGCGTCCGCTGCGCGTGGCCTTGGTCGGCAATCCCAACTGCGGCAAGACGACCCTCTTCAACCGGCTGACCGGCCTGCGCGCCCGGACCAGCAACTTCCCGGGAACCACGCTCGAGAGCCGAAGCGCGCGCTTCGAGCTGGCGGGACGGACGGTCGAGCTCTTCGACCTTCCAGGCCTCTATAGCACCGAACACGGCCACAGCGAGGAACGCCTGGCCTCCGAGGCACTGCGCGGCGGGCTGCCCGGCATGGCGCCACCCGACGCCGTGCTGGTGGTCCTCGACGCCACCTGCCTGGCCCGCCACCTCTATCTGGCCAGCGAGGTTCGCGAGCTGGGCCGGCCGATGCTGGTCGCGCTGAACATGATGGACGAAGCGCGCCAGCAGGGTCTGACGCTCTGCCTCGACACCTTGGCCGCCGAGCTGGACGCCCCGGTCATCCCGGTCAGCGGCCGGACCGGCGAGGGGGTCGAGGACCTGCGGCAGGCCTTGGCCGGCGACCTGATCCTCGACCCGCTGGCCGAGCGCGGCCGTGCCCAGTCGATGGCCGATCGCGTGATCTGCAGCAGTTGCGCCGCCTGTCCGCATGCCCGCCGCCACGACTGGGCCTGCGCCGTCGGCCTGGCCACCGGCATTCCGGACGAGGCGACCGCACATCCGCGCGGCGACGCCGTCGACCGTCTGGTGACGCATCCCATCGGCGGCCCGATCTGCTTCGCCACCATCATGGCCCTGCTGTTCGTCGGCATCTTCAAGCTGGCCAGCTATCCGATGGACCTGATCGACGCCGGCTTCGGACGGCTGGGTCAGGCCCTGGCCGCGGCGCTGCCGCCCGGCCTGCTGGCGAGCTTTCTGGTCGATGGCCTGTTGGCCGGGGTGGGCGGAGTGCTGCTGTTCCTGCCCCAGATCTGCATTCTGTTCTTTGCGCTGACCCTGCTCGAGGACACGGGCTATCTGGCGCGCGCCGCCTTCGTGGCCGATCGCTTCATGCAGCGGGTCGGCCTGCCCGGCAAGGCCTTCATCCCGATGCTCTCGGCGCATGCCTGCGCGGTGCCCGCCATCATGTCCACCAAGGCCATCGAATCCCGGCGCGACCGCTTGATCACGATCCTGGTGATCCCCCTGCTCACCTGCAGCGCCCGACTGCCGGTCTACGCGATGGTGGCCGCGCTGCTCTTCGCCGGACGACCGTTGCTCGGCGGATTGCTCTTCTTCGGCGCCTACGGGCTCGGCATCGTCAGCGCCATGGGGGCGTCCCTGGTGTTGGGCAAGACCATCCTGCGCGGCCAGCCTCAGGAGCTCCTGATCGAGCTGCCGCCCTACCGACGGCCCAGCTTGCGCGTCGCGTTGTTCGTCGTCTGGGACCGGGCTCGGGTCTTTCTCGGCCAGGCGGGAACCGTCATCCTGGCGCTGTCGATGCTGATCTGGGCCGGTTCGACCTTCCCACGGCTCAACGATGCCGACCTGGTCCGGCTGGCCGAGCCCGAAGTCGCCTCGCGCTACCTGGCGCTCGGCGAGGCGCTGGACCGGCAGGCACCGGCCGCCACCGCCCAAGCCGACCCCGCCGCGGCGACCGATCCGGGCCTGGCTTCGGCGGCCGAGCCAGCGGAGCTGCAGGCCGAGCTGGCGGGCATCCGCGCCCAGCAGGCGCTGCGATACTCGCTGATCGGTCGCCTCGGCCGCGGCATCGAGCCGCTCTTCGCTCCCCTGGGCTTCGACTGGCGCATCAGCATCGGCGTCCTCAGCTCCTTCGCGGCGCGCGAGGTGCTGGTCTCGACCCTGTCGATCGTCGCCGGTCTGGGCGACGCGGGTGCCGCCGAGACCCCGCGCCTGACCCAGGCCCTGTCGGCCATGCGGCGCCCAGACGGCGCCGCGCTGTTCGATCTGCCGACGGCCATGAGCCTCCTGGTCTTCTTCGTGCTGGCCATGCAGTGCCTGCCCACTCAGGCGGTGACGCGTCGCGAGACGGGCAGCTGGCGCTGGCCAGCCCTCCAGATCGGCTACATGTCGGTGCTGGCCTATGCGGCGGCGTTCGTGACCTACCAGCTGGTCTCGCTGCTGGTCTGAGCCGGCTCAGCCCGGGTGTCCGAGCTCGCGCAGGATCTCGTCCGGGCTCGGCGCGACGACGCCCAGACGCCGCACGACGATGCCCGCCGCGACGTTGGCCAGGCCGGCGGCCACCAGCAGCTCGGCACCGGCGGCCAAGGCCAGGATCACCACCGCGATGACGGTGTCACCGGCACCGGTGACGTCGAAGACCTCGCTGACGTTGGCCGGCGGGATCACCCGATAGTCGATGCCGCCCGCCGCCTGGGTCCAGCACAGGCTGGTGCCTTGAGCCCCGCGACCGAGCATGACGGCACGGGCACCCAGCTCGCCCAGCAGCTCGCGACAGGCGCGTTCGAAGTCCGACGCGTCCTCCAGGCTGCGGCCAAGGGTCTGGGCGGCGTCTTGGCGCCCGACGCGCACCAGGTCGAACCCGGTGAAGCGCTCGAGATCGCCTTGGGCGTCGACGCCCAGCCAGATTCCGCGCCGGGCAGCGGCCTGTCGGGCCGCCGCGCAGACGGACGCCGTGACGACGCCGCTCCGGTAATGCGAGACCAGGATGGCGTCGCTCGAATCGGCGGCCGCTTCGATGGCCTCGATCAGCGCGCGCTCGACCGATCCGGATACCGGCTGCCGAGGTTGGCGGTCGATCCGAGCGACCTGCTGGGGCGTGGACAGCCCCTCGGCCACGATCCGGGTCTTGAGGATGGTCGGCCGCGAGCGGTCGGTGATGAGACCGCCGGTGTCGATGCCCGCGTCCACCAGCAGCCCGCGCAGCTCCGCGGCCGCCGCGTCGTCCCCGGCGACGCCCACCTGCAGGGCCCGCCCGCCCAGGCTGGCGATGTTGCGGGCCGGGTTGGCCGCGCCACCCGGGACGCCGAAGCGCTCGCGAAAGCTCAGCACCGGCACCGGCCCCTCGCGGCTCAGGCGCTCGGCGCGCCCGATCAGGTACTCGTCCAGGAAGACGTCGCCGACGACGAGGATCCGGCGACCGGCCATGGCAGCCAGGATCGGCGCGGCGACGGTCGGCGTCGGCATCTCGGGGCTTGACATGGGCTGCACTCGAACAGGGGATCGCGTCGACCGCGAGCGGGTTCGGCGTTCGACCGACCGAACGGCGAGGCCCATACCATAGCACGAGCCGTGCACCCCGAGGCCGCGGGCTTTCGCGTCTAGAGCAGCGACTCGGCGGCGGCGATGACGCGGTCGGCCGGCATCCAGGCCAGGCAGTCGCGGCTGGGACAGCCAGCCGGACTGCCTCGGCGATAGCCCACGTAGAAGCAGGGCTGACAGGGCAAGCCAAGGCGGACGACGCGATGCGGGCTGGCTGCCGGCCGACCCCGGGCATCCACACCCGGCCACCAGGGTCCCCAAGCGACGGGGTTGGAGGGGCCGAACACGGCCACGACCGGACAGCCCATGGCGGACGCCAGGTGGCTGACGCCGCTGTCGTTGCCGACCAACAGACGGCAGCGCGCGAGGATCGCCGCCAGCGTCGGCAGGTCGCTGCGTCCGCTGAGGTCCAGCGCCGGCGGCCGACGCATCGCGCCGACGACGGCGTCACAGCCGTCATCCGGGCCACCGACCACCAGGATGCGTGCGCCCTGTGCGGCCAGGCGATCGGCGACCGAAGCGAAGCCGGCCGGCGACCATCGGCGCGCGGTGCTGAAGCTGCCGGAGCCGGGATGGATGGCGACCAGCGGGGCATCGGCGACCATCAGGGGCTTCAGGAGCGCTTCGGCCGCGGACTCGGCCGCCGGGCCTGGCTCGAAGCGAAGGTGGCGCGGCGGCGCCTCGGCGGGCGCCTGCCCGAGCGCCGCCAGCAGCGCCGCCGCGACCGATTCGCCCACTTCGACCGCATGCTGACGGTCGAAGCCGAAGTCGGTTCCCCAATGCGTCAGGAAGGCGCCCCGCGGGCTCGATGGGCGTCGCAGGCCGGCGCGGATCGGAGCGCCGCTGGCAAGGCAGAGCCCGGCATGCTTGAGCGCGCCGAATCGGGTGGTGAGCGTGTGCATCAGGGCCAGGGCATCGTAGCCGCGACGACGGAGTCGCGCGGCGAGCCCGAACAGGTCGGCCGGCTGCGACAGGAGCGCGAGCGGACGATCGTAGACCGACTTGTCGAAGCAGAGCAGGTCATCCACCAGGCTGCTGTGCCGGTAGGCCACGGCGCCGATCCGCGTGGTCAGCACGTCGATCCGCGCAGCGGGCAGGGCGGCGCGCAGCTGGGCCAGCGCCGGCGTGGTCAACAGCGCGTCCCCGAAGTCCGAGAGCTTGATCACCAGGATCCGGGGCGAGCCATCGGCGCCCGGCAGGACCGGCGCGTTCAGGTCGGGACGGTGCCTCACGCCGGCCCCCGCCGCGCAGCCTGGCTCGAGAGGCAGGCTTCCAGGACCGCCAGGCTCTCCGCGGCGCAGCGGTCCCAGCTGAAGCCGGCCGCGCGCGCGATTCCGGCTCGACGCAGGCGGTCGCGCAGCTCGGCATCGTCGAGCAGGCGCCCGAGCGCCCGGGCGATGTCCTGGCTGTCCAGGGGGTCGAAGCGCAGGGCCGCCTCGCCCACGACCTCCGGCAGGCTGGAGCTGTCGGAACAGGCGACCGGACATCCGCAGGCCATCGCCTCCAAGGCGGTCAGACCGAAGCCCTCGTAGAGGCTGGGCAGCGCGAGGCCGACGGCCCCGCTGTAGAGGGCGGCCAGGTCCTCACGCGGCAGGTAGCCCGGCAGGTGGACCCTCCCCACGAGACCGAGCCGCCGCGCTCGATCTGGCAGCTCCGACTCGCTCCAGCCTGGCATGCCCGCCAGGACCAGCTGGACCGTCGGATGGTCGGCGACCAGGCTGGCGATCGCTTCCAGCAACCGTCCCAGGTTCTTGCGCGGCTGCAGGGTCCCCAGGTGCAGCAGATAGGGGGCAGCCAGGGGCAGGCCCAGCCGGGTGCGCAGGGCATCGACCGCCGCGCCATCGGCTGGGCGCAGATCCGGATCGGCCGCCAGGTGCACGACGTGGATGCGCTCGGGATCGGCGCCATACAGGGCCACCAGATCGTCTCGCGTGGCGGCGGAGTCGGCCAGAAGCCGTGCCGCATGGCGCAGGTGCCGGCGCGTGCTCCAGCGCAGGTAGGCGCGGCGCGACCAGGGATGGGCCGACGGGAAGCGCTCGTAGCCCAGGTCATGCACGGTGACCACCGCCGGCGGGCGACAGATCACGGGCATCACGTGGGCCGGGATGAACACGAGATCCGGCGGTCGTGCCCAGAGCTCGGCCGCCAGTCGGGTATGGGTCCACAGCCGCGGCGCCGGAAGGATCCGCAGCTCGGCCCGTTCGGGCGTCGGCTCGACCGGCGGCTGGCGGAAGTAGAGCCGGACCCGGTGTTCCGACCGCTCGGCGATGCGTCGGGTGACCTCCGTCGCGTAGTGCTCCGTGCCGGTCGGCCGCGCACCGAAGCTGCGGCTGGCATCGATGCCGAGGATCACGGCCCGGTCTCGATCGTCAACAGGCGGTCGTGGCCGGCCAGGTCGGGATGCACCCGGATTCGAGCCTCCGGGAAGCCGGCGCTGGCCAGGGCTCGAACCGCCGGACCCTGGGCATACCCGATCTCGAGCGCTGCGGCTCCGCCCGACGCCAGGCGCCCGGGGAGGTCCCCGAGCAGGCGCGCGATCAGCGCCAGACCATCGCGGCCGGCGAAGAGCGCTTCGGCGGGCTCGAACTCGGACACGTCCCGGCTCAAACCCGCACGCTCGTCCAGGCCGATGTAGGGCAGGTTGGCCAAGACCAGGTCGTAGGGAGGCTCGCCCTCCGGCAACAGGTCGGCCTGCCGGAACTGGACCCAGGCATCCAAGCCGAGGCGTCGTGCGTTGTCCTGGCTGGTGGCCAAGGCCGCCGTCGACACGTCGCTGGCGAGCAGCTGCAGCTCGGACTGGCGCATCGAGGCGCCGCGCGCGCGCAGCGCCGCGGCCAGGGCCAGGACGATGGCACCGGAACCGGTGCCGACGTCGATGACGCGCCGCGCGGCGGCGATCCGGGGCTGGCCCTTCGGGCCGACGCCGCCCGAGCCGCCGGACGCCGCCTCGGGCGATCGCTCGGAGCTCCCCGACAGCCAGGCCAGGGCCCAGTCCACCAGGAGCTCGGTCTCGGGGCGGGGGATGAGCACCGACGGATTCACGCGGAGCTCGATCCCATGGAACCCGCGGCGCCCAACCAGGTAGGCCAACGGCTCGCCGGCGGCACGACGCCGGGCGAGCCGATCCAGGCCAGCCCAGTCATCGGCCGCCAGGGGCTCGCGCAGGTCGGCCAGAAGACGGGCCCGGTCGCAGCGCCGCAGCGCGGCCAGCAGAAGCTCGGCGTCGAGACGCGGGCTCTCGGATCGGTAGCCGTCCGATCCCGCGGCGATGATCGACTCGGCGCGTCGGATCGCGGCGTCGACGGTCGCCGGCGCCGCGCCGCTTGCCAGGCTGGCGTCGGGAGGCATCGGGCGTTGGCCGAGGGATCGACCGAGGCTCGAGCGCGGCCTCAGCCGGCCGGCTCCGCGGCGCCGGCGCGAGCCTCGGCCAGACGCTCGGCCCGGTCGGCGGCCTCGAGGGCCTCGACGAACTCGTCGATCTCGCCCGCCAGGATGCCTTCGAGCCGGTGCGAGGTCAGACCGATGCGGTGGTCGGTGACCCGGCTCTGCGGGAAGTTGTAGGTGCGGATCTTCTCGGAGCGCTCCCCGCTGCCCACCTGTGCCTTGCGGGCGGCGCCCAGCTCGGCCAGGCGCTTCTGCTCCTCCAGGTCGTAGAGCCGGGCGCGCAGCACCTGCATGGCCTTGCGCCGGTTCTGCAGCTGGGACTTCTCGTCCTGCGAGCTGACCACCAGACCGGTGGGCAGGTGGGTGATTCGAACCGCCGAGTCGGTGGTGTTGACCGACTGACCTCCGGGACCCGACGAGCGGAACACGTCGACCCGAACGTCGCTGTCCGGAACCTCGATCTCGACCTCGTCGGTCTCGGGCAGCACGGCCACGGTGGCGGTCGAAGTGTGGATGCGCCCCTGGGTCTCGGTGGCCGGCACGCGCTGCACGCGGTGCACGCCCCGCTCCCACTTCAGCCGCGAGAAGGCACCGCGGCCGGCCACCTCGAAGATGACCTCCTTGAAGCCGCCGACGTCACTGACGCTGGAGCTGATCACGTCGACCTTGTAGCCCTTGCCTTCGGCATAGCGCTGGTAGATCCGGAACAGGTCGGCTGCGAACAGGCCGGCCTCGTCGCCGCCGGTTCCGGCGCGAATCTCGACGATCACGTCGCGGTCGTCGCGCGGGTCCTTGGGCACCAGCAGCACCTCGATCCGATCGGCCAGCGCCTCCTGCCGCTCGATGAGCGTGTCCAGCTCCAGCGCGACCAGCTCGGCCATCTCGGGCTCGAGCTCGGCCGACTGCATCGAGCGCGTCTCGTCGACCGACTCGCTGACGGAACGGTATTCGACGTAGGCCGAGACCAGGGGCTCGAGCTCGGCCTGCTGCTGGCCGATCACGCGCAGCTGGTCCGGGTCCGTGGCGACTTCGGGCCGACCGAGGCTGGCGACGAGGTCGTGATATTGTTGAACGACACGGTCGAGCTCATCGATGGGCAAGCTGCGCATGGGCCTCTCGGGCGGGGGTGCGCGGCGCGGGCTGGGGCGCCTCGGGACCTGGGAGTATAGCACAGGCCCCCAGGCGCTTTCGGCCCCCCGGCCGGCCTGCTAGAATTGCGCCGCCGACTCCGGCCGATCGCAGCAGCGCGCTCGGCGGCGGCATGGAATCCAAAGGAACGCGAACGCGATGAACGAAGCGCTGAGCCAATTGCCGGGACCTCTGGTCCAGGTCATCTACTTCTTTCTGTCGCTGTTCCCGCTGGTGTTGATCCACGAGCTGGGGCACTTTCTGCTCGCCAAGTGGAACGACGTGCGGGTCGACGAGTTCGGCATCGGCTTCCCGCCGCGGCTGGTCAAGGTCTTCAGCCACGGCGGCACCGACTACACCCTCAACGCGCTGCCGCTGGGCGGATTCGTGCGCCTGGCGGGCGAGGACGATCCGGACATCCCGGGCGCCTTCGCCGCCCAGACCAAGCGGGTCCGCGCGGTGGTCCTGTTGGCGGGTCCGGTGTTCAACTTCATGCTCGCGGCGCTGATCTTCTCGAGCATCGCCTGGGCCATCGGCGCCTCGGCGCCGCTGCCCCAGGCCGAAGGCCTGGTTCAGCTGATCGGCGTGAGCCCGGGCTCGCCGGCCGAGGCCGGCGGCCTGGTGGGCGGCGACATCGTGCTGGCGGTGGATGGTCAGCTCCTGCCGCGCCTGGAGACCGGCGCCGAGCCCCTGCCGGGCGAGAGCCGTGCCGCCAACGCCTTCATCGCGGTCACCGACGCCCACACCGGCCGCCCGATGGCGCTGACCCTGCTTCGGGGCGTGAAGCCGGTCGATGTCAGGGTGTCCCTGGACGGCCTGGCCAGCGAGCCGGTGCCCGAGCTGGCCGAGCTCGAGGGCCTGCGTGCGGTGCGCGTCACGGCGCCGGGCGGCGAGCTTCAGGTCGGCGATCTGCTGCTGGAACCTCAGGTCGGCGACGCGATCGACCAGCCGATCGTCTTGCGCGGCGAGCTCCAGGTGCTACAGACCGAGGTGACGCCTGCACGCAACGACGCCGAGGGCCGCGGCATGATGGGCATCAGCATCGGCGCCTTGACCATCAGCCAGCGCATGAGCCTGGCCGAGGCGGCGATCTTCGGTCCGCGGCAGACCCTGCTGCTCATGGTGGCGATGGTCGATGGGCTCTACCGCATGCTGACCGGCCAGCTGGCCGCGGACATCGCCGGCCCGGTCGGAATATCCAAGATGAGCCAGCAGGCCGGCGAGCAGGGTGCGGCGACCTTCTTCAGCTTCATGGCCCTGCTGTCCATCAACCTGGGCATCATCAACCTGATCCCGATCCCAGCACTGGACGGCGGCCGCTTGCTGTTCATCCTGTTGGAGGCCCTGCGTGGCCGACGCATCGAGCCCAACCGCGAGGCGATCGTGCACCTGATCGGCTTCGCGCTGGTCATCGGCTTGATGCTGGTCGTCACGGTCTACGAGGTCTTCGGAGGCCCGGCCACGCCATGAAGGAGGACCTGACGCCCGAGGAGGCCGAAACCCTGCGCAAGGCGGCCGCCGAGCTTGCACTGCGCGACTTCGACGGCACCCTGGCCAGACTGGCCGACCCCCGGGCTTCGCACCTCCCGGGCGAGCTGCGCATGCTCTCGTCGGCCAGCCCAGAGGAAGTCGGCCGCTTCGTCGCGTTCATGGCCGAGGTCGCGCCGGATCAGCGGCGTCGGATGCTGCAGGCCCTGGTGGACTTCGGCGAGACCGACTTCCAGTCGGACTTCGTGCCGCTGATGCGCGCCCTGCTGGACGACACCGATCCGGAGCTGCGCGCCCTGGCCATCGACGGGCTCTGGGAGTCGCGCGAGCTGAGCCTGGGCGATCGCTTCGGCCGCATGCTGCGCGAGGATTCGGTGGACGCAGTGCGCGCGCGCGCTGCCCAGGCCCTGGGCAGCTTCGTCGAGCAGTCCGAGCTCAAGGTCCACCTTCGCGAGCGCATGGCGCCGACCCTGGCCCACCTGATCGAGCTGGCCGGCGACCTGCGCGAGGATCCCGAAGTGCGTCGCCGCGCGTTGGCTTCGGCGGGCTACGCCGAGCATCCCGACCTGATCGGGCTCATCGAGAGCGCGCTCGAGGACGATGCGCCCGAGGTTCGCGCCGGGGCGCTGCGGGCCATGGGCAACTCGGCCGACCCGCGCTGGGCCGACGAGATCCTGGCCTGGTTGGACGAGCCCGAGCCCGAGCTGCGCTTCGAGGCCGTGCGCGCCAGCGGCGAGCTGGCAATCGCCTCGGCGGTCAACCCCTTGTCGATCATCGCCCGCTACGAGACCGACCGCCTGATCCGGGCCGAGGCCATCTGGGCCCTGGGCGAGATCGGCGGCGCGGTCGCGCGCCGGACGCTGGAAGCCGTCGGCGCGGAGCTGGCCGGCGTCGACGAGGATCTGCTCGAGGCGGTCGAGGACGCGATCTCGAGCTGCGCGCTGATCGAGGGCGACCTGAGCTTTGCCAGCTGGGAGCGGCCGGACGACGAGGACGATGCGGCGGAGGTCGACGACGACTACGATGAGCTGGACGACTACATGGACCTCGAAGACGCGGACGACGAGGATCTGGATGACGGCGCTGGGTCCCGCCGCGGCAGGCGCGGCGGCTAGGTGACCGGCTCCGAAGCGGCCTCGGCCGAGGCGGTCGCCGCCACGCTCAACGCGATCTGCAGCGCGGCGGTCGGCGCCGGCCGCTCGGGCGACCGGGCCGCGTTGGCGGCGTTCTGCGAGCGCTTGGACCGACGGGCCGACGCCTTTCGGACCGGCGACCAGGCCCCGGTGGCCGACTTCCTGGCGGCGCTATCGCGTCTGCTCCGTGGCGCGCCGCTCGGCGATGCCATCGCGGGCCTCGTGGAACCCTACCGGCAGGGCTTGCGGGCCGTGGCGGCCGACCTGGCTCCGCCGCCGGCCGACGGCCGACTCGCCTGGCAGAACGGCGATCGCGGCGAGCCGGTCATCCCCGTCGACGCCGCTCGACCCGTCATGGACGCCGCCGGTCACTCGGCGCCCGAAGCCGCGGCGACGGAAGACTGGGTGGCCGCTCTGACGGCGCACGTCGCGGCGCTGCTCAAGGCCCGCGACCGAGAGACCGCGCGTGCGCTGGCCACCGAGCTCGAACGCACCGCGGGTCGGCCGGGCATCGATCCCGATGCCGCCGCCTACCTCGCGCTGCTGCTGGACGTTTTGCGTGGGCAGGATGTCCGGCATCGAATCCTCCGCCTGGTGGAACCCTATCGCAGCGCGTACGGCAGCCTGCAGCTCCTGATGCGCGGTGCGGATCCACGCGCGGCCTTGCTCGATCGGCTCGTCCACAACGCCGAGCTGGTGCTCACCAGCGACAACCCGGCCGCCGGCGAAGCCTTGGCGAAGGTCCTCGATGCGCTGCGGGCCGAGGCGCTGCGCAGCAGCGAGCCCGAGCTGGCGCGCTTCGCCGAGTCCATCCGTCGCTTGCTGGAGGCCCGGGCCGATCCGAACGCGGCCGACGCCTCCGCCGACGCGACCCCGTCCTTCCAAGATGCCGCGCTGGCCGAGGCATGGCGACGCCTCTCGGCCAGGTAGTCGCGCCGATCGCCGCGCTCGCTCGCCGGCGTCGGGCGGCCGAGCGCAAGTCCGGAGGCCCACCATGGCCATCGAAGAGCCACGCTTCACCCTGCTGCGCGAGGACGGCGCCATTCAGATCCGCGAGTACGCGCCGGTCGTCGTGGCCGAGACGGAAGTCCAGGGCGACTTCGAGCGCGTGTCGAACGAGGGGTTCAGGCGGCTGGCCGGCTACATCTTCGGCGGCAACCGCAGCCGCTCGAAGATCGCGATGACCGCCCCGGTGAGCCAGTCCCAGAGCCAGAAGATCGCCATGACGGCGCCGGTCGGCCAGGTTCCTGGTCCGGGCGGCGGCTGGCTGATCCGGTTCACGATGCCCGCCGAGCACCGGCTCGACAGCCTGCCCGTGCCGGACGACGACCGCGTCCACCTGCGCGAGATCCCCGCCCAACGGGTGGCCGCGCTGCGCTTCTCCGGCAGCTGGTCGCGCCGGCGCTTCGAAGCGCAGCGTGCGCGGCTCGAACAGTGGCTGGCCGAGGCGGGGTTGGAGCCGGCCGGCGAGCCGACCTTCGCCCGCTACAACCCCCCTTGGGTGCCCTGGTTCCTGCGGCGCAACGAGGTCCTGCTGCCGCTGAAATAGGCCCGCGCGTCGAGGTCGAGATGCCCCCGCCCGGCGCCGACCGGCTCGGCCGAAGACGGCGCCCTC
Source organism: Caldilineae bacterium (assembly GCA_020634625.1). Lineage (GTDB taxonomy): Bacteria > Chloroflexota > Anaerolineae > Epilineales > Epilineaceae > JACKBJ01. Next base: position 26,130 of record JACKBJ010000021.1, on the reverse strand, counting down.
GGAAGCGACGACGCGGCCGGCACCAGGGCAGGTGCCGGCCGCGTCGTCGGATGCGCCCGCAACGGGTCTGAAAGACCTAGCGGGTCTGGAAGACCTCGACCAGCGCGATCCCGGCGCGATCGCCCGCGCCGCGGACGATCGCGGTGTAGGCGCCCGGTTGGAGGGTCACCACCAACCCGGGCTCGCGGGCATCACCCGGAGCCAGGCCGCTTTCCTTCAGCTCGCCGGCCGTCGCGCCGTCGGCCCAGTCGTCGCTCTCCGCCAGCAGGGTCTGGCCGCTGAAGAGCTGCAGGCTCGGGTCCGACAGCGCCGAGCCCAGCCCCTGACGGCTAAGGCTCGGCCCCAGGGCGCGAAGAACCAGGCGCGCTGGCGCATCCCGAACGATGAAGCCGGCGATCATGGCGCCATCGCCCTGACCGACCAGGCCGCGTGTCGAGAGGTTGACCAGGCGCGAGAGCGGCTTGCAGGGGCTCGGCGTTCGCGCCTCCCAGCTGCCGAAGGACAGCTCCCACAGCCGCTGGCTGCCACCGATCTCGACCTGCATCTCCGCCTCGGCCGGCGAGGTCTGGGTCCAGCCGGCAGGAAGCACCTGCGCGACCGTGTAGCTGCCCGGCGCCAGCTGCAGCGCATAGGCGCCTCCGGCATCCGAGTGCACCGTCGTGCGCTCGCCGCGCGCATCGGTGAAGACCAGCTGGCGCTCGGCCAGGCCCGGCTCGTCGTCCTCGCGCACGGCGTTGCCATTGCGGTCGTGGTAGACGATGCCCCGCACCAGACCGGTCTCACTGCGCGGTGGGCGAACCGTGATCTCCCACGCGACGCCGCCCACCGGCTCGGCTGCGCCGTCCACCGACTGCTCGGCCTCCAGGTGGAAGGCACGCGGCTCCGCGGCGACGAGCTCCGGCTGGGCCTCGAAGGTGAGCCAGACCTCTTCCTCCTCGCCCGCGTCCAACGCCAGCCCATGGAGGCGGCTGCCCTTCGGGTCGACCAGCAGGTAGCGCCCGTCGCCCAGTGGCTCGAGACCCGTGAGATCGCCGCCGCTCTCCAGCGCACGCTGCAGTCGCTCGCCGAGCTGGATCGCGACCCGGCCCTGCCGCATGAAGGGGATTCCGTTCGCGCCGTTCGCGGTCGGCCAGCGGAAGGCCAGGCTCAGCTTGGCGCGCTCCGGCTCCGTGTTGCGCACGATGAAGCTTGCCTGCTGCATCAGGCCGTCCGGTGCCGTCAGGTTGACGATGTTCACGTTGCGCCAGACGATGTTGTTGTTGCGACGCGTGTTCTGATCGACGTTGGCGGTCTCGGCCGCGGTCATCGGATCGCCGCTCGAGACCCAGCGCGCCAGGAGGCAGAAGTGACCGGTCTGGGCCGCGCTCGTGTTCCAGACCGTCTGGGCGATGCTGGTCGAGTTTCCGCTCAGGGTCGTCGGCAGGTCGGCGAACTCGGTCCAGTCGCCCGGCCAGGCCAGGCCCGTGCTAGCCTTGGCGTAGTAGAGCTTCAGCCGGCCCGATGCCGCCGCGTCGCCGCCGTTGTGCAGCTTGACGAAGACATGGTTGGCCCAGGCACTCTCCGGATTCTGATGCTCGTGCTGGTGCAGGAAGCCGGGGTCGGCCGCCGTGCGAATCCAGATGTAGGGGCTCTGCCACATGCTCTGGCCGGCCGTGGCCGGGTCCGGCTCGCGCCCCGTGTCGCTCCAGGTGTCCTTCATCCAGACATCGTTGCGGCCGGGCGAGGTGTCGCGGAAGCGCGCGACGGTGCAGGCCGAGCCGTTGAGCACGGCGCGGTTGTCGGCATCGCAGGCCGGGTTGCCGAGGTTGCCGACGCTGCAGGCCGTGCTGCTGCCGGCCGCGACGCCGGTGGCGGCGCCGCCGACGGCGACGTTGGGGTTGGAGAAGTATGGCAACCGGGCGCAGTTGACCGCCGGCGTCTGCGCTTGGCAGCGATCGTTGTAGGCCATGATCGTGCGCCACCTTGCGCCGACGTTGACCAGGCCGTGCGCGCCGCTGTTCGGCGTGGTGCCGGCATTGACGAACCAGTCGTGATCGGCGCCCATGTTGTGGCCCATCTCGTGGCCGAAGGAGTAGTAGCCGGTGGCGCAGTCCCGATCGACCACCGAGTAGGCGAAGCCGGCGAAGGAGGCCGCGACGGTGTCCATCTTGTAGCCGATGCCGCAGGCGCCCGGCAGCGCCGCCACCCAGTAGCTGACGAGATCGGCGCCGTAGGTGTTGCGAAGCGTCTGCACGCCGGCGTCGGCCTTCAGGTTGGCAAGCGCGCTGTTGGCCGATGCCCCGATGGCCACCGAGGCTTCGGCGGCATGCACCAACGACACGCGCTGGGTGATGCCGCTGTTGGCATAGGCCTGATTGGTCTCGGCCACGCCCAGGTGGATCTCGGCCAGCATCGCGTCGGCGCCGCCGGCGGCCATGCGGGCGGCGGCATCATAGACCACCAGCACGTCGATCTGACCACAGCTGTCGACATCGAGACCGTCGATCCCGGCCTCACCGGGGTCGACGCCGGGATCGTTGCCCGGCGCGACGCCTTCGGTGGCGGCCAGCGCCAGCTCGGCTGCCGAAGGCCGCAGCGGCGGTGCTTCCTCCGGATAGCGGGCCTGGTCGATCCGCTCCAGCCGGTGCAGGCCCTTGCCGGCGAACCGCAGGTGGTAGCGCTCGCCCTCGGACAGGACGATGTTGCCAACCAGCGCCTCGCCGACCCGCGACAGGACCACCTGGCCGATCGGTGCGCCCGGAGCGTGTCCGGTCCATACCAGGCCACCTTCGGCCGCTTCGGCCCGATCGCGCTCGACCCGAATGACGCGATCGTTCGTCAGGGGCAGGCTCAAGGCAAGCGGGGCGGCATCGACGTCGACCAGGTCGAGATCGACCTGTACGAGGCGCGACTCCCTGGCGCCGTCGGACTCTGGCAGCGCGTCACGACTCGCGCCGCGGGGCGCCGGACGGAACAGCGACGGTGCCGGGGCACCGGGCTGGGCGTGGCTGATGCCGCCGCCGAGGCCAAGGATGAGCAGGAGCAGCGCGAGCAGCGCAAGGCTGCGCGGGCCAGGGGATCGATGGGACAGGGGATGCGGGAACATGGTGCTTTCCTCTTCGGGATGGGCCGGACGGTTGCCGGCAAGTTCGGGTGAGGGGCTGCCGCGTCGCCGAGCCCGAGACGGCGGCCAGGCGGATCGCAGCGTCGGCCCAACCAAGTCGCTGCCGCATCGAAATTCCCGATTCGACCGCCGATCCGAAATTCGGGTTCCGAGCGACTTGGTTGTGGCCGGGCATGACAGCTCGCCAGCAGCGCCGCAGGAACGGAGCCAGTTCGATGGATTGCGCCCAACTCTCGCCGCCGCCTATACTTGCCGCCCCGGCCAGGCTCGCGAGCCTGGCGTTTCGCCCCGGCGCTCCGCGCTCGATCGCATGGGACGCAAGCGTGACCGCTAGCTTCGAGGCCGCAATCGCCGCGCTGCCGCTGGATCAGCTGGCAGCGCGGGCGCGCGCCGGCGACGACGCCTGCCGGTTCGAGCTCCTGGCGCGCTGGTGTGCCGACCCACGGGCGGAAGCGGGCCTCGGCGATCGGGTCTGGGAGCAGTATCGGCGCCTGCTCTACCGGTGGATCCTGGCCTATGTCGCCCAGCGGGGCCTGTCGACCACGTTGCTGACCGAGGCGGACGAAACGCTGGACGACGCCGTGGACAGCCTGGCGGCCCAGGTGCTGATGCGCTTCTTCGAGCGTCAGGCGGGCGCCGATCTGGTGGCGCGATTCCCTTCGATGGGCCACGTGAACCGCTACCTGACCCGCGTGACCTGGTCCGTGGTCGGCGAGCATCTGCGTCGACAGCTGGCGCTGCATCGGCATCGGTCGCGATGGCCCGAGGGCATCGAGGGCGATGCGGGCGAGGTCGACGCGCTGGACCTGCCGACGCGGGGCGCGGATGCGCACGGGGACCTGGGCATCGATCCAGGGCTGGCGGTGGATGCGCAGCTCGGCCGCGCCCGGCTCTGGCAGGGTCTGCGGGGTCACTGCAAGAGCGACGCCGAGTGGGTGGTCCTGCTGGAGCGCTTCGCCCACGAGCGGCCGCCGCGCGAGATCATGCGCCGGCATCCGGAGCTCTTCGCATCGATCGATCAGCTGTATCGCACGCTGGAACGCGTGATGGTCCGCCTGCGCAAGGACGACGCGCTGAGCGCGGCCGGACGAGAGGCGCTCGCATGAGCAGCGGCACACGGGGCTGCCGGCCGGTCGTCGACCGGACGTCGCAGGACGCGCTGCCGCGCACGACAGGGGGACGCGCATGAGCGCCTGCAACCGCCCGCCCGAGCTGGCCGATGCACAGCTCTTGGCCGTGCTCGACGGGGACGCCAGTGCCGAGACCCGGGCGCACCTCGCCGACTGCGGTGCCTGCCGTGAACGGCTGACGGTCCTGGCGTCCCAGGAACGCGAGCTGATGGCAGCCCTGCGCGACTCCGGCTGCCCGACGCCCGAGACGCTGGTCGACTGGTCCGACGCCCGGCTCGCGCCGGCGGAGGCCGAAGCGGTCGCGGCGCATGTCGACGGCTGCATCGTGTGTCGGGCCGAGCTGGACGATCTGGCGGCCTTCCAGGCCGAGGCACTGGAGATCCAGCGCCGCATGGATCGCAAGCTGGCCGCCTTCCACCGGGAGCGCAATCCGCTGCAGCACCATCCGGCACACGACGGGGGACCGCTGGCCGGCTTGCGGCGGGTCCTGGCCGCGGCGCAGGCTCCCGGTCCGCTGCCGGTCGGCCAACGTGCGCGGGGCGAGGCCGGTCCGCTCTCCCGCAGCTACCGCACCGACGCTGGCGACATCATCGTCAGCTGCGTCGTCCGACCGGCGGCCGAGCCGGAGCGCTATCGGCTGAGCGGCCGGGTGCATGGTCTCGGCGTCACACGCCTGCAGCTCGAGGATGCGAACGGCATGCCGCTGGCCGCCTTGGCGCTGGACCGCCACGGCGGCTTCCAGGTCCCTGACCTGCCGGCCGGGGCGCTGCGCTTGCGCTTCGACGGACCGGGATTGGTGCTGGAGCTCGACCCGCCGCTCGAGATCGGACCGGTGGCTTGAGCCCGCCTTCCGCGTCGTCCGAGACCGACGCGGCGACGGAGGCCTGGCTGGCGCGAGTCTGCGGTGCCGACCGCGACGAGGCCCGCCGGCTCGCGCGCAAGGCCGTGGCAGCGGCCGAGGTGTCGGTGCCCACGCTGTTGACCGCTCTCAAGGACGCATCCAAGGCTCGGCTCACGATCGACCCCACCAGCGCGCTGCATCTGGCCGAGGCCTTGATCGACGGCGCGGAAGCCGCCGAGCTGCCTTGGTTCGCCGCCCTGGGACGGATGGCCCGCGGCGACGCCTATGCAGCCCAGGGCAACCGGCTGGGCGATGCCCTGGCCGAGCTGGACGCGGCGGCCGAAGCCTTCAGCCGGCTCGACGACCCGGTCGCCTGGGCGCGCACCCGGATCGGCTGGATCTACCTGCGCTGCCTCTCCGGCGCGGCCAGCGAGGCCGACTTCGTGACGGCCGAACGGGCCCGGGATCGCCTCTTGCAGGCGGGAGAGGTGGGCCTGGCGTTCACCATGGAACGCAACGTGATGAGCGGACACTGGAAGCGTGGCCGGATCGACCTGGCCGACCGCTGCTTCGAGCGGGCCATTGCGATGGCCGACCGTTCTCCGTCCGGTCCGGGCCCGCTCGACGTGGCCTGGCTGCGCGCCAATCGCGCGCTGATGCTGACCGAACAGGCCCGGCTGGAGGAGGCGCTCGAGGAGCACGAGCAGGCCCGTGCGATCTTCGCCCAGCTCGGTCAACGGGACAGCCTGCGGCGCCAGGAACACAACCTTGGCCATCTGCGGCTGGCGATGGGGGACCCGGGGCGCGCGTTGGGCCATTGCCTGGCGGCCCTGGCGCTCGCCGAGCGGGACGGGCTGGTGCTGCCGCGCGGACTGGTCCTGGCCAGCGTGGCGCGCTGCCATCTGGCGCTCGGCGATCCCGATGCCGCGACCGCGGAGACCCGCGAAGCCCTGACGATCCTTCGGTCGCAGGGCGCCGACGCGGAGGCCCTGCGCTGCAGCCTGGACCTCGCCCGCTGCCTCAGGGCCCTGGGGGATCGCGCGTCGGATCGGGCAGCCGAGGCCATCCTCGAGCGCTGCCTCCACGACCCGCTGCTGCCCGGCCTTCGCGCTCAGGATGGGATGGTGCGCCTCGATCTGGCCGAGCTGGCGCTCCACCGCGGTGACGCGGCCGCGGCGACCGACTGGTCGACCGCGGCCGCGGAGCGCTTCCGTGACGGAGGGCTCGGGCTCCTGGTGCGGCTGGCCGAGCTGGTGGCCGGCGAGGCGGCGCTGGAAGCAGGCCAGCTGGATCGCGCCGCCCTCGCGGTCGATCGCGCCCTCGGCCGGACCGACGGAAGGGCGCTGGCCGCCCTGCAGCCGCGTGCCTGGCACCTCTCGGCCCGGATCGGCGAGGCACAAGGTCAGGCCGACGCGGCGCGGCAGGCCTATCGCAACGCGATCGACGCCATGGAGGCGCAGCGACACCGACTGCCACCGACCCTCCGCCAGCATCTGCTGGATCCACGCCTCGACCTGATCACCGATGCGCTGAACAGCTATCGCCGTGCGGGCGACCCGGAGCTCCTGTGGTGGCTGCTGGAGCGGGTCAAGGCCGGTGCCCGGACGCGATCGACCTGGCTCGAGGACGCGCCGCCGGGACGCGTCAACGCGAGCGGAAGCGCGGCGACGTCGATCGCAGGGTCGGTGGCGCCCATGGGCAATCCCCAGACCGACCTCGATCGACGGCGTGCTGCGCCGGCGAGGGCGCGGGTCGAAGCGCTCGAGCGCAGGCACGCCCATCTGTTCGGCCTGCGGCACGCGCCCGACTGGCTGCCAGGCCAAGGCGCGCCCGAAACCTCGGCGGTGACGGCCCGCGAGCTCGAGGACCAGCTCGATGCCTTCGAGCTGGAGCTGCAGCGCTCCCGCGAGGCGCTGGCCTTGGCCGACTGGCGGGCGGGCGACGGCGTCGCGTCTAGCGTCGATCGCGAGACCTGGCGCGCGCCCGTCGTGCCCGCGGGCAGCCTGCTCGTCGCATTCGGGCTCTGCGACAGCCCCTTCGCGCTCCTGGCACGCGGCGAGCGGAGGCAGCTGATCGACCTCCCGGCGGGCCAGGCCCGCATCACGGAACTGGCCGCGGCCTGGCGCGAGGCCGTCGAGGATGCGCGGGCCCAGTCCGCGGCGGGGCTGCCGGATGGCGCCGTCGCGGCACCGCTTCAGGCGCTGCTCGCGCAGCTCCACGCGGCGCTGGTCGAACCCTGGCAGTCCTGGTTGGACGGGGTCGAGCGCCTGATCCTCATCCCGCATCGCGCGCTGCACGGGCTGCCCTTCGCCGCGCTCCACGATGGACGGCGACACCTGATCGAGCAGCACGCGTTGGGCGTCGCGCCCTCGCTCGCCTGGTGGTCGACCTGCCAAGGACGCGGCGTCGCCCGATCCAAGGGTCTGGTGGCGGCCTACAGCCATGACGGCGCACTGCCGGGGGCGGCGGCCGAAGCGATCGCCGTCGCCGGCATCCTGGGCCTGACACCGATACTGGAAGCCGCGACGACGCGCCAGGCCGTGCTCGAGGGCATGCGCGCGGCGGGCCTGGTGCACCTGGCCGCCCACGCCGCGGCGCGCCCCGACCGGCCAGCCTTCGCCCACCTCTGGCTCGCCGATGGCCCGTTGCTGTCGAGCCACGATCTCGCCGGCCTGGATCTCGAAGGCGCGCTGGTGATCCTCAGCGGCTGCGAGACCATCCAGGGCCGGCGCACCGGCGCCGACGAGACCCTCAGCCTGGGCCAGGCCTGCTTGCAGGCAGGCGCCGCATCGGTGCTGGGCAGCCTCTGGCCGGTGCGCGACGCAGCCGCGCTGCGACTCATGACACGGCTGTATCAGGGCCTCTCCGCCGGGCGATCGGCAGGCGAGTCGCTACGCCTCGCCCAGCTGCAGGCCCTGGCCGACGCGGGCGCCAACCCGCTCGACTGGGCCGCGTTCCAGCTCCAAGGAAGCTGTGATACGATCCTGCCGTCCGCGCTGATCCAAGGGGTCTGCCCATGAGCATCCAACGCAGCCAAGGGCTTCCGGTCGTCCACTGCGTCCCCGACCTGCTGTGCTGCCGGTTCGGCCTGCCGGGCGTGCGATCGGAAGCGCTCGACACCGAAGCCCGCGACACGATCGGCCGTCTCGGCGCCGAGCTGCTCGACCGCCTGCTGCTCAGGGGCGAGCTCGGCGAGCGCCTGCCGGACGCCGCACGCTTCCACGGTCTCGAGATTCGGAGCCACGGCGACTGGCCGGCCGACGAGGCTCCGAAGCAGCCGGCGCTGGCCGGCAAGGACCGCGCGCCCGAAGGGTCGCGGGTCGCCGCGTTGCAGGCCTGGGATGTGCCGGACGAAGGCGGTGTGCGCCTGCACGGCTGGTATCGACTGGCAGGAGACCCGATCGACGCGGTGGCGGGTGCGGAGCGGGCTCGGTCGGCGGTTCTCGCGGTCAACCGGTCGCTGGAGCAGGCCAACGCCCTCTTGACCGAGCGTCTGCGCGAAGGGCTCGACGCGCAGCCGCTGCTCGAGGGCTTGCGCCTGATCGCGCTATGCCCGTCCTGGCTCACGGCAGCAAGTCAGGAAGCCCACGTCGGCGCCGGCCCCGGGGTCCCACCCGCGCCACGTCCCGACCTGCCCAGCGACTGGCGGCCGAGCTACCGCTTCGAGGCCGAAGCGGCCGGCCTGGCCGATGCCGACGGCGAGGGCGTGGTGGTCGCCGTGCTCGACAGCCGGCCCGAGGTCGCCCAGATGCTGGGCGCCGCGCAGCGCTATCAGCCGCCACACGGCTTCTTGCAGGAGCTCCTGCAGAGGGTCCAGTTCGGCGGGCTCGCGTTGGACGACCCGGCCTTCGCGGCCCTGGAGCATCTGGTGGCCGGCTGGGAGGCCGGCGACCCCGACGGTCTGGCCCAGGGCTACGCCATGCCGGACCATGGACTCTTCGTCACCGGCTTGATCCATGGCGCGGCGCCCGGCGCCGAGCTCCATCTCCTGCGCGTGCTCTCCGCGCAGGGCATCGGCGAGCTGCAGAGCCTGACCGCGCTGCTCGGTCAGACCCGCGCCCTCGTGGGCGCCGTCGGCAAACGCCTGATCGTCAACCTGTCCTTGGTGGCCGCCATCCCGAGCGAGCCGGAGCTCGAGACGGGCTTTCGGCCGTTGCGTGCCGCCGCGCGACGCGCGGCGGCCGGCGTCGACGGCGCGGGTGGCGTCCCGCCGCTGCAGCGCTTCCTGGGCGGCCCCCTGATGGACGCGGTGGCGGCGCTGGTCCAGGGGGGCGCGTTGGTCATCGCCTCGGCCGGCAACGACGCTCGGCCCGGGCAGGCGAGGCCCGAGCCGCGGCTTCCGGCGCGCGACGACCGCATCCTGGCCGTCGGAGCGGCCGGGCGATCGGGTCAGCCGGCCAGCTTCAGCAACGCGGCGGACGCCCTGGTGCTCGGCAACGGCGTGGTGGCCTTCGGTGGCGAGGCAACCTGGCTGGCGACGGGCGCGCGCGTCGATCCCGACGACGCGCCGATCGGGCTCTTCACCGCTGCCGCGACCCCGATCACCGGCGCGGACGTGCCCACCGGCTGGGTCGCCTGGTCGGGCACCTCCTTCGCCGCACCCCTGGCGACCGCCTTGGCCGCTCGACTCTGGTCCAGCCAACCCCAGCTCTCGGCGCCCGAGCTGCTGGCCGCCGTGCGCGCCATGGCCGCCGGTCCGGATCTGGCCGGGCTGCTGGCGCCCCGACTGCCGGTGACGCAGGTCCTCTAGCCGACACCTGGGGGCCGAAGCCCACCGGTCTCGCGCTCCGCGTCCGCTCACGGCTCAGCGGCAGCTGTCGAAGCGGCCGGCGATCTGGCGGTAGATCGCCTACAGGTCCTCGCCGTCCGGGGCGAAGTAGTAGTGGTCGGGCGCCGTGGCGGCCTGCTCGAGCAGGCTGCGCAGCACGTCGCTCGACTCGCCCAGGCCGATGGTGAAGAGCCGGTTGCCGGCCGCCTTGGCCGCGCTGGCGTACTTGAGGACCGTGCACTCCTGGCGGTCGCAGTCCGGGTGCGGGCTGCCCGGGCCGAAGGGCACCCGGTTGGGCAGCCCGTCGGTCAGCAGCACGATCACCGGCTGGTTGGGCTGCAGCCGCGGGCCGATGCCCATCGCCCGCTGGCCTTCCTCCAGCGCCAGATCCAGGCGCGTGCCCTCGGCGATCCTGGCCGGCAGCCGGTCGATGGCCGCGTGCACCGCCGCCCGGTCGTCCGACATGCCGATCTCGGTCCAGCTGGCGTCGTTGAAGCCGGCCACCGCCACCTGGTCGCGCCGGCCCCAGCCGTCGCGCTCCAGGTCGAGCTGGTCGACGAAGCTGTGCGCGGCCGCGATGGCGGCCTCGTGCTTGGTTCGGCCCGAGCGCGTCGTGCGGTACATCGAGGTCGACATGTCCAGCACCAGCACCACGTCGACGTGCTGCTCCTCGGGCGCGCAGGGCGTCGGCGCCGGCCGCGGGTCGCAGGTGTTGAAGGTGGCCGCGATCTGGGCGTAGATGCCGGCCAGGTCCTCGGGCAGCGGCGCGTAGTAGTACATCCAGCGCTCGCTGGCCGCGTCGATCATCAGCCAGGGCAGGATGTCGCGCGGGTTGCCCAGGCCGATGGTGTAGACCCGCGTGCCGGCGGCCTTGACCGCGTCGACCGCCATCAGGACCGAGTCCTCCTGGCGCTGCGAGCCGGGGTAGGGCGAGCCGGCGCCGAAGGGCACGCGGTTGGGCAGGCCGTCGGTGAGCATGATGATCACCGGCCGGTTCTCGGGCTTGCGCTCCGGGCCGTCCAGCGGCTTCTGGCCCCAGGTGAAGGCCAGGTCGAGGCGGGTGCCCTCGATGGTCTTGCCGGCGATGCGGTCGAGCGCGGCCTCGGCGGCCGCGGCGTCGCGGGTGAGCGGCAGCTCGATCCAGGCACTGTCGTTGAAGCCGACCACCGCCACCTGGTCGTGCCGGCCCAGGCCGTCGGGGCTGAAGTCGAGGCTGCGCAGGAAGGCGCGCGCGGCGGCGATGGCGGCCTCGTTCTTGGCCAGGCCGCCCGGCTCGACCGGCGCAGCATCGAGGTCGAGCGGTCCAGCACCAGCACCACGTCGGTGTGGTAGGCGTCCGGTCGGCAGACCTTGTCCTTCTCGCCGTAGGGCAGGTAGATCGGCCCCGGCGTCGGCGTGGCGGTGGCCGTGGCGCTGGCGGTGGCCGTCGCGGTCGCGGTCGGCGTGCTGCTGGCCGGCGGCGTGTCGCTGGCCGTCGGCGTGGCGGTCGGTGACGGCCTGGGGCTCGCGCTCGGGCTGGCGCTGGGGGTCGGCGTGGAGTCCGGCGGGACGCACAGCACCTCCAGGTCGCCGAGCCCGATGGCCTTGCCATGCGGACCCGCGTGCCGCTTGGCATTGTAGACCAGCTCCACGCGGCCGAGGTCGCGGCCGCTCGGGTTGTCGAGCCAGATCGCGCCGGCCGAGACGGCGCCCACGTTGGTGCCCTCGCGATGGGTGCGCAAGGGGTCGATCGCCGTCGAGACCAGCAGGTCCCGGGCCATCAGCTGCGCCAGGCCTCCGCCGGCGATCTCGTCGTGGATCCCGGCCAGGCCGTCCTCGAAGTAGTGCTCGGGTGCCAGCGGATCGAAGTGCCAGCGCATCGGCCCCGCCGGGTCCAGCCGCAAGACGTCGCCCGGTGCGCGGCGGTAGAGCTCGATCAGCGAAGGACCGGTGTCGATGTGCCGATCGCGCAGCCCGACCAGGAGGTTGCCGCCCGCGTCGAAAGCGATGTCGGTCAGCATGGCCTGCGGGTACTCGTTGTGGGTCCAGCTGAAGTCCTCGCGCCGCGGCCAGGGCTTCCAGGGATCGTGCCGCCCGCGGTCGTAGCGCAGGTCGATCGCGGCCACCGGTTGCATCTGGCTGCCGTCGGCGCGTGACGCATACACGTAGGCGAAGAGGTCGTCACGCCGCTGCGTCGCGACGGCGGAGTCGACCAGCCCCTGGTAGAGCCAGCCTTGGTGCCAGGCCAATCCGAAGGGCCGTGCATCCTCGGCCCATGGCTCGCCGGCGGCTCCCTGCGGAACGCTGCCGATCGCCCGTCCCTCGGGCAGCTGAAAGCGGTCGATCCGCCGCGCTTCGAGGTTCATGACGAAGAGCTGGTCCGTCGCGGGGTCGAGCTCGATGTCGCCCAGGCTGGTCTTGCCCGCGTAGCCGCGGCCGCGTTCGTCCGGATGGTAGTCGTCGTCTTTGTCGTGCATGTCGCGGCCAGCTTCGGGCACCTGCAGCAAGGGCTCGACCGCGCCGCCGTCCAAGGGGATGGCGTAGATGCCGCCGGGGCCCAAGGGGCCGAACTTCGAATTGCGCTTGTGATACGCGGCGGCGTACAAGCGCTCTCGCTTCGCATCGTAGGCGAGTCCGTAGACCGCGCCGACGGCGCCGATGTCGGCCAGCTCGATCGCCGTCGCCTCGCTGTCACCGCCGTGGAAGGCGATCACGGCCGGCTCCCGGTCGAAGCTACGGCCGATGACGAAGTTGGTGGTGGCCAGATAGGGATCGGGCGCCGACTCGCAGGCCAGGATCGGCAGCGGATCGGCCGCAGCGCGCGGCGGAGCGAGGGCCTGGAACGCGATCGAGAGCCCGAAGCCGACGAACGTGAGGAGGAGGGCCAAGGCGGGGCCAGGACCTGGGCGGACCGGAACGCGGCTCGAGCGCATGGCATCCTCCTTGATGGGCGACGGTCCCCGCGGCATCCGGTCGGCCTCCGACCGGCGCGCAGGCCCAAGCGCTCCCCTGGATGTGACGCTTGGGAGCGTGCCGGCGTGACCGCCGCTCGACGCTTGCCGGCCGAGCCCCATGCTCCACCTGACCCAGGCCAAGCTCGGGGTTGGCTTCATCCCAGCCTTGTGCAGCAGCGCACTGGATTCGATGGGTAGCGAGATCGTCGATGCGCCGCTCCAGGGGTTCGATCCGACGAGGGAATAGCAGCGCTATTGCCGAGGAGGAGCGGGCCGCTGGAGCGGATGCAGCGGCGATCGAGCCCATCAGATCCAGTGCGGTGCTGCACGAGCCTGGCATCGTCGCGCCAGCGTCGCGCCGCCGGCCGCGGACGCGGTAGCACCCGAAGCGCGGGGCCCGCCTTCGATCCGCGGTCAGGAAAGCGGGGTATCGTTCGCGCTGCGTTGGGCGTTCAGCGCGGCCGGCCTGTCCACGCCCGATGCCGACTCCGGTACGCCGAGCAGGCTCTGGGCCGCCGCTTCGAGGTCGCGGATCCGCCGCACGTGCTCGGCCGCAACCAAGCCCCGACCGGGCAGCTTCACCTCGATACCCTCGTGGCCGATCTCGACGGACGGGTAGCGCTCGACCAGACGCACGATCCGATAGCGGCGATCCGCGTCGAGGTAGCGACCCAGCGCCACGGTGTCGCCATAGGCCCGCGTGGCGCGATCCAGGAAGGGGTCACCTGTAAGCCCTTCCGCCATGCCGGGCGCGCGGTCCACGGTATCCAGCGCGCGCAGGATGATCTTGAACTCGAACGCGAGCGGCGGCTCGAAACGCACTCGGCTGACCACTGCCGGTATCGTCAGCGCCTGCGCACCGCGCGTCAACGGAACCTCGGCGGCGGCCACTTCGATGACGTAGCCGGACCGTACCCCGCGGAAGGCCATGCCCGACGGATCGAGCACGCAGCCTAGCTGCTCGGCTGCCTCACGGTAACCTCGATCGGAGCGCGTCAGCAAGGGCTCGCCGCGCAGCAGCTTCGCGACGATCGTGCGCAGCAGGCGCAGGTAGGCAATCAGCGTGTCACCTCCATCCGGCCCTTCCGATGTTTCCTGCGCCGCCTGTTGCATGCCCCCCGGAACATTCGACTGGGATCGGCCCGGACGAATCGAACCTCGTCGAAGCGCTCGTGGTGGGCACGGGCCCCGATCCGCGGGCTCATTCCGGCGTCGTGTAGTAGACGTACCAGTAGTGCTTCAGCGCGCTGGCCCCGTTGAAGCCGTAGCCGACACCGATCTCGGTCTTGTCGGACAGCAGGTGGTCGCGTGTGGTCGGCTGGCCCATCCAGAGGTCGACCAGGCCGGCCGCATCGCCGCCGCCCCCGGTCTGGAAGTCGGCCGAGACGAGGCGGTAGCGGTAGCCGGCGTCGATCAGGCGCGACTCGGGCGTGCTGCCGTCGGAACCGATGTGGCTGCCGAAGTCGCCGGCCGCCATGTCGCTGGCCTGTCGCCGGGCCGCATGGGTCAGGCGCGGCCGTTTGACGAATGGCGGCTTGCCCGCCTCGGACCGACGCGCATTGATCAGTCGGATCAGCTCGTCCTCGAGCGCTTCGTCGGCGCCGGGCATCGGGCTGAAGGGCGGTTCGGCGGTTCGCGCGGCCGTTCGGAAGGTCCAGCGCTCGCTGCTGCCCCCCAGCGTGATGCTGACGCCGTAGCTCGAGTCGGGGGTCAGGGGACTGCGAGGGATGAGGATGATCGCCTTGCGCATGGCCAGGACGCCCCGCCCGAGATCCTGCTGTCCTCGGGTCGGATTGCGATAGCTGGTCTCGTCGAACCAGCAGTGTGGCAGGGCCCTGCCGGTGTCGTCCGTGAAGGCGGTCGCGGTCACGCGCGGTGCCGTCTCACCGTCGATCATCAGGACAAGCGGCGGGCCGGTCGGAACGCTGTAGCCGGCGCAGCTGGTCAAGGGATCGGGGCTCTCACCCCCGGGATAAGCCAGCAGGGGCATCGTGCCGCCGGCGTCGGGGTAGCGGACCGGGAAGCGGGTCGAGCGCGCCGGCATCTCGCGGCCGCGAAGCACGTCCAGGGTCGCGCCGTATTGGAAGGTGCCGATGGCCTCGCGCCACTCCCCGAAGCCGCTGATCCGCAGGCGCGGGTCGAGGATCGCCACCTGGTGGAAGGGACCGACCATCCAATAGTCGACCGCATCGGCCGCCGGCTGGTCGATGTCGGTCGAGATGGTGACGTTGCCCGACTGCGCGGCCGCCAGGCCTTCCTCGGTGAACCAGGCGTTGCCCCGCTGCTCGCTATGGCCGAAGAGGTCGTTCTTCACCATGTAGCGCGCGTGCAGCTCGCCGCCGCGGCTCCAGTCGGCGTTGGCGTCCACCGGTGCCAGACGGGCCAGGGCGCGGTGCAGGTTCACGCGCGCCTGCCATTCCGGCAAGGCCTCGGTCGGCGTCGGGCTCGGCTCGGGCGTCGCGCTCGGGCTGGGTGTCTGGCTCGGCGTCGGGCTCGGCTCGAGCGTGGCGCTGGGCGCTGGGGTGGCCGTGGCGGGCAAGGCCGTCCGCGCCGGCACGAAGCCGGATTGGGACCGCAGCACGAGGGGCAGGTAGATGGCCGGCGGCGCCGGCTGGCCCTGAGCCAGTGCGCGCCCGGCCGGTGAGGCGCTCGGACGCCATCCGGTCGCGCTCGCGGCCAGGATCAGCAGGCCCAATCCCAGACGCAGATGCCTGCACAGCGTCTCGTTC
Source organism: Caldilineae bacterium (assembly GCA_020634625.1). Taxonomy (GTDB): domain Bacteria; phylum Chloroflexota; class Anaerolineae; order Epilineales; family Epilineaceae; genus JACKBJ01. The sequence goes on along the minus strand of JACKBJ010000021.1, from coordinate 10,626 downwards.
TCGCGGGGTCTCGACATCGCGCGACTCCTACCCTGGCTGGATCGATGGCCATCTGGATCGCTCACCGGAAGCATGGTCCACCGGGAGTCTAACCGCAGCAAGCGCGAGCCGTCAATGGCCGAGGCGCCGCACCGGGCTCGGAACCGGGAGCGCTGGACCCCAAAGCGACGCAAACGGGATTATCATGAGGCTAGGAATCGGAATACGAACTCAAATGCCGATCGAGCGAGGTGTGGCATGAAGTCGACTTGGAAGCTGGAGCTCCCGCAACTGCTCGTCCTGGCCCTCATGTTCGGTCTGGCGGCATGGACCTGGCCGACCGCGCCGGACAAGGTGCCGGTGCACTGGAATCTCGCGGGCGAGGTCGATCGCTACGGTAGCAGGGCCGAGGGCTTGTTGATCCTGCCGGGGATGGCGCTGCTGATCTACGTCCTGCTGCGCGCGCTGCCCCGCCTCGATCCGCGCCGCGAGAACTACGCGCGCTTTGCCGGCAGCTACACCGCGATGCGCCTGGGCATCCTGGGGCTGCTCTTCGCGATCGACGGCGTGATGCTGCTGACGCTGCGCGGCGTGGCGGTCGATGTCGGCCTGGTGGTGGGCGGCCTGGTCGGGCTGTTGCTCGTCGGCCTCGGGATGCTGCTGCCGCGCTTCCAGCCCAACTGGTTCGCGGGCATCCGCACGCCTTGGACCCTGTCGAGCGACCGGGTCTGGCAGCAGACGCATGCCCTGGGCGGCAAGCTCTTCGTGGTCATGGGCCTGCTGGTCATCCTGGCCGGTCTCAGCAAGGCCCCCTGGGTCTTCGGTCTGGCCATGGGCAGCGTGGTGCTCGGATCGCTGGGCCTGGTGGTCTACAGCTACCTGCTCTGGCGGCGCGAGCAACCCACGACCTGAGCCGCCCAGGCGCTAGCCGATCACCCCCAGCTCGCGCCCCACGCGCTCGAAGCGTTCGATGCCGAAGTCCAGATCCTCGCGCGCATGGGCCGCGGAGATCATGACCCGAATGCGGGCCTTGCCCAGCGGAACGGTCGGGAAGGCGATGGCGGTGCCGAAGACCCCCTCCTCGAAGAGCCGCTTGGAGAAGGCCTGGGCCACCTTCTCGTCGCCCAGGATCACCGGCGAGATCGGCGTCATCGTGACGCCCAGGTCGAAGCCGAGCTCACGCATGCGGCCCTGGAAATAGCGCGCGTTGTCCCAGAGGCGGTCGACCCGTTCGGTCGAACGCTCCAGGATGTCGACGGCCTGCAGGCAGGCGGCGGTGTCGGGGATGGTCAGCGCACTCGAGAACAGGAAGGGCCGAGCGCGCTGGCGCAGCCAATCGACGATCGGCTGCTTCGCCGCCACGTAGCCGCCCATCACCCCGAAGGCCTTGGACATGGTGCCGACCTCGATGTCGAAGACGCCGTGCAAGCCGAAGTGGTCGACCGCGCCGCGACCGCCGCGACCGATCACCCCCTCGCCGTGGGCATCGTCGACCATCGTGATGGCGCCATAACGGTCGGCCAGCGCGGCGATCTCGTCCAGCGGCGCGATGTCGCCGTCCATCGAGAAGACGCCGTCGGTGATGATCAACATCGCCCGATAGCCCTTGGTCGAGGCCACTTCGAGCTGCGCCTCGAGCGAGGCCATGTCGACGTGATCGTAGACGTAGCGATCGGCCTTGCCCGCCAGCCGCACGCCGTCGATGATCGAAGCGTGGTTGAGCGCGTCGGAGATGATGGCGTCGCCCTTGCCGACCAGGGCCGGGATGGCGCCGGAGTTGGCGGTGAACCCGCTCTGCAGCACGATCGTGTCATCGACGCCCTTGAACTCGGCCAGGCGGCGCTCGAGCTCGGTGTGGATGCGGACCGTGCCGGCGATCGTGCGCACGGCACCCGGTCCGACGCCGTAGCGGTCCATGGCCGCCTTGGCCGCCTGCACCAGCTCCGGGTCGTTGGCGAAGCCCAGGTAGTTGTTGGAGCAGAAGTTGAGCACCCGTCGCCCTTCGATCTCGAGCCAGGCGCCCTGGGCGCTGTCGAGGGTGCGGATGGTGGTGAACAGGCCCTGGTCCTTGAGCTCCTGTACCTGGTCGACCAGGTAGTCGAGCTTGCCGGCGGTCGTGGAGGTCGTCATCTGCCTGCTCCTCTCTGCATCGTTCGAAGACGATCGGGGTGTCGCTCGCGGCACCGACGCGCGGCGATCAGCGCGGGCCCTGGGGCAGCAGGATGACCTTCCCGCTCTCGCCGGAGCGCATGGCGTCGAAGGCGGCTTGGAAGTCCTCCAGCCCGAAGCGGTGGGTGATCAAGGGGCGCAGATCGACCGCGCCAGTGCCCAACAGCGCCCGCATCCGGTGCCAGGTCTCCCAGATCTTGCGGCCGTAGACGCCGCGCACCGTGGCGCCCTTGACCACGACGTGGGCAGCCCAGTCGAGCTCGATCGGCTTTCCGGGCAGGCCCAAGATGGCCGCGTCGCCGCCGGGTCGGAGCGCGCGGAAGCCCTGGTCGATGGCCGGCGCGGCGCCGGACATCTCCAGCAGCACGTCGACGCCGGCGCCGTCGGTGGCCGCCATCACCGCGGCCACGGGATCCTGGCGGGCGTCGAAGGCGGCGTCGGCGCCCAGCCGAAGCGCCAGCTCCAGCCGGCCGGGATTGATGTCCGTGACGTAGACCGCCGCGGCGCCGGCCGCCTTGGCCACCGGAATGGTCATCAGGCCGATCAGGCCCGCACCGGTCACCAGCACCGTCCGACCGGCGATGGGCTGGGCGTGCACCGTGTGCACCGCGTTGCCGAAGGGATCCTGCAGGCTGGCGATCTCGGGCGCCAGCTCGGGCGGATTGACCCAGATGTTCTGTCGAGGCACCCGCACGTAGTCGGCGAAGGCGCCGTCGCGGTCGATGCCGATGACCTCGATGTCGGTCGCCAGGTGCTCCTGACCGGGGACGACGTGGCGCGCGCCGGGCAGCAGGATATGGCCCTCGGCCGAGACCGGCGTGCCCAGCTCCAGGTCGTCAACCCCGGCGCCGAGGGCGACCACCTCGCCGGCGAACTCGTGTCCCAGCACCACCGGCGGCTTGATGCGCGCCTGGCTCCAGGCGTCCCAGTTGTAGATGTGGACGTCGGTGCCGCAGATCGATGCCGCGGTGACGCGGACCAGAACGTCGCCGGGACCGGGCCGGGGCACCGGTTTGTCCATGAGGGCCAGACCCTCGCCGGGCTTCGTCTTGCCGACGGCACGCATGCGCTCGGGGATGGACACGGCGCGCTTCCTCTCGGGTGGCGGTCGCGGCGAGTTCATCCAGCTGCCTGCTGCCCCGCGGCCGGCCGGCGAGTATACACCCCGTCCATCCCGTTGACAATCGATCGGGCGGGTGCTAGCATGCCGCGATCTTGCGGCCCCGCAGTCGCGCTTGCCGCCGCCCCGCCGAGGCCAACGTGCTCGAACGTATCGCCGACTGGCTGGACCGGCAGCCCCCCGGCCGCCGCCGTCTGTACAGCGTCTTCATCGCCCTCGCGCTGCTGACCCTGCCCTGCTATGCGGCCGGAGCGGCACTGTGGGCCCTGAACGTACCAGGCGGCGGCGCGCCGATGGTGGGCGAGCCGGAGGCCAGCGCGACGGCCGCGGAAGCCGCGCCCACGGCGCTGCCGACGGCGGCGCCGGCACCGGTCGAAGACCTTGGAGACGAGGACGAGGACGAGCCGCAAGCACCGTCCGCGGTGGCGCCCACCGAGGCGCCCCCGCTCGCGCCGACCGCGGCTCCGACCACGCCGTCCCCCCTGGCCTCGCCCACCGAGCTGATCCTGGCCACGCCGACCCTCGCGCCGGCCAGCGCGACGCCGGCGCCGACCAGCGCGCCGGCGACGGCGCAGCCGACCGATCCGCCCACCGAGGCACCGCCGATCGATACGCCCGAAGGCCCGAGCGAGCCCTTGCCGACCCCGATCGGTCGCATCACGCTCGAGCCGCCCGCGCCGACACCCTGACCGGACCCAGACCCGACGGCCGCCGACCGGCTTCGGCCCCTCCCCGAGCGTCCGACAACCCGACTGGACCGCCACGCATGGACAGCTTCGACCTGCTGGACCGACTCACCGCCACCGCGGGAGTCAGCGGCCACGAAGCCGCGACGGCCGACGTCGTTCGTGCCGTCTTCGCGCCCTACGTCGACGCCATGCGCGTGGATCGCCTGGGCAGCCTGATCGCCACCCGAAGGGGAAGCCTGCACGCCGAGAACGGCTCGGCGCCATCGCCCTCGATCCTGCTGGCCTGTCACATGGACGAGATCGGGCTGATGGTCACCCGGATCGAGGCAGGTGGCTTCCTGCGCTTCACGAGCGTCGGCGGCTGGGATCCGCGGGTCCTGCTGGCCCAACCGGTGACGGTTCACGGTCGGCGCGACCTGCCGGGCCTGGTGGGCTCGCGGCCGCCGCATGTGCTCGGCCCGGATGCCCAGGACAAGCCGGTCCCGATCGACGAGCTGTATGTCGACACCGGCCTGCCCGAGGCGGAGCTGCGCGCGGCGGTCCGGGTCGGCGACGTGATCAGCACACGGCGCGGCATCCGCAAGCTGGCCGGCGGTCTCGTCAGCGGCAAGGCCTTCGACAATCGCGCCTCGATCGCGGCCGTGGCCATCGCCTTGGAGCAGCTCGCGACGCGGCGGCATGCCTGGGACGTCCATGCGGTCGCCACGGTGCAGGAGGAGATCGGCCTCAAGGGCGCGATGGCCGCCAGCTGGGGCATCGCGCCGACCGTCGGCATCGCCATCGACGTCAGCTTCGCCCGGCAGCACGGCGCCGGTGATGTCGAGGCCGAGCTGGGCGGCGGTCCCTTGATCGGCCTCGGCCCCAACATCCACCCGGCCATGCACCGAGCCCTGGTCGAGGCGGCCGAGCGTTTGGAGATGCGGCACGCGATCGAGCCCCTACCCAGCGGCAGCGGCACGGACGGCTGGGCGATCCAGGTCGCGCGCGCGGGCATTCCGACCGGCCTGGTCTCGATCCCGCTGCGCTACATGCACTCGACCGTCGAAACCCTGGCCCTGGCGGACATCGAACGCAGCGGACGCCTGCTGGCCGAGATGATCACCGGCCTGGACGAAGCCTTCGCGGCCGGATTGGTCGACGACCTGCGTCCCAGCGGCGCTGACAGAGCGCCCGCGGCACCGGGAGGCGCGGCATGAACCAGGATCTGCTGATCCGCTTGAGCGAGGTCTCGGGCGTCTCGGGCGACGAGGGCCGGGTGCGCCAGCTCCTGGCCGAAGCGCTGCGTCCGCGGGCCGACCGGTTGCATGCCGACAGCATGGGCAACCTCTACGTCGAGAACGAACCCGCTCCGGGCGGTCGGGCCGACTTTCGGGTCATGGTCGCGGCGCACATGGACGAGGTGGGCCTGATGGTCACGGGCATCGAGAGCTCGGGCGTGCTGGCCTTCGAGGCCGTGGGCGGCATCGACGCGCGGGTGCTCGTCAGCCAGCCGGTTCGCATCGGCGACCGTGGCGTCCCGGGCCTGATCGGGCTCAAGCCGCCGCACCTCTCGGCGCCCGCCGAGCGCGGTCAATCGCCCTCGATCAAAGGCCTGCGCATCGACATCGGCGCCAGCTCGAAAGCGGCCGCATCCGAAAGCGTCAAGCTGGGTGACCGGGTCTGCTTCGACACCCGGGTGCTCGATCTCGGCCCCACGCTGCTCGGCAAGGCCTTCGACGATCGCGGCGGCTGCGCCATGCTGGCCGAGCTGCTCGAGGATCGCTACGCCTTCGCGCTGCACGGGGTCTTCACGGTGCAGGAGGAGGTCGGCCTCCGCGGGGCGCGGGTGGCGGCACACGCCATCGCGCCGCAGGCGGCCTTCGTGCTCGAGTGCGGGACCACCGACGACGCGCCGAAGGAGATCGACGACACGCCGGTGATGCGATTGGGCGCGGGGCCGGCCATCACGGTCATGGACCGCTCGATGGTGGCCGACGCGCGCCTGGTCCGCCACCTGATCGATACCGCCGAGGCGGAAGGCATCCCCTATCAAGTGCGCGCTCCGAAGGGCGGCGGCACCGATGGCGGCCGGATCCACCTGTCCCGCGAGGGCGTTCCGACGGCGGTGGTCTCGATCCCCTGCCGCTACCTGCATGCGCCGGCCAGCCTGATCCACAAGTCCGATTATGACAATGCCGTGGCGCTGCTGCGCGCCGCGCTCAAGCGACTGACGCCGGAGGTCGTCGCCCGATGAACGAGCTGATCCACACCCTCTGCGAAGCCTGGGGCCCCTCGGGCCACGAAGGGCGCGTCCGCCAGATCATCGAAGGCCTGGTGGACGACCTGGTGGACGAGATGCGGGTCGACGCGCTCGGCAACCTGGTCTGCCGTGTGGCGCCGGCGCCGGGCGTCGATCCGGAGACGGCGCCGCGGCTGATGCTGGCGGCGCACATGGACGAGATCGGCGTCATCGTGACCCATGTCGACGAGGCCGGCTACCTGCGCTTTGCGCCGGTGGGCGGGGTGATCGTGGGCAGCCTGCCCGGCAAGCGCGTGACCTTCGAGGACGGCAGCGTGGGCGTGATCAACGTCGAGCGCCGCGAGGATGCCAGCCGGCAGCCGGGCCTTGACCATCTGTACATCGACGTCGGGGCGGCCGACAAGTCGGCCGTCACCCAAGGGGTGGGCGACGCGGCCAGCTTCCGCCAGGCGGTCGATTGGGCCGGCGGGCGGCCGATCGCGGCCAACCACGACGACCGCATCGGCTGCGTGGTGCTGGTCGAGACACTGCGCCGCCTGAAGCGTGGGCCCAACGCGGTGTATGCGGTCTTCACCGTCCAGGAGGAGATCGGCCTGCGCGGCGCGACCACCAGCGGCTACGGCGTGGCGCCCGACGCGGCCATCGCCATCGACGTGACCGGCTCGGGCGACACGCCCAAGGGCATGAAGATGGACGTGCACCTGGGCAAAGGTCCGGCGATCAAGGTCAAAGACGGCGGCATGATCGCCCATCGAGGGCTGCGGGCGCTCATGGAGCAGCGGGCGGAGGAAGCCGGCATCGCCTTCCAGCTCGAGGTGCTGACCGGCGGCACCACCGATGCGATGGCGATTCAGACCAGCCGGGCCGGCGTGCCGGCCGGCTGCGTGTCGATCCCGAGCCGCTATGTGCACTCGCCGAGCCAGCTGGTGGACATGCAGGACGTCGAAGGGGCGGTGCAGCTGCTCTGTGCCGTGGCGGAGGGCTCGCTGGCCGATCTCTAGCCAGCGAAGCACCCATCCCATCACGCATGCCGCATGGGTCGAGCCATCGCGTGCGCCGCAGGCGGCAGGCTACCCGACGGTCATCCGGCCGCCGCGTGTCTTTTGCCCATCGGGCTTCGACCGTGCTATCGTAAGCAAGTTACATCGAACGAGGACTTACGGAGGAACGACTTTGTCGCTCAACACCGAGCTCAAGCGCGAGATCATCGAGAAGTACGGGGACGACGCCAACGACACCGGCTCGACCGATGTTCAAATCGCGCTGTTGACGGAGCGCATCCGGCAGCTGACGGAGCACTTCAAGGTTCACTCGCACGACCACAACTCGCGCCGTGGCCTGTTGAAACTGGTCGGCCAGCGCCGCCGGTTGATGCGCTATCTGAACCGCCAGGATCACCATCGCTACGTCGAGCTGATCCAGAGCCTGGGCATTCGCGGCTGATCGTCTTCCGGTCGCCGAGTCGCAGGCATGGCGCAGCGCGCCTTCGCATGAACCGCCGCGCCCGCTCGGGCGCGGCCTTCGTGCGTTCGCCACGCCGCACCATGCCGAACGGTCATGACGACCGCTCCACCGACGGCAGGCATCCGCGAGATCAGGAATTGGGGGCTGCCCCGCAGCGGGCTGCGAGCCAGCCCCCAGCTCCTGTCCTCCGGTGCCCTGCCCCATCACCCCACGGAGGGTAGCAACCCATGAGCTTCGAAGCACCCGCCGCGTCCGGCAACCGGACCTGGCAACCCCTCGACGTCCGGGAACAGACCTTCACCTGCGACATCGGCGGCCAGACCATGACCTTCAAGGCCGGCAAGCTGGCCCAGCTCGCCGGCGGGGCGGTCACCGTCACGCTCGGCGATACGGTCGTCATGGCCACCGCCACCGCCTCTGCCCATCCGCGTCCGGGCATCGACTTCTTCCCCTTGTCGGTCGACATCGAGGAGAAGCTCTACGCCGCCGGCCGCATCCCGGGCTCCTTCTTCCGCCGCGAGGGCCGGCCCAGCGAGGTCGCCATCCTCAACGCGCGCTTGATCGACCGCCCGCTGCGGCCGCTCTTCCCCAAGACCTTCCGCAACGAGGTCCAGATCATCGCCACGGCGCTGTCCTCGGACGGTGAGAACTACATCGACATTCCGGCGCTCAACGCCTCCAGCGCCGCGCTGGTCATCAGCGACATTCCGTTCGCCGAGCCGGTGGCGGGCGTCCGCCTGGGCATGGTCGACGGCGAGTTCCAGGTCAACCCGACCGCGGCACAGATGGAAGGCAGCCGCCTGGACCTGCGCGTGGCCGGCACCGCCGACGCCATCCTGATGGTCGAATGCGGTGCCGAGCAGGTCGACGAGGACACCATGGTCCGCGCGATCCACCACGCGCATCGCGCCATGCAGCCGATCATCGAGCTGCAACGGCGCATGCGCGAGGCGCTCGGCAAGGCCAAGCGTGCCTTCCCCGAGGCGGTCGAGGCGGCCGACCTCGAGGCCAGCGCCCGCGGCTTCATCGGCGACCGCGTCGACCGTGCCTTCGACGAGAACCACGACAAGACCTCGCGCTCGGCGGCCGTCGATGCGCTGCGCGAGGAGTGGGTCGGCCGCTTCGAGGTCGCCGAGGGCGAGACGCCCGAGCGCGATCCCAAGGAGGTCATGGCGGCCTTCGACAAGATCTACAAGGAGCGGGTGCGCCGGCGCATCCTCGACCGCGGCGTCCGACCCGACGGCCGGCGCCCGGACGAGATCCGCGCGCTTCACACCGAGGTCAACCTGCTGCCCCGGACCCACGGCTCGGGCCTCTTCCAGCGCGGCGAGACCCAGGTCCTGACCCTGGCCACGCTGGGCACCCTGGGCGAGGAGCAGCGCCTGGACACCCTCCGCCCCGAGGGCACCAAGCGCTTCATGCACCACTACAACTTCCCGCCCTTCTCGACCGGCGAGACCTGGTTCCTGCGCGGACCCAAGCGCCGCGAGATCGGACACGGCGCGCTGGCCGAGACGGCCCTGCGCCCGGTCATCCCAGCACCGGACGACTTTCCCTACGCCATCCGCCTGGTCAGCGAAGTGCTGATGAGCAACGGCTCGTCCTCGATGGGCAGCGTCTGCGCCAGCACCTTGTCGCTGATGGACGCCGGCGTGCCGATCTCGGCGCCGGTGGCCGGCATCGCCATGGGCCTGGTCACCGATCCGGCCGACCCGGGCAGCTACCAGATCCTGACCGACATCCAGGGCATGGAAGATGCGCTGGGCGACATGGACTTCAAGGTGGCCGGAACGGCCGCCGGCATCACCGCCCTGCAGATGGACATCAAGCTCAAGGGCCTGCCCGAAGCGGTGCTGCGCCAGGCCCTGGCGCAGGCCCGCGAGGCCCGCCTGACCCTGCTGGACAACATGCTGCAGACTTTGTCCGAGCCGCGCACCGAGATGTCGCCCTACGCACCGCGCATCACCTCGGTCAAGATCGACCCCGAGAGCATCGGCAAGCTGATCGGTCCGGGTGGCAAGACCATCCGTGCCATCCAGGAGCAGACCGGGGTCAAGATCGACGTCCAGGACGATGGGACGGTGCACATCGCCTCGGTCGAGGGCGCCGAGGGCGCCAACCTGGCCATGGCGATGATCGAGGGCCTGACGGCCACGCCGCAGCTCGGCAAGATCTACACCGGGACGGTCTCGCGCGTCGTCGACTTCGGTGCCTTCGTCGAGATCCTGCCCGGCCAGGACGGCCTGGTGCACATCTCGCAGATGGCCGAAGAGCGCGTCGACTCGGTCGAGTCGGTGGTCAGCGTCGGCGACGAGATCCTGGTCATGGTCACCGACGTCTCGGACGGCAAGGTCCGCCTGAGCCGTCAGGCGGTCCTGGCCGGCTGGACGCTCGAGGAAGCCCGCGAGCACGATGCCGGAATCGGCGGCCGGGGCGGCGGCGGAGGTCGCAGCGGCGGCGGCCGGGGCGGCGATCGCCGCGGCGGCGGTGGCGGCGACCGAAGGGGTGGCGGCGGCTACCAGCGCCGCTAGCCAGACCTCCGCTTCCCGATGCCCCGAGCGGGTGGGCCGGACGGCGGAACCGGAGCTCGCGCGGGACACTGCAGGACCTTCGTGAACGGGAGCGGCTTGCGCCGCTCCCGTTTTGCGTGGCCTTTGCACCGGCTTCGGCGTGCGCCACGCGCGTCTTGGCAGGCCACGGCCGGGCACCTATCGTAGGCGGTGGATTCGCCGTGCCGTCCCGGCCCGCTCGCGGTCGGGCACGGTCCTTCAGGGAGGCTGGTCATGCGAACCGTGCGCAGCATCGCGATCCTCGTCCTCGGTCTGGGCCTCTCGGGCTGGCCGACGGGGCAGGCGGCGCCGATGCCCGAAGCGGGGCAGGTCCCGGCTCGGGCGGCCCGAACCGGCAATGCCCTGGACCTCTCCGGTCGCCCGGCGCCCCGCGTCGATTCGGCCGAGCTGGACGGC
>JACKBJ010000020.1 GCA_020634625.1 Caldilineae bacterium | reverse complement strand
GGGAAGCGTGATCCGTGCCTGCACCGGTTCCTGCATCAGGGGCGGGTTGCCGAAGTTCTCGAGGCGGCTGCCGTCGGCGCTGAAGCGGGCGCCGCTGGGCTGGTCACGGGCCAGCGCCGTGACCAGGATCTCGGCGCTCTCACCGATCGGGCGCTGATCCAAGGCGGTCAGGATCAGGCTGACGAAGGGCGTCGTGACCTCGATGCGCGCGTCGGGCAGGTCGTAGCTGCCGCCGCCGGCGAAGCCGATGACGGCCTGCGTGCGCGGCGCCGAAACGGTCACCACTCGCTTGTCATAATCCCAGCGCAGCTCGCCGGTGCTGCTCGACACCACTCCGGCGGCTCGATTCCAGCCGGCGTCCCAGTCCGAACGCCGGGATCGGCCGAGGTCGTCGGACCGGGTGTTGAAGTGGGTGCTGATCCGACCGATGGCGAAGACCTCGCGCGGTGTGGCCAGGTTGCCGGGGCCGGCATCCCATCCGCCGGAGGGCGTGTCCTGCTCGAGCGCATCGATGCCACGGAAGATGTCGTCGAGCGCCAGGCGTCGCGCGGCGGCAGGCACGGCCTGGCCGATGTGCTGCTCGTGCACCGATCGGGCCAGGGCGGCGAACTGACCGATGTAGGCCGGCGTGTCGCTGGACCAGGGCGTCAGATCACCGGGCCAGCCGCCGCCGATGCGGGGGAGGGCGGAGCTGAAGTGGGTGCTGGCGTCCCAGCCTTGGAGCCCGAAGCCGTAGAAGGCGACCAGGGGCGCGATCTCGGCCTTCCAAGGGTTCGGCGGCTGCTGGCTCCACTCCGAGAGCATGAAGGGTCGGTCTTCGATCTGCTCGAAACCGCTGGCCAGGATGCCCGTGCCGGGTGCGGAGAGGTGCGACGCGACGTCGATCGGTCCTTCGGTGATGCGCCAGAAGGGTGCGGTCTCGTGACCGCCGAGGTAGCTGTGCCGATCGATCATGTCGGCCGCCGAGTCGCTCCAGAGGTTGGCTAGACGCGCGGCCGGTCCGCCGGCCTGCCAGGCGGTCGAGACGGTGACGCCGCGGAAGCCCAGCTCGCGCAGCTGGGCCGTTCGCGTGGCGAAGTAGGCGGCCTGGGTCTCGGCCAGGAATCGGATGAAGTCGCCCATGCGCGCGGCCTCCGCCTTGTGGCTCCACGGGCCATCGCCCTCCATCTCCCAGGCGCCGTAAATCGGCATGGCCGGGTTGGAGAGGCTGTCGCCAGGCCGGCTGCCGCCACCGACCGGACCCCAGGCCGCGAGAAGCTGGGCATCGCTGGCGTAGCGAGCCTGCAGCCAGGCCATCCACAGGCGCTGCAACGCGGCCCGATGGCCGGTCAGCGACCGTCCCTCGTCGCTTCCCGCCGCCAGCGGGTTGAGCGGATAGTGCCAGAAGATGCTGTCCTCGTTGTGGACTTCGATCACCGCCAGCGCCGGGTCGTCGGCGTAGCGCAGCCCGGTGTAGGGGTTGACATGGTCGAGCAGCGGTCGAGCCCAGGCCCACTCGGCCGCCTGCAGCTCGGGCATGAAGTTGACGAAGCCCGCGCTCGACTTGCCGGGGCCCGAGTCCGGCAGCTCGGCGTAGAGCTCGGCCGGGTAGCCGTCCTCCGGCGTGATCCGATGCGGATAGAACAGCGACCACTGCATGTAGATGCCCGCCTGCTTGAGCTGGTGGAACCAGCGGTCCAGTCGATCGAGCCGAACGGAATCGAGCTGGCGATCGCCGCTGGATGGGTCCCGCTGCAAGAGGCCGAGGGATGCCTGGACCGGATGCAGGCGGACCAGGTTGATGCCCTGCTTGGCATAGTGGCGTGCCTGGCGTTGCATGAGCGCATCGCTGCGACCGATCTCGGCGTTGACGCCCCAGAGCTTGACCGGGCTGCCGTCGGCGAAGCGCAGGGACTGCCCGTCGCGCTGGATCGGCCCGCGCAACCCGGCCGGTGACTCGAGCAGATCGGAAAGATCGGTCACCGAGGCCGGGTCGAAGGGGTCGTCGGTCGGGATCAAGGGGAACCAGTCGGCCGGTCCCGCCGGCTGCTGCCCGGCATCCGGCCTGAGCGCGCCGGTCGGCGCCCAGTCCAGGGATGCCGACAGGATGGCGATGGCGTCGATTCCACCGTGCGTGACCATGTCCCCGCCGTTCAGGCGTCGAGGCTCGAGACCGACGGTCAACGTGTTCGGGCCAGCCGGCAGGTCCGGTGCGCCCAGGTCGAACCAGCTGATGAAGCGCATGTCGATGGCCGGCGGCTCGTTCAGGCGCAGGGTTTCGCGTGGATCGCTGTCGGTGTCGATCGCCTGGCGCGGGCCACCGTTCAGGCGGTACCACATGTCCACCTGGTAGCTGCTCGCTCGCAGCCAGAGCCGGTGTGGACCGGCCTCGCTCAGCGCGAAGCGATAGCTCGCCTCGGCCGGCGTCGGCCCGTTGGAGAAGTGCGCCAGCCAATCGCCCGGCGCGGCCTCCGGCTCGCCCGGCGAGAGCTGAGTCAGCCGAAGCCCATCGCGACGATACCAACCGTGCTGGTTGAAGGTGCTGGCATCGGCGTCCTCGCCCTCGATCCAGACCCGGTCGGCTCGGGTCTGCTGCGAGGCGACCGGTCGGGCGGCAGCGGCGATCGACAGCAGGGGAAGCAGCAGCGCCACCGGGATCCCGCGCGATCGGCCCAGCGCGCGCCGGCGCGACGGTCCGCTTCGGGTGCCTGCGAGCCCTGCCGTCATCGCTGCCCTCCTTGGACTGCCGTTGCGGTGGATGCCGGCCGATCGAGCGGCAGCGGGCACCCCGGTCAAATCCGTGCTTCGGTCGCCTGCCGCGGCGGTCGCCCAAGGCGAGTCTAGCGCCAGCGCTCCGGTGGCGCAACGCGTTGACAGGTCACCGGCCTGGCGATACAATCGGCGCGCGCGCCGGCCCCCGGCCGCCCCGATCGACGGTTTCGATGGGGCTGGGCGGCCGGCCCGCGGTATGTTGGCGTGCCTTGGGTGCGCCGATCGTCTACCGGACACGACGCGCGTGTCGCCATGCGCGAGCGAGGCAAGGGGGAGAGTCCCAAATGGACGTCTTGATGCAGAGTTCGATGGCGCTGCAGGATGCGCCGGCGGCCGTTCCAGCCTTCATCTGGCTGGGCCCGATCGGCGCCATCGTCGCGCTCCTCGGCGCGGCCTGGTGCTACCGCAGCGTGATGGCCGAGGACGAGGGCAATGCCTTGATGCGCGAGATCGCCGAAGCGGTGCGCGAGGGGGCGATGGCCTATCTCCGGGCCCAGTATCGCGTCATCCTGCGGGTCTTCATCGGCCTGACCCTGCTCTTCGCGGTCCTCTCCTTCGGGCTGGGCTTGCAGAACAAGGTGATCACCTTCGCCTTCCTGACCGCCGGTTTCTTCTCGGGCCTGGCCGGTTTCCTGGGCATGCGCGCCGCGACGGCCGCATCGGCCCGGACGGCCCAGGCCGCCAGCGCGAGCCTCGATCACGGCCTGCGGGTGGCATTTCGCGCCGGCGCGGTGATGGGCCTCTCGGTGGTCGGCTTCGCCCTGCTGGACATGTCGATCTGGTTCCTGATCCTGCGCTTCGGCATGGCCAAGAGCGTGTCGGAGATGAGCTCGATCATGCTCGGTGCGGCCATCGGCGCCTCGACCATGGCGCTCTTCGGGCGCGTTGGCGGCGGGATCTACACCAAGGCGGCCGACGTCGGCGCCGACCTGGTCGGCAAGGTCGAGGCCGGCATTCCCGAGGACGATCCGCGGAATCCCGCCACCATCGCCGACAACGTGGGCGACAACGTCGGCGACGTCGCCGGCATGGGCGCCGACCTCTACGAATCGTACTTCGCCTCGATCCTGGCGACGGCGGCGCTGGGCGTCTCGGCGGCCATGAACCTGGGCTTCTCGGAGGCCGAGCAGTTCAAGTACATGGCGGCGCCGATCATGCTGGCCGGCGTCGGCGTGATCATCTCGGTGCTTGGCATCTTCCTCGTGCGCGCCAACGAGGGCGCCACGATGAAGCAGCTGATGCAGACCCTGGATCGATCGGTGTACCTGTCGGCCGCGGGCATCGCCGTCCTCAGCTGGTTCCTGCTCGGCCGGCTCGGCCTGGCGGCCTCCACGGCCACCAGCATCTGGCTCTGCGTGGTCACCGGCATCCTGGTCGGCGTGGCCATCGGCAAGATCACCGAGTACTACACATCGACCCACTTCAAGCCGACCCAGGGCATCGCCGAACAGGCCAACACCGGCCCGGCGACCGTCATCATCGACGGCCTGGCCGTCGGCATGCGCAGCACCCTGCCGCCGGTGATCATCGTGGTCATCGGCAGCGGCCTGTCCTTCCTGATCGCCGGCGGGGGTCAGAGCACCCTACTCGGCCTGTTCGGCGTCGGCATGGCGGCCGTCGGCATGCTGTCGACCCTGGGTCTGACCTTGGCCACCGATGCCTATGGCCCGATCGCGGACAACGCCGGCGGCAACGCCGAGATGAGCGGGCTTCCGCCGGAGGTCCGCCAGCGCACCGATCAGCTCGACGCCCTGGGCAACACGACGGCCGCGGTCGGCAAGGGCTTCGCCATCGGCTCGGCCGCGTTGACGGGGCTCGTGCTCCTGGCGGCCTACGTCGAACAGGTGCGCTTCAACCTGGGCTTGCAGGGCACCACGAGCTTGACCGACGCGGCCGGCCGTAGCTTCGACGTGGCGACCATGAGCCTGATCGACTTCATGGACTTCTACGGGGTCCACCCGCTGAACCCCTTCTTCCTGCTGGGCCTCTTCATCGGCGCCATGGTGGCCTTCTACTTCTGTGCCTTGACGATGAGCGCCGTCGGACGCGCGGCGGGCGCGATGGTCGACGAGGTGCGGCGCCAGTTCCGCGAGATGCCGGGCATCATGACGCGCGAGCAGAAGCCGGACTACCAGCGCTGCGTCGAGATCAGCACCAAGTCGGCCCTGAAGGAGATGGTGCTGCCCTCGCTGATGGCCATCTTCGTGCCGGTGCTGGTCGGCATCCTGATGGGCGTACCCGGCGTCCTGGGCCTGCTCTCGGGCGGCCTGGCCACGGCGTTCTCGTTGGCGGTGATGATGGCCAACGCCGGCGGCGCCTGGGACAACGCCAAGAAGTACATCGAGGAGGGGCACCACGGCGGCAAGGGCTCGCCGGCGCACAAGGCCGCCGTGGTCGGCGACACGGTCGGCGATCCCTTCAAAGACACCTCCGGTCCCTCGCTCAACATCCTGATCAAGCTGATGAGCATGGTATCGGTCGTCTTCGCCGGCCTGATCACCTACTTCAACCACGGTCTCGGCATTCTGGCCGCATTGCTGCAGTAGGCTCGTGAACGGGCGGTCCGGTCCGCTTGCGGATCGGACCGCCATCAGCCGCCCGGCTTCGTGCCGGCGCGAGAGGAACCCGTCATGCGTCGCCGCCTTCCGAACGCCCTGGTCCTGGTGCGCATCGCGTTGATCCCGATCATCATCGGCCTGGTGCTCGCCGCCGAGTCGCGTGCTGGCCTGCGTCTGCTGGCGACGGTGCTGGCGGTGGTGGCTTCGGTCACGGACCTGCTCGATGGCTATCTGGCGCGGCGCTGGGACGTCACGTCGATGCTGGGCGCCTTTCTGGACACGACCGCCGACAAGCTGCTGGTCAGCGGCCTCCTGGTCGCCCTGGTGGCGGTCGGTCACGCCTCGCCCTGGGCGGCCTTCATCATCATCGCCCGCGAGCTGGTGGTGATGGGGCTGCGCGGGCTGGCGGCGATGGACGGCACCTTCATTCCCCCCTCGATCTGGGGCAAGATCAAGGCGACGCTTCAGTTCATCGCCATCCCGATGGCCATCGCCCGCCTGCCGGTCGAGCTGGCCGGCCTCTACCTGGACGAATGGGCGATGTGGCTGGCTGCCCTGGCCGCCTTGCTCTCGGGGTGGGACTACTTCCGCGGTTTCTGGCTCCTGCACCCGGATCGTGCCGAAGCCTGAGGCGGGTCCGGAGCCGCCCGGATCCGAGCCCGGCGCGCCGGCGTCTGGACCGAGGGTTCTCGTCACCGGCGGCTCGGGCGTGCTTGGCCGGGCCCTGGTCGCGCATCTGATCGCGCAAGGCTGGCAGGTTCGCGCCTTGACGCGTTCGGCCCGCAGCGCGGAGGCGCTGCGCCGGGCGGGCGCGGAGCCCGTCACCGGACACCTGCTCGACGGGACCTCGCTGTTGCGGGCCGCCGACGGCTGCGAGCTGGTCTTCAACGTCGCCGGCATCAACGCCTACTGCGAGGCGGACACCCGCGCGCTGTTCGAGGTCAACGTGCGCGGCGCATTGCTGGCCTTCCGCGCTGCACAGCGGGCCGGCGTGCGTCGCTTCGTCCACACCTCGTCCGCCGTCACCATCGGCGAAGCTCGAGGTAGCGTGGGAAACGAGGCGAGTCCGCATCGCGGAAGCTTCCTGACCGAGTACGAGCGGTCCAAGCACGAAGCCGAGCTGGCGCTGCAAAGCGAGCCGGGCGACCTGGAACGGGTCTTCGTCAACCCGAGCTCGGTTCAAGGCGCCGGGCGGATCGAGGGCACCGGCCGGCTCTTTCTGGACATCGCGAGCGGGAGACACCGACTGCTGGTGCCGGGTCGCCTGGACCTGGTCGATATCGAGGACTGTGCCGTCGGCCACCGGCTGGCCGCCGAGCATGGGATGCCGGGCCAGCGCTACCTTCTCTCCGGCGCGACCCTCGACATGCGCGATCTGGTCGAGCTGCTGTCGCGCCTGATGGGACGGGCGATCCGGCCGATCTGGGTCCATCCGGCGTGGCTGCCGGCGATCGGAGGGCTCAGCGGCGCGGCCGCTGCCATGGTCGGTCGCAGGCCGCGGCTCTGTCCCGAGACCGTGCGCAATCTGATTCACGGAGCGGCCTACGATGGCAGTCGGGCCGAGCGCGAGCTCGGACTGGCCTATCGCCCGCCCGAGTCCACATTTCGAACGCTGATCGACTGGTATCGCGCCCAGGGCTGGCTGGCCGAGCCCTAGAAGGCTTTGTAGAGCATGAAGTAGATCAGCCAGCCGCTGGCGGCCACGTACAGCCAGACCGGCAGCGTGATCCTGGCCAGGCGCTTGTGGGCCGCGAAATCCTGCTTGCGAAGCGCCAGGTAGATCAGCCGGATCGCCATCGGACCCAAAGCGATCGCCAGCAGGATGTGTGGAACCAGGTTGGCGAAGTAGAACGTGCGCCAGGCGCCCGTTCCGGCGAAGGGCTTCGATCCGAAGAGCGACCACCGGGTGACGTAGGCCACCAGGAAGAGCCCGGCGAAGCCGCTGGCCGAGAGCATCAGTCGGCGGTGTCGGACGATGTCGCGTCGGACTCGGATGAAGTACCAGCCGGCGAGCAGCGACAGGCCGCTGAGCACGATGAAGCTGGTGCTGATCAGGGTCAAGCGTTCGGGGTTCATGGACGCGTTTCTCCGGAGGAGCGAGACGGGGCCTGGACGCCCGGCGTCGGCGAGGAGTCTAGGCCGACCGCGTGGCGCGGTCAACGCCGCCTCTCGCCGGATCGCCTACAACCCTCGCCCGTAACGCGCGCCGGAGAATGCCGTTATCAGCACCCGAGGACATGGGCACTTCCGATGTCCGGAACGGGCGGCCATCGACCAGGCGCGGCTGCCCTGGGTGGGAAACGGACCCGAAGCCTGGCGGACCCGGCGCGTCCGATGCGTCGCGGCCACGCGCGAGGAGTTGAGGCATGGCTTGGAATTCGAGGGCCCGGTGGGTGCTGCCCACGGCGCTGCTGCTGACCTGCGCGACCGGACTCGGTCTCGGTTCGAGCGCTCCGGGCGGAGCGGCCTCCGCGGCGGCCGATCCGGGGACCGACGGTCGCTCCCGAACGGGGATCACCGCCGAGCCCGCCGAGCACCGCGAGCCCGAGATTCGGCTGCAGCCGATGGCGGATTCCGGCGAGACGGAACGCTCCAGGGCCCTGCTCGCCGCGCGCTCCAGCGGCCGAGCGGGCGCGGCGACGTTGAGCCTGGCACGACCCGGCAACGGCGCGGCGCTGGCCCCGTTGCAGGACGGCGCCGTCGAGATCTACTCGGACGCCGCCGTCGGCTGCACGCGACTGGAAGGCGTCACGCCGCCGACCTTGGATTGCTCGGTGCTGGCCGGCGGCTCGTTGGCCCAGCGCTTTCGAGCCCTGGCGGTTGGCGGCGCGGCTGCCTCCAGCGACCTCGTCGGCATCACGGCGACCTCCGCGCTGCCGGGCCTGTCGCTGACCCGCTTGGATGCGGCGGGGCAGCCCCTGCCCGGCCCGGTCGAGGCACCTGGCCAGGTGAACGCCAGGCTCGACTTTGCGCCGGCGGTCGGTCAGGAGACGGCGATCGGATCGCCGCTCGAGCTGGAAATCCAGGCTTGGCGCGAGGATGCGGCGGGGGTGACGACCGGCGTGGCTCTGCTGCGTCTGCGCTTGCACGTGCTGCCCGCTGGGTCGAGCCATGCCGTCGGCTTCGTGTTCAACGACCGTGACGGGGACGGCCAGCGCGACATCGACGAACCGGGCTTGCCGGGCTGGGCGCTGGGCTTGAGCGGCGCGACCCAGGCCTCCGACACCAGCGATGCCCACGGCCGCTTCGCCTTGATCGGCCTGGCTGCCGGGGCCTACGACCTGACGCTGGGCGATCGCAGCGGCTGGGTGCCGACCCGACCCGGTCGAGTCAGCTTCAAGACCGATGGCGGAGCGGCCGGTCAGATCGTCGAGCTGCAGTTCGGGGTCCGCGAGGGGCGCAGCCAGCTGGCGCTCGGCGCGCGACTGCAGACCGACCGGGGCTGCGGAACGGCCGTCTATGAGCCGGGAGAGCCGCTGCAGGTCTACCTGGAGGCGAGCGGGCTGGCCGAAGCCGAGGTCACGCTCGAGCGGACCGACGCCAACGGTCGAGTCGAGCGCCTGCTCGAGCGCCGCCGGGTGCCCGGCGCGCAGACCTTCGCCTTCGAGATCGGTGCCGGCGACGCGACGGGCAAGGCCGAGCTTCGCCTGAGCGTGTTCGAGCCCGGCGCGCCCGTGGCGGGCGCATCGGCCAGCTGCGCCTACCGGGTGCAGGCCGCCGAGGGCGCGCGCATCGGCTACTCGCCCTTGAGCCTGGACTTTGGCGCCGTTGGGCTCGGTGGGGACGCGACGGGACAGGTGCTGCTGCGCAACGACGGGCTGTCCGATCTGGTGCTCAGCAGCCTCGCGATCCAGGGCGGACCGGGCTCCGCTTTCCAGATCGCCACCATCGGCCTCGACGGCATGCGTCTGGCTCCGGGTCAGAGCATGCCCCTGGCGGTTCGATTCGCGCCCGGCAGCGCCGGCAGCCACCAGGATTTTCTGCTCCTGCGCTGCAACGACACCGGCCAGCCCTTGGTCAGCATCCCGCTCCATGGCAGCACCCAGAACGGTGGGCAGGCGGCCGGCGGCTATGTCCGCGCCGACCGCGGTTGCCTCGAGACGCAGGACAGTCCCTTGTACTTCGTTGGCGATCCTATCGAGCTGCGCATGCGCCTCGACAGCCAGATCGTGAGCGAAGCGGCCGCACGTATCGAGGACGTGACGCCCGACGGACAAACGCGGGTGATCTTCAGCCGCAACGTGGCGGTGAACCAGGACTTGACGCTCGGTGGCGCGCGCATCATCCCACCCGTCGGGATCGAGGCCTTGCGCTTGACGGCACAGGTGGGCTACGAGATCGTTCGCAACGAGTGCAGCTTCCGGGTCGCCGCCGGCGGCACGCGGATCGTGGGCTACAAGTTCGAGGACCTCAACGGCAACGGCATCTGGGAGGGCTGCCCCTCGACGCCCTGGATTCCCGGCAACGAGCCGGCCATCCCGGGATGGGGCGTGACCCTGACCGGTCCCGAGTCGTACTCGACGGTGACGGATGCCAGTGGCCGCTTCGAGCTGGTGGTCAGCTCGCCGGGAAGCTACCGCGTGACCGAGGAGCAGCGGGCGGGCTGGAGCCCGACCCGCGCGCCGTCGGTGGCCTTGAACATCCAGTGCTTCCCGGGCGAGGCGCCCGCCGAGATCTACTTCGGCAACCGGCAGACCGGCGCCTGCCAGCCCGGCAAGGACCCCTGCTGGCCCAGTCCGACGCCGCCCTATCCGACGCCGCCGAGCTGGCCCACGCCGACGCCGGCCTCGGGCACGGCCACCGCGGCGATCCCGAGTCCGACCCCGGTCGACAACCCAACCCTGCCCCCGCCGGGAACCCCGCCGCCTCCACCACCCCCGCCGGTCTGCGCCGTTCAGATCGCGCCGCGTCCTTCCTTGCAGAACGTGGGTGAGCGGGCCCAGTTCAGCGCGACGGTCAACGGCGGGGGACAGGTGCTGGGCTACCAGTGGTCGGTCTCCGGCGACGTGATCCGCGACTACAGCGAGCTGACACGGCAGTCCTGGTCGGTAACGCCGATGCTCGCCAGCGACTACCAGGCGCCTTCGATCAGCTTCTACTGGAAGCCCGAGGTCAACCAGCAGCATCCCCAGAATGCCGGTCCGCAGGCGCGAACCGTGTCGGTCACGGTGACGACCGCGCAGGGCGAGTGCAGCACCAGCCATGTGCTCAACGTCGAACGAAACAACACCAGCCTGAGCCGCCAGGCCGAGGACTGGTACACCGGCAACCACTCGACGGCGGTGTTGACGGAGCATACGCTGTGGCACGCGCAGTACCCCTTCTCGGGCTGGAGCTACGACGGCACGCTCTTCTTCGACTTCCACCGTCAGTTCCTCAACCGATTCAACAGCTGGCGCAGCGAGTTCGGCTACCCGCCGCTCGGCATCTGGGATTCGGGCACCTCGCTGCCGCGGGGCATCGATGTCGACCACGCAGCGCGGGGCGCGACCTATGTGCCGCAGCCCAAGCCCTCCTGGTTCACGCTCAACGGCCTGGTCGGTCGCCCGGGCAACGGTCTGCCCTGTGACCTCTCGCGAGGCGGCGAGCGCAACCTGCGCGACTACCCGGCCAACCGGCGCCTGCTGGGCTGCACGGCGACGCATCCCTGGCACAACTCGGTGCACACCGCCATCGGCGGCGACATGCTGAACCCGCAGTTCTCGCCCCGCGACCCGATCTTCTGGCGCTGGCACAGCTTCGTGGACGTCGTGTCGCAGGAACGCATGGGCGTCTTCGCCGCGGCGCTGCTCGATCGGCTGGACCCCAACGACCAGCGCATGCCGAGCCTGCCCAACGGGCTGGACGGACAGGACAGCCCGCCGCATGTGGTCTATCAGGTACCCTTCCGCCTGTACCGCTTCCTGGACGGACTGGAGCGCTTCGAGGTCGAGTTCGACCAGGCGGTCAGCGGCGTCCGCGCCGAGGACCTGACGATCAACGGCGTGCCGGCCCGAACGCTGACGCGCGAGTCGAACCAGCGCTACGTCTTCAGCGGCTTTCCGGCGCCCGATCTCGGACGGCTCGAGGTCAAGCTGGCGCCGGGCGGCATCAAGAACGTCTACAACGTGGGCTATGCCGGGGACTCTTGGCGCTACTTCGTGGTCGATCCGAGCATCGACGAAGATCGTGACGGGCTGCTGAGCCGCGAAGAGCTCGACGTCACGCTGACCAGCCCGATCGACCGCGACTCCGACGAGGACGGCCTCAGCGACGGCGACGAGGTGCGGCTCTACGGCACCCGCCCGCTGATGTGGGACAGCGACCTCGATGGTGCCAACGACCGTTGCGAGATCGAGAAGGGCTCCGACCCGCGGGATCCGGCCGACACCGCTCGCGGTTGTCCGATCTCGTCGATCTTCGTCTGCTTCGCCGGAAACGGAACGCCGGACCGCTAGTCGGTCCGACGTTGCCGCGACCGTGCATGCATCGCCCGAGCCGGCCCGGCTCGGGCGATGCGGCTCAACCGACGGTCGCCAGGACCATCTTCAACGGCGGGGCGCCGTCGAGGCTCGGGAAGTCGGCTTCCGGCTCGATCGGCTCGAGGTCGCGCAGCGGGCGGCCGGCCTTGACCGCGCAGCGCTCGAGGATCGCCCACCAATCCTCCCGGGCGACCTGCGCGGCGTGGTTGGTGGCCAGCACCCGGCCGCCAGGACGCGTCGCGAGCAGAGCCGGCTTGAAGAGACCGGCATAGTCGCGAACGATGTCGACTGCGCCGAATGGGCCCGTCGACCAGGTCGGCGGATCGAGCACGACCAGGTCGAACTGGCGCGGGCGGAGGCGCAGGTATCGCGGGTGCTTGCCACGCCGCAGCGGCACCGATAGGCCGGCCAGCTGGCGCAACGCGGGCAGCACGTCCTCGTTCAGATAGCGGGTCGATGGCTCGTTCAGGCCGTTGCGCTCCGCGTTTTGACGACCGACCTCCAGCGCCGATGCCGCGAAGTCGACGTTCCACACGGCGCTGGCTCCACCCTTGGCGGCACAGAGCCCGATGCCGCAGCTGTAGGCAAACAGGTTCAGGACCTCCAGGCCGGCGCTCTCGGCCAGCACGCGCCGCCGCGCGGCCCGCAGATCCAGGAACAGCAGCGGATCCTGCCCACGGTGGCGGGGCGGCAGCCCGTAGCGCAGGCCGAGCTCCTCTCCGATCGGCAGCTCGGGAAGTCCCGAAGGCAGCGGGCTGCCTGGACCCGCCCCGCTGCCGCGTGGATTCCAGATCAAGGGCAGGTCGAAGCGCGCACCGAGCAGGGTCTCGATCGCGGCCAAGGCCGGGGCGTCCAGTGGATCGCCCCAAGTCTGGGCGAGCAGGTAGTCGCCGTAGCGGTCGATGCTCAAACCGGGCCAGCCTTCGGCAGTGCCGTGGAACACCCGGTAGCAGTCGCAGGCCTCCGCCTCGAGCTGGTCGATCAGGGGCCGGCGGCGCGAGAGGGCGGCGGTCAGGAGCTCGGTCAGGGAGAGCCCGTCTGGCTCGGCGCGAGCGGAGGCAGGGCTGGTGGGGTCTCGAGGGTTGTCCATCGCCCCATGCTAGCGGTCCGGCCGACCGCGAGCCAGTTCTCGACCCGCCTTCGGCGCTCAGGGAGCCTGGTAGCGCAGCAGCAGGCCATCGGTGCCGACGGCCCAGCCCTCCGTCCCGTCGGCGCTCACCCAGACGCCCTGGACCTCGCGGGCGACGCCGGTGATGCGCTGGGTCTGCCAGGCCGTCCCGTCCCAGGCGAAGAGCGAGGTCTGTCCCGCGCTGGCGTAGATCCGGTCGCGCGCCAGCATGTGGACGCTGAAGATCGGCGTGCCGCGCGTGACCGGCTTGTCGGCCATGGGGCTCCACGACCCGGACTCGGCCAGGGTATAGACGCTGCCGTTGTCGCCGCCCATGACGCCCAGGCCTGGGCCGGGCACATGGATGTCACGCATCGGGCCCACCGAGGCGCCGGGCCACCAACGCTCGCCGGTCCAGTCGTAGAGCCGGCCGCCGCCGGTCGATTGGATCGACACGGCGTGCAACGGGTCGAGCATCGCGACGCCGCTGTACACATGGCTGGTGTTGCGGTCATCCGGTCCGGTGGTGTTCCAGCTGCTGCCGTCGTAGAAGAGCCGGTTGCCGCGTCCGGACCCGACCAGCCAGCCCCGCAAGCCGTCCGGCGTGTCGATCACCGAGACGCCTTGCCAGTCATCGGTCACGGCGTTCGTGTTGGAGCGGATCCAGCGACCCGAGCGCATCTCGAGCACGGTGCCGTTGTCGCCGACGATGAAGCCGCGTCGGTTGGGCAACATCTGCACCGCCCGCAGGGTCTCCTGTGCCGGCAGGGTCTCCTGGATCAGCTCGGTGCCGTCCCAGAACAAGGCAGTGCCGTCGGCCCCGACGATCCAGACGTTGTCGGGTGCCGTGCCCTGCACGTCGTAGAGCGTCTTGCGGGGCAGGCGGGCCAGCGGTCCGGGATCGTAGACGGTCCAGGTGCCGATCGGCGCCAGCCCGACGATCGGCGTCGGGGTCGGGCTGGGGCTCGCGCTGGGCGACGCGGTCGCCGAGGCGGTGGCGCTGCGGCTGGGGGTCGACGAGGGCGTCGTCACCCCGGTCGCGATGCGGGTCGGCGTCGCGCTGCTCCGCTCGGTCGGGCTCGGTGTCGGGCTCGGCCTTGGCGTCGACGATGGACCGACGGTCGAGCCGGGGGTGGCGCTCGCCCGAAGGGGGGTCGCGCTGGGGCGCCCGGGCGTCGGCGTAGCCGGCGCGCAGCGCAGGCAGGCCTGCTTCGCCAGCAGCGGGAGATGCAGGCGGCAGGGAAGTCCGGGGCGACAGGCGCCGGGAGGCGTCGCGCTGGGGCGAGGCGTGTTGCTGCTTCGGGCGGTCGGGCTGGGCTCGAGGCTCGGACGCGGCGTCGCGGTGCGCGGGCGCGGGCTCGGCGTCGCGGTGGGCGGCGCGGCCGGTGCCCAGCGCGCGAGCCCGGCATTGAGCGCACCGACCCACATCGCGTCGCCATCCGGGGCAAGCGCCGTGATCTCGCGGAAGGGTAGCTGGCTGTTCTCGTCGGTGACCGTGAACCAGTCGCTGCCGTCGTAGAGCTTGATTCCGGCCACCGGCGGGACGATGCCCACGCCTTCCCGATGGGTGCCCGCCCACACGTTGCCGTCGGCATCCGCTGCCAGCGCGGCCACCTTGCCGTCGCCGGGCCAGATCTTGCTCTGCCACTCGGTGTTGGTGCAGCGGTCGATCGGGCACCAGTTGAGCGCTGCATTGATGCCGAAGCCCAGCAGCCAGTGGAAGTTGTCGTCGCCCGTCCAGCTGCCGGCCCAGATGCGTCCGTTGCGTCGGTCGGCCAGCACGGCGCCGATGTCTCCCCCGACGCCGAAGGCGGCCAGCGGCGCAGCCGGCTTGGACCAGGTCTCCCACCGCTGGCCATTCCAACGCGAGACGCCGCCGCCGACATAGCGCCGATCGAAGCCGCCACCGAGGTTCTGCTGGAACTGGACGACGGCGTGATGGCCCGTCCAGATGTCGCCCGTCTGTGGGTCGATCGAGAAGTCGCTGATGCCGTTGCTGCCCATGCGATTGTCCGAGGGCATGGTCCCGCGATCGTAGAGCGTCCAGGTGCCGCTCGCCGGGTCGAGGACGCCGATGCCATCGCCTTCCGCGCCGCCATCGCCGGTGCCGACCCAGACCCGGCCGTCGCGGTCGACGGTCACGGCCTGAACCTCCTGGTCGGGCACCTGGCTGTTGGCCTGATCGTAGTTGCGCCAGTGACTGCCATCGAAGCGCGAGATGCCGCCGTCCAGCCAGCACTCCGCCTTGGCCCGATCGGACGAGGGGCAGTTCTCCCCCAGCCAGATCGTCTCGCGCCCGCCGATCCAGACCGCCCCGTCCGGTGTGAAGCCGATCTGGGTGGCGCTGTCGCTGGCGGGACCGCGATCGACCAGCTGGACCGGATCGCCGATCTGCACCGGCTGGATCAGGGGCGGCGTCAGCTCGAGGTAGGCCGGCGTGTTGCCGGCGGGATCCTTGAAGCGCTTGACGGTGTACACGATCGGATGGCCGGCGATGCGCACGCTGGCCGGCTGGACCGGGAAGCGCGCATCGAAGGTGGCCCGATCGGGAATGTCCACCTGCAGCAGGGCGAAACCGGCGCGCGAGCCCAAGGTCACCCCGGCGACCTTCGGACCGGCGCCGAACATGCGCCAGCCCTGCCAGCGTGTGCCGTCGAACCGCGCGGCACCCCGGCCCTTGAAGCTGAGCCAGAGATCGCCGCTGATCGGGTTGACCGCGGCCGCGCTGATGTGGTTGCTGGGCAGCCCACCATCGGCGAAGCGCAGGCTCTGCCAGCCGCCGCTGTCGGGCGAGTAGAGGCGGATGCCCTCACCATCTCCGTTCCGGTTGTCCTGGGTCCCGATCAGGGCCGCCCCATCCTCGGCGATCACCAGCGCCGTCACCAGCGTGTCGGACTCGCCCGCGAGGCCATCGACGTCGATGTACTCCCAGCGATCGTCGCTGGGGCAGGTCTCGCAGGCCGAGGAGTCGGTGAAGGTGCCGCGATGATCCAGCACCGCGATGCCCTGGCCGATCCGGCTGCCCTCGCCCGTCCCGATCCAGACCCGGCCGTCCGGCGCGACATCGACGCTCCAAGCCGTGTTGCCGCGCAGGCCACCGTCGATGCCCGAGCGCCGGGGCCGGCTGTAGTATGCGAGCCCCGAGTTGCAGCCGCGCACGGTCATGCCGCTTCGAATCAGCAGCAGTCCGCGGCCGATCGTACCGACCCAGACGCGTCCCTCGACGTCCGGCGCGAGGTCGGTGACGTGGCTCGGATAGCAGCTGGCCGAGGTGTCGGCCGCCATCCAACGCGACCATTCGCCGTCCTTGAAGGCGGCCAGGCCGCCGCCGCTGTTGATCCAGGCTCCGGCCTCGGGACCGCATTCGTCACCGCAGGCCGAGCGATCCCAGACGAAGTAGGGCCGGGTGCCGATCCAGAGGATGCCGTCGCTGCCCCGAGCCAGCCGGGTGATGTTGTCCGAGGGAAGCGACGCGTAGCGGCTGCCCTGGAGGTCGGTGATGATGGTGGTCTGATAGGTCTCGACCCAGCGGTTCTCGTCGGGTCGGAAGCGCGCCAGGCCGCCCGGCGCGAAGGCACCGGCGGCTCCGGTGCGCGGATGGGGCAGGCTGGGTGACCACTCCTGTTCGAAGCCGATCCAGAGATCGCCGCCCGGGTCCGCCAGCAGCGCCGTGACGCGCCGAGAGGGCATGCCAGGCGAGCTGTCCGGGTCCAGGGTCTGCCAGCGGTCGCTGTCCGGATCCAGCCGCGCCAGTCCTCGCGAGGTCGCCGCCCAGAGCGTGCCGCTAGCGTCCCGCGCCAGGTCGTTGACGATGTTGGAGCGGAGCCCGTCCTGCGGCGCGAGGTACTGCCGCCTGCCCGGCTCCGCAAGCGACCAGCGCAGCACGCCGCCGCCGTCGGTGGCGGCCCAGACCTCATCCCCCTCGCGCAACAGCCGCGCGATTCGATCGCCGTTGGCCATGCTCTCCCAGCGTCCGGCCTCGAGCGGGCCGCCCGCGGCGGCATCGGTCGGGCGCAGGTCGCGCAGGGTCGCGAAAAGCGCCAGGCCGAGGGCGATCCCGAAGGCCAGGCGCAACATGCGTGTGGGAACGGGCATCGAGACGTGGGGGGGCACGTGTTTGCCTCGGGAGGGGCGTCGCACCGCAGAGCCCGCCGACTGCCTGGGCGGGGCAGTCGCTGCGGCGCAAACGCGGCGCCTGGGATGATGACCAGGGTGAACGCGGTCGCGCTCG
The DNA here is from genome assembly GCA_020634625.1 of Caldilineae bacterium. Lineage (GTDB taxonomy): Bacteria > Chloroflexota > Anaerolineae > Epilineales > Epilineaceae > JACKBJ01. Next base: position 52,102 of record JACKBJ010000020.1, on the reverse strand, counting down.
AAGGGTAATGACGTGATCCGAGCCCGCTTCGTTATGCCCGATCCAGGATCGGACTAGGATGGTTCATCGCGGTCCACACCGGCCGCGACGATGCGCGCGCCGGTCGCCTGAAGCAAGGCCTCGACCGTCAGCTCGAGGTTCATCCCGCGCTGGCCGGCGCTGACGAGCAGGCTGGCTCCGGCCAGCTGGGTCGCCGCGGCATCGAGATAGGTCGCGAAGCGCTTGTGGGCCAGCGCCAGCGCCGAGATGCCGCCGACCTTGAGACCGGTGAGCCGCTCCGCTTCGGCCTGGCTGGCCATCGCGACCCGCTTGACGCCGATGGCCCGTGCCAGGGCCTTGCCGTCCAGGCTGCGCTCGGCGGCGAGCATCACCAGCACCGGCCGGCCCTCGTTGGTCAGGCCCACCAGTGTCTTGTAGACCCGCGCCGGATCGATGCCCAGTGCCGCGGCGACGCCGGACGCCGAATGGATCCCGTCGGGAAAGGTATGCAGCGTGTAGGCGAGCTGCTTGGATTCCAGCAGCCGCATGCTGTTGAGCTTCGCCTGTCGCGACATCAGCGCAGCCTCGCCGAGGCGAGCCTGGGTCGAACCCGGTCTCGCCTGGGTCCGTCGGCTGCCGCCCAGCTGGCCGTCAGCGCAAGCAGCCAGGCCGCGGCAAGCGCCGCGACGGCCGCCGGATGCCCCGTCCAGGGTACGAACCGGCCGAGGACGGGTCCCACGGGCCAGAGCAGAAGCCATACCGCCGGGGGTTCTGCCGGCAACAGCAGCGCGGCGACGATCGGCGCCGACTCGAGGCCGAGGGCGCATGCGATCGGTCCGATGTTTCGGCCGCTGGTCGCCGAGACGCGACCGGACGGTCTCCGGTCCCAGCGGGGCGAGCCGCCCAGCCAGGCCCATGGCCCCAGCCAGAGCCAGATCCCGATTCCGATCGGGCCGGCGAGGAAGGCCGCGGCGGCCCCTGCCGCGGGCATCCCGGGCACTCCGAGGGCCAGCCCGATCGGGACGAGCCCCAGCGCCAGGAGCCCGTTGCGCAGGCAGAGTCGGAGCCCCAGGCCGCTGGCGGCCCGGAGCAGGTCCCGCACCGGCGGGCGCGATGTCCGCGTGAGGACCTCCGCGAGGATGAGCCAGCAGCCCAGGCCGAGCGCGACGTCCAGCATGGAAGCCCGCATCGCCGAAGCCGAGAAGCGATAATCCGCCACGGCATCTTCCCATCGGACGGGCCGCCCGCCGAGCACCGCGATCGATAGGGCTGCGGCGCCCAGGAATAGCCAGCGCGGGCGAGGCTGCCAGCGCCGCGTCGGCGACGATGCATGGGGCGCCGGCTCGGTCCCCGGCGAACCGGTGGCCCCTCGCTGCGCCGTCACGGCGTCCCAGCGTGGCTCGCCGGCCCCGCCAGCTCCAGGCGCAGGCTGCCTGCGCCCTCGCGCCAGGCGATCGCGAAGCGCTGGACCCGCTCGGCCTCGACGCCGGAAAGGCCCAGGCCCCGATCCTGCAGCGCGACCGCCCATCGCCCATCCGCGTCGGCGGTGGCCGAAAGGCGTTGAGGCGGCTGGCGCTCGGCGGTGTACGCTTCCACGTCCACCAGGGCATCCGGTGGTGCGTGCCCGGACAGCTGGCCTGCCGCCGGGTCCAGCACGGCGTCGAGCTCGGGCAGGGTCAACGTCAGCTCCTGTCCGGCGGCCTCGACGCGCAGCCGATCGCCGGCGCGCAGCGCCGAGGCGTCCAAGGGAAGCCGCGCCGACCAGCGGCCGAAGATGTCCGCCCGGGTCTCGAGACGGCTGCGCCCGCCATCCGGTTCGTCGCGCTGGAGGCTCACGGTGGCGTCGGGCTGCGCGCGCCCCTCGATCAGGCGCCCCCCGAGCTCGGCCGTAAGCGCGAGCCCGACGAAGCGCTGGCGCATGGTATGTCCTTCGGCGGTGAAGTAGTACAGCTCGAGCTGTTCGCCCGGCTCGACCCCATCGGGTGCCAGCAGATCGGCGGCTTCGAGGCTGAAGCGGCCGTCCGCGCCCGCGACGCCCTCGCGGTCGAGCGGTTGTTCGGGACGCGCCAGGCCGAGGCGCGTTCCAGGCGGTGCAAGGCCGACGATCCGCCCCGATCCGCGCTCGATCTCGGCCTGCAGGGGCTGGACAACGAGGCGGACCGGCTTGCCGCCCAGCTCGCCCTGCAGCGTGTCGCCGGCCTCCAGGCGAAGCGGTTGGCCGTCCGAATCCTGCATCTCGAGCTGGAGGTTGCCGGACCAGGCGCCTCCGCCGGAGGCGCCGCCGATTCGGCGTCCCGCTCGCCAAAGCTCGAGGCGGGCTTCGGTCTCCCAGAGCGTCTGGACTTCGACCCAGGCCGAGCCCGGGCTGACGTATAGCATTGGGATCTGCTGGCAGTAGTAGAGCTGATCGCCCTGCGGCAGCCGTTCGGTGACGTAGAAGTGGCTGGCCGGATGCAGGCCGACCGCCGGCTCGATCGCCCATTGGCCGGACGGGGACACCTCGGTGACCCGCGTCTCGGCCTCGCCCGGGCGCCAGGGATTCCAGAGCACGACCTCGATCGCATCGCCCGGCTGCCCGGTGCCCGTGATGCGACCGCCGTTCAGCTCCCAGTCGGCCTCGAACCCGGGCACGCGGAGGTCGATCGTCGTCGCGCCGTCGTCGACCCGCAGCTGCTGGCCCGGGGCGGGTCGCAGTCGCCGGCCGGAAGGGTCGAGGATCCAGGCGGCGAAGCGACCGGTCTCGCCGCTGATCGCGCGCCCCCGTCCGAGAAGCTGCCCATCGGAAGCGCTCAGCGTGAGGCTCAGCAACGCCGATGGCGCCATGGCGCCGGTCACGTCACCCGGGTGCAGCGATGCCCGGACATGGGGCACCGTCCGCTCCAGAACGCGCGCCTCGCGACCGGGCAGGGTCAGCGTCAGGGTCAACGGACGGGCACCGCGCAGGGCCTCCGCGCCGAGGCTCACGCTGAACGCGCCGGAGGCGTCCAGCTCCACTTCCGCCGAAGGGCCTTTGCCGGTCGTCGCGATCTGGATGCGGCCGCCCTTCGGCGCGTCGGGGAGTCGGCCGACGATCCGACCGGCCTCGCGCTGGAAGTCGAGCATCAGCTGGTCGGCCTCCTGGGGCCGTGGCTCCAGCCCTGAGTCCAGGACTTCCGTCGGCGCGATCGACCGACCGCCGCATGCGGTGATCCCGAACAGCAGGGCGGCCAGTCCGACGGGGATCCGAAGTCTCAACGATGGCCTCCTGATGGGCCTGGTTCGCCGTCGCGCGCCTGGGATTCCGGCGCCGAACGGTGCCGCGAACACTTGACAGATGCGGTCGGCATCGCGGATAATACCAGGGTTGCGTGTCATCATGCAGCGCTGCCGATCCGCGGTACGTTGGACCCCGAAACAGACACGGAGGAAACGCGATGAGCGATTCGATTCTTACCCGCCGCAACTTCATCCAGCGACTGACCGTCGTCGGCGCCGCCACCATCGGCGCAAGCTATCTGGTGGCTTGCGGTGGCGAGAGCGGCGAGAGCGGCGAGGCCGGTGAGGCTGGCGAGGCCATGGCGCTCGACTGCTCCGACGTCTCGGCGCTGAGCGCGGATCAGCAGGCGACGCGCACGGCCTTGCAGTATGTCGAGGCGTCGGACGTCGAGGGCCAGAACTGCACGAACTGCCAGCAGTACCAGGTGCCCGCCACCGAGGGCGGCTGCGGGACCTGTCTGGTGGTCCCGGGTACGATCAACCCGAACGGGCATTGCAGCAGCTGGGCCGAAAAGGTCAGCTGATCGACGCGAGCGGAATCGCGGTTTCGTGCCGCGCCATCCGTTCGAGCAGGTGAGCAGGAATCGGGCGCGCCCTCGGGCGCGCCCGAACGTGTTTCACGACCGGTCGCCGTCGCACCATCGGGCTGGCCTCGGCCAGCAAGTTCGGTTATGCTCTGCACAGTTCCGCGATCCTCGAGCGAGTGGAGGTAGACGATGGGCTTCCTGAAGAAGCTGTTTGGCGGCGGCGACAAGGCGGACAAGCCCGGTCCGGTGCCCGCGAGGCGTGGCCGAGAGGCCGCGGCGACGCCTGCGCCCGGTATGGAGGAGCCCACGCTCGACGAGGACCTCTCTCCCAAGCAGCTGGTGCGGATGCTCGGGCTCCAGAATCCCGATCGCCGTGCGCGTGCTGCCGCCCGCCTGGCCGAGACCCGAAGCCCTGCCGGAATGCGGCCCCTGATCAACGCCTACCTCAACTTCGGCGATCGCGAGGTGTTGACGGCCCTCCGCGCCTATAGCGACTCCCTCTCGGCCGCGGTGAACCGGGAAGCCTTCGACCTCAGCGTCGTGGGGATGCGGCGGGCGCGGCTCATGGACATCATCGGCATCACCGGCGACGAGTCGCTCCTCGGCGCGGCCCGCGACAACCTGAACGCCGACGAGCGGGACGAGGAATGCGGGCTCGACATTCACATCAACTCCGCGACCGCCATGGCGCGCCTGGGCGATGCCTTCGGCATCGATCGGCTGGCGGACGATTTGCGAATGAACGACGTCGATCGGCGGGTTCGCGCCATGCAAGCGCTGAGCAGCCTCGAGATGGAGCGCGCCGACCTGGCGTTGGCCGAGCACGTCAAGCGCTACATGGCCGAGTCGACCGCCGTTCCGGCCGCCATCGAGGTCTTCGCGCCGCTGATGGCCGACCCCGACCTTCGCCTGACCGAGTACACCTGTGATCACATCAAGGCCGCGCCTCACAACCTGACGGTCGTGGTCGGCTCGGGCGGCATCCAGATCGCGACGACGCGTCGCCCGGTGGTCGAGAAGGCGCTCAAGGGCTTTGGCAAGCTGTTCTACGCGCAGGTGATCAACACGCCCGAGGAGCAGATCGCCATGCTCAACGAGGCGCGCGAGATCGCCCTCCAGGGCGGCGAGGCGCGAGCGGTCTTCTTCGGACGCGTGCCGAGCCCGGGCGACAACCCGCCCTTGCCGCACTTCCTGACGCGGGTCGAAGGCAAGCCCTACACCGCCAAGATCCTTCAGGTCGATCCGCACGAGTACGGTCAGGTCCAGGACTGGTGGCACTATGTCCAGGACTTCGCTCCGGATCACGCCGATGTCGAGGTGATCATGGCGGTCAGCCTGGCTCCCGGCGGCCCCCTGACCGACGAGGAGCGCATGATCTACGAGCTCTGCGACGATGCGCAGAAGCTCGAGTTCCCTCGCGCCTACCTGGCCCATACCTAGGCGAATCGGACCTTGGAGGTCCGTGCCTTCGCCGAGCAGGTCGTGCTCGGCCGGACCCTGGAAGCGAAGCTGGCGCCGGCGCCGCGCGATCTGGTCGATCGGGATCCGCGGCCCCGGCGCCTTCCGGTTCTGCCCAACCGTCCGGCGCAGCTGCGCATCGTCCCGGCGCGCGTCGCACCGCGCACGCCATCGATCGAGGGCATGACCGATCCAGCGCAACGCGCGAGGATCCTCCATGCGATGGCCAATCACGAGCTGCAGGCGGCCGAGCTCTACGCCTGGGCGCTGTTGGCCTTTCCCGAGGCGCCGCCGGCGTTTCGGCAGGACCTGTTGACCATTCTGGGCGACGAGCAGCGGCACACGCGCATGTATGTCTCGCGTTGCGCGGCGTTGGGGCTGCCCTTCGGCAGCCTGCCGGTCACCGGCTACTTCTGGAACAAGCTGGACACCTTGACCAGCCCGCTTCGTTTCGCCTGCGCCATGGCGCTGACCTTCGAGAACGCCAACCTCGACCACACCATCGACTACGCGGCCGCGGCACGGCTGGCCGGCGACCCGGCCAGCGCCGCGGTCATCGACAAGGTGCACGTGGACGAGCAGCGGCACGTGCGCTTCGGCTGGGAGTGGCTGGGACGTCTGAAGCCGGCGGATCGGTCGATGTGGCAGGCCTACTGCGACCACGTCGACTGGCCGCTGCGCCCCGAGCTGGCGCGCGGCAAGACCTTCCATCGAAGCGGCCGGCTGGCCGCCGGTCTGGATCCCGAGTTCATCCGCCTGCTCGAGGCGCACGAGATCGATCGTTCTCCGGAGGCGCGTCGGCGTCGCGAGCCTTGAGCCCGGGCCGGGGGCGCCGATGACGCTGCTGGTCGCGAATCTCGACTGCGAGGCCGACTGGGCTTCGGCCTGGCCGAGCTCGGGACCGTCGTCGGCGTCGGCACCACGACCGGTGCCGCTCTCGGTCGCCGCGCGCAACGCCGCAGCGATCGCCGGCAGCCTGATGCGCGGTCTGGCCACCGGCCCGGAGGACAGGCTCTGGCTGGCCGCGCCGCTGGACGAGTCGGCGCTCGATGATGGGGTCGGGCTGCCGCGGCCGGCACTGGTCGGTGGCCCGCTGGGGCAGGTCCCGGGAACCGGATCGGTGCTCGGCTGGGGCGAGACGCCGGCGCTTGCCGCGTTGCGCCAGCGGTGCGGGGTGCCGCCGAGCGCAGCGGCGCGCGCGACGGGGCCCGACGCGGACGGAGCGCATCCTGCGCCCGAGCCCTCGGTTCGCGAGCCTCGAGCGACCGACCCGCGTCAGCTGGGGGCGACGCTGCTGGACCTGTTCCCGCCGGACCCCGACACGGCAGCCCGGGCGAACCACCGTGGACTTTCGCTGCGCATGGCGCAGGAACATGGCTGGGCCCTGCCCGGGGCCAGGATGCTCGACAGCTTCGAGGCGATCGAGCGGCATCTGGCGGCGGGCGGCGCTGCGTCGGCGCCGGAGCAGCGCTGGGTCTTGAAGACGCCGCTCTCGGCCGCCGGCCGTGACCGGGTCCACGGCCGGGGGGCACACCTGGCGGAGCCTGGAGCGCGGCGCCGGTGCGTCGAGCTGCTGCGCTGGCAGGGCAGCCTGCGCTTCGAGCCGTGGATGACGCGCCTGGACGACTGGGGCATGGTCGGCCTGGTCGATCGGGCCGGCCCCTGGCCGATCGGCCTGCACCGGCAGCTGACCGATCCCTTCGGCCGCTTCCAGGGCCTGGAGCTCGCGCAGGGTGCCGCTTCGATCGAAGCGGCCGGGCGAGCGCTGGGGCTGCCTGACCCCGCGGTCTCCACCATCCGGACCGCCTTCGAGGTCGCCGGCGTCGCCCTGGCGGGTATCGGCTATCGGGGCGCCTTCGGTGTGGATGCCTGGCGCTACCGCGACCCGGATGGACGGGTTCGCATGCAGCCGCTCGGCGAGATCAACGCGCGCGTGACGATGGGGCTGGTGGGCCAGTCCCTCATCGCAGGGATCGCACCGACGATGGGCTGGCCATCCGGTCGGGTGCGGCTGCGACTGGGCGCACGGCGCGCCCAGGAGCCCGATTGCCTGCGCCTGGCGCACAGTGGTGGGTTCGCGGCCTGGTTGGAGCCGGGTCGGCAGCAGCCGTGATCGATTCGGGTTGCGCGAGCGATGGGCTGCGCTTCGCGAAGGACGTTGCACCCGCCGCTGGCTTGCGCACGAAGCCGGGTCGGCCGATAATCGATCGCTTCGAACTGGGAGGCGCGTTGCGATGAGCCAGGGCAGCACGTTGTGGGGTGGGCGCTTCGAAGAGCCGCCGGACGAGGCCCTGTGGCGCTTCACCGTGGATACGGCCGACCGACGCCTGTTGCTGGACGATCTGCGGGGTTCGCTGGCCCACGTGCGGATGCTGGGGGCCGTCGGGCTCTTGAGCGCCGACGAGGTCGCCCGCTTGCTCGACGGCCTGACGGACCTGCAGGGCGAGGCCGAGCGGGGCGACTTCGGGATTCTGCCCGGCGACGAGGACGTGCACAGCGCGGTCGAGCGCCGGCTGGGCGAGCGGATCGGCCCGCTGGCCGGCAAGCTGCACACCGGTCGCTCGCGCAATGACCAGGTCTGCCTCGACCTGCGACTCTATCTCCGCCGAGCCGCCGATCGTCGTGTGCTGGGCCTGCGACGGCTTGCCGCGGTGCTCGCCGATCAGGCCGAGGCTGCCGGCGACGTCCTCGTGCCGGCCCTGACCCACCTACAGCCGGCCCAGGCAGTGCCCCTGGGCCAGCACTTGCTGGCCCATGCCTGGATGCTGCTGCGCGATGTGGAGCGCTTTCGCGAGGCGCGGGCGCGCATCGACGTTTCGCCCCTGGGGGCCGGCGCGGCCGGCGGCAGCGGCTTGCCGCTCGATCCACGGCGGGTCGCCGAGGACCTGGGCATGGCGGCGATCTTCGACAACTCGATGGACGCCGTCGCGGCACGCGACTTCGTCAGCGAGTATGCCTTCTGCTGTGCCCAGGCCATGGTCCATCTCTCGCGGCTGGGCGAGGAGCTGGTGCTCTGGGCCTCGGAGCCCTTTGGATGGGCCAGCTACGCCGATCGCTACACGACCGGGTCGTCGGCGCTGCCCCAGAAGAAAAATCCCGACATCGCCGAGCTGGCACGCGGCAAGGCCGCCAGCACGATCGGTGACCTCTGCGGATTGCTGGCGCTGCAGAAGGGCCTGCCGCTGACCTACAATCGAGACCTGCAGGAGGACAAGGCAGCGGTCTTCCGGGCCGACGATGCGCTGGCCGGTGCCTTGGATGCATTGTCGGGCATGGTCGCTAGCGCCCGCTTCCATCCGCCGGCGGTCAGCCCCTGGGTGACGGCCTTGGACCTGGCCGAGGTCCTGGTCATGCGCGGCCTGCCGTTTCGCGAGGCGCACGGCGTCGTCGGTGCCCTGGTCACCCGCCTCGTCGGCCAGGGACGCAGCCCGGCCGACCTGCAGCCGGCCGAGCTCGAGGCGGCGCACCCGCTCTTCGAGGGCGCCGACCTGGCGCTCGCCGAGCCCGCTGGCTCGGTCGCTCGGCGGCGTACCCCCGGTGGCGGCAGCATGGACAGTGTTCGTGCCCAGCTCGGCGCCTTGCGCGAACGGCTGGAAGCGACCCGGTCCTGATGCCGAACCGATCCCATGGCGCGCACGGCGCGACCGGCCCCTGAACCGCGGAGGAACCCGATGACTGGAGAGCGACGTGCGAGCAAGGTGGTGTTGGCCTATTCCGGCGGTCTGGACACCTCGGTGATCGTGCCCTGGCTGCGCGAGAACTACGGCTGCGAGGTGGTCTGCTTCTGCGCGGACCTGGGCCAGGACGAGCCCCTCGATGCGCTTCCGGCCAAGGCCCTTGCCAGTGGCGCCTCGGATTGCATCGTCGAGGACCTGCGCGAGGAGTTCGCGCGGGACTTCATCCTCCCGATGCTTCAGTCCGGGGCGGTCTACGAGCGCCAGTACCTCCTGGGCACCTCGATCGCTCGGCCGCTGATCGCCAAGTGGCAGGTGTCGGTGGCCGAGGCGATCGGCGCCGACGCGGTGGCGCACGGCTGTACCGGCAAGGGCAACGATCAGGTGCGGTTCGAGCTGACCTACAAGGCGCTCAACCCGGCGCTGACGGTGATCGCGCCCTGGCGCGAGTGGGAGATTCGTTCGCGCGAGGACGCGCTCGACTACGCCGAGGCACATGGGGTGCCGATCGAGAGCCGTGAAGCCTCGGTGTACAGCCGTGACCGAAACCTGTGGCACATCTCGCACGAGGGCGGCACGCTCGAGGACCCCAACACGCCGCCCGAGCCTTCGATGTATCAGTGGACGGTGGCGCCTGAGCTCGCGCCCGATACGCCCGAGCTGGTGGAGATCAGCTTCGAGCGCGGCGTCCCGACGCGGGTGGACGGCGAGGCGCTCTCCCCGGCGGCGCTGATCGCGCGGCTCAACGGGATCGGCGCGCGACACGGCGTGGGCCGGATCGACATCGTCGAGAACCGGCTGGTTGGCATGAAGTCGCGCGGAGTCTACGAGACGCCGGGCGGCACCTTGCTCTATGCCGCCCATCGCGAGCTGGAGTCCCTGTGCCTCGATCGCGACACCGCCCACTTCAAGGAGCAGCTGGCCACGCGCTACGCCGAGATGGTGTACTTCGGTCAGTGGTTTCACACCCTGCGCGAGGGCCTGCAGGCCTTCATCGCCGAGACCCAGCGGCATGTCACCGGGACGGTGCGCCTGAAGCTCTACAAGGGCAACGTGATCGTCGATGGACGCAAGAGCCCGCGCAGCCTGTATCGCGAGGACTTCGCCACCTTCGGCAAGGACGACGTCTACGACCAGGCGGATGCCCGTGGCTTCATCAACCTGTTCGGCCTGCAGATGAAGGTCGAGGCCATGATGGAGATGACCGACGGCGGGAAGACCCGCTACGCGGCCCCGGACTACTCGCGATTCAAGCGCGACTGATCGGGCGGCGCCCTCGCCAGGGCCGCCGCCGAGCCAAGGAGCTGGACGATGACGACGCGGACTCCAACCGATCGAGCGACGCTCGCGCCGCCCGAGGGACCCCGTGCCCCGGAGGGTGCCTTGACCCCCGAGCGGATCGCCGCAGCCCGCATGGCCTTTGACGCCGAGCCGCGGAATCGGCTGATGCAGAACGCGGTGACCCAGTCGCCGCTCGACGACGTGGCGCTGGATCGGGCCGTCGTGACGGAGCTGGATCACAGCTATTCGAACCTGCTGGACGACTGGAAGGTCACCAACCAGAAGCGCTCCGGTCGCTGCTGGCTCTTCGCCGGCCTGAACCTGCTGCGGCCGGGCGCGATGCGGGCCATGCGGCTCGAGACCTTCGAGTTCAGCCAGAACCATCTCCTCTTCTGGGACAAGCTCGAGAAGGCCAACTACTTCCTCGAGGCGATGATCGAGCTGGCCGAGCGGCCGATCGACGACCGGACCTTGCACTACCTGTTGCATCGGCCGATCGACGATGGCGGGCAGTGGAACATGTTCGTCAACCTCGTCCGCAAGCACGGCCTCGTTCCGCAGGCCGCGATGCCCGAGACCGAGAGCTCGTCGAACACCGGACGCATGAACGATCTGCTGTGCCACACCCTGCGTGACGGCGCGCGCGAGCTGCGGACACTGCAGGCCCAGGGCGCCAGCCCGGTCGAGCTTCGGGCGGCCAAGGACGCGCGGGTCGAGCGGGTCTACCGAATGCTCTCGATCCACCTGGGCACGCCGCCGGAGCGTTTCGACTGGCAGTGGAACGACAAGGACGGCGCCTTTCATCGAGACGGCTCGCTGACGCCGCAAGCCTTCGCGGAGCGCTACGTGACGCTGCCGATCGAGGACTACGTCTGCCTGGTTCACGATCCGCGACCCGAAAGCCCCATGGGGCGGACCTTCACGGTCGAGTATCTGGGCAACGTCGCGGGTGGCGAGCCGGTGGTCTACCTGAACGGAGAGATCGCGCTGATGAAGTCCTTGGCCTCGGAGGTGATCCAGTCGGGCGAACCCGTCTGGTTCGGCTGCGACGTCGGCAAGATGCTGCGTCGCGACCTGGGGCTCTGGGATGCGCGCCTGTTCGACTACGAAGCGGTCTACGGCTTCGACTTCGAGCTCGACAAGGCCGATCGCCTTCGCTACGGGCATGCGATGATGACCCACGCCATGCTCTTCACCGGCGTCGACCTGGTCGAGGGTCGACCTCGGCGCTGGCGGGTCGAGAACAGCTGGGGTGAGGACGGCGGCCGCAAGGGCTTCTACGCCATGAACGACTCCTGGTTCGACGAGCACATGCTGGAGATCGCCGTGCACCGCGATCGCCTGCCGGACGCGCTGCGCGCCGCGCTGGACGCGGAGCCGATCCGGCTGCCGGCCTGGGACCCGATGGGCTCGCTGGCGTGAGCCCACGTCTCGCGGCCTTGCTGCGAGCCGTCAACGTCGGCGGCCGACCCTTGCAGATGGCCGCGCTGCGGTCCTGCCTGGAGCAGGCGGGCTATCGGGACGTCACGACCATCCTGGCGAGCGGGAACGTCCTGCTGCGCAGCCCGAACCACCCGCCCGAGCAGCTGGAGCAGCAGCTCAGCGCGCTGATCGAAGACCGCTTCGGCCTGCGCAGCGCGGTCGTGGTCCGGCGTCACGACCAGCTGGCGACCGCGCTCGCGACCCATCCCTTCGCCGATGCCGAGAGCCAGCCGAGCCGGCTGCACATCGCGTTCTTTCAGCGGGCACCGGCGCCCGAGCGGATCGCCCGACTGGATCCGGACCCTTCGCCCCCGGACCGCGTCAGCGTCATCGGAAGCGAGGCCTACCTCCACTACCCGGCAGGCAGCGCGCGCACGAAGCTGACTCTGGGCTGGCTGGAACGGCAGCTCGATGCCGTCGGCACGGTGCGCAACCTGAACACGGTGACGCGTCTGGTTGCGCTGACCGCGCCGGAGGCCGGGTCCTAGGGGATCGCCGATGCGGGCGTGGTCGTGCCGCCGTGCCTCGTCACAAGCTGCGGTAGACCGACGGCCGGCGGTCGGCCAGGAAGCCGAAGCGGGCGCGGACTTCGGCCACGCGGCTCGGGTCGACCCTGGCACAGATCAGCGCCGACTGACCCGCGGCCGACGCCTGCACGTCTCCCAGCGGATCGACCAGCATCGTGTCGCCGGCATAGCGCAGCCCGTCGCCCTCGCCGACCCGATTCACGCCCAGCAGCCAGGCCTGGTTCTCGATGGCCCTGGCCCGCAGGAGGATGCGCCAGTGTTCGCGCCGAGCCTCCGGCCAGTTGGCGATGACGACGAAGAGGTCGGTCGTCTCGGCCCGAGCCCGGAAGATCTCGCCGAAGCGAAGGTCGTAGCAGATCAGCGGCGTCACGCGCAGCCCTTCGATCGTGATGCTGTCGATGCGGTCGCCGCCGGCGTAGACGCGATCCTCGCCGGCCAGCGAGAAGGGGTGGACCTTGTGGTAGCGCAGCTGCTCGACCCCGCGGGGGTCGAACACGGAGGCGGCGTTGCGGGCGCGCGAGTCCGTGGCGACGCCATCGCCGGGCTCGGGGTAGCCAGCCAGGACCCAGCAGCCCAGGCGAACCGCCAACGCGCCTAGGAATTCGCGCGTCGCCTCGGCAAAGGGCGTCACCACGGGCGTCGCCATGGAGAAGCCGGTGGCGAACATCTCGGGCAGCACCAGCAGCTGCGCGCCGGCGGCAGCGGCGCGCTCGGCCAGCGCAGTGGCGCGCGAGAAGTTGAGCTCGGGCGCTTCCCACGCGATGTCGGTCTGCAGTCCGGCAACGTGCAGCATGGCGGTCCTCCTCCGGTCTCAGAATGGGCAGGGGCTGGTCAGCTCCATGCGTTTGCCGTGCTCGGGGTGCTCGAAGGCGAGCCGGGTCGCGTGCAGCATCAGGCGCGGCGCGGAGCCAGGATCGCCGTAGAGGCGGTCGCCCAGGATGGGGCGACCCAGCCCGGCGGGGTGCGCCGCGTGGAGGCGCAGCTGATGCGTGCGTCCGGTCAAGGGCTCGAAGCGGATGCGGCACGCCGATCGGCCTTCCGGTCCGACCTCGACGCCCAGCCGCTGCCAGCGGGTGTGACCGAGCCGCCCCCGGACCGGGTCGACGACCTGAAGGGGACGGTTTTCCAGGTCGAGCCGCGTCGCCAGCCGCAGCTCACCCGCGTCGCCTACCACGTCGCCATCCAGCAGCGCGACATAACGCTTGTCGACGCGGCGGGCCTCGAAGGCCATCGACAGACGCCGTTGAGCCTGGGGCGTCAGCGCAACCAGCATCAGCCCCGAGGTATCCATGTCCAGACGGTGGACCGTCAGTGGGCCGCGCGCCTCGGGGAAGCCCGTACGGATGCGTTCCGTTACGCTGTCCTGGCGATCCGGCCCACGACCTGGGACCGCCAGGAGGCCGGCCGGCTTGTCGACGACGACCAGGCAAGCCTCGGCATGCACGATCGCGAGCGGCACGGACCGCATGTCCGGCGGCTCGAAGGGCTGGCAGCGGCCGGTCGCGGGCGGGCTCATTCGCGGCGACTCGAATCCGGCATCGGGCAGAGCATGAAGCCCAACAGGGGTTGACAGGCGCGGGCACAGGCGCCGTAGAGCTCGCCGTGCCGGCGGCCGCCGGCCGGCGGCGGGCTGCCGAACCAGAACTCCGCCAGGCCGATCGGCGTGTAGCCAAGCCGGGACGCCCAGCCGATGAGCTTCGGCGCGCAGCAGTCGCCGACGCCGCTGGGCATGGCGTCTGGTCGTCCGAAGGCACGGCTCAGCGGGTGCAGCGCGCCGTTTCGATCGGGGATCCGGTAGGCGCCATGAATGCGGGACATCAGCTGGCGCGAGAGCGCTCGGCGCGCTTCGACCAGCTCGGTCTCGGCCGCGGTGAGCGAGGCCAGCGCCGCTTCCAGCCGAAGCGCTTCGCGTTGCTGGTGCTGGCGCAGTTCCCGCAGCTGCCGGCGCTCGACGCGGCTGACGGCGTCGAGCGCGCGCTGCTGCCGAATCGAGGCCTCCGTCTCCGGCCCCGGGTTGGCCTCCGACAAGGCCTCTCGCTGGGCGCGTCGCTCGGCCCGGGCTCGGCGGTGCGCCGTGCGCAGCTCGGCCAGCCGCCGCGCGTCGCGCTGCGTGTTGGCCACGAGGGCAGCGCTCAGCCGCGACCCTTCGTCGGAGGTTGCGGCACGTTCGGACGCGATCGCCGCGCCGAGCGCGTCCAACCGCGCCTCTCCTTCCCGCCGCCAGGCGGGCAGGCCGTCCGCGAAGGCCAGCGGAGGCGCCCAGCCCGGCACCTGCACCTGGCCGTCCCAAGCGCCCGAGAAGGCCCGCAGTCGCAGCGTCGCGCCCGACGGCGTTCGGGCCAGCAGCACGCCGATCATCTGGCCGCCATCCTCGGCCAGGCGCGGTGCCAGGAGCGGGCCGGCCGGGCCGCCGGGCGGCGTCGGCAGCCGCTCCGACCGGCAGAGCAGCGCCAGCAGGTCGAGCGCCGCCGCGGCGGCGCCTTCCGTCAGGTCGATCGCATGGCGTTCGCCGCAGCGCGCACAGGGGCCACCATAGTCGATCGCGTGGCCGGAGCGCGTCCGTGGGCCGGGTGCGGAGGGGCCCTGCGGCGTTGCCTTCACAGCCGCTTGGGCAGCCGAGCCAGGCGAGACAGCGCCGCCTCGAGGGTCTCGAGGCGCTTGCAGAAGGCGAAGCGCAGGAGGCGTCGGCCCTCCTCCGGCTCGGCGCGGTAGAAGCTGCTCGGCGGGATCGCGGCCACGCCGATCTCGCGCACCAGGTGCTCGGCGAAACTGCGGTCGTCACCCTCCCAAAGGGCCGAGAACTCGGCCAGCACGAAGTAGGTGCCGTCGGGAGCCGCCACGCCGAAGCCGGCGGCTTCCAGGCCTTCGATCAGGAGGCTGCGGCGCCTGTCATAGTCCTGCTGGAGCTGCGCCAGGTAGTCGCCGCCGAAACGATCGATCGCTCGGGCGGCGGCCACCTGGAGCGGGCTGGCGGCGCAGAAGGTCAGGAACTGGTGCGCGGACTGGGCGGCCGCGATGAGCGCCGCCGGTCCCTGAGCCCAGCCGACCTTCCATCCCGTCATCGAGAAGGTCTTGCCGAAGCTGGAGATGCGCAGGGTGCGGTCGCGCATCCCCGGCAGGGTGGCGATGCTGCGGTGCCGTGCCCGACCAAAACACAGATGCTCGTAGACCTCGTCCGCGATCACGATCAGATCGTGCCGTCGACACAAGCCCGCGATGGCCTCGAGCTCCTGGGCATCGAAGACCTTGCCGCTGGGGTTGTGCGGCGTGTTGAGGACGATGGCGCGGGTTCGGGGTCCGATGCAGTCCGCCAGGGCCTGCACGTCGAGGGCGAAGTCCGGGAAACGCAGGGTCACGAAGCGCGCGGTGGCGCCCGCCAGCGAGACCAGCGCCGGATAGCTGTCGTAGAAGGGCTCGATCAGGACGACTTCGTCGCCGGGGTCGAGGATGCCCAGCAAGCTGGCGGCGATCGCTTCGGTAGCGCCGCAGAAGACGCCGATCTCGCTCCACGGATCGTAGTCGAGGCCATGGTGTTCGCGGGTCTGCCGCGCCAGCGCCTGCACCAGCTCCGGATGCCCCATCGACCTTGCGTATTGGTTCTGGCCGCCGTTCATCGCTTCCAGGGCCAGCTCGATCAGCGCCGGAGGGCCATCGAAGTCGGGAAAGCCCTGCGACAGGTTGATGGCGCCGTGTTCGATGGCGAGCGATGACATCTCTGCGAAGATCGAGGTGCCGAAGTCCTGGAGTCGCTGGCTGGTCATGCGACGGGCTCCCTGGGGTGCCGGATGGATGCGCTGCGCGGCGACGGGTGAATCGAAGGGTGTCCGCGGGGGCAGAGCGGGAGTCCCCAACGCCTCCATTCTAGGTGCCTTCCGGGGTCGTCGCCAGCCCGGCGCGGACCGACGCCGACCGCGAGGCGCCGCGCCGATCCTGCTCGCGCCCTGGCCTCCGGGCAGCGCTTGGGCTAGACTCAACCCCTGACATCCCACGCAGAGACGGACACCCCGCCGCCGCCGGCGCGGGTGGAGGCCGTCTTGAGAAGCCAGCACGGCAAGGACCAGGAACCCATGGCTGCATCCGAGAAGCACCGACGGCTGGTGCAGCGGCGCAAGCAGGACAAGCGCGTCAAGAAGCTCAAGGCTCGCATCGTCGAGGCTCGTGATCGTCAGGAGCGTGAGCGCCTGGTCGCGAAGCTGCTGAAGATGGCGCCGAAGGCACAAGTCCCGAGCTGAGCCGCCGGACTGCGGCCTTTGCGCTGCTTCCGAAACGAGAGCGGCGGCCCCATGGGGCCGCCGCTCTCGTTTCGGTGCGGATTGCCGGGCACCCGATCCAAGGCATCGGATCGCGCAGGTGAGGCACCTAGAAGGGCAGCCAGGGCCGACCGTTGGGCAGGAAGGGCCAGGGGACGCCGACCAGGAGCGCCAGCGCGGCCAGGCCGAAGAAGATGGCCGCCTGCTTGTGCTTGAGGACGGCGTCGATCGCCCGGCGGCTGCGTGCGCGACCGACGTGGATCAGCACGATCGCCACGAGCATCAGGCTGAAGTGCTCGACCGACCAGTAGCGGAGCTGCGCGTCGGCCATGGCCGCGCCCATGTCGGCCCGGGCCTTGACCGTGATCGGGCTGATCGCGTAGAGCAGCAGGCCGAGAAGCAGCTGCAGGTCGGCGCTCATCGTGAGGAAGCGTCCGAGCTTGTCGTCGCTCGGCGACCAGCTGCGGCGGCCGAGCCAGCCCCGAAGCGCCGAAAGCAGCGCCAGCGCCAGCAGGACGACGACGGCCCAGCGGAGCAGCGAGTGCAGCACGAGCACGGGTTGAAAGATCGAATCGACCATGGTTTCGGGGTCTTTCCTTGTTCGGGGTCGCGCGGGGCGCGATCAAGTACGGGTGATGAGCAGGAGCGCGAAGCAGGCCAGGACGGCCGCGACAGGGATCAGCGCGGCAAGCACGCGGCGCCGGAACGGATCGTCGCGCGGCGCGGCCCGCAGCGCCGCCGAGCTGGCGAAGCCGATGACGAGGAAACCGGCCAATGCGAGCACCGGGATCGTGACGAAGCCCATCCAGTTGATGTAGCGTGCCGAGCAGGGGACGCCGCGCAGACAGGCATTCGACTCCGAGAAGAATCCATGCTGCAGCAGCACGTGGTAGCCGGAAACGAGCATGCCCAGGAACGAGAGCGGCAGGATGTACAGCGATGCCCCGCGGTCGGCACGCAGGATGCCGACCAGGCCGATCAGGGCGATCGGGTACATGAGGATGCGCTGGAACCAGCACAGCCGACACGGCTCGAAGTGCATCACCTCGCTGAAGTACAGGCTGCCGAGCATGGCGGTCCAGGCCGCCACGAGCGCCAGCTGCGCGCCATGGCGTTCCAGAAGACCGTCGATCGGCGGCCTGGAATCCGACGCTATTTGCCTGTCGGTCGACATCTTGACGCTCCCGATGTTCAATCGTCCAGCCCGCGGATGAAGGCGACCAGGTCGGCCATGTCGGCATCGCTGAGCGGCACGGACGGCATCGCCGTGCCCGGCCGGCCCGTCAGGATCGAGTGGCGGAGGTAGGCGTCGCTGGCGGTCGCCTGCAACGTCGCACCGGCAAGCCGTGGACCTGCCGTGCCCCATCCGTCCTCGCCGTGGCAGGCCGAGCATTGTGCCGCGTAGATGGCCGCTCCCGCGAGCGGATCGCCACCCGCCGACGAGAAGGGCTCGAGTTCGATACTGGGCTCGGTCTGCCAGCTGCGCAGGTAGCCGACGATCAGCCGGATCTCGTCATCGCTCAGGACCCGGCCCTCGTCGAGGCCGAAGGCCGACATCTTGCTCCCGGGGCGTCCGCGCCCGTTGGCGCCCGGTCGGCCGTAGGCGATGCTGTCGAAGAGGAACTGGTCATCGACCGCGCGCAGGAACTCCGGATGCGAGATGGTCACCGGATTCGTGACCGCCTCGGCGATCTTTCCGTTCGCGCCATGGCAAGCCGCACAGTAGCGCGTGTACAGCTCGACGCCGCCCGGCGGGGCGGTCGGCGCCGGCTTGGACAGGCAGGCACCGCTCACGGTGGCGCAGGCGACGAGCGTCAGGCTCGCCAGGGTCCGCCGGATGGCCGAAGCCGAGCAGGTCGAGTGCATGGAGTCATCCAGGGCAGTGCGAGGGGGCGATTCGGGAACGCAGGGGATTATAGCCCAGGCCGACGGATCGGGGACGGGGGAGCGCCGAGGTCGGGCCTGCTATAATCGCGGGCATCCCTCGCTTGGCCCAGGTGGGCCCGCATGCCGGGATCCGAACAGGAGCAGCAGGTGCAGATCTACGAGGCCGAGCTCAACCAGCTGATGCGCTCGCAGCACCGCGATCCCTTGCTGCGTCATCTGACGCAGACCACGGTGGCGCTGGCACGGGCGTGGACCGGTGCCCCGGCCGGCTGTGCGACCCTCGACATCGGCTGCGGTCTCGGCCGCAGCACAATGGCTCTGGCCGCGAGCGGCTACCCGGTGATCGGCGTCGATCCGAGCGCGCGCGCCATCGCGCTGGCGAGCCTGGCGGCGCGCCGCTCGGGCAGCCTGGGCGGCCGGGCGAGCTTCCTCGTTGGCGACGCCACCGAGGCCCCACCCGAGTCCTGGCGGGCCGCCTTCGATCTGGCCGTCTGCTCGGAGGTGCTGGAACACGTCGAATCGCCCGAGCGTATCCTGGATTACGCTCGGACGATTCTGCGCCCGAAGGGCATCCTGATCCTGACCACGCCCCATGATCGGCGACAATGGACGGTGATGGATGATTACGCCGGCCACGTCACGCGGTTCTCCGTGACGGAGTTGGAGCGCCTCCTGGCGGACTTCGATCTGCTCGACCTGTCCACGGAGGGCTTTCCATTCCAGCGCTCGGTCATGCGAGCCTACGATCGATCGTTGCGCCGGTCGGGCGCCGAGCATCGCTTCGACCGCTTCGGCGACAGCCCGGCCTACCGGGCCTATACCAGCCTGATGCCGACCCTGCTCGGGGTCGACCACCGATTCCGGCGATGGATGCGCGGAACGACCCTGGTGGCCGTCGCTCGGAAGCCCGGCTGAGCTGGAGCTCGCGGGTCGATCGCGGCTCAGCGCTCGCTGTCGATCCGGTAGATGGCGCCTCCCGCCAGGTCGCTCACATAGAGTCGACCTGCCGCGTCCTCGCCGAAGCTGCTGATGCTCAGGTCGGTGTCGGCCAGCTCCCGCTGCGTCCAGATGCCCGAGGCCGACGGACTCGCGCCCCAGATGCGGCCGCTGCAGAAGTCGGCGAACAGATAGGTGCCGGCGAGTCGGTCGCCGGCATCGAGCGGGCGGTAGACGAAGCCGCCGATGATGGAACAGTTGCCGTCCGAGTGGGCGTAGCTCAGGATCGGCGGGCGCATCGACCGCGCGTCCGGGGTGCTGCAGGCGTCGGGTGACGCGAGGCAGTGCTCGGCCTCGAATACGGGCCAGCCGAGGTTGGCGCCGGTAAAGCCCGGTCCGCCCTCGAGGCGGTCGACCTCTTCCCAGTCGGCCTGGCCGACCTCGCCGACGAACAGCGCCCCGGAGCCACGATCGAAGCTGAAGCGCCAGGGATGGCGCAGGCCCCAGACCCAGGTCTCCGCGGCATGACCCGGCTCACCGACATAGGGGTTGTCGGGCGGAATGGCATAGGCCAGCCCGTGGTCCATCCGATCCACGTCGATTCGGAGGATCTTTCCCAACAAGCTGGCCGGATTCTGACCGTTGCCGGATGGGTCGTTGGCCCCGCCCCCATCGCCCACGCCAAGGTAGAGCATGCCGTCCGGGCCGAAGGCGAGGTGGCTGGTGTTGTGGTTCTTCGCGGGCTGGGGAATCCGGAGCAGCTCTCGCTCTCGCGTCGGATCGAAGGCGTCGGCGGCCCGATCGTAGGCCAGCTCGGTCACCCGGGCATCGCCGCCCACCGCGGTGTAGCTGGCGAAGAGCCGGCCGTTGGACTCGAAATCGGGGTGGAAGGCCAGGCCGAGCAAGCCCTGCTCCGGGTGGTCGGTCTCGACCGAGGCGCGCAGGTCGAGCACCAGCCGCGGTGCTTCGAACGCTTCGGTCGGGTCGAAGGCACGCAGCGTCCCGGCGCGCTCGGCGACGTAGAGCCGCGATCGCCCGTCGCCGGCATCCAGGATCAGCAGCGGTTGCTCGAAACCGCCGGCGACCGATTCGAGTCGAATCCGCGCCGCTCCTGCCGGCGCTCGCGACGGACGTGGCTCGAGGCGGTCGACGGTCGGCGATGCCAGCCCGGCCGGTTCGGCCGGCGCCGGGCTCGGCGCTCCCGGGCTCGGCGTCGGAGACAGGCTCGCTGAATCCACCCGACTCGGAGCCGGATCGGATCGCGGCTTCGCGACCGGTCCCCCACAGCCGCCGATGCCGGACAGCAGCAACAGGCAGCCTGCCAGGCACGCGCGCCAGCGCTCCGCGACCCGGCGGTCGGGTCCTCGGGACGGCTCGGGGGTCCCGAGCCTGGGGACGAGCGGAGTGGCCATTGCGTGGGCATCCTATCGATCTGGCGTCGTGATGCGGCTCCGGCGTTCGGGTGACCCCCGCTGGCTTCGCCAAACGCAAGGATAATGGTAGCCTGTGGCGTCTGGAAACCGCCGCGCGACGAGACGCCATCCTGGAGGAATCCGAAGTGACGACCACCGCCCCGACGAAGCGCCCCGTGCGCCGCATGCTTCCGTTAATCCTGCCGCTGCTGGTTGCCCTGCTGGCTCAGCGCCCGGCCGTCGCCATGCCCGACCACGAGGACCTGCGCTACGCATGGACCCAGCTCGCATCCGACCAGCCCTTGGCCGGACATTCGGCCTTGGTCACGCCCGGGAACGCGCTGGTGGTCATCGGCGGCGAGTCCGGCTTCGGCCTACCGGGACGGGCGCGACAGCTCGATCTCGCCAGCCCCGAGGGTTCCTGGACGGACCTGCGGGGCAGCGGCGATCTGCCCCGACCCCGGCAGACGGGCCGCGGCCTGATCGGTGCACGGGCGCTGGTCGATCCCGAGGGCGATCGCCTGCTGCTGGTCTGCGACTGCGAGGAAGGCCAGACTTTCTTCCTGGATCTCGACAGTGGAGTCTGGTCCCGAATGGAGTCCGAACGATCCCTGCCGCTCTGGTTCCCGGCACTGGTCTATGACGCCGCCCGTCGACGCGCGGTTCTGTTCGGCGGTGATCTGTACGGGACCAATACGCTTCAGGATGCGGCCTACAGCCTCGACTTGTCGCAGGATGGGAGCGACTGGGAGCCGCTGCCGCCGACGCCCTTCGCCTACCTGCACCAGGCTCTGGCGGTCGAATCTGGCAGCGGACACCTGGTCGTTGCCTTCGGTCAGGACGGGATGGGCCAGCCGGTGGACGCGATCTGGCGTCTGGATCTGGCTCGGATCGACGAGGCCGATGCCTGGCAGCGCCTCACGCCGATCGCGCCCGAGGGTGCGCCGGGCGCGCGCATCGGCGCCAGCCTGATCTTCGATGGCGAGTCCGCGGCCGGCTACCTCTTCGGGGGCTACGTGGCCAGCGAAGCCGGCGCCGAGGACCTGGCCGATCTCTGGCGGCTCGACTACGACGATCCGGGTCGCCCCAGCTGGGAACGGCTCGAGGCGGAAGGTGCGGTGCCGCAGCCGCGGGCCGGGCATGGCGCGGTCTGGGATGCGCGGGGCGGTCGCATGCTGGTCTATGGAGGAGCCCGAACCGCCGGCGGCGACGCCAGCTACCTGGACGAAGCGCTGGCCCTGGAGATCGGCCCGGCCATCGCGGGCAGCCGCATCTACTTGCCGGCGGCCTTCAACGGAAACGACGATCGCTGATGCGAGGGTCGGCCGACGCCTCCGGCGGCCGATCGCGCCGCATGCGCCGGGCTGGACCGGGTCACGGGGCTCGTCTCGCGACCAGGGCGTACAGTGCCGGTCCGGCGCTGGCGCTGGAGGGCGCCGGCGTCGGCAGCCGATCCGGGTCAAGCGTGACCTCGCGCCGCGCTTCGAGGTCCAGCCCGGCCGAGCGCATGAGGTCTTCCACCGCATCGATCGACCAGGGCTGCCAGGCGACCGCCAGGCGCCGGCCGGCTTCGTCACGGAAGCTGCGGTGCCAGCCGCGTTCGGCCGCGCTCGGATGCAGGTCGAGGATCGCCAGCCGCCCCGCGCGACGCAGCAGGACGGCGCAGGCGTCGATGACCAGCGCCGGCCGGCGGGCATGGCTCAGCGCCAGCGCGAGGATCACCAGGTCGAAGCTCTCGGCCCGGAAGGGGGGGCGATGCATGTCGGCCGCCACCAGTGGCGCGCCTGGGAGTCGCGCGCGCGCGGCGCCCAGCATGCCGGCGCTGAAATCAGCAGCGATGCAGCTCCGCGCTCCGGCCGCCAGGGCCTGCTCGGTCCACCGGCCGTCGCCGCAGGCCAGGTCGAGCAGGTCCATATCGACCAAGGGCGGCAACAGGCTCTCGAGCAGGTCCTGGCCCGCTCGGGTGAGCGGATTTCGGCCCGACTGCGCGTAGCTCGGCGCCCAGCGGTCGTAGGCCGCACGGGGCGGCAGCACTTCGGGTTCGTCCATCTCGACCTTCCGATTGCGTGGCACCAGCCAGGGTCGGCAGGGCCCGGGCGGGCCGCTTGGACCCCCGCCGAAGCGCCGACTACCATGAGTCCCTGGGGCGAGCGTCCCGGCCAGGCAGGATACGGGCGGGCGCGCCCCCATGCCAGCCGGAGTCGAGCACCGGCGCACGGCCTTGCGCCGCCGATGCCTGCAGCCGGGTGTCGGGGCTGGCATCGGGTCCGACCGGATGGGAGGTCGTGAGGTGACCGAGATCGAGCTGGTGGGGGCGCGAATCGCCTCTGCGGCGCGGAACGGGTCGCGGAGGGCGACGCTGCGCCTGCGCGGTGCGCGCGTCGATCGAGCGGAAGGGGCTCGCCGATCGGCCGGTCACCGGGTGGCCCTGGACGGGCACCTGATCCTGCCGGGTCTGGTCAACGCCCACGCCCACCTCCAGCTGGATTGCTTCCCGGCCACGCCC
Source organism: Caldilineae bacterium (assembly GCA_020634625.1). Classification (GTDB taxonomy): domain Bacteria; phylum Chloroflexota; class Anaerolineae; order Epilineales; family Epilineaceae; genus JACKBJ01. The sequence continues at coordinate 28,928 of JACKBJ010000020.1, read as the reverse complement.
GCCGGCGGTGGCTACCGCCACGCCGCCGACTGGATCGTCGCGATGCGGTCGCGCATCGAGCAGCCCGAGTTTCGGCGGCTGCGAGGCATCCCGGCGGGCCGGCGCGCCTGGCAGGGCGGCCTGGCCAACGCGTTGGCGGGTGTCACCACCGTGGTGCACCATGATCCTTGGCTGACGATCTTCGACGAACCCGGCTTTCCGACCCATGTCGTCGCCGACCTCGGCTGGGCGCACTCCCTCGCGCTCGCCGGCAGCTACGGCCCCGACCTGCGGGCCAGCCTGGCCGAATGCCCCCCGGGACGGCCCTGGTTCGTGCACGCCGCCGAAGGCATCGGCGCACGGGCAGCCACCGAGTTCGCCGACCTGGTCGAAGCCGGTGCGCTGCGGCCCGGGACGCGACTGGTGCACGCGGTCGGACTGCTGCCCGCGCAGCGGTCGGCGGCCCTGGCGGCCGGAGTCGGGATGGTCTGGTGTCCGGCCAGCAACCAGCGCCTGTTCGGGCAGGTCGCCGACCCGCGGGCTTTCGCGGCCCGCGGCCTCGCCGCTCTGGGCACCGACTCGCGCATGACCGGCTCGCGTGACCTGCTCGACGAGCTGCGCTGCGCCGCGTCGACCGGCCTGGTCGACGCGGCGGGGCTCTTGGCGATGGTCACCTGGCATGGCGCACGACTCTGCGGCCGACCCCAGGCCGGGAGGCTTGCGGCGGGCGCGCCGGCCGACCTGGTCGTGTTGCGCGACGACGGCCGGTCGCCGGCGGAGCAGCTCCTGGATCGGCGGCGCGCCGACCTGCGGCTGGTGATGGCCTCGGGCAGGCCGCTCGTGGCCGATCCGGATCTGTCCTGGCTCTTCGATGCCCTGGACCAGCCGGCGGAGGCCGTCTGGTTGGACGGCCGCCCGAAGCGGGTCGCTACGGCGCTGCTGGAGCCGCTGAGTCGGGCGGGTCTCGACGAGCCCGGCCTCGAACGCCGGGCTCCCGGCCAAGTCCCCTCGACCGGGCGCGCGGCCATGGGGGGGCCGAACCCCCTAGCGCTCGGAAGCCCGGCAGCATCGCCGAGCCGGGCCGAAGCCGGCGCGTCTCGGTGATGCCAGTGCCCGGGGCGGGGCGCCCGAGCCCGTCCGCTTCGGAGCCCCGTGCGCCGCACTGTCGCGCCGATCGTGGCGGACAGGCGGTGGACCTGCTCCTGACCCATTCCCTGTTCATGGCGCTGGATCCGAAACAGGTTCAACGTCAGATGCCCTATCCCCCGCTCGGCACGCTCTACGCCGCGGCAGCCCTGCGCAAGGCGGGCCTTCGGGTGGCCCTCTTCGACGCCATGCTGGCGCCGGGACCCGAGGCCTTTCCGGCCGCGATCGAGGCCTGCCGCCCCAAGCTGGTTGCCATCTACGAGGACAGCTTCAACTGGCTCTCGAAGATGTGTTTGACGCGCATGCGCCAGGCCGGGCTGAGCATGCTCGAGTCGGCTCGCCGCGCCGGATTGCCCGTGCTCGTCCACGGTTCCGACCCCAGCGACCTGCCCAGTGCCTGGCTCGCCGCCGGCGCGACCGCCGTGATCGTCGGCGAAGGTGAGCAGACGCTGGTCGAGGCGGCCCACCGCTTGCTGCAATCGGGGCCGCTTGCGCGTGAGGAGGTCCTGGGCGACGTGGCGGGTCTGGTCCTTCCCGGCACGGACCCGCGGCCGGGTCGCCAGCGGCCGATCGAGACCCGGCCCGACCGATTCGAGCCGCCGGCGCGCGATCTGGTCGACCTGGATGCCTATCGCCGCATCTGGCACGCGGCGCACGGCCACTTCCGCCTGAACGTGGCCGCTTCTCGCGGTTGTCCCTATGCCTGCAACTGGTGCGCGCGTCCGATCTGGGGGCGGCGGCACGCCGCCCGGTCGCCCGAGGCCGTGGCGGAGGAGCTGGCCGAGCTGGCGGCGAGCGCGGCACCCGACCGCATCTGGTTCGTCGACGATGTCTTCGGGCTGGCGCCGGGATGGACGTCGGCCTTCGGCGCCGCGATGGCCAGGCGCAAGCTGCGGCTTCCCTTTCAGGCCCAGAGTCGGGTGGACCTGATCGACGAGGCCTATGCCGAGGGCCTCGCGAGGGCGGGCTGCGAGGAGCTATGGCTGGGGGTCGAGAGCGGCTCCCAGCGGATCCTGGATGCCATGCAGAAGGGCTATCGGTCGACCGAGCTTCCGGCCGCGGTCGAGCGGCTGCGCCGCCATGGCATTCGTGTGGCCTTCTTCCTGCAGCTGGGCTATCCCGGCGAGGTCTGGACCGACATCGAGGCCAGCGCCGATCTGGTGCGCCGGCTCAGACCCGACGCGATCGGGGTCTCGGTCAGCTATCCCTTGCCCGGCACGCCCTTTCATGCCCGGGTCGCCGCCGGAATGGGCCGGCAGGACCACTGGGAGGACAGCCGCGACCTGGCGATGCTGTTCCAGGGAACGTACCGGACCGACTTCTACCGGGCCTTGCATGCGGCCCTGCATCGCGAGCACGCGGCGATGCTGAACCTGGATCGGCCGCTCGGCGCCCTGGAGCGTCAGGAGGCCGAGCGGGAGCTGGCGGAGGCGCAGGCCGCGTGGCTGGCGCTGGCGGCCGGCGAGGCCGCGGCACGATCCGCCGAGCCGAGCCGACTCTCCTTGGCCGCGGACGCGGGTTGAGCCGGCATGCGCCAGGACCTCGTGCTGACCCATGCCTACCGCTTGGCGGAGGACGTCCACGAGCGGCGCTACATGAAGCCGTATCCGCCCTTGGGGCTGCTCAGCCTGGCTCCCTACCTGAAGCGCGATGGATTCGGGGTGGACGTGGTCGACTGCACCTTCGACAGCCGAGCCAGGCATCTGGATCGGCTGGCCCGATGCGACGCGCCGGTGCTGGGCATCTACGCCAACCTGATGACGCGCGGCGCCGCGCTCGACCTGATCCGCGTCGGTCGCGCATGGGGGCGGTGGATCGTGATGGGTGGACCGGACCCGGCCGAGAATGCCGCCGAGTATCTGGCTGCCGGCGCCAGCGTGGTCGTCCACGGCGAAGGTGAGCGCACTCTGGCCGAGCTGCTGCCGGCCCTCGATCGGGCCGGGACCCAAGACCTGGCCTCGATCGCCGGCCTCAGCTTTCTCGATGCCGACGGGCGCTGCTTTCGGACGCCGCCCCGTCCGAACCTGGGCAATCTCGGCGACCTGCCCTGGCCCGATCGTGAAGCCATCGATCTGGCCCCCTATCTGGACTGCTGGCGTCGACACCATGGGCGAAGCTCGCTGAACCTGGTGACGGCTCGCGGCTGCGCCTGGCGCTGCCGTTGGTGCAGCCATGCCGTCTTCGGTCACCGCCATGCCCGACGCCCGGCGGCCGACGTCGCCGACGAGGTGGCCTGGCTGCACGACCGCTTTCGGCCCGACCAGCTCTGGTACGCCGACGACGTGTTCACGGCCAGCACGCGCTGGCTGCGGGACTTCGCCGCCGAGATGCGCGCGCGGCAGCTGCGGCTGCCCTTCGAGTGCATCACTCGCGCCGACCGGGTCGACGACGAGGTGGCGCGGCTGCTGGCCGAGCTCGGCTGCTATCGGGTCTGGCTGGGCGCCGAGAGCGGCTCGCAGCGCATCCTCGACGCCATGGAGCGCGGAATCACCCTGGCCCAGCTGCGCCGTGCCGCCGACGCGCTTCGGCGGCAGGAGATCGCGGTCGGCATGTTCGTGATGTGGGGCTACCCGGGCGAGACGCGAAGCGACATCGAAGCGACCGTCGCCGAAGTGGCCCGGATCCGGCCCGACCGCTGTCTGAGCACGGTCGCCTACCCGATCCGCGGCACGCCCTACCACGCCGAGGTCGCGGATCGGATCGTGGCGCTCAAGCCCTGGCAGGCGGGCTCCGACCGCGACCATGCGATTCGCGGGCGTCGATCGAAGCGCTACTACGCCGCTGCATCGCGCCTGCTGCAGGCGCGCCTGGCGCTGGCTGTCGCCAGGCGTCCGTCCGAGGGCGGCATCCGATGGCGCGCGGCGTCAGGCGCGCTGTGGGGCATCGCCAGGGCGCGACTGGCCATGCGCCTGCGGGCCTGGGAGCGCGAGGCGTGATCGACCGGGGTCCCGAGGCAGACGGCTGGACCGGGAGCCGATTCGGTGGCAGCCTGAACGCATGGTGGACTCGGAGATCGGGGGCGCGATCCGTCTGGCGCCTCCGGCCGGACCGGCGGCATTCGACGGTCTGGCGGAGGACTACGATGCGCGTTTCAGCGCCTCGCCCCTCGGGCGGCTGCTGCGCGCGGCCGTGTGGCGCCACCTCGACGCGAGCTTCGCGCCCGGCGAGCGCCTGCTGGAGCTGGGCTGTGGTACCGGCATCGATGCGCTGCACCTGGTGCGGCGCGGGCTCGCGGTCGACGCGATCGACGCCTCGGCCGGCATGCTGACCCAGGCGCGCCGGCGCTGGGAGGAAGCCGGTAGACCGTCCGGCTTGCGGCTGGCGCATGCGCCGGCCGAGCGTCTGGCCGAGCTGCCCGAGCTCGAGGGTCCCTACGACGGGGCTTTCGCCAGCTTCGGCGTGCTCAACTGCATCGCCGATCTACCGGCCCTGGGGACCGCGATCGCCCAGCGGCTGCGCCCAGGTGCGAGGCTCCTGTTGGTGCCGATGGGTCCCGTCTGCGTCTGGGAGCTGCTCGGCTTCGGCCTGCGTCTCGACCCGCGTGCCTTGCGCAGGCTTCGGCCGAACGCGGGCCCGGCTCGGATCGGCGGCATGCCCTTGCGCCTCGCCTATCCCGGTCCGGCTCGCCTCGATCGTGCGCTCGCGCCGGGCTTCCGGCCCCTCGGTCGAGCGGCGCTCGGTCTGCTCCTGCCGCCGACCGATCAGGCCGCCTGGCTCCGGGGCCGGCCGAGGGCGCTCGAGGTCCTGGCGGCGGTGGAGCGCCGGATCGAGCGGCTGCCGCTGGCGGATCGGCTCTCGGATCACTACGTCGCCCGCTATCTTCGGCTGGATGGCCAGGCGGCGGGCACGGGGCATCGACCATGATCTGGCCCCAGCTCGCCTGCCCGGACTGCCGGACCCGACTGGGCCCGAGCGAGGTCGATGCCCGACCCGAGCTGCGCTGCGAGGCTTGCGGGCGGGTCTATCGACGCACGCCCCGTCCGGTTTCGGAGGCAGACTCGGCGTCGGGACTCCTGGCGACGGACCCAGCCCCGCCGGGGCCGTCCGCCTGGGACTTTCGGCCCACCACGCCGCGCATCCAGCGCTTTCTGAGCGAGTACGAGGCGGTGCGCGCGGCCGAAGGCCGCGGTCGCGACGTCGCGATGCTGCGCGATCTGCCCTGGCCCGACCCGGGCCACCCTCTCGCCTGGGAGTGGTACATCCGCGCCGCCAGCTTCGATTGCCTGGTCGAGCAGGTGTTGAGCCTCGACCCCGGGATCGGGCTTCGGGTGCTCGATCTGGGTGCGGGGCAGGCCTGGCTCAGCCGACGCCTGGCCCTGCTGGGCCATCGGCCGGTCGCGGTCGACCTCTCGAGCCATCCGACGCTCGGTCTGGGTGCCGCCGGCCTGCTCCAAGCCGATCTCCCGGCGCCCTTTCCAACGCTGCTGGCCGACTTCGACCGGCTGCCCTTGGCCGACCACCAGGCCGACCTCGTCGTCTACAACGCCAGCTTCCACTACAGCTCCGACTACGGCGACAGCCTGCGCGAGGCGCTCCGGGTCCTGGCCCCGGGCGGTCGAATCGTCATCATGGACTCGCCGGTGTATCGGGATGCGGCTGCCGGCGCCGCCATGCGGAGCGGTCGACGTTCGGACTACTTGAGCCGCTACGGCTTTGCCTCGGATGCCCTGGACAGCCGTGAGTTTCTCGCCGTGACGGAGATCCACGAGCTGGGGCGGCAGCTGGGGCTGACCTGGACCTGGATCAGCCCCCGACACGGCCGCAGCTGGCGCTGGCATCGCCTGCGACGGCGGCTGGCTACCGGTCGCGAGTCGGCCGACTTCCCGCTGCTCCTGGCCCATCCAAGCTCGGACCGGGCCCCGGCGTGACCAGCAGCCTGGGCCCGCGGCCGGGCACGGACGGGCGCTTCGAGGCGACCGCAAGCCGAAGCGCCATGGCCAGCGGGGCCGGGATGCTCGGCTTGCCGCTGCTGGTGCTCGAGCCGCAATCGGGCTGCGGGCTGGCCTGTCGGATGTGCGAGATCTGGCGCCAGGGGCGCGGCAGCCGGCTGGATGGCGCGGCCCTGGCCGCCGAAGCGGATGCCTGGCGGGCCGCCGGCTTGTCGCGGGTGCTGCTCTCGGGCGGCGAACCCTTGCTGCATCCCGATCTCTGGGGCCTGGTCGCGCCGCTGACCCGACGTGGCGTCGGCATCACCCTCCTGGCGGCGGGCCCCGGCCTGGCCGAGCAGGCCGCCCCGATCGCGCGGCATGTCGACGATCTGGTGATCTCGCTCGACGGGCCGCCGGCGGTTCACGATCGGATTCGGGGCCGGCGCGGCGCCTTCGACCTGCTCGCCCGGGGGCTGGCCGCGCTGCGGTCCCTGGCGCCCGGTCTTCACATCGGCGCGCGATGTACCGTGCAGCGGGGCAACCACACGCAGCTGCGCGCGACGCTGCGAACGGCGATCGAGCTGGACCTGGACAGCCTCTCCTTCCTGGCCGTCGATGCCCACAGCCAGGCCTTCCATCGCAGCGCCGCCGATCCGCAGGGCTCCCGCCGGCGCCTCCTTCCGGATGCAGCCGAGATCGATGCGCTGGAGCACGAGCTGAAGGCGCTGTGGGCCGAGCCCGAGTCGCGGTGCCGGCTGGTGGAGACGCCCGCGCGCTTGCAGGCGCGGCTGGTGGATCACTTCCGGGCGCTCTCGGAGGGGCACCTGCCGGCGCCCGGCAGCTGCAACGCCCCCTGGGTCAGCGCCGTGATCGAGGCCGATGGCCAGGTGCGGCCCTGTTTCTTCCATCCTCCGATCGGACGTTGGCCGTCGGACGGAGCCCTGCTGCAGATCCTCGAGTCGAGCCGGGCCAGGCGCTTCCGGGCTGCGCTCGATCCGAGCCGAGAGCCTCTGTGCCGTGCCTGCGTCTGCCGATTGAACCTGAAGCAGCCTTCGACGGCCGCGGCGACCGGCCCCCGAGGCGGCATGGTATAATTCCTGTTCGCGCCGCCCGCCCGGGTTGGTGCTTGCCGTGTCGACCTAGGGCCATCGCCATGTCCCCGAGCCCAAGCCCGCTGCCGCTGAGCGAGACCGAGCTCGCCATCCTCGAGCTCGTCGCCACCGGGGCCACCAACCGAGAGATCGCGCACCGTCGCGGGATCTCGGAGGCTACGGTCAAGAAGCATCTGACCAACATCAACGCCAAGCTCGGCACCGGCAACCGGACCGAAGCGATGCGGCGTGCGCTCGAGCAGGGCTTGATCCATGTCGGCCTCGACCCGCTCGAAGCGAGCGCGGAAGGGGCCGGTGGCGACGACGTCGCCCTGCGCGCCGCCCAGGCCGAGGCGGCGCGGCGCCTGGCCGAGGAGCTGGAGCGGGCACGCCGACATTCGCGACGGGTCGTGCGCGGCGCCGGCCTGGGCGTGCTGCTGCTCGTCCTGCTCCTGACCGGTACGGCCTGGTTGCTACGCGATCGCCTCGCGATCGTCGGCAACCTGCCGCCGTCCACGCCGCTGCCCACGCCGGCGGTCATGCGCGAGCCCCAGTGGCAGCCGATCGGACGCCTGCCCACCGCCCGCGACGGGCTGGCCTTGGTGCAGGCCGACGGCGTCTACGCCATCGGTGGCCAGGACGACCAGGGACTGCTCGCCGACACGCTGCGCTACCGACGCGGCATCGTGGCCGAGTGGGAGCGCATGGCCGACAAGCCGAGCCCGGTGCGCGACGCGCGGGCCGTGGAGGCGCAGGCCTTCATCGTGGTGCCTGGGGGTTGCGATGCAGCCGGACAGCCCAGCGACCGCGTCGAGATCTACGATACCGAGTCGGACAGCTGGAGCACCGGTCCGAATCTGCCGGTGCCGGTCTGCGACTACGCCCTGGCCTATCTGACCGGGCGCATCTACCTCTTCGGTGGCCGGACCGGTACGACGGTCGGCAGCGCGACGAACGCGGTGTGGTCCTATCGCCTGGGTGACCCGGCGTGGACCACCGAGCCGGCCATGGCCCGGCCTCGCAGCGCTCTGGCCGCAGCGGTCATCGACGGCGAAGCGCATCTGATCGGCGGCGAGGACGAGGCCGGCAGGCCCCAGATCAACCACTGGGTCTTCCGTCCGAAGGCCAGCCCGGTCTGGCAGGAGGACATCGGCATGGAGCTGCCGGCGCCACGCAGCGGGCAGGTGGCGATCGGGGTCTCGGTGCTGCGCCGAATCTACCTCATCGGGGGCAGCCTCGACCGCGACGAACCGGCTGCGCTGACCCTCGACCTGGGCGGCGAGCGCGTCTGGGAGGCCTTCGCCGCGCCACGACTCCAGACGCCGCGGCGCGCCGCCGCGGCGGCGCTGCGCAACGACGGTCGCGAGATCTGGCTGGCGGGCGGTCGGGCCTTGGACGGCGAGCGCTTGAACGCCGCCTACGTGCTCTATCAGACCCCGCTCTTCGACCGGCTGCTCGACGCCAGGCCCTGAGCCGGGCGATCGCGCGGGGCCCCGAATCACACCGCGTTCGCATGGCCGGTCTGGCGCGGCCGGCGCGGCCTGTGCTAGACTCCCGCCGCAGTCCCTCACCCTGCCGTTCTTCGGCGGTGCAGGGGCGCTTCACACCCGGGGGGTTCCACCGGCCGGCCCGAATGCCGGCTGTCTCAATGGAGGGAAGACATGCGAGCTTCGAAGTCTTGGCTGGGGGTGGGGGGCCTGGTGCGCCTCGCGGCGTTGACGCTCCTGATTCTGATGGGTGGCCGCGCGGCGCTGGCCGCGCGGATGGGCGAAGGACCGTCGTCCGGTTCGCGGGTCGATGCCTCGGGATCGGAATCACTGGCCGACGGGACGCGGGTCACCCTGCGCACCGAGCCGATCCTGCTGCAACCGGTGGAGACGCTCCGCCGCGGCCCCGGCCAGATCGTCGATGGTCGCACGCAGACCGAGCTGATCGACGAGCTCGACTTCGAGGACGGCAGCTTCCCGCCCGAGAACTGGGACGTGGACGATCAAATCACCCGGACCTTCGGCCCGGACTCGGTGGATGCCTGGAGCCGGCAGATCTGTCAGACGGATCCGGCCGAGGGCGGCGTCGCGGCGGCCTGGGCCGCCGGCGGCGGCAGCAACGGCCCCAACTACGCCTGCGGTCAGAACCTGGGCAAGCCCCTGGGCACTCGGCTGTTTCGCGACGGCGTCGATACCAGCGGCTACCCCTTCGGCGTCCAGGTAGACTTCACGGTCTATCTGGACCTGCCGCTCAGCGGTGACAGCGCGCGAGCCATGAAGGTCTGCTGGCGCGAGTCGAACTCGAACCAGGCGCAGTGCAGCTCGATCGTGATCAACGACGCCCGATTGCTCAAGCGGTGGCTGGGCCTCAGCGCCCCGATCCAATTCGCCGAGGCGGCCAACAAGCCGTCCATCGAGCTGATGTTCTGGTTCGACGATGACACCGGCTCCGGCGACTACGCGGGCGCCTTCATCGACAACGTTCGGATCGAGGGGCTGACCGAGGCCCCGCCGCCGACACCGACTTCCGCGAACCCGGTCACCCCATCGCCCACTCGGACGGTCGCGACGGCGACGCCCTCCATCACCCGGACGCCGACCGAGCGGGCCAAGATCGCCTTCCTGCCCGTGCTTCTGAAGAGCGCCGACAAGGACGACCCGTCCCAGGTGCCCTCGCAATACGTGCAGGTCTGGTTCGGAACCGCCATCGACGCGGCCGATCGGGTCGAGAACATCGGCAATCAGTTCCAGTATGGGGCGATGCGCCTCTGCGCGCAGGTCAACTGGTTCGGTTGGCCGGACAGCACCGAGGTGCGCTGGCAGTGGTACCAGAAGTCGGGCTCGCGTTTCGAGGAGATCCCGTCCAGCACGCTCAACGACTCCGTGCGGGTCGGTCAGGAGACGCGGCCCTATGCCTCGCGCTGCATCCGAGCGGTCGATGGCGACGGCCAGGATGTGCCGATCTGGCTCAACGAGTACAAGGTCGACGTCTTCGTCGACGGCATGTCGCCCCCGGCCGCATCCGGGATCGCCGTGATCAGCCAGGACCCGCCGCCGGGGAAGACGGCGCTGCCGGCCTCTCCGACGCCCTGGCCCACCGGTCAGCCGAGCCCGACGCCAACGCCGAAGGCGACCGGCGGTCCGCCCTTGCCGGGAGGCTGCAGCACCGTGATCGAGAACGCCGACTTCGAGCGCGGCTCGGCCGTGGGCTGGACCTTGGCGACCAACGCGAACAAGACGATCTCGGACGTGATCCAGCGCGGTGCCGATCTGGGCCTGAACGCCGCCGGCGGCGACTGGCTGGCCGTCATGGGGCGCGGCGCCAACGTCCGGGACCAGCTGATCTCGGTGCCCTTCGACTTCCCGGAGCCCGCGCAGATGATCTCGGCCACGCTGAACTTCAGCTTCGGCCTGGTCACCCAGGAGACCAAGAACGGCAACCATGACGACACGATGATCGCCGCCCTGGTGCCGCGCGACGGCGGCCAGGCGTCGACCATCCCGGGCACCGGCATCTCCGAGGAGCTCATCGACGCCGACAGCTGGTACTCGCTCAGCCAGCCGATCGACATGACCCAGCTGCTCACCGCGCGCGCCGGCTGGAGTGGCGCGCAGCTGTTGTTCCAGAGCCAGAACAGCGCGGATGCGCCCACGGCCCACATCCTCGACGAGATCGAGCTGGTGCTCTGCGTCTCGGACGCCCCCCTGGCGGCACCCCGGCCCGCCATGGTGCGGCGCCCGGCCGGGCGGCTCCTGACGCTGCCGATGGCCGGGTCGAACGCGATGGCCGCACCGTCCGGCATTCGCAAGGGACCGCGTCTCGACGTGGACGCGGCCGAGCCCGGCACGCAGCGGTTGCCGCTCGGAGCTCGCTGAGCTCGCGTCGCGGCCCTCGGCAGGGCCCGAACGATGGACGCGCGGCGCGGGGTGATGTGATCACCTCGCGCCGCGCCCTTTCGGCCGGGCAACTCCGGGCCTGTGCTATCCTTGCCGATCATGGTTCCCCCTCCCCGGCTGCGGCGTCTGCGCCTGACGTTGTTGGCCCTGCTGGTTTCGCTCGCGGCCCTCGCTTGGGTCTTCGTGCGTCTGTCGGGGCCGGCTGGCCCGGCCGGACAGCGGGCGGCGCACAGCATTCCCTTGACCGACGTACCCCCCTGGGGGGCCAACTTCTTCCTGCACCTCGAGGTCGACGAGTGGGACCAGCGCAAGACGGTGGAGGAGGCCCAGGCCGCCGGCATCCGCTGGGCGAAGCAGCACTTCCCCTGGTACGAGATCCAGCCCGAGCCGGGTGAGTACAACTGGTCGAAGTTCGACCGGATCGTCGACCTGTTCGTCTCGCACGACATCGAGGTCATTGCGCGGCTCGACTTCCCCGCGGCCTGGGTGCCGTCCGCCGACTGGGTGCCGGCCGAGAAGGTCGGCCCGCCCAACAACACGCCGCCGGCATCGCCCGAGCTCTACGCCGAGTTCGTGCGCGCAACCGTGACGCACTTCAAGGGGCGCGTCCGCTTCTACCAGATCTGGAACGAGCCCAACCTGGTCAGCGAATGGGGGTTGAACCCACGTCATCCGGTGGATCCTGCCGAGTACGCCGCCCTGCTCGAGGCGGCGGCCGATGCGGCGCGCGATGCCGATCCCGACGTGGTGATCCTCAGCGCACCGCTGGCCATCAACAACGAGACCGTCGACCTGGTCGGCAACATGAGCGACCTGGACTACCTGCGCGGTCTCTACCAGGCCGGCGCGGCCGAGCACTTCGACATCCTGAGCGTGAACGCTTTCGGCTTGGATCAGGCGCCGGACGATCCGCCAGCCCCAGAGCGACTCAACTTCCGTCGCGCCGAGCTGCAGCGAGCGATCATGGAGGACGAAGGCGACGGCTGCAAGGCCGTCTGGGCCAACGAGTACGGATGGAACGCGGCACCGCCGGGCCTCGACTCGATCTGGCGCAGCGTTGGAGAGCTCAAGCAGGCCGCGTGGACGGTCGAAGGCGTTCGCTTCGCCCAGAGCCAGTGGCCTTGGGCCGGCGTGTTCAGCATCTGGTATTTCCGTCACTGTTGCCAGAGCCCGGACGACGCCGTCTACCACTTCCAGATGCTCGACGAGGGCTTCAACCGACGCCGGCTCTTCGAAGCGGTACGCGAGGCCGCCGCCGATCCGGCGGTGGCCGCCGCCGGAGACTGGGCCGAGCGCGCCCCCCCGGTCCGTCTGGGTCGCTTGACCGACTGGGCCTGGCGTTGGGACGGGACGGCGGACGCACGCAGGCGAGGCTGCCGCACGGCATTCCTGGGCGAGCCGCGAACCGCCCTCGATGCCCGCTACATCGAGTCGGACGTGGCCGGCGCCAGCCTGAGCTTCGCGTTTCGGGGCACCGGGATCGCCCTCCGCGTTCGGCGCGGCATCGGCGCCGGGACGCTGCGCTGGCGGCTGGACGGATCCGAGGACTTCGAGTCGAGCGTGCTCCAGGGGCCGGATGGCTGGGACTGGCTCGTCCTCGAGTCGGCGCTCGCGCCAGGACCGCACGAGCTGGAGCTCGAGGTTGGCGCGGCCGGCGGAAGCGTCGCGATCGACGGATTCCGGGTCAGCACCGATCCGACGGCCGATCCACGTCGGCCCTGGCTCCTGACCCTCGGTGGCCTTTCGGTCGGGTTGCTGCTGCTGGCTTTCGTGGATGCCCGGGCCATCGTCCGGCGCTTGGATCCCGAGGATCTCGACGCCGGCGCGGCCTGGATCACAGGATGAGCATCGCGTCGCCGAAGCTGTAGAAGCGATAGTGCTCGGCGATCGCTTCGCGATAGGCGCGATCGACCAGCGCCTTGTCGGCGAAGGCCGCGACCAGCATCAGCAGCGACGATCGGGGCAGGTGAAAGTTGGTGATCAGCCCGTCCACGGCGTGGATGCGCGAGCCGGGACGCAGGAAGAGCTCGCTCCAGCCAGCGCCGGCCCGGACGGGCGCCGGATCCTCGGCAGCGAGGGCCCAGCGTGCGGCGGTTTCGAGCGCTCGGACGCTGGTCGTGCCCACCGCGATCACGCGTCCGCCCTCGGCGCGTGTCTTCGCGACGGCCGCGGCGGTCGGCTCCGGTACCTCGAGCCACTCGCGATGGATCCGATGGTCTTCGACCGTCTCGGACTCCACCGGGCGGAACGTGTCCAGTCCGATATGCAGCGTGACCGAGGCCCAGCCCAGACCTCGCCGAGTCAGGGTCTCGACCAGCTCGGGCGTGAAGTGCAGGCCAGCGGTCGGTGCCGCCGCGGAGCCGGCCACGCGGGCATAGATCGTCTGGTAGCGCTCGGGGTCATCGAGCTGGGCGTGGATATAGGGCGGCAGCGGCACTTCGCCCAGCGCACCCAGCCAGCCGTCGGGCGCTCGGTCGAAACGCAGGCGGCGCTCGCCGGAGGGCATGAGCTCGAGGACGCGCGCCTCGACCGCAGCATCGGCCTCGCCGCCGAAGCGCAGCCGGTTGCCGACACGCAGCCGGCCGCGGACCAGACAGCGCCACTCCAGGGGGCTGGCCTCCGGACGCAGAAGCAAGGCCTCGACGCGCCCGCCTCCGTCCAGCTTGCGGCCCCGGATGCGGGCCGGCATGACCCGACTGTCGTTGGCCACCAGCAGGTCACCCGGCGCGAGCAGCGAGGGAAGGTCACGAAACACCGCATGGCGGATCTGCTCGCTGCGACGCTGCAGCAACATCAATCGAGCGCTGTCGCGGGGCTCGATCGGGTGCTGGGCGATGCGTTCGGGCGGCAAGTGATAGTCGAAGGCGTCGGTTCGCATGGCGCGGAGGATAGCATGCTGTCGTTCCACCTCGAATCGTGGCGCCGAAGGTGGTATGCTACCTCGGATTGGCCCGCGATGGTTCGACCCTGCGCCAGTCCGGCCTCGTCCTGGCGACGCGCGCCCGGCCCTGACGCAAGAAGGGAGCATGCTTGACTGAGTCCGAGGCCTTCGAAGGCCGAGTCATCCGCGCCCAGAGTGGCTTCTACATTGTCGAGAGCGAGCATGGCACCCACACGGCGGTGCTGCGCGGCCGCTTCAAGAAGGAACGGCGCAGCGAAGGCCTGATCGCCTTGGGCGATCGCGTCCTGCTACGGCGCCTCGAGCTGCCCGAAGGCGAGTCGGGCAAGGTCGATGCGGTGATCGACGACGTCCTTCCTCGCGAGTCGGCGCTGATGCGACGGGCACCCGGTCCGAAGGGTGTCTGGGCACAGGACGTGGTGGTCGCCAACGTCGATCAGCTCGTGCCGGTCTTCGCCGCGCGGTCGCCCGATCCTCACTTTGGGATGCTCGACCGCTTCCTCGCGTTGGCGGCGATCGATGCGATCGACAGCCTGATCGTGATCAACAAGGTCGACCTGGGCCTGTCGGCGGAAGTGACCCACGAGATCGAGACCTACCGCCGCGCAGGCTATCGGGTCATCCTGGCCTCCACCCGTAGCGGTGAAGGCATCGATGCCCTGCGCGACGCCCTGTCCGGCTGCGTCAGCGCCGTGGTCGGCCCGAGCGGCGTCGGAAAGTCGAGCCTGCTCAACGCCGTCGAGCCCGGGCTGGACATCCGGGTGGCAGAGATCAGCCAGGCGGTCCAGAAGGGGCGCCATACCACCCGCGTCGGCGAGCTCCACCGGCTGCGCTCCGGCGGGCTCGTGGCGGACACGCCCGGCCTGCGCGAGCTGGCTGTCTGGCAGGTGGATCCCGGCGAGCTGGAGTGGGCCTTCATCGAGTTCCGCCCGTTCATCAACACCTGCCGCTTCTACGACTGCACCCATGTCCACGAGCCGGGCTGTGCCGTCAAGGAGGCGCTGGAGCGCGGCGAGATCGACTCGCGTCGCTACGACAGCTACCTGCGCCTGCTTGGCGACGAGAGCAACTGAGCCAATCGTCTGTGCCTTCGCTGCGCGACCCGACCGCATTGGATCGGAGGGCGGCGCCATCAAGTGCCGGGGTCGCCATCGCGTTCCCGGCCATCCGTGGCGGCCGGCCCGTCGGGTGAAGGTCAGCGCTGGCGTACGATGCGAAAGTCGATCTGCTTGTTGCCGAAGCGACCGAAGTCGGCCGGGCCCAAGATGC
Source organism: Caldilineae bacterium (assembly GCA_020634625.1). Lineage (GTDB taxonomy): Bacteria > Chloroflexota > Anaerolineae > Epilineales > Epilineaceae > JACKBJ01. The sequence goes on along the minus strand of JACKBJ010000020.1, from coordinate 13,792 downwards.
GCGGATTGGGCGAGTTGCCGCACATCCGGTAGCCGGCCGGAACCTCGAACCGAACCGTGATGCCGCTGCTGGTGGGCAGGAGGAAGTAGGCGCTGCCGTTTCGGCTGAGCGTGGTGCCGAGCTGGATGCCGGCAACGTCGACGTCCACCCGCTGTCCATCGACCCATCGGTCGAGTCCCGCCTGATAGCGACCATCGCAGCGCAGATCGACGAAGGCCTCGACCCGGAGGCGACTGCAGTCCGAACCGGGTGGGCAGTAGACCGTCGCGTTGCTCGGGGTGGGCGACGCGATCGGCGTCGCGCTCGGGACCGGGCTGGGCGATGCGATCGGGCTGGGCGATGCCGTCGCGGTCGGCGAGGGCTCCGGCGTCACGACCACCGTCCGCGGCTGGAGCTCGATGGCCAGGTTGTCGACGAAGATGCCTTCGCCATTGCCGCCATCTTCGCTGCTGACGAACAGGAGCTCGAACAGGGCGATCTGTCCGGCCAGGCTGCGACTCCAGGTCGGATCGAGCTCGTCGCGCAGCTCGAGCAGGTCGAGACGCTGGTCGCGCGCCCAGTCGCGGAGCGTGCCCGTGGTCGACAGGACGGGGTGGCGCGCGATCAGGCTGCCGTCCGGGGCGTAGTCGAGGTAGTTGAGGATCATGCCCTCGTGTGGCTCTGCGTCCGCCCAGACATCCATTACGAGGTCGAGCTGATCCATCTCGCGCCAGGCGGCCAGATCGAGACGCAGCAGGACCGAGCTGGCCACCCGGTCCGGGTAGGCATCGCCGCAGGCGAGCTGGTCGCCGCCCGTACCGCCGCATACCGCACAGAGCGAGCTCGAGCCACCGCCGACCTGGCAATCGCTGAGCGCCCAGTGATAGCCGAAGGGGCCGCCGATCAGATCGGTCAGGCTGCTCGGAATCCAGGCCAGCCTGGCGTCGAGCGGCGTGCCGGCCGGCCAGTCGCTGCGCTCGAAGTCATCGAGCGCCAGGCGCGCCCGCTGCTGCTGGAGCCCTTCGTCGCCGATCGGGCCACCTGCCGGAGTGGCCTGGAGCAGGGCAAGCACCCGGTCCGCCGACGGCGACGGTACGGGGAGCTCGAGCGCCGCCGCCACCGCCGCGGGCGCCATCGTGCGCGTGCTCGCCGAGCTCACCGCCCGGCTCCCAGCGGCGAATGCGACGAGCCCCGAAGCCAGGCAGAGTATGGACAGCTTCCACCGCGGTGGAGTCGGGAGAGGCCGGTGAGTCGGTCGGTTCACGGATCTGTGCTCCAGGCTAGGCCGCAGCAACGCGGGTCGAACGGCGACCGCGTCGCGAAGCGCCGCGAGGCGTGTGAGTCGATCCACCCATTGTAGATCGGGCCACCTAATCTATCAATAACCAATGCCGGATCGCGAGCGCCAGCGTGCCGATCAGCAGCAGGCCCGCGCCACTGCAGGGCAGGGGCAGCGCCGAGCGATCCCCTCGATCCTCGAGGGCCGGGCCACGTCGCGTGGTGGCGGCATCGGCCTTGGGTGCCAGCGCGGGGGGTAGCCCGCGGGCCGCACGATAGGCCTGGTACAGCGCGAGCTGATCGTAGCCGTAGACGCGCTCCAAAGCTTCGTCCGGCGTCTCCTCGCCCGATCCGATGCCGTCGAGCAGCTCGCGCAGCGCCTCCCGTCCATGGCTCTCGATCAGAAAGCTGATCAGGTCCTGACTCTCGGCATAGGCCAGGATGACCAGCGAGGCATCGCCGGGGAACGAGGTCAGCGAGCGCACCGACATCAGGCTGTCGTTCCGGATGGCGGATTCGAGGCCCGCGCGCTCCTCCGCGTCGAGCGGCCCCTCGACGTACATCGCCAGGCCCTCGTCGAGCCATAGCGGCGCGTCGATGTACGGCTCCTCGAGGTGCAGGTTGAGCACGATGTGGCTCAGCTCGTGCGCCAGGACCTCCTCGCGCTCGTCGCTGCGCGTGCCCGCGTCGAGCACCAGGATGTCGTCGGCGACCCGAGCACCCAGGGTGGCCAGCCGGGACTCGTAGGTGTCGCCGCGATCGATCAGTGCCGGCCTGAGGTCGGCCTGCGACTGGAAGGTCACGATGTCGATGCGGCGTCCCGGCTCGCTGCCGTAGAGCGCCTGCAGGCGGGCCAGGGCCTCGCGCGCGCTGGCCTGGACCGAGCGCGCGAAGTCAGGGTCGGCGTCGTACCACCAGACCCTCAGGTCGGGGGCATCCAGCAGCTCCCAGTCGAAGCGCTGGTCCAGGTAGTTCAGGCTCTGGGGTTCGGTCTCGACCTGGCTGCCGTCGGCCAGCTCCAGGCTCCACCACCAGCGAATCTCGGAGGCCGGCGGGATCTGTCCGCGCACCAGATCCTCCTGGTGCCGCGCGACGACGCGCTTTCCGGGCTCGAACTCGGGGATGCGACGGTTCCGCGGCGCCTCGCTACCGATCGTGTAGCGCAGGATGATGTCGTCGATCGACTGGTCCGCGCTCGCCGCCAGCTCGAACTCGAGGCTCTCGGCGAAGCGATACGCGAGCCTGTCGTGTTCGACGCGAAGGCTGGCCGCGGACCGTGCCGACGCCGGTCCCGGGAGCAGCATGACCGGTGCGAGCCACAACCCGATCATCGACACGAGCGCCGGCGCGTTCTTTCGCATGCGGCTGATTCTACCACAGCCAGGGGGCGACGAATCGGCTCAGCCTGGGCAGGTAGAGATGCGCCGCGTCCGGCATTCGGGTCGCACCGGGCTCCGGGGAGAGCCTGCGATCGGGCGTCGCGCTCGGGCTGGCGCTGGCCTCCGGCTGAGGCGATCGCGTCGGCGGGACCGTCGCGGACGGCGTCCTGCTCGCCTCGGAGGTCGACGTCGTGCTGGGGATGGGGACGGTCGGGGTCGGCGTCCGGCTAGGGCCGTCGATCGGAATCAGGGCCAGCGCCGCGTCGATGGCCATGACCACCGTGCCGCGCTGCCAGGTGCCTTGCAGCGTGGCCAGGAAGTCGGCCGCGTTCAGGGACCGGAACGCCGCTGCCTCGCCGTAGCTTTCGGCATCGAAGTAGCCGTCGAGCCGGACCGCGCCGGTCGGCAGCTCGCTGGCCGGGAGCATCGGATACCGATCATGGGAGATGATGGCGGCGTCGTCGTGCGCGGCCGGCGCTTCGCGACAGCTGTGCCAGCCCGGATCCTCGGGCCGGCGCCGCCCTTCGCCGCCGATCCCGGCACGATCGGCCAGCGGGTCGGCGAGCAGGATCGCCGACCCGTCGATGCCCGCGACCGCAGCGTAGTGGCCGCCCACCCGTCGCCAACCCTGAGCCTGCGACTCCCAGACGCCGAGCAGGAGCAAGATACCCGCCCGGTTCGCCACGCCCTCGGCCAGCCAATCCCGATCCGGCGCGATGCGCGACTCGATCGGATAACGGCTCGCCAGCCCGCGGTCGGCCACGTAGCGACGCATGGCGACCTCGGCGTTGGCCCAGGACGAACCGCGCCACGTCGACCCGGATTCGGCATTGGTTCGCGACCGCACGGCCAGGTCGAGCACGAGCGGTCCCAGGTTGGCCTGGGCATGATCGTCGCGTGGCGGCCCGAACACGGGATAGGCGGTCACCAGGCCATGGCCGTCGTGAACCTGCTCGGGCGGCCGAGGATCCGGCTCGGCGCGCGAGTCGAGCCACCAGAGCAGATCGGCCATCGCCACCGGCCCCGCATGCGTCCACTGCGGCGGTTGGCCCGGCTGGCTCCACTCGCCGCGGCACTGCGAGAAGTCGGGAAGACCCGCCGGCGCATAGTCGACATAATCACCGGGGAGCCAATCGGTCTCGGGGCCGGCGCGCAGGGGCACGACCGTCGCGCCCGCGCAGAGCAGCGCGGCGGCGACCGAGAGCACCAGACCCGCGCCGGAACGGGCCCGCGGCCGAGGGCTGCGCAGACGCCCCTCGCGGTGACGGCGGGACGGGCCGCCGGGGCGGGGAGTCGGGAGACGCCGTGCCGGCTGCCCGGACGGCATCGATGGATCGCTGGGACGCATCCGCTGGTCCTGCCTTCTGGGGCGTGCTGGCCCGAAGGTCGCCGGACACGCGATCGCCGGCACCCGGTGATCGTTGACCCGCGCCGGACCCGGCTCTATGCTATCGAGAACGTTCCTGGGACGGTGGCGTTACGCACCGACCAGGGCCCGGAGCCCGGCGCGCCGTCCGCTCGCCAGCCCATGCCTCGAGCTCACGCTCCAGGAGACAGACAAGGCCATGATCGAGCAACCCCAGGCCGACCCGCCACCGGTCTCGGATGCGCCCGAGCCTGAGCACCGGTCCGAGGCCGCACAGGACGTGACGGAGGCGCCGTTCCGGCCCGATCCCGAGCCGCTCCCGGAAGATCTGGACTTGGTGGCCAAGCTCTTCGGGCGTCCGGCGCCGAACGCGGCGCCAGGGCGCCATCGCGCCGGGTTCGTGGCCCTGGTCGGGCGACCGAACGTCGGCAAGAGCACGCTGCTCAACGCCTACGTCGGCGAGAAGGTGGCCATCGTGTCGCCCAAGCCGCAGACCACCCGTCGCCAGATCCTCGGCATTCGCAGCGAGCCGGAAGCGCAGGTCGTCTTCGTGGATACGCCCGGCCTGCACGACCCGGCCCATGCGCTCGGTCGCGCCATGGTCAAGTCGGCCAACGCCGCCCTGGCCGGCGCCGACGTCGCGCTGTGGATCGTGGACGTCTCCCGCCGACCGGACGAGGCCGACGCCGCGATCGGCAGGCTGCTGCGGCAGACCGGCCGGCCGACGATCCTGGTCCTGAACAAGGCCGACCGGCTGCGCCCGGAGGACATCGAGTCGCACAGCCAGGCCTGGCAGGCGCTGGCCGAGGCCGACGACTGGGTCATGACCATCGCCACCAAGCGCCACAATCTCGAGGCGCTATGGCAGGCCTTGCTGCTGCGGCTTCCCGAGGGGCCGCCGCTCTATCCGGAGGACCAGCTCACCGACCAGACCGATCGGATGTTCGTCGCGGAGCTGGTTCGCGAGGCCGCGCTGCGCTACCTGTCCGAGGAAGTGCCTCACGGAATCGAAGTCATCATCGAGGACTGGTCGCAGCGTGAGGATGGATTGCTGGAGGTGGCCGCCAAGATCTTCGTCGAGCGCGCCGGCCACAAGGGCATCGTCATCGGCCGTGGCGGCAGCATGCTCAAGCAGATCGGGCGTGCGGCGCGCCTGGAGATGGAGCGTGCGTTGGACTGCCGCGTGCATCTCGAGCTCTTCGTCGCCGTCCGAGCGGGTTGGCGCCGCGACTCGGGCGAGCTCAAGCGTCTCGGCTTCGAGTAGGGGCGCCCGCGAGCTCGAAACGGCGGTCGTCCTCGATGCGACGCCGACCGCTCCTGGACCTGCGACGGCGAGGCGCTCGACGCGCTGCGCCCGACTAGCGCAGGCGCGCCCGGTACCAGCCGTCCGGACCGAGCTCGGGTCCCGCGACCAGCTCCGGCGGCTTGCCGGCGACCGCCGGGCCGTAGACCAGTCCCTGCACCCAACCCTCGCCGGCACGGAAGACGCGTGCGTCTCGGACCGACCCCAGCGCGGCCAGCCAGGCGCGTAGAAGCGCGGCGTCGGCAAGGTCGGCGGGAGCGGAGTTCCCGCCGGGCTCCGCCCGCAAGCTCAGCGGGCGGCCGTCGCCATCGGCTCGCGCCGGCCAGGCGCTGCCGGTCCAGGGCGCTGGCGGTGCCGTGTCGGGCCGGCCCTCTCGCAGAGCCCCGAGACAGGCCGCCGCGCTCTGGCAAAGGTCGGCCAGGTCGAAGCCGCGCAACTCGGCCTCCAGGCCGATGTCCTGGTGGACGATCGTCCAGGCCGGCTTCGTCTCGGCCGCCAGAATCTGACGGCTTCGCGCCACGTCGGCGTGCATCTGGGCGATCAAGGCATCGACGCTCTCGAAGCGCTCCTCGCCGCGTTGGCGCGCGATGAACGCCAGGTCGAGGCGCCGGCCGTACAGGTCGCCGGCGAAGTCGAGCAGAAAGACCTCGATCGAGCGCGGACCGTTGTCGAAGGTCGGCCGGACGCCGATCGATGCCACCCCGTCGACCCAGCCGCTGCCATCGCGTGAAGGCGCGCCGTCCCAGCGCGCCCGGACGGCGTAGATGCCGTTGCCCGGCACGACGAAGTCGTCGCGCAGGTCGAGGTTCGCCGTGGGGAAGCCGAGCTCGCGTCCGCGGGCGGCCCCGTGCACCACCGTGCCGGTGAGGCAGGGCGGCTCGCGCAGGAGCCGTCTGGCCCTGTCCAGATCGCCGGACTCGATCAGCTCGCGGATGGCGCCGCTCGATACCCGGCGCCCTTCGACTTCCAGGTCCTCCGCGACCCGCAGCTCGAAGCCACGGCGGTGTCCGAGCTCGCGCAGGGTCTCGACATCGCCCAGGCGCCCCCGTCCAAATGCGAAGTCGGGTCCGACCACGATCGCGGCAACCTGAAAGCGCTGTGTCACGCGCTCGACGAAGGCCTCCGGCGTCAACTCCGCGATCTCGCGGGTGAACTGCAGCGGCTCGACGATGCCGAGGCCCAGGTCGCGCAGCTGCGCGCAGCGCCGACGGACCGTCCCGAGCAAGGGGATGCGCGCGCCGTACAGGACGCTGGCCGGGTGCGGGTGGAGCACGAGGGCAGCGGCTTCGGCGGCGTGATGCGCCGCCGCCGCGAGCGTCTGGGCCGCGAGGTGACGATGGCCCGCGTGAACGCCGTCGAATTTGCCCAGCGTCAGCGCGACTCGGGGACGCTGTTGGCTGCTGCCCGCGATGCTCATCCCGGTCTCGGGAAGACCTTGGCCGGCTGCCAGCGCTCGTGAAGCGCATCCCAGCTGACCAGGCCGACGAACAGGCCCTCGGCGTCGTAGACCCGGACCAGCTCCGTGGTGCGGCCGTCGGGTGCGGCGGCTTCGAACTGTTGGCCCAGCCGCATCGCCGTCTCGCGGTCCGCGTCGACGATCATGGCCGAGTGCCGGACCAGTGCGGCATCCAGCGGGTGCATCAGGGCCGGCCACCAGCCCTCGAGGAAGGCCTCCACCACCCGAGGCAGGCGCTCGGCCTCGGCCACCTCGAAGTGGCCGATGGCGCTCCGCTCCAGCGCGACCAGGTGGGCGCCGACGCCCAGATCCTGTCCCAGGTCGTGGGCGATCGAGCGAACGTAGGTTCCCTTGGACACCGTCATGTCCAGCTCGAGCTCGGGCGGTTCCCAGGCGACCAGCTCGAGCCGGCTCACCGTGACCTCGCGTGCCTCGCGTTCGACCTCGATGCCCTCGCGCGCCAGCTCGTAGAGCCGCCGGCCTTCGTGTCGCAGCGCCGAGTACATCGGCGGCACCTGCGCGATCACGCCCCGATAGGCCTGCAATGCCGCCTCGACCTGGTCGCGAACCAGTCCAGACGGATCGTGCCGCTCGAGGATCTCGCCCTCACGGTCGTACGTTTCGGTGGCTTCGCCCAGCCGGAGCCGCGCCCGGTAGGTCTTGGGCAGGGCCTGAATCTCCTCGATCACCCGCGTCGCCGAGCCCAGGCAGACCACCAGCACGCCCGTGGCCATCGGATCGAGGGTGCCCGCGTGACCGACCCGCCGGATGCCGGCGGCCCTGCGCACGGCCTGAACCACATCGTGGCTGGTCTGTCCCGCTGGCTTGTCGATGTTGAGGATGCCGCTGCGGACCGGCTCCTTCGCGGCCGCGGGCTCGGGCTCGGCGCGACGAGGCGCCGGCATGAGCGGGATCACCGAATCGCGATCCTCGTTCAGCCGCTGCATCCAGTCGGGCATCGAGATCGGGTCTTCGTCGCTGCTCACGGCGACCCGTCCCCGGTCGAAGCCCCGTTCTCCAGGCCCGGGAGCAGTCGGCGCAAGGCCGCCAGCACCCGCGAACGCGCGGCATCGAGCGGGCCATCGATGCGTGCGCCCGATGCCTGGGGGTGGCCGCCACCGCCGAGCGCGCTCGCCGCCGGACCCAGGTCGACGCCCGGCTTCGATCGCAGCGAGACATCCACACTGCCGTCGGCACGCTCGCGCAGCACCGCGATGGCGCTGGGCTCCGCGGCACTGGCCATCAGCCGCGTCAACTCGCGCATGTCGCCATCCGAAGCCCCATGCGCGTTGAGCTCGGCGTCGCTGAGCCAGGTCGTGGCGAAGGGTCCCGCCTGGTGGAGCCGCTCGAGGGCCAGACCGGTCAAACGCAGCGCATCGATCGGCTGGCGGTAGAAGACCTGCTGGCTCACCTCGGTGATCGAAGCGCCGGCTTTCATCAGCGCCGCCGCGCAGCCGAGGCTGGCTGCCGTCGTGTTGGCCGTCCGGAAACCGATGGTGTCGGTCACCAGTCCCGTAAGCAGGCAGGTCGCCGCTGGCCGGGTCAGACCGATGTCAAGCTCGGTGGCGAGTCTCAGGATCAGCTCCGCCGTGGCCGCCGCGCCGGGATCGATCAGGTTCATCGAGCCGAAGCCGGTATTCGACGCGTGGTGGTCGATCACCAGGCTCGGCCCGGCCGCCCAGCGTGACGGAACGTGGATTCGCCCCAGGCGATCGGCGTCCGCGGCGTCCACGGCGATCAGGAGGTCCTGGTCGCTGGCGGTTTGGCTCGTGATCTGGTCCGCACCCGGCAACCAGGCGGAATCCCGCGAGGGTGGATCCTGACAGGCCATTGTCACGAGCTTGCCGGCTTCCTGAAGCAGCAGGCCCAGACCCAACAGCGAGCCGATCGCGTCGCCGTCCGGATCGCGATGCGTACCGATCCAGACGCGTTCGGCCTGCCGAATTCCGCGCAATGCGGCGGCCCAGTCGCCGCCGGTCGGCCGGGCCGGCGGCATCAAGGGCTCAGTTCCCACCGGGCTCGATCGCGTCGACGTCGTCGTCATCGTGTGCCGACTTCGCCTCGGGCGGTTGGCCCGAATCCGACGCGTCGACGGGCGGCCGATGGAGCTGCTCGAGGATGTCGAGCACCCGCTGCCCGCTCTCGTAGCCCCGGTCGCGCGTGAAGACCAGGTGCGGCAGACGTCGCAGGCCGACGCCCGCCAGCTCGTGCCGCAGGTGCCCTTCGGCATGCGCCAGTCCTTCCGCCGCATCGTTCTGCGCTTCGGCGTCGAGCTCGGTCGCCAGCGTGTAGTAGACCTTGGCCGTGCTGAGGTCCTGCGTCGCCTCGACCCGCGTGATGATCACATCCGTCAGCCGCGGGTCGGTGGTCCGTCCAGGCACCAGCATCGACAGCTCCTCCTGGAGGAGCTCGTTGATTCGTCGCTGCCTTCGCGTGGGCATGGCGTCACCGTACTCGCTCGCGGCTGAAGAACTCGAGGATGTCGCCTTCCACGAAATCGTTGAAGGCGCTGAGGCTCACCCCGCACTCGAAGCCTTCACGGACTTCGCGAACGTCTTCCGTGAAGCGCTTGAGCGAGGCGACGGCGCTCTGCGCGATCTCTTCCTGCGCGCGGATCACCCGGACGGTGCCGTTGCGGCGAATGGTACCCGAGATCACCGAGCAGCCGGCGATCTTGCCCTGACGGGGCACCGAGAAGATCTGCCGCACCTCGGCCTGGCCCAGCGTGACCTCTTGGTAGACCGGGTCGAGCATGCCGGCCAGCGCATCCCGGACATCCTCGACCAGCTTGTAGATCACGTCGTACTCGCGCACCTCGACCTTCTGGGCGGTCGCTGCCGCCTGGGCGCGGGTGTCCGGCGAGCTGCGGAAGCCGATGACGACCGCATCCGAGGCCGCCGCCAGGTTCACGTCCGACTCGCTGATCTCGCCGGTGTCGGCCAGCAGGATGCGCACCTTGATCTCACCGCTGAGCCGCTGGAGCGCGTCGACGACCGGCTCCAGCGTCCCTTGTACGTCGGTCTTGACCACGAGGTTGAGGGTCTTGACCTCGCTCTCGGTGGCGCGCGCGAAGAGCTCCTCGAGCGTCATCGGGCCAGCCCGATTGGCCAGGACCGATGCGTGCGCGGCATCGTCACGGCGCGAGACCAACGCCTTGGCGCCCTTGTCGTCTTTGACCACCTCGAACCGGGAGCCGGCGACCGGTACCTCGGACAGGCCCATGATCTCGACCGGCATCGAAGGGCCGGCGGTCTTGATGCGATTGCCCTTGTCGTCGAACAGAGCGCGCACGCGACAGTGCTGACGATCGATGACCACCGTGTCGCCGGCGTTGAGCCGACCGGACTGGATCAGAAGCGTGGCCACGACGCCGCGCCGTTGATCGATCTGCCCCTCGATGACGATCCCCAGCGCCGGCCGATCGACGTTGGCCAGCGGAGGATGCTCTTCGGCCACGAAGAGGATGGCGTCCAGGAGGTCGGACATGCCCTCACCCGTGGTGGCGGAGGTGCGGATGAAGAACGTGTCGCCGCCCCACTCCTCGGGCGTCAGATCGATCGCCGCCAGCTGCTCGAGGATGCGCTCCGGCTTGGCCCCCGGAAGATCGACCTTGTTGATCGCGACGATGATCGGCACGTGCGCCGCTCGCGCGTGATCGATGGCTTCTCGTGTCTGCGGCATCAACCCATCGTCGGCCGCGACCACGATGATGGCGATGTCGGTGGCCTGGGCGCCACGGGCTCGCATCGCGGTGAAGGCCTCGTGTCCCGGCGTATCGATGAAGGTGATGCTGCCCTCGCCGTGGGCGATGGTGTAGGCGCCGATGTGTTGCGTGATGCCGCCGGACTCGCCGGCCGCGACATGGGTGTGCCGGATCGCATCCAAGATGCTGGTCTTGCCGTGGTCGACATGCCCCATCACCGTCACCACCGGCGAACGGGTGGACAGGGCGTCCTCGCGCTCACCCACGAGGTACCATGGCGTGCTCGCGACCAGCTCGGCCTCGGCGGCATCGGCCGCCTTGCGCTCCTCGGCCTCGACGGCCGCACGCACGAGGGCCTCGCGTTCGGCCGTGCCTTCGAGCTGCAGGCTGAAGCCGAGGTCCTCGGCGACGATGGCGGCCGTCTCGTAGTCGATCGACTGCGTGATCGTGGCCATGATGCCGTTGCCGATCAGCGCCTTGAGCAGATCGACCGGGCTGATGCCCAGCAGCTCGGCGAGATCGCGGACCGCGATCTCGTTGGGGATCTCGATGACCCTGGGTTCCTTGACCTGATTTGCCATGCCGTACCATCCGTCCGCTTGCTGTTGGCCCGGCCACCGGGCTCGCAGCCCGGGCAACCGTACCTTCGATTTCGATTCATGCTGCGGTGTCGGAGGTGGCAGGGCGAGCGCCCCGATTGCGCTAGCGCATCGTCGAGTCCCCCGCGACACCCCGTTCCGCCGTCGCCGTTTCGGGCTCGGATTGAGCCCGGTTCCACGCGCCTTCGTCCAGCCCCCGGCGCAATTGCCGAATCAGCGTCTCGACGCGATCGGCTTCGACCCGCGCCTTGAAGCCGCGCGACAATCCCGTACGCAGCGCCGCGGGCTCCCAGCAGGCCTGGGTCCGACACACCCACGCCCCACGCCCCGGAAGGCGCGACCGAGGGTCGATCACGAGGCCTCCATCGGCCAGCCGGGCCACCCGCAACAAGGTCGCGCGGTCACGGCGTTGCCGGCAGACCGCGCACATGCGCACCGACGGCTGAGGCATCGACCTGCTCCTCGTGCGTGTCGGTCGAGGGGCAGACAGCGCCCCTCAGCGACTCAGGCCTCGTCCTCGGCATCGTCTTCGTCGCCCAGGAAGTCGTATTCCGTGAAGCCCAATGCATCCTCCAGCTCGTCTTCCGACCAGCGACCGATCTCTTCTTCCCATTCGGGTCGCCGCCGCGAGTTCTTCCGCTCGACCTTCGCGATGATCTCACCGGTCTTGGGATCGCGAACCAGCTTGCGCGGCTTGCGCTTCTGGCCCTTGCCGAGCGACTCGTCCAGCTCGTCCTCGTCATCCTCGAAGGTCGCGCGGCGACGCGCCAGCTGCTCGGCCTGGATGGCGTCCCAGCGGCTGGCGGGTTCACCGTCGGCGGGCTTGTCCGTCGCCGGCGCCTTGGTCGGCGCCGCAGGGGCGGCGCCCGGCTCGGTGGCGATGCCCTCGGGGGCCGCACCGGCTTCGGCGGCCGGCGCCAGGGGCGCCGAGTCGGCCGCTGCCGAATCGCGGGTGGCGGCCCGATCGGCGCCGGTCACCGAGTCCGCCGCGGCGGTCTGGGTCGACTCCGCCGCCGCGACGTCGAGCTCGGGAGCCGCGGCGATGGCGTCCGGCTCGGCCGCCTCGACCGTCTCGGCCGCCGGCGTCGCCGCGTTCAAGGCGGCGGCCGCCTCCGCCTCGGCGCGAGCCGCCGCGGCCGCGGCGCGCGCGCTCTGGACTTCCTTCTCCGTGCGCAGGCGCTCGATCAGATCGCCGGCCTCGCTCTCGGACCGGATGTCGATCCGCCAGCCGGTCAGCTTCGCCGCGAGCCGAGCGTTCTGCCCCTCGCGTCCGATGGCCAGGGAGAGCTGATGGTCCGGCACCACCACGTTGGCGGTGCGCCGATCGCCTTCCTCCTCCAGCCAGACATGCATCACTTGGGCCGGCGAGAGCGCGTGGGCGATGAAGACCCGCGGATCGGCTTCCCACTCCACGATGTCGATCTTCTCGCCGCCCAGCTCGCGCACGAGGGCCTGAATACGGACACCCCGCATGCCAACACAGGCGCCCACCGGATCGACGCCCTGCTGCGAAGCCCATACGGCGACCTTGGAGCGGCTGCCGGCCTCGCGCGCGATGGCCTTGACCTCGACCACGCCCTGGAAGATCTCGGGAATCTCGAGCTCCATCAGACGCCGCAACATCTCCCGGTGCGTCCGGCTGACGATGACCTGCGGCCCCTTGGGCGACCGCTTGACCTCGGCCACGTAGACCCGCACACGCTGGTTCGGCGCATAGCGCTCGCCGGGGATCTGTCCGCTCTTGGGCAGCACCGCCTCGACCCGGTCCAGGGCCACCGTGACCAGATCGCGATTCGCGGTCTGGACGACGCCGTAGACGATCTCGCCTTCGCGATCGGCGTAGGTCGAGTAGGTCTGCTCCCGCTCGGCCTCGCGAATGCGCTGCAGGATGACCTGCTTGGCGGTCTGGGCCGCGATCCGGCCGAAATCGCTTGGCGTGACGTCCCGCGTGATGATGTCGCCGATCTTGGCCGACGCATCCAGCTCGCGCGCCGCGGCCGGGCTGAGCTCCATCGAGGGATCCTCGAGATACGCTTCGTCGACCACCGCATAGTGGGAGTACACGTGGGCATGCCCGTCATCGTCGAAGTCGACGGTGACGTTGCCCGCCGTGCTCTCCGGCATCTTGTGGTAGGCCGAGACCAAGGCATCCTTCAAGGCGTCGAAGATGACCTCCGGCGGGAGGTCGCGCGCCGCGCTAAGGCCGCGGATCGCGACCATCAGCTCCGATCTCGAGTTGCTCATCGTGGTCATGAGAGCCTGCCCCTCGCGTTCGAACCGGGCGATAATGACCGCTCTACGCAAAGAAAAGTGGGGCAAAACCCACTTTCCGCCGCAAAACGGTCTGCCCGTTGAAGCGGCAGTATAGCACGCGCGCCGCGGCGCTGACAAGTGGCCTCAGACCCATCCATCCGCGCTCAGCCGCGCCAGGCCGGACGCGATCTCGGCGGCCGAGAAGTACCAGTCGATCTCGCAGGTGCGCAGCGCGGACGCGGGAAAGCGGCGGGCCAGTGCGGCGAAGTCGAGCTCGCCCATCCCGGGTACCAGATGGTCGCGCAAGCCGACGCAGTCATGCAGGTGCACCCCCAGCCAGCGTCCGTCGACCGCCGCCATCCAGTCGTCGAGGCGATCGATGCCGATGGCCTCGCGCGCCGCGACGTGACCGGTGTCGAGCCAGGCTCCGATCGAGCCCGGCGCGGACAGCTGGTCCAGCAGGCGCCGCATTCCGG
>JACKBJ010000002.1 GCA_020634625.1 Caldilineae bacterium | reverse complement strand
TTGGGCGTCCGCGAGGTGCCGTCCGCGAGCGCGTCGGCACGGCCGTCTGCGAGACCCTCGGACGGGGCCTGGGGAACCGCCTCGAAGCGTCCACCCCAGGGGTCGTCGGGGAGCTCATCGCGGGCAGGCGCGGCCATCGCCCCCGCCGAGCGGCGCCCGCGCAGCCGCCGCTCGGTACAGCTCGGTCGGCGCGGATCGAGGTGGCCGGCCAGCGCCGTCCGATAGGGGTGACCGCGACGCCGCGCGTAGGCCCCGGCGCCCTCGGCCTCCAGCTGATCGAAGGCCTGGCGGAAGTAGTCGTAGATATGCGCATCGCGCAGGTCGGCGCCGGCGCGCCAGGCACCCTCGGCCACCGTCAGCGAGATCGAGCGCAGCGAGCGATCCTGCAGGTCGGCCGCACGCACCATGGCGTCGAAGATCTCGGCCAACCGCCCCGGCTCGGGGATGCTGGCGGCATTGTCGCGCAAGGTGGTCAGGGTCCGGCGCAGCTCGGCCAGGTTCAGCGGCGGCAGATCCAGGGTCTCGGCGGCCAGGCCGCTGGTCGCCTCCAGGTCGTCGAGCAGGCGGCCGACCGAGCTGAAGTCGGTGTCGGCCCGCAGCAGACCGTCGCGCTGCAGCTCGTGCAGCAGGGCGCGGCCATAGGCCTTGCTGCCGCCGGTCAGGTCGGCCGCGACGGCCAGCAGCCAGAGCGGCGAGAAGCCCACCGAGGCCAGGCCGGCCAGCTCGAGCGCGTTGCCGGCGGTCTTGCGCAGCGCCAGCTCGCCCGCGGCGACGCCGTCCGCCGGGAAGACGCCGCGCGCTCCGCCCAGGCCCTCGACCAGGATCCGCAGGAAGCGCCCGAGGCTGGTCTGGTAGAGCCGCGAACGGCGCAGGTCGGCCGGCAGCAGGACCGACCCCTCCTGCGCCAGCCCCCCGAGCACGAGGGCCAGGATGCGCAGGCCGCGTTCGGGCAACGAGAGCAGCAGGGGCAGCATCGGGATCGCAACCCTCGTGTGTCACAACCGATGAGCGGCAGGCGTAGGAACCGAGGCATTGTAGCATCCGGGCCAGGGCTCCGCCTCGAGCAGGGACATCGGCTCGCCGGCCGCTGGCGCCCTGCACCGTGTGCCCGCGGCCCGATCCGCCCGCGTCCAGAGGAGGTCGATCATGCCCCGCGTCAAGCTCACCACCCGCCTCGTCATCCTGACCCTGGCCGCCATCGCGCTGGCCCTGCCGGCTCGAGCCCAGACCGGGCCGGTGCAGCGGGTTCAACCGGCCGACGGCAGCCGCGAGGTCTGGATCGGCAGCCGCATCGTTCTCGACTTCGACCGAGACATGGACCGGGCCAGCGTGCAGGCAAGCCTGGTCCTGACGCCGAGCATCGCCGGCCACTTCGAGTGGCCCGTGGACAACCGGCGCCACGTGGAGTTCGTGCCGCGGGACCTGCACCCGGCCCGCCAGGCCTACAGCGCCACGCTGAAGGCCGGGATCCTGGACGCCGCCGGCGCGGTCGCCCTGGAGCAGCGCTTCGACTGGCGCTTCGAGACGGGTCATCCGAACGCGCAGCCGCGCTTCAGCCCCTACCTGCCGGTCCAGCACCTGCGCAGCAGCGGCCCGCGCGGCCTGGCCATCCAACCCGGCTATCCACGGGCCATCTTCGCCATGCGCCTCTTCGCGCTGGACGAGCCGGACTTCGCCGCCCGCTACCTGAAGCTGGCCGCCGGCGCCCAGCCCGATCCGAGCGCGCTCGACCCGCTGGGCCTGAGCCCGATCCGGGCCTGGCAGGCCGCGGTGGACGCCACGGATGCGCCGGCCTTCATCCCGCTGCCGGCCGAGACCCCCCCGGGGCTCTACCTGGTCGAGGCCGGCCACCCGCAGCTCGCGCCGGCCCGCCAGCTGCTGGTCGTCTCGGACTACGCGCTGACGGCCAAGACGGGCCGCAAGGGCCTGCTGGCCTGGCTGAGCGCCATGCCCGAGGGCCGACCGGCGCCCGGCGCCCGACTCCAGGTCTACGACGACCAGGGTCAGGCCGGCCTCCAACAGCTGGCGGACGCCGAAGGTCTGGTCCGACTGGCCGAGCGCGGCGACGCGGCGCTGCTGCTGGCGCGCTTCGAAGGCCAGCCGGCCGCCCTCGGCCTGGACGGCTGGTGGTACAACGGCGGCTACTATGGAGCCCGCGGCAGCAAGGCGGCGTTGCCCCAGGCGCTCGAGCTGGCGGCGCATGTCCACAGCGACCGGCCGATCTACCGCCCCGGTCACGTCGTGCACTGGAAGGCGGTGCTGCAACAGGTCACCGACGACGGCTTCGCGCCCATCGGCACCGGCGAGCCGGTCGCGGTCACCCTGCGCGACGCGGCCGGCAACGCGATCGACCAACGGATCGAGGCCGCCGACGGCTTCGGCAGCGTCCACGGACAGCTGGCCCTGGGCGACGATGTCGGGCTGGGCGTCTGGCACATCGAGGTCCAGGCCAGGGGCCGGACCTTCGTCGGCAGCTTCCAGGTCGAGGATTACGTCAAGCCCGACTTCGAGGTGACGGTCGAGCCCGACGCGGACTTCTACATCAAGGGCGACACCGCCCAGGTCGCCGTTCAGGCCGACTACTACTTCGGCAAGCCGGTGGCCGGCGGCGAGCTCAGCCTGCGGGTCTACGACAACCGCTGGTGGAGCCGCAACCGCCCGCTGGCCGAGCAGAGCGGTCTGCTGGACGAGACGGGCCGCTTCACGCTGACGGTCGCCCTGCCGCTGCAGGCCGAGCGGGACGGCGGCTACCGCTCGACCGACTTCACCGTCGAGGCCGAGGTGCTGGACGCCAGCCGGCGCCCGGTCTACGCCACGGCCAGGCTGCCGGTGCACCCGGCCGCCTTCGCCCTCTCGGCGCGCACCCGGCGCTACGGCAGCCCGCTCGGCCAGCCGGTGGAGGTCGACCTGCGCACGCTGGGCCACGACGGCATCCCGGCCGCCGGCCGCTCGATCGAGGTCGTGGCGACCCGCGCCTATTGGTACCGCGAAAATCAGCCGATCAGCGAGCGCCAGCGCCTGACCAGCGACGCCGAGGGCCGCGCCACCGCGCGCTTCACGCAGCTGGACGTCGGCTGGTACCGCATCGAGGCTCGCGCACTGGACGATGCCGGCCGCGAGGTCCGCGCATCCAGCTACACCTGGCTCTACAGCGCCAGCCGGCCCTGGTACTGGTCCGGCGGCCTGGAGATCGAGGCGGACGGCGGCAGCTACGCGCCGGGCGACCGGGTGCGGCTGTTGGTGAAGAGCCCCTACACCACCACCGCCCTGATCACGCTGGAGCGCGACGAGGTCATCGCCGAGCGCGTGGTCGAGCTGGTCGGCGCCACCACCGTCGACTTCTTGATCACGGCCGACATGGCGCCGGGCGTCACGGCGCGGGTCCTGGTCTGGGAGCCGGTCGCGCGAAGCGGCAACCGCTATAGCGAACCGGCCGCCGAGGGCCGGATGATCGCCGCCCAGACCCAGCTGCGGGTCGCGGCCGAGGACCGCCGCCTGCGGGTCGAGGTCCTGCCCGATCGCGCCGAGGCCGGCCCGGGCGAGCCGCTGGGCATCCGCTTGCGGGTGCGCGACGCGCAGGGCCAGCCGGTGCAGGCCCAGATCGCGCTGGCCCTGGTCGACAAGGCCGTGCTGGCTCTGGCCGAGGATCCGGCGGGCGACATCTTCGACGCCTTGTGGCGCTTCCGCGCTTCGACGGTGGCCGGCCACGACGGCTTGACGCCCTCGCAGTGGTGGGTCCGCTACGAGTACGATCGCTCGAAGGGCTACTGGGGGCCCAGCGACCCGAGCCCGGCCCCATCGTCCAGCCCGCCAACCGCCTCTCCGGCGCCGAGCGCCACCCAAGCGCCCGGCGCGCCCGAGCCCGACGACGCCGCCCAGGCCCAGCCGCGACGCGCGTTGCCCGACACCGCCTACTGGAACGCCGTGCTCGAGACCGACGCAGGCGGCGAGCTGAGGGTGACCCTGACCCTGCCCGACTCGCTCACCACCTGGCAGGCCCTGGCGCGGGCGGTCGACCGCTCGGGCCGCGCCGGGCAGGCGACGGCGGAGATCGTCGTCTCCAAGCCGGTCATCGCCGAGCCGGCCCTGCCCCGCTTCGTGGTCCAAGGCGACCAGCTGGTGCTGGACCTGTTGTCCCGCAACTACGCCAGCCCCAGCGACCTCGAGGCCTTCGTCACGCTCGACAGCCCCGGCCTGATCCAGCTCAACCCCGGCACGCGCAGCCTGGCGCTGCCCTACAACCAGACCCGCGTCGCGCGCTGGAGCGCCGTGGCGGCCGGGGTCGGGCGGCACGAGCTGACCGCCTGGCTGCGCACGCCGATGGGCGACGACGGCATCGCCGTGCCGCTGGAGGTGCAGCCCTTCACGGTGCCCGAGCGCTTCGGCTTCTCGGGCGCGCTGTCCAGCGGCGCGGTCACCGAGCGCTTCGCGGTGCCCTTCGAGGCCCACCCCGACGACTCGGAGCTGGAGCTGCTCCTGTCCCCCAGCCTGGCCGCCAGCATCCTCGATGGCCTCGAGGGCCTGGTCGGCTATCCCTATGGCTGCGTCGAGCAGACCATGAGCCGCATGCTGCCCAATGCCGTCGTCGGCCGCCTGCTGATCGAGCTGGACCTCGACGCGCCGGAGCTCGAAGCCCGGCTGCCCGAGCTGATGCGGGTCGGCCTGCAGAAGCTCTACGGCTTCCAGAACGGCGACGGCAGCTGGGGCTGGTGGCAAGGCGGCGGCAACAGCTACATCACGGCCTACGTGCTGCAGGGGCTGTGGCTGTCCAAACAGGCCGGCTACCCGGTCGACGACGCGGTGCTGGATCGCGGCTTCGCGGCCCTGGCGCGGCTGCTGAGCGCCGAGGCGAACCCGCGCCTCAGCGCCTACGGCCTCTTCGTGATGGCCGAGGCCGGTCGCGACGACGCCCTGCTGGCTCGCCAGACCTACGCGCGACGCGGGGGCTTCGATGCCTTCGCGCTGGGCGCCCTGGCCCTGGCGCTGGATTCGGCCGGCGAGGCCGACCTGGCGGCCAATGCCCTGTCCGAGCTGGTCGACAAGGTCGATGAGCGAGGCGCGACCGCCAGCTGGCCGCGCGGCGCCGCAACCAGCTGGGACTACCACAGCTGGCGCACGATGTCCTCGGACACCAAGAACACGGCCATGGCGCTGCTGGCGCTGGCCCGACTCGATCCCCAGAGCCCGCTGGCGCCCAAGGCCCTGCGCTGGCTGATGGACCAGCGGCAAGGCCGTTACTGGGGCTGGAGCACCCACGACACGGCCTGGACCGTCCTGGCCCTGACCGACTGGGTCGTGGCCTCGGGCGAGCTGACCGAGAGCTACGACTGGCGGGTGACGCTGGACGGTCGGGAGCTTGCCGCCGGCCGCCATGTTCCGGGCCCCATCGCGACCCTGCCGCCGATCCGTGTCAGCGGCGCGGCCCTCTCGCCCGGGCCGCACCGGCTCGAGCTGAGCAAGACCGCCGGCGGCACGCTGTACTACAGCGGCGCTGGCCGGCTGGCGCTCTACTACCCCGACTTCCAGGCCGCGGCGGCCGCCGGAAGCGGCATCGCGCTCACGCGCGAGTATCTGCCCATCGAAGGCCGTGCCGGCGCGGAAGGCTGGCAGACCGGTGATCTGATCGACGTGCGTCTGAACCTGACGACCAGCCAGGACCTGCACTATGTCCTCGTCGAGGACTGGCTGCCGGCCGGCTTCGAGGCGGTCAACACCGCGCTGGACACCGAGACGCAGCGCCTGCCCAGCGGCGAGCGCCCCTGGTGGCGCTGGTGGGGCTACGAGCGGCGCGAGCTCCGCGACGAGCGGGTGACCTTCTTCAGCAGCTGGCTGCGCGCCGGAACGCATCGCTTCGAGTACGCCGTCCGCGCGGTCACGCCGGGCCGCTTCGGCGCGCGACCGGCCGAGGCCTATGCCATGTATCGCCCGGAGCTCTGGGGCCGCTCGACCAGCGAGCGGGTCGACGTCGCGACGAAACAGGTCGCCGAACGGCCCTTCCTGAGCGGCGACTACGACCGCGACTGTCGCCTGACCGACTTCGACGCGGCCCTGGTGGCCGCCGACTGGGCCGAGGGCAGGCCGCGCCGCGACCTGGACGGCGACCGGCGCCTCGACGTGGTCGACATCGCCCTGGCCGGCGCCCACGCCGGCCTGGTCTGCGGCGATGCGGTGCCCGCGCCGCCGCCGGCGGCGGGCACGCTGCCGCTGCGCCTGCAGGCGCCCGCGCGCATCGTTCGCGGCGAGGCGTTCGCGATCGAGATCGGCCTGGATGCCGAGGCGAGCCTCGGCGCCTGGGAGCTCGGGCTGGCGCTGCCTGCCGGCGCCTTCGACCTGCTCGGCCTGACGCCGGGCGAGGCGCTGGAGGCGGCTGGCGTCCGAACGCTGGGCCCGAGCGCTGCCCCCGCCGACGCAGGCGCCACGACCGGCCCGACCCCGTCCGGCGACACGATCGCCCTGCGCCTGGGCGGCTTCGTGCCCGGCGGCACCCGCCTGCCGACCGGCACGGTCCTGGCCCGGCTCGAGCTGCGGGCCCTGACCGACGCGCCGGCGGAGATCGCCGTCCGCAGTGCCGCGGCGGCCGGTCCGGACGGCGCCCGGCTGACGGTCTCGGCCGATGGTACCCTCGTCGAGCCCGAGCCCTGGCAGCCGGCGACACGGCTCTGGCTGCCCTGGCTGGACCGGGCGGATCGCTTGCGCTGAGGGCCAGGGGCGCGCCTGGCGCCGCCCCGGAGCGAGACCCCGAGTGCCGTGACGCGCTCGGGGTCTCGCGCTGTCCAAGCTACAGCCCGGTGGTGAACGGTCGGCCAGCGGGCTTGCCTCGGCTGGCGCGCGCGGGCCGAGCAGGTTATCGTTTCGGCCGATGCGGCCAGGCCCATCTCAGAGCCACCCAGGAGGCCCCCATGCGCTGGCAGAGCGGACGACGCAGCGAGAACATCGAGGATCGGCGCCGGGTCCGCACGCCCGGCGGCGCTCCGGCCATCGGAGGCTGTGGCCTCCTGCTGGTGATCCTGGTCGGCCTGATCTTCGGCGTCGATCCCAACCAGCTGCTGGACGCCCTGAACGCCGGTCAGGCCGGCACGACGGTCCAGCAAGATCAAACCTCGCCGGAGGAGGAAGTGGTCGCCGACTTCGTGTCGGTGGTCCTGGCCGAGACCGAGGACACCTGGGGCCTGCTCTTCGCCGAGGCCGGCGAGACCTACGCCCAGCCCAAGCTGGTGCTCTTCAGCGACGCCGTGCAGTCGGCCTGCGGCTTCAACACGGCCGCCACGGGACCCTTCTACTGCCCGCTCGACCAGAAGGTCTACTTCGACCTGAGCTTCCTGAACCAGCTGCAGCGCTTCGGCGCTCAAGGCGACTTCTCGGTGGCCTATGTCATCGCGCACGAGGTCGGGCACCACGTGCAGTACCTGCTCGGCACCCAGCGCGAGGTGCAGAGCCTGCAGCAGCGCGTCGGCCAGAAGGAGGCCAACCAGCTCTCGGTGCTGCTCGAGCTGCAGGCCGACTGTTACGCCGGGGTCTGGGCCCACCACGCCGACAAGCGCAAGGACCTGCTCGACAGCGCCGACATCGAGGAGGGCATCAGCGCCGCCGCATCGGTGGGCGACGACCGGATGCAGCAGATGGCCGGCCGACGCATCCAGCCCGACGCTTTCACCCACGGCTCCTCGCAACAGCGCGTCGACTGGTTCCTCAAAGGCTGGAAGCAGGGCAGCGTCCAGGCCTGCGACACCTTCGCGGCAGCCGGCCTGCGCCGGTGAGCCCCGTCGATGCCGGGGCCAGCGCGCCCTCGGCGCCATCTACGACGCCCCGACCCAGCCGCGCCCCTTCGACCCAGGCGGCGAGGTCCCGACTTCGCCAGCCCCTGGGCGCGAGCGGGCCGGCCGCCGATGGGAGGTCCTGAGGCATGTCCGTTCACGAGCCCTTCCCCGCCCTCGTCCTCGAGAAGCCGGCGGGCACGGTCGAGCCCAGGCTGCGCCAGCTGCGCCTGACCGACCTGCCCGAGCAGGGCGAGGTCCTGGTCGAGGTGGCCTACTCCAGCCTGAACTACAAGGACGGCCTGGCGGTCACCGACCGGGGGCGGATCGTGCGCGGCTACCCGATCGTGCCCGGGGTCGATCTGGCCGGCAGGGTGGTGTCCTCCGGGGATCCGGCCCTGGCGCCGGGCGACCGGGTGCTGGTGACCGGCCGGGGCATCGGCGAGGACCACTGGGGCGGCTACTCGCGCTACCAGCGCGTCCAGGCCGAGTGGGCCGTCGTCGTGCCCGAGGCGCTCGATCTGCGGCAGGCGATGATCATCGGCACGGCTGGCTACACCGCGATGCTGTCGGTGATGACGCTCGAGGCGCAGGGTCTCAGGCCCGGCGAGGGCGAGGTGCTGGTCACCGGTGCCTCGGGCGGCGTGGGCAGCATGGCGGTGGCGCTCCTGGCCCGCGCCGGCCACCGGGTGGTGGCCTCGACCGGCCGGCTGTCGGAGCGCGACTGGCTCGAGGGCCTGGGCGCCGCGGCGCTGATCCACCGCCGCGAGCTGGCCGAGGCCGAGCCCCGACCGCTGCGCTCCGAACGCTGGGCCGGCGCGGTCGACACCGTCGGCGGCACCACGCTGGCCACGCTGATCGCCAGCATGCGCCGTCACGGCAGCATCGCCGCCTGCGGCCTGGCCGGCGGCCCGCAGCTGGCCACCAGCGTCTTCCCCTTCATCCTGCGCGGGGTCAACCTGATGGGCATCGACTCGAACTACTGCCCCGCGCCGCGCCGCCTGGCCGCCTGGCAGCGCCTGGCCCGCGACCTGGATGTCGCCTGCCTCGAGACCCTGCAGCATGCCCTGATCCCCCTGGCCGCGGTGCCGGCGATGAGCGAGACGATCCTGGCCGGCGGGGTCCGCGGCCGCGTCGTGGTCGACCTGAATGCCTAGCCCGGCCCTGCCCGATCCGCTGCGGGGCGTCCTGTTCGACATGGACGGCGTGCTGATCGACTCGGGGCGTATCTGGTACGACGTGCTGCAGCGGGTGGTGCGCGACCTCGGCGGCCCCGAGGTGGCCTACGCCGACTTCGCGGCCACCTTCGGTCAGGGCGCGACGGCCGACATGCGCCAGTTCTTCGAGGGCCTGAGCCGCCAGGCGGTCACCGCGCGCTACTACGAGGTCTTTCCGGACTACCTCGACGGCCTGCGCTTGATGCCCGGCGCGGTCGAGCTGCTCGACGCCCTGCAGCACCGGGGCCTGGCGCGGGCGGTGGTGACCAACACGCCGCGGGATCTGGCCGGGCTGATGCTGGGCCGCTTCGACCTGCTGCAGCGCTTCGACACCGTCGTCGGCTCCGACGAGGCGCCCGAGAAACCGGCGCCCGACATGATCCACCTCGCCCTGGGCCGGCTCGGCCTGCTGCCGGGCGAGGTGGTCTACGTCGGCGACTCGGCCAGCGACCGCGGCGCCACCCACGCGGCCGGCGTCTTCATGTTCGGCTTGGGCCACCCGGCCGAGGTGACGATCTCGCGGCTGGACGAGCTGCTGCCGCGCTTGCCCGGCCGCGTCTAGCGCGGCGCTGGGAGCAGGCGCACCCGCCGCGCGAAGGACTCGAGCCAGAACATCCGGTTGTAGTAGCTCTGCCCCTGGCCCCGATCGTCGTCGATCAGGATCAGCCAGAAGTAGCGGAAGTCGATGCCGACCCGCATGCCGGGGGGCCGGGCGTTCAGGGTGTAGCTGCCGCGCCGGCCGGCCGGGACGGCGTGGAAGACCTCGCGATCGGCCAGGGTCCGGCTGGGCGCCTCGACGAAGGCCAGCTGGTAGCTGCCGGTCTCGCTCGTGCGCCGGCTCCAGCGGAACTCGATCGGCAGGCTGGTGCCGATCCCGTTCTGGGGATCGGTCAGGCTGATGTCGGCCAGCTCGATGCGGCCCAGGTCGACCTCGCCATCCGGCTCCAGCGCGATCGGTTCGGAGTACCAGGCGCCCAGCCAGAGATCGCTGCCGAAGAAGGGGGTGCCGCTGTCGCTCGCGCTCTCGTTGATCCAAGCCACGCGGTAGAACTGTCCCGCCTCCAGGTCGATCGGATCCGCGAAGGCGAAGCCGCCTTGGTCGCCGACCACCCCCACCCGGTCGATGATCCCGCAGTCCGGCAGGTCGAAGGCACCCGGGCCGGTGGGCCGGCAGCGCTGCAGCACCAGGCCTGGGCCCGGGCTGGCGCCCAGGCCCTCGGTGGCCGGGTCACCGTCCACCGTCAGGCGGCCGCGGATGGTCCCGGGCCGCTTGATGGGCGGCGTGGGGCTGGCGATCGGGCTGGGGCTGGGCATTCCGGTCGCGGTCGGCGGCTCCACCGTCGGACCCGACGTCGGGCTCGACGTGGCACCCGGCGCTGGGGTGGCCGGCGGCAGCGCGGTGCGCGGCGGAGCCAGGTCGGCCAGGGCTGCCGCGCGCAGCCCGAAGGGCAGGTGGATCCGACCGGCCGGCCGACTCGGGTCGCGGGTCGGCGCCGGGCCCGAGGTCGCGCTCGGCTCGGCCGTGGGGCTGTTCGTGGCGGCCGGCGTGGCCGTCTCGCGCGGCACGCGCTGCGGTCGCGACAGGGCCGAGGTGTTGCCCTCGGCATCGGTGACCGTCAGGGTCAGGAAGGGAAAGCGGAAGCCGGGCGCCTCGGGGCGGAAGGTGAAGGCGCCGGATGCGGCGTCGGCCTGCACCGCCCCTTCGTAGGCATCCGCCTGGTCGACCAGGGTGCTGAAGACCTCGACCCGGCAGCCCGCGCAGGCCGTCCCCTGGACCAGGTCGGCCAGGATCGCGTCGACCTTCGGCGCGCGCAGGTCGCCGTTGGCGCCCTGGCTGAGCACGATGGCCCCTTGCTGGTTCTGTCGCAGGCGGTTGGCGCTGAAGCTGTGGCCCGTCGCGCGCCGGCCGCTGATGACGATGCCGCCGCCCCCGTTGCAGGCGATGTCGTTGCCGACGATCCGCGAGCCCTTGGGCTCGGCGACCACCTCGATGCCGTGCCGGCCGTTCGAGGCGCAGCGGCGCCGGTCCGGCCCCAGGCCGATGGCGTTGTCCTCGATCCGCGTGTCGTGGCTGGCGTTGTAGATCGCCACGCCCGCCTGGCGGTTGCCGGAGATCAGGTTGCCCCGCAGGATCGTCCCGACTGCCCCGAGCTTGATGGTGACGCCGCTCTCGTTGCCCACCGGCTCGCCCGCCGCGTCGAGCCCGATCCAGTTGCCCTCGATGACGTTGTCGTGGGTGATCGGCGGATTCTCGCCGCCCGCGCCGGGCTGGAAGCCGAGCACGCTGACCGCCGAGCCCAGCCCGCTGGCGGCCAGCACGTTGCGGTCGGCCGGATCGGGCCCGCCGATCTGGTTGTCGTGGGCGCCGGACGAGATCTGGATGCAGTCCTCGTACATCGGCGCGGTCTGACGGCCGTCGCCGGTGATGCCACACCAGCTGCCGACCAGCCGGTTGCTGAAGCTCTGCGGGTCCCGCAGGAGCAGGCCGACGCCGGGCTGGATGTCGGCGAAGATCAGGCCCGGCCCGAGCAAGTTGTCGGTGGCGCCGATGTCCTCGCGACTGCGTTTGCGCAGCACGATGGCAGCGTTGGTGTAGGCGCCGCCCAGCTCGAGGCCGGCCAGCTGATTGCCCGAGCTCTCGACGATGATCGCGTGCGAGCGGGGATCCTCGCTCAGCAGGGCCACCCGGTTGTCCTCGGGGCCGTCCCAGCCCTCGATGTCGCGCGTGAAATCGATGACCACGTTGCCGCCCGAAAGCACGAAGGGCGACAGCGGGTCGTAGTCGAAGCGCCACCTGCCGCTGGCGGCGTCATAGCCACGGTCACGCTTCGACAGCGGCTTCCAGCCTCGCGGGCAGGGCTTGCCGTCGGGGGTCTCGGCCGGATCGTAGCAGGCGCGGACGATGCCGCCGCCCAGGCTCTCGGCCAGCTCGATGGCTTTGCGCAGCGTGCAGTCGCGGCCCGGCAGGCACTGGTCGGAGGTGATGCCGCCGTCGCGCGTGGTGTTGACGAAGATCGAGGTCGGCTCGGGCTGGGCCCGCGAGGGCGCGGGCAAGGCCAGCGCCAGTCCGGCCAGGATGCCGAGCGGAATCGGCAACGCCCGGCCGCGCCGGCCGGCAAGCCCACCCAGAGGCGTGGCCCGATCGCGTGAGTAGCTCATGTCCTTCTCCCCCCGGAGTGCGCGGGCCCCGGCCGCCCGCGTTGACGATGTCCGGTCCACCTGTCGTCCGACACGCCCAAAAGGTCACGGCGACGCAGGCGCCCGGGCAGACCGCACCGACGATAGCCCAATCGCGGCCGCGCGTCAGACCGCAACCCGCCTGGCCACCGGGCCGTAGGCAAGCGAGGGGCAGTCCCCGGTCGTCGTCGTGCGCTTCTCCCACGCGATCGGCCCCGACTCGGTCACCTGACCAGTTGGCCAGTCCGAACCCTCGCTTGACGGCGGTGGACCGGGTGCCGCCGTCCCCCTAGACTGCCGATCGGGTCACGCGGGGCTTGCCGGGCACGTTCTGAATCGGTGTCCGAGCATCGCACCACGCCGGCCCAGCGCGCGTCGGCAATCGCCGAAGCGCCTCGTTTCGCAAAGGAGCACGCAGATGAACCTCGCCCCGCTTCGCCGGATCTTCGTCGCCCTCGCCGCGGCGATCGGCCTGCTCTGCGGCCTTTCGAGCGCCCTGCCCGCGCGGGCCATCAGCCCGGCCGAAGCCGGCGCGCACCCGCGGCCTGGCCTCCTGGACCCGGACGCGAGCGCCGGACCGGAGGTCCAGGGCCGACCCTGGCCGTCCACCGGCCAGATCGGCCCGAGCCTGCTGTCCGATCCCGCCCGTGCGCGTCTCGACCCCGAGTCCGAACGGCCCGACCCGGCCGCGCTGCAGGCCTGGGTCGACGCGGTGATCGCCGACGCGCCGGCTCAGACCGATCCCTTCGAGCTCGTCGACGCCTGCATGGCCCAGGACATGCAAGGCAACCCGGACAGCCCGGACGACAATACGCCGGGCGCCTCGCTGGCCATCTCCGTCGGCGGCGAGATCGTCTACCAGAAGGGCTATGGCGTCAAACACGCCGACGCGGGCGGCGAGATCGACGCCGAGACCGTCTTTCGCATCGGATCGACCACCAAGCAGCTGACGGCGGCGGCCTTGATGCAGCGGGTCGAGGCCGGCCAGGTCGACCTGCAGGCGCCGATCACGACCTATCTGCCGGATGTTCGCCTGGCGCCGCCCTACGATATGGCGACGATCACCTCGGAGCACCTGCTGACCCATTCGACCGGCATCCCCGACCAGTATTGGGTCGTCAACCACACGTTGGGCCTGCAGGACTGGCTGCCCTACCTCCAGCTCTCGGCCTTGCACGCACCACCCGGCCGATTCTGGAACTACGCCAACCCCAACTTTAGCCTCGCCGGCGCCATCGTCGAGCGCCTCGGCGGCCAGCCCTATCCGGACTACATGGCCGAGCAGATCTTCGCCCGGGCCGCCATGACCCACACCACCTTCTACCCGGCCCTGGTCGAGGCCGGCGGCAACTTCGCCACCGGGCACGACGGCGCCCAGCGTCTCGGGCCGGAAGCCTTCGACTGGCCGGCCATCGGCCCCGCCGGGACGGCCTTCTCGACCCCCAGCGACATGCTGCGCTGGGCCAACCTGCTGATGGACGGCGGCGGCGCGGTGCTCTCGCCCGCGTCGGCGGCGGCCATGCAGGCGCCGCATGTGCCCTTGGACATCCGCCCCTGGGAGCACTACGGCTACGGCATCTTCGTGACCGACTTCCGCGACGTCGCCGATCCCGAGCAGATCGTGACGGTCTACGACCACGGCGGCAACGTCTACGGCTTCTCGTCGCAGCTGTTCTGGGTGCCCGAACGCGACTTCGCGGTCTCGATCCTGGCCAACACGATCCGCTCGCTCAGCGGCGCCGCCTATTGCACGCTGCAGGCGGTAGCCGGCGTCCAGCCACGCTCCTCGGCCGATCTGGTCACCGGTCCGGAGGACTGGGCTGCCTTCGAGGGCACCTACGCCATGATGAACACCGCCATGTGGCCCTTCACCGGACGGGTCCACCTGGACGGCGAGACCTTGCGCCTGGACTATTCGGACATCGGCCGCAGCCCGATCGTCGGCCGCGACTACGCCATGTGGCCGGCCCTGGCCGATACCTTCCTGCTGGACAGCGACGAGGACGGACAGCCCGAGACGACGTTGGTCTTCACCTTCATGCGCGACCGTGCGACCGGCGAGCGCATCGAGTACCTGCGCGACCGGCTGCTGGTCGGCCATCGGGTGGGGCAGTTCCCGGAGCGGGTCGTGCTGGAGGGCAGTGGTTGCGCGGAGATCGCCATCACGGCCGAGCGCGACATGCCCGAGCTGCAGGTGACCGCCTCGGGCCTGTCGACCTGGAGCGCCGAAAGCGGTCTGCCGCTGGGCCAGGACGACCCGGCCGACCCCACGAGCGCCAGCTTCAAACGCGACATCACGGTCGCCGGCGGCGCCGACCTGTTCTGGCTGGGCATCGCCGCCAAGCCGGGCGATTCGATCGCCAGCTACCTGATGCTGGATGCCAACGGCGACGATCGCTTCGACTTCCCGGGCGAGGTGGCGGTAGCGGGCAACGCGGTGCAGGCCAACCTGCAACTGCTCTACGCCACCCGGCCGCTTCCGGCCGGCCACTACCAGCTCTGGGTTCAGGGCCTCGAGGTGGCCGATCCGGAGGCCGGCTTCGACATCCTGCCCCTGACCGCGATGGGCGATCGCCTGCGCTTGGAGGCGGCGCCGACGGCATTGGCCGACGGCGCGTCGCACACGCTGCGGGTCTGCGCCGACGACGTGACCGGGCTCGAGACGCCTGCGCTCGGCAGCGTCACCTTCCGGTACGGCTTGCCGCCTCGCCTGGTCCGCGTGATGGTCGATTGGAGTCCTGCGGCAGCGCCAACGCTGTACCTGCCGCTGCTCAGCCGCCTGGCGACCCCGGACGCGAGCGCCGCGATGCGGACCGGGCGCTAGGCCTCGCGCGAGGCCGATGGGCCGATGGCCCCGGCCTCGCGACACGCCACGAGCGGGCGGCCCGAAGGCCGCCCGCTCTCACCCGTGGATGCGCCGGTTAGGAGTTGGCCGGCACCGGCTGCCGGTCGTCGGGTCCGGATCGGGGCCGATCAGCGCCCGATCATGCGCCCCGCGCGGTTGACGTAGGCCCGCAGCTGCTTCATCGGGCCGGCGAAGCTGCCGTAGGACTCGGCCGTCTGGCTGGCCGCGCCGGGCGCGTCAGCGCATGCCCGTTCGGCAGCCGAGGCCATCACCCGGACCTCGCGCGCCACCTGCACGTGCCGCAGAACCAGGAGCTTCGGCGCGCCGGCGAGCATGCCGTCCAGGTCGTCGGCGATCGAGAAGCCGCGCAGCGCCATCTCCGCCATCTCGGCCGAGCAGGCCAGCTCGGGCTTGGCCACCGCGGCCGCCGTCAGCTCGCGGGTCTCGAAGGCCCAGCGCTCGATCACCGGCGCGAAGGGCTTCATGCCGTCGACGTAGTCGCCCGTGTCGGCCGAGGCCAGGTGGGCGTTGTTGGCGAAAGCAACCAGGGCCAGGGTCGTCATCAGGGTGGTCAGGGTCATGCGCTTCATGTCGGTTGCCTCCACGGGGCTGCCTGCGGTTCGATTCATGTCTGCGTCAACGGGCGTTCATCGATCACGTTCAACCTGCATGATCACAGTCTACCTGGCCCAGAACCGCCGCACTTGACCGGAAGGTCCCGGCGCTCGGACGGCCGCCTGCCCGATCCATCTCGGGACGCTGACATCTGGCTGACCCACTGCCGACGTGCCGAGCCGAGGCCGGAAAAGCCGTGGCCCAGCGGGCCAGACGCCGAGCGGCGCTGACCGATTGCCCGACCGCCATGCGCAGGCGCGGCGCCGGCGAAGCCGAGCGCGGCCGGCCCGACGACCGGCACCGAGCCATGCTCGGGCTAGGGCTGCCCCGCCGAGGGCGCCGTGGGGGGCGAGCCCCTCGAGCTGCCGAGCCACGGGAGGTAGCGTGGCGACAGCGCATCGGGCGGCCGGTCGATGCGGCGCACGCTGCGCACCGCGATCTCGCGCCCCGGCGCCAGATCGCGATCCAGCGTTCGCGCCAGCCAGGTGGTCTCGGGCCGGCCCGGAATGCCGGTCGAGGCGATCTCCAGGCCGCCGGATGCGCCGATCGGCGGGTCGAAGAGCACCCAGAAGCGCTCGTTCCAGTTGTGCCGGTCGGCGTCGTAGACCAGCTGCCGCGGGTCCTCGACCTGCGTCGCGCCCTCGGCCAGGTCGACCGTCGCGCCGAGGAGCTGGGCCTGGCCGACCGGCGAGGCGCCCGGCGGCTCGGCGTAGCGCAGGCGCAGCCGCAGCGACTGGGAATCGGCCAGGTCGAGCTCGAGCCGGACGTCCGGTCGACCGGGCAATCCGCAGGGCGTCAACGTCTGGGCGGCCCGCTCGCCTCGGCTGGCCGTCACCTGCACGCTCAGGCTGAGGGCCTCGGCATCCAGGCGCCGCAGGTTGGGCTCGCCGGCCCGGATTCCGCCCAGCGCCAGCGTCAGGGTCACGGCTTCGCTCGACCGCCCGCCATCGGCCAGGGGCACCGCCGCCACCGCATAGCGGCGGCTCGCCCGCAGCTCGCGCAGCTCGGGCCGACCGACCACCGCGCGCAGCGCGAGCCGGCCCGGTTCGAGGGCGCTGGCCGGCGCGAGGCGCGGTCCCGCCTCCAGCGCTCCGAAGAGGGTGCCGGGCCGGTCGCCCGGATCCAGCGGCAGCTCCAGGCCTCCGGCCGGCAGGACCAGGCGCAGGCGCTCGGCATGCTCGTCGGCGATGGGATAGGGCAGGCGCCAGCCGCTGCAGAGCGTCAGCGTGTTCGGCACGCTGACGCGCAGGAAGGCGGGCGGCTCGGCGCCCGGCTCCGGCGCCGCGACGAAGGGGCGGACCTGCTTGAGCGCGATCCGCTGCTCGGGCCCATCGACCTTGAACTCCAGGTCGAGCATGACCGCGGACCGCGGCAGATCACCGGTGTCCAGGGGATAGTCCGCCGCCACCTGCAGCATCAGGCTGGCCATCCGGCCGAGCAGCGCATCGGACAGGACCTGGCCGCCCGTCGGCAGCAGGCTGGAGGCCTGCAGGCGACGGATGCCGGACAGGCGTCCCTCCGAGATCAGAAGCAGGTCGCGCTCGGGCAGCAGTCCGGGCTCGGGCAGCACCACGCTCGTGTCGCCGATCTGCGCGTTGACCAGCATCTCCGGCGCACCGGGCGCCAAGGGGTTGCCGGTGAAGGCGACCCCGTTGGCGCGTTCGTCGGTGAAGGCCGGCGTCACCAGCAGCGCCATGCCCAGCGCCAGCGGATCGACGCCGTACCAGGCCCGCTCCTCCCAGGCGCGCTGGTTCCACAGACTGGCCCAGACCTTGCGCAGGCCGCGCTTGATCGTTCGCTCCTCGGGCGCGGCCGGGTCGCAGCGCGAAGGCCCGTCCGAGTCGCCGTCCGAGCCATCCTCGGCGCAGACCGAGGTCGAGTCGTAGAGCCCGGCGCCGTTGAAGGTCAATCCGTCCTCGGCGTTGGAGGAGGATCGGAAGCGGACCATGCGGAACGGACCGAAGGTCTCGATCAAACGGGCCTCGATCTCGGCCTCCCAGGCGTCCGGCACCGCGCCGTCGCGGATGGCGTCGCGCAGCCGAGCCAGTCGCTCGGCACGCCAGGCCGGATCGGCATGGAAGCGCGGCTCGGCGTGCAGCCGAATCACCTGCTCGGCCAGGCTGCGCGAGGCCGGTGGCTGGAGCTCCGGATCGAAGATCCGGTTGTCGGCCATGAACCGGGCATAGTAGCCGAAGGGGATGGCCAGGCCGGGCAGCTGGTGCTCGGCCGGAATCACCGTGTACAGCCGCGCCAGGTTGGCGGCCTTGGCGCCCACGCGCGTGACGGCGTCCCCATCGCGCTCGGCGGCGGCGATGTCGGGCAGATCCAGGATCGCCAGCGCCGAGGCATCGATCGCGGGCACGTCGACCGGCGGCGGACGGCGGCTGGCCCAGAAGGCCGCCGCCGCTTCGGGGTCGACATCCGGCTCGAGCTCCCAGCCGTCGCGGCTGAGCGTCAACCGGACCAGCCGGCCCTCGTAGGCCGCGAACATGGCATGGGCGTCGGCGACGTAGGCGTTGGGCGTGCCGCGTCGCGCCGCGCGGACGTTCAGGTGGGACAGCTCGCCCTGAGGCTCACCGGTCACGATGGCGGCGACCACGCCGTCGACGTCGGTCGGCGCGCGGTCGAGCACCAGGATGTCCTGCCAGCTCAGATCGCCGGCGCCGCCGGCCTCGTGGAGCGCATCGAGCGTCAGGCGGCGCAGCCGCCCGTAGGCTTCGCCAGGCGTGTAGACCGCGTAGTCGGCCGCGGGCCCCGGCGCCGGGAAGGCCACCGGGAGGGCGCCGCCGGACCAGGCGCGCGCCTGGTCCTGGGCACCGGGCTGGGTCGGCGCGTAGACCAGCGGTCGGCGGCGAAACGCCCGGCCCAGCCGCCGAAACAGGGCGGTCAGCTCGGCCTCGTCCAGCAGCTCGGCCGGATCGGCGTCGTCGACGTAGACGTCGAAGCCGTAGACCCGGCCGAGGCCGGCGCTGTCGAACTCGCGCAGGCTGCCGGCGAAGTAGCGCCGGCTCGCCCGGCGCGAAACCAGGCTCGTGTAGTCCGTCGGCGTCAGGCCGCCGAAGATCGTCGGGAAGGCCGCCCGCAGGAAGTCGAGGTGCAGCGGATAGCGGCTCACCTCCTGGAAGGCCGCCGCGAAGGGCGCTTCAGGCCGATCCGCTTCCAGGGGCAGCAGGAACTTGCCCTGGCGTACGATCTCGGGCTGTGCCGAGCCCAGGCTCATCGCCTGCCAGTCGGCCGAGCCGCGGATCGCCGCTCGCCAGCCTTCCGGCAGGACAGCCGGTTCGGCGTCGCGCACGCAGCGCACATGCCCTTCTCGGGACTTGGCCGAGTCCGGCTGCGCGTCGAAGACGTGATGCCGCTTGAGCGGCGGCCCGAAGCTCAGGTACCAGGCCTCGTCGGCGGCGGTGAAGCCGCTGCGCGGGCGGACATTGGTGGTCGACGACCACCAGATCCAAGGCGGCTGCTGCCCGTCGCCGGAGGGCAGCGGCGGGCCGGGAAAGGCCGCCGGGTCCAACGGGCCACCCGCGCGACCATACTGCGCCAGGGAGTCGAGCTCGCGGATGTTGGGCAGGCGCCAGTCGGCGCGTCCCGCGTAGTCGAGGGCGTTGCAGCGCTCGACCGCGGTCTGCCAGTCGAGGGGCTGGCCGAGGTCGACGTTGCCGCCCAGGCCCGTCGGGCCGCCCTGGCCGTCGAGCAGCTGGGGTCGCCGCAGCCAGACCAGGCCCGTATGCCGGTCCAGGACCAGGTTCTCGTCGGCGCTGTCGATGCGTCCGTCGTCGTGCCAGGCATAGTCCTGGGTCAGGCCCAGCCGCAGGTCGCCGTCGTCGCCGCCGCCCGGCGCCTCCCGCTCCCGGTCGCCCTGGTAACGCCGCGTCTGGCCGGTGGCGAAGAGCGCAACGCGCCCGGGCTCCTCGGCCACCCCCC
This sequence comes from Caldilineae bacterium, assembly GCA_020634625.1. Lineage (GTDB taxonomy): Bacteria > Chloroflexota > Anaerolineae > Epilineales > Epilineaceae > JACKBJ01. The sequence continues at coordinate 276,409 of JACKBJ010000002.1, read as the reverse complement.
AGGCTTCCCGCTCGGCGGCCGTCAGGCTGCGCACCGGCCGGACGGCGAAGCCGATCGCCTTGTGCCAGGGCCAGGCATGGCCGTCGAGGACGTTGCCGTAGTAGGCTTCGCGAGCATCGACCGGGCTGGTGGTCGAGCTCCAGAAGTAGCTGCTGGGCAGCGCCTCGAAGGGCTCGGGAAAGGCTCGGGGATCCATGGCCGGCGCCCAATGCCCGAAGTCGACCAGGCTCTGCAGCTCGTGGATGTTGGGCAGGCGCCAGTCCGTGAAGCCGGCGTAGCGGAAGTCGGCGGCCAGCGCCAGCGCCTCCTCCCAGCCGTAGCTGCGGTCGAGCACGTGGTTGCCGTGCGGGCCACGCGCGTCGGGCGCGTCGAGCAGCCCGAGGCGGCGCACCCACATCAGGCCGGTCGCCCGGTCGACGACCAGGTTGTCGATCGCGTCGGTCGGCGTCAAGACGGCGCTGTAAGCCAGATCGAAGGGCCTACCGCGGATCAGGTCGCCGTCGTCGCGGTTGCCGTCGGCCGGCTCGGCCCGGTTGCCGCGATAGCCCCGGGTCTGGCCGCTGGAGAGCAGGCGGAGGTCGGGATCGGCTGCTTCGCTCGCCCCTGCCAACGCGCCCCGGCTCAGCAGGGCCAGGCCGGCCAGGGCCAGCAGGGTCAGGCCCGGCGCCGAGCCGCGGCCCGGCCGCCGAGGCTGGCCTCGGCGTCGCTCGGCGTCGGACGGACCCGCCATGTCGGCCCCCTTGTCGACGGCGCGCCGGGGCTTCCGACGGCCTTTCAGCTCAGCAGCGACTCCAAGCGATCGACCAGGGCCCCCAGCGAGGCGAAGGCCGTCTCGACCGGCTCGGGCCGGGTCATGTCGACGCCGGCCGATCGCAGCGCATCCAGGCCGTAAACCGAGCTACCGGCCGACAGGAAGCCCAGGTAGCGGTCGACGGCACCCGGCGCGCCGGCCAGGATCGGCTCGGCCAAGGCCTGTGCGGCCGAGATGCCCGTGGCATACTGGTATACGTAGAAGTTGGCGTAAAGGTGACCGAACTGGGCCCAGGTGATGCCGACGCGGTCGTGGTCGAAGTCGACCTCGCCCCCGTAGCCCTCGGCGTACAGCTCGGCCAGCCGGGCGATCATGCCGTCGGCGGTCAGCGGCTCGCCGCGCTCGACCCGCTGGTGCATGTCCAACTCGAAGCGGGCCAGGGTGGGCATGATGAAGAAGTAGCGGTGGAAGTTGCTCAGCGCTTCCTCGATCAGGGCGATCTGGAAGCTCGGGTCGGTCTGCGTGTCGAAGAGGTAGGCCCTGGTCAATGCCTGGTTGAAGTTGGAGGCCACCTCGGCCACGAAGAGCGAGTAGCCGGCGTAGGCCGGCGGCTGCGTCTGCCAGGTCAGGTAGGAGTGCATCGAGTGGCCCAGCTCGTGCGCCAGGGTGCTCAGGCTGAACAGATCGTCGGAGTAGCTCATCAGGATGAAGGGGTGGGTGCCCTGGACGCCGCTGGAGAAGGCGCCGGCCGTCTTGCCGCGGTTGGGGCGCCAGTCCACCCAGCGTTCCTCGAGCAGGCCGCGGCGCATGGCGCCGACGTAGGCCTCGCCCAGCGGCGCCATGCCCTCGCAGATCCAGTCGATCGCCTGGCGCCAGGGCACGACCGGCTTGTCGGCGGTCAGCGGCGCCTTGAGGTCCCAGGGCCTGAGGCGCTCGAGGCCCAGGGCCTTGCGGCGTAGACGCCAGTAGCGGTGCCAGGTCGGCAGGTTGGCCTCGAAGACGCCGATCAGGTTGTGGAAGACCGAGGTCGGGATGCGCTCCGGGCCGAGCGCGGCCTCGAGCGCCGAGCCGTAGCCCCGCACGCGCGCCAGGGTCACGTCCCGCTTGATCGCCCCGGTCAGGCAGCTGGCCAGGCTGCGTTTGAAGCCCAGGTGCGCGTCGGCATAGCCTTCCCAGGCCGACTGACGCAGCGTGCGATCGGCGCGGGTCACCAGGTCGTCGATGCTGCCCTGGGCCAGCTCGTGTGTCGCCGCGCTGGCGTCGATGGCCGGCGGGAAGGGCAGCTCGGCGTTGGTGAGGATCGAAGCCGTGCCCAGGGCCGTGCCCAGGGGGTCGTTCATCTGGGCCAGAACGGCCTCGACCGCTCCCGAGCGCAGGTGCGCCGCCCGGTCGCGCAGGCGCTCGAAGGCATGCGCGTAGGGCGCCAGCTCGGCATGCTCGGCCGTCCAGGCCGAGAGCTGCGCGTCGCCGACGGCCAGCATCTCGGGGGCGGCGAAGGCGGTGGCCGCCGCGAGCCGGTTCCACAGGCTGCCCGCGCGCGAGCTGCGCGCCTGGGCCTGCTGGTCGCCGGTGTCCACGGCGCGGAAGCCGCCGGCATAGACGTAGATGTGTCCGGCCAGGCGCTCGGCCGCCTCGGCATCGCGCAGGTAGGCCAGCAGCCGGTCCGGGCCCTCGGCCAACCGTCCCGCATGCGCGGACAGGCCCGCCAGCCGGCCCTCCAGCTCCTCGCAGGCCGCCGACCAGGCGGCGTCGTTCGGAAAGACGCTCAGGGTGTCCCAGGTCTGGTCGCTCGGGATCTCGGCACGCGCCGGGAGGACGCTCGACTTCATGCTCGCTCTCCAGTGGGGTGGACCCCGCCCGATCGGGCATCGGTCATGGACTTGCAGGGGTGGCGCTCGGCGCTGCTTCGAAAGCTCACGCCCCGGATTCGGGCGCCCCGGCTGGCGCCGCTTCGTCGTCCACCCGAAGCAGTTGCAGCTGCCCCGGTCGGTCCGGGCGTTCCGCCACCCGAACCACCGGCCAGCCCGGCTCGTGATCGATGACGATGCGCCAGCCCTCGGCCAGCGCCCGCTCGAGCAGGGCCTGTTTGGACTGCATGTTGGTGTAGGGCAGCATGTCGTAGGCCATGTTCCAGGCCAGTCCGGCGTGCTCGATCGTCGGCATGACGTCGCCCGGGAAGCAGACGACGCCGTGCCCGTCCTCGTATCGAACGGCCTGCTGGCCCCAGGTGTGACCCACCATCGGCCAGACGACGATGCCCGGCAGCACCTCCGCCTCGCCCTCGATCAGGCGGACCCGATCGGCCACCGGGTCGAGATGGCTTCGCAGATAGGTCCGGCCCATCGTCGAGCGGTTGGCCAGGGCGTCCTCCCACTCGCCGCGTTGAACGATGATCTCGGCATTGGGGAAGGCCGGCACCGGCCGGCCCTCGGGGCCGAGCCGGGTCAGCCCGCCGGCGTGGTCGAAGTGCAGGTGGGTGACCAGGACCGCGTCGATGGACTCGGGCGCGACGCCGACCTCGGCCAGGGCGTCCAGCACCGAGCGCGGCTGCATCGCGTACATGGCACGCCCCTCGGCGTCCCATTTGTCGCCGTAGCCGGTCTCGATCAGCAGGCGCCGGCCGGCGGCCTCGAGCAGGAGGCAATTGGTCTGGAGCGGGATGCGGTTCTCGGCGTCGGGCTGGCTACGGCGCGACCAGAGCGCCTTGGGCACGACGCCGAACATGCTGCCGCCGTCGAGCCGAAAGGCGCCGGCACGCAGGAGCTTCCACTGCCATCGCATGGGCGTTCTCCAAGAAGGGCATGCGGGCGGGAGGACCCGCGGGTCGCGCCGGCCCGTTTCGATCCAGACGCAGACCTTAGTGTGCCGGCCAGGCCGGGTCAAGCAGATCGGTCCCCGATCCACCCGGCGAAACCTCGCCTCCGTCGCCGCAGCGCGCAGCGCTCTCGAGCGCGGCCCGGACGGCGGGGGCCGGGCTAGCGGTCCAAGCGGCTGACATGGGGCAGGTAGACCCGCGCCGACGGCCCCGCCCCACCGCGGTCCCGGGGCATGAACCGGGCCAGCAGCGCATCGTGGTCCGAGACCTGCGCGGCGCTGGCCAAGAGCGTCGCGTGGTGCAGGATCTCGAAATTCACCCGCGCCTCGGCCTCCAGGCCCGGGCTGATCAGAACGTGGTCGATGGCCTGGGCATTGCCCTGATAGATGTAGCTGTAGCGCTGTTCGAGCGGCAGGTCCTCCACCAGGTTGCGCAGGGCCGTGCCGGCCGTCGCGCGCAGGGTTTCCGAGAACCAGAAGTCGTTGAAGTCGCCCGCCACCAGCACCCGGGCCTCCGGATCGATGTCCAGGATGCGCGTCACGAAGCGGTTGACCACGTGGCCCATCTCGACCCGGCGGGCCTCGCTCCGAAGAACCGGTGGCTGAAAGCGGCCGAAGAGCGGGTCGTCGGCCAGCCGCGCATTGAAGTGGATCCCGACGACGAAGAGCGGCTGACCGCGCCAGCTGAACTCGCCGGCCAGGGGCTTGCGGCTGCTGGCGAACACGCCGTTGGTCGCCTCGATCCGGCCGGGGCTGAGGCTGAGGGCCGGATGGCCGTTCGGATCGCGGACCAGCTCGACCGGCGTCTCCGCATCCCCGCCCGGCCGGTCGACGAAGGCAAGCCCCTGGTCCTCCCGATACAGAAAGGCGCTGCGGATGTTGGACAGGATGGCGCCGCCGTCGGCGTTGTAGCGCGGCTCGATGCTGCGGTGTCGGTATTCCGGGCCGCCGGCGCGCTCGACGGCCAGCACGAGCGTCCCCAGGGTCAAGGCCGCGCTGACCAGGCCGCCGTCTCCCGGCCCGTTGTCGTCCTGGATCTCGTGCAGGATCAGCAGGTCCGGCGCGGCCAGCTCGGCCACGATGATCTCCGCCAGGGCCTCGAAGCGCTCCGGCCCCTGGGCCGCGCTCAGGTTCTTGACGTTGAAGGAGGCCACGCTCAGCTCGCCGGCGCCGGCCGGCGCCGCAAGATCCCGCTCCGGCAGGGATGCGTCGGCCGAGAAGCGCTCGCTGGCCAGGATCTCGAAGCGGCCCTCGCGGTAGTCCAGGACGCCGATGATCGGCGTGTCGAAGCCTGCCCGAGGTGCAGGCGCGGCAGGTTCTGCGCCACCGGATCGACCGGGATGCGCTCGGGGTTGAAGTCGTCCGGCGCCAGCGTCAGCGCGCCGTGCACCAGGTCCAGGCCGCTGGCCGCGCGGCCCGCGTCACCGAGCACCACGACCGTCCCTTCGTCGCTGGGGCCGACCACCCGAGCCGCGTCGACCCGCACCCGCATGTGCTCCAGGCTCTCGTAGAAGTCGATGCCGTCGCGGGTGGCGTCGAAGCGGCCCAGGTCTCGACATCGCCGCCGGCGTCGTCGTCGATGACCGCGTTCGGCGGCCGGCGCCCGCCCTCGCCCAGGAGCACCGGCTCAGGCAGGTCCAGGCCGCTCGCGATTCGCTCCAGCCGCACCTCGCCGCCGATCAGCGTGGTGCTGAGCCAGGCATCGTCCAGGCGCTCCTCGATCACCGTGCCGCCGACGCGCAGCGCATCACCGGGCGCCATATCGCCCGCCGCCGCGTAGCGCACGTAGATCGCCCGGAGGTCGAGGCCGGGCGTCGGGCTCAGGGGTCCTGCAGGTAGAAGCCGCCCGGTCGGACCAGGGTGACGATGCCCGGCAGCCCGTCGACGATGCGACCCTCGGCTGGTGAGCGGTGCGCCGCCCTGGACCTCGCGGATGCGGCCGAAGGAGGCTGGGCCGCGCGGCGCCGGCGGCCAGCAGCAAGGCCATCGCGAGCAGGCTGGCCGCGACCAGGCGGCGGCCGCCCTGAGCCCGCGGGTGGCGCGCCGGGATCGGGACCCGCGACCCGCGCTCGGGCAGGCTCCGGTGGCTCACCCGCGCGGCTCGGCGCCGGGGCCTCCGCTCAATCGGTGGGCCGGAGGCAGAGCGGCACGTGCACCAGCTGCAGGCTGCCGGCGGCATCGTCGCGCGCCGCCCAGGCCAGCCCGCCATCGGCCCAGGCCACGAAGTCGTCGCGGGGATCGATTCCGGCGCCGGCCGGCGCGTTGACCGGCCCGGCCAGGAGCCGTCCGCCCGCTTCGAAGAGCGCCAGCCGCAGCGCGCCGTTCTCGTGCCAGCCGAAGAACCAGTCGGCGCCGAAAGGTTGGTGATGCGGGCTCTCCTCGTCGACGCTCTGGCTGGAGGTCAGCCAGAGCGGCTCGCCCACCGTCCCGTCGGCCCGGATGTCGACCAGCGCGATGTCGTAGCTCTTGCGGGTCTCCTTGGTGGCGAAGCTGAAGCTGAAGCCGGTCTCGGTAGGCACCAGGCCGCCCAGGCGGCCGTCCGAGCCGCCGCTGCCGTTGCCGCTGGGCTCGGGCCAGACCCGGGCGCGCTGGTGGCTGTACATGATCGCCTTCTGCGGGTAGGCGTCCGAGAGGCAGACCGGCCCCAGCGCGCCGGCGCCGGCGCTCCAGACCATGCGCAGGTCCAGGCTGTGGCTGCAGCCCCAATCCCAGCCGGGCTGCCCGATCTGCCGGCCGAGCACCGCGTTGCCCTGCGGGTCGAAGAGCCAGAGCAGATCGCCCTGGTGCTTGCCGTTGGCGCCGAACTCCTGCGTGTGCCCCATGTACAGCGCGTAGTGGCTGCCGGTCCAGACCAGCCGACCCTCGTGGCCCCAGCTGTCGACCCATTTGTCGCCGGCCCGGGTATGCGGGTTGTCGCCGATGAGGGTCTTGTCCCAGCGCCGCTTGCCATCGGCGTCGTAGGCTGCCAGGGCAACCTGCTCGCCGCGGATCACCGCCACGCCGAAGCCGCCGTCCGGACCTGCCGCCAGGCCGACCGAGGCATCGCCGTCCAGCGTCACGTCCTTGCCGTCGCGCATCAGGCCGTCCAGCGGCGTGACGTGCACCTTGGCGTCCGTCGCCGCCCAGGCCAGCCAGGCCCGGCCGCTGCCCTCGACCGGCGCCAGGTAGAGCGGCTGGCGCGGGTGCATGCCCCGCCGCTCGGGCGCTCGAGGCCGGGCGCCGTCCAGGTCGAGGGCGCTCACGACCGGCCAGCGCTGCAGGCCGCCTTCACAGAGCTGCGGTCCGAGCGTGGCGGTCGGACCGGGGGTCTCGCTGGGCTCGGGGCGCGGCGTCGGCGTCGGGCTGGCCGGCCGGAGCGTCGGCGGCGCCGGCAGCAGCGCCAGCTCCTCGCCGCCCAGCAGCATCGGCAGCAGCACCCGCCCGGTGCCGGACTGGGCCGCGGCCGGGTCGCCGGCGGCCGGCCAGCCGCCCCGCGCCAGGATCCCAAGCCCCAGGACCATGCCGGCCGCCAGGCCGGCCACCACGCCCACGCTCGACGCACGCCTCATGTCCCGATCCTCCGCTCAGCCCCGAACGCGGCGCATCCGCCCGTCCATCATAGCCGCAAAACGCCGACGGCGCAGGGTGGCGAAACGGGGCCGGCCTTCGGCCCGGGCGGGGCTGCCGACGCGCGCTAGGGCCGCCAGCCCGGCTGCCCCGGGCAGCGTGGCCGGAAACCGCCCGGACAGAAGCGGAAGCCGGCTTCGCTGGCGAAGGGGATCGCCCGCGATGCCGCCGCTTCGTCGCCCGGAACGTCCTGGCCAAGCCGGGTGCCCGTGCGCTCGACGGTGACGGCGCCCAGGCCGACCAGGTTGCGCACGAAGCCGCCGCGCGGGTCGAAGACGTCATGCTCCCAGAAGGTGGCCGAGATGATGGCCGAGCCCTTGAAGCCGTTGGGCACGTAGCCCCAGGTCTCCAGGTTGATGTACATCACCTGCCGGTCGTGCAGCTTGCTGCAGATGAAGTCCATCAAGCCGTTCTGGTCGTAGATGTACATCGCGAAGTCGGTGAAGCCGGGCTTGGCGACCATGTTCATCACCGACAGCTCGGTGGTCACGCCCGTGCCCTGCAGGTCCTTGTGCAGGCTGGGCACCGCCACCAGGCCGACGCCCGAGAAGGTGCCGCCCGGCCCGTCGCCGACCTGCCAGATGACGCTCTTGTGCTCGGGCAGCAGGTTGTAGGCCACCGCTTCGAGCACGTCGGTGCGCGCCGCGTCGCTGTACTTCATCAGGGTCACCACGCCCACCACGCCCGGCCCGGCGATGCTGCCGGTGCCCGGCGCCCACCAGCCCTGGCTCTCCACCCGGACGCTGCCGACCCAGGCGCCGGGCAGGCCGGCCACCACCGGCAGGAAGAAGGTCTGGCTGCCGCGCGGGCAGACCCAGTCGATCAGGGTGGTGATGACGTCGCCCGAGCGGTCGAGGAAGTAGACCTTGACCTTGGAGCTGTAGACCGGGCTGAGGTTCTGGACCTGGACGCCGGCGTCCCAGCCCTGGTACTCCGAGTAGATCAGCGGCCCGAAGGCCACCTGCTCGCCGGTCGGCGCCGACTCCACGCCGACGACGCCGTCCGGGCCGCCGATGGTATAGGCGAAGGGCTGGGGCTCGGCGACATAGGTCATCAGGGTGTCGCGGCCGTAGAGGTCGACGGCGATGCCCAGGCGCTGCGAGCCGCGCACCCAGGCCGAGCCCTGCCAGTCGGGCCCGACGCAGTCCGCCGGGTCGTACTGGAAGGTCTCGCCGGGCGCCAGGGTGAAGATCTCGCAGATCCGGTTGCGCAGGCAGTCGTCCTGGGTCTTGAACCAGATCTCGATCGAGCTGCACTCCAGGCCGCCGTTCTGGACGTATAGCACGCTGTTGAAGCCGGTCTTCTCGACGTAGATCAGCGGGACGTAGAAGCCGAAGGCGCCGAAGATGGGGTCGTAGGTGCCCAGGTGGCCGCCGGCCACGCCGTCGTACTTGCTCGAGACCTCGCTGCCGGGCGTGACGTCGCCCGGGCAGTGGCGCAGGACCTCGACGGCCAGGCCGCCCGATCCGGCGGCGATGCCCTGGTCGATGCCGGCGAAGCTCAGGCCCTCGTCGTAGGCCTTCTTGAAGCGGCGGTAGTCGTCCGAGTCGCCGACGACGCCGAAGAAGAGGGTCTCGCACATGAGGTCGGCCACGACATCGTCGAAGCCGATCGGGCTGGCCAGGCCAAGGTCGGAGAGCTGCAGGGCGCGGAACTGGAAGAGGATGCCGCTCTTGGCGCCGGTCGGCACCTGGGCGCCGAGCAGGTTCCAGGCGCTGCCGGCACGCAGCAGGCCGGTGCACTCGACCTTGAGCGGGCCGGCGGCCTGGGGCGGGCAGAAGCCGGGCTCGCCCCAGGCGATCAGGACGGCCTTGGCGGGGTCGCAGCCGATGTGCTGCACCTCGATCCAGGTGCGACAGACGTCGTCCTGGCCCAGGAAGTTGAGCACCGGCAGGTGGACCTGGCCGCCGAGCTGGGCGTTGGGGTTGACGCCGCGGGCGGGGGCGGGGGCGCGCTGGGCCAGCGGCGCGGCGGCGGCGGGCCAGGATGGAATCAGGGCGAGGGATAGCGCGAGCGCCGTGGTGCTGGCGAGGCCTAGCCTGAGGATCCACGCGGCGGCGCGGCAGGCATGGGGATCGGGGAAGAGGCGGTTCATGGGCGTCGCTCCACGGCGGGTCGTGCGATCGCGGCGGGCAGGCGCGCGGGGACTGGGGTCTTGGGGGTTGAGACGTGGGAAGGGGGTGGGGAGATGCGGTTGGGGTTGGGGAATCGAGTATAGCGCTGAATTGAGGGGAGGGGATGGGCGGGGCGCCGGGCCGGGGGGGCATGCCGCGGAGCGAGGGGTCGGAACTGGGGGGGGGGGGGGGTGGCGCAGGGCCGCCGGCGCCATCAGGCGGCCTTCCGTCGCGCGCAACGGCGGTCTCGCCCTCGGACAGTCAACCCCTCGCTCCGCGGCACGCCCACCCTTCGTGGGGGAGGGTGAGGCCGGGACGGAGGCGATGCGGGGGGCAGGGAAGGGACTGAAGGAGGGCTGACGGATGCGTCGTGGGGGGGGCTCGACGGATGGGGTCAGGGGCAGGGGGCGAGGGAAGCGAGCCAGGTGGGGTAGAGGGCGAGGGAGGGAAGGGGATGGGCGGGGAGGATCCAGGCGGGGGGAAGGGCGTCTTGGGAGGGGGCGCGATGAGGCGGGGCGGGGGAGGGTCCCGTGGCGATGCTGAGGCCGAGGAGGGCGGGTGGGTCGGCGGGGGCGTTGGGGGCTTCGTGCTCCCAGTAGCGGGCGCTGACCAGGGCGCTGCCTTGGAAGTGGGCGGGGAGGAAGCCGAGGGCGGGCGCGTCGAGGTGGAGCTGTTGGCGGGCGTAGAGGCGGGGGCAGAGCTGCTCGTAGAGGCCGTTGGCGTCGTAGAGGTAGAGGGCGAGGTCGACGAAGCCGGGGGCGTCGGAGGCGTGGAGGAGGGCGAGGCCGGCGCCGGGCAAGGTGGGGGAGGGGGACTCGAGCCGCGGGATGGCCAGGAGTGGGAAGGGGCTTGGCGGGGCGCCGTCGCGGTCGTCGAACTCGGGAAAGTGGGAGGAGCCCTCGTCGATGGGGGCGGCGTCGGCTGCTTGGAGGGCGTAGGTGAGGGGCGTGGTGGACGAGGAAGGGTGGGCGGGGTCCTGGGAGCCGGGGCGGAGGATCGAGACGGTGGCGGCCAGGTGGGGGTCGGCGGAGCTCGGGTAGCTGGGCTGGGGGCGGTCGGGGCCGGCGGAGAGGCGGAGGCTGCCTTGCCAGTCGGAGGGGATGTCCGCCACTTGGGAGAGGGTGTAGCTGCGGCTGCCGCGGGGGCAGATCCAGTCGACGAGGGTGGCACGGGTGGCGCCGGAGGGGTCGAGGAAGTCGAGCTGGGCGCGGACGCTGCTGCGGTCGCTCGAGTTGAGGACGGAGATGGCGCTGTCCCAGCCGGCGGGAGAGACGCGGAGGTAGGGGGCCCAGGTGCGAGGGGAGCTGGGAACGAAGTAGCGGTCGCTGGCGGCCGCAGGGTGGCCGAAGGGGGCGGGGATCGCGGGGTAGGTGGCCCGGCTGGAGGAAAGGCTCACGTCGGCCAGGGCGGCGAGGGCTTGGGAGGCATGCAGCCAGGCGTTGCCGTGCCAGTCGGGGCCGGTGCAGGCGGCCAGGTCGAAGTGGGCGGTCTCGCCCGGAGCGAGGTTGAGGCCTTGGCAGAGGCGGGGGCCGGCGCAGCTGCCCTGGGATTGGGTCCAGAGCTCCACCCAGGCGCATTCGACGCCGGCGTTCTGGGCGTAGAGGATGCTGGTGGGGACGGTGCTTCGTTGGATTGGGGTATCGGGAGCGGAGGGGGGCTTCGGGCCGGTGGAGACCAGGGGCCAGTGAAGCTCGAAGCCGCGACGGGTGGGATCGTAGATCGATGTTTCGAGAGCGGGGATGCCGGTGTAGGCGGCCAAGGCGCCGTGGGGCTCGTTGGGGGTCGGGCAGTCGCGGGTCACCTGAACGGCCAGGCGGCCCTCGCCGGCGGCGAGGTGCTGGCTGATGCCGGCGTAGTGGAGGCCTTCGGTGTAGGCCTTGATCATGCGGTGGTAGTCGTCGCCCATGCCGTAATAGAGCTCGTCACACATCAGGTCGGATACGAGGGCGTCAGGGCCAAGGTCGTCGGACAGGCCCAAGTCGGAGAGCCGGCGAGCGGTGAAGCGCAGGATCACGCCGCTGCGCGCGCCACGAGGGATGCCGGCGCCGAGCTGGCGCCAGGTCCGGCCCGGCGCGATCAGGGCGCTGCAGTCGGAGCGCATGAAGCCGGCCGACTGCGGCGGGCAGAAGCCGGGCTCGCCGAAGCTCAGGAGTGCGGCCACGGCCGGGTCGCTGCCCAGATTCTGGATGTCGATCCAGGTCTGGCAGACATCGTCGGAGCCGATGAAGTCGAGGACGGGCAGGAAGATGGGCGAGACGCGCTGGCGGTTGGGGTCGGCGGCAACGGATGCCGGCTGGGTGCCTATCAGGTAGCCGGCCACGAGCAGTGCGGCCAGGATCGCCAAGCCGGCGGGCCGGGTTGTGGAACTCGAGACGGGGCGGTCCATGGGCCGAGTCTAGGCTTGGTCGGCGGTGGGGTCAATGGGCTGGGAGCGGCGCTCGGTCATGGTCGAGGCCCGGGGGCCTGCGGGCTGGCGCAGGCGGTGATCGGCGAGGATGAAGGGCACGGGCGGGCCTTCGGCCAGGGCTGGGGGCAGGGTGGCGTAGGGACGGATGGCCGACTTTGGGGCGAGCAGCCTGGCTCGGGGCGGGGGGGCGCCCCGAGCCAGGCGACCGTCAGGGGCGAAGCAGGTGGTAGGTGGCGCCGGGCGGTGGCTCGGCGGCATTGCGCCAGGTGGCCAGAGCCTCGTAGTCGCCGTAGAGCCAGCGCTGCCAGAGCCATTCGCCGCCGCCGGCGTTGCAGAAGCGCCAGATGGCCGCCTCGGCGTCGATCGAGCTGGGCGGCGCGGGGCCGTAGGCGGGACCGTTGGAGGGCGCCGCGGTCGGGTGGGGGCGAGGGCCGTCCAGGCGGTAGATCAGCAGGTCGAGGCAGACCAGGCCGCCCTGGGGCGAGCCGAAGTAGCCCTGGATGCGCGGCTGGGCGCCGGCGGCGAAGTAGGCGTCGAGCAGGGCTTCGGCGCCGGCCGACGCAAGGTCGATGCCGCCTTCCGCGTCGATGGCGGAAGGCGCTGCCAGGAGCAGGCCGCCGCGGCCGTCGGCGATCCGCGCGGCCGGCCAGCTGGCGTCGCCGGCCGTCAGCGCGGCCTGCAGGGGCAGCAGCAGCTCGGCGTTGGGACCCTGGGACAGGCCGAGCTGGTCCCAGGGCAGGCCGGCCGGCGGCGGCAGGTAGCCTTCGGCATCCGGGGTCGCGGTGGCGGGCGGCGGGGTCGACGAGGCCGGCGGTGGGTAGCCCTGCAGGCTGGGGGCCGCCGAGGAGGGCTCGGTGGGGACCTGCAGGCGACCCAGCGCCAGGTAGACCAGACCGCTGATCAGGATGACCAGGGCCAGGAAGGTGATGCGGCTCGGGGTTCTCGGGATCATCGTGCGTGCTCCTTGCTGGGGTCGGGCAGGGCCATCGGGGGGCTGCCGGGCGGGCGGAGGGCGTGGGAGGCTCGGGCCTCGGCGAGGCTTGCGGCTTGGCGGGGAGCGATGGGGCTCCTTGGGTCGGTTCGGTGGGTCATGGCTGGGATGTGGTGCCTGCAGGGCAGAGTCGGAGGTGGATGGGCGACCGCCCCTGGGAGATGCGGTCGCGATCGCTGGCTGTGCGCGGTGGGCGGCCCGCCGGCCCGGGATCCGGCGAGGCGCGGGAGATGGCAACCGGTCGGCGATCAGCCGGGGCCGCCGCCCGGCTCGTCGGGCCTGTCGATCCGGGGTGTGCCCGGCGGCAGGTTGTCGCAGATGCGGGTGAAGCGCAGCGCGTCGGCGCCGACCTTCTGGCTGTGCTCGGCGCTGTAGTCGTAGCGGTCGCCGCGGTCGGTCAGGCGCACCGTGGGCGTCCCGTCGAAGGTGAAGATCCCGAGGGGCTGCCAAAGGCCGCCCTCGGTGTGCTGGTCCAGCACGCTCAGCTCGGCGCCGACCTCGTAGCGGGCGACATGGGTGTTGGCGATGCTGGCGCCCGAGGGCACGAAGGCATCGACCAGATAGCTGCCGGGACCGCAGCGCCCGCAGCGGTAGGTGGCGACGTAGTCGGTCTTGCCGGCCCTGGGGTGGACCCAGTGGTGACCGAAGCCGTAGCCGCGGGCGTCGAACTGCCAATCGGGGCAGTCAGGGGCGGCGGCGCAGCCCAGCTCGACCTCGGGCGAGGCGTCGTCCACGATCCAGATGCCGCAGCTGGAGGGGCAGGCGGGGCCCGACTGGCCCGGCACGATCAGGCGCTGGCTCCAGCCATTGCCCCGGTGGGGGTCGCTGAAGCCGGGCGGATCGGGCGGACCGGCGTCGTAGCGGCGGTCCCAGCCATAGGGGTCGAAGCTGTGCGAGGCGAGGTGGGCCGAGGGGCCGCGGCCGGCCTGGAAGTGCAGGTGTGGACCGCTGCTGTTGCCGGTGTCGCCCAGGGCGCCGATGAGCTGACCCCGCTGCACCGCCTCGCCCTCGTCGACGAAGAGCGCGGCCAGGTGCCCGTAGAGCGAGCCGCGGTCCTCGCCGTGGTCGAGCTCGATCGACAGGCCATAGCCGGCGTCCCGGCCGTCGTGCGTCTGGGGCTCCTGCCAGCGCGAGCGGCGCACCTCGCCGTCCTCGGCGGCGAAGACCAGGCTGCGGTGCTGGCCGGAGCGCCAACCGGAGCCGCAGCCCTGGTCACGGCTTCGCCGGGCGAAGTCCCAGCCGGAGTGGCCGTCGTAGCCGGGGCGGTCGCCGCAGCTCGCGATGTCGGCGCCGCTGAAGAGCATCAGGATGCCGTCCTCCAGGTAGCTCGGGTGATGGTGGTCGAAGATCGAGGTGATGCGCGGCTGCGTGCCGCAATAGGGTGTCGACCAACTCAACGTCGACTGGGCGCGAACGGTTCCATCCGCGGCTGGCCAGAGCCGGGCGCCGAGGAGCGCGGCGAACGCGATCGCCAGCCCTATCAGCCTGGCGAGGCGGCGGCGCCGACGGTCTGGGGTCCTGGCTCGGATCGACTGCATGGCATGCCTCCTGGGTTGTGGGGGGCGGACGCGCGACCGGTGCGCCCGCTTCGGGATCGGTTGGGTGGCATGCGAGCCGGCTTGGCGACGCCGCCGGCCCTCGCCAACGAGCCTAGACTGCCTGCGTTGCATCCGCGTCCCGCCCGGGCGCTACAATCGGGGCGTCGCGCGGTCCAGGGCGACGTCGGCACCATGCGAGGACGGCCATGCGAGGATCGAGCGATGCGGCCGGCGAGGCTGGCCCGCCCTGGGTCGGGCTCCTGCACCTGAGCGTGCTGTACACGGTCTGGAGCACCACCTACCTGGCCATCCGCGTGGCCGTGCGGCCGGGCGGCTTCCCGCCCTTCCTGATGAGCGGCGGCCGGCTGCTGGCGGCCGGCCTGCTGGTGGGCCTGGTGGCGCTCGTCCTGCGCCGGCCGCTGGCCGTCTCGCGACGTGACCTGGCGGTGATCGTGAGCGCCGGGCTGCTGCTCTGGATCGGCGGCAACGGCGCCGTGACCTGGGCCGAGCAGTACGCCGACTCGGGCTACGCCGCGCTGCTGATCGGCGCCTTGCCGATCTGGGTGGCGGTGATCGAGGCGCTGGTGGACCGGCGGCCGCCGACGCGGCGGCTCTTGGCGGCGCTGCTCCTGGGCTTCGCCGGCGTGGCCGTCCTGACCCTGCCGCGGTTGATGGTGGCCGAGGGCGCCGACGCGCTGGCGGTGCTGGCGCTGCTCGCGGCGCCCATCAGCTGGGGCGGCGGAACGGTGCTGCAAGCACGGCTTCGGCCGCAGGCGGCGCCGCTGGTCAGCGCCGCCCTGCAGCAGCTCGCCGGCGGCCTGGCCTTTCTGGCCATCGCCTGGACCCTGGGCGAGCGCATGCCGGCCGACCCGGCGGCCGACGCCTGGTGGGCCTGGGGCTACCTGGTGGTCTTCGGCGGCCTGGCCTTCATCTCCTTCGTGGAGGCGGTGCGCCGCCTGCCGACCCGCGTCGTCATGACCTACGCCTACGTCAACCCGGTCGGCGCGGCCCTGCTGGGCTGGTGGCTGCTGGACGAGCCGATCGGAGCCAGCACGATCCTGGGCGCGGGCCTGGTGATCGCCGGCGTCGCCGGGGTCTTCCGCGAGCGCTACGGCCGGGCGATCTGACCCCGGTCGGGGACGCGGTTCGTGGGGCGGCAGCGCGGGCTGGCCCAGGGCGGGACCGGCGTCGAGGGTCCGAGCAGGCCCAGCAGGGCCGGCCCCTGCGGCCAGCCGGCGGCGGCCGGGTCGAAGTCCGGCCCGCGCCAGCTCGGCGGGGGCGGCTCGGCCCGATCCAGGTCATGTCAGTCGGCGCGAAGCGCCGCCAGGAGCTCCGGCGGCGGGATCGCCGGGCGGCCGCCGAGCGCGGCGCCGAAGCGCCGCGCGAAGTCGAGGTCGAAGTGGAACTCCGATCGCGCGCCGGGCTGGAAGTCGCCCGCGCCCTCGGCGCGGCTGGGCGAGAAGGTGGAGACGGCGATGCGGTCGAGCCCGCGCTCGCCCCCGGCCGGCAGGAAGTCGATCAGGCGCAGCCAGCCGTCGCCGCCCCGGGCGCGGTCCTGGTAGTCGGCCAGCAGCTCGTAGACCGGCAGGCCGGCGGCATCGAGGCTGACCTGCTCCCACTCGCCGTCGTCCTCGCCGCCGGCCCGGTGCCAGTGGCCGTTGAGCACCATGAAGACCTGGGGAAAGGGCTGCACCAGGGCCGCGAAGATGGCCTCGCCCGAGTTGCCGCCCTCCGACTGCGGCGTCTGCGTGCGGCCCTCGGCGCCGGGCTCGTCCCAGACATAGCTGTGGGTGCTGATGATCGTGGGCCGGCTCGGGTTCGCGGCCAGCAGGTCGCGTGCCCAGCCCAGGGCCGAGGTCGGGTCGTCGAGGCTGCCCTCGACCTCCCAGGGCAGGGCCAGGTGCAGGAAGGCGTAGCCGCCGGCCTCGAAGCGCTGGTAGTGGCCCAGGCCATCGGGCGAGCTGCCGCCGTACCAGGCGTAGCTGCGCCCATCCGGTCGCCCGACGTAGCGCTGCGCCCCGAAGTGCTCGCGGTAGCGCTCGCTGCCGGACTGGCGATCGCTCACGACCGCGTAGTCGTGGTTGCCGATGACGGCCGAGTAGGGGACCCGGGCATCCGGGAAGCCGGCCGGGTCGCCGTCGAGGACGGCCATGGCCCGGTCGGCCAGCGCCCATTGCTCGGGCGCGCTCCCGTCGTCGACGATGTCGCCCAGATGGCTGACGAAGACGATGTTCCGAGCCAGCGCCGGATCCGTTCGGCCATCCAGGCTGTCGACGATCCAGCCGGTCTGGGCATCGAAGAGCGGCGCCAGCTCCGGGTCGGCAACGTACTTCTGGGTGTCGGGCAGCGCCACCAAGGTCCAGGCGGCTGGCGCCGAGGCGGCCGATGGGAACCGGGATGCCGTGACCGAGCCGACTGGCAGATCGCCCGTCGGCCCGGATTCGGCCGCGAGCAAGAGCCAGGTCGCGAGCGACAAGCCCAGGAACACGCAGCCGTCGCGCAGGCGGTGTGCGGATCGCATGGCCGACATCGTAGCCGACTCGCCGCCGCCGGGTGAAGCCCGCGGCGGCAACGCGGCAGGCGATCGGGACTGCGGGCGGCATCGGGGTCGCGATCGGAGTCCGCGTGGCACCTGCCCGGCCCCGTCCGCCTCTGCTATGCTCCAGCGCCGGAGGCCCCCGGGCGCGGCGCTTGCCGCCAGCGTCAGTCGCGGCAGCGCGGCCGATGACCGTGGGCCGCGGGCAATGCCCGCGAGAACCGATCCAAGGATCCAGGAGGACCCAGCCATGCGTAGTGTTCAGCGATCCACCCAGTGCCGCGTCCTGGTCGCCTGCCTCGGCCTGGCGCTGCTCGGCGGCGCTTGCGGCGGCGATGCGCCGGCCGAGGACGACCCGGTCGAGAGCGCCGGCGCCACGGACCCTACGGCCGGCGAGCCGATCGACGCCGCCGCCGCGGACGACACGGCGGGCGATGCCGGCGACGCGTCGCCGGCCGAGGATGCCGGAACCGACGCCGAATCGGCCGGTGACGCGGCCGCAGCCGATGCGGCGGATGCGGACGGCGCCGGCGCGGGCGCGACGGGCAGCGCGGGCATGGCGGGGCTGGACCCCCTGCTGGCCGGCTACGCCGCCTTGAGCGAGCAGCCGGCCTGGCGGCTGCGCCAGACCATCGTGTCCTCCGGTGCCGGCGAGATCTCGCAGGTGCTCGAGTACCAGGCACCCGACCGCTATCGGATGCAGGTCGACCAGATGGAGCTGATCATCGTCGAGGGCAAGACCTGGCTCAACGCGGGCGGCACCTGGATCGCCAGCCCCGAGATGGGCGGGATGATCGACGGCGTGCTGGACCAGCTGCCCGGAGCGGGCAAGCCGATGACCGGCATGCCGCCGATGACCGAGGTCGAGAAGCTGGGCGAGGAGACGCTCGACGGCGTGCGGACCGACAAGGTCCGCTATGCGACCGGCGACGAGACCAGCGGCCGGGTCGAGGTGACGGTCTGGTTCCGCAAGTCGGACGGCCTGCCCTTGCGCCAGGAGATGCAGAGCCACTACGGCGAGTTCGATGCCGAGATCTCGGCCGACTTCGAGTACGACGCCAGCATCCGGATCGAGGCGCCGAGCTCCTGAGGCCGGGCTGGACCGACCCGAGCGGGCCAAGGTCGGTGCTGGCCCGGGCCAGCGCAGGATCGGATCGCCGGACGGTCGATCGCCGGCGGGCGGCGAGCCTCGCGCTCGCCGCCCGTTCATCGTTCCGAGCGGCCTCGATCAGTCGCGGCGCAGCAGCGGGAGATAGAGCCGCCCGCCGGCGGGCGGCCGGGTCGGTGCGAAGGGCGTGGCGGTAGCCGGGCCGGGTCCGGCCGTCGGCGTCGCCGTGCCCGGGTCGCCTTGCCGGGTCGGGCTGGGCGTGGGGCTGGGCCGGCAGTCCGGCGTCGGGGTAGGCGGCAGGCTGGACGGGGTGATCTCGGGCACCGGGGTCGGGGCGGCCGGATCGCTGTCCCAGGCCAGGTCGGGCTGGAAGATGTAGATCCCGGCGGCGCCGGCGGCGGCGAAGACCGTCTGGTCGTGGACGGACAGCGCGACGGCATCGGCCACATCGAGCTCGCCGGCCCAGGTGGGGATGCGCGGGTTGCGCACGTCCATGATCCAGGTGCGCCGGCCGGGCAGGAAGACCTGTCCGTCGGCGTAGACCAGGTCGGACGGCGCCTCGCGCAGGTCCTCCCAGCCCCAGGGAATGCGGCTCGGGGCGCTGGGGCTCGAGACATCCATCCCATACAGCAGCGGATGGGCCTGGGCGGCGCAGCCGACGGCGCCGGTCAGCCAGGCGACCGAGCGCAGCGGGTCGAAGGCCAGCTGGGGCAGCCCGGCGACGTAGACCGCATGGGCCTCGACCAGGGCCTCGCCGCGCGGGGCCAGGTTCGGATCCCCGGCCTCGCCCTCGATGGCCAAGGTGGTCAGGCGAATCGAGGCCGCGTCCGGATTGCTGCCGGGCAGGCGCTGGTCGTAGTGCGCCACCAGGATCTGACGGTCGTGCAGCACCAGGTCGGTGATCAGCCCGGCCAGCTGGAGCCGGTCGCGCTCGACCGGCGCGCTGGGGTCCGTCAGGTCGTAGAGCGCGACGGTGTCCGGACCGCGGCGGAGGATCAGATAGGGCCCCGACTGGGCCCAGACCAGGCCCGCGCCGGCGTCGCGCAGGTCGATCTCGCTTTGCCGGGTCGGCAGCAGGGCGCCGCCGACGGTGACGATCTCGAGCTTCTGGTCCCGGATGTCGGTGATGCCCAGGTTGTCCATCACCAGGCGGCCGGCATCGACCGTCAGCCCGCCGCGCTCGGCGCCGGCGGCGAAGAAGGTATAGGGCTGGGGAGCCGAGGGATCCGGCTGGTTGAGCAGGAAGCCGTTGATGCCGGCCTTGGCGCTGAGGGCATAGAGCACCGGCCCGGGATCGTCCAGGTGGAGCGCCAGGCCGATCGCATCGGTGACCATCGGGTAGGTGCTGGGCGAAGCGGAGCCGGGCCGGTAGCTGGACAGGCCTTCGGGACCGGCCATCAGCAGGCGCGCGCCGCCCCTTGCGTCGTCGGCGGCCACCAGGCGCGCATCGAGCGGACGCAGCGACTGATGGACCCGCTCGGTCCACCGCCCGCTGACCGAATCCGGGGACGGCAGGACCCGGAGCACCTCGCCGGCGGTGGCGAAGCCGCCGACCCAGCGGTGGAGGCTGACGAAGACCTCGCCGCCAGAGCCGACCGCGAGATCGCCCAGGACGGGGTCGAAGCCATCGGGTCGCCATTCGGCCGGCCAGCGGACGAGCGCCTCGGGCAGAGCCGTCGAGGGCTGCAGCGACCAGCCGACGATGCCGCCCGGGCCCAGGCTGTACAGCCGCGGCTGGCCGGCCACCTCGGCGTAGGCCAGGCGCCCGACCGCCACGTCGTCGACGGCATCCCGCAAGGCAAGCTCGATGGGTGGCCCGGCGGCGATGGTGGCCAGGTCGTAGAGCTGCAGGCGGCTCGGGAAGGCCGCGTCGGGGGTCCGGTCCCGGCTCGCGACGGCCAGGAGATCGCCGGCGGCGATCAGGTCGGTCAGCTCCGGCCTGGCGCCCTCGAGCAAGGTCGCGGTCAAGCGGTCGCCGGTGTCGATGTCGAAGACCGCCACGTCGTCCGGTCGGCCGGCGCCCGCGTGGCCGACGAAGGCCAGCGAGCCGGCCAGGGCCAGCGGGCCGAAGCGCTCGCCCAGGTCACCGAGCTGGATGCTCGAGCGCCGCCGGGGCCGATCGGGCTGGCTCAGGTCGAGCACCTGGAGGACCGGGCCCGTCAGGGCGAGGCCCCGATCGCCGTCGACCGCCAGCTGTGTCACGGGGTCGGGCAGGAGCAGTCCCGGGCCGAAGCGCAGGATGTCCTCCCCCGGCGCCAGGCTCACCGCCATCACCCGCGGGCCCTGGGCCAGCCAGGCGAGGTCGCTGCCGGGCAGGGGCACGATGGCCCGAATGCGGCCGCCGCGATGCGCCAGGGGCGAGCGGTCGCTCGCGGGAGCCCGTCCGGGGCCCAGCTCCGCGCGCACGTCCCCATCGACGATGCCGAAGCAGAGCGGGACGCGCAGGCGGCCGTCGGCGTCGGCGCGGGCGAAGACCACCGTCTCGTCGCCCAGCGGGTAGCTACGGCTGCAATGCCAGGCGTCGTTGCCGACGTCGATCGTCATCTCGGCTGCCGAAGGGCCCTTCCAGGTCTCGTCGACGGCGAAGCGGACGCGGCGCTCGCAGTCGGCACCCGGCCCCAGGCTCTCGACCGCGATCACCCGGCCATGGAAGACGGCGTCCGACTCGTCGAGCCAGTCGCGGGCCGGCCGCGGGCCGGCGCAGGGCGGACAGGGCGGCACGACGGCACAGGGATCGGGCGTGGCCGTGGCGCGCGGAGGTCCGGTGTGCGTGGCGCTCGGGACGGGCGTCTCGGTCGGCTGCTCGGGCGCGCTGGGGCTGCCCAGCGCGGCGGCTTCCTCGGCGTCCCAGACCCGCGTCCGGCCACAGAGGCGCAGCTCCAGCCGACCCTCGGCGTCGGCGGCGGCGTAGACGATGAAGCCCTCGGGGGCGTCCGGCTGCTCGAGCCGGGCCCAGCGCTCACCCTCGCAGGACCACAGGGCCCAGGGCAAGCGAACCTCGACCCGCGCCTCGGAGGCGCCCTTCCACCATCCGCGGTTGCGGAAGACCAGCCGGTGGGCGTGCGCGTCCTCGGGACCCAGGTCCTGGATGCCGATCAGCTGGCCGTGGAAGACCGCGGCCGCGGCGGCCATGGCCTCCGCCGGGGCCGGCGGGGCAGCGCAGCGGGGACAGTTGGGCGGGGGCGGCTGGCTGGACCAGACGGGCCAGGGCGTGGCGCCGGCCGGCGGCTCGTCCGGACCGAGCGCCTCGGCCTCGGTCGCGGACCAGGGCTGGGTACGGCTGCAGTTCGTCACCGTCGGCGCCTCCAGCGCTCCGGTGGCGTAGACGAGGTAGCGCCGGCCGAGCTGGAAGGAATAGCCGCACATGGCGCTGTCGCCGGCCGTCTCGAGCCTGATCCGGCCTTCGGTCACGCCCTTCCACTGGGTGTGGACCACGAAGTCGACCCGCTGGGCGCCGAAGGGGCTGTCCGGGTCGACCTGCTCGATCCCGACCACGCTGCCGTCGAAGACCTGCACCGCCTGCTCGAGCGCTTGCGGCGGTGGGGGCGGCGGCAGACAGCTGCAGGCCCGGGCGACCTGGCCCGAGGGCAGGAGCAGGCCGGCGGCCAGGCCCAGTGCGAAGGCCAGGCCCAGCCAGGCCGGCCAGCGGCCGCTCGCAGGCGACACGTGCGGGGTCGGGGTGATCGTCATGCGGCACCTCTTGGGGGGACAGGTGGAACCAGGACGCCGGGCGGGGCCGTCTCGGGGGTGATTACGTCCGAACCGGCCCATCCGTGACGCCGAACCGGAATCCGGCCCGCGAGCCCGAGCCGGGCGAGCGGTCTTCTCAAGAACGGCCGCCTCCACTACACTCTCGGGCCGCGCCGCCGGCGCTCCCTGCCAACCGGGTTCCCCGACCCCCATCGCCCCAACGCCGGAGCCCGCCCTGTCAGCCGAGACCCGCACGCCGCCCAGGGACCACGCCGATGCGCGACCGCCCTCCTGGCGGCGCCTGCGTCGGCGCTTCGTCTGGTCCCTGGCGGCCGGCATGGCGCTCTACCTGGCGTTGGCGGTCTACGGCGACCTGGACGCCCTGCGCTCGGTGCTGGGCGCCTTCCCCTGGCGCATCCTGCCGCTGGTCCTCGGCTTGACCCTGGTCAACTACGCGGGCCGGCTGCTGAAGTGGATCCTCTACCTGCGCTGGCTGGACGCCGGCGTCGGGGCACGCGATGCCGCTCGCATCTTCGGCCTCGGCATGACCATGGTCCTGACGCCGGGCAAGGCCGGTGAGCTGCTCAAGAGCTGGATGGTCAAGCGGTTATCGGGCACGCCGATCAGCCGCACCGCGCCGGCGGTCGTGGCCGAGCGGCTGACCGACGGCCTGGCCATGCTGATCCTCTCGGTGCTGGGCCTCCTGGCCTTCGATCTGCCCGAGCTGCGGACCACGGCCCTGGTGGTGCTGGCCCTGATGCTGGCCGGCATCGTGGCGGTCTGGATCCAGCCGCTCGCCGACTGGGGCCTGGGCCTGGCCGAGCGCTTGCCGGTGGTCGGGCCGCGCGCTCACCTGCTGCACGAGCTCTATCGGAGCAGCTACGTGCTGCTGCGCCCGCCGGCCCTGCTGACCGCCGTGGGCATCGGCCTGGTCAGCTGGACCTGCGAGGGCCTGGCCTACTACCTCGTGCTGACCGGCGTCGGCGCCGAAGCGGGGCTGGCCACGGCCGGCAAGGCCATCTTCATCTTCTCGATCAGCACCATCGTCGGGGCCGTGGTCGCCACGCCGGGCGGCCTGGGCGGCACCGAAGGCGGCCTGGTGTCCCTCGGCATGCGCCTGCTCGGCCTGGCCAAGCCCAGCGCCACCGCCGCCGCCTTGCTGGCCCGCCTGGCCACGCTCTGGTTCGGCGTGGCCCTGGGTCTGGTCTGCATGAGCCTCTGGCCGGAGCTGCTGGCCGGCGCCGAGGACTAGGGCCCGTCCCTGCGCCGCGCCGCGTCGGCGTCGGCGTCGGCATCCGCGCGCGTGCCCGACCCGTCCCCGGATTCGGCCGGGTCGGCGGGCAGATCGCGAATGCGACGCTGCCGGTCCCACTCGATCGCGGCGAAGGCCAGCAGCGCCAGCCCGATGGCCGCCATGCCCAGCGGATGGACCCGCAAGAGCTCCAGCATCAGCCGCCCTCCTCGCCCGTCTTCGCTCGGTCCGAGCCGCCCATCAAGGCCAGCACCAGCACGCAGACCAGGGTCGTCAGCAGGGTCAGCGGCAGGCGCAGCTGGCTCGGCGCCAGGATCGGCGCGCCGGGCGCCCGCCCGATGCCCAGGCCGAGCAGGCGCTCGTCCAGCCGGCTCCACGGCCGGTTGGGCCGGCAGCCATCGGTCTCGAGCGCCGCGTCCTGGACGCTGGCCACCATCAGGTAGTAGCGCTTCGGCTCGAAATGCTGCACGCAGCGCCCACCGGGATGGACCTGCACCTGCCCACCGGCGTCCACGCGCAGGTCGAGCCGGGGCGCGGACTGCCAGACATGCTCGACATCCAGCGTCACCGTCACCGCCCGCGACGCCGCGGCATACCAGTGCGCATCCGGCTCCCCGGCCCCCTCCCAGGTCGGGTAGCGTCCTTCGACCGAGCGCACCGTCCCGGCCACCGCGAGGTCCGCCGCCCGCCAGGCCACGTCCCAGGTCTCCGCCACGCAGCCGCAGCCCTCCAGGGCCGGCTGCCCCAAACGCTGCTCGGCCACCCAGCGATCCGCCAGCGAAGGCCAGCCCCCCTGCGGCACGGCCAGCACCAGGTCGACCACCGCCAACACGAGGATCAGGAAGATCGCCGGCACCACCCCGATTCGCATCGCCACACCTCCCGCTCCCCGCCCGAACGGCCCGCCCGCCCAAGCCCAGCCATCGATGATACCAGCCAAGGGTCCCCCGCCCCACCAGCCCCGACGCCGCGCTCGCCGGCCCGACATCCGCTCCGCCCTCCCCGCGGCGCCCGGGCGCTCGGCCCCGATGCCCGAGCCAGGCGCCGCGCCTCCCCAGCACGGAGGCCCCCGCTTGCGCGAGGGCCCCCGTCCAACGCTATTCGACCGTCATCCGAGACGGTGCCGCTCGTCTTCCCAGGTTCGCGGTGACGGCATCCGTCGCGACGACCTCCGTCGCCACGTCGTGCGTCGCAACGACCGCCGTCTGGCGACGGATGTCCGCCGTCTCGAGCCCGACGTCAGCCCTCCGCCCGCGGATCCCAGCGCATCCCCAGGATCGGCAGGAAGATCGACGGCGCCCGCTCCGGGGGCACGAACTTGTCCACCTCCAACCACTCGCGGAAGAACTCGAGCTGCAGCTGCGCGGCGTAGGCCTGGCTGCTCGGAAAGCCGAAGCCATGCCCCTCTTGCGCCACCCGCAGGAAGGTGACCGGCGTCCCGTTGGCCTCGAGCTGGTCGTGGATGTTGTTGATCAAGGGCACCGGCAAGAAGTCCTCGCGCCCGTGGAAGATCAGCGTCGGCGTCTTCACGTCCTTGGCGCCGTACATTGGCGAGTCCTTCAGGTACTCCATCGGCTCCGCCATGGGCGCCCGCCCCATCAGGTAGCTGATGAAGGGCGTGTAGCCGAAGTTGAACTCCTCCATCAGATCCGTCAGCGAGCACTGCGGGTTCGCCGCCGCGTAGAAGTCCGGATAGGTCCGCGTGCTCTGCATCGTGAAGTAGCCGCCGTAGGAGCAGCCGGTGATGCCCACGCGGTCGGCGTCGACCACCCCGTCGGCCACCAGCTGCTCGACCCCGAGCTTGATCTGCTCGATGTCCAGCTGCCCGAAGTGGGTCCCCTCGGCCATGTCGCTGAAGAACTGCGGGCTCTTGACCGTGCGGCCGGCCGCGTTGGCCATGAAGACGGGGATGCCGAAGTTCGGCAGCATGGAGTAGGGCGCCTCCACGCTGGCGCCGAAGTCGTTGACCATCTGGCCGCCTGGCCCGCCCTGCTGCCAGACCACCACCGGCCCCGGCTGGGCCGGTGGATAGGCCTGGCTGGCATGATGGACGAAGAGGCCCTCGAGCTCGGTCCCCTGCGCGTCGGTCCAGGTGACCGTCTCGTAGCGCAGGTCGCTGGCGGCGGCCGCCTCGGCGTTGATCTCGCTGATGCGCCGGGGCGCGCCGTCGCCGTGCTGGCTGAAGACCTCGAGCGGCTGGTCGACCGTGGTGGCGGTCACCACCTGCCAGAGCTGGCCGTCGGCGTCCAAACCGGCGAAGGCCTGCCAGAAGCTGCCCGCCCGATCCCAGATCGGCTCGGCCTGCTCCGTCTCGACGTCGTAGCGCAGGACCCGGTTGTCCATCTCGTCGGCCACGGCCACCGCCAGGGACTCGTCGTCCAGCCAGGACAGGCTGGCGGAGAGACCGTCCGCGCCGGGCGGCGCGAGGGCTTTGTCGATGGCCAGATCGTGCACCAGGTGGTGCTCCAGCCCGCTCGGGAAGGCGTAGGTCGGCTGGTCGCGACCCTCCAGGTCGCTGCGCAAGGCCAGGCTCAGGACCGCGTGGTCGCCCGAAGGCGAGAAGCTGAGGCCGGCGAACAGGCCCTGCGGATAGTCGCGGTTCTCGAAGCGCTTCACCAGGCTGCCGTCGACGCTGTCGAAGACCAGCATCCGGCTGCCGGTGACCAGCGGGTTGTCCGCGGGCGCCACCATGCCCAGGGCCTCGCGGACGTTGATGCTGCCCAGGTTCGGCAGGCCGGCACCCGGCGGGTCGTTGTCACGCTGGCGATCGCCGTCCCAGTCCGGCATGCTGCGGGTGGTCAACGCCAGGTGCCCGCCGCCGAGGTCCCAGCTCACTGCGGCCAGACCCTCGTCCTCGCCCAGGTCGGACTCGAGCACCCGGTCGCGCGAGCCGTCCATGTCGATCAGCGCCAGCTCGACCGTCTGCTGCTGCAGCTCGACCGGGCCGAGCGGGTTGGGCTCGAGACGGCCGGGCAGGCCGTCGGGCGGATCGCCCGGCAACCGGAACGAGGGCTCGCCCAAGGTCACCGTCCGCGGCGCGGCGACGATCGGGCCGCCGCCCGGGGCGCGCATGACGAGGACCATGGACAGATCGGGGCCGAACTCGACGAACTGGCCCTCGAAGTCGTCCATCCAGGCCAAGGGCTCGCTCTCGGCCCGCATGTCGGGCAGCGACACGCGCACCAGGTGGTAGCCGATCCCGGTCAGGTTGCCGTCCGCGTCGAAGCGCGCCTGCAGGCTGACGAGACGGAAGGCCGCGTCGCCCTCCCAGGCCGTGGCCATCGGGCTGTAGGCCGACTCGCCCGGCACGGCGCGCAGGCCGTCGACGTCATCCGGCAACGCCAGCAGCTGGCCCGAGCCCAGGTCCAGGATGCCGCGCTCGCCGTTGACGTAGGCATAGCCGTAGCGGCCGCCCGGGCTGGGCGCGCTGAAGAAGTAGGCGAAGCCGGCGCTGCTCAGCGCTTCCAGCCGGGCCATGTCGTCGGCATCGACGATGCTGGGAACCGCGTCGGTCTCGGGGTCGAAGTCGATGATCTCGGCGCGGGCCGCCTGCACCGGCAGCAGCGCGAGGGTCAGCGCCAGGGCCGCCAGGCCACGTGCGGCCAGGCGGCGCGGGTCGAAGCGGCGGGTCATCTGGATTGCCTTGTTCATCAGCGCACCTCCGGCGCCACGGGGCCCGGGACGGGCGAGCGCCCCATCTCGACGCCGTTCAGCCAGCGCCCGTATCGGTAGGCGGCCACCGCCGCGTCGTCGAAGGCCAGCGCACTCTGGACGCCCAGGTGGGTGCGGAACCAGTCCAGCTGGAGCTGGAAGGCGAACTTCTGGCCGTCGGCGCCGGCGTTGGGCACGCCGCCGATGCCGCCGATGCCGTGGCCGTAGCCGATCGGGCGGAAGAAGCGCGAGGCCACGCCGTTCATCGCCACCTGGTCGTGGATGTTGGTGATCTGCTCGAAGAACAGGAAGTCGCTGGTGCCGTGGAACTGCAACAGCGGCACCTCGATCTTGTTGGCGTTGTAGGTCGGCGAGTCCTTGACGTACTCCTCCGGGTTGCCGGTCGGCGTGTCGCCCAGCAGGTAGGCCAGGAAGGGCGACCAGCCGAAGTTGAACTCGTAGAACATGTCGTTGAGCGAGCACTGGCTGTTGCCGGCCGCGTAGGTGTTCGGGTAGGTCACCAGGCTCTGCAGCGTGAAGTAGCCGCCGTAGGAGCAGCCGGTCACGCCCACCGCGTCGGCCTTGACCCAGCCGAGGCCGATCAGGTGGTCGACCGCCTCCTTGACGTCGCGGATGTCGCGCTGGCCGAAGTTGGTGCCGTCGGCCATGTCGCTGTAGAACTGCTGGCCGTTGGAAGTGCGCCCGGCGCCGTTGACCATGATCACCGGGATGCCGAAGTTGGGCAGCAACGAGTAGGGGCTCTCGACGCTGGTGCCCCACATGTTGTAGATCTGGCCGCCGGGGCCGCCCTGCTGCCAGACCACCGCCGGCTTGGGCTCGCTGGGCGGGCCGCCCCACTCGGCCGGGTAGATGTAGATGCCGCCCAGCGCGTAGCCGGCCGAGCTGGTGTAGCTGAAGGGCGCGTAGGCGATGTGGCTGACGGCCCGCGCCGCGGCGTTCAGGTCGGTCAGGACCGCCAGCTCGGCGGCGCCGCCGCCGGCGGGCTGCTTGCCGAGCCAGGTCTCGCCCGGGTCGACCGCGCTGGTCAGGCCGGCCGCCAGCGATCCGTCGCGGTAGGCGAAGCCCAGCAGCATGTCGTCGCCCTGGTAGACCGGCTCGGGCTCGGCCGCGGCGTCGGCCAGGTCGACGATGGCCAGGTGGCGGGTGGTGTTCATGCCGTAGAGCACCAGGGCCTTGGTCCCCTCGGTCGGGAAGAAGGCCGTGCTGGAGGCGTCCATGCCCACCCGTGCCCAGGTGTCCTGGTAGGCGCCGGCCGGCGTGTAGCGCTGCAGGGCGACGCCGGCCGAGTACTCGTAGATGGGGTGCTCGCGGCCGGCCAGGATCGAGGGCGTGGCCACCTCGACGAAGAGGTGCTCGCCATCGGCGGTCCAGACGATGCCCGAGAACTTGCCCGGCGTGTGGTCGGCGTTCTCGACGATGGTCTCGTCCCCGCTGCCCAGATCGACGATGTGCAGCTGGGTCTGGGTGATGTGGAAGTTCTCCGACTCGGGGATGCGGCCCAGGTTCTCCTGGACGTTCCAGTAGCTGTTGGGCATGCCGCCGCCGCGGTTGGACCGGCCGTTGATCACCTCGCCGGCCCAGGGCAGGTTCACGTAGGTGACGAAGGCGGCCTCGGCATGGCCCGGCCGCATGGCGGCCGTGCCCAGGGCGACGTTGGGGTTGGTGCCGGCCGGCACCGTCGCGACCTCGATGACGCTGCCGTCGTCGATCGAGACGGCCAGGAGCGTGATGGCCTGCTGCAGGATCACGTAGGGCTCCTGCTGCTCGCCGAGCAGCGCGAGCTCCTCCTCCGTGCGGCCATCGTAGCTGGGCCGTTCGACCTCGACCGTCAGGTCGTCGAGCAGGCCGCCGCCGGGCTGGCCGAGGCCGAAGATCCAGCGCTTGCCGTCCGGCGTCTCGGCCGGCGTGCCGCCGGAGAGGACGGCGTTGAGGGTGGCGCCGCGCAGGACCTTGTCGTCGATCTGGATGCTCTGCGTCACCATGGTGCCGGCGGCGATGTCGAAGTCGCTGCGGTAGTAGCGCCAGGGCGTCCGACGATCGTTGAAGCTCTGCGCGGTCAAGGCCAGGGCCCGGGTCGGGCTGGTCCAGTGCAGCCCGCTGGACAGGCCGAGGCCGGCCAGGCTGATCGTCGACACCCGAGCCCGGCTGGCGACGTCGTAGACCTCGAGGTTGCCGCCCATCGACAGGACGGCGTGCTGGCCGCCCGGGCTGACGTCGAGCACGCCGTGCCGGCGGACCGGGGCGCCGCGGAGGGCCTGGTAACGGTCCATGTCCTCCGGCGAGAGGATCTGGGGCACCTGATCGCTGCGCGGGTCGTAGTCGATGACGTCGGCGCTGGCCGAGCGTGGCAGCAGGGCCGCCAGACCCAGCAGGGCCAGGCAGAGGAACGTCCAGGGGAGTCTTCGGATCACGGGCTTGCTCCAGGGCTGATGCGAACAGAGGGCGATGCGGGGTTTGGGGTCGATCGGCGCCACCGGCGCCCGAAGGGCGTGACGCGCGACCCGGGTTGATACCACAAGACGGCTCGGCCTACAACAACGCCGGCCCGGTCACGCGTGTGACCGGGCCGGCGTGCGGAGCCTCGCGGCGGCTCAGGCGGACTCGGGATCCGGGTCGGGATCACTGGAGTCGGAGATCGCGGGCATCGAGGCCGCATCCCCGTCCCGCCCCGCCTCGTCCTCGCCGGCCAGGCGGTGGATCAGCAGCAGGGCGATGCCGAAGGCGGTCGGCAGGAAGCCCAGCAGCATCCAGGGGCCCAGGCCGAGCGGGAAGCCGTCGACGACGAAGCCGATCGGCCACAGGCCGCAGGACAGGGCGACGCCCAGGGCGGTCAGCACGATGCCCCAGCGCAGCCCTGCCTTGCCGTTGCCGCGCCGGCCGCGCCAGCCGAGGTCCTCGCGCAGCAGGCCCTGCTCGGCCAGCGTCACGAGCTCTTCGTAGCGCAGGCGGCGGATGTAGCCCACCAGGATGAAGGGGATGCTGAAGGCCATCAGGGCGGCGATGGTGACGAAGACTTCTTCGACTCGCATGGGACTGGCTCCTATCGGGTGGCCCGGCTTCCGGCCGGTCGGCAGCGTTGGATGCTGACGGATGGCGGCGTGGCGGGTGGCGGATGGCAGGGGATGCGGATCGTCGGCACGGCCGCGAGCGGCGATCGCGGGTCGACCGCCGGGCGCCGTTGCGCGCGTGGCGACCCTCGACGCCGGCTGGCTCAGTCGGGTCGAACGTTGCTGGACAGGGCCGACAGGCGGATGTCACCGCTCTTGGTCCCGACCTCCAGGCGCGTGCCGCCGGCGCCCAGCCGGCCTTCGAGCGCCCGGCCGTCCATGCGCCCGGCGACCGACACCGGCAGGTCGCTGGTCACCGTCCCGAAGTCGGTGCTCAGGACCAGGTCGAGGTCGCTGTCGGCCGGCAGGGCCAGATGGATGGCGCCGAAGTCGCTGTGCAGGCGATGGCCCGCGCCCGCGGCCAGGCTGCCCGAGACCTCGATGGCGCCGTTGGCCGTCTCCACCTGCAGGCGGACCGCCTGGGCCTGGCGGATCTCGACGTCGCCGAACTGCGAGTCGACCCGCACCGAGCCGCTCGGCCCGACCAGGGTCACCCGTCCGTTGCGCGCGTCGATGGCGTAGCCGCGCGCCGACACGCCTTCGATCCGCGTGTCGCCGAAGTCGTTGCTCACCGCGAGCGGGCCGTCGATGCGGCCGCCGTCGAGCGTGACGGCCCCGTTGCGGCTGCCGAGCACGAGGCCGGCCGCCCGCAGCTGCGTCAGCGCCAGGTCACCGAAGTCGCTGTCGATGGCCAGCGCGCCGGCCGCCCGGAGATCGGAGGCCTCGATGCGACCGTTGCGGCTGCTCAGGCTCAGCGCGCCGCCGTGCAGGGCCTTGGCCTCGATGCCGCCGAAGTCGGTCGACAGCGCGATCGTGCCAGCGCCGGCCTCGACCCGCTCGACCGCGAGCTCCGCGTTGCGGCTCTCGATCGACAGGGGGCCGGCGTGGCCGTCCACGCGCACCGAGCCGAAGCCCGTCTCGAGCTCGGCCGGCGCGGCCATGCCCTCCAGGACCAGGTCGCCGTTCCCGGTGCTCAGCGCGAGCGCCAGCGACGCGGGCAGCCGCAGGCTGAAGGCGACCGCGTCCCGTCCGCCGCGCTGCACCCCGAGGTCGAGGGTCTCCGGGTGCTTCCAGCGCAGGGTCAGGGTGTCGCCCTGGCGCTCGACCTCCACGGCCATGGCTTCGGCCGCGGCGCGCGCGGCCTCGGCATCGCGTTCCCAAGCCTGCTTGGCCATCTCGACCTCGACCCCCTGGCGCGAGCCCCCGCTGACGATGATGTCACCGCCGCTGCTGTCGATCACGAGCCGCTTGGGCAGGTCGCGATCGACGCGCAGGGTCTCGGTGACCACCGCCCGGCTGTCGTGAACGCCCCAGGCCAGTGCGACGCCGCTCGCGCGCAGGGCGTCATAACTGGCGTAGACGATCAGGAGCGAGGCGCCGCAGACGCCGACCAGGGCCAGCGCCAGGATCGCCGTGATGATTCGTCCCTTCCGCATGGCTTCGATCCTCCGAGGGCTCGATCGGGCCCGGTTCGGCCCTTCCACCCTCCTCTCGAGGCTTTGACCGGCCGACGGGGCTCCAGGTTTCAGCCCTGGCTCGGCCCACCGCCGGCATCGCGACCTCGGACGTGTTATCCTGTCCAACGTGAAGGCTCAGCATCGCCGGTGCCCCGAAACATCCGACCGGGCGGCCCGCCGAACCGGGCCGCTCCGATGAAACTTTCGTCCCGCCCGCCGGTCCAAGCCCATCGATGAGCATCCGCACGCCGGTCCCCAGCGCTCGCCAGTCCCGGGACGAGGCCGCCTTGATCCGCCGCGCCCAGGCCGGCGACATGGCGGCCTTCGAGCGCCTGATGTCGCCGCATGCCGCCTACCTGTACAGCCTGGCCCTGCGCCTCCTGGGCGATGCCCGCGAGGCCGAGGATCTTGCCCAGGAGGCGCTGCTGCGCGCCTGGAACGGCCTGCCGGGCTTCCGGATCGAGTCCAGCCTGCGCACCTGGCTCTACCGCATCGTCACCAACCTGGGCTACAACCGCCTGCCGCGCCTGCGGGCGGATCTGGCCGCCATCGACACCGATGCCGCGGCCTTGACCCTGCCCGACGACCGGCAGCGGCCCGAGGCGAACCTGCTGGCATGCGATCTGGGCGAGCAGCTGCAGGCGGCCATCGACGCCCTGCCCGATCCCTATCGGCTCCTGATCTGCCTGCGGCACCTGGACGAGCTGAGCTACGCCGAGATCGCCGAAGTGACGGGCATGCCGCTGGGCACCGTCAAGACCGGCATCCACCGCGGCCGGCGCCGATTGCAGGCGGCCCTGGCCGAGCGCCAGCCGGCCGGCCTTCGCGCCGCCGACCCCCACCGCGCCGAATCCGGCCCGGCCGGGCAGCCCGCCACGCGCGGCGCCCCGGCCGAGCTGCGCCCGGAGGCCCGCCATGC
The DNA here is from genome assembly GCA_020634625.1 of Caldilineae bacterium. Lineage (GTDB taxonomy): Bacteria > Chloroflexota > Anaerolineae > Epilineales > Epilineaceae > JACKBJ01. Next base: position 244,447 of record JACKBJ010000002.1, on the reverse strand, counting down.
CTGATGCCAAGCGTCACGCCCCGTCACCCGACCCGACCCGGTCGCCCGACCCGACCCGGCTGCCCGACTCTACCGAACGACGCGGCTCGACCGAGCTCCCCCATGCGAACGGGCTCGAGACGCGCTTCGATGGGCCGGTCGCGCTGCCGCTCGAGCCGCTGCCGGCGGGCTTCATGCGCCGCATGCGGGCCAACATCGAGGCCGAGGCGCTGGCCGGCCGGGTCCGCCCGCCGGCCGAGCCCATCTGGGCCGGCCCCGGCTTCGTCGAGCTCTGCGTGGCGAGCTGCCTCGTCCTCACGGCGGCCGCCGGCCTGGGCCTGGCCCTCTGGTGGCTGGGCCGGAGCGACCCGCTCTGGCTGGCCGAGCTGACGCTGGCCCTGCGTGGACGGGGCTTCGCGCTCGCGGCTGGCCTTCCGCTGCCGCCACGCGCCCTGGCGCTGCTGCTGGCGGCGGGCCTGGGGCTGGCCGGCGGGCTGGTCCTGGCGCTGGACGCGCGGTTGCCGCTACGCCCGGCCCGCCGCTAGCGCGGCCGGTCGGGGCTGCACGCGAGCCGCCGGGCCGCTAGAATCGGGGATCCAACCAAGCGGCGCGTCCCACCCGCGCCATCAGCCGATTCAGGGAGGCCCAGCATGTTGCCCGACACCCCCGCCAGCGACGCCGGCTACCTCGAGTCCGCCAGCCGGATCATCTTCATGGGCGGGCTGAACCGCCAGGTGGTCGACAACAAGTGGCCCGGCTTCCGCGAAGCCTTCCACGGCTTCGACCCCCAGGTGGTGGCCGCGATGAGCCCGGGCGACGTCGACCGCCTGACCGAGGACGATCGCGTCATCAAGTACCGCGCCAAGCTCCAGGCCGTGGTCTCCAACGCCCAGACGATGCAGGAGCTGGCCGAGGCCCACGGCAGTTTCGGCGCCTGGGTCGACGCGCTGTATGCCGAGCAGGGCGTGGATGGAGCGGCCAAAGCCCTGGCCAAGCGCTTCGCCTACATCTCGGAGCAGGGCGCCCGCTTCTGGCTCTTCGGCACCGGCCACGACATCGGCGAGGTCAGCGTCAAGAACCAGGGCAAGTACGCGCCCTTCACGGGCTGAGCCCGCCCCGAGCGCCTTCGGCGGGCGCCGCCGGCCGGCGGCGCCCCGTCCAGCCTCCGATGAAAGAAACTCGCCCGCGCCGCGAACCGGTTTCGATCCGTGAGCTGCGCCGAGTTCCGGCGCATGGCGAACTCAGTCGTCGTCGCGCCGCTCCGAGAGCAGGATGTCGCGGAAGATCCGATAGGCCAGACTCTCCTCGGCATCGACGTAGGCGTCGGCCAGGATGATGCGCTGGCACTCCTCGAGAAAGGCCTCGCGGTGGGCGATCGGGATGGCGCCCGGGTCGGCCATCTCGTCGGTGTCGGGCGGCTGGTCGAGCCAGGCTTCGACCTGCTCGCGCCCGGCGGCGTCGAGGTTCAGCTGACGGCAGAGGGCGCGGATGTGCGCGCGCTCGTCGTCGTCCAGGTCGAAGTCGGTCCAGGCGAAGCTGCAGACCAGGTTGACCATGTTCAGGCGCTGGGCCTGGCTGAGGCCCGTGGGATCGAGGCTCATCGCGCGCTCCAGGCCGCCAGGGCCAGGCAGAGCCAGCCGGCGATCAGCGCCAGCCCGCCGATCGGCGTGATGGCACCGAGCCAGCCGCGCCCGCTGAGCACCAGCAGGTAGAGGCTGCCCGAGAAGATCAGCGTCCCGACCAGCATCAGCCAGCCGGCGCTGACCGGCAGCCCCGACTCGGGCAGGCGCGTGACCGCCCAGGCCACCGCCAGCAGCGCCAGGGTGTGGTAGAAGTGGTAACGGTTCGCCGTCTCCCAGGTGACCAGGCGCTCGGCCGTCACTCGGTCCTGGAGCGCATGCGCCCCGAAGGCCCCCAGCGCGACGGCCAGCCCGCCGGAGAGGCTGGCGATCAAGAGGAAGATGCGGTCCAAGGCTTTAGACTCCATGGCGGGTCGAGGCGTTCGGCCTCGGCGGGCGTGCGCCGATTAGCGTAGCGCATCGGCGGCGAGGCGCAAGCCGCGGGTGCCCGTCGGATCCCGTGGTAGTCGCCAGGCGTCAAGGGTCGGGGTAGGGCATCGGCGGCGTGCCGGACGCTGAAGTCGCCGTCGGGGCGGCCGGCGTCGGCTCCACGGCGTGCGGCGGCGCGGTTGCCAGCGCCATCGCACGGCTCGGCATCGCCTCGAGCGTCGCGGCCTCGGCGGCCGTCATGGCGCCGATCGCGATCGGCGTCCCGCCGAGTGCGCTCAGGACGACGTATACGCCCTCGAGGCTGCGGGTGTCGTCACAGGGCTCACGCCGACCCGCCTCGGCCCCTCGAGCGGCGGCCACGTCGCACTCCGTGACGTCGCCGCCGAGATTGCCCACGATCCAGGCCCCCAGCGCCAGGCGCCCGAGATCGTCGACGGCCGGATCGGGCGTCTCCTCCGCGCGCCAGGCGACGGCATCCCAGCGCCGGACGAGCCGGGCGATCGGCGTGCCGAACCTGGCATCCGGAAAGAGCTGCGCGACCCGCGCGACCGCCTCCTCCGACGCCGAGCGTCGCGCTTGCCACTTGAGCGGGTCCGGCAGGCTGGGCTCGATCACCTCGGCAAAGGCAAGTCGAAGGTCGGACTCGCCCGCGAAGTCGAATCCGTAAAGGGCGGAGATGACCCATCCCTCGCGGAGGGTCCACCACTCATCGAGGCGCAGGGCCCGCACCCGCGCGCCGGTCGATTCGGCCTGCTCGGCCGCACGGGCGATTAGGTGCTGCCACGACGGATCCGAGCCTTGGGGATCGGAGATCGCGCTAGCGGCGATGTAGCCGATCTGGCCTACCTCGAAGCGCGCGACCCCAAGCTCGCTGGGAGCGTCGAACCCGCGATAGATACACGGTTCGTCCCAGGCCGAGGCCAGGACACGCGCGGGTGCCGCGTCGGACCGCTGGAAGTCCCCGTTTGGGCCGAGCACTTCGAGCACCTCGAGCTCGATCACGTGGAAGGGCCGCTGGCCCTTTTCGTCCCATGTCCGCCGTCGATCGGCCAGCGGCTCACCGGACTCCGGGCCGTGCTGGGAATCCCCGACGCCGAGGACCTCGACCCTTGCGACGAGGTGCGACGATTCGATGAGGTCTGGCAAGTTCGGCATACCACCCTGAACGATGAATCCGCAGTAGGGCACCTCGTCGTCGAACGGATCCTGCCAAGTGACGCCGGTGGTCGCCGCGCCGGCCGCGGCGTCGCATCCGATGAGCGCGGAGAGACAGCCGACCGCCATCAGCCGCCGCGGCCACGAACAGCCTGCCATCCCATCGCTCCTCGAGCTGCCGCGGCGGACGACCGCCTCGGCATCGGATCGCCGTCCGGTCGCCTCGCGCGACCCGGATCAGACCAGCGTGTTGTAGACGATCGCGCCGTCGTTCCACTCGGGGTCCGCGTCGAGCAGCTCGCGGAAGCGGGCGTAGCGAGCGGCCTGCGCGGGGTCCTCGGCGTTGGCGACGTAGGCCTCGCGGCTCTCGAACACCACCACCATGTACCAGACGCGCGGATCGTCGTCGCTCTGGTAGACGAGGTCGCCCCGGAAGCCCGGGATGTCGAGGGTGTCGTACTCGTGGCTGAGCTCGAGCATGCGTGCGTCCATTCCCGGCTTGATCCTGAGTCGCGCGATCGTACCGAACATGGCGTGGCCTCCTTGGCTCCCTGGAGCCGTCCCGATCCATCGACGGGCGCGCGGCCCGCCGCCGACTAGGACAACACCGCCGCGTCGGCAGGGTTACGGTGGCCCTCCGACGCTGCCTGCCGATCCCACGCGTTGCACGCTCCTAGCACCTGACTCATCTGCGAATCAGGCAGCCGACCTAGCCTTGGCGACCTCGCGCCACCCCAGCGGGAACGCGCCGGTGGTCGCGAGCGCTGCGCCCGCCGGGCGCGGCCCCGACCGACCCTGCACGAGTCCTTGGAGGCATGTGGTGATGAAGGGAACGATGTCGCACCTGACGCGCGTGTTGATGGCCGGCACGATGCTGGGCCTGGCGGCCTGTGGCGGCCCGGCGCCGGAGGGTGATGCCGGAGACGTCCCGCAAGCTGCACCGGTCGATGCGGTCGGCGAGGTCCCGGCCGAACAGGCGCCGGCCCTCGATCCAAGCCCTGGCGACCCCGGGGCGCAGACCGGCGTCGCCGAGGTCGGCGGCTCGGAGAACGGCGCCGCGATGGACGCGGCCACGGCGGACGCGCCCGCGCCGGCCGAAGCGGCCGGGGCCTCAACCGTCACCAAGCTCGACCTCAACTCGGCCACCGCCGAGCAGCTGGCCAACGTGCCGGGCTCCGGCGACCGCATGGTGCGCGAGTTCCTGGAGTACCGGCCCTACATCAGCATCGTCCAGTTCCGGCGCGAGCTGGGCAAGTACATCCCCGAAGCCCAGATCACGGCCTACGAAGACTATCTGTACGTGCCGGTGAGCCCGAACGCGTCGGACGAGGCCACCCTGCAGCAGCTGCCCGGCGTGGACGGCACGGTCGCCGCCGAGCTGGCCGCCGGCCGACCCTACGCCTCGAACGAGGCCTTCCTGGCCGAGCTGGCCAGCTGGGTCGGCGAAGCCGATGCCGCGGCGGCGGCCGCCTACCTGATCGCGCCGTGAGCGACACGCAGGTCCTGATCCGGCTGCGGCGCTTCCTGCTCTGGGCCGTGGCCGGCGCCTGCCTGGCCCTGCCGGTCGAGCTGGCGCTGGCCGAGCACGTCGAGTCGCCGCTGCAGCAACTGCCCTTCGCGCTCTGCGCGCTGGGCCTGGCCGGCGCGCTCTGGATGCTCCGGCGCCCGAGCCGTCCGGCCCGGCTGGGGCTCCGCGGAGCCATGCTGCTCCAGGCGCTGGGCGGCGTCTGGGGCATCTGGGCGCACCTCCAGGCCAACCTCGAGCTGGAGCTCGAGATCCGCCCGACCGAGGGCCTGGCCCAGGTCTGGCCAGCGGCGCTGATGGGCGCCAGCCCGCTGCTGGCCCCCGGCGCGCTGATCCTGGTGGCGGCGCTGGGCCTGGCCGCCACCCATGCGCTGGATCTGCCCCAGGCCCGGCGCTGAGCGCTGCGCGGAACTCAGCCGTCCAGGAGGCCGAGCAGCGCCGCGCTCCAGTCCCCCGCCCGATGCGCCAGCACCCGCTCGCGCATCAGGTAGCGTCGGCCGGCGCGGGCGATCGCGGTCCGCTGCTCGGCGTCGGCGATCAGACGCTCCAGCGCCTCCTCCCAGGCCTCGGGCCGGTTCTCGGCCAGCCAGCCGGTCTCGCCGTGCCGCACCGTGCCGGCATAGGCCGGCATGTCGCTGCAGACCATCGCCGCGCCTACGGCACAGCCGTCCAGGAACTTCACGTCGCTCTTGCAGCGACGGAAGGGCGTGTCGAGCAGCGGGGCGATCGCGATGTCCCAGCCGACGCTGCCGGTGAACCAGGGCATGAAGCGCGTGTACTCGGCGTCGGCCGGGTGGGGGCGGCGCAGGACCAGCGGCAGGCCCTCCAGCGCGGCCAGGGAGGCGCGGCGGCGCAGCACCCCGATCAGCTCGATGCGGACCGCGCCGGGGTGCCGGGCGCAGACCGCGCGCAGGGCCGGCAGCACCAGCGCCAGATCCTCGTCGTGAGTGGCGGTGCCCATGTAGCCGATCACCAGCGGGCGCCGGCCGAAGGGCGTGGCCATCGGCGGCGGACCGGCCCGGCCGAGCAGGCGCTCGTCGAGCGCGTTGGGCAGCCGCAACATCCGGGCGCGCGGCGCCTCGAGCCTCAGCCGCGCGGCCAACGGCTCGCTGCTGACCATCAGCCCGTCGGCCTCGATCAGGAGCTGGCGCAGGATCGCCTCGTGCGCCTCGCTGGGCCAGTCGCCGCGCTCGGCGCGCAGGTCGAGCAGGTTGTCGTCCAGGGCCAGCACCAGCCGGGCACCGGCGGTGCGGACCGCCTCCAGCAGGCGCTCGACCTGGCCCTGCGAGACATCCGGGCGCCAGAGCCGGTCGAGGATCACCAGATCGGCACCCGGATCGTCGAAGCGCGGGCCGAAGCGCGGCTCGAGCCGGTCGCCGGCCGCCGGGTGCGTCAGGGGCCGGATCAGCCGCAGGTGGGCGCTGGCGTGCGGCTCGAAGGCCTGGCCCTGGCCGTACTCGTAGAGCACGCTCAGGCGACGCGGCGGCGGACTCGAGCGATCCAAGGCCGGGAGCTGGGGCCGAGCGATTGGCGGCGTCTGGGCATGCGCGGCGGGCAGCGCCGTCCCTCCCCGCCAGGCGGCCTCGGGGCTGGCCGTCGCCTCGGCGGCAGCCGCGCCGCTTCCCCCGGCCGCCCGGCCGCGCCGGCCGCGCTCGACCAGCTGATGGATCGCCTCGACCCAGTCCGGGCCGCGGCGGGCCAGGGTCCGCTCGGCCTCCAGGTAGGCGCGCGCCCCGCTGGCCAGGCGCGCCCGCAGCGCCGCGTCGTCCAACAGCCGCTCGAGGCCCGCCTCCCAGAGGCCGGCCTGGTTGGGTGCCAGCCAGCCGGTCTCGGCATGCCGCACCGTGCCGGCGTAGGCCGGCACGTGGCTGAAGATGCCGGCCGCGCCCAGGGCGGCGTAGTCCAGGTGCTTGAGGTCGGACTTGCAGCGGGTGAAGGGGGTGTCGGCCAGCGGCGCGATGGCCAGGTCCCAGTCCAGGCTGCCGGTGAACCAGCGCATGAAGGCCGGATAGGCGCGCGCCTCGGCCGGCACCTCGATCCAGCGCCAGGGCAGGCCGTCCAGCAAGGCCGCGGCCCGCTCGGGATCGGCCACGCCGACGACCTGCAGCTCGAAGCGGCCGGGCTGTCGCGCCTCGGCCGCGCGCAGGGCCGGCAGGACCATCGCCAGGTCCTCGGCATGGGTGAAGGTGCCCATGTAGCCCAGCGCCAGGGCAGCCCCGTCGGGCCGCGGCGCGGCGCTTGGGCTGGCCAGCAGGCGCTCGTCCAGGGCGTTCGGCAGCACGACGATGGTGTCCGAGAAGCCGGCCAGGCGGCCGGCCAGGGGCTGGGTCGTCACCAGCAGGCCATCGGCCGCGCGCAGCAGGCGCTGCAGGGTCCGGGCCTGGCCGCGGTCGGCCCAATGCGGCCGATCGAGGCCCAGGTCGAGGAAGTCGTCGTCCAAGGCGTGGATCAAGACCGCACCGGCGGCGCGGGCGCGGGCGATCAACCCGTCCAGCTCGCTCGCGCCCAGGCGCGGCGAGACCAGGCGGTCGACGATCAGGGCGTCCACCGGGCTACCGTCGTAGAGCCGGCCGAAGCTCAGCTCGAGCCAGGGCTTGACCGTGGGGTGGGTCAAGGGGCGCAGCAGGCGCACCTCGGCCGCGCCGTAGGGCGCCAGGTCGGGGCCGTGCTCGTAGACGACGTGGACCCGCAGGCGGCGCATCGGGGCGCTCAGCCGAGCTCGTCCTCGGCGGCGGCCGCGACGGCGGACGCCGCGGCCGCCGCATCGATGTCGGCCCCGAAGAGGGCGTCGAGGATGCGCCAGGCCGGCCGTTCGGGATGATGATGGCAGATGTCGGTCAGCGCCTGGCGGCCCAGCCGGCGGCGCAGCTCGGCATCCTGCACCAGGCGGTCGAGCGCGGCCAGGCAGGCCGCCTTGGAGCGGGTATCGACCACCAGGGCGTTCTGCTCGTGCACGGCGAAGCTGCCACCGCCGCCCTGCTCGGGCAGGATCACCGCGCAGCCGCAGGCCATGGCCTCCATCGCCGTCAGGCCCATCGCCTGGTGGCTCGAGAAGTCGACGAAGATCTCGCTCTCGTTGAGCAGATCGGCCACCTGGCGCGGGTGCAGCGTGCCGGCCAGCTCGAAGGAGAAGTCGCGCGGCAGGTCCTCCCAGCCGGGGTGGCCGGGCTCCACGCCGAAGATGACGCAGTCGACCTTGGCGCCGTGCCGGCGTGCGATCTCGGCCAGGATCTCCATCGTCATGACCGGCGCCCGGAAGGGCGTCACCGGCCGCACCATGGCCACGATGCGCAGGGGCCGCTCCGGCCAGTCCGGCCCTCGCCGCGGCCGCGGGCGGAACAGGTCCGGATCGTAGCTCGCGCCGACCACCGCCGCCTCGATGCCGTAGAGCCGCCGCAGCTCGCCGGCGTTCCATTCGGTCTTGGTGAACATCACCAGGTCGGGCATCAGGCGGTAGCTGGCCAGGGCGGCGTGGAAGCGCTCGCTGCCGGGCGGATAGAAATAGGCCTCCACGTCCTGGACGTAATAGCCGAAGCGGGCCTGCTCGCCGTGCGGACCGCGCCGGGCCAGCTCGAGCCACTCGACCGAGGCGTAGTGCGTGGCCACGATGGCGTCCCAGCGCGCCGCCTCCATCACCAGGTCCTGCTCCCGGCCCCAGACCACCGGCAGGTCCAGGTCGGGATAGGCCGCCTCGAACATGTGACGGTACTGCTGCAGGTTGTAGATGGCCACCGCCACGCCCATCTCGCGCATGGCGCGGGCTTCACGCAGAACGATGTTGGCGCCGCCGCCGGCCGCGCCCAGCGGCAGCACGAAGAGCAGGCTGCGGCCGCCGAAGCGGTCCCGGCCGCCGACGCGGATGCGGTGCCGGTCGACCAGCCGCAGGCTGCGGGCCCGGATGCCCTCCAGCACGCGGTCCTCGCGCAGCCAGGCCTCGTCGGCGATCAGGCGCTCGGCGCCGTGGCGCGCCACCAGCACCTGGCCCGCCCGATCGGCCAGGGCCTTGCGCCGCGCGTGGGAGTAGCTCTTGGACTGGGCGTGCCAGACGAAGGCATCGTCGGCCAGGGCCAGGCGCCAGCCGGCGTCGCGGGCGCGGATGCAGTAGTCGTTCTCCTCGCCGTAGCCGGCGCCGAAGGCGGCCTCGTCGAAGGGGCCGAGCGCTTCGCGCAGCTCGCGCGCGATCAGCAGGCAGAAGCCGTTGAGGATCGGCATGGCCGGCCGCAGTCGAGCGCTGTCCTCGGCCACCAGGGCCGCCAGCTCGTCCAGGGTCAGGTTCTCGGGCAGCGGGTTCTCGGCCCAGTCGCCGTCCTGGCTGACCCGGGGGATCGACTGGTAGGAGGCGGTGTTGCTCAGCGGGCCGACGATGCCGGCCCGCGGCTCGGCCTCGGCGCAGGCGATCAGACGATCCAGCCAGCCCTCGGTCACCACCGTGTCGCTGTTGAGCAGGAGCGCGTAGTCGGCGCGGCTGGCGCGCAAGCCGGCGTTGGCGGCGCGGGTGTAGCCGCCGGCCTCGGCGTGCCGGATCAGCCGCGCCCGCTCCGGGTGTCGGGCCACGAAGTCGTCCAGCAGGGCCGCCGTCTCGGCCGCGCTGCCGTCGTCGACCAGGATCAGGCCGTAGGGCTCGCCGCTGCGGGCCAGGATGCTGTCCAGGCAGCGCCTCAGGTCCTCGGGCGCGTTGTGGACGCAGACGATGACGTCGACCGAGGCCCGGTGCGGCGAGACCGGCGCCGGCGCGGGAACGGGCGGGACCGTCAGGCGCGCGATGGCTTCCGGACGGCGACGGCGCCGGCGCTCGCGCTGCCGCCAGGCCAGCCAGCCCCGGCCCTCGCGCCAGAGGTGGCCGGCCAGGCCGCGGGCGCCGCGGGCGCGCAGGATGCCCAGCCAGCCCAGGCTGACCAGGAAGGCCCGTTCGCGCGGGCTACCCGAGGGCAGCAGGCGGCCGCGGGCGTCCTGCAGCCGGCTGAGCACGCCATAGCCGGGCGAGCTTTCGAGCGAGTGCCAGCGTGCCTTCCAGGCCTGGACATGGCTTGACAGGGCCTCGATCTGCTGGGCCTGGCCGTAGCGCTCGACCTCCATCGCCTGCAACAGCGCCGCCATGCGCGCCTGCGCGTCGCGCGCGGCCGCCAGCTCGCGCTCGCGCTCGGCCAGCTGGTCGCGCAGGCCCACCGCCACCTCGCGCCGGGTCGCGTTCTCGCGCGAGACCTGCCAGAGCCGGCGCGCATGGCCGACCAGGGCCAGCCGCGCCGCATCCGGCGCGCTGCCCTTGCGAAAGCGGATCGCCCAGGGCGTCAGGAAGCTGGCGTCGAAGTCCAGATCGGGGTAGAAGCCCTGGCGCGCGAAGAGCTCGACCCAGTACTCGGGCGGCCGCACGTTGAGGTGGGTCAGCTCCTCCAAATCCTCGGGCGAGGACGAGAAGAGGATGTCGTCGGCCATGGCGCAGAGGCTGGCCACGGCCGCCGGCGCCTCGGCCGGCGGCATGTGCTCGAGCACCTCGACGCAGGTGACCAGGTCGAAGCGACGGTCCAAGGGCTCGGTCACCGAGCCGACCCGCAGGAAGTCGCGAACGCTGGCGTGCGCCTGGCCGATGGCGTAGTCGGAGATGTCGACGCCATGGGCCTCGACGCCGCGCTCGCGCAGGGTCTCGACCAGGAAGCCCATGGCGCAACCGGCATCGAGCGCGCTCTCGGGCGCGATGGCCTCGACGATGCGCGCCGCCACCTGCCGGAAGAAGCCCAGCCAGACCTCGTCGCGCTGGTAGGGCCGGCCGCAGCCGTGGGCGTAGTAGTCCGCGTCGTAGACGTCCGCGTAGCGTTCCGAAGCCATGGGGCGCGGAGCTTAGCAGAGTCGGGGGGGCGACACAACCGGGACGGCCGGGTTCGCGGCTCGGGCCGACCGCGCGGGCGCCGCCGCGGAGGGTGCTATCATCGCCGCCATGCCCCCTCGCGCCGAGCGCCCGCGCCGCCGCCTGACCGAGGCCGCCTGCCTGGCCGCGCTGGTCGGCGTGCCGCTCTTCTTCGCCCCCTTCAGCGACCGGGTCTTCGAGCCCGAGAAGGCCGCCCTGCTGCGCTGGCTGGCCCTGGTGGCCGGGGCGGGCCTGCTGGGCGCCGGCAGGCTGCCGGTGCCGGCGGCGGGCCCTCCGGCCGCCGCGCGGGATCGCCTGGGGCTCGCCCTGGCCGGCGTCTGGCTGGCCGAGCTGCTGGCCAGCCTGAGCTCGGTGGCGCCCGGCATCAGCCTGATGGGATCCGAGGCCCGCGGCCAGGGCCTCCTGACCACCAGCGCGCTGGCGCTGATGGCCCTGGCGGCGGCCGGTCTGGCCGCGCGACCAGGCGGGACGCGCCGGATCGCGGCCTTCGCCGGCGCCAGCCTGCTCCCGGTCGGGCTCTACGCCGTCCTGCAGGCCCACGGCCTGGATCCCCTGCCCTGGGACGGCGATGTGGTGACCCGGGTCTCGGGACCCGCCGGCAACAGCGTCATGCTGGCGGCGCACCTGGTCATGGCCCTGCCCCTGGCCGGCTGGGCGCTGTCCCGGGCCTGGCGGCTGGCCGGCCGGCGCCGGGGCGTCCTGCCCCAACTGGGCCTCGCGGCCTGGCTGGTCTGTGTCGGCGTCGGCGTCTGGGCCCTCCTGCTCAGCAGCAGCCGCGGGCCGATCCTCGGCCTGGTCGGCGGCCTGCTGGGCCTGGGCCTGGTCCGGTCCGGCCTGGATCGGCGATGGACGCGGGCGCTGGGCCTCGTGGGCCTGGGCCTGGGCCTGGCCGGCCTGATCCTGGCGCTCAACTTCGGCCCGCCGGCGCTCGCGCCGCTGCGCCGTCTGCCGGTGCTCGACCGGCTCTCGATCGCGCTCGACCCCGAGCGCAGCACCACCCGCGTCCGCCTGCGCCTCTGGGAAGGCTCGCGGGCCCTGCTGAGGGAGGCGGGTCCACGCTGGCTGGCCGGCTACGGACCCGAGACGATGGATCTGATCTGGGCGCCCGGCTACCCGCCGATCCTGGCCTACGACGAGCCCCGCGGCTGGCTGCCCGACCGGGCCCACTCGCTCGTCCTGGACAGCCTGCTCACCGGCGGTCTGCTGGGTCTGGCGGCGACGCTGGCGCTGCTGGGCGCTTCGCTCTGGCGCTGCCTGACCTGGCTGGCCCGCTGCGCCCGCCGGAAGCGGGCGGCCGGATCGCCCCAGTCGACCGGTCGATCCTGCGACGGCGCCGCCGAAGGCTTCGCCGCCGCCGCGCTGGTGGCGCTGCTGGCCCATGCGATCGAGCTGCAGCTGGGCTTCGCGGTCGTCGCCAGCCGGCTCTACCTCTGGGTGATCGCCGGCGCGCTCCTGGGCCTTGGCCGAGCCGATGCCGGCACGGATGCCGAAGCCGGTGCCGAGGCCGAGGCCCGCGCCGCCGCTGAGGCCCGCGCCGCCGCGGCGGCCGGCGCCGTGGCCAACGCGGAGCGCGAGGCTGGCGCGCACGAGGATGCCACGTTGGCCGCCCTGGCCGCCGGCCTCGGCCTGGCCTTCGCCCTGGCGCGGCCCGGCCTGGTGGGCGGCGGTCCGGCGGCGGTGGCGGGGCTGATCGGGTGCTCCGCCCTGGGGGTCTGGCTGCTGGTCTTCAGCGCCCTGTCCGACCGGGATGCGTGGCGGGCGCCCGTTCGGCCGGGCCGGGGCAGGCGGCGGCTGTCCATCGGGCGTTCGGCCCTCGGCCCGAGGCCCGTCGGGCCTGCGGTCGACGCGCTGGCAGCGGTCGGGCTGACCCTGTCGGGGTTCGGCCTGTCGCAGGCCGGGCTCGCCGGTCGGGCCGGCACGCACGGCGCCGACGCGGTGCCCTTCGCCTTGGCCGGCCTCGGCCTGTACCTGCTGGCGCTGCTGCTGGCGATCCTTTGGCATGCGCGGATCGCCCGGCGGGGCGAGCCTTCCGCGCGGGTCCGGCTCCCGGCCGCGGCCCGCGCGCCAGCCGGCGCCCTGGCCCTGGCGCTGCTGCTCGGCGTCTGGCCCCTGATGGCGCCGGTGGCGGCCGGCGCCTTGGCCAAGGAGGGCCGGCGCGGCTGGCAGGCTCAGGCCAGCGCGTTGAACGCCGCCGGCCAGTCCGGCCGGGCCGAATCCTACCTGGCGCGGGCGCTCGAGCGCTACGCGGCCGCCCGGCGCTGGGCGCCCTGGGAACCGGCCTACGATCTGGCGGCGGCGCGCGCCGAAGTCGAGTGGGGCGAGCTGCTCATGACCCGGGCGGCGCGGCAGGCCGGGGCGGACGCGACCGAATCCCGGCGCAAGGCCGAAGCCCGCTTCCAGGCGGCGCTGGCGGCCATCGACGAGGCCGCCGGCAAGTCGGGCCCCGGGCCGCTGCCCGCGGTCCTGCGCGCCCGAGCGCTGCGGATCGAGGCCATCCGCAGCCCGGAGGGCCCGCAGCGCGCAAGCCGGTTGAGCCAGGCCGGCGCGGCCTACGCGGCAGCGATCCGCCTCGCGCCGGGCTGGCCGGAGCTGCTGGACGAGGCGGCGATGACGGCCCTCGCTGCTGGATCCGCGCGCGAGGCGCTCGCCCTGGCCGAGCGGGCCCTCGCGCTGGACCCCTTCTACCGGGTCGCCTGGCTCCGCGTGGCCGAAGCCAGGACGGCGCTGGGCGCGCCCGGCGCGGCGGCCGAGGCCTACGCCGCCTACTTTGTCGACTACCGCAACGCCAGCGATCTCGAAGCACGGCGGGCGCAGCTGGCGGCCCTGCTGGCGGCCGGGCGCCGAGCGGAGGCCCTGCGCAGCGCCCGCGAGCTGCTGTCGCTCGAGCCCGACGACGCCTTCGCCCAGGCCGACCTGGCCGCGCTGCTCGAAGCCGAAGGCGCGCGCGAGGAAGCCCTGCGCGCGGCCGATCGGGCAGCCCGTCTGGCGCCGCGCGACCCGGGCATCGCGGCGCTTCGCCGCCGGCTGGCGGCCGGAGCGATGGGCCGGCCCTGAGGCGGGGCAGGCAATCGACGGCGTCCGCCGGCGCTCGAAACACGGGTCGCGGCGCGGCCCGGCTTCGGGTATACTGTAAGCAAGCGTTCCGCATCCGCCGCTCGCGGGACGTGTATCCGATGCGCCTCAACCGCCATCATCCCATCCACCGGACCGTCGTTCGGCCTCGAGCGCCGAACGCTGGGGTGTGCCGCAAGCCCCAACAGCCGCGGCCGCGACCGCCGAAGGAGCCACGCCGATGAAGTCGATCCTACGCCGTTCCCCGCGCCTGGCCGCCGCCGGCCTGATGCTCTTCCTCGCGGCCTGCGGCAGCGCCGAGCCGGCCATCGACGAGGCCCCGGCCGACGACCTGGCCGAAGCCCAGATCGAGCCGGTCGAGGCCGAGGCGCCGCTGGTGCTCGGCCCCTGGCTGAGCGTGACCGGCGCTGGCGTCTCGCTGGCCGCGTCCGAGGACGCTGCGCTCGAAGCCCTGGCCGACGGCGAGACGGTCGCCCTGGCCGACGGCAGCCACCTGACGGTCGAGCCCGGCGCCCGGGCCGAGCTGGGCTGGCCGGCCGTCGAAGGCGAGCCCGAATCGGCCTTCGCCCACGCCGAGATCCTGGGCGGCAGCGATCTGCGGGTCGAGTCCTCCGATCCGGAGGTCCGCAGCCTCCGGCTGGAGCTGCTGGACGGCACGGGCCGGTTCCGGGTGCCCGAAGGCGATACGCCCTCGCACGTCTCGGTGCGCGACACCGTGATCGGCGTGCACGGCAGCGCCGCCGGCACCGCGTTCATCTTCAGCCACGACCCCGCCGACGGCGGTAAGACGGCCGCCGCGGCGAGCGGAGCGGCCCTCCAGACCTCGCAGGGCAGCCCGAGCGATGACGCGGCGGCCCCTGCGGGCCACGTCTGGGTCATCGTCAGCAGCGGCAAGGTGCAGGTCAGCACGATCGAGTCGGTCGCCGCCGCCGGCAGCGCCGGGGCCACCAAGAGCGTCTCGCTCTCGGCCGGCCAGGCAGCCGCCTTCGATGCCGAGGGCAAGGTCGCGCTGGCCATCGCCTTGGAGCCGGAGGCCATCGCCGATTGGTTCGCCGGCCGGGCCGAGGGCAGCGTGACGACGGCCATCGCCGAGCTGCCGGCCGAGGCGCCGGTGGCCGAAGCCGTCCCGGTCAGCGCCGCCGCGGTCCCGGCCGAGCCGGTGGTCAGCTTCACGGCCGACCGGACCACGATCGCGGCCGGCGAGTGCACCACGGTGCGCTGGAGCGTCACCGAGGTGCTCTTCGTGACCTTCGAGGGTCGCGACGTGCCCGACGCGAGCAGCGAACAGGTCTGCCCGACCGAATCCTGGACCTACACGCTGGCGCATGTCGGCGTGGACGGCAAGGACCGCACCAACTACGTCGGCATCAAGGTCACTAACCCGAATGCCGCCGTCGACAACCAGGACGAGGACAACGATCCGCCCGCACCGCCGCCCACGGCGACGCCATGCGTCGGCGAGGAGTGCGAGGTGATCGAGCCGCCGGTGAGCGACGATCCGAGCGAGGGACCGCCCGAGCCGGAGCCGCTGCCGACCCTGGCGCCGGTCGATCCGGTCGATCCGCCGGCACCCGAGCCGCCGGCGCCCGAGCCGACGCCGGAGCCGCCGGATCCGATCGATCCACCGGCCCCCGACCCGGGCCAGCCGCCGGCACCCGAGCCGCCGGCCACCGAAGCGCCGTAGCGTCGAACCTCCGAAAGGTCGCGCCGACTCGACGGCGATCTCGAGACCAAGAATCCGAGGGCGAGCAGCCAACGCTGCTCGCCCTTTGCTTTGCCGGGCGCCCGCAGCCACGATAGAATCCCCTCCGACCGACCCCCTCCCGACCCGAGCGCCCCGTGGCCCCGCGCATCGCCCCCCATCAGCCCGGGAGCGCCGCTCGACGGCTTCGGCCCGCCCGCCCCAGCACAGGAACCCCCGACCCATGGACGAGACGCCCTTCCAGCCTCGACGACGCCAGCCGCGCGACTACGCCCTGGTCCTGCTCCAGGGCTTCGGCATGGGCGCCGCCGACGTGGTGCCCGGTGTCAGTGGCGGCACGATGGCCTTCATCTTCGGCATCTACGAGGAGCTGATCGAGGGCATTCGCAGCTTCGACCTCGCGACCCTGCGCCTGGCCTTGGCGCTGAACGTCAAGGCGATCCTGGCCCGGGTGCCGCTGGCCTTCCTGATCACGCTGGGCACGGGCATCCTGCTGGCCATCTTCAGCCTGGCGCATGCGCTGGAATGGATGTTCGAGAACGAGCCGGAGAAGCTATACGGCTTCTTCTTCGGCCTGGTGACGGCCTCGGTGCTGACCGTCTGGGGCCGGGTCAGGCGCTGGGGCGCCGGCACGCTGGCCGCGGCGGCGCTGGCGACGCTGGCGGCCTACGTGATCGTCGGCCTGGTACCGACCCAGACGCCCGACACCTGGTGGTTCTTCGTGCTCAGCGGCGCCA
Source organism: Caldilineae bacterium (assembly GCA_020634625.1). GTDB lineage: Bacteria > Chloroflexota > Anaerolineae > Epilineales > Epilineaceae > JACKBJ01. Next base: position 228,405 of record JACKBJ010000002.1, on the reverse strand, counting down.
TCGCCATCTGCGCCATGATCCTGCCGGGCATCTCGGGCTCCTTCATCCTGCTCCTGCTCGGAAAGTACCGCGACGTGTTGGCGGCGGTCAACGACCGGAACTTCCTGATCCTGTTCCTGGTCGCGCTGGGTGCCTTCATCGGCATCATCAGCTTCGCGCGCCTGGTCAGCTGGCTCTTCCGGCACCACCACGACCTGACGGTGGCGCTCCTGATCGGCCTGATGGCCGGCTCGCTGCGCAAGGTCTGGCCCTGGAAGGAGGTGCTGTCGACCATGGTCGATCGGCACGGTGCGGTGGTGCCGCTGCAGGAGGCGAACGTGCTGCCGGCCGGCTTCGGCCCCGACACCCTGGCCGTCATCGGCCTGGCCGCGCTGGGCTTCGTCGCGGTCTTCGTCATCGACCGCGCGGCGCACCGGGCCGAGCGCTAGGACGGGTGCGGGCTCCCGTTCGCTGCGTTCGAGCCGAACTGGAGCGAGGGCCTATGGAGATCCGCCGCGGTGACGTCCACGGGATCCAGCTGGACGCCCTCCAGAGCGGCCGAGCGCGATCGGCTCGCGCTCGGGCGTATCCGGGACGCGGCGGGCGCGTCATGAGTTGGTGCGCCCCTGCCGGGACTGCGAGGGAGGATGCCCCATGCCGTTCGCGACGCCACCTGCGACGATGCCTCCGACGATGCCTTCCCCATCCCATGGCCGGGCCACGACGGAACCGGCCGACCGGGCCCGCCGCGCCGGCGTCCTGGCCCTGCTGGCGCTCGCCGGTCTGGCGGGCTACGCCCTGGGGCGCCCGGCCGCGGCCGAAGCCATGCCCGACATGCGCGGCACGGTCGCGCAACAGGGCGATGCCCAGCCGACGCTGAACGGAGCCGGAACGCGGCTCGTCTGGCTGCCCGAGCTGGCCACCGCCGACGCGACCTCCACCTGCGACAGCCAGCTGAAGGTCTCGAATCTGGGGCACGATCCCTCGAAGGCGACCCTGGTCACCTGGGGCGAGGCGGGCGACTGTCCACCGCAGTCGCGGGGGCCGCTCAAGGTCGAGTGCAGCGGGTTGATCCTGCCCGGCGGCAGCTGGACCTTCAGCGGTCCGATGCTGCCCACCGGCAGCCAGAGCGGGCTCGTCGTCAGCTTCATCGCCCGGCCCCTGTCGGAGCTGGGCCTGGACATGGCGCTGGGCTTCGACGACATCGCGGCCGACCTGATGTGCGAGACCCTGTTCTTCGGCATCGTGGGCGACGCCGACGACTTCCGACGGTTCCTGAAGGCCTACGCGGAGGGGGGCTCCTTCGCCGGCCTGCCCCAGGACCGGGTCCGGGGTGCGCCGCTGGCGGTCGAGCTGCGCCGCGCTTGCGCCGATCCGGCCGGTGCCTCGGTCTCGCGCCTGAGCAGCGACTCGGGCATCCCCGCCCGCGACCTGGGACCCTCGGACCTCCCATCCTGGCAGGTCGCCCCGTTGGCGCCCCGTCCGCCGGATGGCAGGGGCAGGACCCATCTGGTGGTCCAGAATGCCGGCCTGAGCTGCGCCAGCGTGGACATCGAGCTGCGCGCCGAAGCCGGCCCCGAGGATGCCAGCCCCTGTCGCCTGAGCCTGCCCGCCCTGGCGCCGGGCGAGCAGCATCGCTTCGACGTCGCCAGCTGCGAGGGGCTGGGCGAAGGGCCGGCATCGGCGCGCATTCGCGGCAGCCAGCCCCTGGCGGTGATGGTCGACCTGGTCGTCGGCGACACGCTGAGCAGCTACGCGGCCGAGCCCCTGCCGGCCGCGGACGCGGAAACGGTCGGGCCGGCGGGACGCGTCCATCACCTGCCCCTGCTGTATCGCGCCGAGCGCGGCTGGAGCAGCCGAATCCATGTCCAGAACCAGGACCCGATCGCGCCGGCAAAGCTGCGGATCGAAATCCGCGACCGCGAAGGCAACCTGCGCCTGGTCATCGACACCGGCCTGCTGCCGGGCCGTAGCCAGAGCATCGATCTGGCCGACTACGACGCCCTGCCCGCCGGCTTCATCGGCAGCGCCCGGGTCGAGAGCGTCGCGACGGGGCCGACGGACACAGCCGGTCCGCCGCCGGCGATCTCGGTCGTCGTCGCCTCGCGGCACGAAGCGGATGGCGGGCCGATCGAGGCCTTCGCCTACGGCCTGCAAGCCCCGCGGCCAGGGGACGGCGCGACGGCAGGCTCGCCGGGCCCGACCGGCTCCGGATTGATCGCGCTTCCCTCGTTCATGCGCCACGCGGACGCGACCGGCCTTCGGGCCACCGAGCTGGCGATCGTGAACCGGATCGACCGGCCCGGCTTCACCGACTTCGCCCTCCTGATCTACGACGCGAACGGCCTGCTCGACTTCAGCTGCCACAAGCTGACGGCCGACCAGGTCTCGTACATCGACCTGACCGACTGGGGCTCGCTGCCACCAGGCTTCACCGGCAGCGCCATCGTCAGCGCCACGGTCTGGGATCACCCGGCCCTCGATCCGGCCGGCCTGGCCGATCCTCCGGTCGACCTGGCTGCCGTCGGCGTGCTGCGGGCCGATCGGAGCCTGGGTGACGTGGCGGCCGATCCGGCCGGCGACGGCTCCTTCGGCGGTGCCGGCTTCGCGCTCCCGATGGCTGCCGAGGCTCGCTTCGCGCCCCTGCCGGCCGCTTTCACCTTGTGCGGCCTACCGGCTCGACCGCTGACCACCCCGACCGCCTGGCCACCCCTCTGGACGCCGACGCCCCGGCCCACGCCGAGCGCCGAGACCCCGACGGCCACCGCCCTGGCCTCCGATACCCCCGCGCGGCCGGAACCGACCGACCGGGCGCCGCTCTACCTGCCCTGGCTGGACCCGGGCCCTTGAGCCGGGCGAGGCCGGGACGCGGCGCGCCGACCTTCGGGCTGGCACGCCGCGTCCCGGTCACCGGTCGTGCGACAGGCGATCGGCGAGCGCGCCGGGCTCAGCCCGGTCGCGAGTCCCCGGCCGCCGCATCCGCCTCGCCCAGGCTCTCGGTCACCCGATAGGCGACGATCTTGCCGATCAGGGCATAGGGGATCGGCTGGTCCAGCGGAAAGCGCACCGACCCCTTGGCGTGACGATAGGGCGCCAGCTCCTCGGCAAAGGCCAGGATGCCCGAGGGCGCCGGGTAGAGCCCGATGTGGTGCTTGAAGGCGGCGAAGTGCACCAGATTGCCGCGCAGCCTGAAGGTCGGCATCCGGTAGCGGATCGCCTCCTCGGCTTGCGGCGCCGCCGCCCGGATCGTCTGGCGCACCTGCTCGAGGATGGCGCCGACCGGCTCCGGGAACTCGGCGATGTACGCGTCGATGTCCGGCGGCGCCGGCTTGGCATCCATTCCCTGCCTCCTCCGAGCTCAGCGGCCGCCGCAGGGCAGCGCGCCGGCGATGTCCACGTAGATCCGCACCAGGTCGGCCGGGCTGGGAGCGGCGTAGTAGCGGTCCGGGTCGCCGGCCACCCGGGTGAGCAGCTGCGGGTCGACGTCGGCGCCGATGCCGACGGTATAGACCGTCGCCACCCGGCGGGCGCCGGCGGCGGCGTTGATGACGTCCTGGACGGTCGAGCCATCGCCGTCGCCCTGGTGTCGGCCGTCGGTGATCAGCACGATGGCGGCCGCCGACTCCGGGTCGCGCCCGGTGCCGCTCAGCACGGCCACCGCCTCCTGGAGGGCGAAGTCGATGCGCGTGCCCGCCCCGCGCGGCAGGCGGTCCAGCGCGGCCAGCAGCGCCGGACGGTCGTCGCTCAGGTCCTGCACCACGCTGGCGAAGGCGTTGAAGGCCAGCACCGCCGCGCGCGACGGGGGCAGGTCCAGGTAGCCCAGGAAGGCCCGCGCCGCCGCACGGGTCGCGTCCAGCTTCTCGCCGTCCATGCTGCTGGACGTGTCCAGGAGCAGCGCGACGTCGAAGGGCCGGCCCGGCTTGCAGTAGCCCCGGTAGACGACCGGCGCGAAGACCTTGATGGCCTCGCCCGGCGCGCGGACGGTGATCATCGGATCGGGGAAGACCCGGCCGGCCGGCTCGCCGTCGGCGTCGAGGAAGTCGACGTAGGCCAGCTTGTTGGGGCTGTATCGGCCCGGCACCCGCGGCCGCACCAGGTAGCTGGCGCTCCAGCCGGCCGCGGCCAGGCTCGGGATCTCCCAGATCAGGCTGTCGCCGTCGATCCGCGTCGGCGCCGGCTCGACCGAGCCGGCGACCAGCTCGACCTCGCTGGACAGGATGTCGGTCACCACCAGCTCGCTGAGCACGCCAGGCACGCTGACCGCGCCGGCCACCTCGCGCATCACGCCCTCGAGCTCGGCGACGCTGGGCGCCGGGTAGTAGAGCTCGGGCCGGCTGGCCAGGGCCGTCAGGGTCGCGCTGGCCGAGGCATCGACGCCCAGGCCGACGGTGATGATCAGCGTGCCGGCCTGCTTGGCGGCGTTCGCGGCGCCCTGCGGCGAGCCGGCCAGCAGCGCGTTGTGCCCGCCATCCGAGAGCAGGATCAGCACCGGCTGCGCCTCGGGGCGATGGCGCGCGCTCGCCAGCTCGGCCTGGGCCGTCTCGACCGCCGCGGTGATGTTGGTCCAGAGGCCGAGGTCCGGCGGTTCCGGGATGCGGTCGAGCGCATCCAAGGCCAGCGCCGCGTCGGCGGTCAAGGGCTGGACCAGCTCGGCGTCGAGCGCGCCCAGGCGCGCGTCGGTGCCGAACGCGACCAGGCCCACCTGGCTGCGCGAGAAGTCGACCAGCGACAGGAAGGTCGCCGCGGCGGCGAGCGTCGCCGGCCAGGTGCCGTTTTCGTACTGCGAGTTGGAGCGGTCGAGGGCCAGAACGATGTCGGCCGGCCGCGCGCCGCCGGGCCGATCCGGACAGTCGGCGCGCAGGCTCAGCGTGACGCGGACCGCCTGCCCGACCTCGACGTTGCTCGGGCTTGCGGTCTTGCCGACGCCGACCTGGCAGCTGTCGGCAGGGGCGTCGGGCACCGCGACCCGGCTCGCCGCGGCGGCGATGCCCCGATCGGGCGGAGCGTCCGCGGCCCGAGCGACCCCGGCCGCGGGCCGATTCGCCGGGACGGCGATCGAGGATGGCAGCGACGGGATGAGCGCGATGGCGACGATGAGGGCGGCGAGGAAGGAGCGGGGGATAGGGGGGAACATCCTGGCACCTCCAATCGGACGGTTGCGGGCGAGACGGGACCCACGGCGCCTGCCGCGATGGCGCCGCTCCCAGCAAGAACCGGGCCAGGCGCGAAGAGAGCCGGAGATGGCTGCGCGCCGGGGAGCGTCCTCAAATCTAGCAGATCCCGGTTGGCGCCAACACCGGGCGGCCCGGCGCTGGCGCCAACCGGGATCTGTCGCCCCGGCGATGCGGCCGGGCTATAGTAGGCCGCGACCCGAGCCGGCGTACGGGACCCGGCGCGACCCTCGGAGGCCCTGGTGACGAAACGACGTGAACGCCCCGCCAACCCGCAACCGACCGGGACCGCGGCGGGGCTTGGACCGGCGGGACGCGGGCAGCTCTGGGCCGCGCTGCTGCTGGCCGCCATCCTCGGCCTCGGCTGGCTGGCCCTGCACCGGAGCGGCGGGCTCGGGCGGCGCGCGACGGACCGCATCGGCGGCGTCACCGCCTGCCAGCATCAACCGCGCTTCGCCGCCACGCTCGGGCTCGGCTCGGGCGCGGCCTTCGGCACGGCCGTCGAAGGCGTCATGGGCCTGGCCATCGTCTCGGCCGGCCCGGATGGCGCGCCCAGCATCTACCAGCATCCCAGCTGGGACGATGCCGGCTACCTGGGCCCCTTCACCACCGACGCCGAGGGCAACGTCTTCACCGCTCCGGTGCCGCTGGTCAGCCTGGTCGAGAACCCGCTGGGCCAGCAGAACCGCCTGCTGCGCATCGACACCGACAGCCAGGTCATGACCGAGCTCGTCACGCTGCCGCCGGCCCGGGAGCCCAGCTCCGCCAACCCCTTCGGCGTGGTCGGCCTGGCCTTCGACTGCGAGACCGGCTCGCTCTACGCCAGCTCGCTGGCCGGCTCCACCGCCAGCGAAGAGCTCGGCCGGATCTTCCAGGTCGAGGCCGCCAGCGGCCGGCTGCGCTCCCAGCTCGACGGCGTCGACGCCATGGGCCTGGGCGTCTTCCGCGGCTCCGGCGGCAAGCGGCTGTACTTCGGACGCACCCGCAGCCCCGAGCTGCACAGCGTGGCGCTGGACGCGACGGGCGCCTTCGTCGGTGCGCCGCGCCTGGAGCTCTCGTTGGCCGATCAGGTGCGCGGCGGGCTCGCGACGCCGCGCCGCCTGCGCTTCGGTGCCGGCCCGCAGCTGCGGCTGCACATGATGGACTTCAACTACAGCCTGCAGGTGGCCGCCCGACGCGAGGAGCGCGAGATCGACCTGCGCTACGACCCTGCCAGCGATCGCTGGCAGCTGATCGCCGCGGACGGCTGAGCGCCGGACCCGCCGGCGTCGTTCGCGACCTACCGTCCAACGTCCACCAGGAGTCGGTCATGTCGGACACCTTTCGCTTGTGGCTCACGGCGGCCGGACTGAGCGACGCCAGCGCCGTCGCGCTGACGCCGTGGATCGGCGTGCTGGCCGTCCTCGTGCCGAGCATCCTGCTCTATCTGCTGTGCTCGCGAATCATCCTGTCGCAGCTGATCCACTGGGCCGAGCGATCCTCGATCCGCTGGGACGATGCCCTGATCGCGCACCGGGTGATCCACCGACTGTCCTACCTCGCGCCCGCGCTGGCGGCCTACCTGCTGTCGCCGTGGCTGCTCGATGGCCAGGGCGAGATCGTCGCCTTCGTGCGGAGCGCGGTCGAGGTGGCCGTCGTGATGATCGGCGTCTGGGTGCTCCAGGCGCTGCTCAGCGCCGCCTACGACATCTACGCCATGCTGGACGCGAAGGCCGAGATGCCGATCCGCGGCCCGATCCAGGCCGCCAAGCTGGTCGTCGCCCTGGTCGGCGCGCTCCTCGTCGGCGCGATCCTGCTCGACCAGTCACCGATGGTCCTGCTGACCGGCCTGGGCGCCCTGGGCGCGGTGCTCATGCTGGTCTTCAGGGACCCGATCCTGGGCTTCGTCGCCGGCATCCACCTGGTCTCGAACGAGATGGTGGCGCCAGGCGACTGGATCGAGATGCCCTCCTACGACGCCGACGGGGACGTCATCGAGGTGGGCCTCACGACGGTCAAAGTCCGGAACTTCGACAACACGATCACGATGGTCCCAACCCACGCGCTCATCAGCGAGTCCTTCAAGAACTGGCGCGGCATGTCGGAGAGCGGAGGGCGCCGGATCATGCGCGCCATCCACCTCGACATCAACTCGATCCGGTTCTGCACGGAAGCGATGGTCGAGCGCTATGCCCGGATCGACCTGCTGGCCGAGTACATGCAACGCAAGCGCGACGAGATCGCGCGTCACAACGGGGTGCTCGAAGCCGGCTCGCTGCCGATCAACGGCCGCCGGCTGACGAACGTCGGCACCTTCCGGGCCTACGTCGCGGCCTACCTGCGACGGCATCCGATGATCGACCCGGAGATGTCGTTCCTGGTGCGGCAGCTCCCGCCCACCGAGCTCGGCCTGCCGATCCAGGTCTACGTCTTCTGCACCGAGACCGTCTGGGAGCGCTACGAGGCCATCCAGGCCGACATCTTCGACCACCTGCTGGCGACGGTGCCCGAGTTCGACCTCAAGGTCTTCCAGAGCCCCACCGGCAGCGACTTCGGCACGCTGACCTCGCAGACGCGCGCCGTCCCGACCGCTCCGGGCCGCCCCTAGGGCATGACCGCAGACCCGCCCTCGGCTGCACGCATCTGCTGAACGGTCTGGCTGCGTGGGTCGCTCGCCTTCGCTCGAAACGGACTTGCAGACAGGCCCTAGCTTCGTCGCAGGACGGGCAGATAGACCCGGCCCGGCCCGCCAGGCGAGGTCGTCGGCCCGGCGGTCTCGCTCGGCCCCGGACCGGGCTCGCGGGTGGCGGTCGGCTCGGTCGGCGTCCCGCCCGGCTCGGTCGGCTCGGCGCTCGGGGTCGGACCGGGCATCACCGTCACGCTCGGCTCGCCGCTGCAGGCGTTGACCGCCAGCGGCGAGGGCTCGCGGCAATCGCGCCAGAGCTCGGCGCCGTCCGGCAGGCGCGCCAGGCTGACGTCGGTGGTCTGCTCGCCGAAATCGATCCGATCGACGGTGCCGGTCTCGGTCGAAAGGATCAGCGTCTCGCCGCCCTTGGCCAGCCGGAACCCGGCATGGTCGGGCCCCTGGTCGGGGTCGTTGTCGCACCAGACCAGGTAGTGGCCGCCCGGTGCCAGGCTCAGCTCGGGCAGCGCATAGGCCAGCGGGTCCTCCGGATCGTCCGACAGGTGGTAGCCGGCCAGCTGGATCGGCACGTCGCCGCGGTTGTAGAGCTCGACCCAATCGTCGAACTCGCCGGCGGGGTCGGCCAGGATGCTGCCGTTGTCGGCCAGCACCTCGTTGATGACCAGTGGCCCGCCCAGCTGGTTGGGCAGGCTGGCGCCGGCCACCCGATAGGTCCAGGGGTGCAGCAGGTTGGAGGCCGGGAAGAAGTCGGCCCGACCGTCGCTCAGCTCGGCCCGGACGAAGTAGCTCACCCGGTCGTCCCGGTCGAGCAGCGGCAGCGAAGCCAGCCAATCGCCGTCCCGCCCGATGGCCATGGTCTCGCGCTGCGGCGCGCCGTCGTTCACGCGATAGACCAGGGTCAGCGAGCGCGGCTGATCGGCCCCATCGAGCCGCAGGCGCAGCGCGGCCGGCTCGCCGGCGACCGGGGTGGCCGGCAGGAGCTGCCGCTCGGCCAGGCTCAGGTCCGGCGCCTGAAGGTCGGCCCGCGCACCCAGCCAGGCCTGGCGCGCCTCGGCCACGCCGAGGATGCCTGGAATCGCCCGGCCGTTGGCGCGCACGTCCTCGTCGACGTTCCGCGCGAACAGATCGAAGGGATAGAGCCGGTTGGGGTCGGTCTCGGCGGCCTCGCGGATCAGGTCCTGATAGGCCGCGATGCGCTGCGCGAGGCCGACCGGCTCGAAGACCGTCTCGCGCAGCGTGCGGTAGTGGGCCAGGTAGTCGGCCCGGAAGGCCGGCACGGCCAGCAGCTTGCGGATCAAGGGCCGGCTGGCGGCCGACTGGCCCTCGGCCATCAGAAAGGGATCGGTCCGTGCCACGGCCGTCGAGTCGCTCGGATCGATGCCGGCGCCGGGAAAGAGCCCGAAGGCTTCGTTGACGTCCCAGGCCAGGACATGCCAGCGCCCGTCCTCCTCGGCCCGGTAGAGGTAGAAGTTGTGACCGGAGTAGTAGCTGTCGAAGTTGGTGAAGAGGTTCATGCCGGCCAGGTACCAGAGCACGCCATCCACGTCGAGCACCTGGCGGATCGCCTCCGGGAAGGCCTCGGGGCTGGGGCCGCCTTCGGCCTCGCTGGCGTCGAGCACCCGCGTCAGCTCGCGCAGGGCCTGCCAGGGCGCGTCGTCGGTCGCGGTCGACTTGAGGTCGTAGCTGGCCTGGTAGGCAGCCAGGTCCTCGCCCTGCCACTGCAGCGCCGAGCGAAAACCGCCGCCGCCACCCTGATCGGGCGCGAGCGGAGCCGGCCCGGAGCGGAGGCCGCCGACGGCCGCTCCGAGGGCCGCCGGTCGCGTCAAGGCCAGCGAGCCGGCCGAGAGCGCCGCCGGCGCCCCCAGGGTCGCCCGCTCGGCCAAGGGACGCGGACCCGGGCCCGGTCCGACCGGTCCCCCGGCACCATCCGGCGCGTCGGCCTTAAAGAGCCAGCCACCGTTGCCGCGGAACCAACGCTTGAGGAAGGTGCCCTCGATCTGCTCGACCAGCACGTAGAGGCCGAAGTACTCCCCGCCGACCTTCACGCGAGCCCAGGCGCCCTGGGGCATCGGCATGTGCTCGGCCAGGCTGCGCAGGGTCAGCACCTCGCGGGTGAAGGTCGGGTTCATGAAGCCGTTGTTGAGGTTGATCACGTCGTAGCCCATCAGGCGCTGGCCCTTGACCGTCGCGTCCAGGGTGACGTTCATGGGCTGCTTGGCGCCCGAGACCCGGGCCGAGCTGTTCCCCTTCTCGCTGATGCCCACATCGGCATAGGTCTCGCCCTCGACCCGCAGGTCGGCCGTCACCGTCTCGCCCCGCTCGATCCGCGCCAGCCAATCGGCGGCGTCGAAGTCGATGTCGAAGTCGCGCAGGACGCCGGTGTCGAAGAGCTCGGGATCGGGTGGGTTCTGCGCGCCGACCGAGCTGGCTACCGAGCCGACGCCGAGAGCGACCAGCGCCAGGAAGGGCGCCAGTCGCCGGCGCGATCGGGACTGCTGGGTGGGGATGTGCAGCGGCATGATCGACTCCTGAAGGACGCTCCGCGGACCGGAGCGCTTGCCAGGCTCAACGCGGCCGGCGGGAAGAGGATAGCGCAGAGCCTCGCGGCATGCCCTCGCCCCGCCGTCGATCGGCGGCGGGGGAGGGGCGCCGCCGCATCCCGTCCATCGGCGCGCGGCGGGCTCGGCAAGCGCCGGGGCCCGGCCACCGCTCGGCGCGGTGGCCGGGCCCTCGGGCTAGGGCAGCACCACCCGCAGCCGGTCGCTGCCGCTGCGGCCGAAGGTCTCGGGCTGGAACAGCTCCTCGGCCTTGGCCGGCGGGACGACGAAGTCGCCGGGCGTCGTCGCCCGCGCGATGTAGCTGTAGTCGTAGACGCCGTCCCAGAGCAGGCTGCTGAAGACCTCGACCCGCGCGTCGCGGAAGGCCTCGTGCTCGTACCAGGTCCACCAACGCCACCAGGGCCAGCCGTCGAAGCCGCCGTCTTCCACCTCGAGGTCCGCGGGGTCCCGCGGCAGCTCGCCGGTCGTCGCCAGCTCCGGGTTGAGCGCCTCGAGTCCGGCAGGCAGCGGGTCGACCAATGCCACGTGGTAGCGCCGCGCCGGCGCCACCAGGCCCAGGCGTACCCGCACCCGTGCGCCGGCCTTCACCTCCCAGCCACCGTCGGCGGTTCGGCGAACGTCGTCCGGATCGTCGACCGCCTCGTAGCGGCGCTCGACGCTGAACCCGCGCTCCAGCGGCGCCAGATCGAGGTCGCTCGGCGCGTAGCGCAGGCCCAGGCGGTAGTAGAGCCGCCCCGGCCCGGTCTTGCTCAACACCAGGTCGGCCGGCGCATCGGCCGGCAGGAAGGCCATCGGGACCTCGGTCAGCGCTCGGTCCGGGCTGCGGCCCTCGAAGCGCGAGCGACCCAGGAAGTCCGCGCCCAGCCAGGCGCTGGCCTCGAAGCTCGGCGTCTCGGCCTCGTAGGCCCGGAAGTAGCCGTCCAGGGCCAGGAGCACCCAGGCGCATTCCTGGGTCGAGCCCCAGCGACCCTTGACCCGATGGGCCAGGAGGCCGCGCACCAGCTTGGGGATCAGGTCGCTCTCGGGCTGGTCGGCCATCAGGGCCTCGACGGCGAGGGCGTCGGTGCGCCGATCGCTGGCCAGGAGGAGGGCCGAGGCGGTCTCTTCGTAGCCGGTCGTGATCTGGGCCGTGCCGGCCTCCTCGATGGCGGCGTTCCCGAGCGCGCGGCGCAGCTCGGTGCGCTCGGCGTCGAAGCCCTCGCCGCCGGCCATCACCGTCAGGAGCCAGGCCTCGCCGTCGATGCCCAGCCGGTCGCGCTCGGCGTAGAGCGCCCGCGCCTCGGTCGCGTCGAGGTCGCCCGTCAGCGCGCGCACGTAGAGCGCGTAGGCCCGCAGGCCGAGGCGGACGTCGGCGGCATAGTCGAAAGCCGATGCATGGTCATCGACGGCCTGGAGGTAGTCTCGGCCCCGCGCCAGGGTCTCCTCCGGCACCGGGTAGTCCTTGGCGCTGGCCCGGGCCAGCGCGTGCATCACGTGCAGCGACCCGAAGGGCGCCGACCGGCCCTCGCTCGGCCACCAGCCCCAGCCGCCATCGCCGTTCTGACGGCCGGCGAGCCGGTCGATGTCGGCGGCGATGCGCGCCTCGACCGTCGGCCGATCGGGCATGCCCTCGGCCCCGAAGGCCTCGAGCACGTCCACCAGGGCCACGCTGGCCAGGAGCCGCGAGGCGGTCGCCTCCTCGTGCTCGAAGGGGTAGCTGTCCAGGTAGAGGAAGGCATCGGTCAGGGCGCTGAGCGCGGTCGAGCTGGTCGTCAGCTCCAGGCCGCCGAAGCCCGCGACGACCTCCGGCGGGCGCTCGACCGGCTGGGCGATGGCGCCCGCGTCGATCTCGCCGTAGGTGGCGAAGGCTTCGGTGGTGGCCGGCGTCCAGACCGGCAGCGTCACCCGCTGCGCATCGCTCAGGTCGCCGCTGACGACCACCGCCTGGAAGGCGGCCGTGCCAGGCAGGCGGGCGGCGGCCGGGAAGCGCAGCTCGCGCCGGTCGCCGGCGGGGATCGTCGCCCGCAGGCCGGCCGTCGCGAGATCCGCGGCACCGGCCGCGTCCGGCGCAGCCGCCGGTGCCTCCGCATCGGCACTCGCTTCGTCGGCCGTCCCGGTACCCGCGCCGGGCCCTGCGCCCAGATCCAGGTTCGCCGCCCGAACCACCACCGACACCTCGAGGTCCGCGTCGGTCTGATTCTGCACCACCACCGGCAGCTCGAAGCGGTCGCCGAAGTTCAGGAAGCGCGGCGCGGACGGGCGCACGATCAGCGGCAGTCGCGCGGTCAGGCTGCTATCGGCCTTTCCGAAGCGGGCCCCGCCGTCGCTGGCCACCGCCCAGATCCGGTAGCGCGTCACGGTGTCGGGCAGCGTGATCTCGGCCGCCAGCTTGCCCTCGCCATCCGTTCGCAGATCGGGCAGGAAGGCGGCCAGCGGATCGAGGTTGCTGCGCTCGACGATGGTCGGTGGCTCGGCGCCGCCGCCGGTGAGCGGCGGGGGCAGCCCCGGAGTCGCGGCCATGCTGTACATCCGGTCGGCCCCCGCCGACTCGTCGGCCGCGTCGGCGGCCATCTCCATTTCGGCAGCGCCCGGATCGAGGCTGGCGCCGGGCGGCAGCGCGCCGGACATCGGCTCGGCGCCCATCCGATCCTGGCGGCCGCTGTTCGCCAGGTTCCCGGCCGCCCCGATCAGGCCCGGATCGGCCAGCTGAAGCCAGCGGCGCAGGCGCTCGTCGCGGACGCCCGGATCGCGCTCGGGGTAGAAGGCGGCCATGGGGTCGCCGATGTCGTGGCCGGTCAGGGCCAGGACCGCCTCGTCGACCACGATCAGGGCCAGCTCGGCGTCGGCCAACGGCCGGCCCTCGGCATCGCGCACTCGGATGTCGACCGTCGTCTTGCCGCCGGGCGCGATGGCGGCCTCGCGGGCGAGCGCCTCGACCTTCAGCCGCCGGGACTCCGGCGGCACCTCGAGCTTCAGCTGGCCGCTGGCATAGGCCGGCCGCGGCGGCAGCTGGGCGTCGGGCGCGGCGCCAGCGCGCGGCGCGCGACCGGTCAGGTCCACCTGCAGCTGGATGCCCGGCAGGTAGTCCTCGGTGATCGGAATCTCCAGGACGGCCGAGCCGCTCTCGTCGATCTGGAAGGCGCGGCGCTCGACCAGGCCCGATCGTCGCAGGCTCCAGAGGCCCGCGGCCGGGGCGAAGGGCGCCTGGACCAGGACCCGGGCCGTATCGCCGGGCTGGTAGCTGTCGGCGTCGGGGATCAGCGTGACCGACGCCTCCTCGAGGCCATCGCCCCGCGGCAGGCTCGGCGCGCCGCCCGAGACCCAGAGCGTCAGCTGGCTCATGTTGGGCCGGCCCTGGGCGTCGGCCACCTCGGCCGTCAGACGGTACATGCCGCCGGTCTCGAAGCGCAGCGCGCAGGCGACCGGCTCCTCGGCGCTGGTCAGGCTGCAGTCGCCGGCGGGCAGGGTCTCCTCGACCCAGCGCTCGCCTTGCCAGCGGCCCTCCACCCGCTCGGCGACCAGCTCGATCGCCCGGCCGCTGACCAGAGCGCCGTCGATGTCGGCCACGATGGCTTCGACCGTGATCGGCTGGCCCGGATCGGTGAACCAGCGGTCCAAGCGCAGGCCGACGTAGTCACGGGCCGGGTGGACCAGGAAGCTCGTGGAGCTGGTCCAAGCCTGGCGGTTGACGTCCATGACGGTGGCCTGGGCCAGGAAGCTGGCCGGTCCGACCGGGACCGCGCCCTCGAGGGCCACGGCCAGGCCGTGCTCGCCCACCGCGTCGGTACGGCCCTGATGCGACTGCTCGCCGCCCTGGCCGCCCGGCTGTTCCCAGAAGCCCCAGCCGGGTCGCCAGGTGCCGAAGACGAAGTCGTCGTGGCCGGGCGGGCTGTACGCGCTCGGCTCGGCACGGACCATCCAGTCCACCTCGGCGCCGGGCAGCGGGCCGCCGGCGTAATACTCGGCCTTGGCCGTCACCCGCGCCGTGTCGCCGAAGATCAGGCTCGGCTCGTCCAGGCGCGTCGTCACCTCGAACTCGGGCCGTCGGAACTCGGCGATCTGCAACCCGAGGCCGCTCTCGCGGCCGTCGGCCGGCAGGCGGCCACCCACGGCCCGCAGCTGCAGCCAGGCCTCGCCCAGCTCGCTGCCCTCCGGAATGGGCACCTGACCGGCGAAGCCGCCCAGCGGCGTCACCGCGAAGCTGCCGCTGCCGGCCTCCTCACCGTTGGGCGCCCGCAAGCTCCAGTCGATGCGCTCGGGCCAGTCCTCCAAGGCCCCGACGTCACCGCCCTTGCCCAGGTCCAGGCGCCGCACCCAACCCTTGACGCTGGCGACCTCGCCCGGCTTGTACAGGCCGCGATCGTCGAAGACCTGCCAGGCCAGCTGCTCACCGCCGGCCCGCCAGCCCAGGACGCCGTAGGGCAGCATGGCCGTGTCGCCACCGGCACGCGCGACCAGCATCGTCTCGCTCGGCTCGCCGTCCGTGACGGCCGGCACCGCGAGCAGGGCCAGTCCGTCGCGGTCCGTGCGGCCACGGGCCGCCGAGACCGGCGCCGACGCCAGGGTCTCCCCGCCGCGCCACGCGATGCGTGGCAAGCGGTAGAGCTCCAGATCGACCTCGGCGCGCGGCGCGCCGTCCGCCAGATCGGTCACGCGGGCGGTGACGCCCTCGGCCTCGCCGAAGGCGTCCAGGCCGAGCGCGCTGACCTGGACCCAGCGCCACTGCGGGCGGTTGGACCAATTCTCGTCGCGCGGGCTCCACTTGGCGGGCTCGATCACGGCGATCAGCTGCCCATGGCCCTCGGCATCCAGGCCCGGCGCCAGGTCCAGCTGGGCCGTCGCCACCGCATCGCGATCGCCCTTCGGCCGCAGATCCCCCTGCCAGACCCGCTCGCCGGGCGGATCCAGCGGCTGTTCGGCAGCGATCGCGTTGCGCGCGATCTGGTAGGCGCTCCAGTCCTCGGGTCCGACCCGATACAGGCTGGCCCGCAGCCCGTCGTTGTTGATGCTGTAGACCTGCAGCTTGCCGCCGGCATCCGGGTCGAGCAGCTGCATCTCGTCACCCGGTACCGCCAACGCCGGCCGCATGTCGCCGGTCTCGAAACGCAGCGCGAAGCCCTCCTCCAGGCGCTGACCGTGGACGTCCTGGATGTCGCCCGGCAACGTGACGGTGTAGCGGCTACGACCGGCCGAGGCGCCGCCGATCTGGATGCTGCCCTCGCCGACCGTCACCCGCCGGCCCGGCAGAGCCGGCTCGATGTCGATGGCTTCGGCGTCGACCGTCTCGAGCGCCAGCGGATTGCTCAGCTCGATGCTCCAGTACCCGAAGGGTGCGCACTTGCCCAGGCTCGCCCGACGCGTGTCCTCGCGCAGCACCTTCTCCTGGTAGTCGTCGCCCGAGCAGCTGATCCGGGTCACGCGCAGCGGGCCATAGACCTCGAAGTCGCGGTTCTGGACCCGGCTCGTCGTCCGCGGTCCCTCGGCCGAAGGCAGGCCCTTGGCGAGGCGAAGCTCCGCCTTGGCGCCCAGGGGCAGCTCGCGCTCCGGCCGCAGCACGATCCAGCGATCGGCGCGCGGCGCCGCCGACCAGTCCTCGACCAGTCCCGCGACCTCGCGGTCGTCGGCGATCTCGGCCGGCGTCGCCGGGCGCAGCCCAAAGGACTGGCCCGCCGCGCGAAGCTCGACGAAGGGCAGCAGCGCCTCGACCGAGACGGCCTGGTCGAAGCCGAGGAAGAGCAGCGGCAACCGATCAGCGGGCGGATAGTCGTCCGGGTGGAACACGCTCAGGCTCACCGGCGGCGTGCCGAAGCGCCAGCTGACCGCCTCGGCCAGGGCCTCGCCGTCGGCGGCCTTCAACCCCGCCGGCGCCGTGACGGTGTAGTCGGTGGCCTTGGGAAAGCGTTCGCCCTCGGGCTCGAAGATCAGGGTCCGGGTGCCCACCCAGCGCCAGAGGCCGGCCGGCTGGGGCTCCAGCGTCACCGGCACCTCGGCCGCGGCCAAGGCGGCCTGCGAGGTCAGGGGCACCATCGCCTTGGAGAAGGTGATCGAGAGCCGCGGCGCGGAGTCCAGCTCGCCCTCCGGCCCGAAGCGCAGCACCGTCAGGGGCCCGGCCTCGACGCTCGGCGGCGGATCGCCCCGCTCGTCGACGGGCGGGAAGGCCTGGGGCCGGGTCTCGCCGGCGACGGCCGGCGGCTTGGGGCCGGGCTGCAGCGCGAAGTCGGCCTGCACCGAGCTGCCCTCCGGCATCGCGGGCAGCCGGCCCAGGATGGCCGCCAGCTCCGCCCCGCTCAGCGGCGCCGCCTCGGCCGGCGTCACCGCGGCAGCGTCCTCGGCGCCACCGGCCCCTGCGTCGGACAGGCGGAAGTAGATCCCGGGCGTGGGCTCGGGCGCGGCCAAGGGCCGTCCGCCGGCGCCATCGCCTGGCCCCTGCCCCTCGCCCGACGGCGACACCGGCGTCTCCTTCTTCGTGCAGCCAGCGGTGACCGCCAGCAGCGCGCTCGTGACCAGCAGGACCCGCAACATCGTGCGCATGACGTTTCTTGCCTCCGTGCTATCGGCCGGCCCCCGAGGGCCCGCCGCGACCTCGACCCGTTCATGATGGACCCCTGCCCCGACCTGGGCCAAGCCCGTGCCGGCATCCGGGACACCTATAGAACGTCGGCCCAACCGATTTGGTTCCATTCCCGGTCCCGGCCGCGCCAGGCCGGCGAAGGTGAGCGAGCCCTAAGCCATCGCTCAGCCCCGGCTCAGCCCGCCGGCCTATCCTCGCCGTTCGAAGGCTGATGTATGATGAATGGCACCTTGAACGATCCTTGAAACCGTCGCCCGCCGCGCAAGCCCCATGGTCGACTCTTGCCGACGAGCCCGAGAGCCCATCTTGCTCGAGGAGATGAACCCAGATGACACGCAGCGAACGCCTCATGATCGGATTGGGCTGCCTCGGCGCGGTGGTCATGCTCTGCATGGCCTCGGCTGGCGGCCTCTGGCTGGTCACGACCGGCCAGACCGCGAACCTGACCAACGGCCTCGAGCGCATCCGAGGCAGCGTCGCGCAGGCCCCCGACGCCGCGCCGGCGGCGGGCGCGGAAGCCCGCACTGCCCCGGCCGCGGGCGAGCAGCCGGCCGCTGCCGAGGATGCCAGTCCGGGCGACACGACGGCCCCCGCCCGCGAGCAGAGTCGGGCACGCGACGGCTCGGGCACCGGCCTGCCGAGCCAGCTGCGCACCCTCGAGCGCAACGTCGACTCCAGCCCGCGCGAACCCTTGCCGCTGCGCGGCGTGGCCGTCGAAGGCGATGGGGTGCTCACGCGACTCTACGAGCAGGTCAACCCGGGCGTGGTCAGCATCCTGGTCCAGCAGTCCGTGACGATGGGCAACCAGGAGTTCAGCCAGACCGGTGGCGGATCGGGCTTCGTCTACGACGGCTCGCACCTGATCACCAACAACCACGTGATCGACGGCGCCGACAGCATCGAGGTCGTCTTCTTCGACGGCAGTCGGCGCGAGGGCCGCGTGGTCGGCGCCGACGCCTACAGCGACCTGGCGGTGGTGGCGGTCGACGAGATGCCCGCCAGCGCCCGCGCGCTGCCCCTCGAGGACGATTTTGGCTCGCTGAAGGTCGGCCAGCCGGCCGTGGCCATCGGCGCGCCCTTCGGCCGCGCCAACTCGATGACCTACGGCATCCTCAGCGCGCTCGGCCGCACGATCCCGGCCGACCTCGACCCGGGCCAGCCGGGCTACGGCATCCCACAGACGATCCAGACCGATGCGGCCATCAACCCGGGCAACTCGGGTGGCCCGCTGCTCAACCTCTCGGGCGAGGTCATCGGCATCAACGCCCAGATCAACACCACGAACCAGGCTGGCGGCGTGCCCGGCAACTCGGGCGTCGGCTTCTCGATCCCCGCCTCGATCGTGGCCAAGGTCGCGCCCGCGCTGATCGAGACCGGCAAGATGACCTGGTCCTTCCTGGGCGTCTCGGGCCTGCCGGAGGATCGCTTCACGGTCGAGGTGGCCAAGGCCAACGGCCTGAGCGAGCCGATCGGCGCCTACATCCTGGGCGTGCCGGCCGACGGACCCTCCGCCGGCATCCTGCGAGGCATCGACGAGCCCGCCTCCAACGCCCAGCAGCTGCCGCTCGGCGGCGACATCATCATCGGCATCGACGATCAGCCGGTCCAATCCTTCGACGACCTCCTGGCCTACATCGCCATCCGCACCGAGCCCGGCCAGACCGTCGAGCTCAAGCTCCTGCGCGGCGGCGAGGAGGTCACGGAACGCGTCACGGTCGCCGAGCGCAAGTAGCCCGGAACCGCCCGCGGCCGCTCAAGGGCCCTCGACCGCCCGCTCGATCCGAGCCGCGGCGGCCGAGGGCCCTTCCTGCGACTCCAGCCTGAGCACCCGCCCCTCGGCCGCCCGGCTCAGCCGATCCCGCAGCGCCAGCCCCATCCCCTGCCCGCCGAAGTCCCGCGCGAGGATGCAGTCGACCCCCGCCGCGTCCAGCTCGCGCAGCGCCCCGAACAGGGCCCGCGCCACCGCCTCCAGGTCCCTCAGGCTCCCGAGCACCCGCCATCGCGGCCCGCCCGGCGGCCCGGCGGTCTGCTCCGGCGCCGGCCCCGACCCGCCTCCCGCAGCCTGCCCGTCTTCCTCCCCGGCCCAGCGCGCCCGATCTTCCTCGGCCAGCAAGAGCCCCACCCGCCGGCCCTTCGCCGCCAGCCCGAGCGCCGCCTGGCCGATCGCCTCGCCCACCTGCTCCGCCTCACCGACCACCAGCACCAGCCGCGCCCGCGGCGCATAGTGCCGCAGCATCGTCCCCGGCGACCGCTGCGGCCCCATCCCCGCCTCCGCTTCACCCGCCCCCGCCAGCCGGACCTCCCCGACCACCGCCCGCAGCGCCTCCAGCGACACCCCACCCGGCCGCAGCAGCAGCGCCTGCTCACCGCGACAGTCCACCACCGTCGACTCGACGCCGACTTCGGCCGGTCCCCCGTCGATCACCAGGTCGATGCGATCGCCCAGGTCGGCCAGCACGTGCTCGGCCCGGGTCGGGCTGATGCGGCCGAAGGGGTTGGCGCTGGGCGCCGCCACCGGAACGCCCGCCGCGCGCAGCAGGGCCCGGGCCACCGGGTGCGACGGCGCCCGCAGCGCCACGCTGTCCAGCCCCGCGCTGACCGCCGCCGGCAGGGACGGGCCACGCGGCACCACCAGGGTCAGCGGGCCGGGCCAGAAGGCCTCGGCCAGCCGCCGCGCCAGCTCGGGAAAGCCCGGCGACAACGCCTGCGCCTCCGCCAGCCCCAGCACGTGCACGATCAGCGGATCCTCCGCCGGCCGCCCCTTGGCCTCGAAGATGCGCCGTACCGCCACCGCGTCCAGCGCGTTCGCGCCCAACCCATAGACGGTCTCGGTCGGAAAGGCCACCAACCCGCCCGCCCGCAACAACGCCGCCGCCGGCGCCAGCGCCTCCACCAACGCGGCCCCCTCCACCACCCACATCACCCGCGCCCTCACCCCGATCTCCCCTCCCCCTTCACCCAGCCATGGGAGCTCCTCATCCAGCTCTCCCGATTCCAACCAACTCCCCCGCTCCATCCTCAACGCTTCCCGGTCCACCAGGGCGGGGCCTGCCGTGGAGCGGGGCATTGACCGTCCGAGGGCGATCTGACCCGCCCACCGCCCCATCCACCGCCGCGCGCCCTGCCCCGCCCCCGCCCCAGCCGCCCCCCGAGTTCCGATGCCCCGCTCCACGGCAGGCCCCGCCCCGCCACACCCCCCCGATTATACGTGCTCCCCCCGCTATAATCCCCAGCATGAACACGCAACCCCCCACTGGATCCCCATCGCCTTCCGCCTCCCCACCGCCTCCCCGCTCGACGCCCCCCCCACGATCCACACCCCCCCCCCACCCCGCCGACGCCGCCCGCTCCTCCTGGCCCTGGCCGCCCTGGCCATCGCCACCCTGTCCATCAACCGCTGCCTCGCTCCCCCGGCCGCCCCCGCCGACGACCGCGCCGCCCGCCTGACCCTGAGCGGCGACGACATCTCGGCCACCCTCCCCATCGGCCCGCTGCAGCGCAGCAGCCCGCCGATCGATCTGCGCCAGGCCGAGCGCATGGCCAGCGGCGCCACCTTGGGCCGCCTCGCGCTGCCGGCCAGCCGCGAGCTCGTGACCTGGCGCGATGCCAGCACCGGCGAGGAGATCAGCAGCGCCGCGCTCCTCTTCGCCAGCGCCGACGAGGCCCGCGCGCTCGACGCCGCCGCCGCGCCCCTGCTTGGCTCGGCCCTCGGCCTCCAGAGCGAAGCGCTGGCGCTCGACGGCGTCACCGAAGGCCGGCGCTGGGTCTCGGGCGTCTATCAGGCCGCCTCCTTCCGCATCGACGACGCGCTCATCCTGGTCGGAACCAACCGAGCCGACGACGCCGAGCACCTGCTCCGCCTGGCCGAAGCCGCCCGCGACCGCGCCGCATCCGGGCTGGCCGCGCTGGAACCGGCCAGCCCGACCGCCCCCTAGCGCCTCGCGTCACCCGCAGCCTGGCGGGCGCGAGCCCCGCGGCGGCCGCTTCCGCGCCCCGGCAGGCGCGGCGCGACCCGGAGCGCCCGCCCGCTCGGCAGCGGCCGAAACACGCTGGCCCGCTCCCGGCTTCGGGTCTATACTCGATGGCTCTGGAGCAAGCTCGAATTCCGCGCATCCGTGCCCCGGTCCTCGGTCTGGGGCACCTGTACATACCGGTCATCCACCCGATCCGGGCCACACCCCGACCGGCCCGGTCAGCCACCAGGGAAACGTGTGTCCAGATGAAGGAATACAGCACCGACAAGATCCACAACGTCGCAATTGTCGGCCACAGCGGCGCCGGCAAGACCGCCATCGCCGAGGCGGCGCTCTACGCCACCAAGGTCATCACCCGCATGGGCAAGACCGAGGAGGGCAACACGGTCTCCGACTTCCACGAAGAGGAGCACCGCCGGAGCATCTCGATCTCGAGCAGCCTGATCCCGGTCGAATGGGAGGGCTACAAGATCAACTTCATCGACACGCCCGGCTACGCCGACTTCGTGGGCGAGGTGATGGCCGCGCTCAAGGCGGTGGACTGTGCGCTGGTGGTGGTCGACTCCGTGGCCGGCGTCGAAGTGGGCACCGAGATCGCCTGGCAGTACCTGGACGAGCTGAACCTGCCGCGGATGGTGGTCATCAACAAGATGGACCGTGACAACGCCAACTGGACCCGCGTCATGGGCGAGCTGCGCGAGGCCTTCCCCGACACCCGCTTCGCCCCGCTGCAGCTGCCGATCGGCAAGGCCGACGCCTTCAAGGGCATCTACCGGCTCAACACGGGCACGACCAGCCTCGGCCCCGAAGGCAAACCGGGCGAGGCGCCGGCCGAGATCCTGGCCGAGGCCGACGACTACCGCGAGGCCCTGGTCGAGGCGGCCGCCGAGTCGGACGATGCGCTGATGATGAAGTACTTCGACGAGGGCGACCTGACCCCGGACGAGGTGCGCGAAGGCCTCCTGGCCGGCGGCCGCAAGAACGCCTACGTGCCGGTGCTCTTCACCGCCGCCACCGACTGCATCGGCATCCATGCCCTGCTCGGCTCGATCAAGCTGCTGGCGCCGTCGCCGGCCGAGAGCGTGTCGCGCACGGCGATCGACAAGCGCAGCAACGAGACGGTCGAGCTCGTCACCGAGGACGGGGGCCCGCTGGTGCTGCGCATCTTCAAGACGCAGGCCGATCCCTATGTGGGCAAGCTGCAGTACCTGCGCGTCATCTCCGGCAGCTTCCAGGCCGACTCGCGGGTGCTGAACGTCAACCACAACGAGGAGGAGCGGGTCGGGCCGCTCTACGTCCTGCGCGGCAAGGAGCAGATCACGGTCGGACACCTGCATGCCGGCGACATCGGCGCCGTCGCCAAGCTGCACCACAGCCAGACGGGCGACACCCTGGCCGACAAGGAGCATCCCTTCGAGCTCCGCCCCTTCGTCTACCCCCAGCCGCTCTACTCGGTGGCGGTGGTCCCGTCCAGCCAGGCCGACGGCGCCAAGCTGGGCCAGGCCCTGCACAAGATCGTCGAGGAAGACCCGACCCTGCAGTCGCACTTCGAGGACGCCACGCACGAGCTGATCCTGTCGGGCATGGGCAACGCCCACATCGACGTGGCGGTGCACCACCTCGAGGAGAAGTACGGCGTCCACGTCCATACGGCCACGCCGCGCATTCCCTACCGCGAGACCGTGACCCGCAAGGCCTCGGCCCAGTACCGCCACAAGAAGCAGACCGGTGGCGCCGGTCAGTTCGCCGAGGTGCACCTGCGCCTCGAGCCGCTCGAGAGCGGCAGCGGCTTCGAGTACGCCAGCGAGGTCTTCGGCGGCGCGATCTCGAGCCAATTCATCAGCTCGATCGAGAAGGGCGTGCGGCAGATGCTGCAGGAAGGCGTCATCGCGCACTGCCCGGTGGTCGACGTGCGCGCCGTGGTCTACGACGGCAAGGAGCATCCGGTCGACTCCAAGGACATCGCCTTCCAGATCGCCGGACGCGAAGCCTTCAAGAAGGCCATGCAGGACGCCGGCCCGACCCTGCTCGAGCCGATCCTGAACGTTCGCGTCATCGTGCCCAACAGCCAGATGGGCGACGTGCTGGGCGACCTCAACACGCGGCGCGGCATGGTCCAGGGCACCGAGCAGATCGCCGGCAAGGCCGTCGTCTCGGCCCACGTCCCGCTGGCCGAGATGCAGCGCTACTCGACCGACCTGCGCTCGATGACCCAGGGCCGGGGCTACTACACCGCCGAGTTCTCACACTTCGCGCCGGTGCCCCAGCAGCTGATGCCCGGCATCATCGCCCAGGTGCAGAAGGTGGCCGAGGAAGAGCACTAACCGGCCCGAACGATGCCCGGCTGCGCGCCCTAGAGCCCGCGCAGCCGGGCCGTCTGCAGGTGACAGATGGCGATCGCGATGGCATCGGCGGCGTCGTCTGGGCGCGGCACGCGATCCAGGTGCAAGAGGCGCAGCAGCATGTCCTGCACCTGACGCTTGTCGGCCCCGCCATAGCCCGTCAGGGCCTGCTTGACCTGCATCGGCTTGTGCTCGCCGATGGGCAGGCCGGCCTGCGCCCCGGCCAGCAGGATGACGCCGCGAGCCTGTCCGACGCTGATGGCGGTCGACACGTTGGTCGAGAAGAAGAGCTCTTCGACCGCCAGCTCGTCCGGCGCCAGATCGCGGATCAGGCCGGCGATGCCCTCGTGGAGCTCGACCAGGCGCAGCGGCATCGGGGTCTCCGGCGCGGTGCGCACGGTTCCGTAGTCCAACAAGCGCAGCGCGTCGGCGCTGCCCGGCAGGCCCTCGATCAAGCCGAAGCCGGTCGTCGCCGTCCCGGGATCGATGCCCAGCACCCGCATGCCGACGCCCGTCCCCGGCCGA
The DNA here is from genome assembly GCA_020634625.1 of Caldilineae bacterium. Taxonomy (GTDB): domain Bacteria; phylum Chloroflexota; class Anaerolineae; order Epilineales; family Epilineaceae; genus JACKBJ01. The sequence goes on along the minus strand of JACKBJ010000002.1, from coordinate 204,683 downwards.
CCGAAGCTCAGTCGGCTTCCAGCTGCGCCATCAGCTCGTCGGAGAGCTCGAGGTTGCTCCAGACCTGGTCGACGTCGTCGAAGTCCTCGAGCACCTCGACCAGCCGGAGCACCTTCAGGGCCTGCTTGTCCTCGACCGCCATCTGCACCGAGGGGATCATGGCCAGCTCGGCTTCGCTGGTGTCGTAGCCCGCCGCGTCGAGGGCAAGCTTGACCCGCTGGAAGTCGGACACCTCGGTGTAGACCACCACCAGCTCGCTGTCGACCTCGACGTCCAGGGCGCCGGCGTCGATCGCCTCCAGCGCCAGCAGCTCGGAGTCGACGTCGGCGGCCGGAATGTTGATGGTGCCGCGCTGGTCGAACTGCCAGGCCACCACGCCGCTCTCGCCCAGGTTGCCGCCATGCTTGCTGAAGCTGCTGCGCACTTGACCGGCCGTCCGGTTGCGGTTGTCGGTGGTGGCGACGACCATGATGGCCACGCCGCCCGGGCCATAGCCCTCGTAGGTCACCGTCTCGAGCGACTCACCCTCGGCACCACCGGCGCCGCGCTGGATGGCGCGCTCGATGTTGTCCTTGGGCATGTTGGCCGCGCGGGCCTTGTCGACGGCCAGGCGCAGCGAGAAGTTCATCTCGACATCGGGCCCGCCTTCGCGTGCGGCCGAGGTGATGGCGCGCGCCAGCTTGGTGAACAAGGCGCCGCGCTTCTTGTCGACGGCGGCCTTGCGATGCTTGATGTTGGCCCATTTGGAGTGACCGGCCATGACTATCCTCGTCTCGTCCATGCCGGCCGGGGCCGGCGCAGGTGCGCGTCAGGGTGACCGGGCGATTATAGCACAGCGATCCGGCCGCCTCGGCGGCGCGGCCCGACGCGGGCGGCCGAGCGCCGCGTCTCGGCCGCGACGGATCCGCGCTAGCGGTCGAACTCGTCGTCGACCCAGTCGAAGCCCTCGCTGTCGCGGCTGCCGGCGACCAGGCCTTCCTCGGACAGCCGGTCGTAGAGCTTGCGCGCCCGAGAGTAGCCGATGCGCAGGCGGCGCTGCAGCAGCGAGGCGCTCAGCTCGCGCCCCTCCTGGGCGATCGCCCGGGCCTGGTCGAGCAGCTCGGCGTCGGGATCGCCGGAAGGCACCAGATCCTCCCAGGGCGGCAGCCGGCGCGGTGCGTCCCAGTGCGAGCCGCGCCAGAAGTCGATCAGCCGGTCGAGCTCGGCGTCCGCGACCAACGCACCCTGCAGGCGGCGCGCATGCGGCCGGTCGGGCGGCTGGAAGAGCATGTCGCCGCGGCCGAGCAGGCTCTCGGCGCCCATCTGGTCCAGGATCACCCGCGAGTCGATCCCGCTGGAGACGGCGAAGGCCGCTCGCGCCGGGAAGTTGGCCTTGATGAGGCCGGTGACCACGTCGGTCGACGGCCGCTGCGTGGCGACCACCAGGTGGATGCCGGTGGCGCGGCCCATCTGGGCCAGGCGCGTCAGGAGCGGCTCGACCTCTTCCGGAGCCGTCATCATCAGGTCGGCCAGCTCGTCGATGACCACGACCAGGGCCGGCAAGGGCGCTTCGCCGGCTGGCGACTGGGCGTTGAAGCCAGCCCGGTCGCGTGCGCCCCGTTCCGAGAAGACCTGGTAGCGACGCTCCATCTCGGCCACCAGCCAGCGCAGGGCGCCGACCGCCTCGGCCGGGTCGGTCACCACCCCGGCGATCAAGTGCGGCAGCGTGCCGAAGCGACCGAGCTCGACCCGCTTCGGATCGATCAGGATCAGCCGCAGGTCGTCCGGCGTGTGCTGGAAGAGCAGGCTGGCCAACAGCACGTTCAGGAAGACGCTCTTGCCGCTGCCGGTCGCGCCGGCCACCAGCAGGTGCGGCATGCGCGCCAGGTCGGCCACCACGGTCTCACCGGTGACCTCGCGCCCCATCGCCAGAGCCAGACCGCCGGCACGCGCGACGCGGCGGAAGGCGGGATCCTCGAGCATCGCGCGCAACCCGACCGCGGTCGAATCCGGGTTGGGCACCTCGATGCCGACGATCGGGCGACCCGGCACGGGCGCCTCGATGCGCACCGTCGGCGCGGCCAGGGCCAGGGCCAGGTCCTGCTGCAACGCGGTGATGCGCGACACCTTCACCCGCAGGCGCTGGTCGCCGCGCATCACGTAGCCCGGCCGGAGCCCGAAGCGGGTGAAGGTGGGCCCGCGCTCGATCTCCACGACCTGCACCGGCACGCCGAAGCCGGCCAAGGTCTCCTCGATCCGACGGCCGACCGCCTGCAACGCGCCATCCTCCACCCGCGCCTCGCCCGCGGGCGCCGGGTCGAACAGGTCCAGGCCGGGCAGGAGCGTCGAGCGACGACCCGCGCGCGGCTTGGCGCCCGAGGGGCGGGACGCGTCACGGACCGGCGGCGGGCGCCGACGCGCATCGTCGGCGGCGGGGTCCCGCGGTCCGGGCAGGGTCGGGGCCGGCGCTGGCCCGGCAGAGGTCGTCTCGCGGTCGATGCCCGATTCCGCGGGAGGCATGGGGGCCTGGCCGCGGTGACGCAGGGCTCCGACCGTCGCGCTCTGCGCGGCGCTGGCGGGCGGCTGGGCGGAAGCCCGCACGACCGGCCGCGATGGCGGCGCGAGCGTGTCGGGATCGGGCGGCGGCGGCACTTCCATGGCCAAGGCGTCGGCCAGGGCTTCGAGGCCGGCGGCCAGGCGCGCCCCGCCGATCCGCAGGGTCGAGAGCCCGCCCAGCAGGGCCGCCGCGAGCCAGAGCAGGAAGGCCGAGGTGCTGCCCAGGGCCTCGCGCGAAACGGCGGCGAGCGCCCAGCCAAGCTGACCTTCCGGCCCGGCATCGGCCGCCGTTGCAGCGCCACGCGCCAGGCCGATGAGCGTCAAGAGCGCCGCGAGCAGGGTCTCCACCGCCAGGGCTCGGCCCCAGGGCAGGCGCCAGGGCAGCTCGTCGGCCCGCGCCAGCAGCCCGACTCCGGCCAGCGCCAGGAGCAGGGCGCAAGGCCAGGCGCCCCAACCGAGCAGCCGCCACCAGAGCTCGCCCAGACCGGCCAGGGGACGACGGCCGAGCACGCTGAAGGCGATGCCCTCGCCAAAGCCGAGCGCGACCAGCGCCAGGCCGCCGACGCCGAGCGAGGCGCAGCCCAACGCGGGGACCGGACGCCAGCCCGTGTTGGCGGCCATGGCCGGCGTCCCTCGCCTCAGGCCTGACGAATGCTCAAGCCGAGACGGCGGGACCCTGGATCGATGTGCAGGACGCGCACCTTCACCACCTGGCCTTCGCTGACGACCTGCTGGGCGTACAGAAAGGGGGTGTCCGACAGCTCGGAGATGTGGATGAGCCCCTCGACGCCTTCGTCCACCTGCGCGAAGGCGCCGAAATGAACCACGTTCGTGACCTTGGCCTCGATGACGTCGCCGACGGCATAGCGGTCGGCCACCCGTTGCCAGGGGTCGTCGCGCAGCCGCTTGAGGCTGAGCCCCACGCGGCGTCCCTCGAGGTCGACGTTCAGGATGCGCACCCGCAGACGCTCGTCGAGGGCCACCACGTCGGAGGGATGGCTCACCCGCTGCCAGCTGAGCTCCGAGATGTGGATCAATCCGTCGATCCCGCCCAGGTCGACGAAGACGCCGAAGTCGCAGACGCTGCGCACGGTGCCCTCGATGTCCTCGCCGATGCGCTCCTGCAGGCTGGCCAGGCGCGCGTCCGCATCACCGCCGTGCCAGCGCGTGGCGCGCTCAGAACAGATCACCCGATCGCGGTCGCGATCGATCTCGATCAGACGCAGCGTGATCTCGTGGCCGACCATCTTCTCCAGATCGGAGCGCAGGTCGGGCGTGCCGAGCGAATGCGGCAGATCCACCAGCTGTGAGGCCGGCACGAATCCAAGCCCCTCGCAGACCCGCACGAGCAGACCGCCCTTGTTGCAGCCGATCACCGGCGCCACGAACTCCTTGCCAGCGTCGTGCCATTCATCCAGCTGGTCCCACTTCTCCGGCTCGCGCCGGTTGACGGCGCGGGGCGCCCCATTGGCGTAGCCGGCTCCCAGGTCGCCGGGCTCGAAGGCCTCGACCGGTCCGATCGGGATCTCGGCCGAACCCTCACCCTGCTCCAGCAGGGCTTTCCAATAGTCCTCGCTGAACTCGGCATGCGGCAGCTCTTGCGGTTGTGTGCCCATGTCTCCGTCCCCGTTCAACATTTCGTTCGGCGACTCCCGCCGGCTCGCCCTCGGGCTGGCCGGCGCTTCGGCAGGCCACGACCGGCTGGCAGGCAGCCGACGAGCCTTAAAGGAAGATTAAAGCGACTCGCCAGGGTGGAGTCAAGCACCCTACCCGCCACGGCACGTGCTGGCCGCGGGGCTCAAGGAAGCGAGAAGAAGATGTCGCGCAGGGCGATGCCGAAGGCGGGCGCGACGATCTGGGGCGCGATGCCCAGCAACACGAGCAGCGCCAGCAGGATCAGCGCGGCTCGGCGCGCGCCCGGGTCGGGCACGTCGATCCAGGTCGCATCCTCGATGACCGTGTCGGCCCGCCAGCGGCGCACGGCCGTCGCGAAGAGCAGTCCGCTGCCGGCCAGGATGGCCGGCTTCGCCACCCCGTTCTGACCCGCCTGCAGCTTGAGCAGGATCAGCCACAGGCCGGGGAAACCGGCCAGGCCGGGCGTTCCCGCCAGGGCGAGCGTACCGGCCGCATAGGCCAGTCGCCGCAGCAGCCGCGGCACCCGGGGCGCCAGGTCGAGCAAGACCAGCGCCAGGACGCGGGCGAAGAGCAGCAGCGCCACGCCGGCCCCGGCCACCTCGGATTGGGTGCCGAGCCCGGCCAGGAGCATGCCGCTGTTGGCGATGGCGGCGTAGACCAGCCAGTCGTCGGGATCGTCGCGGCGGGCCGAGAGCGCCATCCAACCGCCGACGAGGGCGGACAGGGCGCCGGCCGCCACCAGCGTGCCACGGGCCACTTCGGTCGCCCAGGGGTACTCGGCCAATGTGCGCAGGAGGAGCATGAAGCCCGTGGTCTGCACCAGGGAGATGACGCCGAACACCATCGCGCGCGGCGTGCCGCCGGCGAGGGTCAGGGTCCAGGCATGCAGGGGGATCAGGCCCAGGATGAGCCCGAAGGCCGGCACGGCCAAGGCCAGGACCAGCCGCTCGACCGAGTCGTTTGCGGCGCGCTCCTCGGCAAGCCGGAAGGCGATCAGGAGCAGGGGCAGCGTCAGCGAGATCAGCGCCGCGAAGCGCATGGTCACCCCGGCCGAGCTCGCCCGCGCCGAGGGCGGCAGCGCGAAGGCCCAGAGCAGGGCCGCGCCGAGGAAGATGAGCAGGGCGACCGGCAGCGAGGAGATGAGCAGCGACAGGATCAGGCCGAAGAGGCTCAGCCAGGCCAGGGGCAGCCAGGCCTCCAGCCACTGGGCCTGCGCCCGATTGAGCGAGAGCAGGAAGCCCAACATCGCCAGACCCAGCAGCTGAACGCCCAGCTGGGCGATGGGCTGCAGCTCCAAGGCACGCCCGGCGAAGAGCCCGATCCGGGCATCCACCACCGAGAGCGAGACCAGCAGCACGAGCAGCAGCGCCGCCCCATAGGAAAGCTTCAGGGACTTCTCGGGATCGCGCGGCGCCAACCAGATGCAGAGCAGCGCCGCACACAGGGGCAGCAGGGCCAGCGCCAGGAGAAGGCTGGTGGCGATCATGCCGTTTCGGGGTCCAAGGCCAGCCCGACATAGAGCGAGGCCAGGATGGCGAAGAGGATGTGGAACGCGGCCAGGCTACCGGTCATGAACAGCCCCGGATCGAGCCGAGCATAGATCAGCTCGAAGCCGCACAGGGCGACCAGCACCGACACGGCGAGCCGCAGCGGGCTGCGCGCGAAGATGGCGGTCAAGACCCCGCCGACGATCAGGGTCAGGGCCGGGCGCAGGACCATGTCCGGCAGCGTCGGCTGCAGGGTGGTGGCATGCAGGCTGCCGGTGAGGAGCACGGCGATGCACAGGGCCAGGAGGCGCAAGGGGGTCTCGTTGCGATCGCTCGGCTCGGCCGCCAACAGCGGGGCGCGACGCGCCGCCCCCGCCGCGCCGTCCGCACCGAGCTGAACCACGCTGATGGACAGGATCGCCACGACGACGATGCCGGCCAGTCCCTTGACCAGGGCGCTGACGACCAGCGCCGCCGGCGTCGGCGTGCCGCCGCTGACCAGCAGCACCGCCGCGACGAGCAGGTAGCTGACCCACAGGATGATCAGGGTGACCAGGCGCCGGGTGACGAGCAGGTTGACCACCGCGATGAGCGTCGCCACGCCCCAGAGGATCATGCCCACCCCGTCGAGACCCGGTCCGACCGGATCGGGCAGGGGACCGGCGCCGGCCAGGACCGTCAGGCCCACGCCCACGGCCGCCAGCAGGGTCAACGCCATGGTGCGATGCCCCTCGACCAGCCCGAGGCTGCGATGGATCATCCGGCCCGTCTGGATCAAGGCCGTCCGCATGCCGTCGAAGAGCTCGGTCAGGCGCAGCAATCGGCTGACACGCCGGCGGGGCGCATCGACGGGCGGCCGCCGGCTGCCCCATCCGCTGCGGTGAATCGCGAAGCCCAGCAGCGGCGGCACCAGCAAGGCCGAGATCAGGCGCCAATCCAGGCCGAGCAAGGCGCGCGCGCTCCCCGCCATCGGCGACCACTCGGCGCCGGACAGGGCGAACGGCAGCCAGCCGGACAGCAGACCGAGCAGGACCAGCGGAAGCGCCGGGCCGAGCGGCAGCAGCTGCCAGGCGCTCGGGCCCTCGGTCCTGGGAGACAGGGCGGGCAGCCGACCGAAGGGGGCCGCCGTCAGCGCCGTCGACAGGGCCGCCGTGAGCAGCACCCAACCATGTCCGCCATCGAGCAGGGCCCGGTAGAGCAGCACGCGCGCGAAGAAGCCCAGCAAGGGCGGCAGGCCGGCCAGGCTGGCTGCCGACAGTCCCCAGGCAAGGCGCGGCGCTTGACCGGGGGTATCCTCGGCCAGGTATTGCGCCAGGCGGCCGAGCACCAGGTCCGCCAGCAGCAGGGCCGCGACCGTCGTGCCGACCGGACTTCCGAGGGCCGCAGCGGTCAGCAGCAGGCCCGCTCCGGCGGTGAACGCCCAGTCGAGCGCGGTGCCGCGCTCCGCCGAGAGCCAGGCCAGGAGGCCGCCGAAGAGCATGGCGAGCGCGCCGGGCAGCAGCGACAGCGGATCGACCCCGTTGCCCGAGCCGAGGCTCGCGCCAGCCCGGATGGCCAACGTGGCACCGGCGACCGCGGGTCCGAGACGCAGGATGCCGGCCCGCCAGACACCGTCCATCCGAGTCCGCGGCAGGGCCCAGGAGAAGGGATAGGTCCCCATCCGGATGCCGGCCGCGGCCAGCAGCCAGAGGCGCGGCCAGCTGCCAAGCTCGCCGCCGACCAGGCTCGGGTCGGCCAGGCCCATGAGGCCGGCCAGGATGAAGAGCAGTCCGAGCTGGCCAGCCAGGAGGCCACGCCGGCGAACGCCGGCGCCGAAGAAGAGCGCCAGGTCCATCAAGAGCCAGCTCGACACCAGCCCGAGGGGCGAACGCGTGGCGGCACAGAACAGCGTGGCGCTGCTGGCCACCGCCAAGGGGCCGGCCAGCGACTCGATCGCCAGGGACTCATCCCGCAGGCCATGCAGCAGCGCCACCAGGCTCGCCAGGCAGACCAGGAGGACGCCGTAGGCCGCCAAGGCATCGACCTCGAGACGCGGCCCGACGGTGAACAGGCGCGCGGTCCAGGGCGAGAGCGTCACGCCCAGGCTCGCCCGCGTGCCGTCCCAGAGCATGGCCAGCTGCGTCACCGCGGCGCCGAGCGCGACGAGCGCCAGCAGCGGCAGCAGCAGTCGCGGTCGGAAGCGCTGCCTCGAGGCGGGAACGAGGCTCGCAAGGGCGGCGAGCGCCAGCGAGACCGGAGATGCGAGGGCTAGCAGGGGTGACATGAGGCGCCGATTGTAGCACCTGGGTCGCCATCCTGCACCGACGGGACGCCGAGACGAGCGCAGATGGCGGGCCGAAGCCCCTCAGCGTCCCGCGGCGGCGTTCATGGCCCGCCAGAGATCACCCGGTCCGGCCCAGCCATCGCCGTCCAGATCGGCGAGTGGACGCCCGGCGCGCCAATGCGTCAGCCAGGCGCCGAGGTCACGCCCGTCGATCACGTCATCGCCGTTGAGCTCGCCGGCAGCCAGGCGCAGCCGTCCGCCGGCGCTGAGGTCGATCTCGAGGCCCGGCTCGCCGATCGTCACACCCAGCACGAAGGCGGGCGCGAAGCCCGGCGCTCGTAGGGTCAGATCGTAGATCCCGCGGGCCTCGTCCGGAAGCGCGATGGCGCCGGTCTCACCGGCCGCGTTGGTGCGCGCCATCAACACCAGTGGCGGCGCGGCGGCGCCGACCAGGCCGAGCACGACCGGCGTGGACGCGTCATCCCGGCCTTCGAGGGCGATTCGGACGGCGATCGTGGCCGCGCCCGTGGCGCCGCCGGCCGCCGACATGGCAGCGGCCGCAGTCGCCGGCGCGGCGGGACGCGCCGCTTCGGTCATCGGTTCGGGCGCGCGCGACAGCCCCGAGTCGGCGTCTTCGAGTCGGGCCGGCGCGCCGGCGGACAGCGCCGCCCAGGCGCTGGCGAGGGCCTCACGGCGCGCCGGCCCGTTATCGCTGACCAGGTCGGATGCGCCGCCGCGGCGGCTGGTAACGGCCATCCGCTCGCCCTGCTCGGGATGCTGCATGCTGCCGTCATACTCCCCGCCCAGGGAGCTGAAGCGCCAGCCGGAGAGCTCCATCGGCACCGGCCCACCGGCGGCCGGGAGCCACTCCCCGTTGTAGCGCCGCGCGAAGTGGAGATGCGCGCCGTCGGCCACACCGCCCTCGCAGGAGGGGTGCCCCAGCGGCTCGCCCGCCTCCAGCCATCGGCCGACCGCGACCCGGCCCTCGCTGGCCATGTGCAGGTAGGCCAGCACCCAGCCCGTGCCTTCGTTGCCATCGCCGTCCAGGTCGACCAGCACCAGACCCGTGTCCGACCAGGTGACCCGTCCGGGCGCCGCGGCGAGGGTCCATTCCGGAGCGGCCCGGCAGCCGACGAGCGAGGGCGGGGCGAAGTCGACCGCACCCCAGGCCGAGGCCACGCCCCAGGCGCCATGTGGACCGCCGGTGTAGTGCCAGCGCTGCCCTTCGGCCCAGGGCAGCAGGAGGGGCGGCTGCCGCAACCCATCCGGCACCGGTGCCTCCAGACGGGGCGCAGCACCGAAGAGCTCGGCGTAGCGCTCGGCGAAACGGGCCTGTCGCGCTGGCTGCTCGACGGCCGTCCCCTGACGGGCCAGATAGCGCGCGACGGCGAAGTGCGCGGCGCCGCCCTCGACCGGTCCTCGCTGGCGGCTGCCGTCGGCGAAGATCAGATCGGCCTCGCCGCGGAGCTTGAGCCCGTAGTAGCCGTCGGCCAGCCAGACGGCGATGCGCGCCGCGCGGTCGGCGGTGTCGACGCCTTCCCCAGCCGGATCCAGGCTCAGCAGGCTGAGCAGCAGGCGCGGATCGATGGCGTGCCGCCGCGCCACCCCGTCGATGGCGGCGGCCGTCGCGGCCGGCGGCCCGGGCAGCAGCTCGGGCCGGCCTGCCAGGAAGGCCGCCGTGTCGAAGCGTCCGGCGCCAGCGCCGAAGACGAGCTCCGCATCCTGGAGCAGCTGCTCCGGGCCGCGGACGAAGTCCGCGAGCCCTGGGGCGAGCGGCTCGGCCGGCGACCCGAGCGGTGCCGGGACCGCGCGTGCGCGCGCTTCGAGGCGCCCGCCCCGACCCAGCTGGGACAGGATCAGCAGGCTGACCAGCAAGCCGACCAGCAGCCAGACCGTCGAGATACGCCGACCCGTGCCCGATCCGGCAACCTCGCGGCGGATCGCGCTTCGGTGGGAATCGTGTCGTGTCGCTCGCCCGAGCATGGCTTCGTCATCTCCTTTCGTCGTCGGCCGCTTCGGCCGAACCCCGGGGGGAGCCCGGGACCGAGCCTCTCGAGTGCGGAGTATAGCACAAATGTTCTATGCTCGATCCGACCGATTTGCGACGCCGGCCGATGCCGGAGCGCCATCGGCCGCGCGGACGCTCGGGCTCGGCTTGACTCGACGACCCCTGCTTCCGCATCATGCGCTGGCGCTTCGGCACGCGTCACGGGAGGCTCCGAATGCTCACACCCCTGCGTCGATCCCAGCCTGGTCGGGCCGGGCGGCTGGCCACCGCGCTCGCCGCGGCCTTGATCCTCGGAGGCTCGGGCGGCCCGGTGGCCCGGGCCCAGGCCATGCTGCCACGCGGCGATTGGGTTCCGAGCTGGGAGCTGCTCTACGGTGGCTTTCGCCAGGTCGACGATCTGGCGCTCGTGGCTGCCGATTCGGCCTGGGGTCTCGATCGCTCCGCCTTCGTGGCTGGCCGCGACACTCGGGACCAGACCAGCTTCGTGCGCTGGGAGGCCGGGGTCTGGCGCAGCGCTCAGATCGTCAACGACGTCAGCCTCTCGCGCATCGCGATCGTCGGTTCGACCGGCTTCGCGGTCGGCGACGGCGGAGCGATCTTTCGCCTGATCGGATCCAGCTGGCTGCGCTACCCGTCACCGACCGGCAGCAGCCTGTCCAGCCTCGACCTCGCCGGGCCCGCCGACGGCTGGGCGGCCGGCACGCGCGGCACCATCCTCTACTGGGACGGCGGCATCTGGCGACCGACGGCGGTGCCCGACGCGCTGCGTCTGGTCGATATCCGCGCGGTGGCCAGCGCTGGAGGCGGGCGAGCCTACGCCATGGCGGCCAGCGGCGAGGTCCTGGTCAACGATGGCACGGGCTGGCAGATCGACGCCACCGCACCGCGGATTCGACGCCCGGCGGCCATCGCATTCTCGGCCGAGGGCCGGGGGCTCTTCCTCGGCGCCGGCGCCTGGGAGCTCGCCGACGGCGTCTGGCGCGAGGCCGGTCCGGACGATCTCGTCTACCATGACGCGGTCTGGCGCGGATCGACCGCCTACGTCCTGGTCGGCGAAAAGGTCTATCGCTACGCCGCGCTCGACTGGTCGCCGGTGGAGCTTCCGACCGGCTCGGTCGTCAGCGGCCTGGCGCCGGGCCAAGACGGCTTCTTCGCCCTGGGCACGCAGGGCGAGGTGCTGCGCGTGCGAGACGGCCAGGCCGCCGAATCCCTGTGGCCGCAGGCCAATCCCCTCGAAGCGCTCGATGCCGTTTCGGATGACTTCGGCTGGGCCGGCGGCCTGGCCGTCAGCGCCGGCATGGTCGGTGCCAGCGACGGCCCTTGGCGGCTGGCCCAGGCCATGCCCGCTGGCACGCGGGTGACCGACCTCGACCTGGCCAGCGAGCGCGAAGGCTGGGCGGTCGGCAGCGCGCCGGGCAGCCCGCCCGAAGCCCTGGCCTGGCGCTGGGACGGCGCGGCCTGGCGCGCCTGGCCGGTCGAAAAGACCTGGGATCTGTACGCGGTGCAGGCCATCTCCGAGCAGGAGGCCTGGCTCACGGGCAGCAACGTCGTGGCCCGCTGGGACGGCAGCGACTGGCAGCAGGTGGAAGGGGCGCCGTTCAGCGCCCGCTTTGGCGCCTTCTCGATGCTCCGGGGCGGAGTCGAGCCCGAGGGCTGGTTCGGCGCCGAGGGTGAGATCCTGCATCTGGCCGACGGCCTCTGGACCGCCCAGGCCATCGGCGAGGGCTACTGGGTGCCGCGCCTCGTGGTCAGCACGGCCAACGAGGGCTGGGCCATCGCGCGGGCGCGGAGCGGCACCGAGGCCGATCGGCTGCTTCGCTTCGATGGGCAGACCTGGACGCCGGTCGAGCTGCCGATCCCCGAAGCCATCGGGCTGCTGGACGTCGACTCGCCGGCGCCGGGGACGGCCTGGGTGCTGGTGGACGCCAACGGCCTGCTGCACTGGAACGGCCTGACCTGGGAGTACCACATCCTGTCGCCGCTCGGCGCCTCGATCGAGCCGCGGCGGGTGCGCGCCCTCCGCCTGGATCCCGACAAGCGCGACATCACGGTCTGGCTGGCCGGCGGCCGGCCGGCCGTGGCCCGCTACCGGGTGGTCGAACCGCGCCAGCGGGTCTTCGTGCCGCTGCTCGGACAGGCCTGGCGTCGCTGAACCGGTCCGCGCTCGACGGCTGCCGCGGATTCGGCTGCCGCAACGCGAGGTGACCGGCGCGGCCGGTCAGCCCTCACCGGCCGCGGCATCGCGGTCCGGCCGGGACTCGGACTCACGCCAGCGCAACAGCGCGGCCAGCGACTGGACCCGTTCGAGGTCGGCCGGCACCAGCTGCATCTCGATCTCGTCATGCGTGCCGCGGTCGAGCGAGAAGCGGCGCAACCGGCGCGTCTCTCGGAAGCCGGCGGCCGCGAAGGCCCGCTGGGCGCGCGTGTTCTCGGGATAGGTGTGCAGCAGGATGCGCGACAGCTTCAGCTCGCCGAAGGCATGGCCCGCCAGCAGGCCGATGGCCTCGCGGCCGCGCGCACGGCCCCAGCTGGCGCGCTCGCCGAGCACGATCCCGAGCTCGGCGCTGCCGGCGGCCGGGTCCAAGGCGAAGAGGCCGATGCGGCCGATCAGGTGGCCCTGCTCGTCCAGCAACGCGTAGAGCAGCTCGCGCGTCGGGTCGAGCCGGGTCAGCTTGTCCCGGAAGACCTCGCGAAAGCGCGCGAAGGACAGGTCGAGCGGCAGCCCGCCGGTCAGGCGGAGCAGCTCGGGGTCTCGGGCCCAGCGGTAGAGCGCGCGCAGCTCGGCCTCATCGAAGCCCTCGGAATAGGGTCGCAAGGCAACCCGCTGCCCGACCAGGCGCGTCGCCGCGTGGCCCCCGATCATCGCGCCCGATCCTCCAGGCAGTGAGACCGCCGGCCGGTCCGAAGCGGCGGAGGGGTCATGGGATCGCGCGAGCCGTCGGCGTTCAGTGCGGCCGCTTGTAGAAGGGGCGCCGGCAGACCTCGGCCGGCACGGAACGACCGCGCACCTCGACCTCGATGGCATCGCCCAGCTTGGCCGCAGCCTCGGGGATGAAGCCCATGCCGATGGCTTCGCCCAGGGTCGGTGACTGCAAGCCGCTGGTCACGGCGCCGACGGTCTCGCCGCCCACGCGGATCGGATAGCCCTGGCGCGGGATGCCGCGGCCGGTCATCTTGAAGCAGATCAGCTTGCGCGACCGGCCCTCCACCTTCTCGCGGCGCAGCCGCTCGCCGCCGACCTGCTCGGGCTTGTCCAGCTCGAGAAAGTAGCCCAGACCGGCCTCGACGGCGCTGATGTCGTCGCCGAGCTCGTGGCCGTAGAGCGGCATGCTGGCCTCGATGCGCAGGCTGTCGCGCGCGCCCAGGCCACAGGGCTGGATCTCGTGGGCCGCGCCAGCGTCCAGCAGGGCATCCCAGACGACCTCGATCTCGTCGGCCTCGGTCATGATCTCGAAGCCGTCCTCGCCCGTATAGCCGGTGCGCGAGACCAGGGCCTGCACGCCGGCCACCTCGCCCCGCTCGAAGCCGTAATAGGGCATGTGGAAGATCGGCAGCCGGCAGACCTCGTTGAGCACCATCGCGGCGCGCGGCCCCTGCAACGCCACCAGCCCCTTGCTCTCGGAGTGGTCGTCCAGGCCGACCGGCTCGCCCTCGCGGCGCTGCGAGGCCAGCCAGGCCCAATCCTTCTCGAGGTTGCCGGCGTTGACCACCAGAAGGTAGACCGGATGACCGCTCTTGCCGTCCGGCAGCCGATAGGCCAGCAGGTCGTCGACGGTGCCACCCTCGGCGTTGGGCATCAAGGTGTACTGGGCCTGACCCGGCGCCAGCTCGGCCACATCGTTGCTCAGGACGCGGCGCAGGAAGTCGGTAGCGCCCCGCTCGTAGACCACGAACTCGCCCATGTGGCTGACGTCGAAGAGGCCGACGCGCTCGCGCACGGCATTGTGCTCGGCCTGGATGCCGGCGTACCAGACCGGCATCTCCCAGCCACCGAACTCGACCATGCGGGCACCGAGCGCCAGATGGGCTTCGAACAGCGGAGTGCGCTTCAAGGGCTGGGTCCTCCTGCGGTCGGTCGAGACGCTGGGCCGCGGCTTCGAGCGCGGCCTGAGTGGGATTCTAGCGCCGCCCGGCGTCGCGCGAAAGGCAGGGCGAGACCCATTCGCACCCGACGCGTCCCTGCTGTATGCTCTTGACGAGACTTGACGCGCCCTATGCGTCGTCAAGTGCCGGCGCCCGAGCGAGATGGACTGCCATGCTGGATCGTTATCCCTGGCGCATCTGCGTCTTCGACACCTATCGTGTCGAGGTCGAGGGTCGCGTCACCCACCGCTTCGAGAATCGGCGCCAGGAAGCGCTGCTTGCGCTCCTGGTGGTGCATGGCGGCGCGGCCGTCGCCCGCAGCGAGATCGCGGCCGAGCTGTGGCCCGGCAAGCCCGAGGCGTTGGCCACCAACCGACTGACCGAGGTGCTGGTGCGCCTGCGTCGGATGCTGGCCGAGCTGGGCATGCCGGAAGAGACCGTGCTGAGCCCGCGCGGCGTGATCCAGCTCAACCCGTCGATCGCGACCGACGTGCAGGCGCATGCCGCGCTGCTGGCCAGGGCCGGCGATCTGCGCGAGCCGTCGCAAGCGCCAGCGCTCCGCGCATCGCTGGCCGAGGTCTACGGCATCGGCCTCCTGCCGCTCTTCACCGACGAATGGGCGGTGCGCGAACGCCGCCGCTTCGCCGCCCTGCAGGCCGCGGCCCTGCGGCAGACCGAATCGGTGGTCGAGCTGGCGTTCGCGGGACAGGCGGTGACGTCGCGGGCGCCGGCAGGCTGGTCGACCGCGGATCGGCCCCCGGCGATCGACGCCGATCGTCTGCCGTCGTACGCGAAGGATCGCCCGGACATCGGCCCGGCCCCCCCACCGGCCGTCGCGGAACCCCCGTCGCGGGCGCCGGGCTGGCGCGACCGCTTGACGGGCTACGTCACCCTGGTCGAAGAGGCCAGCCTCGAGATCTGGGGGCCCGAGCGCGAGCGCTGGCTGCGCGTGATCGAGGCCAACCTGACGGCGATTCTCGAGTGCATGGAGCTCGGCCTGGCCGCCGAGGAGCTGGATCCCGTCGCTCGTCTGGCGGGCGCGATCTGGCCGATCTGGGTCGATCATCCGCAGGTCGATCGCGGGCGTGTGTGCATGGACCGCGTGCTGCTCGCCCTCAAGCCCGGCACGAGCGCGGTGTACGCCAAGGTGCTGCACGGCTCGGGCATCCTGGCCTTGCAGCAGGACGATCTGGGCATCGCTCGCGAACGCCTCGAGTCGGCGTTGCGGATCTGGCAGACGATCGGCAACCGGGAGTGGCTGGCGCGCGCCCTGGGCAGCCTCGGCGTCATCGCCTTCCGCGAGCGAGACCTCACGCGCTCGGCCGAGTGGCACGCCGAGAGCCTGACCCTGCTGCGCGGGTTGAACCGCTCGGCCCTGACCGCCATCGCGCTCAAGAACGCCGCGCTGACCGAGATGGCGCTCGGCCGGTACCCCAGCGCCGAGACCCTGCTCGACGAAGCCCTACAGATCGCGATCGCCTCCGAGGACGGCGCGGCGATCGCCAGCTTGCGGGTGGATCTCAGCACCGTCTATCAGAACCTCGGGCGCTGGCCGGAAGCGCGAGCGCTGGCCAAGCAGGCGCTCGAGATCTACCAGGACGTCGCCGACCCCGCCGGCCATGCCTATTGCCTCGAGGTCTGCGGCTACCTGGCGCATCAGGCCGGCGAGCTCGACGCGGCGCTCGAACACTTTCGGCAGAGCGAGCTCGCCTTCCGTGCGATCGGACACATGCGCGGCGTGGCCGAGGTCAGCTTCTATCGTTCGGCGCTGCTGCAGGACCTCGGCGATGCCGAGGCTGCCGAACGCAGTCGCGCGATGAGCCGCGATCTCTACCGCGCCCTGCACGACGCGCATTGGCAGCGCGTGCTGGAGGGCCCCGCCAAGGCCTAGGTGCCTTGGCGGGAAGCAGACGTAACCGGAACCCGGGTCGAACGTAAAACAGGGCGGCGGGGCCGACACCCCACCGCCCTTCGGTGTCTACGACGGCATCACTCGAATGCGAAGTCCAGACCGGAGATGCTCTCTCCAAGCCCGAGGAGTTCCGAGAGCGCCGCGACACCGTTCGCCGGAGTCATGCCGGTGAGCGGCCCCGACAGGGGCACAGCGATGAAGTAGTACACCCCCGACGCCAGGCCCTCGAAGGCGTAGACGCCGTCCGAGGCGGTCTTCGTGTTGGCGAGCGGGACGGACCGGGTTCCCGAGCATCGATGCAGCTCGACCGACACGCCCTCGATGCCGAGGCCGAGGGTCGCGTCGGTCACGCGGCCGCCGATGGTGGGTCGAGGATGGCCACCGGGAGGCGCCGGCAGACCGGCCACCGCCGCGCAGGGATCACTGTCGGCAAGCGCCACCCGCGACACGGGCGGACCCGCGTGCCGAGCGACGGCGAGGAGCAACAGACTGGCCAGGATCGAGCGCTTCATGGTCGAGGTCTCTCATTGGGCTGTTCACGTGCGCCCGCATGGCGCCGGATACATGCGCGCCCAGGCTAACCGATGCGCTCCGTCAGACGAGGTTAATTGCGCGCCGGCTTGGATTAGGCCCGTCTTGCCGGAGCCGGCGCCGGTCGAAGGAATAGGGGGTCACCATGCAGAAGGGCATGCGCGTCGAGAGCTTGCGGGCGCACCGCGCCGCCTATATCGCCATCATCAACCGCTGCCTCGACAAGCCGGGCAGCAAGCGTCGCTTCGCCAGGCAGCTGGACATCACGCCCCAGCACCTGAGCTACCTGCTGGCGCAGTCGGACGAAGCCGGCGAGGAGCGCTCGCCGAGCCCGGCGCTGGCGCGGCGCATCGCCCGACACCTTCCGCTCGCGGCCGCCGAGCGCGGCGACCTGCTCGAGCACATGCTCGCCGCGCACCGCGCCAGGCCCGCCACCCTCCGGACCCCGGATGCGGAGGCCTGCACGGCGCTCGTCGCGGTCGCCGAGGACCTGCTCGCCCGAGCGCAGTCGACGCCGCATCCCGATGAGCTGCGCCACGCCACGGATCTGGTGATGCGCATGTGCGAGATCGGCTTGGGCCAGGTCGGCCCACGCAGCCATCCGCTGGCCTACATCCGCTACAGCCTCTGCCTGGCCGAATGCCTGATGCTGCGGGGCCATCACTCGATGGCGATCTTCCGCGCCCACCTGGCCGAGGCGCAGCTCGGGCTCCTGGATCGACCGGCCCACCGGGGGACCCGAAGCCGCATCGACATGCTGGACCTGTCCTGCGCCGAGCTGCTGGGGCGGATCTATGTCGAGCTGGGGCAGTCGCGGCCGGCGCAGCAGCACTTGGACCGCGCGGCCGAGACCGCGGTCCGCCTGGGTCTGCAACGCCTCTGGCTGCCTCGGCTGGCCGTGACCCAGGCCCGCCTGCAGGTCGCCCGACCGCGCTTCTCGGTCCGCGAGGTCGAGTCCTTGCTCGAGCGCGCCGAGGCGCTGCTCGGTCCCGATGCGCCGCCGCTCTGCCTTCGGCTCGGGATCCGCTGGGTCGAGCTCTACCTGGCGCGAGCCCTACCGGATCACGCGGCGCTTGCGCTGCGGGAACGCGCCGGCCATATCGCCGACGGGGACGCGCCGAGCGTGATCGACCACATCGATCTGCTGGCGGCCAAGGCCAGGCTCCTCGCGCAGCAGGGCTCGGACGCCGCTCACGGCGACCTGCTCCGAAGCGAAGCCCATGCGCTGGCCGAGCGGGCCGGCCTGACCCGGATCGCCGCGCACCTGGCGTCGCCGCCTCCCGGCGCTGCCCAAAGCAAGCTGCCGTGAACCGCGGGACCGACCCCCTCAGGGCCCCGACGCCGTCCAGGGCAGAAAGGCGCCGGGCTCCAGACGGGTCCAGGCGATGACCGGACGGATCTCGACGCCCTCCCAGACCGCCTCCAGGACCTGACCCCGTCGATCGACGAGCCGGACGTCGGTCAGCCCCCAGGCATCCTCTGGCTCCAGGCGGCGCGGGCTGAGACGCAGGGTGACCAGCACGCGGTCACCGGTCAGCGCCGGCGCGGGCGCGAGCAGGGTCGCCGCGAAGCGGGCCGTTCCCGCGTCGGCATCGATCGCGTTGACCAGGGTGAAGGGGCTGCCGCCCCAGCCACTGCCGGCCGCCAGCTGCAGCCCGGGCCGCGACGGCATCGCGTCGACCGGCGTCACCTGCGTCGGGTCGAAGCGCAGGCCGATCTCGGCGGCGTAGAGCCGCGCGATGCCGCGCACGGTCACGTCGATGTCCAGGACCGAAGCCTGGGCCGCGGCCGATGGGGGCCGGGTCGTTCCCCGCCCGACCGGCGCCAGCAACAGTCCGGCGACGAGCGCCCAGCCAAGGGCCAGCGCGCGGCCGCGCCGCCCGCGGGCGCAGCCGATCGAGCGCCGATTCGGCGCGCGCTCAGGCATCGAAATCGATCCCCGCCGCGCTCAACCGCTCGTGCACCAGGGCCATCAGCCGGGGTCGAAGCTCCGCGCCGGTCCCGAAGCGGGTGCGGGCCAGGAGGGTCAGCTCCATCCGCGTCCCCAGCTCGCCCGATTTGCTGATCAGCTGCCAGGGCAGGTTCAGGTCGGGCAAGGCCTCCGCCGCCGCGGGCCCGAGGTCTTCGAGGATCTCGAGCGCGCGGCCGAGGTCGCTGCTGGCCACCGACAGGGTGACGTTGGCGGTCGAGAAGCGTCCGCGGCTGAAGTTGCGCATCACCCGGATCTCGCCGTTGGGCACGATGCAGAGCTCGCCCGAGGGCGCCCGGATGTGGGTCGTGCGGAGGTTGACCTGCTCGATCACGCCCTCGACCTCGGCGAAGAGCACCTTCTCGCCCACCGAGAAGGCGTCCTCGAAGACGTAGCTGATGCCGGCCAGGATGTCGCTGATGATCGGTCGCGCCCCCAGGCCGAAGCCGGCGCTGAGCAAGCCGACCGTCCAGACGACCGTGTCGACGTCGACACCGACCAGCTGCACCACGCCGACGATGAAGGCCACGATCAGCACCGCGAAGCCGATCAGGTCGGCGATCAGACCCTGCAGCGTGGTCTGGCGCTCCGGCCGATGCGCCCGGGCGCGGTGCGCGTAGCGCGACAGCCGCACCAGGCGCCAGGCCAGAGGCCAGGAGAGGCGCCGGCCGATCCAGACGGCCAGCAGCAGGCCCGCCAGCAGGACGAGCCGTTGGGGCAGCGAGCCCAGCCCATCGCTGCGCATGCCCTCGCCCATCGTGCCGGATAGGAGTTCCAGGAGATCCATCGCCCGTCCAGGCTAGCACAGCCGGCCCGGCCTTGCGACAATCATCCGCGTCGGCCCGCGCGCTGGGCGCGGCGAGCCCGGCTTTTTGTCGGGCGGCGGGCCTGTTGTACAATCTGGCCGACAATTTCACAGTCCGTGATCTTATCGAGAGGGGTGGAGGGAACGGCCCGACGAAACCCCGGCAACCAGGCCAAGGCCACGGTGCCAAGTCCGCCGGCTCGCGCGACAGCGCGGATCGAGAGATGAGAGGTTCTCCCCGACGTCTCTGCGCCTGCGGCGAGACGTCGTTTGTTTTTGGTGCCACGGCAGGGCAGGCATGCGATGAAGGCGATGAGCCCGACACGAACCGTCTATTGGCGCGACGCGCGCGTCTGCATGATCGACCAGCGCCTGCTCCCCGAGCGGGAGTCGACGCTGGTCCTGGACGACGTGGCCAGTCTGGCCGAGGCCATCCGCGACATGGCCGTGCGCGGCGCCCCGGCCATCGGCGCCACGGCGGCCTACGGCCTGGCCCTCGGTGCCCAGGGGTCGACGGCGTCGACGGCCGCCGGCCTGCGCGCCGATCTGGCCATCGACGCCGAGACGCTCCTGGCGGCCCGGCCGACCGCCTCCAACCTGGCCTGGGCCCTGCGCCGCGTGCTCGGTCGACTCGACGCCGAGATCGCGGCCGGCGAGACCGAGCCGACCGCCCTGCGCACGCTGGCGCTGGCCGAGGCCGAGCGCATCGCCGACGAGGACCTGGCCACCAACCGGCGCATGGGCGCCCATGGCGCGGCGCTCCTGCCCGAGCGCTGCACCGTGATCCACCACTGCAACACCGGCGCGCTGGCCACGGTCGACTACGGCACCGCCCTGGGCGTGATCCGGGCCGCGCACGAGCAGGGCAAGCGAATCCGGGTCCTGGTGGACGAGACGCGGCCGCGCTTGCAGGGCGCGCGGCTGACCACCTGGGAGCTGGCGCGGCTGGGCGTGCCGCAGACCCTGATCGTCGACGGAGCGGCCGGCTACTATCTGCAGCGGGGCGAGGTCGACGCCGTGCTGGTCGGCGCCGATCGGATCGCGGCCAACGGCGACGTGGCCAACAAGGTCGGCACCTATCCGCTGGCCGTGGTCGCCCGCGAGAACGGCGTGCCGGTGTACGTCGTCGCCCCGAGCTCGACCATCGACCTGGGCTGCCCCAGCGGCGCCGAAATCCCGATCGAGCTGCGCGACCCGACCGAGGTCACCGAGATCGCCGGTCGGCGCATCCCGCCGGCCGGGGTCACGGCCGCCAACCCGGCCTTCGACCTGACGCCGGCCCGCTACATCAGCGCCATCGTGACCGAGGCAGGCGTGCTGCGCCCACCCTTCGAAGCCGGCCTGCGCGCGGCGGTCGAGGCCGCCGCCAGCCCGGTGCCCGCGTCCTAGCCCCAGCGACCCAGGAGCAACGCCATGCGCATCATCATCACCGGATCGGTCGCCTACGACTACATCATGTCCTTTCCGGGCGATTTCAGCGAGCACATCCTGCCCGACAAGATCGACGTGCTCTCGGTCAGCTTCCTGGTCGACAGCCTGCGTCGCGAGCCGGGCGGCTGCGCGGCCAACATCGCCTACAACCTGGCCCTGCTCGGCGAATGCCCGCACGTCATGGCCACCGTCGGCGCCGACTTCGCCTACGACCACGAGCGCCTCGAGCAGCACGGCGTGGACATGTCCCTGACCCGGGTCCTGCCGGACGAGAGCACCTCGAGCTTCTTCGTCTCGACCGACCGCAAGAACCGCCAGATCGCCAGCTTCTACGTCGGCGCGATGGGTTCGGCCACGCAGCTGTCCTTCCACGACCTCGACGCGGCCTCGATCGAGCTGGCCGTGATCGCGCCCAACGCGCCCGAGGCGATGGTCAAGTACGTCCAGGAGTGCCGGGACCTCGAGATCCCCTACGTCTACGACCCCAGCCAGCAGATCGTGCGGCTGTCGGGCGAGGCGCTGGTGGCCGGCATCGAGGGCTGCACCTGCTTCGTGGCCAACGAGTACGAGTTCGAGCTGGTGCACGAGAAGACCGGCCTGACCGAGGATGCCATCGTCGGCATGACCGACGTGGTGGTGATCACCCACGGCGAGAAGGGCTCGGTGATCCGCGCCGGCGGTGAGACGCACGTCATCCCGGCCGTGCCCGCCACGCGCCAGGTCGATCCCACCGGCATCGGCGACGCCTACCGCTCGGGCATCATGTTCGGGCTGCTGCACGGTCTGCCCTGGCCGGTGGCCGGCCGCGCCGGCGCGCTGGCCGCCACCTACGCCCTGGAATCGCTGGGGACCCAGGCCCACCGCTACACCATCCCCAGCTTCACCAAGCGCTATGCCGAGCACTTCGGCGACATCCCCGACGCGCTCGTGGACGCCCTGAACCGCGCGCACCAGCATGGCCGCCATGCCGGCCGGCATCAAGGAGCCTGACGATGACGACCTCGTTCATGTCCTCGCCCCGATTCCTGTTCACCAGCGAATCGGTGACCGAGGGCCACCCGGACAAGCTCTGCGACCAGATCTCGGACGCCATCCTGGACGCCATTCTGGAGCAGGACCCGCGCGGCCGGGTGGCCTGCGAGACGGTGGTGACCACCGGCCTGGCCCTGGTCACCGGCGAGATCACCACCAGCGCGACGGTCGACTACCCGCAGGTGATCCGCGACGCCATCCGCGCCACGGGCTATACCGACGCCGCCTACGGCATCGCAGCCGACACCTGCGGCGTGATCACGGCCATCAACAAGCAGTCGGCCGACATCGCGATGGGCGTCGACGAGGCGCTGGAGCACAAGGAAGGCGCGATGAGCGACGCCGAGGTCGAGGCCATCGGCGCCGGCGACCAGGGCATGATGATCGGCTTCGCCTGCGACGAGACCGACGAGCTGATGCCGCTGCCGATCCACCTGGCGCACCAGCTGACCCGCCGGCTGGCCTACGTGCGCAAGAACTCGACCCTGAAGTACCTGCGCCCGGACGGCAAGAGCCAGGTCTCGGTCGAGTACGCCTACGGCAAGCCCAAGCGCGTCACGACCGTGCTCATCTCGACCCAGCACGACCCGGACGCGAGCCAGGAGCAGATTCGCCGCGACCTGATCGAGCACGTGATCAAGCCGGTCATGCCGGCCGAGCTGATGGACGCCGAGACGCGCATCCTGACCAACCCGACCGGGCGCTTCGTCATCGGCGGCCCTCAGGGCGACTGCGGCCTGACCGGCCGCAAGATCATCGTCGACACCTATGGCGGCATGGCCAGCCACGGCGGCGGGGCCTTCAGCGGCAAGGACGCCACCAAGGTCGACCGCTCGGGCGCCTACGCGGCGCGCTGGGTGGCCAAGAACCTGGTCGCGGCCGGGCTCTGCACGCGGGTCGAGATCCAGCTGGCCTACGCCATCGGCGTGGCCGAGCCGCTCTCGCTGAACATCGACACCTTCGGCACCGAGACGATCGACCCCGAGCGCATCCGCGAGCTGGTGCAGGCGCACTTCGACCTGCGGCCGGGCGCCATCATCCGCGACCTGAAGCTGCGCCGGCCGATCTTCCGCCAGACGGCGGCCTACGGGCACTTCGGCCGCGACGACCTGGACCTGCCCTGGGAGCGGACCGACCGGGCAGCTGCGCTACGCGAGGCGGCGATGGCGGTGGTGGAGTCCTAGCCTCCGTCCACGTCGGCTGGCCTCGGGCGCGAGCGTGCGCTGAACGTGAATGAACGTGAATGAACAGGGGTGTCCAAGCGGGTGCCCCTGTCGTCTTTCGACGGAAAGTAGAGACCGGTAGGGCTGGAAGACTTCGGACAACCCGCTTCGGAGACGGCAGGGCGCTGCTTACCGCAAGCCTTCCTCCACGGCCAGGCCGGATCGCCTGTCAGCACGAGTCCACCGGGGAACTTCATATCGGGCTGCCGGCGAGATAGGCTCGCAGGCGGAGTCACCCGAGCTCGGCCACCAGAACCGGACGCTTCCAGGCGACTGTGTTCACGTAGTCGGACACAGACGACCTCGATACGCGCTTGCCCACCGAGGTCTCTGCTCGGACAGGCTCTCAGATCGGAACCTCTCCGATCACCGTCGTCCGCATCAAGGTTCGCCGCGCCCCCTCCGGCAGCGCCGTCGCGGCGTGCATCGTGGCCGCGTTGTCCCAGAAGACGAGGTCGCCGGCGGTCCAGGCGTAGGTCAGACCGAAACGCTCCTGCTCGCAATGCTCGAAGAGTTGGCTTAGGAGGTTCTGGCTGGCCCGCTCCGGCAGATCCTCGATGCGCCCGGTGAAGCTGGGGTTCACGAAGAGCGACCGCTGGCCCGTCTCGGGGATGCGGCGCACGACGGGGTGCACGACATCCTCGGTCCTGGCCAACTGCTCGGGCGTCAGACGGTCGCCGTAGCGGTAGGCGTAGTTGTGGACCGCCCGGAGATGGCCGATCGATCTCTGGATCTCGGCAGGCAGGGCCTCGTAGGCCGCCACGGTGTCGATGAAGCGGGTGTCGCCGCTACCGTCGGTCGGCACCTCCAGCGCGTAGAGGAGGGTGACGCGGCTGGGTAGGGGTCGGTAGGAGAGGTCGGAGTGGAAGGCCGGGTCGGGCGGGGTGGCGAAGCCCAGCGGCCGACCGTCCTCGACCACGGTGGAGAGCATCAGGATCTCGGGAAAGTCGGGATGGTGGAACTGGTCGAGCAGGTGCGGCTCGAGCTCACCGAAGCGCTTGCTGAAGCGAACCAGGTCGGCGGCGGAGATGTCCTGGCCGGGAATGGCCAGAATGTGGTGCTCGAAGAAGGCGCGCCGGATGGCCTCGAAGGTCGTCTCATCCAGCGGGGCCGAAAGGTCGAGGCCCTCGATGCGGGCGCCCAGGCCGGCGCGGATCGGCGAGATGCGGAATGGCTCGGCTGAGGCAAGACCATCGGCGCGGCTCATGGCTAGGGCTCCTGCGGCGCGACCTGGGAATGCAGCGGCCGAGGCGGCATGTCCGGCTCGAGATCGACGCCCAGGCCGTCGGCGACGCGGTTGATGTAGTTGAAGTAGGCGATGACCTGGGCCGCGTCGTGGATGGCGCGGTCGCCGAGGCCCTGGGCGCGCAGCGCGTCGAGATCGGCGGAATCGACGCTGGCGGGGCGGCGCGTCAGCGTCGCGGCATAGTCGAGCAGGGCGCGCAGACGGGGCGACCAGGCGACGCGCGCATCGTCGTGGATCAAGGCGTCGACCATCGCCCCGACGTCGCCGGGGCCGGGCCAGGTGCCGGCAGCGATCTCCGCCTCGACCTCCGACCGGAAGTCCGCCGCATGGGCCTGGGTTCAGTAGTGGCAGGCGTTGAGGCGGCTGACGGTGGTGGCCAGCGCCTCGCGTTCGGCCCGCGAGAGGGGCGACGCGCCCATCATGCTGGCGGTGTAGAGCTGCATGCTGCCCTGGAGCACGGCCGGGTTCGGGCTCTGGATCTGCAGGATCTGGAAGACCTTCCCGGCCCGGGCGATGGCCTGGGCGTAGATGCGCCCCAAGCGTCCGGTCGCGTCACGCGGTGGAACGGTCTCGATCCAGGCCATGCGGCTCAGCCACCCTGCCGCAGCAGCGGCAGATAGATCGGCGCGGCGGACGCGGGCACGAAGCGGACGCGGTACATCAGGTCCCACCACTTGCCGGTGATCAGGAAGGTCTGGCTGGCCGCATCCCAGGCGATGCCGTTGAGCACGGCCTCGCGGTTGGTGGCGCTGGCCGGCCGAAGGCCGCTGGCGTCGATCCGAGCCAGCACGTTGCCGCTGCGGCGGTCGATGCGCAGGATCTCGTCGGTCTTCCAGACGTTGGCGTAGACCTGGTCGTCCACGCATTCGAGCTCGTTGAGCCGGGCTACCGGCTGGCCCATGTCGCGCACCTCGACCTGACCCAGGACGCTGAAGTCCTCGGGATCGCGGCGGGTGATGCGGGCCGAGCCGTCGCTCATGAACAAGTCGTGGCCGTCCGAGCAGAGGCCCCAGCCCTCGCCGGCATAGCTGTGCACCTCCAGGCGCTCGAAGCTGTCGCGATCGAACTCGAAGGCCAGGCCGTCCTGCCAGGTGATCCAGAAGAGCCGGTCGGCCAGCAAGGCCAGGCCTTCGCCGTAATAGCGGTCGTCGAGCTCGGTGATGCGCAGCTGCTCGCCCGTCTCGGGCACCAGCGCCCGCAGCGCGGAGAGCCGCACCGGGCCGCCGGTGGCCGCCGACGGGTGACCCGAGGTCTCGTAGAGGATGCCTTCGTGGAGCAGCAGGCCCTGGGTGTAGATGGTCGAATCGTGGGGCAGGCGCTCGAGCACCTGCACGCGCAGCCGTTCGGGCGGCGCCGGGGGCCGGGTGGGCGCGGCCGTCGGCGTGGCGCTGGGGCCGCTCGAGGGGCTGGCGCTGGGCTCCGGCGAGGGCGAGAGCTCGGGCGTGACCGTCCCGCGCGAATCGTCGGGCACCAGGCGCACCTCGAAGAGCTTGGGCCAGAGCTTGCCGGTGAGGTAGAAGACCTGGCGCTCCGGATCGGCCGCGATGCCGTTGAGCTCGGCCACGCCGAACTCGGCCATCTCGGCGGCGCTCAGCAGGCCGCCGGCGTCGATCAGCCCGTCGACGACCCCGGTCCGGGCATCGATGCGCGCGATGGTGTCGTAGAGGTCGGGGCGCCCGATGTCGGGGAAGAGGTTGGCGTAGACGCGGTCGCCGACGCACTCCAGCTCGTTGAGCTTGGCCAGCGGGCGACCCGCCAGGGTCACCGTCAGGCTGCCGAGCGGCGCGAAGCTCCGCGGGTCGCGCAGGTAGAGCCGGCTCGAGCCGTCGCTCATCAGCAGGCGATCACGGGGCGCGTCGTGGCAGAGGCCCCAGCCCTCCTCGACCTCGTAGTCGACCCCAGCCAGCTCCGCGAAGCTGTCGAGGTCGTAGAAGGTGGCCCGGCGCGCCAGGTAGCTGATCTGCACCAGGCGCCTGTCGACCCGTGCCAGGCCCTCGGCCCAGTAGTCGCTGCGGTCGACCCGGCGCAGGACCTCGCCGCTGCTCGGGTCGACCTGACGCAGCGAGGAGCGGTAGTCGGGCTGGCCGGCGCCGAAGGGCGCGTAGTCCTTGCCCTCGCTCTCGTAGAGCCGGCCATCGTGGAACAGCAGGCCTTGGGTATGCGCCAGCGGGTCGTGCGGGTGCTCGGCCAGCAGCTCCAGCTTCAGGCGCTCGACCCCCGGCTGGGCGCGGGTCGCCGGCGGCGCTGGCCCGGCCAGCAGGGCCAGCGCGGCCAGGCCGCCCTGCAGGCCGGCGAGCAGGGCCGCGGCGGGTCGGCGGGGCCGGCTCGGCACGACGAGCGGGCGGCGGGCGGCGGGCGGGGCCGAAGGGCTCGAGCGGTGCCGGCTCATCCGCCTGGCTCCGCCGGCTGGAATCCGACCTCGAAGAGCCTCGGCCAGAGCTTGCCGGTGATCAGGAAGCGGTCGGCGTCCTCCAGCCAGACGATGCCGTTGAGGACGTCGGCCGAGGCGCGCTCCTCCGGCGTCAACAGCGGGTCGGAGCCGGGGGCCGCGGTGTCGATGACCGCTCCGATGGCGCCCGTATCGGGGTCGATGACCACGATCTCGTCGGTCTGCCAAACGTTGGCGTAGACCACCTGGCCGACGCACTCCAGCTCGTTGAGCATGGTCTGCGGCTGGCCGGCCCGCGTGACCGCGACCCGGCCCAGCTCCGCGAAGGTCTCCGGGTCGCGGAAGTAGAGCTGGTCGCTGCCGTCGCTCATCACCAGGTGCCCGGCGGCCTCGGCCAGGCACAGGCCCCAGCCCTCCGTCGCGTAGTCGAGCTCGGCCAGCAGCTCGAAGCTGTCCAGATCGTAGACGAAGGCCTTGCCGGACTGCCAGGTCAGCTGGATCAGGCGCTGGTCCACCCGCTCCAGCCCCTCGGCGAAGTAGGCCTCGTCGACCGGCACCTGCAGCTCGACGGCGCCAGTCTCGATGTCCACCCGGCGCAGGCTGGAACGGCCGTTGAGCCCGGTGCTCTCGTAGAGCTTGCCGCCGTAGTCGATCAGGCCCTGGGTGAAGGCCGACGGATCGTGCGGATGGCTGGCCAGGACCTCGACCCGCAGCGGCAGCGGGGTCACGCCGACCTCGAAGTCGGCGTCGGCCAGATCGACGAACGGCGCGGCGGCCGGATCGCCGCGACAGCCGGCCAGAAGCAGGAGCCCCAACAACGTCAGCCGGCCAAGGGCGCCGAAGCGGCCGGGCGGACCGGAGGGCTCGGTCGGGCCTGGACGGCCGGCGGGACCCTGGCGGCGAGCGAGCCCGGACGACGGGTCGGATGGATGGTGCACCGGTACCTCCTGGCTCGGTCGCGCGCGGAAGCAGCGCGCGCGGGGGCCTCAATCCTGCAACGCGTACGGCCGGCGGTCAATCGCGCGCCCGATCGGTCCCGGCCGGGCGGCAGCCGGGGCTTGACCCATCGGCCCGCCGGCCTAGGATTGCGCCCATGCTCCTCGCCCGCCTGCGCATCGACGACCCGCGCGCCCGCGTCCGCATCGTCCTGGCCGGCGCCGTCCTGGCGACCCTGCTCGGCGCCGCGCTGGCGGTCTTCGTCCACCCGCTGGCGGCGCTGGCCTGCCTCCTGGCACTGGCCGCCGCGCCCTTCGTGATGCGCGACATCGACCTGGCCTTCCTGGCCCTGGTCGCCGTCATCACGCTGCTGCCCTTCGCCGCCCTGCCCTTCGGCATCGGCTTCAACCCGACCCTGCTCGACCTGGCCCTGGGCACGGTCTACCTGATCTTCCTGATGCGCCTGGTGCTGCGCGACCAGGCCCGGGTCCACCTGCCGCCCCTTTCGGGCGGCGTGCTGCTGTTCATGGGCCTGATGGTCGCCGCGCTCCTGGCCGGCAGCGCCAACGGCATGCCCGGCCGCAACCAGATCCGCGGCTTCGCCGAGCTCCTGCTGGGCGCCGGCCTGTTCTTCGTGGTGGCCAACCTGATCGAGGACCGCCAGCGCCTGCGCCGCATCTTCCTGGCCCTGGTCGGCTTCGGCTTCGCCGCGGCATGCATCGGCCTGGCGCTCTACCTGCTGCCCGACGGGCTGCAGGTGCGCTTGCTGTCGACCCTCTCGGTGCTGGACTACCCCAGCGGCCCGGGCGTGCTGCGCTTCCTCAACGACGATCCCGGACGTCTGCAGCGCGCCACCGGCACCTCGATCGACCCCAACTCCTTCGGCGGCATGCTGGGGGTGATGACCGCGCTGCTGCTGCCGCAGGCCATCAGCCGCCGCCCGCTGATCGACCGCCGGCTGGTGCTGCCCGCCGTCGCGCTGATGAGCCTGGCCCTGCTGGCGACCGTCTCGCGCGGCTCGCTGGTGGGCTTCGTCGCGGCGCTGGGCGTCATCGGCCTGGTCCGCGATCGGCGCATGCTGGCGCTCGGCCTGGTGGCCGGGCTGGGCCTGCTGGCCCTGGCCCAGGTCCTGCCCTGGACCCATGCTTATGTCGAGCACTTTCTGGCCGGCCTGGCCGGCCGGGACCGCGCCACGGTCATGCGCTTCGGCGAGTACAAGGACGCCCTTCGGCTGATCGAGCGCTATCCCTGGTTCGGCGTCGGCTTCGGCAGCCCGCGCGACATCGACCTCTATCGCGGCGTCTCGAGCCTCTACCTGATCATCGCCGAGACCATGGGCCTGATCGGCCTGACGGCCTTCCTGGGCCTGATGGCCACGGCGACCCTGCGCCTGCTCCTGGCCTGGCACGGCATGCCGGCCGGCGGCCAGCGCGCCCTGGTGCTCGGCTGCCTGGCCGCGCTGGCCACGGCGCTGACCACCGGCCTGGTCGACCACTACTTCTTCACCTACCCCCACGCCTTCGCCCTGATGTGGCTGATCCTGGGCTTGGGGATGCGCGCGGTCGAGATCGAGCCGGAAGCCGCGCCTTGACGTCGACGGGCCCGGCTCGACCCGGATCGCGGCTCAGGCTTCCAGCACGCTGACCATGACCATCGGGCGTCGCCGCGTGCGCTCGTAGACCAGGTCGCCGACGCGCTTGCGCAGCAGCTCCGAGAGGTTGCCGCCGGGCTCGGCGCCGCGGACCATGCGCCGCACGAAGTCCTCGAGCTCGGACAGGACGGCCTCGGACTCCGGTCGATAGACCCAGCCGCGCGTCATCAGCTCGAGGTCCTTGACCTCGCCGCTCTGGGCGTCGACGACCAGGTTGACGATCACGAAGCCGGCGAAGGACAGCGAGCGGCGCTCGCGCAGCACCGCCTCGCCGATGTCGCCGATCCCGGAGCCGTCGACGAAGATGTAGCCGCCGGGCACGCTGTCGCCGTGCCGCACGCCGTTGGCGTCGAACTCGAGCACCTGCCCGCTCTCGATGACGAAGATGTTCTCGCTGGGCATGCCCAGCTCCTCGGCCAGCTCCTTGTGCAGCGCCAGCATGCGGTACTCGCCGCCCGAGGGGATGAAGTAGCGCGGCGAGGTGAGCTTGAGCATCAGCTTGAGCTCCTCGCGGCTGGCATGGCCCGAGACGTGCACCGGCGCCAGGGCCTGGTACAGCACGTGGGCGCCCTGCCGGAAGAGGTTGTCCAGGGTCCGGTGCACCAGCTCCTCGTTGCCGGGGATGGGCGAGGCCGAGAGCACCACCGTATCGCCCGGCCGCAGCTTGATGCGTGGATGCCGGCCGTCGGCCATGCGCACCAGGGCGCTGGTCGGCTCGCCCTGGGTGCCGGTGCAGCAGATCACGACCTCGTCATCCGGCAGGCCGTCCAGCTCGCCGATCGAGGCCAGGGTGCCCGGCTCGCTCTCGAGATAGCCCAGCTTGTGCGCCATCTCGCCGTTGTTCTCCATCGAGCGGCCCACCAGGCCCACGCGCCGCTCGAACTCCTCGGCCACGTTGATCACCTCCTGGACCCGCGAGATGTTCGAGGCGAAGGTGGCGATGATGATGCGTCCCTCGGCGCGCTCGAAGACCCGTTCGAGGGTCTCGCGGACGATCGACTCGGAGGGGGTCCAGCCGGCGCGCTCGGCGTTGGTGCTGTCCGAGAGCAGGGCCAGCACGCCCGCCTCGCCCAACCGGGCCAGCTTGTGGATGTCGGTGGTGTTGCCCATCACCGGCGTGAGGTCGAACTTGTACTCGGCGCTGTGCACGACCGTGCCCAGCGGCGTGTGGACGGCGTAGCCGACGGCGTCCGGAATCGAGTGCGCCACCCGGATCGGCTCGATCCGGAAGGGGCCGATCTCGATCACGTCGTCGTGCTCCACGGTATGGATCACGGCCGAGTCCAGGAGCTTGTGCTCCTTGAGCCGCACCTCGATCAGGCCGCGGGTCAGCCGCGTGGCGTAGATCGGCGCCGGCGCCTGCGGCAGCACGTGCCCCAGCGCACCGTGATGGTCCTCGTGCCCGTGGGTGATGAAGTAGCCCAGCAGGTGCTCGACGTTCTCGGCCAGGTAGGTGAAGTTCGGCAGGACCAGGTCGACGCCCGGCATGTCGCTCTCGGGGAACATCAAGCCACAGTCGATCACGATCATGGCGTCGCCGTATTGGATGACGGTCATGTTGCGGCCGACCTCGCCCAGGCCGCCGAGCGGGATGATCTTCAGCTTCTCGTTCAAGGAAGGTCCTTCCTGTGGGGTTGCATCGGAACGGAGCGCCGGCCCGGCCTCAGCCCGGAGGGGCCGAGGCGCTCAGGCGCAGCAGCGTGTTGAAGGATTCGGCGCCCAGCGAGGCGCCGCCGACCAGCGCGCCGTCGATGTCGGCGGCGGCCAGGTAGTCGCGGATGTTGTCGGGCTTGACCGAGCCGCCGTAGAGCAGGCGCATCGCCTGGGCGGTTCGGGCGTCGAAGCGCTCGGCCAGCCCGGCACGCAGCCGGGCCATCATCCGAGCGGCCTCGGCCGGATCGCAGGCGCGCCCGCTGCCGATGGCCCAGACCGGCTCGTAGGCCAGGATGGCGCGGGCGGCCTCGTCGGCCGGAATGCCCTCGAAGGCGGCCACGACCTGCGCCGCCACCACCGCGTCGGCCTGACCCGCATCGCGTTGCTCCGCGCTCTCGCCGACGCAGATGATGGGCAGCAGGCCCTGGGCGAAGGCGGCGTGCAGCTTGCGGTTGACCTCGATGTCGGTCTCGCCGAAGAGGGCCCGCCGTTCGCTGTGGCCCAGGATGACGTGGCTGGCCCACTCGGCCACCATGCCCGGGCTGATGGCGCCGGTGAAGGCGCCCTGCTCGGCCCAGTGCATGTCCTGCGCGGCCAGCAGCAGGCCGGCCGGCCGGGCGATCTCGGCCACGGCCGACAGGGCGGTGTAGGGCGGCGCCAGGAGCACGTCCAAGCCATCCTGGCCCGCGCAGCCCAGGGCGACGGCTCGGGCCAGCTCACGGGCCTCGGCCGCGGTCTTGTGCATCTTCCAGTTGCCGGCGATCAACGGGCGTCGCATGCGGCCTCGCGAAACGGGGGGCAGGGGGCGCGGGGAGGGGCGCCGCCCGAGGAGTCCAGCGTCGGTGCATCGGCGCTCAGTATACCGGGCCGCGGCACGCGCACCAAGGCCCCTGGCCGGTCGACGCCGCCTCGCCCTCGAACGGGCCCGTAGGGCCAGGCCGTTCTAGAGCAGGGTCCCGATGGCCAGCCCTCGGGAATGGGACGGCGTTTCCTCGATGGGCAGGAGGACCCGGAAGGTGCTGCCGGCGCCCGGCTGGCTCTCGACCTCGATCCGCCCGCCGTGCATGCGCACCAGGTGCCGGCTGATGGCCAGGCCCAGGCCGGTGCCCTCGGCCCGACGGGTGAAGGAGCCGTCCAGCTGCCGGAAGCGCTCGAAGATGGTCTCGCGGTCGGCCTCGGAGATGCCGATGCCGGTGTCGCTGACCGCGATCACCAGCCAGTCCCCCTCGCGCCGCGCCGCGAGGCGCACCTCCCCAGCCTCGGTGAACTTGATCGCGTTGGAGACCAGATTGTCGAGCACCTGCTGCAAGCGCAGGGGATCGCCCCAGATCAAGGGCAGGTCGGGCGCCGGCTCGAGCGCCAGCGCAAGGCCCTTCTGCTCCAGCTGTCGCGTGTTGGCGGCTCGGGTCGCCTCGAGCAGGCCGGCCGGATCGATCCGAACCAGCTCCAGCTCGAGCCGGCCGGCCTCGATCTTGGCTAGGTCCAGCAGGTCGTTGACCAGGCGCAGCAACAGCTGGCCGTTCTCGTAGATGGCCTCGACATCCTGCTGCATCTCGGCCTCGAGCGGGCCGTTGAGGCCGCCGAGGATCAGCTCGGCGTAGCCGATGACCGAGTTGAGCGGCGTGCGCAGCTCATGGCTGACGGTGGCCAGGAACTCACTGGTCAGGCGATCGATGTCGGTGACCCGGTTGTACATGTCGTCGAAGGCACCGCGCAGGGCCTCGATGTCGCGCCGCGACAGCGCCTGGGTCTGGCCCAGGGCATCGGCTTCCGTCGCCCCGGCCGTCGCCACCGCCGGGGACAGCGGCAAGCCCAGCGGCGCCAGGCGCAGCGGCCAGATCAGCTGGGCCAGCAGCCAGGCCGTCGCGGCCAGCGTCAGGAGGCCCAGCAGGGCCAACGCCCCGGTCAGCCATCGCCAGGCCAGACGGCTCCAGGCGAAGGCCTCGTCGCGCGGCAGCTCGGCGAAGACGTACCATTCGCCGCCGCCGGCCGGTGCGCCCAGGGCCGTGTCGGCCTCGGCCGCCGGCGCCGCGCCGACCGGCGCGGTCGCGGCCAGCACCTCCAGGCCCTCGAAGTTCCGATAGGCGCCGCTCCAACGACCGGCCGGCGCCGACCGCAGGGCGGCCAGCTCCGGCCGACCCTCGAGGCTGAAGCTGGCCAGAACCCGATCGGGGTCGGAGTGGGCCAGCAGCCGCCCCTCCCGGTCGACGACGTAGGCCCGACCGCCTTCGCCGAAGCGGAAGGCATCCACGGCGTCCCAGAGCGTCTCGGAGCGCAGCCGCGCCACGACCACGCCGCCGTCCAGCGCCGGCAGGGCCAGGAGCAGCGAGGGGACGGGCGTCGCTCCCTGCTGCACGGCGCTCAGGTAGCGTCGGCCAGCGGCCGCCTCACGAAACCAGCTGGCCTCGGCGATGGTGAACTGCTCGGCCAGGACCGGCGCCCCGCGGCGCGCCGTGGCCAGGATCTCGCCCGAGGCGTCCACCCGCAGCAGCTCGAGCAGCAGGTCGTCTTGATCCAGGATCGCCTCGAGCGCGTCTGGAAAGGCCTCGAGATAGACACCATCGAGCACGCCGGCAAAGCGGATCGCGTCCTCGGCCCGCAACACGTAGCGCCCGACCGAGGCCGCCGCGGCTTCGGCCGCCTCCGCCTGGCGTCCCCGCCAGGCCTGCTGCTCGAAGCCGCGCAGCAGGCCATGGGCCGCCAGCGCCAGCAGCAGCATGGCGGCCAGCATCACGGCCACCGCCAGACCCAGCTGGCGCCAGAGCGCGTCGCGCAGCAGGGCGCGGCTCATGAGCCGGCTCCGCCCAAGAGCGCCAACAGCTGCTCCCAGATCGAGGCGTGGAGGGCGCGGCCAGCGGGGCTCAGGGGCAGCAGCATGCCCGATCGGCGCAGGACCCGCAGCTCCGGCCAGACCGCGCGGTCGGCCAGCAGGTCCGGCGCCAGCGCGTCGGGCAAGGCCGTGTTGGCCAGCGCCACCGAGCCGGATCGGGCCAGCTCGGCCGCCACGTCCGGCCGCAGCAGGTGCTCGACCAGTCGCAGGGCGCTCGCCGGCCGGGTTCCGGCCTCCGGCAGCACCAGGTGCTCGATCCACAGCAGCCCACCCTCGACCGGCACGACGAAGCTGACATCCAGGCCGGCCGCGCGGGCGGCCGACAGGTCGGCCGCGCGGCCGATCAGACCGGCCGCCCCGGGCCGGGCCAGCGCCTCGGCGCCCGACTCGCCGGGGGAGAGGACCTGCAAGCGCCGCGGGCCCAGAGCCCGCCAGCGCTCCAGCGCCGCCGCCAGGGCCGCGGGATCCTCGGCGTTGGCGTCGTGTCCGCCGGCCAGCAGGGCCGCGCCGATCACCTCGCGTGGGCGTCGGGGCAGGATCAGCCGCCCGCCCGGGCCGGGGGACAGGAGCTCGGCCCAGCTGCGGGGGAAGGCCTCGACCGCTCCGAGGCGCAGGATCAGCCCCGAGATGCCGTAGCGCAGCGGCACCGAGTAGCGATTGCCCGGGTCGTAGGCCAGGTCGCGAAAGCTGTAGGGCACG
Organism: Caldilineae bacterium; assembly: GCA_020634625.1. Lineage (GTDB taxonomy): Bacteria > Chloroflexota > Anaerolineae > Epilineales > Epilineaceae > JACKBJ01. Next base: position 170,365 of record JACKBJ010000002.1, on the reverse strand, counting down.
CGCCGGAAGCCCGGCAGGCGGCTGTGGTCGATGGGCGCCAGCAGACCGTCCTCGATCAGGCCGGGCAGGGCCTCGGTGGGCAGCAGGGCCAGATCGATCGGCTCGCCGGCGCGCAGCAGGGCTTCGACCTCGACCGACTCGCGCAGCGCGACCGAGATGCCGGTGGCGCGCGTGAACCCGTCCAGCAGCGCCTCGGGCAGCGCGCCGGGTGGGGCGACCAGCGCGATCGGCCCCGCCTCGATGGGCTCCGGCGTGGGGCTCGGCCCCTGGCAGGCAGCCGGCCAGAGCCCGAGGGCCAGGCTCAGCCCGAAGACGACGAGGCGCGGCGGAGGCGGAGGCTGGGGCATGACCGCGACGAGCTCCAGGCCGGATGGTTGAGATCGGTTGGGCGCACAGGCGGGGCCCGCCGGACCCCGGAGCCCGCCACGCTGAGTATAAACCGGGCCTGGAAGCGATGCCAGCGACGCCGGGCGGCCTATAATCGGGTATCGGCACCCATGTGGAGGTGATGCCATGCCAGCCTTGCGCGCCATCCGAAGCCGCCGGCTGCCGTTTCTTGCCGCGCTGATCCTGGGCGGGTCGATCGCCGCGTGTCGCGAGGGCTCGACGCCGCCGCCCGGGCCCGAGACCGACCGCAGCGCGAGCCAGGCCGCGACCGGCGCCGGGCCCTCGGATGCCGCGGCCCCGGCCGCGCCGGCCGCCGCGCTCGATCCATCAACCCTTGCCGGCGCGCTGGTGGCGCTGACGGCCTCGCCGGCCGGCGTCTCCAACCGCGCCAACCGCTTCGGCCTGGTCGATGGCCGACGCGAGACGCTGTGGGTCACCACCGACGGGGCCAACATCTCCGACTGGACCCTCTCGCCCAAGCGCGACCAGGTGGCCTATCGCGCTATCCAGCGGGCCCCGGGCGAGCCGGCCATCGCCGACGAGCAGCTGGTGGTCCAGGACCTGACGCCCGAGGCCAGACCGCGCATCGTCGCCAGCGCCGACACCGCGCTGGCACGCCTGGTCGGCTTCGCCTGGTCGCCCGATGGCAGCAGCCTGGCCTACGGACGGCAAACCGGCGGCCTGCCCGGCCAGGAGCCGGCGTTGGCCGCGCGGCCCGCGGTCTGGGCGCTGCACGCCGTCGCGGTCGGTGGCGATGCCGGCCCGACGGTGGACGAGCGCGTGCTCTGGCAGAGCCAGGCGGTCTCGCCCGGTCGGCCGCTCTCGCTCTTGGCCTGGGACCCCGAGAGCGGACGCGCGGCGCTGTTGGAACAGGCGGCCGACAGCGGCATGCTGGCCGGCGTCCAGCTGATCGACACCCGCTCCGGGGACCGGCTGGCCGAGCTGGAGACGCGCGCCGGAACCCAGACCTGGGCCGAAGCCCGGACCGCGCCGAGCGGCCGCCTGCTGCTGCTGGCCGAGGCCGGCGAGTCCGAGGCCCACCTGCACCGGATCGACCTTGCGGCCGGCCGACAGTCGGACCTGGCGCTGGACGAGGGCAGCCAGGCACGGCGCCTGCTCTGGGACGCGGCGGGGAAGCGAGCGGCCTGGACCCAGGCGCCGCTCCCGACCGGCGCGGACGGCGCGCCGATCGCGCTGGGCATCGGCTGGGCCGACGTCGAAGCGGCCGGCGCCACGCAGCGCCTGCCGATCACGGGCCAGGACGCGGCGCCGCTGGCCTTCTCGCCCGACGGGCGCTACCTCCTGGTCGGCGAGACCGACGACAGCTTCAGCCCGGGCTGGACCCGCCTGGTGGTGCATGCCCTGGATGGCAGCGCCCGCGGCACCCTCGGCTGGACCCTGCCCGAGGACAGCTGGGCGGTCTACTGGACCGACTGAGCCCGGGAAGCGCCCGAGTCAACGGACCGGATCACGCCCCATCCCGCGCGCGACGATCATGCTCACGCGCGCCGGAGCGAATCGAACGCACGGAATCAAGGAGCATCGATACCCATGGCGATCGCGAAGGACCAAGCCCTGGCCCGGCTCGAAGCGAATCGGATCGTGATCCGCGGCCTGGTCGACGGGGTCTCGGCCGAGCAGGCCGGCTGGCGGCCGGCACCCGAGGCCTGGTCGCTCCTGGAGGTGGTCTGCCACCTGGCCGACGAGGAGGTCGAGGACTTCCGCACCCGGCTCGACCTGACCCTGCACCAGCCGGGCACCGCCTGGCCGTCGATCGACCCGCAGGGCTGGGTGCGGGATCGGGCCTATGCCGAGCAGGACCTGGACGAGGCGCTGGCCCGTTTCAGCGCCGAGCGGGACCGGTCGCTCGCCTGGCTCCGCCGGCTCGCGGCACCGGATTGGTCGGCCGAGAACGTGCATCCGGTCTTCGGCGCGATGTCGGCCGGCAGCCTGCTGCACGCCTGGCTGGAGCACGACCTCCTGCACATCCGACAGCTGACCGAGCTGCAGCATCACTGGCTGGGCGAGCACGCGGCGCCCTACGACCCGGGCTACGCCGGCGACTGGTAGCCTGCCCTGCCGATGGACCCGCCCGCCCCCTCGACCGCCCGCTCGACCCCGCTCGACGCGGCGCCATCACCCTTTCCAGGAGCCCTTCCATGCAGATCCAGAACGTCGATTCGATCATGCTCTGGTCTTCGGACGTCGCCCGCAGCGTCGCCTGGTATCACGACGTGCTCGGCCTGGAGCCGCGCTTCCAGCATGGCGACTTCGCGGTGCTCGGCGCCGGGAACCTGACGCTGTCGCTGCACGGCGGCGAAGGGGTCGAAGCCGGGCCGGAGGGCCGGCGCTTCGGCGCGACCCCGGTGCTGGGCGTGGCCGACTACGCCGCGGCCAAGGCCGAGCTCGAGACCCGCGGCGTCGCGTTCAGCTTCGAGAACCGCACCCCCAACGCCGTCTTCGGCAGCTTCACCGACCCGGACGGGAACGCGCTGCAGATCATCCAGCGCCTGGCGTGAGCGGCAGCCAGGCGCCGAGCGGCGACCGACCGAAGCCCTGCGTCATGGTTGACCTCGCCGGCGGCACCGTCCTATAATATCGGTCTTCCGGGGCAGTAGCTCAGCTGGGAGAGCGCTACAATCGCACTGTAGAGGTCAGGGGTTCGAATCCCCTCTGCTCCACTGATGCCTCGCAAACGAGCAGCCCACCGCTTCGGCGCGTGGGCTGCTCGTTTGCATGGCGCCACTGCAAGCCAGCCTCGCGGTCCTGCGTCATGTCTCCAACCGGCTCGCGCGGGGCCGTTCAGTCCCGCTTCCTGTAAAGTTGGGCCATGCACGATCCGAGAGCCGATCGGGACGCGAGACGCCAGGTTGCCGGCGGATGCCGCGACCGGCATGCCCTTCGACTCGCGGTGCCGCCGCTCGTGGCGTTTTTGCTCGGGGCGCTGCCGCTGGCCGGTTCGAGCCGGCCGCTCGCCCCGCGGGCGGCCCTGGAGATCCCGAGCGTGCGGGTCGTGGCGGCTGCGGCGGGCGCCGCCACGACGATTCCGTCCCGCGCGGCGGGGCCGACGGAAGCGGCGCAGGCCGCGGGAGCCTCGGGCGCCGCGCCAGCTCCGGCGGCGGTCGGCGTCATCGACCAATCGGCCGCCCGCGAGCGCAGCCTGCGGGTGGCGGCGCGCACGCTGGCGATGACCGAGGCGCCCGACGCGGCGATCAACGTCTGGGACTGGGAGGCCGGCGTGGCCATGGCCGGCCTGATGCAGGCCTACCGGCAGACCGAGGACCCGGCGCTGCTCGATGCGGTGGCGGCCTGGTTCGACGCCCGTCTGGTGACGGATCCGGTCCTGTCGCATCCAAACCAGGCGACGCCGGCCTGGGCGGCGCTCATGCTCTACGAGCTGCGCCCGGACCCACGCTACCTGGCGGTCGCCCGCCGATCGGTGGACTACCTGATGAACCGAGCGCCGCGGGTCCACGGCACGCTGGCCCACTATGACGACCAGCTCTGGGACGACACGCTGATCGTGAGCGTGCCGCTCCTGGCGCGCTACGGCGCCCAGCAGGGCTGCGCCAGCTGTCTGAGCCTGGCGGTCGACGAGCTGTTGGCGCACGCGCGACGGCTTCAGGATCCGGCCAGCGGGCGCTGGTTCCACGGCTGGGACCTGTCGGACTTCCGGGCCGGGCTGCAGCCGCATCTGTCGGCGGCGCAGTGGGCCCGCGGCAACGGCTGGGCGGCGCTGGCGACGACGGAGGCGCTGCGCTGGCTGCCGGAGGACGGCTATTGGCAGGCCCAGCTGCGGGCGCGCCTGGAGCGGCAGCTGACCGGGCTGGCGGTGCTTCAGGCGCGGTCCGGGTTGTGGCATACGGTCGTGACGCGCAACGATTTCTACGAAGAGAGCTCCGGCAGCGCGGCGATCGCGGCGGCGATGCTGCGCGCGAGCGAGGCCGGCTGGGTCGATGGGCGGCTGCGATCGGTCGGGTTGACGGCGGCCCGGGCGGTGGACGCGCTGGTGGCCGAGGACGGGACGCTGACGCGGGTGTCGACGGGTACCGGGGTGGCGCCTTCGATCGAGGTTTACGGCCAGGTGCCGTTCGATGCGATCAAGCCGTATGGGCAGGGGCTGTACTTGATCATGGCGGAGGCGGCGGCGGAGGCGGCGCCGTGAGCTTGGTGGGTGGCGGGGTGGCGGGGCGGCAGGGCGATGAGGCGGCAGGGCGTTGAGGCGGCAGAAAGGCGGAAGGATGGTGCGACGACCGGGGTCGCGACGAGGCGGGCATGCCCTGGGGCGCGCTCACGAACTCGGTGGGCGGATGGCGTGACGTAGGGCCGCAGGCGCCCTCATGCGGCCTTTCGTCGCTCGGGGCGGCGGTCTGAGCCTCGGACAGGCGTGATCGCGCCCCAGGGCACGCCCACCTCGTCGGGTGGCGAGGGGGAGTAGGGCGGAAGGAGACAGCGGCGACCGGGGGCAGCACCTGCCTCCGGTGCTTGAACTGGCCGCGGCGCCCCCGGGGTGGGGCGCCGCGGCCGGATTGCGGATGGGCTCAGCGTTCGTTCAACGATGGACGGAGGCTTCGATCAGTACGACTTCATGAGGGCCGGCAGGTAGATCGTGTTGACGTCGGGCGTCGGTGGCGTGAGGTCGGGGTAGCTGGCGTCGACGGTCGCGACGGCGCGCAGGCTGGGCTCGCCGCCGGCGAGCCCCATGGCGAAGACGGTGTAGACCTTGCCCGCCTCCAGCTTCAGGCCGGGCACCGTCAGGGCAACCGTGTCGGTGCCGGCCAGGCGCACCTCCAGGTCGTAGCGGTTCGCGCCGACCGGCAGATAGGCGCCGACCTCGCCGAAGGCGATGTTCGCGAAGAGGACCGGGCCGCCGTCGGCGACGGCGATGTCCACCGCCGGGGCATCGGGCGAGGCGTGCACGAAGCGTACATGCGCCTGGCCGGCTGCCGGCTGGCGGTTGTCGTCCACCAGGACCAGCGGAGCGATCTCGGCCAGCAGGCCGGCGGCGGCGACGGTGTAGTCGGTCTCGGCCGCCAGGGTCAGCTCGGCCTCGATGACCACCGGCTCGGCGGCGCCGGTCGGAACGACCTTGATGGTGTGGGTGCCGGCGGGCAGCTCGGCGTAGTCGGTGATGGCGCCGAAGGCCGCGTTCGAGAAGGCCAGCGCGTCGTCGACCAGGATGTCGACGGCCGGCGCGTCGGGCGAGGCATGCGCAACCCGGACGCGGGCCCGACCCGGATCCGGCGTCGTGGCGTCGACAGCGATCACCGGCTCCAGCGACATGTCCGCCAGGCGGCCCATGGCAAAGACGGTGTAGACGGTACCCGCCTCGAGCGCGACGTCGGGCACCTCCAGCGCCACCACGGGCATACCGCTCGGGCTGACCTCGAGGGTGTAGCGGCCCGCGTCGACCGCGACGTAGGCGCCGGCCTCGGGGAAGGCCACGTTCTCGAAGAGCGTCGGGCCGTCCTTGACGCCGATGTCGACCGCCGGCGCATCGGGCGAGAGGTGGACGAAGCGCAAGTGCGCCTTGCCCGGCTCGGGCAGCCGGTTGTCGTCGACGAAGACCACCGGCGCGATCTCGGCCAGCAGGCCGGCGGCGGCGACGGTGTAGTCGGTCTCGGCCGCCAGGGTCAGCTCGGCCTCGATGACCACCGGCTCGGTGGCGCCGGTCGGAACGACCTTGATGGTGTGGGTGCCGGCGGGCAGCTCGGCGTAGTCGGTGATGGCGCCGAAGGCCGCGTTCGAGAAGGCCAGCGCGTCGTCGACCAGGATGTCGACGGCCGGCGCGTCGGGCGAGGCATGCGCGACCCGGACGCGGGCCCGACCCGGATCCGGCGTCGTGGCGTCGACAGCGATCACCGGCTCCAGCGACATGTCCGCCAGGCGGCCCATGGCAAAGACGGTGTAGACGGTACCCGCCTCGAGCGCGACGTCGGGCACCTCCAGCGCCACCACGGGCATACCGCTCGGGCTGACCTCGAGGGTGTAGCGGCCCGCGTCGACCGGGACGTAGGCGCCGGCCTCGGGGAAGGCCACGTTCTCGAAGAGCGTCGGCCCGTCCTTGACGCCGATGTCGACCGCCGGCGCATCGGGCGACAGGTGGACGAAGCGCAGGTGCGCCTTGCCCGGCTCGGGCAGCCGGTTGTCGTCGACGAAGACCACCGGCGCGATCTCGGCCAGCAGGCCGGCGGCGGCGACAGTGTAGTCGGTCTCGGCCGCCAGGGTCAGCTCGGCCTCGATGACCACCGGCTCGGTGGCGCCGGTCGGAACGACCTTGATGGTGTGGGTGCCGGCGGGCAGCTCGGCGTAGTCGGTGATGGCGCCGAAGGACGCGTTCGAGAAGGCCAGCGCGTCGTCGACCAGGATGTCGACGGCCGGCGCGTCGGGCGAGGCATGCGCGACCCGGACGCGGGCCCGACCCGGATCCGGCGTCGTGGCGTCGACAGCGATCACCGGCTCCAGCGACATGTCCGCCAGGCGGCCCATGGCAAAGACGGTGTAGACGGTACCCGCCTCGAGCGCGACGTCGGGCACCTCCAGCGCCACCACGGGCATACCGCTCGGGCTGACCTCGAGGGTGTAGCGGCCCGCGTCGACCGGGACGTAGGCGCCGGCTTCGGGGAAGGCCACGTTCTCGAAGAGCGTCGGCCCGTCCTTGACGCCGATGTCGACGGCCGGCGCATCGGGCGACAGGTGGACGAAGCGCAGGTGCGCCTTGCCCGGCTCGGGCAGCCGGTTGTCGTCGACGAAGACCACCGGCGCGATCTCGGCCAGCAGGCCGGCGGCGGCGACGGTGTAGTCGGTCTCGGCCGCCAGGGTCAGCTCGGCCTCGATCACCACCGGCTCGGTGGCGCCGGTCGGAACGACCTTGATGGTGTGGGTGCCGGCGGGCAGGATGGCGTAGTCGGTCAGATCCTCGAAGTCGATGTTGGCGAAGGCGAGCGCGTCGTCGACCAGGATGTCGACGGCCGGCGCATCGGGCGAAGCATGCGCGACGCGCAGGCGTGCCAGCTCCGAGGACGCGTCGGCCTGGAGCAGGCGGGGGCTCGGAGCGGCCACGGCCACCAAAAGGGCCAGGGCGCCGATCAGGGCAAAGCGTTGCTTCATGGTGCCTCCGTTCAGGTAGTGAGAAGGTATTGTTCAGCAATCGAGGGGTCAGGCGCCGCTTCTGTCCAGGTTCTTACCTGGCCGTGGACGCGGTGGTGGACAATTAACGCAAAAGTGACCCGCGGGGGCGACCGGTCCGGGCCCGAGGCCGAGTGCCGGCATGCAGCGTCGGGCTAGCGGCAGGGGATCAGTCGGGCGATGTCGCGGTAGATGGCGGAGAGGGCGGCCCCGTCCGGGGCCAGGTAGACGCGCGATTCGGCGCCGGCGATCTCGCGCAGGACTTCGGGCAGCACGTCCTCGCCGAGGCCGATGACGTAGGTGGCCACGCCCACGTCGCGGGCCAGCTGGGCGGCGGCCCGCATGGCCGGCTCGGTGCCCAGCTGGGGCCGGCCGTCGGTGAGCAGGACGATGACCCGGTCGGCCTCGGCCCGACGGTTGGCGCCGGTGAGCTCGCCCAGCGCCGTCCAGAGGCCCAGATCGATTCGCGTGCCCACCGCCGTCGCCAGCCCATCCAGGGCCCGGCCCAGGGCGGCCTGGTCACCGGTCAGCGGCTGGGCCAGCCGGGCCTCGTTGTCGAAGCCGACGATGCTGGCCCGATCGCGGCTCGGGTCGAGCAGGGCCACGAAGCTGCGCCCGGCCGATCGCGCGGCCGCGAGCTTGGCGCCGTTCATCGAGGAGGAGGTGTCGATGACCAGCGCCACATCGACCGGCCGCGCCTTGGGCACGCATTGCTCGCGGAAGAGGATGGGCAGGTGGATCGGCCGCGGCGGGCCGGTCGGTCGCGGGGTGGCGCTGGGTCGGGTCGGCGAGGGCGGCAGCGTCCCGGTCGGCGTCGAGGTGCCCGTATCGCGGGGCGTCGCGGAGGCTTCGGGCGAAGGCGAGGGGCTAGGCGTCTCGGTGGCGCCGATGACCTCGACCTCGGGCACGGGAAAACGAGCCCGGCCAGCGTAGTCGAGGCCATCCGTATAGCTGGCGAGGGCCTCGACGTTGGTCGGGTGGCGGCCGGACTGCAAGGGCTCGAGGAGGTAGGACAGGCTGGGGGGCGCGGCACCGAGGGCGACGGGACCGAGGTCCCAGCGCAAGAGGGCGCTCGAGGCGGGGTCGGGATCGGGGATGAGGGTCGCCGGCGGGCTGATGCTGCCCGGAAGCAGGCGCATGTTGATCGGCACACGGTCGGTGATGACCAGGGACTGGAACAGGCGTCGGTCGGACAGGGTCAGGCCGATGTCGTTGGCGATGCCGGCCAGGTCGGCCGGGGACTCGGCCTTGCGGTAGCCGGATGGCGGGTTGGCCAGGGCGGCCAGCAGGCCCTCGTCGGGCGGCTGGCTGGACTGCAGGTCGGGCGCTGGCGGCGCCGGCATGCCGAGGCGCTGGGCGGGCAGGCCGACGCCGACGCTGTAGATGCGGGCACCCCTGGCCCAGAGCCGCCAGGCCTCCCAGAGCGCGTGCTCGCGATCGCTGACCGGCGCGGCGAGGCTGCCGGGCAGGCTGCGACCGAAGAGGCGCTCGGCCTGCTCGCGGTCGATGCTGCTGGCCGAGACCAGGACCAGCACCTTGCCGGCCGCGGGTCGGCCCGCCGGGCCGAAGAGGGCCTCGCCGCCGGCGCGCAGGCCGGCGGCGTTGCGCGCGTCGTAGCGGCGCTCGGGGTAGAAGATCGGCGGCAGGCATTCGGTCGAGAGGCTGGCCAAGGCCTCGCGCAGGGCCTGCTTGTCGTCGGTGAGCGGGACCAGCAGTCGGGCGCCATCGGCTTCGTCGTTGAAGCCGACCAGGGCCAGGCGGTCGGCCTCGACGCGCAGGGCGTCGATGAGGGCGTTGCCGGCGGCGCGGGCGGCGGCCAGGCGCTCGCCGCCCATCTGGCAGCTCTGGTCGATGCTGAGCACGACGTCCAGGGCATCCCAGGCCGGGCCGCAGTCGGCGGCCAGGGAGAGGCGGACCTCGGTGGTCTCGCCGAGTGCCAGGCGGCCGGGGGTGGCGCCCTTGCTGGTGGTGATCCGGCAGGCCTCGCCGCGCGGGTCGGGCGGTGCCTCGCTGGGCTGGGTGGGCAGGCGGTCGAAGACGAGGATGCGGTTGGCATCGCCGTCGGGGATCAGCACCCGGCCGAGGCCGTCGACCGTCAGGTCGCGGTAGCGGCCGGGGCCAGCCTCCGCCTCCAGCTCCCAGGCCGCCAGCATGCGGCCGGCGGCATCGTGCTTGAAGGCCCAGCCGTCGGCCGAGAGCGTGAAGAGGGTCACCCCGTTCTCGTCGAAGCCGGCGGCCAGGGCCTCGAGCGCCCGGCCGCGCAGGCCCGCCAGCTGGATCGGCTCGGCATCGCGGCCGCGCGCATCGAAGGTCTGGACCTCGCCGTCGGCGGTCAGCACCCGCAGGTTGCCGCGGCTGTCGTAGGCCAGGTCGCGAAAGGCGCGGAAGGGGGCGCTGGGTCGGTTGAGCGAGACCGCGGCGACGAGCGGCGCTTCCAGCCAGGCCATCGGCAGCAGCTGGCAGTTGGCGGCGCCGTCGCAGAAGGCGCCAGTAATGGGTTGTTGCACCCGCCAGGGACCGCGCAGGATCACGCGCTGGAGCCCGGCATCCAGGACCGCCCATTGCTTGCCCGCTCCCGAGGCCAAGGCTGTCAGCCACCAACGGAAGTCGGGCTCCAGGTCGCCGGTCTTGTCGTTGCGTCGCTGGCGTTGGCGTTCGTCCAGGGCCTCCGTCGGATGCGGTGGACAACCCAGGAAGCAGCGCCGCCAGGACACCTGGACCTGATTGCCGGTCAGGACATAGGTGTAGTCGGCCTCGACCGGATCGGCGGCGATGTCGATGCCCGGCCCCCCCCGAAAGATGTTGCGTCCGTCGTACCAGGCGCCGCTCTGACGGTAGAAGCGAAGCAGACCGGAGGTGTCGAGCACCTGAGCGGCGGCCGGGTCCTGGCCGGCGTCGATGCGGGTCGGGTCGTAGACCTTCCGCCAATCTGGACCGGTCGCGCAGCTGGCCAAGGGGAAGGCGCTGTCGAAGCCACGGCGGGGCAGCGCCACGATCCGATCGTCGAAGCGCAGCTCGGGCGCGTAGCTGAAAAAGATGCCGTGCTCGAAGTGGACCGCCAGGCGGCGCGTGCCCTCGTGGCTGGCCGGCGCCGGCGCGTACTCGGCCGGACAGCATTGGGGGCTGGTGTTCCCCCCACACTGGTAGCAACGGCAGCCCGCGCGTTCGACCAGGCGCAGCGGCGACAGGGTCTCGGCGTAGCCGGTGGCGGCGCGAAAGCGCAGGACCCCGCGTTCCACGCTCACGTAGGTGTCGCCCTTCTCGTCGACGCCGACGTCGTAGGGCACGCCGCCGGGTTGCCCGACGTTGTCCAGGCGCAGCATCGAGATGACGTTGCCGTCGAGGTCCCAGGTCAGCACGCGCTGGTTGCCACTGTCGGCGATGTGCAGCCGCCCGCCCGGCTCGACCGAGAGGCCCAGCGGCGTATCCAGGGCGCCCGGCGCGCGGCCGAAGCCACCCCAGGCAGCCAGCCGGTTGCCCTCGGCATCGAAGACGAGGATCCGGTGCCCCTCGGCGTCCGAGACGTAGACCCTGCCATCGCGGTCGGCGGCGATGCCCCGCGGCAGGCCGACGTCCTCCCAGGCGGCGACCCAGCGCAGCGACAGGTCGAAGCCAGCCCAGCCGCGCTGCAGCGCCACCACGCGGCGGTTGCCGGTGTCGGCGACGTAGATCCGGCTCCCGCCGGGCACGATGGCCACATCCTCGGGCGCGTCGAACTGCCCCTCACCAGCGCCGAGGCTGCCGATCTGACCCTTGAGCCCGCTGTTCAGGCCCCAGGCCGATACCCGGTGGTTGCCCCGCTCGGCGACCAGGATGATGCCGTCCTCGGCGATGTCCAGGCCTTCGGGCTGATGGACGCCGGCATAGGGCAGGTCGCTGGGCCAGCTGGTGGCCAGGGCGTAGCGCTCGGGCAAGGCACCGGGAAGTGGCTCCTGCGCGAGGCTGGCGGGGGCGGCGGAGTCGGTGGGGGTGTCGTCGAGGCCGGCGGGGGCCGCGGCGAGGCCGGCGAGGCCGGCGTCGAGCCCCGTCGGATCCGAGGCGCTCGAATCGAAGGCCGCCGGCCCGACGGCCCGGGCGCGCGCAGCGGCCGCCGCAAGGACCAGGAGGCCTCCCAACGCGAAGCCGACGGCCAACAGGATGGCCGTCCGGGACGGGCCGAGGCGCGGCCGCGTCGCCTGGATAGGGTTGCCGGCGGGGGATCGAGGCATGCACGAACTCATGACGCGCGCGCCAGCGCTTCGTTACGGCCGCCGCGGCGGTCCGAGGCTCGGGCTCAGCCCTCGGTGGTCCCCGCGATGCGTGGCGAGGGTAGGCAGGGATAGCCTCGCTCGTCGAAGTGGCGGTCGAAGGCGAAGACGAGATCCGCCTCGCCAGCTTGGAGCACGACGAAGCTGCTGCAGTCCACGAGGCTGAGCCGGCGCTGATTGGCCGTCAGCACCTGCTCCGCCGCCGATCGATGCAGTTCGCCCTCGACCCAGATCACATCCACCAGGGGATGGATGTCGGTATGAAAGACACGGAAGGCCTCCATGCCCAGCCGCCGCTGGATCAGAGCGAGGGTCTCGACCAACACGTAGCTGCTCGTCACCAGTTCGTGTCGACCCTCGAGCAGGGCGGCCCAGATACGGCGAGCCAGCGCATGCCGCTGGTCGTCTCGATCCAGGACGGCGAGCCAGGCCGAAGTGTCTACGAAGACCCTCATGCCCCGAAGGCCTCCTCGAGATAACGGTCGTGTTCGTCCGCCAGGTCGCCGCGGCCCGAGGCGAAGCGACCGGCCGCAGCCAGCGCGCGCCGGCGCAACTCGTCATCCGGCGTCCGACTCCGGCTCGATATCAGGACATCGACGCTTCGTCGGACCAGGGCGGCTACCGAGAGCCCCTCCTCGGCCGACATGCGGCGAAGGGCCTCCATCTGCTCTTTCTCGAACTGGATCTGAGCACGGATCACGCTCCCGCCTCCCTGATGCCATCATGTTGCGCAAATATGACGCCATGATGATAGTCGGGACGGCCGGAGCCTGCAACGACCCGCCGGGAATCGCCTGCGAGACGCGCCTAAACGGAATCCGATACTGGGGATGGTCAGGATGCTGGCGGCATCCGATGGTCGCAGGCCGGGCAGCGCTGCGCGGATCAGGCGCGCCGCGCTCATCGGGGTCAGGTCGATTCCAGGGCCGTGCCGAAGCCGAGGCGCCTCATTCGAGAGCGGCGCCCAGGCCCGACGCTCCCAGCTCGGGCAGGTCGAAGACCCAGATCCCCTGCTCCGTCGCGACGAAGCAGCGCGCTCGGACGCAATCGAGCCCCAGGACCGGTGGCGTCTCCCAATGGTCGATCACGCGCGGATCCATCGGATCGGCCAGGGAGATGGACAGGACGCCGGCCCGCCCCGCCCAGGCGGCGGAGCTGCCCCCGAGCAGGAGCCGGTCGCCGTGCAGCTCCAGGTGCGGCCGGGCCACCAGGGTCTCAGGCCAGCCGGAGATCGCGGTCTCCGAGACCAGGCTCGGCGCCTGGCCGGCGACCCGATCGAAGCGCCGGAGCACTCGGCCGGGGCCGACGACGAGAAGGGAGTCACCGCTCGCGAGCATGCCGTCGCCCGCCTGGATCGGCATTTGCTGCCCGCCCAGCTCGCGCGGCCGCGCCGGATCGCTCAGGTCGAAGCTTCGGAGCAGGCGCCGCTGCTCGCCGCGCGCGTCGACGACGAGCTCCGTCCCCTGCGCCACCATCCCGGCCACGACCAGGTCCTCGATCGCGCCGATCTCGCGCGGGGCCAAGGGCTCCGACAGGTCCCAGATGCTCAGGCGCCCGTCCTTGGCCCCGAGGCCGTCCCGGTCGCCGCGCCACTCGGCCACATAGAGGCGCTGGCCGGCCACCAGCAGGTGCTCGGCCGGGCCCGTCAGCGCGAGCTCGACCGCCACCCGCGGCTCGTCGGGCTCGCCGGCGTCGATCACCGTCAGGTGGTCCTCGCGCTGGCTCGTGCCGGGCTCGTAGCGGCTGGTCCCGGCGTAGACCACCGCCCCCGGCCCCTGGTCGATGTCGCCCCATCGACCGGTCTCACCCGCGAGCCGCCCGATCTGGCGCCCCAGGCGCGGGGCGGCCGGCTCCCGCAGGTCGACGATCCGATCCGCCAGGTAGCCGGTCTCGCCGTCGCGGGTCACGAAGTTGCGCCAGCCCGGGTCGCCGGCGATGCGCAGCGGCTCCACCGGCTGCAGCGCCGAGAGGCTCGGCGCGTCGCCGTCTCGCAGGTCCAGCCCATGCCAGCCGCCCTCCACCCGGCCCACGAAGCCGGCACCCCCCGCCCGCCCCGACTCCAGGCCCTCGGGCAGCTCGAGCCGATCGACCCATTCGGGCTCCGCATCGTCACCGCCCAGGATCTCGGCCAGACCCGGCCGGCCCGAAGGCAGCCGACGGATGGCCCAGCGCCGCCCGGCGGCCTCGAAGACGTCGAGCATGGCCGAGTCGCCCGAGGGCTCCAGCCGCCAGCCCTCGACCGGCCCACGGGTGTCGACCCGGCCGCTGCCCAGGTGCAGCACCGCGCCCAGGCCGATCAGCCGGCCCGGCGGATCGCCGATCGCGTCGATGCGCTTGACCAGAACCGACCGGGCCGGGTCGGAGACGTCAAATCCCATCAGCCGCGGGCGGCTCTGCGAGCAGACCCGGTCGGAGCAGTCGGCCCTGGCGTAGAGCCAGAGCAGGTCGCCGGTCAGGGCCAGGTCGCTGGTCGCCCCGGCGCTCGCGGTGCTCAACAGGCGCGGCTGTCGCGGCGCAGAGACGTCGAGGATCGCGACCTCGGTCCAGGCCTGCAGGACAAAGGCCAGCGGGTAGCGCAGGACGATCCTGCTGGCGATGCCGTCCGTCGCCAGCTCGCCCAGCCGCCGCGGTTGGGCGGGATCCCGAACGTCGTAGATGCTCAGCCCGGCCTCGGGGTCCTGGGGCAGGTACCAGGTGGCGCTGGCGCTGGCATGCGTCACGTAGAGCAGCCCATCCTCGACCACCAGGTCGCGGGCCGGCGCGAAGAAGGGCGCCGTCTCGCCGACAATGCGCGGCGCGGCGGGCTCGATGGCATCGTAGACGACGATGCGGTGCCCGACGCCGGCGTAGACATGGCGCCCATCGGTCGCGACCGCGTCGAGCTCGCCGCCGAGCACCGCCAGCGGTGCACCCCGCAAGGGCGCGGACTGGCCGGCGAAGGGCAGGTGGAGGGTCCAGCCCGCCTCCGAAGGTCCGTCGCCCTGCGCGGCGAGGGCCAGGGATGTCGCGGGCCGGGTTGCGCCGATCCCCGGGCTCAGCAACATGAACAGCAGACCCATCACATGCGGTCGCTTGACTCGATCCATGGCTTCGACCCCCTTGTAGACGGCGTCGAGCGAGGCCGGCCCCTCACCCTATTGGCTCGGACGCAGGACCGCACGCAACGGTTGCACCAAGGTCACGCGCCAGGCGCTCCGAACGATCGGCACCTCGAACCCAGGATGCCCGGTACGCGCGCAAGCGTCGGTCGCGGAGCTGCCAGGCGGAACCCGGACTTTGCAGCCCCCTCCCGCTTGACTCGGGCCCTCGCCGCGCGCTTTCATGTGCCCTGAGGCAAGCCGGCCGAGCCGCGACGGCCTCGACCGCATGTGTCGCAACGCCGCGACGAACCCGCAGCCGCACCCCCAGCCGCAGCCAGGAGCCCGCGCCCATGCCCGTCTACTACGACTTCCGCTTCGGTGACGAGAACGCCGGCTACCAGATCTACGAGCGCGGTCCGGACCGGCTGACCTGGTGGACCCGCTTCCGGATCGACGACGAGGAGATCGAAACCTCGCACGAGGTCGAGCTGGAAGCCGGGCGCCTGCTGCGCTTCCGCGCCGACGGTGGCCGGTGGATCGCGGCGGACGCCTACCCGGCCGAAGCCTGTCCCACGTCCGGGGTGACCCTGCTCCTGGAGCGGATGGCCGAGGCCGGGCTCGACCAGCTCGACTACCTGGCGATCGACGAGGCCACCGGCGAGCTCGACGGCCCCACCCGGCTGCGCCGCGAAGGCGACTGGATCCTCGAGGAGCGCGAGGGGGAGGTCTGGCGCCGCTTCCAGATGCGGAACGGCGAGCTCCAGCGCGTCGACTGGGGCGGACCGATCGCCACGCTCCGCGCCAGCGAGCGCGAGGCGCGCGCCGGCTCACCCTATCCGATGGACGCGCCCGACCCCGACTGAGCGACCGACCCGCGCGATGCGGTCATCCGACTCCCGACCGGATGCCAGCAGCGCGCCCCTCAGACGCCGAGCCGGTAGCCGAAGATTCCAGTCCAGCGGACGATCTCGATCGGCCAGGTCAGGGCGCGGCCGACCAGCTGCCACCAGAAGCGTGGGTCGCCGCCATCGGCCAGGCTCCAGGTGCCCTCGAACATGACGTAGCGCAGCACCATCGCCAAGGCGCCCAGGATGCCGTAGAGCACGAAGCTCGAGAGCAGGCCCGGATAGCCCTCGAAGGCCAGGAGGCCCATCGCCAGGAGCACGAAGCCCAGGGCGAAGAGCACGACGAAGGCATACACCAGCGCCATGTTGGGCTCGATGGTCGCATTGCGCACCGGGCTGCCGAAGTAGAGGGCGGCGATGCTGGTCAGGATCAGCAGGATACCGACGAGCGCGCGTTGCGCGTGTTGCATGGAAGCCTCCGCGGGTCGGGGAAGGGTGGGTTCAGGGACCGGGCTCGGGATGCCCGGCGAGCGTCCAGCGCGCGCCGGCCTTCAGCGCGCGCTCGCGCAGCCAGCTCAGCGCTCGATCCAGCTGCGGGCCAGCCGGCAGCCAGACCTGCAGCTGGCCGAGCAAGACCTGTGCCCGGGCGGCCGCGCCGCCCAGCAACGGGGCCAGCTCACCCGCGGCAGCGAGCAGCCCGGGCAGCGTTGCCGGCGCGGCCTCCAGCACCAGTCGGGCCATCGGCGGACCACCGGCCGGCGCCACCGGCCCCCACCGCCAGTGGCCCCGCGGCAGATCGGTCGCTTCAGCGCCGGCCAGCTCGACCGACTGCCAGGCCTTGCGCCAGGCCAGCGCCGTCGCCTCGGTCGCACCCTCGGCCCGCAACACCAGGGTGAAGGGCAGGCCCGGGTCGCGGCCGATCAGCCACCGCGCCGTCACCCGGTCGCAGAGCTCGACCGCCACCAGGCCGGCCGGTCGCTCGGCCGTCAGGGGCGCCAGGGCGCGCGCCAGCGCCTCCGCGTCCCGAAATCGGCCCAGCACCGTGCGGCCAGCGGCCGGCAAGGGCAGGCTGTGCCAGCTCACGCGCAGCAGCTCGGCTTCGGACAGACCGGCGAGGGTTCGTGCATCGGGCGCCGATAACGTTCGCCCGCCGCTCAGCGTCACGGCCTCCACCCAGCGCCAGGCCGGCCCGTAGCCCAAGGCGCGCGGCCCAGGCGTCGGATGCAGCAGCGCGGCGGCCACCGTGCTGTCGCCGCGCGGCGCATCGACCGGCAGGTACCGCCCGGCTCGACCAAGCGCGGCGGCGACGTCCAGGAGCGGCAGATCGCTGGCCGTGGTCAGCCGGCCGCTTGCGTCGATGTCGATCCCGAGCTGCGCCTCGGTCGGCTGTGGGTCGAACATGCGGACGATTCTATCACCGTCGGCGCGCGCGTCTATCCTCGACGGAGCGTGCCCGCCGCCGAGACGCGGCCCGCCTGGACGACCTAGCCCGCCTCCTTCGCCAGCTCGACCCGCTCGACCGGACCCAGGGCAGTGGACAGATCGTCCGAGCCCAGGATGATGGCGGTGCCACGAACCCCCGATCCCATCGAGACCTCGGCCTCGGCCAGCACGCTGGCGTCGAGCAGGATCCGTGGCCGGCCGGGCATGCCGAAGGGCGCCACCGCGCCCACCGGGTAGCCGGTCACCGCCAGCACCTCCTCGGGCGTCGCCATGCGAATGCGCGATTGACCCAGGATCCGTCGCAGCGCCTTCCAGGGCAGCTGCCCCGGCCCGGCCACCAGCACCAGCGCGTAGTCGTCCTGGCTCAGCCGGAAAAGAATGCTGCGCACCACCTGCTCGGGTCGGTGACCCCGGCCGGCGGCCGCCTCCTCGAGCGAGCGTGGCGGCTCGGCGTGGCGGAATGCCCGGTGCGCCACGCCCAGCGCCTGGAGCGCCGCGCCGACCGGTGTCGTGCCGGCCGAATCGGCCGGCATGCTCGGATCGGTCGCGTCGCGCGCCGCTTCGGTTCCGTGCGGCGGGCTCGACGGGCTTGCTGGGTTCATCGCGCCCCTCCTGGGGCGCCAATGGTAGACGATCGGGCTGGCCGGGCAACGTCGGGCTGCTATCCTGAACGGCCCGCCAGCGACCTGCTGCGCGAAGACCGCGAGCCAGCCAGGAGAACGCATCGGCATGAACCATCGCAAGCTCGGCGGCGCCGGCCTCAAGGTCAGCGCCGTCTCCCTCGGCGGCTGGATCAACTACGGCGAGGGCAAGCTCGCCCAGGCGGCGGCCGAGTCCGTCGTCCGCGCCGCCTACGAGGCCGGCGTCAACTTCTTCGACCTGGCCGACATCTACGGCAAGGGCCAGGCCGAACGCCAGATGGGCGCCATCCTGGCCGAGTTCCCGCGCCATACCCTGGTCATCAGCAGCAAGGTCTTCGGCGCCATGAGCGACGACGTCAACGACCGGGGCCTCTCGCGCAAGCACCTCTTCGAGTCGATCGACAAGAGCCTGGCTCGCCTGGGCACCGACTACCTCGACATCTACTTCTGCCACCGTGCCGACCCCGACACCCCCATCCGCGAGACGGCCCAGGCCATGCACGACCTGATCACGGCCGGCAAGGTGCTCTACTGGGGCACCTCGGAGTGGGAGGCGAGCCAGATCGTCGAGGCGCATGCCGTCTGCGAGCGCTTCGGCTGGCACCCGCCGCGGGTCGAGCAGCCGCAGTACTCGATGTTACACCGGACACGGGTCGAGGCTCAGATCCTGCCGGTGACCGAGCCGCGCGGCATCGGCCTGGTCACCTGGTCGCCGCTGGCGATGGGCATGTTGACCGGCAAGTACGACGCCGGCGTCCCCGAGGACTCGCGCTTCGGCCGCGAGCCCTGGGCCCGCGAGCGCTACCTGAACGCGCGGAACGTCGAGCGGGTCCGCCGACTGGCGCCCATCGCGGCCGAGCTGGGCCTCAGCCGCGCCCAGCTGGCGCTGGCCTGGGTCCTGCGCCAGCGCGGTGTGGCCAGCGTCATCACCGGCGCCACGCGGCCCGAGCAGGTCCGCGACAACGTCGGCGCCGCCACGGCGGAGCTGCCGGCCGAGGCCATCGCGGCGATCGCCGCCATCCTCGAGCCGGACGCCGTCGGCGAGCAGGCTTCGGACTGAAGGCGGGTGCCGGCCTGCGGCGGAGCCACCGCGGCTGCGAGCCCAAGCCGGCTCCCATGAACCTCGCCCGCGCCACGAACCGGTTTCGATCCGTGGAGCTGCGCCGAGCTCCGGCGCATGGCGAACTCAGTCGGTCGGCGGCTCGGCGCCCCGCGTGTCGGATCCCGGGTCGCCGGCCATCCGTTCGAGCCACAGGCCGCCGACGAGCACCGAGCCCATCACCCCGGCGACCGTGATGCCGAAGCGCAGGTCCGGGCCGAAGTTCGGCAGGATGATCCGCAGCACGACGAAGGCGCAGACGGCCAGCAGGATGAGGGCCTCCGTGCGTTCGGCGTCGGTCTTCAGACGCAGCGTGGTGCCCGGCTTCGGAGCCAGGCCCCAGCGGTTGGACAGCTCGGCCGCGTCGGGGCCGCCGAAGCCGCGCGCGAAGGCACGCCGCAGCGCGACGATCATCCCGATGCCGCTGGCGAAGACCAGCCAGCGAAAGGCGACCGGGGCCTCCGGCGTCTGGCCGTCGATGCCCTTCAAGACGGCCCAGGCCAGGACGATCGAGCCGATCCGAAGCGCCTGGGCCAGCCCGGGTCCGCCGTAGGCCAGCTGCAGCCGCCTGGGCTCGGCCGCGATGCGCGCGCGCTCCGACAGCCCCCCCGCCCACTGCAGCGCAGCGGTCTCGATCCGGCCGGGGCCGCGCCGCCGCGCCCGGCCGATCGGCCAGCGCAGGCCCGCCCAACCACCCCGCTCGCTTCGGTCGTCCGGCAACCCGAGCGCCCTGGCCTGCCAGGGCGAGGCCGGCTTGCGCAGGATGACCACGACCTCGCGGGCCGAATGCTTGGACGGATGCGTGTCGACCAGCTCCCAGCCCGACACGGCCTCGGCGCGAAGCCGGCGCTCGAGCGCCTTCGACGCCACCCGGAGCCTTCGGTAGGCGAAGTGGGGCGCCGCTGCGCTCGGCTCGACGCCACAGCGCGGACAGCCGGCCTCGAACGCGCGCGCATCGAGACGCCGTCCGCAACCCGGGCACTCGCGGACGCGAGCGTCGGGGTCGAAGACGGAATGAGCTCGTGCGTCTCGATCGCGCATGGTCGGCCTCGCGGAGATCCGGAACCTTCCCGCCAGCTGGCGCCTTCATCGGCTTCGTTGGGCTACGCAGCCGGCCCGGCCCGGGTTTCGAGCCCCGGAACCCGGGCCCTCCGGGGTCGGTTGCGTGAGGCCTCAGGCCTCGCGGCGCCGCAGGATCAAGGCATCGAGCGCCGCGTTGCCGGTCGGCGGATCGGGCAGCTCGGTCGGATCGGCGCCGGCTTCGAGCAAAGCGTCGATCACCGCGACATGGTCGACCTGCCGCGGCGCCAGGGCCGCGCCCTCGGCCGTCCGGCCGCCGAGCTCGCCTGGCGCCTGGGTCAGCCCATGCAGGGCCGATCCCAGGGCGCTGCCGCCGTAGTCGTTCCGGATGGCCGGATCCGCTCCCCGTTCGAGCAACAGCCGCACCACCGCGGCCTGGCCGCGCCAGGCCGCCATGTTGAGCGCCGTGCCGAAATCGCCACGCGTGTCGGGGTCGAAGCCGGCGTCGAGCATCGTGCGCACCGCCGGCAACCGGCCTTCGAACGCCATCGCCGCCAGCAGGGCCCGGTCCCGATGGTCAAGCCGCTCGACCCGCCGCGGATCGGCGGCGAGCGCCGCGGCGACCGCCGGCGCGTCGCCCAGGGCGCAGGCGGCGAGGAATTGGTCGGTGGCGCTGACCCGCCCCAGGTCGCCCCCCTTCGCCCGAATCAGCTCGGCCGCTTCCGAGCGCCCGAGCCGCAGGGCGAGGGCCAGCGCGCCGTGACCGTCGGCCGTGCCCAGCGCTGGATCGGCGCCGGCATCGAGCAGCATCGCGATGATCTCCGGGCTCCGGCCCCCGATCAGCGCCTTGTGCAGGCGGGTCTCGCGACGACCGAAGGGATTGCGGAAGTTGGGGTCGGCGCCGTGGCGCAGGTAGAGCGCCACCGCCCGCGGATTCTCGAAGTCCAGGGCGCGGCCGAGGCAATACGAGACCTTGTCCGGATCCGGGCCGGCTTCGAGCAGCAGCTGCAGGCAGCGGGTGTCGGCATGCTCCGAGGCGTGGTAGAGCGACTCGGAGCCCAGGAACTCGGTATCGTCGTTGGGGTCGGCGCCGGCCTCCAGCAGCAGCCGGGTCAGCTCCGGATCGCCGGCCAGGCCGGCCGCGCCGTAGAGCGGCGTCTGCTTGAACTCGGGCGAGCCCATGACGGTGTAGGCGTTGGGGTCGGCTCCCGCGTCCAGCAGCATGCGCGCCGCAACGCGCATCCCACTCGAACGCTCGGCGTCGCGGCCCAGGAAGCGCGAAAGGGCCAGGTAGAGCAGGGGTTCCCAGCCCCGTGGCCCGCCCCGGGCGGTGGCCAGGCTCGGGTCCTTCGCCAGGAGGCGCCCCAAGGCCTCGGACTGGCCGAAGGTCGACGCGGCATGGACATCGGCCTCGGCGATCTCGGGCCGCGAGGCGAGCAGGGCGCGGGCCTGGTCGAGGTGGCCGTCGATGGCCGCCTCGATCGCCCGATCGACCGCGGCCCGGAAGTCGAGTCCGGCCGAAGCGATGGCCTGCACGAGCCGGGGCCAGCTCTCGGCGCCCGCCTCACGTGCCACCACCAGCTGCGCATCGGCGAGCTTGAGACCGGCGTCGAAGATGGCCGCCTCGTCCAGGCCCGCGCAGCGCGGGTGGGATCGGCGCATGCGGGCAGCCGCTCCGGGATCGCGGTCGCGCAGAGCCCGAATCAGGGACTTGGCGGCCTTGCGGGCATGCTCCAGGCTCGGTCGAACGGGGAAGTGCAGCGCGGACAAGACGACCCTCCTTCGTGCTTCGCCCGGGGTCCGCCAGCATCGGGCCGAAAGAGATGTCGTCGCTGCCTCAGCCGATCGGCACAGGTGGGACGCTCCCTTTCCGCGGACCAGGCGGCGCCCTGCTCGCGCCGATGGCCCTAACGCTAGCATGGCCGAACGGGGCCTTCAAGACCCCTTGCGCAACGCTGCCCGCCGGCCGCGGAGCCCGTCTCGCGCGCGCTGCCCGGCGGCTGCGATCGCCGCGCTCGAACGCGCGTCGCCGGAGCCGGTAGGCCGGATCTCGAGCCCTCGAGAACGATTGACATGCCGCTCGCCCGCGTGATAGCATCCAGTCACCAGCGAGACGGCGAGCGCCGCCGCCTCCAGCATGCCGAGGAGCCGCGCCATGACCGAGCATCGCGCCTACCGCACACCCTTCGTGCTCGGCAAGCCGATCAAGAACCCGGCCGACTTCTACGGCCGCAAGGCCGTGCTGCGCGAGGCCTTCGCGGCCGCCGTCGCCGGGCAGCGGGTGTCGATCGTCGGCGAGCATCGCTGTGGCAACACCTCGATCATCTACCAGATGATGGACGCGGACGTGCGGGCCGAGCACCTGGCGCCGGCCGAGGAGGCCGCGCTCTGCTTCGCCTTCGTCAGCTCGCAGCTGGCCTCGGACGGGCCGGAGGCCCTGCTGCGCCGCATCGGCCGGGCCCTGCGCCGGGCCGATCCCGACGCCAGCGTCGACTTCAACGCCGAGACCATCGACCGCCAGTGGCTGGTCGACTACCTGGAGGACCTGGCCGACCGCGACCGGCGCCTGGTGCTGCTGATGGACGAGTTCGAGGTGCTGGCCGGCTTCGAGCCCAGCTTCTGGGAATGGTTCGAGGTGCTGGTCAACGAGTACGACATCGCCATCATCGCCACCTCGCGCTTCGACCTCAGCGAGTACCGCACCGAGAAGGGCGATGGCCCCCCCTTCTTCAACACCATCCGCAGCATCTACATCGGCTCCTTCTCACCGGCCACGGTCGACTTCTTCCTGGCCGACAAGACCGAGCTGACCGACTTCGACTTCATGAAGGTCAAGGACGTCATCGGCGAGCTGGCCGGTCGCTTCCCCTTCTACATGCAGGTGGCCTCGGCGCTGTTCTACTTCCACGCCGGCGGCGAGAGCCACGTCACGCCCGAGCAGATCGAGACCATCCGGCGCGAGTTCGCCACCCAGACCGGCGCCCTCTTCGACGACGCCTGGCCCAAGCTGCCCGAGAGCGAGCGCATCGCGCTGACCTGGCTGGCCATCGGCGCCGACCCGGCCGACGCGCTGGGCATCGACTTCGACAAGGCCCTGCGCTCGCTCGAGCGCCGCGGCTACGTCGTCGACGGCCGCATCTTCTCGAGCGCCTTCACCGACTACATCCGCCGCCAGCTGCGCCGGATCGAGCTGAACGCCGAGACGGGCCGGGTGCGGGCCGGGCGACGCCTGGTCGACCTGCCGCCCAAGGAGCGCGCGCTGCTGGCCTACCTGATCGACCACCGCGGCCTGATCGTCTCGCGCGACGACATCGCCGAGGCCGTCTGGCCCGAGTACGACAAGGAGCCGATGGGCGTCTCGGACGCGATGATCGAGAAGACCATCAGCCGGCTGCGCAAGGAGCTCGAGGCGGCCGGCGGCGACTTCGAGCCGCTGGAGAGCATCCGCGGTCAGGGCTACCGCTTCCAGAACCCGGCCATGAGCGAGGCGCCGACGGCTTCCGACGCGGCGGAGGGCCTGGACGCCTGATCGGCGTCCACGGCGAGCCTGGCCATGACGCCCATCATCGTCGTTCACGGCGGCGCCGGCCGCTGGCGCCTCGAGGACCGGCTCGACCTGGCGCTCGCGGCCTGCCGCGAGGCCGCGGCACGGGGCCAGGCAACGCTGCTTGCCGGCGGCTCGGCCCTGGACGCGGTCGAGCAGGCCATCCGGTTGCTCGAGGACTGCGAGGTCTTCGACGCCGGGCGAGGCAGCTTCCCCAACACCGCCGGCGGCATCGAGATGGATGCCCTGATCATGGATGGCCAGAGCCTGGACCTGGGCGCCGTGGCGGCCGTCGAACGGGTGCGCAACCCGATCAGCCTGGCCCGACGGGTGATGCAGGACACGCCGCATGCCCTGCTGGCCGGCCAGGGCGCCAGCGACTTCGCCGATCGCATCGGCTTCCCGCGCTGTCGGACCGAGGACCTGCGGGTGCTGCCGGTGCCGCCGCGCTATGGCAGCGAGATCGGAGACACCGTCGGCGCGGTGGCGCGGGACAGCTCCGGACACCTGGCGACCGGCACCTCCACCGGCGGCATGCGCGGCCAGCTCCCCGGCCGGGTGGGCGACAGCCCGCTGGTCGGCTCGGGCGGCTACGCCGACGACCTGACCGCCGCCGTCAGCGCCACCGGCCAGGGCGAGGCGCTGATGAAGCTGGTCATCAGCAAGCACGTCTGCGACCTGGTCGGCCTGGGCTTCAGCGCCCAGGCCGCCTGCGAGGCCGCCATCCGCCAGCTGACGGCGCGGGCCGGCGCCGAAGGCGGCCTGATCGCGGTGGACGCCCGGGGTGGCATCGGCTGCCTGCACAACACCGGCGCCATGCCCTTCGCCCATGCCACCGGCGCGGGGCCGATCGAGTCCGGCAGCTGAGCACGGACCGGTCTCGCCCGGCTCGCTTCGGAACTTGCCCGTTGACATTGCGCGCCGCTTCGTGTTAGGCTGTTCGGGCTCGCGACCCGATCCGGGGTGCGAGATCACGCACGACAAGGAGGCACCACGATGCAAGTCGGAACCGTCGCGATGCGCGACCCTCTCGTGTCCTGCGGGCCTGCCTGCTGATCCCACCGTCTGACTTGCGCGAACGCGCTTGCGGTGCCACGGGCTTGTCCGCCCGTGGCCCTTTTTCGTTTCGGAGACCGCCGCGCCCGCTCCGCGGGCCGGACCGGCCTGCCGCGCGAAGCTCGCACCGGCCGCGGGACGTCACGAGCCCCCGACCGATGGCATTCCCTGGGGCAACCCGCTGGCCCGGCCCAAGCCCGGCCCTCGCCCCACGAGCTCCACGAGGCTTCCCGAAACGATGAACGCGAACCCCAATCCCCGTTATGACTTCGATCCCTACGACGATCTGGGCGAGACGCTCGAACGATCGCTGCTCGGGCGCAAGCGCGAGGCGCACCGAGCGGCCCGCGCCCGCCCCAGCCAGCGCCCGAACCGCGAGGCGCGCATCGCCAGCGTGGCCGACCAGGACGAGAGCCTGGAGACCGGCTTCCAGACGCGCTACCAGCCCTCGCGCCACGAACGCGCCTGGCTCTACGAGGCCCTGGCCGGCTTCTACCTCCGCGGCGAGATCACCGACGTGCTGCGCATGGTCAAGGGCGGCAAGGAGGCCTGCGTCTACCTCTGCGCCAGCCCCGGCCTGGGCGGCGGCCTGGTGGCGGCCAAGGTCTACCGGCCGCGCCGCTTCCGCAACCTGCGCAACGACGCGCGCTACCGCCGTGGCCGCGAGAACCTGGATGCCGAAGGCAAGCAGCTGCGCGACGACCGGGCGCAACGGGCGATCGCCAAGGGCACCGATCGCGGCAAGCAGCTGGCGCACGACTCCTGGCTGGCGCACGAGCTGAACGCGATGCGCCTGCTGCACGCGGCCGGCGTCGACGTCCCTGAGCCCTTCGACAGCGGCCCGAACGTGATCCTGATGGGCTACGTCGGCGAGCCGGAGATGCCGGCGCCGACCCTGAGCCAGGTCCGCCTGCCGCGGGACGAGGCCGGCCCGCTCTTCGAGCGGCTGCTCTTCGACATCGAGCGCATGCTCGAGTGCGGCATCGTCCACGGCGACCTCTCGGCCTACAACGTGCTCTATCACCAGGGCAGCGTCACCCTGATCGACTTCCCCCAGGTGGTCGATCCGCTGCGCAACCCGGAGGCGCGCGCCATCTTCGATCGCGACGTCCTGCGGATCTGCCAGTACTTCGGGGCCTACGGCATCCAGGCCGACGCGGCCGCCCTGGCCCAGGCGATCTGGTCGCGCGCGCTGGAGGAGGATCCCTGGAGCGACCCGCAGCGCCTGCCCAGCGAGCTGTCGCTGCTGGAACAGCAGCGCGAGGCGCGGGAGCTGGAGCGCGAGCTGGGCGAAGGCTGAGCCGAGCTGGCTTCCGACGGCCGGCGCGCTGACCTGCTGCGCCGGCCGTCGGAGGCAGCCGTCCCCCACCTGGCTTTGCGCCGGACCGCCGCCGGTCGCCAGGCGGCGACAGCGCGGTCTCGGCCAAGGGTCGTTCGGTTCGCGCTCGAGCCCGAGCGCCACGGGATCCCTCGTCCGCTCGTCCGCTCAGCCAGTCGTCCGCTCAAGCCGCTCAGCCGCTCAGCCGCAGCAGCAGCGGCGGCCCCAACAGCAGCAGGCCGACCGCCACCGCTGCCAGCGCCGTCAGCAGCACCGCGCCGGCCGCGACGTCCTTGGCCGTCCCCGCCAGCGGGTGGCGCTCGGGGCCGAAGCGATCGACCGTGGCCTCGATGGCCGTGTTGAAGCCCTCGGCGGCCAGCACCATGCCGATCGTCAGCACCAGGACGGCCCAGTCGCGCGCCGGCAACCCGAGCCAGAGCCCGAGGCCGAGCACCCCCGTCGCCGCCCCGGCATGGATCCGCGCGTTCCGCTGGCTCCGGAACAGGTAGCCGATGCCCGCGAACGCGTAGCCAAACGACCTCCCGAGCCCCCACATCGCAACCCGCATCCGCCCACCCCCCTCGTCCGCACCGGTCATCGGTCCAGCCCCAGGCCATGGTCCCGCGCCCAGACCGCCGCCTCGACCCGCGAGCCCAGGTCCAGCTTGCGCAGGATGTTGCTGACGTGGAAGACGGCGGTGCGCTCCTTCACCCCCAGCTGCTGGGCGATCTCGCCGTTGCTCGAGCCGCGGGCCAAGAGGCGCAGCACGTCCAGCTCGCGCTCGGTCAGGCCGGCCGGCCGCTCGCCGCGATCCCAGGCACGGACCTCGTCGACCACACCCCTGCTGAACCAACGCTTGCCGCGCGCCACCGCCCGCACCGCCGCCACGATCTCGCCCGGTGCCTCGTCCTTGAGCAGATAGCCCGCCGCGCCGGCGTCCAGCATGCCCCGCACGTACTGCGCCTCGTCGTGGGCGCTGAGGGCCAGCACGCGCGGGGTCGCGCCCCGCTCGCGCAGCCGAGCGGCCACCGTCACCCCGTCCAGGCCCGGCAGGCGACAGTCCAGCACCATCACCGTCGGCGCCAGGGCGATGCCGCGCGCCAACGCGCGCTCGCCGTCGCCCACCTCCTCGATCACCCGGATGTCCGGCGCCCGATCGAGCAGCAGGCGCAGGCCCATGC
The DNA here is from genome assembly GCA_020634625.1 of Caldilineae bacterium. Lineage (GTDB taxonomy): Bacteria > Chloroflexota > Anaerolineae > Epilineales > Epilineaceae > JACKBJ01. The sequence goes on along the minus strand of JACKBJ010000002.1, from coordinate 143,376 downwards.
GCAGCGCGGGATGGTCGTCGGCCAGCAGCACGGTGATCGGCTCCACCGACCGGGCATCGGCCACGCCGCCCGCGCCGGACATCAGCGTGCCTCCAACAGGGCATCCAGCTCGGCCGCCGCCGCCGCGCTGCGGCCGACCGGCTCGGTCAGCTGGAAGTCGCGCCATTGCGTGTCGCCCGGGATGCCGTCCACGAACCAGCACAGCGCCTCGACCTGGGGCTCGGCCAGCAGGGTCTCGTAGGCCGCCGTGAGCCAGCCCTCCGGATAGCCCTCGGCCGGCGCGGTCCCCGCGTCGGGCGCATAGGTGTTGGCGGCCGTGACGTAGGCGGGCAAGCCGCGCGTGCCCGGATGGGCGTTGATGATCGCCAGCCAATCGCGGTAGACCGCGAAGCCCCCGCGAGCGCCGCCGGCCTCGGGCGCCAGGCGCGAGAGGGCCGGGTCCAGCGCGGACCAGTCGATGCGCCGCCAGTCCAGGCGCGGCTCGTCGGCCGCCGCGGCGCCGGCCAGCTCGGGCGCCTCCGGCCGACCCGGCAGGTGCAGGGCGAAGCCGTCCGGCCGGCCCGGCCGACCCAGCGCCGCCTTGGCGGCCGCGCCGGCCTCCAGCGCCACGACCAGGCTCTCGAAGTCGCTCAGCCAAGGCGCGTCGACCGTCCAGGCCCGGCGGCCGCCCCGGTCGGCCACGAAGGGCCGCATCGGTCCGACCAGGAGCCGCGCGCCGGGCGCGACCCCGCGCACGACCTCGACCAGGTTGTCGTCGTCGGCCGGATCGACCCCCGCACCGTTGAAGACCCGGGCATACCACTCGGGTGTCACCGGCAGGTCGCCGGCCAGGCCGTTGGCGTCGGCCGCGTTGTAGCCGCTGCCGTAGAAGTAGGCGTAGACACCGGCCATCCGGGCGTCGGCCGCCAGCCGACGGGCGTAGTCCAGGTACTCCCGCAGCGCGATCAGGTTTCCCTGCGGCGGCAGGCTCTGCCGTCGGTCGTAGTCGACCCGCAGCAGCACGCGTTGGCCCGCGGCGCGATGCGCGTGCAGCCGCCCCGCCAGGTCGTCGATGCCCCAGTAGGGCGCGTCCGGCTCGCGGGCATAGCTCAGCTCGACCGCCCAGCCGGCCCGGCCGTGCCAGTTCCGGTCGGGATGCGGGAAGACCAGTCCCAGCTTGGTCGGCCGCAGCCCGGTCGACGGTCTCCCGTCGGCATCGGTCTCCAGGCCACCCGGTGCGCCGGCCTCCGTCCCATCGCCCGCCGACGATCCGCCAGCCCGGTCCCCGCCACCGTCCGACCCCGCCCCACCCAGCTCGGGACCCAAGGCCAGGCGCCCGCGCTCGACGCAGCCCCGGTCGCAGTCATGGTAGAAGATCAGCTCGCCCGTCCCCGAGGCGGGCATGCTGAAGGTCCACTCCCAGGTCCAGGTCGGCAGGCCGCCGTCACGCCTCTCGGATGGGATCGGCGGCGGCTCGTAGCGCGCCGGCCGGCCGTCGACCGTCAGCCGCATGTGCGCCCAGGGCAGGCGGTCGGTCACCCACAGCGTGGCCACCTGGCCCGGCGCCGGCGCCTCCGGCGCGACCCGCATCAGCGGCCAGGTCGGCCGCGAGCCCTCGCCCGGCAGCACGACGGCATGGCCGGCTTGCCCGGCCGGCAGGACCAGCAAGTCGGGCCGCTCGCGTCCGGGCAACAGGATCACCTGCCCGGCCACCGGCAAGAAACCGTAGAGCCCGAGCAGCGCCGGCAGAACCCACCACCAATGGCGCCGCCAGTCGGGTCGTCCCGGACGGCTCATGCCAGCGCCTCCGGCAGCCAGAAGCTGGCCCGACAGCCCCGCGTCGCGCCCGGAACCGGGCTCAGCAGCTCGAGCCGGGCGCCGTGCCGGCGCAGGATCTCGACCACCATGGCCAGGCCCAGACCGCTGCCGAGGGTCTCGGCGCTGGCCGCGCCGCGCTGGAAGCGCTGGGTCACCCGCGGCAGCTCCTCGGCCGGGATGCCGGCGCCGCCATCGTCGACCTGGCAGCGCAGCCCGTCACCTTCGCGCGCCAGGCTCAGCCGCACCCAGCCGCCCGCGCCGCCATGCCGGATGGCGTTGTCCAGGAGGTTCGAGATCACCCGGAGCAGGGCGTCGGGATCCGCCTCGACCCGCGGCAGCTCGCCCTCGGCCGCCAGGTCCAACCGCAGGCCCGCCTCCTCGGCGGCCGGCCGTAGCCGGGCCAGGGCCTCCTCGGCCAGGCCATAGGCATCGACCGGCCGCAGGTCCAAGGCGCCGCCAGCCTCCAAGCGCCCCAGCGCCAACATGTCGCGCACCAGCCGGCGCATCCGCAGCGCCTCGACCCGCGCCAACGCCAACGACGCGGCCCGGGCCTCGCTCGGGATCCCCTCGGTCGCCTGCACCTCGAGATGGGTCGTGAGGGTCGCCAGCGGCGTGCGCAGCTCGTGCGCCAGGTCGCCCAGCATCAAGCGCCCCGAGCGCTCGGCCGCATGCCGCGCGCTTTGGTCGAAGACCGCGACCAGGTCCAGCGCGCCCAGCGGGCAGACCCACCAGCGCAGCACCCGCCCGGCCTCCAGCTCGACCTGCCGCTGCCGCGGCCCGGCCTCCCGCCTGGCCGCCTGGCGGTCCTCGTCCATGGCCTGGCGCCAGTCGGCCTCGGGCCAGCCCCGGGCGTCCTCGACCTCGGCCAGGCCCAGCAGGCGCCGCGCCTCGCGGTTGACGAAGCGCGGTGCGTCCGATCCGCCCGCGTCCAGCAGCAGCAGGCCCAGCGGCGCACGCCCCAGCGCCGCCAGCACCGCATCCGCCTCCGGCAGCCCGCGCAGACGCGGCTCGCGCCGCAGACGCCGATCCAGGGCCACCGCGGCCAGGGCCAGCAAGACCGCCAGCGCCAGCACGCCGAAGACCAGCCCGCGCAGATCCAGGGGCGCATCGACCCCGGCCAGCGCCGCCGGCAGCCCCGGCATCCCCTCGGCCCACCCTGAGGACTTCATGCCCGCCTTGTACACGGTGGCCGACCGCGAGTCAAACCGCCGCGCGCCCCGCCCCGTCCGCCGCGGCCCGGATGCTGCGCTAGCGACCCGGCTTGGCCAAGCTCGGCAGATACCAGGCGCGCGGCGTTGCCCTGGCCGTCTCCGTCACCCCAGGCGTCATCGCCGCCGTCGCCTCGGGCGTCCGCTCGGGCGTCGCCTCGGGCGCCACCCATGTCGCCCCGCCCCAGACATGCGCCGCCCAGGCCTCCAGGTCGTCGTAGCCACGGCCCCACTGGGTGTACATGACCCCCTCGATGCCCGGCAGGCCCTCCAGCTCGGCCAACCAGGCGCGGTCGACGAAGGCGCCCGGCGCCCGGTCGTAGTAGCCCGCCAGGATCTGCCGCTGGCCCCGCTCGGCGAAGAAGGCCGCCGCCGCGCGCCGATCGGCGCCGAAGTGATGCCAGTTCAGGATGCCGATGCCCGGGTCGAGGCCCGCCCAGCTGCCGGCCCAGTCGCCATCGACCAGGTAGTAGGGCTCGGCGCGCGCGGCCGCGTTGTGGTAGGGGTCGAACATGTCCGACCAGGTGTACAGCGCGGCTCCCGGCGCGAGCTCGCGCGCCCGGTCCGCCACCGTCCGCAGGCTGAACGCCAGGTCCTCGCCCGGGCTGCCGCCTCCGGCCCTGGGCGCCTCGTCCCAGCCGTGCACCCGAATCTCGTCGTAGCCCAGCATCCAGCCCGAGAAGGCGCCGGCCGCCTCGAGCTCGCGCTTCAGGCTCGCCAGCTGCCCGCCCACCACCTCGAAGACCGCCGGCTCGGTCAGGCTGGCCGTCACCTGCGAGCCGTAGACCAGCGCCGTGTGGTAGTAGTCCAGCCGGAGGCGCTCGCCCTCGCCGATCCGCGAGCCCGGCAGCAGCCGGATCTCGGGCGGTGCATGCCACAGGTCGAAGCTCCCCGGCCAGGGACTCCGACCCGAGCCCGGATCCTCGATCCGCTCCAGGTCCCGCCCCTCCTCGAAGACCCGCGTCCCATCCGCGCTCGTCAGCCGCAGCGGCGCACCCGCCCGGCGCACCAGGTTCACCGGCCCGGCCGGCTCGATCGAGGCCTCGTCGAACCAGATCCGGCCCTCGCGCCCGCCCCAGACCCCCAGGTAGACGTTGACCGATTCATGGCCGAGCGTGTTGAAGGTCACGTCGAAGCGGGTCCAATCCATGTCCGGCGTCACCGGAATCGGATTCCACTGCAGGGTCCGGCTGGGATCCTGCCCCAGCACCAGGAGCCGCACCTCGCCGCCCCGGAATCCCTCGGTCCGGACGAAAACCCGGGCGTGGAGCTGCTGCCAGGGTCCGAGCGCCAGGCGCTGCATGATCCGCCCGTTGCCGCTGGGCGCGCTGGTCGTGCCCAGCCGCTCGAAGCGCAGGCTGGCCCGACCGGCCTGGCGCACCTGCCGATCCACGAAGCTGGCCGTCCCCGGTCCATCCTGCCAGCTCCAGCCCGGAACGACCTCGCCCGCGTCCGGCAGCTGCTCGAAGTCCCCGTTCACCAACCCCGGCCCGGGCTCCAACACCAGGCGTCCGCCTTCGGCCCGGTAGCGCTCGCCGCGCACCGGCAGGCCCTCGGCCAGGTTCGGATCGTGCCATAGGATGCTCTCCGAGTAGCCGAAGTCCGCCGTCGCCGGGATCACCGTCAGCCCCAGCCCGACCGCATGCGCCAGCACCCGCTGCAGGTTCGCGTAGTAGGCCTCGATCAGCGATCCGTCGTCCAAGCGCCCGAACTTGACGTCCGCGAAGACCACCCCGTTGTAACCCGCCGCCGCCGCTCGATCGAGGATCGACTCGACCCGCGCCACGTTTCCCGCCGCCTGGAAGTTCGTTTGCAGGTAGACCCAGCGCTTCTCGAGCCGATGCCCGCTCACCACCGGCGCCGCGCCCGCTTGCCGCGGCGGCGCCTCGGCCCGTGCCAGCACCGAGACCAGCCCCACCAGGAGCAGCCCCAACCCCAGCCAGGCCAGGCCCTCGGCCGGCCCTGGCGCGAGCCCCTTCCGCCCACCGGCTCGAAGGCTCACGCCCGTCCGCCGCCACCCGCCCGGCTCCCAAGCGCCCATGTCCGCCTCCTTCTACCATCCAGTTGGGCGCGCTTCCCCCACCCGCCCGCCCAGCAAGCGGCCCCGCAGCCAAGCCCCGCAGCCCACAGCCCGCCTCCACCAAACGCCGACGGGGCCCGGCCCCATCAGGCGCCGAGCCCCGTCTCGCTCCCCGCTTCAGGTCGCTAGCGACGACCTGGCGCTCGGACTAGCACTCGGAATGTCCGCAGCTGAAGCACTTGTGACAGCCCTCGATGTGCATGAAGGCCGCGTGGCCACAGACCGGACACAGATCGGCCCCCGGAAGCAGCTGCGGGTTCTCGCCGCCGGCCTTGAGCCCCAGCCCGGCCGACGGCGCCGCATCGCGCGCCCCGTGCTGGTCCTGCTCGAGCGCCCGCGCGATGCCGTCCGGCAGGCTGCGGATGCGGTCCATGCCGAAACCGATCGAGCGGCTGCCGCCGATGCCGTCGAGGTTCGAGATGATGTTGGCCATCCGCTCCTCGACGTCCAGCGGGCTGGGCATGCGCAGGATCAGGCTGATCAGCCGGCCCAGCGCCTCGGCATCGGCCGCCAGGTCGCTGCCGGCCTTGCCCAGGTTCACGAAGACCTCGAAGGGGTCGCCGTCCTCGCCGCGGTTGACCGTCACGTAGGCCTTGCCCACCGGCGTGACCATGCGGTGCGTGCTGCCCAGGAGCAGCCGCGGCCGCGACTGCACCTGCGCGCTCATCGCCGAGGCGGCCATCGCCAGCTCATCGGTGGTCGGCCGCGCCGGCGCCGCCGGCGCCGCGGCTCCGGCGTCCTGGGTCTTGGCCCCATCCTTGGACTCGTCGGTCAGGTGCAGCACCTGCTCGTCACGCGAGCCGTCGCGGTAGACCGTGCCGCCCTTGCAGCCCGAGGACCACATCAGCTCGTAGAGCGCCCGGGTCTCCTCGACCGTGTATTCGTTGGGCACGTTGCAGGTCTTGGAGATCGACGAGTCGACCCAGCGCTGGATGGCCGCCTGCACGCCCACGTGGTCCTCGGGAGCCAGCTCCATCGAGGTCACGAAGTAGTCGGGCCGCTCCGCGCCCGGATTGGCCTTCTCCCAGTCGGCCAGCACCTCGACCTTCTCCTCGTGCCAGCCCAGACGGCTCTTGCGGTAATAGGTCCAGGAGAAGAAGGGCTCGATGCCGGTCGAGGTGCTGACCATCGTGCCGGTGGTGCCGGTCGGCGCCTGGGTGAGCAGGGTCACGTTGCGGATGCCCTTCTCGGCCACCGCCCGACGCACCCGATCGGGCATGCCGCGGACGAAGCCGCTCTGCAGGTGCTTCTCGGCGTTGAAGCGGGGGAAGCTGCCCTTCTCGGCCGCGTTGTCGGCCGAGGCCAGATAGGACTCGGCGGCGATGAAGCCGTAGAGCTCGTCCAGGAAGGCGTTGCCCTCCGGGCTGCCGTAGCGCACGCCGCAGTGGATCATCAGCTCGGCCAGCCCCATCGTGCCCAGACCCACCCGCCGCTCCGAGAGCTGCTGGTCGCGGTTGGTCTCGAAGAAGTAGGGCGTGGCGTCGATGACGTTGTCCAGGAAGCGCACGGCATAGCGCACCGCCTTGCCCAGATCCTCCCAGGCCACCTTGCCGCCCTCGGCGCCGAAGCGGCTCAGGTTCAGCGCGCCCAGGTTGCAGACCGACCAGCCCGGAAGCGGCTGCTCGCCGCAGGGGTTCGTGCAGACCAGGGGCGCGTAGTACCAGGAGTTGCTCATCTTGTTGGCGCGGTCGATGAACCACAGGCCCGGCTCGGCGCTGGCCCAGGCGCTCTCGACGATGGTGTCCCACATCTCGCGGGCGCGCACCGTCTTGTGGTGGATCACCGGCCGGCCGGCGGCCTGCCATCCGGCCAGGTCGCCGTTCCACTCGGTCTCGAAGTCGGGGTGACCGGTGTCCGGGAAGACCAGGTCCCAGTCGGCATCGGCCTTGACCGCCTCCATGAAGGCATCGGTGATGCCGACCGAGATGTTGGCGTTGGTGATGCGGCCGGCCTCGGTCTTGGCCCGGATGAACTCGAGCACATCCGGGTGCCAGACGTTGAGGATCAGCATCAGCGCGCCGCGACGGCTGCCGCCCTGCTCGATCAGACCGGTCACGAAGCTGTACAGCGAGCCCCAGGACACCGAACCGCTCGAGCGACCGTTGACGCCGCGCACCGGCGCGTAGCGCGGCCGCAGGCTGGACAGGTTGATCCCCACGCCACCGCCGCGCGACATGATCTCGGTCATGTTCGACAGGGTCTCGATGATGCCGTCGCGCGAGTCCTTCGGGCTCGGCACCACGTAGCAGTTGTAGAAGGTCAGCTCGTGACCGCTGCCGGCGCCGGCCAGGATGCGCCCACCCGGCACGAACTTCCAGCCCTCGAGCAGCCAGCGGAAGCGGTCCTCCCAGTCGGGCCGCAGCGCCTCGTCCTCCACCGCCGCGATGCCGCGCGCCACGCGCGCCTGCATCTGGTCCGGGTGGATCTCCAGCGGCCGATCGACGTGCTCGATGGCGCGCGAGACCAGCTCATCCTCCGAAAGCCGCACCTGCACCTCGCCCCCGTCGACCCGCTCGACGCGCCCCACCTCGCGCTGGCCGGTCTCGGTGTTGACGCAGACCACCACCGTGTCGCCCACCGTGATGTGGCTGCGGTCCATGTCCTTGAGCGCATAGCGATCCAGGAAGATCTTCTCACCCAGCGCGTTGAGGGCGTTGGCGTCGCCGGGCGCGACGCGGCGACCCTCGATCGGCGCGCGCATCCGAGTCGGCGCGACCCCGTTCTCGCGCCTGGCGCCTTCGGGCACGAGGGTCTTGAGCAGGCCGTTGCTGGGGGGCTGGGTTCCGGGATTGACCTCTGACATCGACGATCTCCTGGGGCTTGGGGCACAGCTGGGCGAAGGATGGACAGACCGGCCGACCAGCGGACACGATTGCCGGATCGGGCCGTGAGGTGCGGACGCGATCGAACGGGTTGCGGGTCAGACCTGGCCGAAATGGGTCGCGCGAGCAACCCCATATAGACGGCCGCCTTGCGCGAGGCACCACTACATCTCGTGCGCAGGGGATCGATTGTACCATGTCGATCGGAGCCTGCAAAGCCCCTTTCCGTGCAATCTCGGATGACTTTTCGGGCCCCGGACAGGCGCCCCACCAGAGGGTTCTGGGCGCCGCTGCGGGCAGCGCGTCACGCCCCGATAACACATGGGTCACGCTCCGCTTAGACGCCGCTCATGGACCGGGTGCATGATACCGCAAGCGAGCCGCTCGCACCCGAACGGGCGCCGGCTCGACCGGCAACGAAAAGGAGCAGCCTATGAAGCGAAGCATGAAGTTGGCCGCCCTCGGCGGCGCTCTGGCGCTTGCCGCAGCGGTGTTCGTCGCGCCGCGGGCCTTCGCCCACGGAGGCTGGGGCCATGGTGCGGACCGGGGTCAGGATCTGGCCGACGCGCTCGGCATTCCGATCGAAGAGTTCCAGGCGGCCCAGGACAAGGCGATGGACGCCAACCTGGACCGCATGGTCGAGAGCGGACGCATCGACGCCGAGCAGGCGGACCTGATGCGCGCGCGGCGCGCCCTGGACCGCAGCATCGACCGCGAGGCCCTGATGGCCGAGGCCCTCGGCGTCACGCCCGAGGCCCTGGCGGATGCCCGCGCGAAGGGCAGCACCCAGGACCTGCTCGCGGAGCAGGACCTGGACAAGGCTGCCTACGCCGAGCGCTTCCAGGCAGCCTATGACAAGGCCCTGGCCAAGGCCGTCACGGACGGCGTGATCACGCAGGCCCAGGCCGACGCGCTGAAGGACGCCGGCGGCAAGGCCGGCATGCACGGCGGCTGCATGGGTGCCGGCATGCGCGGCCACGGTATGCGCGGCTTCGGCGGCGTGCCGGACGGCGCCGGCATGCGCGGCTTCCACCGCGGCATGCCCGGCGACGCGCGGACCGACGGCGAGCAGACCCGCGGCTGGGCGCCCCGCGCCCCGCAGCGCACGCTTTGGAGCGGCTCGGACGCCTGATCGTCCGGACGCCGATGGATCGATGAAGAGCGAGGGCCCGCTGGGCCCTCGCTTCATGTGGGAGATCCGGTCGGCGATGCGCCCTGCCCGGCCCGCTCGCCGACCACCTTGCCGTCGCGCATCTCGACCACCCGGGTCGCGAAGGCCACCACGCGCGGGTCGTGGGTGGCGAAGACGAAGGCCGTGCCGGTGCGCTGGTTGAGGCCCTGCATGATCTCCATGATCCGCCGGCCGTTCGCGGTGTCGAGGTTGGCGGTCGGCTCGTCGGCCAGCACCAGCACCGGCCGCGGCGCCAGGGCCCGGGCCACCGCCACCCGCTGCTGCTCGCCGCCCGAGAGCTGGTCCGGGCGATGGTGGGCGCGATCGCTCAAGCCGACCGCCTCGAGCAGCTCGTCCACCCGGCTCCGGCGTTCGGCTTCGGGGATCCCCGCCAGCAGCAAGGGCAGCTCGACGTTCTCGAAGGCGTCCAGCACCGGCACCAGGGCGAAGAACTGGAAGACGAAGCCGATCCGGTCACGCCGCAGGTCGGCCCGCGCATCGGGGCCGAGGTCGGTCACGTCGCGGCCCTCGACCTGCACCCGACCGCCGTCCGGGCGGTCGAGGCAGCCCATCAGCTGCAACATGGTGGTCTTGCCCGAGCCCGAGGGGCCGACGATGGCCGTGAACTCGCCCTGGGCCACGGTCAGGCTGACGCCATCCAGGGCTCGGAGCTGGCTCTCGCCGATCGCGTAGGTCTTGCTGACGTTGTCGAGCTGGACGGCGTCCATGCGGGTCTTCCTTGTCTCGGGGATCAGGTCTGGCGCAGCGCGTCGACCGGCTCCATGCGTGCCGCGAACCAGGCCGGGTAGAGCGAGGCCAGGCCGATGACCGCCAGGGTCCAGAGCGTCAGCAGCAGCACCTGGAGCAGGTCGATGCGGCCGTGCATGACGCTGCCCATGGCCAGGTTGCCGGCGCCTGACATGGCCTCTTCGCCGAAGTCGATGCCCACCGTCTGCAGCCAGGCCACGCCGGCCAGACCGAGCCCGATGCCGACGGCGCAGCCCAGCAGCCCCAGCGCCAGGGCCTCGAGCATGAAGAGCTGCAGGATCTGGCGCCCGCGCATGCCCAGCGCGGCCAGGATCCCCACCTCGCGGATGCGCTCGAAGACCGCCATCAGCAGGGTGTTGGCGATGACCACCGCCACCACCAGCATGACGATGGCGTCGAGCAGCCAGTAGAAGCGCTTGACCGTCCCGAGGTAGTAGCCCAGCAGCTCGTTCAGGTCGAGCCAGCTCAGCGCCCGCAGGCCCGGCTCGTCCAGGGTCGCGGCCAGGCGCGCCGCGTCGTCCGCCCGATCGAGCAGCAGCACGATGGCGCTGGCCCGGCCGCGGGCCTGGCCGAAGGCCTGGGCCTTGCTCAGGCTCATCAGCGCCACGCTCTCGTCGTAGACGATCAGACCGGTGTCGAAGACCCCGCGCACCGTGAACAGGCCCTCGTCGAGCTTGCCCTCGGCATCGACCACCGCCAGCGGGGCCTTGTCGCCGGGCGCCAGGCCCATCTTCTCGGCCAGACGACGGCCGATCAGCACCCCGTCGCGATCGTCGGCGCTCAGGAAGTCGCCGGCCGCCAGCGCATCGCGGAAGGGCGCGTGGAGCTCCGACTCGGGGTCGATGCCGATCAGGCGCAGGTCCACCGACTCCTCGGCGCCGGTCATCAGGCCGCGGATCCACAACACCGGCGAGGCGACGCGCACGCCGTCCATGGCCCGCAGGCGCGCCAGGCGCGCATCCAGGTCGTCCACCAGCTCGCTGCCGCGCAGGCTCAGGCTATCGGCGTCGTAGTCCGGGCGCCGAAGCTGCAGATGGCCCGTGTCGTAGCGGATGGTGTTGTCGCGCATGTCGTCCATGACGCCGTTGATGAGCCCGTTGAAGGCGATCAGGAGGGCCAGGCCGAGCGCGACGGCCAGCATGCTCAAGAGCGAGCGGCGCCGGTTGCGGCCCAGGTCGCGCCGCGCGATGCGCCAGAGCGGGCCGAAGGCCAGCCCGCCTCGGATCTCGGGGGCTTCGGCACTAGACATGGTGCAGGACCTCCGCCGGTTGCTTGCGCGACGCCGTCCAGGCCGGGTAGAAGGAGGCCAGCATGGCGATCAGGGTCACCGCCAGGCCGCGCCCCAGGATGCCGACCGGGTTCAGCCAGGGGTAGATCCGACTGCCCATCAGGGCCGTGATCTCGCCCATGCCCTCGATCTCGCCGAAGCCCATGCCGACCCGCCCCAGCAGCGACACGACGGCCCAGCCCAGGCCGCAGCCGATCAGGGCGCCCAGGACGCCCACCAGGGCGCCCTCGATCAGGAAGAGGGCCATCACCTGCCGGCCCTTCATGCCCAGCGCGGCCAGGATGCCCATCTCGCGGGTGCGCTCGAAGACGCTCATCAGCATCATGTTCAAGACGCCGATGCAGGCGATCAGGAGCACCACGAAGCCGATGAAGCCGGTGAAGCCGGCCTTGGTCTCGAGCAGCTGCTTGAACTCCGGCCGCAGGCTGTCCCAGGAATCGATCTCGTAGCCGGGCAGCGCGGCCTGCAGCGCATCGATCGTCGGCTGCTCGCGTCCGAGCTCGTCCAGCGTGATGGCCACCTCGCTCACCCCATCGCGCAGCCGGAAGAGGTCCTGCGCCTCGCCCAGCGTGACGAAGACCATGCCCCGTTCGGCCTCGCGCATGCCCAGGTCGAAGATGCCGACCACCATCACCCCGCGCTGGTGGAGGGCCTCGCCGCGGCCGCGCGCGATCAGCTCGATGCGGTCGCCGACCCCGATCTCGAGGCGCTCGGCCAACCCGCGTCCGATCAGGATCGCATCGCCCTCGCCCTCGAGCAGGAAGCGCCCTTCCGTGACGCCCTCGGCGACGATGCTGTACTCGGCCTCGCGTTCCGGCTCGATGCCGTGGATGAGCACGCCCTGGCTCTTGCCGCCGCTGCCGCCGACCAGGCCGCTGCTGTTGAGGCGCCGGCTGGCGTGCAGCACCTCGGGCCTCGCCTCGGCCGCCGCGATCACGGCGTCGGGGTCCTCCAGCGGCAGGAGCGGCAGGCGGCTGGCGCGCTCGCGGTAGCCGGTCGCGTGAACCATCACGTTGCCGCCATAGAGCCGCACGGCATTGCCGAAGATGGCCCGGTCGGAGCCCTGAATGAAGCCATCCATCAGGAGCAGCAGCATCAAGCCGAGCACGATGGCCACCAGGGCGATGGCGGTGCGGCGCCAGTTGCGCCACAGGTTGCGCCAGGCCAGGCTGACGAGGCCACGCATGGGCGATGCCTCCTGGGCAGGGCCGGCCCTCGAGCCGCGAGGACGCGGGGAATCGATCGACCCACCGAGTCTAGGCCCGGCCGTCGGGGCTGTCAATGGAATTCCGGTCACCGCCCGGCCGAAGGCTGGTACAATCGGGCGACGGCGAGGCGCCAGCGCGGCGCTCGTCACCCCGAGCCGAAGGCCGAAGGGAGCCCAGGATGCCCGAGCCGTCCGCGAAGCCGCCCGAGGCAGCGCCCGCAATGGCGCCCGAGCCGACGCCTGGCAGCCCGCTCGCACGGCCACCGCTGCCGTCCTCGGGCTCGTCCGGCGGCTTCGAGCTGGTCGTGGCCGAGTACGCCTACGTCGCCCAGACCGCCTTCCAGGCCAACGAGGACCGCGCCCGCGCCTCGCAGCTCTTCCTGGTGACCTTCGCGACCCTCATCGCCGCCATCTACTCCTCGCAGCTGGATCCGGCCCGGGTCTCGATCGTCGAGGTGCAGCGCGTCTTCGTCGGGCTCTTCCTGCTCATCGCGCTGCACGGCGGGCTGACCCTGCTGCAGCTGGCCAAGCTGCGCCTGGCCTGGATGTCGAGCATCACCGGCCTCAACCGCATCAAGGCCCGCGCGTCCGAGCTCCGACCGGAGCTGGCCGGCTGCTTCGCCTGGAGCGACGCCGACCGACCGCCGCTCCTGGCCTGGTGGAGCGTCGGCTTCCTGCAGGCCCTGGCCGTCGCGGCGCTGACCGGCATCGCCGCCGGCGCCGCCGCGGGCTTCTGGAGCCTGCTCGACAGCCCGGCCGAGCCCAGCTGGTCGGCCAGCCTGGTGGCCGCCGTCCTGACCGCGCCGAGCGCCATCGGGCTCTGCTACATCCTGCCGCTGGCCCGCGCCGCTGGGCGCGAGCCGGCCTCCGCCTAGCCGGCCCGAAGCATGCGGGATCCGCGGCCAGGGTCGATCACGGACGGCACCGTCCCGACCGGGCGCCCGGTCGACGGGGTCCGCAACCCCGGCCAGCCGCTGGACCTGGACTGGGCCCTGGCCACGCGCGTCAACCGCAGCGCGGTCGAGCGCCGGGCGGCCAGCCTGGCGCCGCGGCGGGCGATCAAGGGCCTGGCGCAGACGGCCTGGCTGCTCAAGGCCATCGGCCTGCTCGACCTGACCACGCTGGCCGGCGACGACACCGCCGGCCGGGTCGGACGGCTCTGCGGCAAGGCCCGCCAGCCGATCCGCCCCGATCTGCTCGAGGCCTTGGGCGCCGGCGACATCGCCCCGCGGGTGGCGGCGGTCTGCGTCTACAGCGCCCAGGTGCCGACGGTGGTGCGAGTCCTGGCCGGCAGCGGCATCGGGGTCTGCGCGGTCTCGACCGGCTTCCCCGCCGGCCAGCTGCCGCTGGGCCTGCGCCTGGACCAGGTGCGGGCGGCGGTCGAGGCCGGCGCAACCGAGATCGACATCGTGATCCACCGGCCGCTGGCGCTGACCGGCCGCTGGCAGCAGCTGTACGACGAGGTGGCGGCCTGCAAGGCGGCCTGCGGCCCGGCCAGCATGAAGACCATCCTGGCCACCGGCGAGCTGGCGAGCCTGACCCAGGTGGCCGCCGCCAGCCGGGTCTGCCTGCAGGCCGGCTCCGACTTCATCAAGACCTCGACCGGCAAGGAGCGGGTCAACGCCACCCTGCCGGTGGGCCTGGTCATGCTGCGAGCCCTGCGCGACTACGAGGCCCGAAGCGGCGTCGCCTGCGGCTTCAAGCCGGCCGGCGGCATCGCGACGGCCAAGGACGCCCTGGCCTGGCTGCGCCTGGTGCGCGAGGAGCTGGGCCCCGAGCGGGTGCATCCAGGCTCCCTGCGCCTGGGCGCCAGCTCGGTCCTGGCCGACATCGAACGCCAGCTCGAGCACCGCGCCACCGGGCGCTACTCCTCCTACCGCCGCCACCCGCTCGGCTGAGCCGCCGGCCGGCTGGCCCGCGGCCCGGCGGCCCGAGTCACGCCCCCGCCCGCGCCACCGCGATCACCGAGTCACCGAGCCAACCGCTACCGACCGACGCCGACCCGACCGCATCCCGAACCCGACCAGGAGCGCGCACCGTGAGCAGCCTCGACGAGGCCTTCGAGAGCCTGGACTACGCGCCGGCGCCCGAGTCGGATGCGGCGGCCCGCGCCTGGATCGCGGCCTCCGGTCCCGACTTCGACCACTGGGTCGACGGCCGGCGGATGCCGCCGGCCGCCGGCGAGCGCCTGGAGGTCTTCAACCCGGCCGACGGCCAGCCCCTGGCGCGGGTCGCCCAGGGCGACGCCGCCGACGTGGACGCGGCGGTGGCCGCCGCCCGCGCCGCCCTGCCCGCCTGGCGCGCGCTCCCGGGCGCGGCCCGCGCCCGCCACCTCTACGCCCTGGCCCGGATCGTGCAGCGCAACGCCCGCCTGCTGGCCACGCTCGAGAGCCTGGACAACGGCAAGCCCATCCGCGAGAGCCGCGACATCGACGTCCCGCTGGTGGCGCGGCACTTCTACCACCACGCCGGCTGGGCCCAGCTGGCCGAGACCGAGCTGGCCGGCCGCGAGCCGCGGGGCGTCTGCGCGCAGGTCATCCCTTGGAACTTCCCGCTCCTGATGCTGGCCTGGAAGCTGGCGCCGGCCCTGGCCTGCGGCAACACGGTGGTGCTCAAGCCGGCCGAGCACACGCCGCTCGGCGCGCTGCTGCTGGCCGAGCTGGCGGCCGAGGCCGGCCTGCCGCCGGGGGTCTTCAACCTGGTCACCGGCGACGGCCGCAGCGGCGCGCTGCTGGCCGAGCACCCGGACGTGGACAAGCTGGCCTTCACCGGCTCGACCGAGGTCGGGCGCCAGCTGCGCCGCGCCACCGCCGGCAGCGGCAAGGGCCTCACCCTGGAGCTGGGCGGCAAGAGCCCCTTCCTGATCTTCGAGGACGCCGACCTGGACAGCGCGGTCGAGGGCCTGGTCGACGCGATCTGGCTCAACCAGGGTGAGGTCTGCTGCGCCGGCAGCCGGCTCCTGGTGCAGGAGAGCGTAGCCGAGACCTTGCACGCCAAGCTGAAGGCGCGCATGGGCCGGCTGCGCGTGGGTCCGCCGCTGGACAAGGCCGTCGACATCGGGGCCATCGTGGCGCCGGTGCAGCTGGCGCGCATCCGCGAGCTCTGCGCCATCGGCGAGGCCGAGGGCGCCCAGCGCTGGCAGCCCGCAATGGCCCTGCCCGAGCAGGGCTGGTTCTTCCCGCCGACCCTCTTCACCGAGGTGGCGCCGGCCTCGATCATCGCCCGCGAGGAGATCTTCGGCCCGGTGCTGGTCTCGATGACCTTCCGCTCGCCGGCCGAGGCCATCGCCCTGGCCAACGACACCCGCTACGGCCTGGCCGCCAGCGTCTGGAGCCAGGACCTGGACACGGCCCTGGAGGTCGCGCGCCGGATCCGCGCCGGCACGGTCTGGGTCAACTGCACCAACCAGTTCGACGCCGCCGCCGGCTTCGGCGGCTACCAGGAGAGCGGCTTCGGCCGCGAGGGCGGGCGCGAGGGCCTGGAGGCCTACCTGCGGCCGGTCGTCGGGCCGGCGGTTGAGGATGGTGCCGGGCCGGACGCGGCCGGGGGCGGGAGCGACCTGGCCGCAGGCGACCGCGGGATCGCGAGGTCGGTCGACGGGACTGTCGAGCTCGACCAAAGGGGCCCGACCGCCGCGGTCCCCGCGTCACCGAACGCCGCGACGCCCGACCTCGCCGCCCCCCTGCCGCCGGTCGACCGCACCGCCAAGCTCTACATCGGCGGCCGGCAGCGCCGGCCCGACGGCGGCTACAGCCGGCGGGTGCTCGCGCCGGACGGCCGCCTGCTCGGCCAGGTCGGCGAGGGCAACCGGAAGGACCTCCGCGACGCGGTCGAGGCTGCCCGCGCGGCTTCGGCCTGGTCGACCTGGAGCGGCCATGCCCGGGCCCAGGTGCTCTACTACCTGGGCGAGAACCTGGCGGCGCGTCGCCACGACCTGGCCGCCCGCATCGCCGAGGGCCTCGGCTGCGCGCCGGTCGCGGCCGCGGCCGAGCTCGAGGCCGGCGTCGATGCCTGCTTCACCTGGGCCGCCTGGGCCGACAAATGGGACGGCGCGGTGCACGACACCCCCTTGCGCGCCCTGGTGCTCGCGCTCAACGAACCTTTGGGCGTGGTAGGCCTGGCCTGCCCAGACGCCTCGCCCCTGGCGGCCCTGCTCGGCCTGGCCGGCCCGCTCCTGGCCACCGGCAACCGCGTCGTGCTGTTGCCCTCCGAGGCCGCGCCGCTGGTGGCCACCGAGCTCTACCAGGTGCTCGACACCTCCGACCTGCCGGCCGGCGTCCTGAACCTGATCACCGGCAGCCGCGCCGAGCTGGCACCGGTGCTGGCCGACCACGACGACGTCGACGCGCTCTGGCTGGCCGGCGACGCGGCCTTCGACCCGGCCCTGAACGGGGACTGCGAGGCCCGCTCGGCCGGTAACCTCAAGCAGACCTGGCAGCTGCCGCCAGCCCGCGACTGGCTGGCCCGCGACGCCGCCTTCGAGCGCGAGCGCCTGCGCCGGGCGACCCAGGTCAAGAACCTCTGGTTGCCGCATGGCGTCTGAGCGCCGTCGCATGGCTGCGCCCGATCCTCAGACCGCGAGGCTTCCGTCACCGAAGGTCGCGGCGACCCTCGGGCTGTCGCTGTTTGCGTTCCTGGCGGCCGGCCCCATCTCGGGCGGAGCCGTCCGTGCGCAGGCGCTTGCCCCGGGCAGCCCGCAGGCGATCCAAGTCCTGGATGGCGCCTGGCGCTTTCACGCCGGCGACGATCCCCGGTGGGCCGCCCCCGACTACGACGACTCGCGCTGGCCGGTGGTCGAGCCCGGCCAGCCCTGGGGCCGCATGCAGGCCGGGCCGGATCGGGGACTGGGCTGGTATCGACAACGTCTGGCCGTAGACCCCGGGATGCGGCTGGGCATCGGGCTGTTGCAGGTCAACGATGCCGCCGAGATCTACGTGGACGGCCAACGCGTGGTCGCCCACGGCGATCCGAGTCGGCGCGTCCCCGGCAAGGCCCTGCCCTTCCAGGGTCCGGTGCCCGTCGAAGCCAGCGCCGACGGCGAGATCCTGGTCGCGGTGCGGGTCTGGGCCGGCCTCCACCCGCGCTACGACGGCCGGATCTCGGCCCTGCTCCTCGGGCCCGCCGAGACCCTGCCGCTCTACCTGGATGCGCTCCTGCTTCGGCGTTGGCGACAGCCGGGCGGCCTCGGCCAGTTCTTCGTCGGCCTGCTGCTGACGGGGCTGGGCCTGCTGCATGCCCTCATCTACCGGCGACGTCGCGCGCCGGAGCAGGGCTACTTCGCCCTGGCCGCCTCGCTGCTCGGCCTGCACCTGAGCTGGCAGGCCGGCCAGTTCCTTGGCTTCTTCGATCCCAGCGGGTTCTACGCCCACTTCTCCATTCTCATGCGCTGTTCGGCCTATGCGGCGATGCTCGCCTTCGGGACGGAGCTGGTCGGGGTTCACGGGCGCCGGCCGATCCAGCTCGCCATCGCCGTCCTCCTGCTGGCCGGCGCGTTCGGCGCCTTGCAGCCGGCGGATCCCTGGTGGCGTCTCATCCCCCTGGCCTACGGGCTGGCCGCCGTCTGCGGCCTGGGGCTGCTGGTTCGAGCCCTGCGCCGGGGCACGCCGGGTTGGCCCATCCTGCTCCCCGGGTTCGTCCCCCTGGTCGTATGGGGGTTGGGCGATGCCTTCAACAACGTCCTGACCCTGCCGGCTGCCTACGGCCAGCTGCGCCCTTGGCTGAGCCTGACGGGCACCGCGCTGCTGAGCGGGGGGATGTCCGTCATCCTGGCGCTGCGCTTCGCCGACAGCCTCGACGCGCTCGACCAGAGCTATCGGGCATCGGCCCGCTTCGTCCCCACCGCCTTCCTCAAGCTGCTCGGCCGCGAGCGGATCACCGAGGTGCAGCGCGGAGACGGCGTGGCGATCGAGACGACGGTCATGGTCTGTGACATTCGCGACTTCAGCCGCCTCTCGGAGCAGCGCAGCCCCGAAGCGACCTTTCGCTTCATCAACCGCTTTCTGGCGTCGATGGAACCCTGCATCGACGCGCGGGGCGGCTTCGTCGCCCAATACCTCGGCGACGGCTTCCTGGCGCTCTTTCCCGGCGAGGCCGCCGAGGCCGTCGCGGCCGCGATCGACATGCAGGCCGCGCTCGAAGGGTTCAACGCCCGATGGATCGCCGAAGGCGAGCGGGCGCTGCGGATCGGCCTCGGCCTGCACAGCGGCCGGGTGATGCTCGGGACCATCGGCGGCGCGGCCCGCATGGATGCCAACGTCGTCTCGGATGCCGTCAACACCGCCGCGCGGGTGGAGGGCTTGTGCAAGCGCTACGGCGCCCCGGTCGTGATCTCGGAAACCACGCTGTCCCGGGCGACACCGGGCGCCTGGCAGGCCTGCGAGCTGGATGCGGTCGTCGTGAAGGGACGCAGCCAGGCGCTCCGGGTGTTCGAGATTCTGGAGGGCGAGCCGGACGCGGAGCTCCGGACGCGCAAGCGCAGCGAAGCCCAGGCCTACGCCGCGGCGCTGGCCGACTTCCGCGCCGGCGATCTCGATCGCGCGGAGGCCGGCTTCGCCGCCTTGAGGGGGCGGGACCAGGCCGCGGCGGTCTTCATCGAACGCTGTCGCTGGTTGCGCCAACAGGGCTTGCCCGAGGCTTGGGACGGCGTCACCCGCTTGACCGTCAAGTAGCGGAGCGCGAAGGCGCGGAGCCCGCTAGGGACAGCTGGACAGCCGCCCCGCGATCTGCCGGTAGATGCCCTCGAGGTCCTCGCCGTCCGGCGCGACGTAGACCATGCTCGGGTCGCTGGCGATCCCCTCCAGCAGCGGCCGCAGCAGGTCGTCGCCCAGGCCGAGCCCGATGCTGTAGATGCGGGTGCCGGCCTGCCGGGCCCGCTCGGCCGCCCGCAGCACCGTGCACTCCTGATCCGGGCAGCCCGGTTCGGCGCTGCCGGGGCCGAAGGGCACCCGGTTGGGCAGGCCGTCGGTCAGGAGGATCATCACCGGCAGGTTGGGCAGCAGCCGCGGGCCGGTCTCGAAGGCGCGCTGGCCCTCGGCCAGGGCCAGGTCGAGGCGGGTACCCTCGGCGATGCGCGCCTCCAGGCCGGCCAGGGCGGCCTCGACGGCCGGTCGGTCGTCCGACAGGCCGATGGCGGTCCAGGCCCGGCCGTTGAAGCCGACGATGGCCACCTGATCGCGCCGGCCCCAGCCGTCGGGCTCCAGGTCGAGCTGGTCGACGAAGGAGCGGGCGGCCGCGACCGCGGCGGCGTGCTTGGTCCGGCCGCCGCGGGTGCCGCGCGCCATGGACGTGGACATGTCCAGCACCAGCACCAGGTCGGCATGCTGCAGCTCCGGGCTGCAAGGGGTGGGCGCCGGCCGCGGCTCGCAGCTGTCGAAGGTGGCCGCGATGCGGGCGTAGATGCCGGCCAGGTCCTCGGGCCGCGGCGCGTAGTGGTACATCCAGCGCTCGCTGGCGGCGTCGATCAGCAGCCAGGGCAGGATGTCGCGCGGGCTGCCGAGGCCGACGGTGTAGATCTGGGTGCCGGCCTGCTTGACCGCGTCGACGGCCATCAGCACCGAATCCTCCTGACGCCGCGAGCCGGGATAGGGCGAGCCGGCGCCGAAGGGCACCCGGTTGGGCAGGCCGTCGGTGAGCAGGACGATGACCGGGCGGTTCTCGGGCCGGCGCGCCGGCCCGTCGAGCGGCTGCTGGCCGGTCCTGAAGGCCAGGTCGAGACGGGTGCCCTCGGCGGTGCGACGCTCCAGCCGATCCAGCGCCGCCAGGGCCGCCCCGCGGTCGCTGCCCAGGCCCAGCTCGACCCAGGCCGCGTCGTTGAAGCCGACCACCGCCACCTGGTCGTGCTCGCCGTAGGGGTCCGGCGCCAGCGCCAGCAAGCGCACGAAATCGCGTGCGGCGGCGATGGCGGCGGCGTTCTTGGCCAGCCCGCCCGGCTCCACCGGGCGCAGCATCGAGGTCGAGCGGTCCAGCACCAGGACGACGTCGGTGTGGTAGCTGTCCGGCCGACAGTACTTGTCGCGGCGCACGAAGGGCAGGTAGATCGGCTCGGGCGTGGGGCTGGCCGTCGGCGTGGCGGTGGGCGGCGGGGCGCAGAGCATCTCGACGTCGCCCAGGCCGTTGGCCTTGCCGAAGTTGATGCCCTCGCGCATCGCGTAGAGCTCCTCGCGGCGGGTGTTGGCGCCGCTGTCGACGTCGAACCACTCGGCGCCGCCCGAGCTGTACTGCAGCGGGCTGAGGGCGCTCATCACCACCTCGTGGGGGGCGCGCAGCCGTGCCAGGCCGCCGAAGCCGGTCTCGGGGTGGCCGTCCCAGGTCTTGCCGACGCCGCGGCTGGCATCCTGGCCGAAGAACTCGGGGTCGGGGTCGATGACCCAGCGATCGCCGTCGGGCCGGGCGATCAGGATGTCGCCGCCCTGCTGGCCGTTCTGCTCGCCCGGCGGCAGTCGGCCGCCGACGTTGAAGAGCACGGTGTCGCCGTGGCGGTCGCGCAGGCCCAGCAGCATGTCGCCGGCCTGGCCGAACTCGATGTCGGTCAGCCAGGGCTGGGGCCAGATGAACATGCGGCCGTCGAGGGTCTCGGCATGGTCGTGGTGCCAGGGCATCCACTTGCCCTCGACCTCGTAGTGCGGCCCCTGCCAGGGGTAGTCGAGGTCGAAGCGCAGCACCTCGCGCATGCCGCTGCCGTCGAGCGCGGACTCGTAGACGTAGGCGTCCAGGTCGGCCCGGTCGCCGCTGACCGAGGCATCGCGGACCAGGCCGTGGTAGAGCTTGCCCCGCCAGACCTTGAGCCCGAAGGGCCGCGCCTCGGCCTCGGCCCAGGGCTGGTCGACCGCGCCGTGGGCAAAGCTCGACTCGAGCCGGGCGTCGGCCACCCGGAAGCGATAGATCCGACGCGTGCTCAGGTTCATGGCGAAGAGCAGGCTGCCGTCCTCGCTCAGGTCCAGGTCGCCCAGCGCCAGCCGGCCGGCGCCATCCTGGCCCTCGAGGTCGAAGCCGCCGGCACCGTCGAAGGCGCCATGGATGTCGGCGCCGGCATCCGGCACCTCGGCCCAGAGCCGGACGCTGCCGTCCCCCAGATCGTAGCGGTAGATGGCCCCCGGCCCGCCCGGTCCGAAGCCCGAGGCGCGCTTGTGGAAGGCCCCGGCGAAGATGGCCTGCAGGCCCGGCTGATAGGCCAGGCCCCAGGTCGAGCCGATCTCGCCGTGCAGGGCCAGGCCCAGCTGCTCGCTGCGCTGGTCGGGCGAGGCATGGAAGGCCACCAGGGCCCGCTCGGCGGGCATCTGGCCCATGACGTACTGGCTGCTGACCAGGTAGGGGTTGTCGCCCAGGCAGGCGCCGGTGATCCGATCGAGCGGCGCCGGCTCCCCGGCCGGCCCCGATCGCGCCGGCGGCGCGAGCGCCAGGAAGGCCGCGCCAGCCAGCAGCAGCAAGGCCGCCAAGACCGGCGCCCGCCCCAGGCCGGCCGACCGATGAATGGATCGCCTGACCTCGTCGCTCCTGCGCATGCCCTCCCTCCCCGGTTGGGCCGGCATGCTAGCACGGTTGCCCGTCGGGCGTTAGCGCCCTCCCATCGGGCCCTGCCAGCCGGCATCGCGGCCCATTGGATCCCGGCCGGCTCCGGCGATAGACTTGTGGGGCAAGCAGGGGGGTCGGCCGGACGGACGCGCGCCGCGGCGCCAAGCGAGGACGCATGCCAGCGGAGCTGGAACCTGGAACGGTGACGATCCCGAAGGCCGACGAGCTGCAGCGGGTGCTGTCGGCCATCCGCTACGACCAGCCCATCGAGGACAGCCCGCTGGTGGAGCTGGAGGCGGTCTGGGAGCTCCTGCTGCGCGAAGGGGTCGAGCCCGGCCTGCGCGGCCGCGCCTGGGCCTTGGGCCAGCTGCTACACGAGCTGGTCGCCGAGCGCCTCGAAGCGGCCCGGCGCGCGGCCGGCGTTGGCGCCGCGCCGGGCGGCGCCGACGGGCTGGTGGCCGACTTCGCGGCCGGCAGCCCCGAGCTGGAGCTCTGGAGCGCCCTCTACCATCGCTACCTCGACGCGGGCCAGCTGCAGGCGGGCGAGATCGCCGCGCGGACCGGCGTGCCGCGCCGCACGCTGAGCCGTCGGCAAGCCCAGGCTTGTCGCAGGCTGGCCCTGGACCTTGCCGCGCGCGAGCGCGCGGCCGCGCGCAGCCTGGCTCAGCGCTCCGACCTGCCGCTCGTGGCGCCGGTCGAGCGAGCCGGCAGCGCCACCCCGGTGGGCGAACGCTCGGCCGGTGACGCGCTCCTGGATGCGGTTCGCGGCGGCGGACGGCGACTGGCCCTGCCCACCGAGGCGCTCGATCGCCTGGCGACCGAGCGCCCCAAGAGCCTGGAAGCCTATCGGCTGGCCCGCCTGGCGACCTGGTCGCGACCGGCCTATCGGGTGGACACGCGCTTCGTCGGGCTCTCGCTGCTGGTCGACCGCGGCGAGGACGCGCCCGAACGCTGGCAGGCGGAAGCCGAAGCCTACGACGATCTGGGAACGGTCCTGGCGGCCGTGGACAGCCCGGCGGTGGTGCTGCTGGGCCCGCCGGGCAGCGGCAAGAGCACCTTGCTGCGGCGCTTCGAGCTCGACCTGGCGGAGGCCGGTCTGCGCGACGACGCCGAGGCGCTGCCCTTCTTCGTCTCGCTCGGCCGCTTCTGGCCCGAGCGGTCGAGCGCCGCGTCGCAGGCGCCGGCAGCCTGGCTCGACGGCCTCTGGAGCCGCCGCTTCCCGGACCTGCCGCCCTTCGGCCAGCTGCTCGAGGAGCGCCGGATGGTGCTGCTGCTCGACGGCCTCAACGAGATGCCGCATGCCGGCTTCGACGACTACCGCTCGCGGATCCTGGCTTGGAAGCGCTTCCTGCGCGAGACGGTCGCCGACCGTCCCGGCCTGCGGGTCGTCTTCAGCTGCCGCAGCCTGGACTACGGCGCGCCGCTGTCGTCGCCCGAGCAGCGCGTGCCCCAGCTGCGGGTAGAGCCGATGACGGATCCGCAGATCCGAGACTTCCTGCACTGCTACGCTCCAGCGCAGGCCGACGCGATCTGGGAAGGCTTGAAGGGTCGGCCGCAGCTGGAGCTCGTGCGCAGCCCCTACCTGCTGAGCCTGCTCGTCGAGCAGGCGATCGCCTCGGGCGAGGCGCCCGTCGGCCGCGCGGCGCTGTTCACCGCCTTCGTCCGCCGCGCCCTGCGGCGCGAGATCGAGCGCGACAACCCGCTCTTCCAGCCGGGACCGCTGCTCGACGCCCGCGACTACCGGCGCGCCATCTCGGGCCGACAGTGGACCACGGCCTGGGCGCTGCCCGAGCGCGGCGCGCTCCTGCCCGGCCTGTCCCGGCTGGCCTACGGCATGCAGGACCGCTTCGCCGATGGAAGCGCCTCGCAGGTGCACGTGGGCTTCGACGCCGCCCTCGAGCTGATCGCGCATCCGGCGGCCGAGGACATCCTGCAGGCCGGCGAGGCGCTGGCCGTGCTGGACGAGCATCGGGGCCGGGACGAGGTCCTGTTCTTCCACCAGCTGCAGCGCGAGTACTTCGCCGCGCGTCAGCTGGCCGCCGAGCCCGAGGCGGCGGTGGAGCGCTGCCGGGTCGAGCTCCGCGCCGACGCGGTGCGGCCGAGCCTGGCCGAGGCCATCGCCGACCTGGGCCCGACCGAGCCCCTGCCGCCGCTGCCCTCGACCGGCTGGGAGGAGATCCTGCGCCTGGCCGCTTCGATGAGCGAGGCGCCGGCCGAGCTCATCGCGCGCATCGCGCGGGTCAACCTCCCGCTCGCCGCGCGCGCGGCGGCCCAGCCCGAGCTGGTGGATCGCCTGCCCGCAGCCTTGCTCGCGACCCTACGCGAGGCGCTGATCGACCTGGGCCGCGACTCCGCCATCGACCTGCGCGCCCGGATCGATGCCGGCCTGGCGCTGGGCGAGCTCGGCGACCCGCGCTACGCGCGCGGCCAGGGTCCCGACGGGCCCTACCTGAGGCCGCCCCTGGTCGAGGTCCCGGCCGGCGCGTATCGCATCGGCGACGACGCCGAGCCGGAGCGCGGCTGGAGCCCGAAGCACGGCTTGCGCCTCGCCGCCTTCGAGATCGGGCGCTTCCCGGTGACCAACCAGGAATGGGCCTGCTTCAGCGCCGCCGGCGGCTACGACGACGACCGCTGGTGGGAGACGCCCGACGCGCGGGCCTGGCGACGCGGCGAGCTCACGGCCGAGGGCAGCCGGCGCTGGGTGCGTGACTGGCTCGACAAGATCCGCAGCGAGCCGGGGCTGATCGATCGCTTCGCGGAGCAGGGCATGAGCCCGGAGCAGGAGGCGATGTGGCGCCGGCGGCTGGCCATGCGCCCGGAGGAGCTCGAGGCCTACCTGGCCTGGAAGTATCCCCAGCGGAAATACGCCGCGCCCTATGCCGGCGAGCATGCCCTGCATGCCGCGCCCACCCAGCCCGTCAGCGGCATCTGCTGGTACGAGGCCCGCGCCTACTGCCGCTGGCTCAGCGCGCAGACCGGCGAGCGCTACCGTCTGCCGAGCGAGGCCGAGTGGGAGGCGACGGCGCGCGGCGGCGACGCGCGGCGCTATCCTTGGGGCGACGCCTTCGATCCCGCCGCCTGCAACACCCTCGAGCGGCGCCTGCGCCGCGCGACGCCGGTCGGAATCCTGCCCCAGGGCCGCGCACCGAGCGGCGCCGAGATGCTGACCGGCGACGTTGGCGAGTGGACCGCGTCGCTCTGGGGGCCCGAAGCGGAGCAGCGCGCCTTCGGCTACCCCTATGCCGCCGGGGACGGCCGCGAGGCGGCCTCCGCGCCGTCGCGCATCCAGCGGGTGCAGCGCGGCGGCAGCTTCCTCGACAACGCCGACCAGGCGCGCGTCTTCGTGCGCAACCCGCTGCCGCCCGACACGCGCTTCCATGGCTTCGGGATGCGCGTGCTGCGCGAGCCCCGGAACGGGTGACGGCGGCGGAGCGAGCCAGGCCCGCTCCGCCGCCGTTTCAATCATCCGCAGTGGGGTTCGCGGGGCTGCGCCCCGGTTCCCGTTCGTCTTCGGGTCGGGCTAGCGACCCCGGCCGGGCTCGCTCGGGCCGGCGACCAGATTGCCCGGCAGGCAGAGCATCATCGGATTGAGCGGCGGGGTCACCTGCTTCCAGCCGAGCGGGCAGCTGCCGGGCGGGATCGACCCGAGCTCACCGTCGCCCGGCTTCAGGTAGAGGTTGCCGGGCATGCAGCCCAGGACCGGGCTCAGCGGCGAGGTCGCTGGACGGAAGCCCTGCGGACAGCTGCCGTCGCTGCCACGGGACTGCGGCCGCGTCTGCGTCGGCGCCACGACGTTGCCGGGCAGGCAGCCGAGCACCGGGCTCAGCGGCGGGGTCGTCTGGGTCCAGCCCTCGGGGCAGAAACCGTCGCTCGGCGGCGCCGAGTCGGGCTCGCGGTCGACGGTCAGCGTGTCCGGAAGGCAGACGAGGATCGGGTTCAAGGGCTGGGTCACGGCGTGCCAGCCGTCCGGGCAGATGTTCTGCCCGCCGCGCTCGGCGCTCACCGCGCTGGAGCCGGCCACGGCGACCAGGGCGAAGGTGCCAGCGACGGCGAGCACCTTGGCCAACTTCGATACAGAGTGGTTCATGGGTCCTGTTCCCTCTTGCTCGGGGGCCGTCTGGCCCCCACGGTCGATCATCGCGATTCGAGCTGCGCCACCGGCCGATGATCGTTGCCGCTCGGTGGGCTGCACGATCACCAGCTTAGCCGCCGGCCCGGGTATGCCGCGAGGGGCTTGGGCCAGGCTTGGGCCAGGCCTGGGCCAGTTTCGCCGGCGACCTCCCCGGCGGGCTCGTGGGTGCCGCGTCGGCAAGGCCAGCGGCCAGCGACCTTGGCGATGTCCCGATCGGGCTGGCACAATCCAGCCGGGCATCGGCCCGATCGCCGCACCGGGCATTCGGCACCGAGGAGCGAGATCATGCGCGAACAGCCTGCCGGCTCGCAGGAAGGCATGCCGAGCCGCTTCGAAGCCCTGCAACGCAAGCTCGTCCCGCTCTGGGCGCATATCGGGCGATCGGACCCCGGCAGCGACCACCTGGAGGCGCCCAACACCGTCGTCGTGCTGCCCTCGATGACGGTGGACATGGCCTTGGACGCCCCCACGCGGCAGGGCTACGAGGAGCGCATGCTGTTCATGCTCTTCCTGCTGCGCCAGCCCTTCGTGCGGCTGATCTACCTGAGCTCGACGCCGATCGCGGCCGAGACGATCGACTACTACCTCGACATCCTGCCCAGCGTGACCAGCCGCCACGCCCGGCAACGGCTCTTCCTGCTCTCGCCGGACGACGCGTCGGAGGGCCCGCTGGTCGACAAGCTCCTGGCGCGCCCGCGCCTGGTGCAGCGCATCCGTAGCCTGATCCCGGACCTGGACCAGGCGCACCTGGTGCCCTTCCTGACCACCGATCGAGAGCGCGAGCTGGCGCTGGCGATCGGGATCCCGATGTACGCCGCCGACCCACGTCACTTCGCCTTCGGCACCAAGAGCGGCTGCCGCCGCATCTTCGCCGAGGAGGGCGTCACGCATCCGATCGGGGTCGAGGACATCCGCGGCGAAGCGGAGCTGGTCGACGCGATCGCCGCCATGCGGGCGCGGAAGCCCGGGCTGGAGCGGCTGATCGTCAAGCACGACGAAGGCGTCTCGGGCCTGGGCAACGCGACGCTGAGCCTGGTCGGGCTACCGCCCGCCGGCGATGCGCGGGAGCGCGAGCGGATCCAGGCGCGGCTGGCCGAGCTCGCCTTCGAGCGCGCGGACGTCGACTACGCCTGGTACATGGCGCAGCTGGCGCAGCGCGGCGGCATCGTCGAGGAGATGGTGACGGGCCGGACCCTGCTCAGCCCGAGCGCCCAGCTGCGAATCAGCCCGCTCGGGGAGGTCGAGCTGCTGTCGACGCACGACCAGCTGCTGGGCGGCCCGGGCGGTCAGACCTACCTGGGCGCGCGCTTCCCGGCCGACCCGGCCTACGGGCCGCTGATCGTGCACGAGGCCGAGAAGATCGGCCGGCGCTTCGCCCGAGAGGGCATCGTCGGCCGCTTCGCGGTCGACTTCGTGGTGGTCCAGGACGCCGCCGGGAGCTGGTCCGCGCAGGCCATCGAGGTCAACCTGCGCAAGGGCGGCACCACCCACCCCTTCCTGACGCTGCAATACCTCACCGACGGCCGCTACGATCCGGAGGACGGCATCTTCCGCACCGCGCGCGGCCTGCCCAAGGCCTACGTGGCCACGGACACCCTGAAGTCGGAGCGCTACGCGCGCCTCACCGCCGACGACCTATACGCCCTGGTCAGCGAGCACCGGCTGCACTACGACCACACCTCGCAGACCGGCGTGGTGCTGCACATGCAGAGCGCGGTCGGCAGCCACGGCAAGCTCGGGCTCACCGCGATCGGCAACTCGCCGGCCGAAGCCGACGCGCTCTACGCGCGCTTCGTCGCGGCGCTGGAGGCGTCGCTGGACGGCTGAGGGCCTCGACCAGGACCGGCGCCCGGCGAGCCCTCGGCGCCACCGGAACGCGGTCTCGTCAGGCGCTGAATGGCAGCGGCTGGCTCGACCGGCGCTCCGACGGGACCCGCCGCTAGCGGAGCAGGCCCCGCCGATCCATGGCGCGCGCGTAGCGCCAGAAGGCCAGGCCCGACACGACGATCAGGGCCGAGAAGGCCAGCGCGAAGGGGCTGCCCGCCACCGCCAGCCCGTCGGCCAGCCCGTAGTTGTGCACCATGGTGACGACCATGGCCACGAACGCGACCAGGAAGACGGGCACGGCCTGCCGCCGACGCAGCAGGAGCAGGACCGCAGCGAGCACGCCGCCCCAGACCGCGATGGCCCAGCTGCCCACCACCCAGGCCGGAAAGCCGTAGAAGTACGCCAGCTGCTCGGGGCTGAACTGGCGCATGTAGGCGTCGTTGCGGGTCTCGGTCATGAGGTAGTCGAAGGCCCCCATCGCGTTCCATAGGAGCGCGATCGCGCCCACGATGCGGAGATGCTTCGGCGGGCGGGACGACTCGGACGTCGATGGCTGGGTCATGCTGGCTTTGGCTCCGGGTTGATGGGTGCTCCGGTCGGGTCCTCTCCATCCGGCGCCAGGACCGCGTCGTGGCCGATCGAGGCGGCGATGGCCTCGGGCGTCGCCGGCGCGTAGTGGTAGAACCGGTTCGCGGCGCTGGCTCGTTCGGGCCGCGTGATCAGGCGATCGTGGACGACCAGGACGTGCGCCTGGATGCCGTCGGGATAGCCCTTGACGATCTCGCGGCCGGCGCTGGGCAGCAGGGCGACCGCGTCGAGCCGCGCGCGGCCGATGCGCGCGCGGGTGTTCTCCGACATCAGGACGTGACCGATCGGGCAGCGCGCCTCCATGCGGCTGGCCAGGTTGGCGGCCTCGCCGATCGAGGTGTACTCCAGCTTCAGGTCGCAGCCGATGGCGCCGGCCACCACCTCGCCCGAGTCGAGCCCGACCCGCATCTCGAAGACCGGCTCGCCCCGCGCGATCCGCGCGTCGTTGATCTCCCGCACCCGGGCCTGCATCGCCACCCCGCAGCGTGCGGCCCGCAGGGCGTGATCCTGCAGGTGCACGGGCGCGCCGAAGATGGCCACGATGGCGTCGCCGATGTACTTGTCCGGAAAGCCCCCGTGCTGCTTGATCAGCGGGACGAGCTCGGAGAAGTAGGTGTTGAGCAGGCCGACGGTCTGCTCCGGCGTCATGAGCGGCGTCAGGTTCGAGAAGCCGGCGAAGTCGGTGTTCAGGATGGTGCAGTCGACACGCTGGCCCCCGAGCACCAGCCCGCTGCGCGCCGCCTCGTCGGCCAGCTCCTCGCCGAGCATCTTGGTCAGCGTGTCGTGCAGGTTGACCCGCTCGCGCACCGATCCGATCATGCTGTTGAAGACCTCACCGAGCTGTTGGAACTCGCCCTGGCCCAGCGGCGGCACGACGTGCTCGTAGCGCTGCGCCAGCACGGCCTCGGCGCCCGCGGTCAAGGCCGCGATGGGCTCGGCCAGGCGACGGGTCATGCGCCGCGTGACGCGCAGGATCACCGTGGCGACGAGCAGCAGGGCCAGCAGCGTGACCGCGCCGGCGCCGAGCATCGAGGTCAGGATCCGGCTCGCCTCGATGTCGACGTTCAGGACATGGGTCGGCGCCGTCGCCGCCGCGTCGGGCGGGCGGCCGGCGAGCCAGGTGGTGAACCACAGCCCCCACTCGTCGCGATCCACGTCGGGCAGGAAACTGCTCTCCGGGTCGAAGACCCGGTTGTGGTAGAAGCCCGGGCTGCCTCCGCTGCTCGGATCGTAGGACGCCCGCCAGTCCGTGGTGTCGGACTCGACCAGGTTGTAGAGCTCTCCGGGATAGACCGAGTCCCACCACGGGGAGCTGTCCAGCACGAAGGCGAGGTGCTCCGCGTAGGGGCCGCCGGCCGCCGCGCCCGGATCGACCGTCAGGTAGACCGACTCCGCGTCGACGTCCGCGTCGATGAGGGTCTGGAGCGTGTCGGCCAGCAGGCGGCGGTTGCGGGCCAGTAGCTCGCGGAGCCCGGGTCGCTGTTCGAGCTCGGCCTCCCAGAACCCATACCAGCGCGCCAGCTCGGCGGGGTCCAGGTCGTCGGCCTCCGCGCCGCCGGCGAGCATGGCCTCGCGCGTCTGCTCGGGGCTCAGCAGCCGGCCCTCGCTCAGCAACATGTTGAAGGCGCTCTCTCGCGTCAGCGCGCGTGGAGCGGCCGCGTCGAGCGGGGTCTCGGCGGCCAAGGCATCCACCATCTCGAGCGCGAAGCGGCTCATCGCCTCGATCTCGACGTCCTGAATGGCGGCATCGACCGTGCGCAGGGCCAGCTCCGTCCGCTCGATGTCGCGGTAGAGCTGCCGCCACGGCTCCCAGAGCACGACCAGGGCGGAGGGCAGGCCGATGACAAGGACGAGCCCAAGGCTGAACGCCGTGAGCCGCGCACGGAAGCTGAGGCCCCATCTCGCTCGACGTCGGGTCATGGCGGGCTCCGATGCAATGGTGCGATGGTGGCCATGTCGCGGTTCCCGCCGGTCCGGGCCGGTCGCGCGACCCGATGGGACCCGGCGAGTCTAATCGGGGCGCCGCCGGGTGTCCAGTCGAGGCCGGCGGTGGGCGCAGCGCGCTGGCGCGGCGCGATCGACGTTGGCAACGTCTCACATGGCGTGGCGTCAGCCTCTTCGATGCTGCGCTCCTGACGCCGGCGCCGCACGCGTCTTCGGCCAACACCGCAATCGGTGGCCCTGGGATCGCCTTCGGCGCGAGCGAGGATGATCTCTTTCTCGCCGGCTCGGAGTCGAGTGGCAAGGCGCACCCCGACGAGCGCTGCGCGTCGGCGACACAGGCCCCTAGTTCTCATGATCCTTAGCGGTACACAGGACCGTGAACGGCGCCGCGTAGGGCGCCGAACGGCGCTGCGTAGGGCGGCGGTCTGTGTTCACGTGGTCGGACCGAGCGTGCGTGTAAACCACTGCCGTTTCTATGTCGAGCGCGGGGGTCCAAGAGCGCTGAGCCCCGCCTGCAGCGGCGACCCAGATCGCGTGCAAGACGACTGCACCTTTACGGGGGGTCCGGCGCAACGGCGAGAAGACTGCCGCTCAAGATAAGTAGGCACATCATCGGAATTGCCGCGAACACCCCGGCGAGACGACTTCGGCTCATCAAGGGCAAGACGCCTTCCAAACAAGCGAATTGAACAGCGGGTGATACGGAGACCCAGTGTTACGAAGCGAGAGCCAACTGAGCCACGGATTGAATCGCGAAGCGGTTCCGGCGGTCAAGCGGAGCCCCCATCCGCTCAGCTCGTGGCGCTTCTGGATCGCCTCGGAGCGAGCCTCCAATGGAGTTCGTTCAAGGGCTTGCGGACAGAACTCCCCGATCTCCCGC
This sequence comes from Caldilineae bacterium, assembly GCA_020634625.1. Lineage (GTDB taxonomy): Bacteria > Chloroflexota > Anaerolineae > Epilineales > Epilineaceae > JACKBJ01. Next base: position 112,154 of record JACKBJ010000002.1, on the reverse strand, counting down.
TCGGTGCCGTATAACCCGTCTAGCTGCGCGATGATGAGCGGATTTTCGGCTCCTCGCATCATGCAGTAGCCCGAAGTCACCGCCACTCCGACCCCGAGGACGCCGTCTGCGGCCTCACGCCCCGCTACGAGATACGGATCCCCAACAACAGGATCCACCCGGCACATGCTTCCTTGATACTGGAGTACCACTTCATACGCGGGTGTTTCCTGACCCAGCCAGGCGCGATCCACGTCCAGCACCACACGGGTGGTCCCGGCATCGAGATCCACGACTGAGAGCGCGCGACCTGCAACGATGGTATCGACGCCAACCTGCTCCAGCGTTTCTGGACTGTGCAGCCCAATAGCGCAATCACACGCCAAGACCGGCTTCGGCTTGGAACTAGCTAACAGCCCGAGCATCACTGCCGTCAGCAGTGAGCTGAGCTTGAGCAGCCTGATAGCAGCCGGAGGCATCTCACCTCTCATCGCCACAACGTGGGCGTCTAGCCGCAGGGGTCACGGTAAGACCTGATGGCCAACTGTCTGCGTTCACGTAGTCGGACAGAGCGACTGCGGCTGTGCTCCCCGATCGCTCGCCTCCTTAGCATGAACGAGGAACTCGAAGGTGCCCCGCTGCTGCATTTGCAGGGTCGTGACGACCGTCAGGATGCAGGCGACACTCCCTTGCCTGCCGTAGCATCGTCTCCTGTTGACGTGCGCACAGCCGCTCCAGTTCCGAAACGCGCTGGTGGAGGGGGACACCGTGCTCGGTCAGCGGGTGTATCATGGGTCTACGCTACGCGATTTCGAGCCTGGACGCAAGTGCGTCGCTGGGGACCGGCTGAACGCTTACGGGCGGCGAGCTTCAGGCTGCTCGATCAACGGTTCATCCCCGCGTCGCGGACCGCGGCCACGCCTGGCCGGGCCACTGCTACAACGTCGGCGGGATCCGGCTGGCGTTCCCGCCCAAATAGCCCTGTACCACTTCGGTAAACCTACGACGGTTCGAGGGCCAGGCCATCTGAGACTCCTACAGCGACGGCACGACACCCATTATATACTTCGACCCCTGGCCTGACTTTCGACACCGGTCGACACCACGACCGCTCAGAATGCCAGGATGCGGGGCTTACCGGCCATCGGCCGGTAGCGTGGTGCCGGCACACTCGTCCCCACGCGGCATGATCCCTCGATGTCGATGACGAGGAAGGTCGCGGTGCCGGTGGGGAGGCTAGCCATACGCCTATGCCTTTGTCTGCCGGCGGCGCGAATGTGTCACGGCAGCGCTCGCAAAGCGGATCGCCTGCACGCCGACGTCTGACACTCGGTCAGCCCGAGGGGTACCCCCGCGCGTCAACCGGTGACCAGACGCGCGAGAAGCCCGCCGTAGCGGGCTTCTCGGGATACAGGCGAGACAGGACTTGAACCTGCAACCTACGGTTTTGGAGACCGTTGCTCTGCCAATTGAGCTACTCGCCTTCGTGCGGCTCGACGCGGCATTATACCGCCTCCGGCGTCGATCTCGCAAGCCGCCGGCTGCCGATGCACCGATGACTGCCTCGGCCGGACGGAGCGCCTGGTCACGTTGGAAGACGCGGCGCCGCCCGTCCCCGCTCAGCCCTCGGCCAGCTTCAGCGGCGGGATCCCCCGATCGGCCACGAAGGCCTCGAGCGCATCGAGCCCGATCTGGTAGGTGTGGTAGACGCGGTGGACGCGGAAGCCCATCGCCTCGTTGATGGCCAGCATCGAGGCGTTGGAGGCCGCGTTGCCGGTCGAGACCCAGGTCAGGCCCTCGTAGCGCTCGTTGGCGTAGCGCAGCATGGCCGCCTTGAGGGCCTTGCCCAGGCCCCGGCCGCGGTAGTCGGGGTGCACGCCGGTGAACCATTGGTGGACCACCCCGCTGTCCTTGGGGCTCCAGGAGATGTCGGTGATGCCCGAGATGCGCCCATCCGGCTCGCGGCTGATGTAGGTGTGATGCGCCGACTCGTCCAGGGCCAGGCGCTTGTACATCTCCTCGAAGTCCTCGGGTCGAATCTCGATCCGGCCGTGCTCCATGTCCTCGAAGGGCATGAGGTTCATCATCTCCTCGCGGGCCGGGCAGTACTCCTTCAGGAAGGCCTCCGGCAGCCGATCCGGGTAGAGCTCCAGCGTCGTGCCGGGCGCGCGCACCGCCAGCGCCGCCTCCCAGTCGGCCAGCTGCGACCAGTCGACCTGGTCGAAGTAGAGCCGCGAGACGCGCTCGACCATCTTCGACTCGGCCCCGACCCAGTCCAGGAAGGCCTGGCCCGAGGGCTCCGAGCTGTGCAGCGTCATCACCGTCGCCTCGTGCTCGTGCATGCGCCGCGCCATCTCGGGCAGCCAGGCGCTGGCGATGCCGCGGCGCTGCCAATCCTCCAGCACCGCCAGGTTGGTGTACATGATGTGCTTGCCCGACTCGTAGCCGGCGCTGCCCGGCTTGGAAGCCGAGATCGTGCAGGCGCCGACGACGCGATCGCCGGCCCGGGCCAGGTAGCGGTGGTCGATCGACCAGACGTCCGGCTTGCGCATGTGACCCTCGACCACCGCGTCCTCGGTCACCGGGTTGGTCGCATCGTGCTCCTTGGCGCGCTGCCTTCGGTAAACGTGAAAGGCCTGCCAGAGCTCGGGGCCGGCCCGGTTCGGGTCCCAGGCGACGATCGTCCATTCGGGCTGCATCGGATGCTCCTTCGCGTTCAAGCATGGCGTTCCATCGGCTTCGACGTCGGGTTGCGTCCCTTGACGCCGCGCGGCCGCCAGACGTGACCCAAGCGCTCGGCCCCGGGGCGCATCCCCAGTGTAACACCCTTCGCCGCCGATGCGACCGCGGCGCGAATGGCCGGAGGCAGCCGGCTCGCCTATGATTGCCCCATGCTCCCCGTCATCCAGCTCGAAGGCCCGCCCCAGGCGCAAGGCCTGGCCCACGGTCGCCTGCTCGCCGAGCGCATCGCGCGCAACGTCGAGACCTACTTCCGCCGCTTCCACGACGAGGGCGGCTTGACGCGGGAGCAGGTGCTCGCGCGCGTGACCCCCTACTGGGACGCCGTCGCGAAGCAGAGCCCCGACTACGTGGCCGGCGCGCGCGGCATCGCCGAGGGCAGCGGCATCCCCGAGCTCGAGATCGCCGCCCTCAACCTGCGCTACGAGCTGCTCTACCACCAGTTCACGGCCATGGCCATGCCGGACGGCTGCACGCTCTTCGCGCTGCTACCCGAGCGCAGCGCCTCGGGGCACCTGCTCATCGGCCAGAACTGGGACTGGATCCCCGAGGTCCAGGGCGCCGTGCTGCACATCCGACAGCCCGATGGCCTCGAACAGCTCTGCTTCACCGAGGCGGGCATCTTCGGCGGCAAGATCGGCCTCAGCTCGGCCGGCCTGGGCCTGGCCATCAACGGCCTGACCTCCACCGCCGACGATTGGTCGCGCCTGCGCCGGCCCTTCCATGTCCGCTGCTGGGAGATCCTGGCCCAACGCGAGCTCGATGCCGCCGCCCGCGTCATCACCGACGAGCCGCGCGGCTGCTCGACCCATTACCTGATCGCCCAGACGCCCGACCGGGTGGCCGGCCTCGAGGCCGCGCCCTGGGCGCTGAACTGGATCGGCGCCGAGAACGGCGTCTACAGCCACGCCAACCACTTCGTCGATCCCGCTGGCCTGGGCATCGCCGAACCGCCCTCGCCCTTCCGCAAGTGGTCGGTGCACCGCGCGGCACGCTGCCGTCAGGTCATGCTCTCGGATACGCCGTTGACCGAGCGCCAGGTGCTCGAGCGCCTGCGCGACCACGTCGGTCACCCCAACTCGATCTGCCGCCACCCCGATCCCGAGCGGGGCGGCAGCCACACCTACCAGACCGTCACCTCGGTGCTGATGGACCTCACGGCCGGCGAGATGTGGATCTCCGACGGCCCGCCCTGCCTGGGCAGCTACCAGCACCTGCGCCTGGAGCGAGCGGCCGCATGATCAAGCGCATCCTGGTCACCGGCGGGGCCGGCTTCCTCGGCTCCCACCTCTGCGACCGCCTGGTCGAAGCCGGCCACGACGTCATCTGCCTCGACAACTTCTTCACCAGCCAGAAGGCCAACGTCGAGCACCTGCTCGAACGCCGCAACTTCGAGCTCATCCGCCACGACGTCACCCGGCCGATGTTCTTCGAGGTCGACGAGATCTACAACCTGGCCTGCCCGGCCGCGCCGGGCCACTACCAGTACAACCCGATCAAGACCACCAAGACCAGCGTGCTGGGCGCCATCAACGTGTTGGGCCTGGCCAAGCGGGTCAAGGCTCGCGTCTTTCACGCCTCGACCAGCGAGGTCTACGGCGACCCCGAGGTGCACCCGCAGCCCGAGAGCTACCGCGGCAACGTCAACCCCATCGGTCCGCGGGCCTGCTACGACGAAGGCAAGCGCGCCGCCGAGACGCTGATGTTCGACTACCACCGCCAGAACGGCATCGAGATCCGGGTCGCGCGCATCTTCAACACCTACGGCCCGCGCATGCACCCCTTCGACGGCCGCGTGGTGAGCAACTTCATCCGCCAGGCGCTCAGCGGCGAGGACATCACGCTCTACGGCGACGGCTCGCAGACCCGCTCTTTCTGTTATGTCGACGACCTGATCGACGGCTTCCTGCGCATGATGGAGGGCCAGCATCCCGGCCCGATGAACCTTGGCAACCCGGGCGAGTTCACCATCCGCGAGCTGGCCGAGATGGTGATCGCGCTGTCCGGCTCGACCTCGCGGATCGTGCAGGCGCGCGACCTGCCCGAGGACGATCCGCTGCAGCGCAAGCCCGACATCACGCTGGCGCGAGGCGCGCTGGGCTGGGAGCCCTCGGTGCCGCTGCACGAAGGCCTGGGCCGGACCATCGCCTGGTTCCAGGGCATCGACCTGGGCCGCTACCGACCCCCGACGCCCAACTACTGATCGCCGGCGGACGCGAAAGCGCGAGCACCCGTGGGTGCTCGCGCTCTCGGATCACGTCTCGCTCGACCCGGCCCATTCGGCAGGCCGTTGCCTGATTCGGATCGACCCGGCTACGGCTGGGCTGCCCAGGCCGCCTCGATCGCGTCGGCCGCGTCGGCCGGGGCCACCGCCTCGCCCTCGAGCAAGGCCGCTGCTGTGTCGTCACCGATGGCGCTCTTGAAGCCGTCCTCCAGCTTCGACTGGATCTCGGCCAGCATCGCCAGCGCCTGCTCCGGGTCCGTCACCGTCTGCCGGATCTCGGCCAGGATCTCCTTCCAGGTGACCGCCTCGTAGTCCGTGCCCGCCGAAGCGCGCAGGTTCTCGACCACCGCCGCCACCGTCGCGTCCAGCTCCGCCTGGTCCAGCGCCGCGCCCGGCTCGTCCGCCGGCTCGTCGCCCTTGGCCTCGTCGCCCGGCTCGGCCGGGGCGACCTCGACGGCCTCGTCCGCCACGCCCGACAGGTCGTTCTTCGTCGGGAACGTCGCCGGCACGATGCCGCTCTGCTTCTGGGCCGGCGTCAGGTCCTTGACGAAGTTCTCCACGGTCGGCGTGCAGCCATTACCGCAGCCCGACTCGATGTACTCGACCAGCTTCTGCAGCTCCTCGGTGCATTGCGTGCTGCCACAGTCCTCCGTCACGATCTCGACGTTCAGCCGCTCGCTGTCCTTGTGCAGCGCCAGCGCCTCGTCCAGCGTCTGCGCGCCCTGGCTCGTCGTGCCGCCCGGCTGCTCGCCGCCCGGCTGCTCGCCGCCCGGGGCCGGCTCCTCGCCCTTGATGCCCGGATCCTCCTTCGGCTGCTCGGGCGCCACCGGCTCGTCGCCGGGCGCCACGCCCGAGTCTCCCTCGGTGCCGACGGCCGAGCCCGACATGTCGTCACCCGAGCTGCAGGCGGCGCTGCCGAGCAGCATCACGGCCAGGGCGGAAGTCAGCAGAAGCTTGTGCGTTCGCATGTTGGGTTCTCTCCTCGAGATGGGTATCGCGTGTCGCGATCGATGGGTTGGCCGTTCTCGGCCGTGGCTGTGCCCTGTGGCGCGTACGGCCCCGGGCTCGGATGGGTAATGGACGTCGCGTTCGGGATCAGGTCGATGGGTCCATGGCGGCAGGTGCTCGCCGGTTGCGATGGATCATCTCGATATGCACCTCCTCCTTCGGATCTCTCGGCCGATCCCCCGGGGCGCCTCGTGCGCGCCTTCGATCGTGCCAGCGTTGGCAGAGTATACCCCCGGTTTCCGGAAAGGTTCCCGAAACGGACGGAGTGCTGGCATTCCTGCCGACCTGCCCGCGAGACAACGTCGAAGCGGGCACCCGAAGGTGCCCGCTTGGATTGGATCGACGGTTCGGCATCGACCAGGCCTTGATTCGCCCTACGGCTGGGCCGCCCAGGCCGCCTCGATCGCGTCGGCCGCGTCGGCCGGGGCCACCGCCTCGCCCTCGAGCAAGGCCGCCGCCGTGTCGTCACCGATAGCGCTCTTGAAGCCGTCCTCCAGCTTCGACTGGATCTCGGCCAGCATCGCCAGCGCCTGCTCCGGGTCCGTCACCGTCTGCCGGATCTCGGCCAGGATCTCCTTCCAGGTGACCGCCTCGTAGTCCGTGCCCGCCGAAGCGCGCAGGTTCTCGACCACCGCCGCCACCGTCGCGTCCAGCTCCGCCTGGTCCAGCGCCGCGCCCGGCTCGTCCGCCGGCTCGTCGCCCTTGGCCTCGTCGCCCGGCTCGGCCGGGGCGACCTCGACGGCCTCGTCGGCGACACCGGACAGGTCGCGCTTCGTCGGGAAGGTCGCCGGCACGATGCCGCTCTGCTTCTGCGCCGACGTCAGGTTGTCAACGAAGTTCTCCACCACCGGCGGGCAACCGTCGCCGCAGCCCGACTCGATGTACTCGACCAGCTTCTGCAGCTCCTCGGTGCACTGCGTGCTGCCACAGTCCTCCGTCACGATCTCGACGTTCAGCCGCTCGCTGTCCTTGTGCAGCGCCAGCGCCTCGTCCAGCGTCTGCGCGCCCTGGCTCGTCGTGCCGCCCGGCTGCTCGCCGCCCGGCTGCTCGCCGCCCGGGGCCGGCTCCTCGCCCTTGATGCCCGGATCCTCCTTCGGCTGCTCGGGCGCCACCGGCTCGTCGCCGGGCGCCACGCCCGAGTCTCCCTCGGTGCCGACGGCCGAGCCCGACATGTCGTCACCCGAGCTGCAGGCGGCGCTGCCGAGCAGCATCACGGCCAGGGCGGAGGTCAGCAGAAGCTTGTGCGTTCGCATGTTGGGTTCTCTCCTCGAGATGGGTATCGCGTGTCGCGATCGATGGGTTGGCCGTTCTCGGCCTTGGCTGTGCCCTGTGGCGCGTACGGCCCCGGGCTCGGATGGGTAATGGACGTCGCGTTCGGGATCAGGTCGATGGGTCCATGGCGGCAGGTGCTCGCCGGTTGCGATGGATCATCTCGATATGCACCTCCTCCTTCGGATCTCTCGGCCGATCCCCCGGGGCGCCTCGTGCGCGCCTTCGATCGTGCCAGCGTCGGCAGAGTATACCCCCGGTTTCCGGAAAGGTTCCCGGGATACGGCGACCCGACTCAGCGCCTTCCGCTCCACAGCGCCCATGCGACCAGGCCCAATCCGGCGACGAGGCCAACCAACGAAGGCCAGTCCAGGCTCCCGCCGAGCGCGGCCCCCAGCAGCGGGTTGCCGCTCGGAGACACGTCGGTCTGCATGAAGTCCAAGCCGATGGCGCAGACCAGGATCGTGCCGATCACGAGAGCCAGTCGAGGACCGGCGCCGAGCGATGCCCACCAGCTCCGGAAGCGCTCGGCGGCGCCGGGAGGCGTCGATGCGACCCTGGTCGGAGCCGCCTCGGCAGGCCGTGCCGCAGGGACGCTGCGCGCCCAGGGCGGGCCGAAGAGCCAGGCGAACTCCGTGCCGTCGAGCTCACGCATGGCCTGCGCGACCGGGACCGCCGGGCGATCCGAGGCCGGCAGCGGCAGCTGCACCCGCAGGCCATCCGGCAGGCCGGCTGCCTCGGGCGCCACGATCTCCAGTCGCAGTGACGCATCCAGCCGCAGGCCGCGGGCAGCCAGCGCCGACCAGGGGTCGCGCCGCAAGGCCGCACGATACCCGGGATCCGCCCAGCCCTCGAGCACCAGCTCGGCCAGGCGCGCCCAGGTCCGCGGACCGCCATCCGGAGGCAGGTCGGCCAGCACGTCCGCGGCCAGATCGACCTGCGGCGTGGTCGTCGATGCCCCTCCCGACAGCCAACGCCAGACCGCGAGCGCAAACCGGCCCCGCTCGCTGCGCGAGAGCTGCTCGATCGACTGCGACTCCAGCTCGCCGGCATGCTCGTCCTGCAGCAGCGCCTCGAGCGCGTCTCTGATGGCGTTATCGGTCATGGCAACCGGCATCCTTGGCGGAAAGGGTGAATGGGATGATCTCACCTCTGTATACCCGTGTCCAGCACGATTGTTCCCGGCCGGACGAACGCTAGAATGATGAGCCCATCCAGGAGCCTAGCATGAGCCTCGATCACGGCATCGAATCCATGCCCTCGACTTCGCTCGACGCGAGCCCGGGCACCTGCTCCCGCTGCGGCTTTCGCGCCGAGCCCGAAGCCGAGGCCTGCCCGCGTTGCGGCACCACGCTCGAAGCGCGCGCGGCGCGCCGGCCGGAGCTTGGGACAGCGGCGGCTCAGGCCGATGTCGAACAGTCCATCGCCTGCCCGCCGGCCGAGCTCGAGGCCCTGGCGCGACGTGAAGCCGTCGATGGCTGGGAGCTGGTGGACACCACCATCGATCCCGCCCAGCCCGAGCAGCTGCTGGCCCACTTCCGCAAGCGCGCGCCGGCCGGGCCCGACCCGAGCCCGAAGGCAGGAACGTCGACCGGCCCGCAGGCGGCCCCGGGCGCGAAGCCCCGCGCCGAGTCGGGCCCCAAGACGCGGGCCGAGCAGACCCGGCCGGCCCCGACGCAGCCAGGCGCTCGGCCGCGGCGGGTCGATCGGCGCGGATCGCGTTCGCTGCCGGAGGTGTTTGGCCCGGCGACGAACAGCACCGAACGGGAGACCCAGGTCTACTGGGGCGTCATGCTCGTCTCGGCGGCGATCCTGCTCAACGCCATGAGCTGGCCCGGCCTCTTCGTCCTGGGCTTCGTCGTGCCCGGGGCGGCGCGGCGCATCAGCCGCCTGCCCGCGACCGAGCTCTGGCTCCTGGCCATCGCGGCGGCCCTGGTCGTGGGCAACATCGGTTGGCCCGGCCTGTTCATCGGACTCTGGGTCCTGCCGAGCCTGGTGCACGGCATCCTGAAGCGCTAGCGCGCAGACGAAAGCGGGCACCCGAAGGTGCCCGCTGTGGGTTCGTCGTTCGGCCTCGCGTCGGCCGCCGGACTCGTCGCGATCGGCTCAGCCCTTGTCGGGGCGCGCGGCCCAGACCGCCTCGATCGTGTCGGCCGCCTCGGCCGGGGCCACCGCCTCGCCCTCGAGCAGGGCGGCCGCCGTCTCGTCGCCGATGGCGCTCTTGAAGCCATCCTCCAGCGTCGCCTGGATCTCCTCCAGCATGGCCAGCGCCTGCGCCGGGTCCGTCACCGTCTGCCGGATCTCGGCCAGGATCTCCTTCCAGGTCACCTCACCGGCATCCGTGCCGGTCGAGGCCCGCAGGTTCTCGACCACCGTGGCGACCACCGCGTCCAGCTCCGCCGAGTCCAGCGCCGCGCCCGGCTCGTCCGCCGGCTCGTCGCCCTTCGTCTCGTCGCCGGGCTCGGCCGGCGCGACCTCGACCGCCTCGTCGGCGACGCCGGCCAGCTCACGCTTCGTCGGGAAGGTCGCCGGGACGATGCCGGCCTGCTTCTGCGCCGAGGTCAGGTTGTCGAGGAACTTCTCGACCGCGGGGCTGCACCCGTCGCCACAGCCCGACTCGATGTAGGCCACGAAATCGTCCAGGCCCTCGCAGCCCGTGCTGCCGCAGTCGTTGAGGATGATCTCGTAGTTCAGGCGCTCGCTGTCCTTGTGAAGCGCCAGCGCCTCTTCCAGGGTCTGCACGCCCGAGCCGCCCTTGGTTGGATCATCGATGCCCGGCTGTTCGCTGCCACCGCCGCCCGCACCGGGCTCGGGGGCCTTGCTGCCCGGGTCCTTCGGCTCCTCGGGCGCCACCGGCTCGTCGCCGGGGCCGACGCCGGCGTCACCATCCGTCTGGACGGCCGAGCCCGACATGTCGTCGGCGCCGTTGCAGGCCACGCTGCCGAGCAGCAGGACGGCCAGGGCGGGGACCAACAGAAGCTTGTGCGTGCGCATGATGGGACGTCTCCTTGCTGGGTAGGTTCGCGAGTCGTGATCGGGTTCGTGGCTGGCCCCCCGTCGCCAGGCTGCGCAGGGGATCCTGCCGTGCATGCCCTGTTCTACCCGGCGCCGACCGAAAGGTTCCCGTCGGTCGCACCCAAGGCGATGGCACGTTGCCAGATCCCGTCCAGCATGGCTTCGGTCAGCTTGCCGGTGAAGGTGTTCTGCTGGCTGGGGTGGTAGCAGCCCAGGACCGGCAAGGCGCCGGCCCGGGCCAGCACGCCATGCCCGAAACGCGGCCGCGGCCGGGCGATCGGCCGGCCCGCCTCGGCCAGCACCCGCAAGGTGCGGTCGAAGGCATAGCCGCCCAGGCAGACGACGGCGCGCAGGCTGGGGGCCAGGATGCTCAGCTCGCGCACCAGATAGGGCTGGCAGGCCGACCATTCGGCCGTGCTGGGCTTGTTGCCCGGCGGCGCGCAGCGCACGCAGGCGGTGATCCAGACGCCGGTCAGCCGCAGGCCATCCCCACGCGCCCGGGCCTCGGCTTGGCTGGCCAGGCCGGCCCGGTGGAGGCTGGCGAAGAGCCAGTCGCCCGAGCGATCGCCGGTGAAGGGCCGGCCGGTTCGATTCGAGCCGTGCGCGCCCGGCGCCAGGCCGACCACCAGCAGCCAGGCCTCCGGATCGCCGAAGCCGGGCACCGGCCGGGCCCAGTAGTCCTGATCGACATAGGCCCGGCGCTTCTCGACGGCGACCTGCTCGCGCCAGGCCACCAGGCGCGGGCAGCGCCGGCAGTCGTACAGCTCGGCCTCCAGCGCGCCGAGAGCGACGGCCGGGTCGCTGGAGGCCGGCCCGGCCGACCGCGCGGCCGAGCTCACGCCCAATCCCAGCCGTCAAGCGCCTCGATGGCCGCTCGGGCGGTCATGTCCATCTGCAGCGGCGTGATCGAGGCATAGCCCTGCGCGAGCGCCTCCACGTCCGTGCCGGCGCCGGGCAAGGCGATCGGACCTTCGCCGCCGATCCAGTAGTAGGGTCGGCCGTAGGGGTCCTCGCGCCGGAGCAGCAGGTCGCGGTAGTCGCGCTTGCCGAGGCGGGTGAGGCGGGTGCCGGCGATGGCGTCGATCGCCCGCCGCGGCGCGTTCACGCTGAGCAGCACGCCTTCGGGCAGGCCGCCGCGCTCGAGCACGCGCCGGGCGACCCGCAGCCCCAGCTCGGCGGCCGGGCCATAGCCGATGTCCGGGTCGTGGTCGGTCGAGACGGCGATGCCGGGTTTGCCCAGCAGGGCCGCCTCCATGGCGGCGGTGACGGTGCCCGAGTAGGTGACGTCCTGGCCCAGGTTGGCATGCGGGTTGATGCCCGAGACGACCAGGTCGAAGTCGGTCTCGGTCAGGCCCATCAGCGCCAGGGCGACACAGTCGGAGGGCGCGCCCGAGCAGGCCAGGGCCGGCCGTCCGTCGCTGGTGGCCGCCTCGCGCACGCGCAGCGGCTTGTGCATGGTCTTGACATGGCCCGAGGCCGACCAGTTCTTCTCGGGCGCGAGGACGGTCACCTCGCCCAGGCTACGCAGGGCGGCCGCCAGCGCGGCCAGGCCGGGGGCGAGGATGCCATCGTCGTTGGTCACGAGGATCGTCGGCACGGGGCGTCGCCTCTCTGTCCGGGGGCCTGACGATCAGGCCGGCGTCGTCTCCATGCGCTTCTGCTTGTCCTGCTTCTGGCGCTTGTCGGCGTCCAGCTCACGCTTGCGCAGCCGGATCGACTTGGGGGTCACCTCCACGAGGTCGTCCGGGCCGATGTACTCGATGGCATCGTCGAGGCTCATCTGCTCGGGCGGCGTGAGGGTGATGCCCTCCTCGGCGAAGGACTTGCGGTGGTTGGTCACGTGCTTGCGCTTGCAGACGTTGACGACCAGGTCGCCGGCGCGGGCGCGCCGCCCGACGATCTGGCCGGCATAGACTTCGACGCCGGGACCGACGAACAGCGCGCCGCGCTCCTGGGCCATGTTCAGCGCGTAGCTGGTGGTGGTGCCCGACTCGTGGACCACCAGGCAGCCCTGGTCACGGGTCTCCAGCTCGCCGGCCCAGGGCCCGTAGCCCGCGAAGAGCGAGTGCATCACGCCGGTGCCGCGGGTGAGGGTCAGGAAGCGACCGCGGAAGCCCAGCAAGCCACGCATGGGCATCCGGTAGCGCAGGCTCATGGCCCCGTCGCCCGAGGGCTGCATGGACAGCATCTCGCTCTTGCGCCGGCCGAGCATCTCGACCACCGGCCCCATGTAGGCCTCGTCGACCTCGATGAAGACCTCCTCGAAGGGCTCCTCGAGCTCGCTGCCGGCGCCGTGGGTGATCACCTCGGGCGCGCCGACCGCGAGCTCGTAGCCCTCGCGGCGCATGGTCTCGACCAGGATGGCCAGGTGCAGCTCGCCGCGGCCGCTGACCAGGAAGCTGTCGCCGGTCTCGCCGGGCTCGACCCGCAGCGCGACGTTGCGCTCGAGCTCGCGCTCGAGGCGCTCGGCCAGCACGCGGCTGGTCAGGTAGTCGCCCTCGCGACCGGCCAGCGGGCTGGTGTTGACCATGAAGGTCATGCGCAGGGTGGGCTCCTCGACCAGGGTCGGCGGCAAGGGCAGCGGGTTGACGGGATCGACCACGGTCTCGCCGATGGACGCGTCCGGAACGCCGCTGATGGCGACGATCTCGCCGGCCGAGGCCTCGTCGACGGCGTGCCGCCCCAGATTCTCGAAGATGAAGAGCTCGGCCACCTTGCCGCGGCGCATCGGACCGTCGGGCATCATCAGCGCCACCTCCTGGCCTCGACGCAGGCGGCCGGCGCGCATGCGGCCGATGGCGATGCGCCCCTTGTAGTCGTCGTAGTCGAGGGTGGTGACCAGCATCTGCAGCGGCTCGTCGGGCAGTGCCTCGGGTGCCGGCAGGTCCAGGATCGCTTCGAAGAGCGGGTCGAGGCTGCTGCCGGGCTCCGTCGGATCGAGGCTGGCCTGGCCGGTCAGCGCCCGGGTGTAGACCACCGGGAAGTGCGCCTGCTCCTCGCTGGCGCCCAGATCGATGAAGAGGTCGAAGGTCTGGTCGATCACCCAGTCGGGCCGGGCGGAATCGCGGTCCATCTTGTTGACCACCACCACCGCCGTCAGGCCCCGCTCGAGGGCCTTGCGCAGCACGAAGCGGGTCTGGGGCATCGGCCCCTCGACGGCGTCGACCAGCAGCAGCACGCCGTCGGCCATGTTGAGCACGCGCTCGACCTCGCCGCCGAAGTCGGCGTGGCCGGGGGTGTCCAGGATGTTGACCTTGACCTCGCCCACCCGGATGGCCGTGTTCTTGGCCAGGATGGTGATGCCGCGCTCGCGCTCGAGGTCGTTGGAGTCCATCACGCGCTCGCGCACGTTCTGCCGGGCATGGAAGACCTCGGCCTGGCGCAGCATGGCATCGACCAGGCTGGTCTTGCCGTGGTCGACGTGGGCGATGATGGCGATGTTGCGGATGTCGGTGCGTCGCATGGGCTCGTCTCGCGTGCAAGGGCCGGCGCAGGGATGCGCCGGCCCGCGGATCGACCGATCGGGGTCGGAGGTGCTTGGGTCGGACGCCTAAAGAATAGCCGACGGGCGTCGAAGCGCGGCATCGCGCGCGCTCGGGTCCAGCGGTCGAGCGGCGGAAGTCCTTGCCGCGGCCCGGGATCCGTGTTAGCCTTCGCGCCGTATGTCACGTTGCGCGGGCGGGGGTCGTCTTTAAAGGTCACCGCCCGAACGCCTACGGCCTGGTTGCCATCGAGCCCCGCGGGATGCCGGCTGGTGCCGGCATTCCTTGTGTCAAACCCGATTCCTATCCTGGAGGAAAACCGCGAATGAACTTCACCCGCAAGCCGCTGATGGCGGCGCTTCTGGCGGCGCTGCTGGCGCCGATGCTGCTGGCTGGCGCGGCGCTGGCCGCCGAGCCGCCGGCGCAGGTCGACTTCGAGGGCAAGCCCCTGATGCGCGACGGCAACGACGTCTGGGCGCCCGAGCTGGTCGGCATGAAGTTCGCCGACCGCATGAGCGTCTACGTCCACCTCGAGGGCCCCTCGGTGCTCGACGTGACCGACGCCATCGTCGCCAACCGCGGCCTGGCCGGCACCGACGCCATCGAGGGCGCGACCCTCACCGCCGTCCAGAACGAGGTCACCCGCCGCCAGGCGGCGACGGTCGACGCGCTGGAGGCGATGGGCGCGACGGTCGTCGGCCGGCTCCAGGTGACGTTGAACGCCGTCCACGTCGACATCACGCGCGGCCAGCTGGCCGCGGTGGCCCAGCTGCCGGGGGTCAAGTCGATCACCCGCGCGGCCGAGCACACGGTCGACATGGACGATACCCGGCCCCACATCGGCGCCACCCGCGCGGCCGAGGAGCTGGGCCTGGACGGCGAGGGCACCATCATCGCCGTCATCGACACCGGCATCGACTACATGCACGCCGGCCTGGGCGGCTCGGGCGACGCGGCCGCGCGCGCGGCCGACGATCCGTCCATCATCGAGCCCGGCACCTTCCCGACGGCCAAGGTCGTCGGCGGCTACGACTTCGCCGGCTTCACCTACAACGCGGGCACCGGCGCGCCGCCGGTGCCGGACATGGACCCGATCGACGACGGCGGCCACGGCTCGCACGTCGCCGGCATCGCGGCCGGCCTGCCGACCACCGGCGCCGCGCTGAACATGCACTACGGCATCGCGCCGGCGGCGCAGCTGGTCTCGCTGAAGGTCTTCGGTCAGTCGGGCTCGACCAACATCACGGTCGAGGCCATGGACTGGGTGGCCACGCACAACCTGTACTTCGGCACGGGCGAGCCCCAGCCGCTGCCGGGCACGCACCCGGACGCCAAGATCGACGTCATCAACATGAGCCTCGGCGGCGGCTACGGCACCGGCATGGCCGACTACGTCGCCGTGGTCGAGCGCCTGATCGAGCAGGGCGTGACGACGGTGGCCTCGGCCGGCAACTCGGGCGCGCTGCCCTTCGTGGTCGGCTCGCCCAGCGCCACGCCGAAGATCCTGTCGGTGGCCAACTCCTTCGCGCCGGGCGAGCTGGCGCTGCTGGTCAAGGCCGAGTGGGAGGGCAACACCGAGGAGTACGGCGGCGTCGAGTCCGCCGGCGGCTGGACGGTGAGCCTGGAGACCACCGGCGCCGTGACCGGCGACCTGGCCTGGTACGGCACGGCCTGCAACGGCGAGCCGCCGGCCCAGGAGGTCAACGAGAAGATCGCGCTGATCCAGCGCGGCAGCTGCGCCTTCTACGACAAGGTGACCAACGCCGCGACCGAAGGCGCCGTGGCGGTGGTGGTCTTCAACAACGCGCCGGGCTCGGCGATCCCGATGGGCTGCGGCGCGCCCTCGCCCTGTGGCACGCCGCTGGGCATCCCGGCGGTCATGATCGACGTCGACAGCGGCACGCCGCTGAAGGAGCTGCTCGAGGGCGGCACGGCGGTGACGGTGACGATCGACCCGGAGACGATGGTCGAGCTGCCGCTGGCCGACGTGATGGCCGACTCGAGCAGCCGCGGCCCGGGTCGCTGGATGACCCACATCAAGCCGCAGATCACCGCGCCGGGCAGCAACATCATCTCGACGATGAACGGCTCGGGCAACAACGGCGTGCGCTTCAGCGGCACCTCCATGTCCGGCCCGGCGGTGGCCGGCGTGACGGCGCTGCTCTGGCAGCGCAACAAGACCCAGGACCTGGGTCTGGCCGGTGACGACATCGCCGCCCTGGCGATGAACTACGCCAGCCCGGTCATCAAGCGCCAGAACAAGAACACCGGCCCGCGCGAGGGCGTGACCCGCCAGGGCGCCGGTCTGGCCAACGCCTACGCGGCCGGCAAGGGCATGACCCTGGTCCGCTCGCACGAGGGCCTGGCGGAGCTGAGCTTCGGCGCCACCAACGTCTCGGGCGAGGTGCACACCTACGAGCGCACGCTGACGATCCACAACCTGTCGGACGCGGCCAAGACCTACAGCCTCGACTACGACTTCGTCTTCCCCGAGGACGACGCGGACTCGGGCGTGTCGCTGGCCTTCGACGCCGGCGACAGCATCACGGTCGAGGGCGGCGAGTCGGCCGACGTGGTGGTGACGATGACGCTGGACCCGGCCACGGCCATCGAGTGGCTGGCCTACGGCCCGACGCCGCTGTTGGACGAGGGGCAGTTCCAGTACCACGAGGTCGACGGCTACATGCACATCGTCGAGGTCGACGGTGAGGGCAGCCCGGTCGAGGACGGCGACATGATCGGCGTCCCCTGGCACACCCTGCCGCGCCTGCGCGCCTGCACGATGGCCGACTCGAGCGACCCGATCCACCTGACCGGCGCCGACGAGAGCGTCGAGACCAGCTGGTCCAACGAGTGCGGCGGCTCCTCGCTGACGCGCAACTTCTGGCTGGCCGGCTCGGACGAGCGCGAGTCCAACGAGGCCGATGCGATGCTGCCGACCGAGCTCGACATCGACCACGTCGGCGTGCGCTACGGCGCGGCGACGCTGCCGGACGCCTCGACGGTCGACGCCATCGAGTTCGCGGTGGCGACGGTCGGCGACAGCGTGCTGATGTTCGACCGCGACGTGTTCATCTACATCGACGCGGACAAGGACGGCACCTTCGACGTGGCGCTGTTCAACTTCGCCATCGGCAACGCCGTCTTCGCCTCGGTCTGGGCGCCGATGGACCCGAGCGGCGAGCTGCGCCCGACGCCGAACCAGCAGCAGTGGTTCGCGGTGCAGGGCCTGCCGACCGATTACGACCTCAACGAGAACGTGACGGCGCTGTGGATCCCGGTCGAGGTCCTCTTCGAGGGCGCCTCGCTGGACTCGGGCGACCTGAGCTTCGACTACGCGGTCGAGATCAAGGACGGCGCCGGCGACTACACGCTCGAGGGCAACGACCCCATCGGCGACCAGTCGCCGGACAACATCCAGGACGGCGGCCGCTTCCACTTCAACCAGGCCAAGCTGGACTGCTTGACGCTGATGAACGAAGAGGACGTCAACCTGATGCTGCCGCTGACCGAGGTCGAGCTCTTCGCCAACGAGTCGGTGCTGGCGAAGGTCGGCTACACCTGCGGCGACGTGCTGATGCCGGCGGGCGAGTCGATGGAGTTCGGCATCCTGTCGCACTACGTCAACAACGAGCCCGGCGAGATGGCCTACACGGTCCGCATGGGCATGGTCGGTGGCGACATCGAGCCGCCGACGCCCGAGGGCATCTACCTGCCCATGCTGGGCAAGAACTTCGAGCCGGAGATGGACGGCGAGCCGACGCCGTAGTGATGACGCCGCGGGGAGGCAGCTCCCCGCGGCGCACCGACCCATCGGTCGAAACGGCGGGGGCACCAAGGTGCCCCCGCCGTTTCGCGTCCGACGCGCTCGACCCATGTGCTCGACCCATGTGCTCGACCACGACGCCGACCGGGACTCAGGCCTCCCGCGTGCCGCGGACCGCCCAGGCCCGAGCGGCGAGCGCGATCGTCCCGTCCGGGGCCCGGGGCAGCGACGCCTCCAGGCTGGCCGCGAGGCGCGCGCGCCGCTCGGCATCGAGCGAGGCCACGTAGGCCGGCGCCGGGCCGGTGCCGCCGAGCAGGGGCCGCCAGAGGTCGTCGAAGCTCGCGAAGACGGTCGGGATCTCGATCGCCTCGCAGCGCACCTCGGCCAGGCCGCCGCCATGGAACAGGGCCGCTAGCGCGTCGCGTCGACAGAGCGGGAATCGGAGGCCCTCGTCGCGCTCGCGCGCCCGCTCGTCCAGCGCGGCCGCGGCGTCCCAGAAGCAGCGCAGGAAGGCCATCCCGTCCGCGTAGTCCCAGACGCAGGCCGAGATCGTGCCGCCTGGCGCGGTGACGGACCGCATCGCGCATAGCGCCGCCTCGGCGTCCGGAAAGAAGTTCAGTGCGAGCAGCGAGGCGACGCTGTCGAAGCCGCCCGGCCGGCGCGGAAGGCCGTCGACGCCCGCGACGACGTAGGTCGCGCGGGGATCGCGATGGTGCGACCGCGCGTGGCGGACGAAGGGCGCGGCCGGATCGCAGCCGACGACGGCGTCGGGACGCGCCAGCTCGCGGACCGCGCGCGTGAGCGCGCCCGTGCCGCAGCCGACGTCCAACCAGGCCTTGTCCGCCGGGATCGCCAGCCAGCTCACGAATCGCTCCGCGAGACGGCGGCTCCAACGGCCCATGAAGGCCTCGTAGGCCAGGGCGGCCGCCCAGCCGTCGCGCGGGTCGGTCACGCGCGCGCGCCCCGCCGTGTCGGAGGGGCCGCGCTTCCGATGGCCGTCCTGAGCGCCCGCATTACCGCCTACCAGGGATCGAAGCAGTCGTAGTTGCGCTGGCGGACGATCTTGCCGTCTCGGAAGTCCAAGAACATCGCGAAGCGCGCGCGGAGCGTCTGCCCCGCGGCAAAGGGTCCGGCCGCCTCGCGGACCCTTCCGGTCCAGACGACCTCCATCGCCAGCGAGTCGCCCTGAGCGACCGCGCCGACCCGCTCGAAGCGCTGCTCCGCCAAGAGCCGGCTCCCCTGCGCCTGGCCTGCCTTCATCGCAGACAGATCGCGGGTCGCGCCGTTCGGCGTCAGGCGATTGGGAAACTCCTGCTGCTCGATGTCGGGTGCGAGAAACGCATCGAGATCGTCAGGGTCGCCCATGCCGGACAGCAGCGCGAGGTAGGCGTCGGCGATGCTCAGGTTCTCGGACTCGGACATCGGGCCTCCTCGTGGGCTTGCCCGCAGCGGATGGCCGCCCCGATGCGGCGAATGCCGCGCATCGCAGCGATGCGACGACCACCGGCCGCGGCATCGAACGCGGCCGCGGCTGACCGGCTCAGATCGCCGCTCCGCACTGACCGCAGAACCTGTCGGTCTCGTCGTTCAGGGCGCGGCAGGCCTGACAGCGGACCTTGACCTCCGGCTCGGGAGGATCGCGTCGATCGCCGATCCGCTGCACCAGGTCGACCTCCGACAGGGCATCCTGAACCATCCCGCCTCCCATGCGGCTCCAGGGCTCGACATCCCTCCGCCCCTGCTCGGGATCGAGCAGGATGCCGGAGCCCGCCAAGCCCTTGGCCCCGAGATTCCGCATGAAGCCGCCGATCCAGGTCAAGACGATGCCGCCGAAGGCGCGCAGCGCCCCGGACTGCATCCGGGCCTCGTGGCCGTCAAAGTTGCCGAAGTTCGCCAGGAAGGTGACGAAGGTCGAGAGGAAGAGCAGGAGCCCGATGGCGATCAGCGCCATCCCGGCGTAGTAGACGACCTGTCGCTCGGCGGGAATCTGCCTCTGGGGCGCGTCCATGTCGACTCCTCGTCACCTGGCGTCGCGATCTCGACGCGTGTCCTCCCGAGTCGGCGGGCTTCGGCGATTCGTCCGCGTTCAGGCTGGGTAGATTGAGGTTGGTGATGGCCTACGTAAAGACCAGGACCAAGACCAGCAGCACGCGCCGGTAGTATAGGGCTTGAGATAGGAGCGCAGCAATGAGAGTTCGGGCTTCTTCGCTTCACGCTCGGGCTCCGAGGAGTCGGGCTCCGGGAGCTCGGGCTCCTCGAACTCGGACAGCGCGGTCGTGACGTTCGCGTTGAACACGCGCAGCAGACGCAACAGCTCCGTCTGATCTTCCAGGGACATCCGTCCGACCACCTCGGCCACGATGCCGTCCAACCATCCGCGCATCTCGTGCTGCGCCGCGCGGCCTCGATCGCTGAGGTGAGTCCGCGTGACTCACGCGTCCCGCACGTCGCGGCGGCGCTCCACGAGGCCGGCGGCCGCCATCTTCTTCAGCATCACGGTTACCGTCGGCCGGCTGACGTCGAGCCGCTCGGCGATCAGCTTGCGGTTGGCGTGCATCAGGCGCCGGAAGGCAACGAAGACGCGCAGCGACATCGATCGTGCCCCTGCACGGCCTGGCGGAAGGCCCGGCTTGTCGGCTGATTCCATCTCGCCTCGTGGACTCGAATGGGTCGGGTTCGGAGCGACGTCCGACTTCTTGGCGAGCTGTTGATTCGCGCACTAACGAGCCACGGGCAAGCTCGGACGCGTTCGCGCGCCCCGTGCTGTCACCGATCACGACATCCTCGCGCACTCGCTGACGATCGGCTCCGACCTCCGGTCGGCAGGCGACCGCGAGCGGTCAGCGATACAGATCGACCCAGACGCCGTAACGATCGGTCAGGCTTCGAGGCAGCGCGCCTCGAGGCCAGGCCCCGACGCATCGGCTCCGAAGCTCCTGGTTGATGCAGACGTGATCGATGCAGGCGCGCCCTTCGATGTCCGCCAGCGGATCCTCGGCCCCTGCCGTGAGGCAGGTCAGGTCGCCAGCGCGCAGCGCTTCCCGCAAGGCGGCCCGCCCGGCCCGCGAGCCGTAGTAGTGGCCGAGCGCCAGATCCTGGTTGAAGTCACCGGTGACGATCAGGCCGGCCTCGGCATGCCTGGCGCGGAGGGCGCTCCAATCGCGGCTCTGCTCGGCCAGTGAGGCGCGGAAGGTATCCGCCCCCAGGATCGGTGATCGCCGCTTGTCTCCGAGCCAGGGAAGAACGGTGCCGAAGCAGACGATCTGCCGGCCGACCGGTGGATCAGGGCTGCCGCGCTGCGATCGGGCTCGGCCGCCAGGGGCAAAGGCGTCGCTTAGTATCGTGACCAGATGGCGGTCCAGACTTCGCCGCGTCCCAAGTCGCGATCGGCGGCGGCGGCGGTCGATCGCGCCACGAGCCGGTGCTCGGGCGACGGCGCGAAGCTGTCCCAGGTGTCGGTCAGCACTCACAGGTCGGCATCGATGGCGGCCATGTGAGCTTGGAGCGATTCCTGCCGTTTGGAGGCCTTTGGCCAGGCTTGAGCCAGGTTCCAGTTGGCCACGCGGATGCTCATGATGTACGTCCCAGGATGTATCGGTGACCAATCGCAGCACATCCAGCTGGACAGCGGTGGTCCTGTGCACTTGGAGCGCGTGCTGGAGGGCCGAGTCCCCTCACTGCCTGACACATCGTCCTAGACGCCGGCCGGCGCGGTGTCGCCCATCAGCCATTCGAATCGGTTGAAGACCTTGAAGGAGATGCCGAAGCGGGTGAGCGGATCGGGGTCTGGAGCCGGGTTGAGATGAAGGCGCAGCTTGAACCGCTGGCCGAGCGCCGTGGCTCGTTGGTAGGCTCGGCAGCCGATCTGGAAGTAGCTGAGACCACGGCGGGAGTGGGCATCGACGAGCTCGCGCGCGCCGGACTCGACGAGGAACACCCCTTCCGAGACGGTGTAGAGTGTGGCGACGGCGAGGATCAAGAGCAGGCGATCGACCTGCGCGGGAGCAACGAGATGGCTGGACTCCCAGTCGAAGCCGCCGGACTTGTCGTCGCGGAAGCTGTGCTCGATGTTCATCCTGCAGCGGTAACAGGCTGCTACATGCAGCCCATCCGCTCGGTTCGAGGCGATGTACCAGACCTCGGCGTCGGGCTCGGGAGCCAACACAACAAAGACGTGGACCGGCCCGAATCGCTTCTCGCCGAAGCCCGAGAGACGAACATCGTGCAGCCCGAAGACATCGCCCGGCGCGACATCGTAGTCGCTGAGCTTGCGGGTCCGGCCATTGGGGAGTTGGACCTTGCGGCTCCGCTTGAGTCGCAGGCCGAAGTCCCAGCCGGTGTCACGGCACCAGCGCATAAGCTCGACGCCGCCGAAGCCGCGATCGCCGAGCAGCATCACCGACTTGGTGCCGCTGAGCAGCGTGGCAGCGTCATCCAACAGCGGCCGGTAGTCCTCGAACGCCAAGGTGTGCCCCTGCGTCGCAAAGCTGCGCCAGACCAGCGGAATCGACCGGCCACGGAAGACCAGCGCGACGCGGCAGACCACGCATCGCCCTTTGGGGCTCGTCGTGTCGATGGCGACCAGCACGTCGCGCCCAGACCAGCTCTTGAGAGTCTGGACGATGAACGGGCGGTAGTACGCCGCGGGATCGACGTGCGGGTTGTTCAGGAATCGCCAGAGGCGACGCCAGCGACTTGCCGCCTTCGTATCGCCAGCGATCACCAGCGCCCAGCCGGTCAGCGAAACGTGGGAGGTCAGGCGCAGCGCGGTCACCGACCAGGCGAACACGCGCAGCCGACGCAGATCTTCTCGCGGACAACCTTGGCGGACATGGCGGAGCACCGTAGAATGCGCGTTCAGGCTGGCGGACACCGTCTTCTCTTCTTGAGTGTGGTTCTGAGCAAACCCAACTCTACGGAGGTGGCGGCTTGTGCGCCAGCCTAGCTCTTATGTTCTGTCAGGCAGTGAGGCCGAGTCCCTTGGCTTGGCGCGGGCGAGGTTCTCTGCATGTCGGATCGTGCCGACTTCGCTGCGTTCGAGATTGTGGAGGAATCGGGCACGGTTCATTCCACCAGCTCCCGAGGTTGACACTTTCGGTTCCGCCCCGTTCGTCGAGGGCAAGCGTACCCGCCCGGCCCCACGGGCGCCAGGCGTCGGTCGGCGACGGGTTCTGAGCTACGCCGCTTGGGCGTAGCCCAAGGCGGTCAGCCAGTCCTTCGTCGGCCGCCCATCCGGTCCGCGAACGACGACGCCGGCCAGGTCGAAGGGACTGCGCCCAGCGCGCTTGCCTCGCTGGAAGGTGTGCAGGTTGTACCAGAGCATGAGCAGGTTGAGCCAGTTCTGGGCCGTGCGTCGGTTCTTGAATGCACGTCGGCCCCAGATGTAGGCACGGAGAGTGCTGTTGACGTTCTCGGCGGCCGAGCTGGTGCGGACGGTGCCGTCGAGCGCCGCGAAGAGGTCGTCGGCGAGCTGCCTGGCGACAGGATCGTTGTGACATAGCCCTTGGACGGCGGCTGCCGCGTCCTGGGCGGACAGGCGCAGCTGGGTCCGGCCGTTGGTGACCGCGCGCGACCGTTGCCAGGCTCGCGCCACGCTGCGCTCGAAGAGATCGACGAGCGCGGCATCCTCGAAGTGGACCAGCGCGGCGTTGCGCCAAGCCGCCAGGTCCATCGCGAGCCAGTCGTGAAAGGTCAGCAGCTCGTGGGCCTGGCGCTCCAGGCTGCCGGCCAGCGATTCGGCCAGGTCGTTGTCGGTGTTGCGCAGAAGCGCGACGATCTGCTCCAGGTACCAGCCGGCGGTATCCCGGTCCAGGACAGCCCCAGTCCGGCGATCGACCAGCTCCAGCGCCTCGTGGAGGATGGCCACGGCGGTATGGACCGTGTCGGCGTGTTGGATGGATTGGTCGGCGCGCGCGTGTGCGGCTTCCCAGCCGTCGAAATCGCGGATGGCCAGGAAGCCCGGCCGGACCGGACGCGCTTTCTCCTCTGCGGCCGCCAGTCGGCGCAGGGCGATCCGCTCCGCATCGCGCACCGACTGCCAGGCCTTGTCCAGCAAGTGCCATACGTCCTTCTGCACGACCAGCCGGCAAGGCGCATCCAGATAGGCCTGCGCCAGACCGATCGACGCCGGGAACCATGCGCCAGCGTCCTCCGCCAAGCCGACGATTCGGTGACCCGTGCGGAGCTGGTCCAAGGCCAGGCTCACCGCCCAGGTCTCGGCATCGACGCCGTTCTCGACGTAGCCGCTGACGATGGCATGACTGCGCGCGTCCACCGTCAGCAGCCAGGCCGTATCGCCATAGAACAACTCGTCGCGTGCCGTGATCATCTCGCCCGCGCCCGTCCATTCCGCTGCCTCCAACACCGCTCCCGCTCGCTGGCCGGCTTCATCGACCAGTCCACTCAGCCAGCCCAAGGACCGCCGCTCACCCAGCAGCTGCTCGAGACAGAGCTCGACGCCGCGCAGGCGCATCGCGCCGACCACCAGCATCGTCAGGGCCGCCCGGGCGATGCGGTTGCGCCGCTCGCTCGGGCTCTCCGTCACGCTGGACAGGCCCGCTTGGGTCCAGGTCGCCGCGATCCAAGTCTCGCCGATGTCGTAGATCGTCTGCCGGCTGGTCCCGAGCACCGCAGCCAACCACGTGATCATCCCATGAGGCCTGGCATCGCCCAGATCCACCGCGCTGGCGATCAGCAGCCGCAGCGATCGCGTGATGTCCGGGCGGTGGCCCCGCGCCGATCGCGCACCACGCAGCCGGCGCTGCGCCTGGTAGACCGGCTCAAATGAATCAGACCAGCGGGTGGACGTCTGGCTCGTCGTCGCGTAAAGTGTGCTCATCGGGGGCGGTCCTCTGTGGGTCTTGTCAGGACTCCTCAGTGAACCGCTCCCGATATCAACTTGTCAAGCTCGGCTCAGGCCGATATGAACCGTGCCAGGAATCGCACGCCGAGCTGCTCGCGGACGCCCTCGTCCGTCGACACGCGCTGAGGCCCTCTTCTGTTGAGGCAGGAGAAGCCCGATGATGCCTGCAGCTTTCGTTCGTTACAAGGGGAACAGCTCATTCCGCTGTCCAGACCGTGGGGGGCACTCCAGGTCGGTCCTCTCCTGTGACGCACTCCACATTTGTGCGCGAACCGTTTATCATCCGCTGCTGAAGTACACACCCATATCAGCTGGGTAGCTGGCACTACCCGGCCACCTCTCCGAGTCGAGGGGCACGCCACCGATAGGATCACTCCGACACGAACACGAAAAGGAAACACGTGAACATGCATCAGAAGCGCAACCGAGCAAGGCACCTGTTCAGAACGGTATTGACCACCCTCGTGATGTCGACGATGGTCGCTTGCGCGGGCGATCAAAAGGCTGAGAGCGACGGGACCGGTGAAACCTTCGTCCTCGGACCGTCCGAGGTGTTTCTCCAGCCGGCGACGGACGTGGGCCCGGAGCCCTTCGTCATCACGCCCCTGGCTCCAGCGCCCGATCCCGAGCTCGCGCGGCCGGTGGTCGCGGAAGAAGCCGAGGTCCAGTCGGCTGCAGGGGCCGCGATCCAGGCCAGTAGCGGCTCCCAGCCC
The DNA here is from genome assembly GCA_020634625.1 of Caldilineae bacterium. GTDB lineage: Bacteria > Chloroflexota > Anaerolineae > Epilineales > Epilineaceae > JACKBJ01. Next base: position 87,097 of record JACKBJ010000002.1, on the reverse strand, counting down.
GGTCTGTATGGTGGCTCCCGCGACGACGCGACCTGTGACACCGAGCAACTGGTCAGCTTTCTTGGTGCGAATCCGGACAAGGCCCAGGCCTGGGTCGCAGCGCTCAACGCCGATGCCACGCTGCGCTACGAGGGAGGACAGCTGACCCCTTCGGTCATTCCCCAGTACATCGGCGGACTGACGCCCTTGATCCTCTTGGAGGACACGCGGGTGACCAATCACGGCTTCGCCGATGGCAAGCCCAACCCCTGGCAGTCCGTCCTGCAGAAGGGCACCGCGGTGCTCATCGACCAATATGGGGTGCCACGTGCGCGTTGCTACTGCGGCAACCCGCTCATCGCACCGATTCCAGCGCCGTCTGCGCCGACCTATGTCGGCCGCCAGTGGGCCGACTTCGACCCGACGAAGGTCGATGTGGTGAGCCCGGCCCCGGAACCGATCGAGATCTTCCAGGTGCAGGACAAGACGGGCGCCATCGTCGAGCGGCCGCGCTCCGGCTCGGAGGATCCATTCTCGGCCATCGAGGACTCGCTCAGCGAAAGCACCGAGCCGGCGGAGGCGCAGCCCGCTAGCGAGTCGACAGAAGCGGTACAGGAGGCCTTGCCGGGTGAGTCCTACGCTGTCGAGTCCTATGGGGATCAGGTGACCGGCCGGATATCGATGAAGGTTCCTACTGACTGGGAAGTCGTAGACGACTTCGTCGTCTACGACGATCCAGGTGTTGCCGGGCAAGTGCTCGCTACAGCACCGGACGCCGAGAAGATCACGAACCCGGAAGAGAGTTGGACGCAGCCCGCGCTGGTCCTCATGCACTTGTGGCCATCTACGAGCGGAGCGACGGTAGAGCCTGCCACCATCCTGGATGTTCGGCAGAAGGCACCGACCGATGGCTGTTCGACCTACGTCGGCCGGGGCGGTTTCGATCACCCATCGCTGGGTGCCGATGGCGCCGGAATGATCGATCAGTGGTCCGGCTGTGGTGACGCGGACGCCCGGCGCTGGAACATCGCGTTCCCGATGGGGGATGGGTCGGTGGCCTTGATCCAGTTGAACTTGACCAGCCCGGCCGACGAAGTGTATCTCGCCCAGGCGCTCGAATCCCTCAAGCTCGCACCGCCGCCGTCCTTGCCGGCTGGCCTGCAGCGTTGCACTCCCGACGGTGCCTCAGCTGGAGCACAGATGACGCTCGAGAACACGCTCGACGAACCAGTCCGCATCATCTGGTGGGATCGGGACTGTAATGCCGTTGACCGCATGACGCTCGAGCCAGGTGAAGTGCGAACCGGCTTTCCAACCTACGAAGGCAACGAGTTCTCTGCCATCACCTTCGATGGACGATTGGTCTCGGACCTCACGGTCGATCCCGCGAATCCGACCTGGACGATCAAGTAGGGGGCGGGAGGCAACCGCCCGAGCGTCGGCGGCACAGCGACAACCGGCATCGGCGATGCATCGAACGATGCCAAACCGAGATCGATGTGGCGGGGCGGCCTTCTTCGGCCGCCCCGCTCATGCTATTCTGCCGGGGATCTCCAAGAGTGAGTGTTCACGTGGTTCGACACCGCGGTGGCAACGTTGGTCCAGAAGCGCCCTGGATTAAAGCCCTCGCCTTGGACAGCCGCGTGAGCACGATCAAGCAGCCGTCGGGATAGCGCGGCTCTCGAACTGCTCGGGCTGAGGCAGCCCAGCGCTGAGTGGAGCCGCTTGCGCTTGTAGACCCGGTCGATGAAGTGGGTAATCCCGTGGATGACGTCGTTGAAGGTCTGGTAGTCGCCCGTCAAGACCTCCTCGTACTTCAAGGTCTTCATGAAGCTCTCGGCCATCGCGTTGTCATGGACGTTGGCACGTCGCGACATCGAGCTCAGCAGCCGGCGGGCAGCCAGCTCGTCCCGGTAGGCGCGACCCGCTTGTGGTTGACGCGCCAGCCATCGGCATTGAGCTGTCGAGTCACGCGCCGGTAGCCGTAGCCCGGAAGATCGACGCAGATCGCCTCGATGGCGGCCCGAAGATCGACGTCCGTCGCCGGCGTCTCCGACTCGGTCTGGCCCTGGCGCTGGTAGTAGCTGCTGCGTGGGATGCCCATCAGCTCGCATCCTTGCGCGACGCTGAGGGCCTCGGGCCGCTCACGATCAAGCCACTGGCAGCGCTCCGCCGCCGTGGCAAGAGCTCCTTTTCTAGGAGCAACTCGTTCTCCATCGTCAGCTGCCCGATCTTGCGCTCCAACTCCGCGATGCGTTGCTCGAGGTCCCGCTCTCGCTGCGTGACCGCAGTCGGGTCGGGACCGTCGTACTCGCCCGCCTCGTACTTGCGCCGCCGCTGTCGCACCATCGTGGGGCTGAGCTCATGCTGCCGGTACAGCTGTGCCTCTGGCTGGCGTGACCACCGAGGAACACCTCGTCCACCCGCCGCCTGAACTCGGTGCTGAACGTCCGTCGTGGTCGCTTCATGGACTCCCTGCTGGAGCCCGTCAGCATACCAGATCGCTCGCGCCATGCTGTCCAAGCCCTGGGGGTCACTCTGCTTTGCGCCACCGGGCGGACCCGGCCCGGATCGTTCCGACCGGCCTGACCTGACGGGGATTCCGTGATATCGTGGCTCGACGATGCCACGCCGTCCCATCCGACCGCAGGCAGGGTCGATCGAGACCCTCGTTCGGATGCAGGCCGACGTGCCAACCCTCGGGGAGGCCGACGATGGTCTGCAGGCTCGCCGCCGTCACGCTGCTGCTGATACTGGTGGCCGTCGGGCCCGGCATGCGGCGGCCGCTCGAGCCCGTGACCGCGCAGGCGCTGCGCTACACAGCGCACCTGCCGCTGCTTCTGGCCATCGCCGGGCCCGTGCCGCCGGCCCGGGCCGGCGGCACGGTGGTCATCGGACAGAGCCAGGAGCCCGACACGCTCTACCTCTACGGCGGCACGTCGCTCGGTGCCACCCACGTGCAGAACGCGCTCTACGACGGCCCGATCGACAGCCGCGGCTACGACTGGCAGCCGGTGATCGTCCGGAAGTTGCCGCGCCTGGAGGACAGCGACGGCAGCGCCGAGCTCGCGACGGTCGACGTCGAGCCCGGCGAGGCCTACGTGGACTCCGAGTCGGGCGAGGTCGTGACGGCTACAGAGCGGATCGCGGGCCTGCCCCAGATCACGGCACGCTTCCGGCTCGTCCCCGGACTGGCCTGGGAGGACGGGCAGCCGGTGACGGCCGACGACTCGGTGTTCAGCCAACGCCTGAACTGTCACGAGGACACGCCGACCAGCAAGTTCCTGTGCGAGCGGACAGCGGACTACGCCGCGCTCGACGCCTCGACGCTCCAGTGGCGGGGGCTGCCCGGTTTCGCCGACCCAACCTACTTCACCCACGTCTACACGCCGCTGCCGCGGCACCAGGTCGGCGACCGCGGCCGGCGGATGGACCAGACCGCGCCGGTCCGCATCCTCGACGACGAGACCTTCACCCACCACCCGCTGTCCTACGGGCCCTTCCGCATCGTGGGCTGGCAGCCGGGCGAAGGGATCACGCTGGCGCGCAACGCGTACTACTGGCGCGTCGCCGAAGGCCTGCCCTACCTCGACGCGGTGACCCACCGATTCTACGCCGACGCGGGCGCGCTGCGCGAGGCGCTGGAGTCGGGCGAGGTCGACGTGGCAACGGCCGAGGGTCTCGGGATCGAGCAAGCCGACGCCCTCGATCGGGCCGCGCGAGCTGGGACGATCCTGCCCTACGCCATCGCCGGGCCCCTCTGGGAGCACATCGACTTCAACCTCGATCCGGTCGACGGGCGGCAGCCCTTCGGCGCCTGCCGCGATCTGCGCCATGCGATCGCGCTCGGGACGGACCGCCGCCAGCTGGTCGCCCAGGTCCAACACGGTTGGGGGGAGATCCTGGACGGCTACGTACCGCGTCGCCACTGGGCCTCCGCGAGCGAGGACGCCAGCGCCGCCTACACCTACGCGCCGCAACGCGCCCGCGACCTGCTCGAGGCCCTCGGCTTCGCCGACAGGGACGGGGACGGGGTCCGCGAGGCAATCCGCGACATCGAGTGCCCGATCGTCGTGGATGCCACGGGCACGACCCGGGAGCGGCGCATCGCGCGCGACACGGAGCTGCGCCTGACCCTGGACACGACGATCGGCAACCCGATGCGCGAGCAGATCGCGCTCGAGTTCCAGGCTGACATGGCCGAGATCGGCATCACGGTGGACATCGAGCTCATCCCAGCCAACCGCCTCTTCGAGGACGGCCCCGATGGGCCGCTCTTCGGCCGTCAGTTCGATCTGGGCCTCTTCGCCTGGTCGACCGCGGCCATCCCGCCGGCCGACCTGTACCGCTGCTCGGCGATCCCGAGCGACGACGACGGCTGGTCGGGCGCCAACGAGACCGGCTGGTGCGACCCCGCCTTCGATAAGGCCGCCGCGCGGGCGGCGACCACGCTCGAGCGCGCGACGGCGCGGGCGCTGTACCAGGACGCCCAGCGCCGCTTCGAGGCGGGCATGCCGTCGCTGCCGCTCTTCCTCCGGGCCCGAGTGATGGCCGCGAGCCCGCGGCTGCAGGGCATCCGCCCCGACGCGACCGTGTCCAGCGAGACCTGGAACATCGAGGAGTGGCGCTTCGAGGTCGACAGCGAGGGCTCGAGCCACCCGGCCGAGCGCCGGAGACCGAAACGCATCGGCCGGGCCGGCGACCCTCGACGAAATCGGGCGCCCGCATGGGCGCCCGATGGCTAGGCTACGTTCAAGGTCTAGGCGGAATGGCGGCCGGCGGCGGGGCTTCAAGACTACGACGGCTTGCCCGCGCCGCCGACGCTCGCCTGGGACCGCCGGCGGGGAGGCGGCCGGGCAGGGCCGCGTTCCGACCGGCAGGCAGCGATCGAGGCGATCGCTCCGAAGCCGCCTCAGTCGCTGCCGGTCAGGATGACGCTCGACAGCATGAAGCGCGTGTCGTAGGCCCCGCTGGTGGCGGTGTTCGTCACCCGGATCAGCCAGTCCTCGTCCACGTCGGCCGTGCGGGCGACCGTCTCGCGAGCGAAGCCGTTGGCCTCGCTCGAGCGCTCGGCCCAGGCCGTCGCGGTGTGGTTGAGCCGATAGCTCTCGATGGCCAGGTAGCTGCCGGCGTCGCCCGGCAGTTGGGGGCCGGCCTGGTAGTTCAGGTCGAAGCGGTAGGTCTGGCCGGCGCTGGCTCGGCACAGGAAGTCCACCGACTCGCCATGGGCGATCGGCATCCAGGCCTCGGTCAAGGCGCCCGTCTCGCCGGCGGGCCGGCAGTCGGGCATGCCCTCGGCGCGCGTCGCATGGCCGGCCAGGCCGATCAGGGCCGCGCCGGCGAGGCCGAGGGCGGGAACGAACAGGGCGATGCGGTTCAGGCGCATGCTGGTCTTCTCCGTGTATGGGTGACTGGGTGAGAGCGGCGAATGCCAAAGCGTCCCAAATGGTCGACCGGCACCCATTGTACGGCGCTCCGCGGGCGCTGCGTGTCGCCGCCGCCACGCCAGGCCCGCGCCAGGCCGACGCTCGGACGGCGCAAGGCCGACGCCCTGCCCGACGCCCAGCGTCGTAATGCGGTCCGGATCGCCCGCATGCCTTGCTTCGAGGCCGCCATCGGCCGACAATTGATGCTTCGAATCTTGCATGCGTGCAGAAAGCGAGGAGACGACGTGAGCAACCACAGCGGCCGTGAGGTCGTGATCCTGTCGGGCGCCCGCACCCCCATCGGCAGCTTCGAGGGTGAGATCGCGAAGCTGCCCGCCACCGAGCTGGGCGCGGTGGCCATCCGGGGCGCCCTGCGGCGCGCCGGGGTCGATGCCGCCCAGATCGACGAGGTGCTGATGGGCATGGTGCTGCAGGCCGGCGCCGGCCAGGCGCCCGCGCGGCAGGCGGCCCTCAAGGCCGGCATCCCGGCGACCGTCGGCGCCGCCACCATCAACAAGGTCTGCGGCTCGGGCATGAAGGCCGCCATGCTGGGCAGCCAGGCGATCCGGGTCGGCGACGCCGACCTGATCGTGGCCGGCGGCATGGAGAACATGTACCAGGCCCCCTACACCCTGCCCGGCGCACGGGCCGGCTTCCGGCTCTTCGACAAGCAGGTGGTCGACCTGGCCGTGGCCGACGGCCTCTGGTGCTCGATCGAGGACTGGCACATGGGCTCGGCCGCGGAGTGGGTGGCCGATGCCTGCGGCATCCCGCGCGACCGCCAGGACGCCTTTGCCCTGGCCAGCCATCAGAAGGCCATCGCCGCCATCGACTCGGGCGCCTTCGTGGCCGAGATCGAGCCGGTCGAGGTGCCGGGGCGCAAGGGCGCCGTGACGCGGATCGATACCGACGAGAGCCCTCGCCGCGACAGCTCGCTCGAGGCTCTGGGACGGCTGCGGCCGGCCTTCCAGAAGGAAGGCGGCACGGTGACGGCCGGCAACGCGCCCGGCCTGAACGCCGGCGGGGCGGCACTGGTCCTGGCCGGCGCCGACTGGGCCGCCGAACGGGGCCATCGCCCGATGGCCCGCATCCTCGGCTATGCCCAGGCCGCCGGCGAGGCCAAGGAGCTCTTCCTGGCCCCGGTCAAGGGCGTCAAGCGCCTGCTCGAGAAGACCGGCCTGACGCTGGAGGACTTCGACCTGATCGAGATCAACGAGGCCTTCGCCGCCCAGACCCTGGCCGACGGCGACCTGCTGCCCGGCTGGGACTGGGACAAGGTCAACGTCAACGGCGGCGCCATCGCCCTGGGGCACCCCATCGGCGCCAGCGGCGCCCGCATCGTCGTCACCCTGATGCACGCCCTGGCCGCCCGCGGCGGCAAGCGCGGTCTGGCGACCGCCTGTCTGGGCGGCGGCGAGGCGGTGGCGATGGCCATCGAGCTGCTCTAGGCAGCCGGCGGCGACGGTCCGCGGCTCGGCGTCCCGAGTCGCGGACCTGGGCCCGCGCGCGCGAAGCGGGCCCAGGAGCCCACGCATGCAACAGGCCGGCCGGGGATCCCCGGCCGGCCTGTTCGTTGGACCTCGATCGAGCCTGCGCTGCGTCGCATTGCGGCCGGCGCACCGGGCTCGTCGCGTCTAGTCGCGGCTGCCCCGCGCCCCGCCCGGAACGGGCAGGCCCAGCGTCTCGACCGCGTCGAAGACGTCGGTGCCGAAGTCGGCCAGATCGCTGCGGATGGCGTCGCTCGCGGGCAGATCCAGCCCCAGCGGCACGATCCGGGGCCGTGCGGCCAGCCGACCGACGCTCAGGTCGGCCCGACCCTCGAAGCGGAAGGGCGTCGGCGGGCGCGGCGGGGAGGGCGGGGGCGGAGGCGCACCGCCACCACCGCCACCACCGCTGCTGCTGCGCTCGTAGATCTCGAACTCGCGGAGCCCCACCTGGCTGCCCGCGCCGCGGTTGACGTAGAGCAGCATGTAGCGCGTCTGGACGGCCCAGAAGTTGGCTGTCTCGTCACCGCCGGCGCCGTTGCGCTGGGTGTGGACGGCCGACCAGTTGCGGCCGTTCCAGGCATAGAGCGTGTAGTCGGTGGCGTGCATGCCGGCCGACCAGCGCAGGATGGCGCGGTCGACCTCCATGGTCGTGCCGAAGTCGACGTAGAGCCAGGTCGGGATGCCGTTGACGGCCGTGCGCCACTCGGTGGTCAGGTCGGCGTCGGTGGCATTGGCCGGCGGGTAGCCCGCCTCCTCGCTCAACGCCAGCGCGGCCTTGGCGGCGGCCACGTTGGTGGCATTGGCCGGCACCGCGCCGTCGCCCAGGATCTCGATCTCCTTGAGCTCGTAGTGCCAGCCGATGTAGGCCGGGTTGACCAGGTAGAACATGAAGTGCTGGCCTTCGACCGGCTGGCCGGCGGCCTTCCACTCGTCGGCGCCGCCGTCGCCGTAGCTGGTCGAGCCGAGGTGGCACCAGCCGCGGCACCAGTCGCCCCAGACGTAGAGGCCGTAGCCGCGGGCGTAGTACTGGTCGCCCCAGGTCAGCTTGAAGCTCTGGACCTTCTGCGGCGAGCCCAGGTCGACGTAGATCCACTGACGGTTCTGGGCCGCCAGGTAGGGGTCACGACCGGGCAGCGAGGCCCACCAGGTGTTCAGGTCGCCGTCGACGGCGTGCTCCGGCGGATGGCCGGACTGGGTCGAGGAGGCCTGGATCGGGCGGCCGGTGGCCAGGTTGCCGGTGATGGTGCCGGCGGGCGGCGGCACGGTGGTGGCCGTGGGCTGACCCGGCGGCACCGGTGGCGTGCTGGTCGGCTGTTGCTGGCCGCCCGGGCCGCAGGGGTTGGTGGCCGGGTTGATGGTCACCACGTTCAGGTAGCTGTCGCCCGCGGCGCACTGCGCCTCGGCGGCGTTGATGTCGACCCACTGGTTGAGGTAGGGCGCGAAGAAAGCCGATCCGGCCGGGCCCTTCAGCTGGCGGACGACGTTGCCGTCGCAGTCCAGCAGCAGGGCGTCCGGGAAGCAGGTGCCGGTGCCGGTGGTGACCACGCCGCTGACGTTGATGCCCTGCTGGGCGGGGCGGGCGGCGGGCGCCGCCCGGGCGATGCTGCCCGGCCCGGCCATCGGGGCGAGCGCGGCACCCGCCACGACGAAGGTGCCGACGACCCAGCCAAGGGCCATGGCAATGCGGGGGATACGCATGGCTTGCTCTCTCCTCTCTACGCGTTCCATCCGGCGCGAGCCACACTCGGCCGGCACTGTACAGTGACATGGATTGAATGCGACGCGCTTCGGGCAGAGCACTCTCGCGAGCACCACGGGCAGCCTATTGTAACGCGAAACCGTCTCGCACGTTACGGCTGGCGCCCACGACTTTCGCGAGCCGGACGAATCCGGCGCCGTCAGGCGTGTCGGTCGTCGTGCGGCAGGCGCCCGCTGGGCGGCCGGAAGTAGACGAAGGGCGTCTCGAGCAGGAAGTTGGACACGCGCGAGGTGTAGACATCGGCGTGCTGCTCGATCTGATGGGCCAACAGGCTGCGGTCGTTGCCGGCGCGCAGGAGCAGGCCCCAGCGCAGGTTGTGCAGCTGGCTCGACGCGACGGCGATGGGCGCGATCTGCTCGTCGAGCAGCAGCAGCGCCGCGCGCAGCTCGGCCATGCGCGCCCGCAGGCGCCCGGCGGGCTGCTGGCTGGCCGGGCCGTAGGCGGGCTGGGCCCGTTGGCGTTGCAGGTCCAGCCGCAGGCGCGAGAATTCGAGCTCGATGGCGGCCTTGTCGGCCATCAGGCCCTCGATGCGGCGCTGGTCGCCGTCGAAGGCGGCCGTCGCGGCCAGCTCCGCCTCCAGCTCGCGCAGGATCAAGGCGGTGCGCCAGCGCTGGATGCCCTTGGAGGCTCGTACGTCGCCGTACATGTGGTCGCCCACGTAGAGGATCTCGGCGCCCGAGAGGCCGAGCATGGTTTCGACCAGGGCGGCATGGCCGCCCAGGAAGACGCCGCCCTGGCCGGCTTCGGCGCGAGCCGGCCGCAGCAGGCCGCTGTCGTCGACCACCTCCAGCAGGGGCATCCGCTCGTGGAAGAAGGCCGGCTTGCGGGCGCCGACGATGACGACGTCGAAGAGCTCGCGCCAGCCCATGTCGCCCGGCAGGAAACGGTCGAAGGCATAGGCCATCATCGATCGGGTGTAGTCCCACTCCGAGTTGGTGACCAGGAGCAGCTTCTTGCCGGCCGCGCGCTGGTCGAGCAGGGTCAGCGGCACGGCCGGGTCGAGATCGACGAAGCGGTCGGGGTCGGCCACGATCTCGGCCTTGAGCTGGCCCTCCATGTGGGCCAGGTCGATGCTGCCGCGCACCCGCTCGTGCAGGTCGGCGTAGCCCAGCCCGGGCGGCAGCAGGCCGGCGTCGAGCCGATCGACCAGCTGGCCGTACATCGAGGCCTCCGACAGCGCGAAGAGCGTGTCGAGCGAGGCCCAACGCGGGTCGCTGCCCTCGACGAAGACGTCGCGGTAGGCCTGGCGCAGGGCATCGTACTCCAGCATGCGGGTGCCGTGGGCGGCGGCCTTGATGTAGCCGAACTGGTTGGCCTTGACGAAATTGCCCAGCTCGCGGTCGACCAGCAGGCCGCGGATCACCAGCTCCGGGTCGAAGCGCAGGCCCTCGACCGGCCAGCCCAGCTCGGCGATCTTCTGGGTCAGGTGGGCGAAGGCGCGCTCCTCCCAGCGCTGGGCCTGGTAGTGGATCAGCGTGTAGTCCATGTCGTAGCCCACCGCCCGCACCGAGCCGCGCAGGTTCAGGGCGCGGTTGCAGTAGATGCCGCGTTCGGGGCCGGGCAGGGGCAGCGCGAGCGGGGCGAGCTCGGCCGGCGTGGGAAGTCTGGCCGGAGGCATGCGCTTCTCCTGGAGGGGCTCGGGTCACGCCGATGGCAACGCGGGCGTCAATCATAATCCAGGTCCGGGCCATGCGCGTCCCGGATGACGATCCAGCCACCGGGAGGGAGGACGATGCCAGACCGCCGAGCGGCTCCACGGCCCGAATCGACCGGCACATGCCGGCGGTGGACACCGACGAGGCCCGCCGCCGCCTGGACCTGCCGCTGCGACGCGCGCCGAGACCGGGCTAGGGCGCCGCCGCCATCGATCCTCGGGGCTCGATCGCCGCTGCGCCTACGCTTCGGGGCGGCGCTGCCCTAGAATCTGAAGGACGGGCCGTGGCAGCGCCGGCTTGGCGCAGGGCGTCGCGGCCGGCAGTCGGAGCCTTCGTGGACAACAGCTACGAGCAGGTGCGTGAGTGGGGCCTGGTGCTCGACGCCGAGGACATTCCCTACGGCAGCGACTACGACCCCGAGACGGGCGGCTGGCGCCTGGTGGTGGCGCCCGAGCACGCCGAGCGCGCGGCGATGGTGCTGCGCGCCTGGCGGCGCGAGAACCGGGCCGAGCCGCAGCCCGTCGACGAGGCCGACTGGGGCTGGACGCCGGCCGGACTGGGGGTGGCGCTGCTGCTGGTGCTGGGCTTCCTGGTGAGCGGCCCGCGCGAAGCCGGCGCGCGCTACTTCAGCCGGGGCGCGGCGGTCGGCACCCGCATCCTCGACGGCGAGTGGTGGCGCACGGTGACGGCGCTGACCCTGCATGCCGACCTGGGGCACATCCTGGCCAACAGCCTCTTCGGGGCGCTCTTCTTCGGCGAGGTGGCGCGGGCCTTCGGGCCGGGCCTTGGGTTGGGCCTGTTGCTGCTCTCGGGCATGGGCGGCAACGCCCTCAACGCCTTCCTGCAGTTCGACGGGCAGAGCTCGGTCGGCGCCTCGACGGCCGTCTTCGGCGCCATCGGGCTCCTGGGCGGGCGGCAGCTGGTGCGCCGCCTGGCCCGCGGCCAGCGCGGCGGCCGGGCCTGGCTGCCGGTCTCGGCCGCCTTGGGCCTGCTGGTCCTGACCGGAATGGGCCCCGAGACCGACGTCTTCGCCCATGTGCTCGGCTTCGCCGTCGGCCTGCCCTTGGGCGCCCTGGCCGCCTGGCTGGCGCCCAAGCCGCCGCCGCGCCCGGCGCAGTGGGCGCTGCTGGCGGCGACGGCGGGCCTGGTGGCCGTCAGCTGGTGGCTGGCGCTGGGCGCGGCCTGAGCCGAGCTACCAGAGCGCGGCCGCCAGCTGCGGGCGATACTCCTCGCAGAGCGGGTGCGCATCGCCCAAGGCGGTGAAGATGTCGAGCATGGCCTGTCGGGCGCTGTCGCGGTGCTCGCCGGCGTCACGCTTGACCACGGCGAGCAGGCCCTCGAGCGCATCGCGGTACTCGTCGCGGCCGGCCAGCGCGCGGGCCAGGGCGATGCGGGCGACCAGGTCGTCGGGATGCTCCGCCACGCGGTGGCGGGCCCGGATCTCGGCTTCGTCCGGTCCACCCTCGAGGCGGAAGCGAGCGCGGGCCATCAGGCCTTCGGCTTCGGCGCGCGCCATGCCGCCGAAGGGCACCTGCTCGAGCTCGGTCAGGGCGTCGGCGAAGCGCTCCATGGCGAAGAGGGTCCGGCCGACGCCGAGTCGGGCGCCGGCATGCTCGGCGTCCTCGGCCAGGGCGTTGCGGTAGCCGAGCATGGCGGCCGAGTAGTTGCCGGCCTGCTCCTGGCGCTCGGCTTCGGCGCTCAGCTCGTCGGCGCGGCCGGGCAGGAAGCCGGCCAGCCACTTGCGCACCTGGGGCTCGGGCACGGCGCCGACGAACTCGTCGATCACCTTGCCGCCGAGGAAGGCCTTTACGGCTGGGATGCCGCTGATGCGATGCTGCATCGCCAGCGACTGGTTCTCGTCGGTGTTTAGCTTGGCCAGGATCCAGGCGCCCTTAGCCTCGGTGGCCAGCTTCTCGAGCACCGGCCCGATCATGCGGCAGGGGCCGCACCAGGGCGCCCAGAAGTCGACCACCACCGGAACGGTCTTGGACCGCTCGATGACCTCGGTCTGGAAGTTGGCCTGATCGACCTCGATGATCGGCGAGAGGGTGGCGCTGTTCGGGCTCATGGCATCGCTCCGTGCAGGGATCTTGGCTTGACGCAAGCCGTCGGCTGGGTCTGTCGGATTGGAGACACGTTCGGGGGCTGGCGTTCCCGAGCGCCGCGGATCGGCGGGGGGACCTTCCGGCGCAACCGGTGTTATCCTAGGCCGAGGCCGGCGCCCGCCGGCATCTGTCGTTCGAAACAGGAGCGCTCGCCATGCCCGGTCGTCCAGGTCGCCGACTCGTCCGCATCTTCGTCACCGGCATCGTGGCCGTCCTCGTCGCGCTCGCGTCGGGCACGGCGTCTCGGGCATCGGCCCAGGGGCATGGGCAGGCTCCGGACGGCAGCGCGGCGACCGAGCGACGGGGCGACGCGACGGAGGGCCGGGTGCTCGCGATCCAGGACTCCTACGGCCGGCAGCAGGGCCCGGACGAGCCGGCGCCCGAGCCCCTGCTCTTCGACGACGGCCAGCTGCGCCGGATCGACATCCGCTTCGAGCAGTCGGACTGGCTGGGCGCCCTCGGCTGCAGCGGCGGCCCGGGTGGTCCCGGCGGCCCCGGAGGCGGCGGGACGGCACCGCCCGCGGAGGACATCCCGGTGACGGTCGAGGTCGACGGCGTCCAGCTGGAGCGCGTCGGCATCCGCTGCAAGGGCAACAGCTCGCTGGCCATCCAGGGCGACAAGAAGCCGCTCAACCTGGACCTGGACGCCTTCGTCGCCGGCCAGGACCTCTGGGGACACGACACCATCAACCTCAACAACGGCTTCTCGGACCCGACCCTGATCCGCGAGGCCCTCGGCTACCGCATGTTCCGCGACTACATGCCGGTGCCGCGCTTCGGCTTCGCGCGGGTCACCGTCAACGACGAATACCTCGGCCTGTACATCATGGCCGAGCAGCTCGCCGGCGAATGGGCCGACTACATCTTTCCCGACGACGACGGGCTGACCATCAAGGGCGACTCGCCCAGCCGCATCGCGCTCAACAGCTCGCCCCTGACCTGGAAGGGCGAGAGCCTGGACGCCTACAAGCAGAGCTACGAGGTCAAGGGCAGCAAGGCGGGCTCGGACGAGGGCTACGTCGCCTTGCGCGAGATGATCCGGACGCTGGACGCCGCGCCGAGCGAGGGCGGCCCGAGCGAGGCCGACTTCGCGACGGCGATCTGGGACAAGCTGGACGTGGACCTGGCCCTCTGGTATCTGGCCGGCAACAACCTGATCACCAACTTCGACAGCTACTACGCCGGCCACAACTACTACATGTACCTGGGCCGGCGCGACCCGCGCTTCAGCATGGTCAGCTGGGACCTGAACCTGTCCTTCGGCCTGTTCGGCCTCTTCGGCGGTGGTCGGCCGGGCATCCCGGGCCAGCCGGGCGGGGGCACGCCCACCGCCGAGAGCGACCCCTTCGTCCAGCAGGACGAGGCCAGCCGGCCCCTGATCCGTCGCCTGCTGGCGGTGCCCGACTACCGCGCCGACTACGTGGCCCACTACCGCAGCCTGCTCGACGCGGTCTGGACCGAGGACTGGGTGCGCGAGGTGGGCGGCAGCTACCAGGACCTGATCCGTCAGGCGGCGCGCGACGAGGAGGCGGCCCAGGGCGGCATCGCCGGCAGCTTCAGCTACGCGCAGTTCGTCGACAACTTCGAGCGCGACATCGAGGTCCCCGGCCGGCGCGGCAACAGCGTCAAGCCCGGCATCCTGTCGCTGGTCGAGGCGCGCGGGACCTTCCTGCGCGACCATGCCGCGCTGCAGCCGCCCGACCTGCGGCTGGAGGCGCAGAGCCATAGCCCGGCCGAGCCCAGCGCCGCCGACGCCGTCACGCTCTCGGCGCGCTTCGTGGGCGCCGACGCGCCGACGGCGGTGGAGCTCCGCTACCGGGTCCGCGGCGGCACCGAGCTCCGGCTGCCGCTGCGACCGGATGGCGCGGGCGGCTGGAGCGGCACGATCCCGGCCCAGCGGGCCGGCCGCACCGTCACCTACGCCTTCCGCGCCAGCAGCGCCGACGGGCGCGCGGCCTTCTTCCCCGAGGCCAACTGGAGCCACCCCTACGGCTACACCGTCGCCGGGGTCGCGCTGCCGCAGGCGGCGCCGGGCGACCTGGTGGTCAACGAGCTGATGGCCGCCAACACGGCCACGCTGGCCGACGAGGCCGGCGAGTTCGACGACTGGGTCGAGCTCTACAACCGCGGGACCCGGCCGCTCGACCTGGACGGCCTCTTCCTGTCCGACGACCCGGCCGATCCCTGGGCCTTCCCCCTGCCGGCGCTCGCGCTCGGCGCCGGCGAGCGGCTGCTCATCTGGTGCGACAACCAGCCCGAGCAGGGTCCGCTGCACGCGCCCTTCCGCCTGGACCGCAAGGGCGAGTCGGTCTCGCTGGCCGACACGGCTGCGATCCGGGGCCTGGTCGAGCACGAGGCGCTCGACCCGGACGTCAGCTGGGCGCGCCTGCCGGACGGCGGCGCGAGCTGGCAGGCCTGCTTCAGCCCCACGCCGGGCCAGCCCAACGTCTGCGGCGCCGCCCCGACGGCGACCCCCGGCTCCACCGCGACGCGCCAGCCGACGCCCACCGGCCGGGCCGAGCCCAGCGCCACGCCGGCCGGGCCCGGAACGAGAGGCCCGGCGCTGTACCTGCCCTGGCTCGACCGCCGGTTCTAGGGCGGCGCTGGATCGGCCGCCCCGCAAGACGCACCGAGCTCGCGAAGGAGTCCTCATGCTCGCGCGACGATGGCTCGCCCTGGCCCTCATCCCCTTGGTGCTTTCCGCGATCTGGCGAAGCGCGCCGCCTGACGAGACCGGTCGCCACTGGGCGATGCGCCCGGAGTTCGCGGGCGAACCTGCCGGGCGGGCTCACGCCTCGCCCGACCCTGGCCGGTGGAGCGAAGGCGCCCCCATCCCGGTGCCCATCGCCGAGATCGCGGCCGGCGAGATCGATGGCGTGATCTACACCGGCGGCGGATTCACGCCGCCGGCCGGCAGCATCGGCAGCTGGTTCGGCGCCTACGATACGCGCGACGACGCCTGGGAGCGCCGGGCGGATCTGCCCCTGGCGGTGCACCATCCGGGCCTGGTCGCGGCGGCCGGAAAGATCTGGTTGTCGGGCGGCTACACGGCCAGGCTCAACGCCAACGACGCCAGTCGGCGCCTGGACGCCTACGACCCGGCGCGCGATGCCTGGACCCGCATGGCCGACATGCCCGGCCGGCGCGGCGCGCACGCCGCGGTCCACATCGCGGACACGGGCGGGTCCGAAGGGGAGGGTGGCTCGGCTGGACCGGGCCGGATCTATGTGGTCGGCGGGGTCGCCGAGGCCGGCGCCCAGGACGAGATGTGGATCTACGACATCGCCGCGGATCGCTGGACCCGGGCACCCGGTCCGACGCCGCGCGAGCATCTCGGAGCGGCGGCCAGCGGTGGCAGGCTCTACGTTGTGGCCGGCCGCGGCTTCGGCCTGGGCGCTCGCTCGGGCATCCTCGAAGCCTACGATCCGACGACCGAGGCCTGGACCCGCCTGCCCGACATGCCCGGCGCCTGCGGCGGCTGCTCGGCCGCGACCACGGCCGACGGGCGGATCCACATCACCGGCGGCGAGACCCAGGGCATGACCTATGGGGAGCACTACGTCTTCGATCCGGCCGCGGGCACTTGGTCCGAGGCCGCCGAGATGCCCACGACGCGGCACGGTGTCGGGGCGGCGGCGGTCGGCGAGCGCTTCTACGTGATCGGTGGTGGACGGATCGCGGGCCTGGACTACTCGACGCTGGTGGAGTGGTGGGCGCCCAGCGTCGAGCCTCCGCTGCCCGACCTGCTGGGCCACGCATGGGCGTCGTGCGGCCGGCCGGGGCTATTCGTCCGCGTCGAGAACGCCGGGTCGGCTGACGCGAGCGGCTTCGTGGTTCGCGATGCCACGGGACGCTTCGACGCGCGGGTGCGCGGTCTCGCGGCCGGGGCATCGATCGAACTCCACGATCCCCAGGCCAGCGCAGCCCGATCGCCGGTGGTGGTCGATGCGGAAGACGCGGTTCGGGAGTCGGACGAGGGCAACAACCGGCTGCAGATTGCCGTCCCCGGGTGTCCGTCGAGGCTGCTGCTCCCTCACCTCGACCGCTGATCGTCGAGAATCCGGGGGGCCAGGACAACCCTCCCTTCCGCGCGGCGCTGTCGGCCCCGGCCGGAGGGTGATACGATTCCACCCGGCGACGCGATGCCGCCGCTCGCAACAACCCGGTCTCGCGACGACGAAGGAGAGCCTGCGATGCATCCGGACGCTCGATCACCGTCGACCCTCAGCGAGAAGACGCTCGTCCCGTTCCTCGTGCTGGCCTTTGGCCTTACCTGGGGCATCGCGGCGCTCTTGATCCTGTTTCCCGAGCCGCTGGCCGCCGTCTTCGGCGAGGTCAGGCTGAGCAACCCGCTGTACATCCTGGCCGTCTACTCGCCCGGCTTCGCCGCCATCTTCCTGGCGCCACGCCGGGGCCACCGGCCTGCTCGGCTTCCTGCGGCGGCTGACCCTGTGGCGCGCCCCCCGAGGCTGGTGGGCCTTCCTGATCCTCGGCATTCCGGCGGTGTTCTATGCCGGTGCTGCCTTGAAGGGCAGCCTTGGCGACCCCTTCCCGTTCTCGCCTTGGACGCAGGTATTCCCCGCGCTGGCGCTACACCTGTTCCTCGGCCCGATCGAGGAGCTCGGCTGGCGCGGCTACGCCCTGCCCCTGCTCCAGCGCCGCCTCAACCCGCTCGGAGCCGGTTTGCTGCTCGGGCTGGTCTGGGCGGTCTGGCACATCCCCGCGTTCCTCCTCGGCGGCACCGTCCACAGCGCATGGTCCTTCGGCCCCTTCTTCGCCGGCGTCATCGCCGTCTCGGTCATCATGACGCCCATGTTCAACGCGGCGCGCGGCAGCCTCCTGCTGCCCTTCCTGTACCACTTCCAGATGAACAACCCGATCTGGCCGGACGCCCAGCCCTGGGACACCGCCGGCTTCGTCGGCATCGCGGTCGCCGTGGTCTGGTTGAACCGGCACACGATGCTCCAGCGCGGCGCGGGCGTCACCCGGGTCCTGCCCTCCGAAGGGCGCGCCGAGGCCTGAGCGCCGGCGACGATCCCATGGGCCGGCTGCGCGCGTGACGATCGTCCGGGCGCGGCCGGCCGACCGGTCGAGGCTCGGCGACGTGACGGCCCGGGACCCCGGGCTCCGGCCCCGGGTGGAACGGGCTCAGCCCAGAAAGTCGCGCAGCCGGTTGGATCGGCTCGGATGGCGCAGCCGGCGCAGGGCCTTGGTCTCGATCTGGCGGATGCGCTCGCGGGTCACGCCGAAGCGGGCGCCGACCTCCTCGAGCGTGTGCACCCGGCCGTCGGCCAGGCCGTAGCGCAACGACAGGACCTCCGCCTCGCGCTCGGACATGCTGGCGATGACCTCCCGCACCTCGCGCCGCAGCAGCTCCAGGGCCGCCCGCTCGCCCGGGTCGGGCGCGTTCTCGTCGGCGATGAAGTCGCCGATGGCGGCCTCGCCGTCGCCGCCGGCCGGGCGTTCGAGCGAGATCGTCCGCTGGGCGACCCGCAGCGCCTGGCGCACCTTGTCGACGCCCAGCTCGAGCGCCTCGGCGATCTCCTCCAACGTGGCCTCGCGTCCCAGCTCCTGCTCCAGGCGATGCCCGGTGGCGGAGATCTTGACGATCAGGTCCGACATGTGGACCGGCACGCGGATGGTGCGCGACTGGTCGGCCAGGGCGCGGGTGACGGACTGGCGGATCCACCAGGTGGCGTAGGTGCTGAACTTGAAGCCCAGGCGGTAGTCGTACTTCTCGACCGCGCGCATCAAGCCCAGGTTGCCCTCCTGGATCAGGTCCTGGAAGGGCACGCCGCGGTTGACGAACTTCTTGGCGATGTGGACCACCAGGCGGCCGTTGGCGCGGGTCAGCGCCCGACGGGCCGCGTCACCCTCCTCGACCTGGCGCCGCAGCCGCGCGAGGTCGCCGTCGGTCAGCTCGTAGACCCGGGCCGGGTTCTCGAGCGTGAGCCGCGCCGCCTGGCCATCGGCGATCCGCTCGCCCAAGGCCTGCTCCTCCTCGGCATCCAGCAGCGGGATGTTGCCGATCTCGCGCAGGTACTGGGCGATCGTGTCATCGGCCACCACGTCGGCCGCGGCCGAGACCAGGCCGGGCCGGCGCGGCAAGCCGGGCAGCGTGGCCTGTTGGCCCATATGCCGCAACCAGTCGAGGTAGGCCGGGCTGGCCGCGGGCCAGGCCGCGTCGCGGCCCAGCGTCGTCCGCAGCTCGCGCTGCCGCAGCTGCTCGGCCCGGCAGTCGGGACAGGCCTCCAGGTGCTCGGCCAGGGGCGCCATCAGCTCGGGCGAAGGGCCGTCGTCGATCAGCTCGCGCGCCCGCTTGCAGCTCAGAGGCTTCATGCCGCCTCCTCCATCGCTTGTCGGAATCGATGGCCGGCCCGCTGCCACCGCTTGCGGGCCGCCTCCACGCCGATGCCCATCATCTCGGCCACCTCGACCGCGCTGAGGCCGGCCAGGCCCACCAGCAGCAGGATCTCGCGGTCCCGCGCCTCGAGCCGGTCGAGGGCCTGCCGCACCGCCAATCGCAGCGGCAGCGTCTCGTCCGCGGGGCGCGCCGGATCGGCCGGCTCCCGCTCCGCCTCGCCCAGGGGCTGGCTCGGGCGACGCCGTGCTTGGGCCAGATGGCTCGCGGCGGTGTTGCGGGCGATGACGTAGAGCCAGGCCGCCGCGCTCAGCTCCTCGCGCAGGTCCTGCAGGGCCGCCCAGGCCTTCAGGAAGACGTCCTGGGCCAGGTCCTCCGCGCTGTCGCTGTCGCCGGTCATGCCCTGAAGGAAGCGCAGCACGCGCAGCCCGTGCTCGTCGACCAGGCGCGCGAAGCGCCTCGCCCGCTGCGGGTCCGTCTGTTCGTGGTGCAGTGCCATCGCCGCCTCGGTGTCTGGGCCCGGGCGAGCTGCCCGGGTCGCGACCGGATTCCATCACCGGCCCGGCCTTCAGGGTAGAAGACTCCGGAGCAAGGTCAAACTGGACCGCGAAACCGCCGCTGCAACCAGCGAGGCCCGGGCGGGAGCCCGGGCCTCGAGGAGGGAGGAATCGGCTATCGACTTCGATCAGGTGTCCGCGTTCGGCTCATCGTCCAAGGGGAGGACCGATCCGGATTGCCCGTCCAGCTCGATCTGGCTATAGGATGCCGCCGCCGCATGAGCCGAAGCTGAGCGCCCGCCAAGCGATCGATGAACGCCTCAGTCGGCCGTCGAGGCCATCACCATCTCGGTGCTGGTCAGCGCGAAGCCGTCGTCCGCCGCATTGCGGTCGATGACGCCGAGCTCGGCGGTCCAGGTCCCGTCACCGTTGTCGCTCGGCTCGCCCAGGAGCACGACGTCGCCCTCGACCTCGTCGGCCGGCTCGCAGGTGTAGCTGACGCGCTTGTCGTCGAAGGCCAGGGTCGCGCCCTCGCCGGCGAAGGCACAGGTCGTGCCCAGCCACGACCCCGAGTCCACCACCAGGGTCGCCGGCCGCATGGCCCCCTCCGTGCCCATTCCATCCTCCGACTCCAGCACCAGCTTGCCATCCTGCAGCCCGTAGGTGGCGCTGAACTCCAGCGTCGGGCAGCACATCGGATCGTCCGGCCCATGCGTCTTGCCGGTCACGAACACCTTGCCGTCCGCGATGCTCAGGTTCTCCAGCGCCTGGCGGTCGCCCAGCGAGATCGTGTCCAGCACGCTCGCCTGGCCGGCCTCATCGGCCACCGCCGCCAGGAACATGAAGACGCCGCTGCCGCCGGGCATGTTGATCAGAACCTGCGCCGCATCCTCGACCCCATCGCCGTTCAGGTCGCCATAGGCCCGCCAGGGACCCAGCGAGTAGTTGGCGATGAAGCTGGCCGAGTCGGGCATCGGCTTCTCCTGATAGATCCCGTCCACCAGGGCCACCACCGTATCGTCGATGGTGTAGCTGGCGTTGCCGAGCTGAGCGTCGCCCAAGACGTGCGCCTCGGCGTCCATCGCCGCGCCCGCATCGGCCGCGGCTTCGCCCTCGGCGTCCGTGTCCCCGGCCGCATCCGCGGCCGCCGCGTCGGACGCCGTCTCGGGCGCGCCCATCTCGACGCCGGCCGGCTCGGGCGCGTCCATCGTCTGCTCGACCCCGCCGCAGCCCGACAGCCCCAGCATCCCGGCCCCGAGCAGCGTCAGCGCCAGCGTCCGCCCGATCCAAGCCTCCACGATCCGGTTGTGCATCTTCCGTCTTCTCCTTGCTGGCCGGCGACGATGGCCGGTCCGATCGGTACGCGCGACGCACCGACGCCGTTCAAGGACCGCCGGTCGAATCGGCGGCCGCACCGGCAGAGTATAGCGCCTGGCCGCCCAGCCACCGCTCGATCCAGTCCAGGACCTCACCGTACCAGTGACGGCTGTTGCGCGGCTTCAGGATCCAGTGGTTCTCGTCGGCATAGACCACCAGGCGCGCCGGCAGGCCCCGCGCCTGGTACACGTTGTAGATCACCAGGCCCTGGTTGTAGGGCACCCGATAGTCCTTCTCGCCGTGGATCACCAGCATCGGCGAGCGGAAGCTCGCGGCCCGCCGGATCGGGTTGAAGCGGTCCAGCCCGGCCAGATCCTCCCAGAGCTCGCCGCCCATCGACTTGCGCCGGCCCTGGGTGATGTCGCTGGCGAACTGCGTCTGGAAGTCGCTCACGCCGGCGTGGTTGACGATGCAGGCGAAGCGATCGGTCTCGCCGGCCAGCCAGCTGACCAGGTAGCCGCCGTAGGAGCCGCCCGCGATGGCCATGCGGGCCGGGTCGACCCCGCGCTCGGCGATCAGCCAGTCGGTCGCCGCCTGCAGGTCGGCCGCCGGCCGCGCACCCCATTGCCCCAGGATCGATCGCGTGTAGGCCTCGCCGAAGCCGGTCGAGCCGTGGAAGTTGACCAGGGCCACCAGGTGGCCGCGGGCCGCGAAGGCATGCGCGTTCCAACGCCAGTGCCACTGGTCGCCGAAGACGCCGTGCGGCCCGCCGTGCACCAGATGCACCAGGGATCGTCCACGAGCCCCGGGCTGCCTGCCCCCGGCCGTCCCCGACGCGACGCCGGCCGGGCCGGGATCCGCCGGCAGCTCGGGCGGGTGCACCAGGTACATCTGCACCCGATCGCCCTCGGCCCCGGCGAAGAAGACCTCCTCGACCGCCCCCAGCGCCAGGTCGGCCATCGCCGGCTCGGTGAAGCGGGTCAGACGTTCGGGCCGGCCGGTCTCGAGGTCGAGCAGGGCCAGCTCGGGCGGCTCGGTCAGCGACTGATGGCTGCAGCAGAGCCACGGGCCGACCGGCCGTGGCTCGCCCAGCCAACCGCCGCGCGCCAGGACCCGGGGCGGGTGGTCGGCCGGAGCCTCGACCGCGGCAAGGTCGATGGCCCAGACGGCGTTGTGGGCGCCCTCCTGGGCCACCAGCAGGAGCCGCGTCGCGTCGGCGCCGAAGGTCCAGCTCTCGGCCGAGTTGTCCCAGGCCTCGGTCAGCGGCCGATGGCGGCCGCTGGCCCGCTCGAAGGCCATCAGGCGCACCGGATCGGCGTAGAAGCCGATCTCCCGCTGCAGGCCGTAGACGATCCAGGCGCCATCCGGGCTGTAGCGCGGGCGCATGGCCGGCCCCGGGTGCTCCGGGTGCAGCAGCCGCGGCTCGGCCAGGCCCTCGGCCGAGGCGCCGCGGGCCGGCACGGCCTGCCGGTAGACCCCGAAGACCAGCGGGCTGTGCGGCGGCGTCGAGCGGCAGGCCTCGAAGGCGATCTCGCCCGAGTCGGGCGCCGCGGCAAAGGCGCGCCCGCCCTCCGACAGACCGAGCCAGCGCGTCCAGCCCGGCGTCAGGTCGATCAGGCGGTCGTCGGCCAGGTCGAGCAGCAGGATGTGCTCGACGCGGCCCTCGGTCAGCCATCGGTCCCAGAAGCGGTAGACCCGGTCCTCGGTGACGCGCGCGCTGACGGGGTCCTTGGCTCGCTCGGCGGCCAGGGCGGCCGTGCCCGCCAGCGTCGGCGCCTGGGCCAGCAACGGGGCCGAGAAGCCCAGCCGGCCATCGGGCAGCCAGACCGGCGCGCCGGCGCCCAAGGGCAGGTCGGTCAGCCGCGCCGCCTCGCCGCCGCTCAGGTCCAGCAGGTAGACCTGGGGCTGGTCGGGAAAGCGCGGGCCGGCGCCGGGACCGCCCAGGCCCAGGCCGGCGAAGCGGGATGCCGCCTCGGCGCCCGCATCCGGCGCCGGCGCGGGCGGCCCGCCCGGCTTGCGCAGGAAGGCCAGGTGCCGGCCATCCGGCGAGACCGCCGGCGCGCTGGCCGAGGCATCCGCGCCGGTCAGCGGCCGCGGCGCGTCCGGCCCCGCGACCGGCACCCACCAGAGCCGACCGCGGCTCTCGTTGGCTTCCATCGCGGTTTCGGTCACCGGCACGATGACCGCGCGGCCATCGGGCAGCGGCTCGGGCTCGCCGACGCGCGGGATGGCCCAGAGGTCGTCGACGTCGAGCGGATGTCGCTCGGGCATGGCACAAGGCTCCTTTCCGGGATGGGGCTGCCGCTTCGTCAGGCGCGGGCTGGCATTATATACTGCGCTCGAGAACCGACCCGAGCCGCCCCGGGTCCGGCCACTCCGGCCCGACCCCAGGCAACCGTGACCGGCCGAACGACGGACGGCGGCGCATCGACGGAGCATCGAGCATGCAGCGCGACGAGCTGGTGGCCTACCTGGACGAACAGCTGCAGATCGCCGACCTGGCCGACTATGGCCCGCAGGGCCTGCAGGTGGAGGGCCGGACCGAGCTGCGCCGGGTCGTGGCCAGCGTCGATGCCGGCCTGCCCTGCGTCGAGGCCGCGCTCGATCGGGGAGCCGATCTGCTCCTGGTCCACCACGGCATCCTCTGGGGGCCGGCGCGACGCCTGGTCGGCGGCTACGGTCGGCTGGTCCGGCGCCTGCTCGACGCCGAGCTCAACCTCTACGCGGCGCACCTGGCCCTGGATGCCCATCCGGTCTGGGGCAACAACGCCGAGATCTGCCGCTTGCTCGGACTGGAGCTGGAGGGCTGGTGGGGCCTGGCCAAGGGCCGGCCCATCGGCGCCCGGGCCCGGGCGCCCGAGGGCTGCACCCTGGAGCGCCTGCTCCAGGGCGTCGAGGCCGCGCTGGGCCCGACCCAGCTGGTGCAGCCGCACGGGCCGGCGCGCATCCAGCGGGTGGCCGTCATGAGCGGCGGCGGCAGCGGCTACATCGAGGAGGCCGCGGCGCAGGGCTGCCAGGCCTTCATCACCGGCGAGACCAGCCAGAGCGCCTACTACGAGGCCCTGAACGCCGGCATCCACGTCATCTACGCCGGCCACTACGCCAGCGAGACGGTCGGCGTCAAGGCCCTCGGCCGCCACCTGGCGGAGCGCTTCGACCTGAGCTTCGCGTTCGTCGATCTGCCCACCGGAGTCTGAGCCCCATGTCCGCAGCCGGCCCAAGCCCCCGCCCGACGCCGATCGCCGACCGGATCCGCCTGCCGCTGGCCCTGGTCCTCCTGGCCGGCGGCGCCTGGCTGCTCGGGTCCAACCTGCGCCCGGCGCCGATCGTGATCCGCTGGGAGACCGGCAGCGAGCAGGACGTCGCCGGCTTCAACCTCTGGCGCAGCGAGCCGGCCGCCGAGACGGCGGAGCCGGCTGGCGCGGCGCCAGCCGGCGAGGGCAGGACCGACGACGACGCGGCGGGCGACGGCACGACCGGCGACACGGACGGAGCCCGGCTCCTGAACGCCGAGCTGATCCCGGCCCAGGGCTCGGCTCAGACGGGCGCGGCCTATGCCTACACCGATGCCGCCGTGGTCCCCGGCCGCGTCTACGTCTATCAGATCGAGGAGCTGAGCGGCGATGGCCAGGCCACGCGCCTGCCAGAGCGGGTCGAAGCGCAGGCCGAGGGCGCCGCGCTGCACTATCGGCTGGAGGGCCTGGCGCTGCTGGCCATCGGACTGCTCCTGGCCCGCCAGGCGCTCAGCCGCAGTCCAGGACCAACGCCCCGTCCCTGACGCGCAGGGTCACCTCGCCGCCGCCGGCCAGCTTGCCGAAGAGCATCTCCTCGGTCAGCGGCCGCTTGATGCGCTGGTCGATCACCCGGGCCAGGGGCCGAGCGCCGAAAGCCGGATCGAAGCCGGCCTCGGCCAGGTGCTCGCGGGCGGCCGGCGTCAGCGCGAGCTTGACCTTCTTGGGCGCCAGCTGCGCCCGCAGCTCGCCGATCATCTTGTCGACGATGCGGCCCATCACCTGCGGGCTCAGCGGGCCAAAGGCCAGGCGGCCGTCGAGCCGGTTGCGAAACTCGGGGCTGAAGAGGCGCTCGTAGGCCTCGTCGCCGGCCGCGGCGTCGCCGCCGGTGGCGCCGAAGCCCATCCCGCCGCGGGCCATCTCGCGCGCCCCCACGTTGGAGGTCATCAGCAGGATCACGTGCCGGAAGTCGGCCAGCTTGCCGTTGGTGTCGGTCAGGCTGCCGTGGTCCATGATCTGCAGCAGGATGTTGAAGACATCGGGGTGCGCCTTCTCGATCTCGTCCAGCAGCAGCACCGCGTGGGGCTGCTTGCTGACCGCCTCGGTGAGCAGGCCGCCACGGTCGTAGCCGACGTAGCCGGGCGGGGCGCCGACCAGGCGCGAGACGCTGTGGCGCTCCATGTACTCGCTCATGTCGAAGCGCAGGAAGGCCACGCCCAGCACCTGGGCCAGCTGGCGGGCGACCTCGGTCTTGCCCACGCCGGTGGGGCCGGTGAGCAGGAAGGAGCCGACCGGCTTCTGCGGCTCGCGCAGACCGGCGCGGGCCATCTTGATCGCCCCGGCCAGCTGCTCGATCGGCACGTCCTGGCCGAAGACCACCGCCTTGAGGTCGGACTCCAGCGCGGCCAGGCGGGCCCGGTCGTCGCCGGCCACCCGCTGCAAGGGCAGGCCCGCGACGCGCGAGATCACCCGCTCGATGTCGCGCAGGGTCACCCGGCTCCGACCGGCCAGGTTGGCCTCGGCGCCGGCTTCGTCCAGCAGGTCGATCGCCTTGTCGGGCAGGCGCCGGTCGCGCAGGTGCCGGCTGGCCAGCTCGGCCGCCGCCTCCAGCGCCGCGCGGCTGTAGGTCACCTCGTGGTGGGCCTCGTAGCGCGACTGCAGGCCGCGCAGGATGGCCACCGTCTCGGCCTGGCTGGGCTCGAGCACCTCGATGCGCTGGAAGCGCCGCGACAGGGCCCGGTCGCGCTCGAAGTGCTGGCGGTACTCCTCCCAGGTGCTGGCGCCCATCAGGCGCAGCTTGCCGCTCTGCAGGGCCGGCTTGAGCAGGTTGGAGGCGTCGAGCGTCCCGCCGCCCGCCGCGCCGGCGCCGACGATGGTGTGGATCTCGTCGATGAACAGGATCGCGTCGTCGCGCGCCTCCAGCGCCCCGATCACGGCCTTGAGCCGCTCCTCGAAGTCGCCGCGATAGCGCGTCCCGGCCAGCAGCGCGCCCATGTCCAGCTGGTAGAGCGTGACGCCCAGGAAGCGCTCGGTCACCTCGCCGGATGCGATCCGCAGGGCTAGGCCCTCGACCAGGGCGGTCTTGCCCACGCCGGGGTCGCCGACGTAGATCGGGTTGTTCTTGCGCCGGCGCTGCAGGACGTGCAGGGTCCGCGCCAGCTCCTCGGTCCGCCCGATGATCGGGTCGATGTGGCCCTCGCGGGCCAGGCGGGTGAGATCCCGGGTGAAGGCGCCGAGCGCGTCGGCCGGGGGTGACTCGCCCGGTCCCGCCGCGTCGTCGTCCGAGTCGCCCGCTTCGGGTCCGGCGCCGGGCAGGCGCCGGCCGGAGCCAGCGCCGGGCAGGGCCGCACGCCGTTCGGCCGGACCGAGCGCCTTGCCGCTCGGATCCACCTTGGATCGGCCATGCGACAGGTAGCTGACCACGTCGAGGCGCGTCACGCCCTGCGCGACCAGCAGCCAGGCGGCGTGCGAGTCCTCCTCGTCGAGGATGGCCACCAGCACGTTGTGGGCCTCCACGGTGTCGCTGCCGGCCGACTCGGTGTAACCGGCCGCATGGGTGATGACCCGGCGGAAGCCCAGGGTCGGCACCGACTCCTCGAAGTCGGCCTCCGGCAAGGCCTCGAGCTCTTCGTCCAGGAAGCGCTCGAGGTCGGCCTTCAACCGATCCAGGTCGGCGCCCGCATGGCGCAGGACCTCGGCCGTGGCCGCATCCAAGGCCAGCGCCTGGAGCAGGTGCTCCAGGCCGGCGAACTCGTGCCGGCGCCGCCGGGCCTCGGACAGGGCGACCGAGACGGCGATCTGGAGGTCTTCGGAGAGCTGCATGCTGATCTTCCTTGAGAGTGCGGTGCGCCCGCGTCGCCGCTCAGCCTTCGGGCTCGGCGCTGACGACCAGCGGCATGCCGAGCTCGCGGGCCTCGGCCGTGACCAGCGCCACCTTCGTCTCGGCCTCGTCGCGCGGGTAGACGCCGGCCACACCGACGCCCTTGTGGTGAACCTGCAGCATCACCTGGGTGGCCTCGGCCGGCGACTTGCGGAAGTGGCGCACCAGCACCTCGACGACGAATTCCATGGTCGTGTAGTCGTCGTTGTGCAACAGCACCTGCCAGCGGCGCGGCCGCTCGACCTTGCGCTCGGTCCGTGTCAGCACCTGGCCGTCGGCCTGGCCGTCGCCCGGTCCCGGTTGGCCGGCGTCGAGCCGGGGCGGGTCTGGAAGTCGCTTCATGACGCCTACATTCTAGCCCGCCGCACGGGGCCTGCCCATAGGTGGGGCGTTAGAATGCCGCCCGGTCGGACGCCGCGTCGGACCCTTCGCCACCCCAACGCAGGTCCTCGTCCAGCCGCCAGGGGCCGCGCCGGGTGGCCGGCAGGCCGGAGCCGCGCAGCACGCGCAGGTAGCGCGCCCGAGGCCAGGGGCGCACGCCGTAGCGCAACACGTGCTCCGTGCGCACCTGGACGTCGAAGAGGTCGAAGCCCCAGCGCTCGAGCTGCCGGACCAGCGCCACCAGGGCCAGCTTGGGCGCGTCCGGCTGGCCGGTGAACATCGACTCGCCGATGAAGACCCGGCCGATCGAGACCCCGTACAGGCCGCCGACCAGCTCGCCGTCCAGCCAGGCCTCGGCCGAGTGGGCGAAGCCCTGCTGGTGCAGCGCAATGTAGGCCGCGATCATGTCGGGCCAGATCCAGGTGCCGCCGCCGTCGACCCGGTCCATCGTCGCGCAGGCGCGGATGGTGCGCTCGAAGTCGCTGTCCAGCCGCAGCTCGAAACGGCGCTGGCGGATCCGACGGCGCAGCCGGCGGCTGACGTGCAGCTCGGCCGGCGGCAGCACCCAGCGCGGGTCGGGCGAGAACCAGAGCATCGGCTGGCCCTCGTGCGGCCAGGGGAAGATGCCGTTGGCGTAGGCCAGCACCAGGCGCTCGGGCTCGAGCCCGCCGCCGAAGGCCAACAGGCCATCCGGTTCGGCAAGCTCCGGCGCGGGGAAGACGATCGCGTCCTCGGGCAGCTCGTAAACGGGCACGGGAGCGAAGCCTAGGCCCGCCGGGGGCCGGGCACAAGTCCGACCGATCGCCCGGCCGCCGGCCAGCCCGGCGCCCTCGCTTCGAGCCCGGGTCGAATCCGCATCTAACGTTCGGGTCGAGCGCGACGTTGAACCCGAGGACAGCCGGGCCGCGCTTCGCGCAGGGCGGCGCCGGCCCGATACCCGACCCCAGTCAACTTCCCAAGGAGCAGCAACCATGTCGACCCGATCCCGCCACGGCCGCTGGCCGCTCTTCACGGCTCTGGCCCTGACGGCGGCCTTCGCCGCCGGCCTGTTGGCCTCCAGCGTCCAGGCCCAGGGTGAGCCCAACCCCGGCCGCGGCATCGGCCCCAAGCCGACCCGCTGCGAGGAAGGTGCCTGCCAGAAGCACGCGGACGCCTTCGAGGCCCGCTGCGTCGCCGCCGGCGGCGACGCCGAGAAGTGCGCCGAGCGCGCGGCCAAGGCCCTCGAGCAGTGCACGAAGCAGTGCGAGCGCGCGACCCAGCCCAAGCCCGAGCCGCGCAGCTGCGAGGCGCGCTGTGACGATGCGGCTCAGAAGGCCTACGATCGCTGCATCGACAAGGGCGGCGATCCGGCAGCCTGCGAGACGCGCAAGACCGAGATGCTGACCAAGTGCCAGGATCGCTGCGCCAACCCGCCGGCCAAGCCCAGCTGCGAGGACCGCTGCGCGGCGCTGCAGGCCCAGTACGACAAGCATTGCACCGGCGGCAGCGACGATCCGGCCAGGTGTGCCCGGCTGGCCGAGGCCATCGCCGAATGCCACGACCGCTGCGCCAACCCGCCGGCCGCGCCGAGCTGCGAGACCCGCTGCCAGGCGGTCTACGACAACGCGCTCGCGGCTTGCGAGGCCAAGGGCGGCGAGCGCTGCGTCGAGCGGGCCACGAAGGCCAAGGAACAGTGCGAGGCGCGCTGCGCGCGCGAGCCGGGCAGCGGCCCGAAGCCGCGACCCTAGGCAGCCTTACGGTTGCCTGCGCCGATGGGGCGCAAGCAGCCGGCCAGCGAGCGGGGCGGAGCGCGATTCGGGCGCTCCGCCCCGCTAACTTTCCGGCCGAGCTCGGCAATCTAACCACCGGACGGGGCTCGGGTCTTCCAGCGAGCAGAGCCCCCTCCCAGGCCACGGAATCGATTCCCTAGTCAAGGCTCGCAATCCCGCGTCGCATATCAGCCCATTCCGATCAAGGAGTCTTACCGATGAACCCCACGAAGACGCTCGTCGCAAGCGGTCTGGCCCTGGTGGCCGCCTTCAGCCTCGGCTTCGGCGCCTCGACGGCGTTCGCCGGCGAGGGACCCGGTCGCGGTGGACCGGGTGGCGGCAGCATCGACCCCGCGCAGTGCGCCACGCACTGCGAAGAGGCGGCGGCGCGCCTGTTGGCGCGCTGCGAAGCCAACAACGGCGAGAACTGCGCCGACAAGGCCGCCGAGATGCTGGCCAAGTGCCAGGCGTTCTGCGCCAACCCGCCCAGCCGCGAGCCGGGCGAGCCCCGCGGCCCGAAGCCGGGCGAGCCGGGTGAGCCGCGCGGCCCGCGACCGGCCCCGGGCGAGCCCCGCGAGCCGGTGGACTGCGAGACGCTGTGCGCGGCGCTGGCCGAGCGGGCCGCGGTCGCCTGTGAAGCCGATCCCGAGAGCCACGCCTGCCAGCACCTGACGGAAGCCGCCGCCAATTGCCCCGAGCGCTGCGCCAACGGCGGCGCGCGCCCGCCGCGTGGCACCGAGCCGGGCGAGCCGGGCGAGCCGGGCGGCCCCGGCCGCGGCGGACCGGGCGGTCCGGGTCGGCCGGGCCGGCCCTAGTCGCCAGACATCGGCCGGCGGATGCGTCTCGACGCAGCGCCCGGCCGACCGGCCGCCGCCAAGGCGCGCCGGATCCAGATGCGCCAGGTCGACGGAGGGGCGCAGCCCGCGGGCTGCGCCCCTCCGTCGTTTCGGTCCCGAACCGGAATCACGCGGCCGGCTCGCGCGAAGGCCCCGACCGGCTCAGGCCCCGGCGAAGCTGAGCCCGTCCACCTCGACCATCGGGGCGCCGACGCAGGCCCCCATGAAATGCCACTCCAGGGTGTCGCCCAGGCCGACGATCCGCTGCAGCAGGTCGAGGAAGTTGCCGCTGACGGCGAAGTTCTCGACCGGCGCCGCCAGCTCGCCCCCGCGCAGCTCCAGCCCCAGGGCCTGCAGCGAGAAGTCGCCGCTGATGGGGTTGGCGCCGGCGTGCAGGCCCATCAGGTCGGTGACGATCACGCCCGTCGCCGGCTGGAGGCCCGGGCCGGCCGGCACGTAGAGGTTGCTGGGCGCCACGTCCAGCGGACCCCGGTAGCTGCGCCAGGCATGACCGCTGTTGGGCTGACCCAGGGCGCGGGCCGTCTCGGCATTGTGCAGGAAAGCCCGCAGCTGGCCCCGATCGACCAGGGTGAGCGGGGCGGCTGGCCGACCTTCGGCGTCGAAGGGCCGGCTGCCGATGCGTCCGGGCAGGGTCGGATCGTCGATCAGCGTGAAGGCCTCGCCGGCGATGCGCTGGCCCAGGCGGCCGGCCAGCCGGCTCTTGCCCTCGAGCACCTGCTTGCCGCTGAAGAGGCCGCTGAAGGCCGACAGCAGCTGGGCGAACACCCTCGGCTCGAACCAGGCGGTGTAGCGGCCGCTGGGCAGGGGGCGCGCGCCCAGGAGGCGGCCGGTGGCGGCGATGGCCGTCCGGGCGGTGCGGCCGGGATCGAGCGCGTGGAAGTCGGTCTCCAGGGCGATCTCGAAGCCCTGCTTCAGGCTCTCGCCCTCGGCCATCACCAACGAGGACAGCAGGCCGGCGGCGCCGTTGCGGTAGCTGCCCCGGGCGCCGCCGGTCGAGGCCAGGCTGAGCCGCGCCTCGCGCTCCATGTAGCGGGCGATGGGCACCTGCCGCACACGCGGGTCGGCGCGCAGGTCCTCCTCGAAGCCCAGCACCGTCTCCAGCTTCTGAGCCAGGGGCTCGGCCAGGCCGTCGCCGACCGAGTCGCTGTGCCCCAGGGCCCGGCCCGGCTCGATGCGGGCATCGCCCGGCTCGAGCAGGCCGGCGTTCTCGCGCGCCTCGGCCAGGGCCCAGGCCAGGGCCTCGACGCCCAGGTCCTCGGTGTAGGCGTAGCCGGCGCGGCCTTCGCCGTCGACCAGCCGAATGCCGATGCCGGCCCGCTCGGCTTCGGTGACCTGCTCCAGGCTGCCGTTCTGGGCCGCCAGGGTCAGCTCTCGGTTGGACTGGCCCAGGACCTCGATCGCGAGACCCGCGTCACGGGCCCGCGCCAGGAGCCATTCCTGCGCCGCCTCGAAGGTCATGCGGCCAGACGCTTCGTGCATGCTGCCTGTCGGCTCGTTCATGCCGCCTCGCCTCCCACCACGATCTCGCTGACCAGGAGGTGCGGCTGGCCGACCTCGACCGGGATCGAGCCCGAGAGGCTGCCGCACATGCCCGGCGCGTTCTCCAGGTCGTCGGAGACCGCCACGATCTTCCGGATGCTGTCCGGGCCCTTGCCCAGGAGCATCGCGCCGCGCACCGGCTCGGCCACCCGACCCTTGCGGATGAGGTAGCCCTCGCGCACGGCGAAGTTGTACTCGCCCGAGCCCGGCTTGACCTGGCCGCCGCCCATGCTCTTGGCGTAGAGGCCGAAGTCGATGCCCTCGAAGAGCGCCTCCTTGGGCGTGTCGCCCGGGGCGATGAAGGTGTTGCGCATGCGCGAGGTGGGCGCCAGGGTGTAGTTCTGACGCCGGCCCGAGCCGGTCGGCCGGTAGCCGGTCTTCAGGCCGCCGAGCTTGTCGACCATGTACTGCTTCAGGACGCCGTCCTGGATGAGCACCGTGCGCTCGGTCGGCGCGCCCTCGTCGTCCAGCTCGGTCGACCCCCAGGCATGCGGCAGGGTCCCGTCGTCGATGTAGGTGACGCAGGGGCTGGCGACCGTCTGGCCCAGCTTGCCCGAGAGCACCGAGGCGTTCTTGGCCACCGACGTGGTCTCGAGCAGGTGCCCCAGGGCCTCGTGGAAGATGACGCCGCCGAAGCGGTTGCCGATGACCACCGGCATCGGTCCGGCCGGCGCCGGCACCGCGCGCAGGTTGGTCATCGCCTGCAGGCCGGCCTCGCGGCCGACCTCGCGCGGTGGATGGCGCTCCATCAGCTCCAGGCCCATCGTCAGGCCCGGCGCGGCCGAGCCGGTCTGCAGCTCGCCGGCATCGCTGGCGATGGCGTTGACGTGAAGCCGGGTCCAGACCCGCGCGTCCTCGGCCCAGACGCCCTCGGAGTTGGCCACCAGCATGTCCTGCTCCCACTCGGTCAGCCGAGCCTCGACCTGGGCGATCTCGGGCGCCACGCGGGCGCCGGCGTCGGCCTCGTGCAGCCAGGCCAGGCGCGTCGCCTTGTCGCGCGAGTCGAAGGGCTGGGCCGGCGCATGCCGGCCGCTGGCCCGCCGGGGCCGGAAATCGAGGCCGCCGCCGCCGCTGGCGTCGACCCGCCCGAGGCGTCCGCGCAGCTGGCAGAGCCGTTCGGTCAGCGCGAGCAGGCTGGTGGCCGAGAGGTCGTTGGTATAGGCGTAGACCACGTCCAGGCCGTAGAACAGCCGCAGGCCGGCGCCGCGCTCG
Organism: Caldilineae bacterium; assembly: GCA_020634625.1. Classification (GTDB taxonomy): domain Bacteria; phylum Chloroflexota; class Anaerolineae; order Epilineales; family Epilineaceae; genus JACKBJ01. Next base: position 54,663 of record JACKBJ010000002.1, on the reverse strand, counting down.
ATGCCGCTGGTGGCCTCCTTGACCCGGCGGTCGACGGTCCGCAGCTGGCGCCGCTTCCAGCGCTCGGCGTAGATCTCGGCGAAGTCGGCGCCGCCGGCGCGGGCGGCGGCCAGCACCTGGCCGGCGAGTTCGGGGGATACGAGCATCGAACGATCCTTTCGGTCGTGACGGAGGACCCGTCGGGGCTGCCCCATGATAGCCCGGCGGCGAATTGGGAGCGTCACGCGGCCTCGGCTAGCATGGACGCCCCTATCGACGCAGCAGCCAAGGCGAACGTGACCATGAGCCCCGACCCGTCCAGCCCGGATGCCCGGCCCGAAGCGGTCGAACCTGCCCCGACCCGGGGCCAGCCCCCGGCCGCCGGCCGGGCCACGCCCGCCTTCACGCCACCCGCGGGCTGGGACCGGCTGCCCTCGGCCTTCGGGCCGCCCCCGGCCAGCGGCCGCATCCGCAGCACACCCGAGGACTTCGAGGTCATCGAGGACCTGGGCTTCGAGCCCTCGGACGACGGCGACTACGTCATCCTGCGCGTCCGCAAGCGGGAGGCCAACACCCAGTGGGTGGCGCGGCAGATCGCGCAGGTCGCCGACGTCCCGCCCAAGCACATCAACTACGCCGGCCAGAAGGACCGTTACGCGGTGACCGAGCAGAGCTTCTCGATCCTCCTGCCCGGCGGCGGCGACCCCGACTGGTCGCGGCTCGCGGCCGAGCCCGGCATCGAGGTCCTCGACGCGCGGCGCAACCGGCGCATGATCCGCCGCGGTGGGCTGGCCGGCAACGCCTTCACCATCGTCCTGCGCGAGCTGGCCGGGCCGGACGGCAGCCCGGTCGATCGCCAGGCCGTCGAAGCGCGCCTGACCGCCCTGCGCGAGCGGGGCCTGCCCAACTACTTCGGCCCCCAGCGCTTCGGCCACGGCGGCGGCAACCTGCCGCGGGCACTGGCCGTCTTCGAGGGTCGTCTGCGCGAGCGGGATCGCTTCAAGCGCGGCATGTACATCTCGGCGGCGCGCTCCTGGCTCTTCAACCGCGTGCTGGCGGCCCGGGTCGAGGCCGGCAGCTGGGACGCGGTGCTCGAGGGCGACGCGATGATGCTGGAAGGCTCGCGCAGCTTCTTCAAGGCGACCGAGGTCGACGCCGAGATCCGCCGCCGGACGGCCGAGATGGACATCCACCCCACCGGGCCGCTCTGGGGCCGCGGCGCGCCGCTGGTGAGCGGCGAGGCCCTGGCCCTGGAAACGGCCGCGCTGGCCGGCTGCGAAGCCTGGCAGCGGGGCCTGGAGTCGGTCGGCACCAAACAGGAGCGCCGTGCACTGCGCCTGCCGGTGCGCGACCTGAGCTGGGACTGGCCGGACGCGACGGCGCTACGGCTGGCCTTCAGCCTGGCGCCCGGCGCCTACGCGACGACGGTGCTGGCCGAGCTGGTGACGCTGGAGGCCAGCCCGGCCGACGCCTAGCGCGGCAGCCCGACCCCGTCGACCAGGATCGATCAGGCCGTCCCGGCCCCGCCCTCGGCCCGCGCCTTGAGCGCCGCGTTCATCTCGGCGAAGCCGCGCCGCGCATCCCGATCGAGGCTCCGACGCATGAACGGCACCAGGATGCCGGAGAAGCGCTCGCTCTGCTCGAAGCGCAGCCGGCCGGCGCCCAGGACCTCGATGACGAAGCGGTGCTCGCCGTCGAAGATGCCCGGCATCAGCACCCGGCCCAGCCAGCGCAGCTCGCGCGGCGCCTCGACGACCTGCAGCGTCGGACGGAAGGCCATGGCGCGCGTCCCGCTGGGCTGCAGCAGGACCGCGAGCCGCGCTCCCGGCGCCAAGGCCCCCTCGATCGCGCGCACGAAGGGGTTCCACTCGGGATAGGCCCCGAAGTCGGTCAGGATCGCCCAGACCCGTTCGGCCTCGGCCTCGATCTCGATCTCGCTCGTCAGCCGGTGTCCAAGCACGCGTTCGCTCCTCGTCGGGGGAGGTGGGGGCGGAGGCGGACTAGGGGATTCGGAACCCGGTCCGCTCGCGATCCCGCTGCTCCAGAAAGGCCTCGGCATCCTCGATCGGGTACTCGATCTCGATGGTGGAGTCGACCAGATAGAGGATCGCGAAGGGGATCCCGATCCCCGTCACGCACATGAGCCAGAAGATGAGCCAGCTGCCCTCGAAATGGCGTCGTCGGATGCGGTCCACCGGGCCTGCCTCCTGGGTTTCGTTTCCGGAACGGGTCGCGTGCACGGACGGGCGCGGGGCGTCGCTGGCCCGGGCCACCCGAGCGGTCCCGCCGACCATGCGGAGTGTAGCAGCCGGCCGGCTCCCGTCGAATCCCGCCGCGTCGCGGCGCCGCCGCACCCGCCCGGCAGCCTCGCCACCGCACCCGCCCGGCAGCCTCGCCAGGCCCCTCCCGCCATGCCCGGCCCTCCAAACGACCGGCGATCGTGACGCAGGCGACAGCCGCCGCGAGACGCAGCCCACAGCCGCCCGCCGGCCGCCGCGCTAGGCTGTGCTCGGACAACCGATCCACGGACGCCGGAGCCGCCGGCGCCGGTCACGAGAAAGGAGTCGACCATGTGCACGCCGAAGACGCGATTGACCCGTTCGCTCCTGCCCTTGGGAACGCTGCTGCTGCTCCTGGCGGCCAGCGCCCCGCCCGTCCATGCCGGCCCGCTGCCGATCAAGCTGCCGGGCGGCGCTCTGCTCCGCCCGGCCGAGAACACGGCCGGCATCTACCTGCTCAACCAGCTGCCGGACGGGGTCGAGATCCGCGGCCTCGAGGCCGATCGGCTGCGGCTCGGCCCCCGGCTGCCGCTCGGCCCGGGCGAGGGCGAGCTGCTGACCTGGGTCGCGCCGGTCCAGCCGCTGGGCGAGCTGCGACCGCGGCGCAAGCTGGCCGACATCGTCCTGCTCGGGCCCGGCGTCCAGACCCGCGACCTGGCCTGGATGAAGACCGGCCAGGGCTACTGCGCCATCGCCTACCGCGACGCGCAGGGCCGGGCGCGGATGGCCTGGAAGGCGCTCGGCCGCCAGCAGCGCGAAGTGCTGACCGAGCGGCGCTGCCGAGCCGAGGCACGCCGGCTGCTCGGTGGCTGAGCCGGCGAAGGCCGAGGCGAGGACCCGGAAGGGGCCGATCCGACGGGACTCGGCCCCTTCCGACCTGCGCGGCCCGCGCTTCGCGACCCGGCAGCGCCGCTCGCGCCGACCGGTCCCCGCGCCTACCAGTCCTTGCGCCGATCCTGCTTGCGCTCGCCGCGGACCCGCTTGGCCTGCAGGCGGCGCTCCTTGGACGCCCGCGTCGGCCGCGTCGGCCGGCGCTTCTTGCGCGGCTTGACGGCCTCGATCAGCAGCGCGCGCAGGCGCTCGACGGCGATCTCGCGGTTGCGGTGCTGGCTGCGGGTCTCCTCGACCACCAGGCGCAGCACGCCCGCTTCGTCGACGCGGCCGGCCAGGTTGGCCAGCAGGCGCGCCCGCTGGGTCTCGCCCAGGGCCTCCGAGGCGGCCAGATCCCAGCTCAGCTCGACCTTGGTCGACGAGGTGTTGACGTGCTGCCCGCCCGGCCCGCCCGAGCGCGAGAAGCGCCAGCGCAGCTCGGTCGAAGGCACGCTCAGGTTGTGGCTGACGACGATGTCTTCCATGGTCGGGCCTCAGACCGGTGGCCAGGGGATCATGCGTCGATCCGGGTCGGGGTCGGGGTAGGCGCCGGCCGCCAGCAGCTCGGCCGTGCGTTGGCCCAGGGCCCGGATCTCATCGACCGAGAGCAGGGGCGCCAGGTCGGCCCGCAGCGCCGAGCGCGGATCGCGCAGCGCGGCCAGCAGGTCGCGCAGGTCGCGGAGCAGGTCCGGCGCGAGCGGCTCGCCGGCCAGCTCCCAGATGACGGTGCGCAGCTTCGGCTCCACGTGAAAGCAGATGCCGTGGTCGATGGCCCAGAGCTGGCCGGCCTCGTCGCGCAGCACGTGGCCGCTCTTGCGGTCGGCGTTGTTGATCACCAGGTCGAAGGCCGCGATGCGCGCCACCGCCTCGGGGTCGGGCGCCGCCATCTCGAGGTAGTGCTCCTCGGGATCGTGGGGGATGAAGGCCTGCAGCATCCCGGGACCGTAGGGGCCGTCCCGCAGGCTGGTCGGCGGCACCAGCCCCCAGCCCAGGGCCTGGTCGATGCGCCAGGCGGCCAGCTCGCGCAGGTGCAGCGTGCCCTGCGCGAAATCCCAGAGCGGCCGCTCGCCGCGGCGGGGCTTGTAGACCGCCAGCATCTCGCCCTGGGCGTCGCGCAGGCGGCAGAGCAGGGCGATGTTGGAGCTCCAGGGGATCTGGCCCTCGACCTCGATCGCGGCCCCCTCCAGCAGGGCCATGGCCCGCTCGGGGCTGAGCGCCGCGCTGCCCTCGTCCACGCCGCCCGGTGCCCCGGACCGGGGCGGCTCCGGGCGGCTCACGGCTCCGACCGGGCGGCGCAAACCGACCGCGCGCGGCGGTTCATCCGCCCGCTTCGGGCTCGACCTTGGCGTGCCCGTTGCGACGAGGACAGCGATGCCCCGCCGGGTCCATCGGCTCGCCGCAGGCCGGGCACTCGGGCCGCCCCTTCTCGACCACCTTCGGGATGTGCTCGACCAGGGCCAGCGCCTGCTCGATCGAGGCGACGAAGCGGGCGGTCTGGGCCGGCTCGTCCTCCGGGGCCAAGGCGCGCACCACCAGGAACACGTGCGCCTGCGCCTCGTCCACCCCGATGCCGAGGCTGCCGATTCGGAAGGCCGGCGCCACCGGCTGGAGCAGGTCCAGGTTGCCGCGGGCCGCCTCCCGCTTCGAGACGGCACCCGGCGCCTCGTCCTCGATGTTGGCCAGCAGGCGCCGCAGGCCGACGGCCAGCGCCATGGCCTGCTGCTTCTCGAACTCCAGCGAGACCACCTGCGCGCCCTGCGCCGCCTGGAGGTAGAAGGTGCGTTGGCCGGGCGGCCCCTGGGTACCGACGGTCAGAAAGCTGAGCGGCTCGAGGTCGTAGTCGTACTGGCTGTCGTCCATGCGCCTTCTCTCGGTGGGGGGGATTCAAGCCGGCCGCGACGCGGTCTCGGCGTCCGGGCTCTCCGGGTCGGCGGATGGCGCCTCGGGCGGCGGCGGGATCGGGCCCAGGGCGTTGACGGCCAGCACCATCGGGCGCTCGGCCGTGAAGCGAACCACGCTCACCGAGGCCGGCTTGACGTCGAAGCGTTGGAACAGGTCGATGTGAACGCCGCTGTAATGCGCCACCACGGCCTTGATGACGTCGGCATGCGAGACCACCGCGATCACGCCCTCGGGATGCGCCCTGCGCAGGCCCTCGAGCGCGGCCAGGGCGCGGGTCTGCGCTTCGGCGAGGGTCTCGCCGCCGGGAAAGCGGGTCTGGCTGGGCGCATGCTGCACGCCGGCCCAGAGCGGGTCCTTGCGCAGGGTCTCGAGCGCCTGGCCCTCCCAGTCGCCGAAGTCGATCTCCAGCACGCCCTCCAAGGGCAGGACCGGCAGGCCGCGCGGCGCCGCCAGCCAGGCGGCCGTCTCGCGGGTGCGCTCGAGCGGGCTGGCGTAGACGGCCGCGATGGGATAGCCATCCAGGCGCGCCGCGAGCGCGGCGGCCTCGGCGCGACCGCGGGCGTTCAGGTGCACGCCGGGTCGGCGGCCGGCCAGGCGCTGGCTGCCCACCCAGTCGTTGGTGGCATGTCGCACGAGCAGGAGCTGGGTCATGGTCGGGCGAGTATAGCACAGGCCGGGTAGCCGGCCGCCCGGCGCCAGGCGGCTGCGCCGAGGCGCAGCGATCCGCGTCGGGACGGGCCTTCCCGCGACCCGGCGGCGCCCTGTTGCATGCTTGACTCGCCCCATGGCTGGGCTAGACTTGCAGCCCTCGCAGGCAACCTGGCTTTCAAGGGGATTCATGGCCGACACCACGCCCGCCGCCAACGCGCTCGAGTCCACCCTCGAGGCGCTACAGGCCATCGCCAACGCGAAGGGTTACGTCACGACCGACGACGTGCTCGAGGCCTGGACGGGCGAAGACGAGATCGACGCGTCGAGCCTCGAGACCCTCAACGAGTCGCTGGGCGAGCTGGGCATCGACGTCCGCGACGATACCCTGCGCAGCGATCGTGGCCGCCGCACTCGCCCGCTCGACTCGGCCACCGGCGAGACCGACGACACCATCAGCCTCTACCTGCGCGAGATCGGCAGCATCCCCCTGCTGGATGCCGACGACGAGAAGACGCTGGCCCAGCAGCTCGAGGCCGGCCTGGCCGCCCGGCTCCGACTCGGCGACCCGACCGAGATCTTCGAGATGCCGGACGCCGAGCTGCAGGCCCTGCGCAAGCAGGGCCTCGCCGGCGAGGAAGCCCGCAAGCGCCTGATCCAGGCCAACAGCCGCCTGGTGGTGCACATCGCCAAGAAGTACGTCGGCAACGGCGTGCCCTTCCAGGACCTGATCCAGGAAGGCAACCTGGGCCTGATGCGCGCGGTCGAGAAGTTCGACTACCACAAGGGCTTCAAGTTCAGCACCTACGCCACCTGGTGGATCCGGCAGGCCATCACCCGCGCCCTGGCCGACCAGTCGCGCACCATCCGCGTGCCGGTGCACATGGCCGAGCAGATCTCGAAGCTGACCGCGGTCACCCGCCAGCTCGAGCAAGAGCTCGGCCGCGACCCCAGCACCGAGGAGATCGCCGCCGAGCTCGACATGCCGGTGGCCCGGGTCGAGCAGGTGATCCAGATCGCGCGCCGGCCGATCTCGCTCGAGATGCCGGTGGGCGAGGAGTCCGACTCGGAGTACGGCGACTTCCTGCAGGACAAGGACGCGCTCGAGCCGACCGAGCTGGCCGGTCGCGAGATGCTGCGCGACGAGATCGAGGCCGTGCTCGACAGCCTCTCGGAGCGCGAGGCCGAGGTGCTCTCGCTGCGCTACGGCCTGAAGGACGGCACGCCCCACACGCTCGAGGAGGTCGGCGCCAAGTTCGGGGTCACCCGCGAGCGCATCCGGCAGATCGAGACCAAGGCCATCCGCCGGCTGCGGCACCCGACCCGCTCGAACAAGCTGCGCGACTACCTGCGCTGACGGCCGGCCTAGATCAGGCGTCGGCGCCGCATCCACCAGAGCATGCCCAGCGGGGTGACGAGCATCAGCGCCAGCACCAGGCTTCGCGAGAGCGCGCCCATCCCGGGCATCGTGGTGGCCGGCGGCGCGAAGAAGTTCATGCCGAAGAAGCCGGCCAGGAAGCCGATCGGCATGAACAGCGTCGTGATCACGGTCAGCGTCTTCATGACGTCGTTCATGCGGTTGTTGACCAGCGACAGGTAGGTCTCGATCACGCTGCCGCTCAGATCGCGCAGGCTCTCGTTCATCTCGTAGGCCCGCGCCAGGTGGTCGTAGACGTCGCGGAAGTAGACCAGGTCGGCCGTCTCGACCACCGCGAAGTCGTGCCGCGCCAGCTTGTTGAGCACCTCGCGCTGCGGCGCCAGCACCCGGCGCAGGGTGAGCAGGGCCCGCTTCGCGTCCAGGATCCGCTCCAGGTCGCGCGGCGCGCTGTCGGCGAAGATGGCGTCCTCGAGGCCCTCGAGGCGCAGCGCCAGGGCCTCGAGCCCGCCCAGGTAGCCCTCGGCCAACGCGTCGAGCAGGTGGTAGAGCAGGCGCGGCGTGCCGTGGCGCAGCCAGCGCGGGTCGCGCAGGCTGGCCGACCAGACCTCGTCGACCAGGCCGATCGGCTGCTCGTGATGGGTCACCAGATAGCCCCGGCCCAGGAAGACGTCCAGCTCGCGGGTCTCGACTCCGCCCGCCGACGGATTCGCGTCGGCGGCCACGGCGTGGGCGACCAGGTAGAGGTAGTCCTCCCAGTCGTCGACCCGGGGCACGTGTCGCTCGGCCAGGGCGTCGTCGATGGCCAGGGGGTGGAAGTCGAAGTGCGCTTCCAGCAGCGCCCGGGCCTCGGCCTCGGGCTCGCCGCAGAGGTCGAGCCAGACCAGGCCGCCCGGCTCGGCCAGACAGGCCGCCAGCCGCGCCGGCTCGAGCTCTTGGGGCGCGCCTTCGGCCGGCCGATAGATCAGGCGCAGCACGGTCGCATCCGCTTCAGCCGCGCGGCGTCAGCCGGCGCGGCGGCGCCCCGCCCGGCGCCCGGCAGGCCGGGCGGTCGGCGCAGGGCGGCTCAACCGTAGTCGTAGAAGCCGCGGCCGCTCTTGCGCCCGAGCATGTCGGCGGCCACCATCTGTCGCAGCCGGGGCGGCGCGGCGTAGCGCGGGTCGAGGGTCTCGGCGTACATGGCGTCGGCGATGAAGAGCATGGTGTCGAGGCCGACGAAGTCCATGAGCTCGAAGGGCCCCATCGGATGGTTCATGCCCAGGCGCATGGCGGTGTCGAAGTCCTCCTTCGTCGCCACGCCCTGCTCCAGGCCGCGGATGGCGTCGAGCCCGTAGGGCACGAAGAGCAGGTTGACGATGAAGCCCGGGTTGTCCTTGAGCGCCACCACGATCTGCTTGCCCAGCGCGGCGCCGAAGGCGCGCAGGGTCTCGAAGCAGGCCTCGGAGGTCTGCATGCCGCGCACGATCTCGAGCAGCGGCATGACCGGCACCGGGTTGAAGAAGTGGGCGCCGATGACCTGCTCGGGCCGGTCGGTGGCGGCGGCCAGCTTGGTGATCGAGATCGACGAGGTGTTGGAGGCCAGGATGGCGTGGTCCTCGGTGATCTCGTCCAGGCGGGCGAAGAGCTGGCGCTTGACCTCCAGGCTCTCGACTACCGCCTCGATCACCAGGTCGCAGTCGGACAGGTCCTCGAGGTCGGTGGTGCCGCGCACCCGGTCGAGCGCTTCGGCGTGCTCGGCCTTGCTGAGCTTGCCCTTGTCGAGGCCCCGGTCGAGCGACTTGCGCAGCCGGCCCAGGCCGGCGTGCAGGGCCTCCTGGCTGACCTCGCTGACCACCACCGAGAAGCCGCTTCGGGCGCAGATCTCGACGATGCCCGCGCCCATCAGGCCACAACCGACGACGCCCACGGTTTGGATCTGGAGTGCTTGTTCGCTGTTCATGCGGCCTATGGTATCGCAGAGCCGCACCGGGTCAAGTGCGGCTCCGCCCGCCCTGCGGGCGCCGCGACCGCGCCGGGTCGGCAGCCCGGAACGGGCTCCGCTCGGGGCTGTCCAGGCCATGGCGCCCGTCGATCAGGGCCAGCGCCAGGTCGCGGCCGAGGGGCAGGCGCAGCATCGTCCGCAGGCCGGGGTGCAGCTGCAGCAGGGCATGGAAGCGCGCGGCGGTCTCGGCCTCGCCCTGCCCGCCATGGGCCACGAGCAGCGTGGCCGGGCCCAGGCTCGGCAGCAGGGCCTCCAGGTCGTCGACCCGGTCCATCAGGTCGTGGTCCAGGAAGACCAGGTCGAAGGGGCCCGCCAGCCCGGCGGCCAGGCGCTGCGCCTCGCCCAGGCGCGGCTCGGCCAGCGCGTCCAGGCCGGCCCGGCGCAGGTGCCGCCGGGCCAGGCTGAAGCGCGCCGAGTCGCGCTCGATCCCGACCACCCGGCCGCCGACATGGCGCATGGCCGCCGCCAGCCAGACCAGCGAGGCCCCGGTCGAGCTACCGACGTCCAACACCAGGCGCGCCGAGCGCGCCCGCGCCAACAGGTAGAGCAGGCGACCGACCGGCGCCGGCACGGGATCGGTCGGCGCCAGGCGCGTGCTGGCGGCGTCGATGGCGGCCAGGGTCTCGAGCACGGCGGGCGGCGGGTCCTCGGCCATGGCCAGCGCCATGCCGGCCGCCCCGCGACGACCCTCGGGCAGCCAGACGACGCAGGCCTCCGGCCAGCCGGCGAAGGCATCGGCGCGCGCGGCGGCGTACAGCCGGCCGGCGCTCGGCTCCGGCGTCGCCTCAGCCGCCCCGAGCCAGACCAGGCCGGTCCCGGCCGCCAGCTCCGAAGCCCGGGTATCGACCGCCGTCTCGCGCGTGGCCCGGCCGGCCGCCAGGGCCTGCCTCAGGGGCTCCGCCTCGCCCGGCGCGGCGACGACCGGCCGGTCGAGCGCCTCGACCAGGAAGCGCAGCAGGGCGGCGGTCTGGGGGCTCATGCCGAGCCCTCGGCGCCGGGCCGGCGGCCGCCGGCCCGGGCCAGGACGGCCATCAGCTCGGCATGCACCCGCCCGTTCGAGGCGACGAAGCGACCGCCGTCGACCCGGGCCGGGCCGCCGTCGTAGTCGGTCACGCGCCCGCCGGCTTCCTCGACCATCAGCACGCCGGCCGCGACGTCCCAGGCCTGGGTGCCACGCTCCCAGTAGGCCTCCATGCGGCCGGCCGCGACATAGGCCAGGTCGAGGGCCGCCGAGCCCAGGCGTCGGATGCCGCGCACCGTCGGCGTCACCGCCAGGAACTGCGGCAGGTTGTTGTCCGGGTTGCTGGACTTGTCGTAGGGGAAGCCGGTGGCCACGATCGATTCCTCCAGGCGCTTGCGCGACGAGACCGTCAGCCGGCGGCCGTTCAGCCAGGCGCCGCCGCCCCGCCGCGCGGCGAAGAGCTCGTCGCGCAGCGGGTCGTAGGTGACGCCCGCCAGGATCGCCTCGCCGGCCATCGCCGCCAGGCTGACCGAGAAGATCGGCAGGCCGTGGGCGAAGTTGTTGGTGCCGTCCAGCGGGTCGACCACCCAGGTGAAGCCGGCGCCGCCATCCGCCGCGCCGCCGCCCTCCTCGGCCCGAATGGCGCAGCGCGGGAAGCGCGCGCGCAGCTCGGCCACGATCAGCGCCTCGCTGGCCTGGTCGGTCTCGGTGACCAGGTTGTGCGCGTGGCCTTTGTGCTGTTCGACGTGGCCGTGGCTGTAGCGCTCGGCGACCAGGGCGCCGGCCAGCCGCGCCACCTGCTCGGCCGCCTTCAGCAGCGCGCTCGGATCGGGCGGCTCGAGCGGGACCTCGGCGCGGCTCAAGCGCCTGCCTCGTCGGTGGCTTCGGCGGCGGGCGACAGGGCCGGCGGCGGCGGGAAGGCCACCGGCCAGCTCCGGGTCGGCGGCTCCCGGTCGCGGGCCTCGGCGTCGGCCCAGAACCGGGCCTCGAGCACCGCGCCGTCGGGTTGTCGCGGGAAGGCGAAGTGCGCCAGCGCGCTGCCGCCGCGGAAGCTGATCCAGGTGCCGCCGCCGATGGGCTCGATCGGCGCGCCCCCGCCGCGTGGCAGGAGCAGCATGGCCGGCCGGGTGCCGCTGACCACCCCGGCCACCCAGACGGTGCTGCCCGAGAGGCCCTGGACGGTCTGGTACAGGATCGGCTCGGCGATCGGCTCGGTGGCCAGGGCCTCGTAGTCGACGCGGCCCTCGGCGTCGGTCAGGGCCGGGTTGACGTCGCGGCCGACCCAGTCGGCCCAACGCTCGGGATCGTAGATGACGGTCAGGTCGCGCGAGACCAGGCGGCCGCCGACGGCGCTCTGCGGCTCGCGCCGCAGCAGGCCCCAGAAGCGCTCGAGGTCCTGCAGGAAGTCGCGGTCGGTGACGCCGCGCTGCTCGAGCGCCGGCCCGCGGATCTTGAAGTAGGCGTTCACCAGGCCGACCGGCGGCGCGCCGTCCAGGCGCACGAAGTAGGTCGGCGGCGAGCCCTCGGCCTCGTTGGCCCAGACCCGCCGGCCCTCCTGGGCCTGGTCGAAGCGGATGTGCCGCCGATCGCCCATGCGCGAGGGGAAGAAGTCGCGCGAGCCGTCGCCGAAGGTGTAGTCGGTGACGCCGACGCCCGTCAGATCCTGCCCGGGCCGGGCCTGGAAGAAGATCACGCTGTTCATGCCGTCCGAGCCCCAGTAGACCCGCGGGTCCACGCTGGCCAGGCCCTCGCGCAGGTCACGGCAGTAGAGCAGCTCCTGCGCCTGCAGCGTGTCGAGCCAGGTCCGCAGCTCGGCCGGCACCGCGTCGCGATAGACCGGCGCCGCGTCGCAGCCGGCCCGTCCGCCGGCCTCGAAGCCGACGGCGCGCAGAATGGCCGCCAGGCCGATCAGGCCGACGATGACCAGGACGTAATACTGGCGCAGGCGGCGCGCCCATTGGTAGACCATGGCCTCTTTGCTCCTGTCTTGGCTCCGGCCGGCTCAGGGGCTGGTCGGCAGCGCCGCGATGCCGTTGACCGCGTCCAGCTTCTCGATGGCGGCGCGGCGCTCGGGCAGGCCCTGGGTGACGAGCCAGCCTTCGCCCGGCAGGTTCCCGGGCAGGGCGGTCCAGCCGCCCAGGCTCAGCGGCGCCTCGGGATCGTCGGCCGGGATCCATTCGCCGTTGAGGCGGCGGGCGAAGGTCACCCGGCTCTGGGACTCCAGGCCGCCGGCGCAGGAGGGATGGCCCAAGGGGTCGCCGGCCTGCACCCGCGTGCCGGGCGCCACCCGGTCCACCGGCGAGAGATGGGCGTAGACGTGAACCCATCCCGTGCCCTCGAAGCCGTCATCCTCCAGGTCGACCACCACCCCCGCGTCCCGCGCGCGCAGCACGGTGCCGGGCGCGACGGCGCGGACCCAGGCGATGGAGGCCAGACAGCCGGTGGCCTGGGCCGGCGGCGGCGCGAAGTCGACGGCGGCGCGCGGTCCGCTGGCCCCCCAGGCGCTGTGCGGCCCGGCCACGTAGTACCAGAGCTCGCCGGCGCCGAAGGGCAGCTGGGGCCGCGCCGGCGCGATGGCCCGCGGCACCACCGCGTCCAGCTCGAAGCGCAGCGGGTCGCCGAAGAGCCGGGTCCAAGCGGCGTAGAAGCGGCTGGGCATCTCCAGGCCGGCCCACTGCCCCTCGGGCGCCTCCCGCCCCAGCCAGGCCAGCAGCGCGAAGGTGGCGGCGTTGGCCTCGGGCACCCGGCCGACCTCCTCGATGTCGCGCAGGCCGGCGAACCGATGGCCGTAGTAGTAGCCGCTGAGCCCGTCGGCGGCGGCGGCCAGGCCCGGCGCCAGGCCGGGCAGCACCCCGCCGGCCGGGAAGGTGGTCTCGGTCGGATCGCTCTGGGTGACCCAGCCGCTGTGCATCTCGATCAAGGTCAGGAGCAGCCGCGGCCCGACCGAGTAGTCCTCGGCCACCCGCTGCAGGATCTGCGCGCCGCCGAGCACCTCGCCGTCGACGATCTCGTTGTAGCGGGCCAGGTAGCCGCCCTGCTCGGCGACGAAGGCCGCCGTGTCCCAGCCATAGGCGGCCGGCCCGTAGACCAGCTCGCTGTCGGGCAGCAGCATGCCGATGGGGTAGGTGGCCGCCACCTGCCGCGCCTGGGCGCCGGTGACGGCGGTGGTCGCGAAGAGGCAGAGGCCGGCGACGGCCAGGGCGCGGAGGAGGGGGAGGGCAGGGCGACCGGCCCGAACCGAGACCCTGCCATCGCCGACGCGGGCGCGGCCGCCGCGGCCCGGCTCGACCCGCGGCGGCCCGGGCCGCGGCACCCTGGCCGGCGGCGGAGGGACGACTGGCGGATTGGTTGCGAGGGAGTCTGGCATCGCGATCTCGTGCGGCGCTCGAAGCGCGGGTAGCGGGGATGTCCGGTTGAGGGGCGGCTGCGCCGGCCGGGGCGGCGGATCGGTCTCCGCCCTGGGCAGCAACATCGGTGCCAACGATAGCACCGGGCGACGATGCGATCGCGCCGGCGTGGGGAGGCGGTCCCAGCCCCGCGTGGCGAAGGCCCGGCACGGGGCGATGCCGGCCGGCGATCGCCCCGGCCTGTCCTGTCCCTGTCGCCAGGCTGTCGGCAAGGCGTCGCCCGCCGCCTTCCGCCGCCCCACCGCCTCCGGTTAGCCTGGGTGCACACCGTCGAGGATGGCCCTCCGCCATCCCGCACCGAGACCCGGAGGTCGGATCGATGAACGTCAAGCCGCGCCGCAGCCTGCTGATCGCGCTCTGCGCTTGCCTGTCCCTCGCGCTCGCCCTGCCGGCGTCCGCGCTGCCGCTCTCGCAGGGGTCGGCGCCGGGCACCGTCGTCCTCAACGAGCTGCAGTACGACCCGCCGGAGGGTGGGAGCGAAGGGCCGCGCGAGTGGCTGGAGCTGGTCAACCCGGGTGACGCGGCCGTGAGCCTGGCGGGCTGGCAGATCGCGGACAACCGGGCCTCGGACGCCCTGCCCGATGTCGAGATCCCGCCGGGCGGCTACCTGGTGGTGGCCGGCGGCGAGGGCTTCGCCGCCGACCACCCCGGCTTCGCCGGCGCGCTGGTGACGCTGGGCGGGAGCATCGGCAACGGGCTGGGCAACGGCGGTGACCAGCTGCGGCTGATCGGGCCGGACGGCACGGTGGTGGACGGGGTCAGCTGGGGCGACGACGCCGGCCAGCTCGATCCGCCCGCCCCGGACGTCGCGGCCGGCCACAGCCTGGAGCGGGTGCCCGCGGGGCACGACACCGACTCGGCCGCCGACTGGATCGACCAGCCGGCACCCTCCCCGGGCGAGCCGGCCGGCGACCTCCGACCGACGGAGGCTCCGACGGCCGCCCCGCCGCCCAGCGTTCCGCCCGGCGCGCGGGTGCTCGTCAACGAGTACCTGCCCGCGCCGCGCGCGGTCGACTGGGACGGGGACGGCCAGGCCAACCAGGACGATGAGTGGATCGAGCTGTTCAATCCCGGCGACTCCCCGATCGATCTCCGTGGGTGGCGACTCGACGACGTCGCGGACGGCGGCTCGGACCCCTACATCATCCCGGACGGCACGGTGATCGCGCCCCGCGGGCACCTGCTGATCTTCAAGCGCGACAGCGGCCTCTCGCTCAACAACGGCGGCGACGGCGTGCGGCTGCTGCGGCCGGACGCCAGCGAGATGGACGCCCATGCCTTCGGCCGCAGCCAGCCCGACGCCAGCTACGCCCGCCTGGTCGACGGCGAGCTGCCCTGGACCGATGCCCTGCCGCCTTCGCCCGGCGGTCCCAACGGCGACCCGGCCCCCCGGACGCCGCCGGCCGGCGAGACGCCGACGCCGCCGGCCGCGACGCCGCCCACGCCCGGCGCCTCGCCCAGCCCGGCTCCCTCGGCCAGCCCGGCCGGCCCCTCGGCCACGCCCGACCCGGCGACCCTGCACCTGCCGCTGCTGATCAGCGAGGTCCTCTTCGATCCGGAGGCGCCGGGCAACGACGCGGCCCTGGAGTGGCTCGAGCTGCACAACCCGAGCGCGGGGGCCGTCTCCCTGGCGGGCTGGGCCGTCGGCGACCGCTCCGACTGGGACACCCTGCCGGGCCTCAGCCTGCCCGCCGGCGCCTTCCTGGTGGTCGCCGCCAGCGACGCGGCGGCCGCCGCGGTCGCCCAGGCCAACCCGAAGGCGATGATCCTGGTCCTGGCCGACGGTCGCATCGGCGGGGGGCTGGCCAACGGCGGCGACCTGGTCCGCCTGCGCGGGCCGACCGGCCAGCTGGCCGACGCCCTGAGCTACGGCGGCAACCTGGATGCCTTCGACCCGGCGGTCCCGATGGGGCCGCCGGGTGCCTCCATCGAGCGCATCCCGGCCGGGCGCGACAGCGACACGGCCGAGGACTGGTGGCCCCAGCCGGAGCCCTCGCCCGGCCGCGCCGGCTCGCGGCCGACGGGCGAGCCGGGCATCCGGCTCAACGAGGTCCTGCCGGCGCCGCGCCGCGTCGACTGGGACGGCGACGGCCGGGCCGGCTTCGAGGACGAATGGATCGAGCTCTTCAACCCGGAGCCGCGCGCGGTCGACCTGACCGGCTGGCGGCTGGAGGATCGCGATCGCGCCGGCTGGGCCTACACCCTGCCGGCCGGCTCGCGCATCGCCGCCGGCGGCTTCCTGCTGGTCCACCGCCGCCAATCGACGATCGCGCTGGCCAACGCGGTCGACACGATCCGGCTCTACCGGCCCGAAGGCGTCGAGGCCGACCGCTTCGGCTGGGACCGCTCGCCCGGCTACGACCGCTCCTGGAGCCGCAGCGTCGATGGCGGCGGCGACTGGACGGCCGACTACGCGGTCACGCCGGGTCAGCCCAACCGGCCGCGACCCAAGCGCAAGGACAGCGAGCCGGGCGCCGCGGGCAAGGGCGGGACGGGCCCGGGGGAGGCCGGCACCGGCCTGGCGGGCGACCGCGTCCCGCTGGCCGACCTGCGCGGGCTGCCCGCCGGGACCCGCGTCCAGGTGCGCGGCTGGGTGACCGCGCCGCCGGAACGCCTGGCCGCGCGCAGCCTCTACCTGGGCGACGCGCAGTCCGGCATCCTGGTCTACCTCGCCCCGCGCGAGGCCAGCCTGCCGGCCCTGGCGCTGGGCGATCGCGTGCTGGCCAGCGGTCGCCTCAAGGACTACCACGGCGAGCGCGAGCTGGTGCTAGACCGCCCGGACGCCCTGATCCGCGAGGGGCCCGGCGAGCCCCCGGGCGCGGTCACGGTCCCGAGCGGCGCGCTGACGGATGCCAACGAGGGCCGGTTGGTTCGAATCGTCGGCCGGGTCGTGGGCTTCGGCGGGCCGACGCTGACGCTGGACGACGGCAGCGGGCGGGCACGGGTGCTGGTGCGCGAGGCGACCGGCATGCGCCGGCCATGGGTCGAGCCGGGCCAATGGCTGGCGGTGACCGGCATCGTCGGTCAATACGCCGACGCGGCGCCCTGGACCGACGGCCATCGGCTGATGCCACGCTTCGACACCGACTTCGGCCGCGCCGCCGCGACCGCGGCGGAGGCGCGCGCGAGCGGGCAACCAAGACGCGCCTGGGTCTGGCGCCCCCAGAACGGGCTCGTCACCAGCCCGGGTGCGCCGGCCGCCGTGATCCGCGCCCTGCCGCTCTGAGCGCGGGGGCGCCCGATCGCGCCTCGTGGCGCCCTTCGGCTCGGGGCCAGGCGACGGGGGGCGCGCGATCCAGACAGCCCACGGGTCATCGCCCGGGCCGCCCATTTGACCCGACCGCCGGCCGCCGCGACAATCCGCCTCGATGGACACGCCACCGCCGAGCCCGGATGCCTACGACCTGACGGCCCTGATCGCCCGACTGCGGGCCGGCTGGAGGCGCGTCCTGGGCCTGGCCCTGACCGCGGCGCTGCTGGCGCTGGGCCTGGCGGCGCTCGGGCCGAACCGGTATCGCGCCGAGGCCTTGGTGGCGGTGGCGAGGCCGGCCAGCTTGAGCTTCGACGACCGCTTCGTCGAGCCCGCGCCGTCGACCCAACTGCCGGTCCGGGCCGGCTCGCTGCGCACCTACCCCGAGCTGGCGCGGAGCGATGCGGTGGCCCTGGCGGTGCGCGAGGCCTTGCCCGAGCGGCTCGACCCCGGCATCCCGCTCGAGGCCTTGCGGCGCCGGGTGACGGTCCGCGCCCTGGCCGAGGGCACGCTCATCGGCATCGAGGCCAGCGGCGCGAGCCCGGAGGACGCCTCGGCCCTGGCCAACGCCTGGGCCGAGGCGCTGACCGCGCGGGTCGACGCGCTCTACGGCAGCGGCGAGGACCGCGCGGCGGTGCAGGCGGCGCGCGAGGCGGCACGCGAGGACCTGTCGGCGGCCGCCGAGGCGCTCGCCCAGTACGACGAGCGCGGCAGGCTCGAGCGGCTCCAGGCCGAGGTCGAGAGCCTGCGGGCCGCGCTGGCCGCGGAGCTCGCGGCGATGCACCGGCTGCGCCGCCTGGAGGCCGACCTGGAGGGTCTGCGGGCGCAGCTGGAGGCGGGCGGCGCGCCGGGCATGGCCATCGCCCTGGCGCGGCTGCAGCTGGCGGCCCTCTCTGCGCCGAGGGCGGGAGCTGGGGCGGAGGCGGGTGCGATGGCGGCAGCGGAGTCGATCGAGCTGAGCCTGCCGGCCGGCGCCTTCGAGGCCACCGTGACCCGGGCCGAGCTCGACGCCCTCTCGGCCGGCGCGGAGACGGCTTTGTTGCTGCTGAGCGTCAATTCCAACGAGACCAACGACGGCCTGGCCAGGACCCTGGCGGCACAGACCCGCGCCCGCGCCATCCGCAGCGCGCTCGAGCGGGCCCATGGCCTGGCCGACGAGCGCTACCTGACCCTGGCCCGCAAGGCCGACGAGCTGGAGCTGGCGGCAGCCGCCACCCGCCCCGAGCTGCGCCTGGCCAGCCCGGCCCAGCCTTCCGGCCAGCTGCCTTGGGGTGATTGGCTGCGGCGAGCGCTCGCGGCCGCCCTGCTCGGCGTCCTGGCCGGCATCGGCTGGCTGCTGTGGCGACCCGGCGCCCGGATCTGAGCTCCCCGGGCGGGACGCGCATCGGCCGGCCGGGCCCCCTGGCCCGCGACAGCCTCTGGAGTCTGGCCGCCATCCTCCAGGTCGGCCTGAGCGCCGCGGCCTTCAACGCCCTGGTCGGACGCTTCCTCGGCCAGGCCGCGCTCGGGCAGGCGGGCCTTGTCCTGGCCATCGGCTTGGGCGGCGCGCAGGTGGCCACGGCGGGTCTGGCACCGGCCATCACACGCTTCGGCGCCGCGCGCCTGGCCGCCGGCGATCCGGCCGGCGCCCGGCGCGCCCTGGGCGGCGGCCTGGCCGTCGCGATCGGTCTGGGCGCCGGCCTCGCCATCGCGCTGCTGCGCCTCGGGCCGGGGCGGGCCGAAGGCCTGGGCCTGCCCCCCGGCGGCCTGGTCGCCAGCGCCGGCCTCCTGGCCCTGCAGTCGGCCTACATCGCGCTCAAGGCCGCCCTCTACGGCCTGGGCCGGGTGGGTGCCTACGCCCGCTCTGAGCTGCCGGCCGCGCTGGCCTTCGCCGCTTTCCTGGCCGCGCTCCTGGCCGGCGCCCCGTTGAGCCTCGTCAGCCCCTTCCTGGCAGCCAACCTCGTCTTCACGCTCCGCGCCGCCTGGCTGCTGGCGCGGGCCTGGCCCGAGCGACGGGCCGCGGGCGAGGCGCCTCCGGCGGTCGCACCCGCCGCGATCGGAGCCGACGCGGCCCGCGTGGCGCGCGGCACGCGCATGCCCCGCTATGCGCTCATCGCCAGCGTCGGCTCGGCCGCGGCGCTGGCCCGGCTGCAGCTGGTGCTCCTGTTCACGGCCGCGCTCTGGTCGGTCGAGGAGGTCGGCCGCCTGCAGGCCGCGTTGACCTTCCTGCCGCCCGTGCTGCTCCTGCCGCGCGCGCTCGAGCTGGCGCTCCTGCCACGCCTGGCGCACGACTGGGGCGGAGCCGACCGGGCCTCGTTCCGCCGCCGCACCGACGCGGCCCTGCGGCTCTCGGCCCTGGGGCTGTCGCTGGCGGCCGGCGGCCTGGGCCTGGCCGCCGGCTGGCTCCTGCCGGCGCTCTTCGGAGCCGAGTTCGGGGTCGCCTTGCCCGCCCTGCGCTGGACCCTGCTGGCCGCCTGGTCGCTGGGTCTGGCGTCACCGGCCGTCACGGCCCTCTCGGGCGCCGACGGTGTGGCCGTGCCCAACGCCGCCGGCCTGGCTGGTCTGGCCACCAGCCTCCTGGCCTGGGCGATCTGGCTGCCCGAGGGCGGCGCCAGCGCCGCCGCCGCCGGCCTGGCGGCCGGCTCGCTGGTCAACGCCGGCATTCCGCTCGTCTGGGCCATCCGGCGCTACCAGCTCGCGGCCCGGCCGCTGCTCGCCTCGCTGTCCCGCTCCGGACTGCTGCTGCTGGCCGGCGGGCTGCTCCTGGCGCGCTGGCCGGCGGCCGCCCTCGGCATCGCGCTGGCTTATGTCGTCTTGCTGGCGCTCTGGGAAGGCCGGCGCCTATGGCCGGGGCAAGCGCTCCGACGCGCGGCAGCGCCCGAGATCGCGCGATGAGGCCGCTCCAGCGGACGCTGCCCTGGCGTCCGGCCGATCGGGTCGGCCTGGCCCTCCTAGCGCTGGCCGCCGCCTTGCTCGCCGCGGGCCCCATGCCGCTCGGCCTGGCCCTGGTCGCCGCTCCGATCGGCATCTGGCTGGCGGCGCGCTTCCCGGGCCGCCTCCTGGCCGGGCTGCTGCTCCTGGTCATGGCGCAAGACGCCCTGGTCGGGATCGGGCTGGGCTGGCTGCAGGTGGCCGACGAAGCCCTGGTGCTCGCCGGCGCCGCCGGCCTGATGGTGCGGGCGGTCGAGACCGGCCGGCTCGCGCGCCGGCCCTTCGACGCCCCCAGCCTGGGCCTGGCCGTGGGCGGCCTGGCGGCGGCCCTGCTGCAGGCGATCCCCCCCCTGGTGGCGGCCCTCGGCGGCCTGGCCCTGTTCAAGGGCCTGCTGGCCGGGCACCTGGCCGCGCGCAGCCCCCTGGACCGGGCCCGCCTGGACCGCTTCCTGGCCTGCCTGGCCTGGCTCTGCGCCGCCTTCGCGCTGGTGGCGCTGGTCCAGCGCCTCGGCGGCCAGCCGGTCTTCGACCGGATGGGGCTGTCGGACTACTACCAGCGCTATGCCGGCGGCAAGGCGCCCTCGGTCTTCTTCAACCACAACGCGCTGGGCCACGTCCTGGTCATGGGCGGCGCGCTGGCGCTGGCCCGCGCGCTGACCGCGACGGGCGCCGCGCGCCGCCGCATGGCCGTTTGCGCCGCGACCTGCCTGGCCGGCCTGATGGTCTCGGCCTCGCGCGAGAGCTGGCTCGGCGCGGCGGCCGGCCTGCTCCTGGCACCGCTGCTCCTGCGCTCGCGCCGGCTCTGGCGCATCGGCCTGGCGACCAGCCTGAGCCTCGGCCTCGGCGCCGCGTTGGTCTATGGCGGCTCCGAGACGATGCGCGCCGAGATCGCTCGCCGCAGCGCCGGCGTGATCGACGGCTGGCAGGACTTCCAGCTGGGCTTCCAGGGCCAGCGCTTCCGGGGCGAGTACCGCGTCTACGTCCTGCTCAAGAGCGCCGAGGTCTGGCGCGACCAGCCCTGGCTGGGGACCGGCCCGGGCCGATTCGGCGGCCAGGTCGCCCTGCGCTACCCCTCGCCGGTCTACCCGCGCTACGACTTCTTGCCGCTCAACGGCGTCTACTACCCCCTGGACGTCTTCTGGGCCCGCCTGCTCGCCGAATGGGGCCTCGTCGGCGCCGGCTTCTACCTCTGGGCCTTCGGCCGGGTGCTGCTGGCCTGCCGGCGCGCCGCGCGCGCGCCGGACGCCCTCGCGCGCGCCGTCGGCCTGTCCGGCATCGTCGTCTGGGCGGCGGTCCTCGTCTTCGGCGTCTTCGCGCCGGCCCTGGAGGACCCGCTGGTGGCGATCCCCTTCTGGGCCTGGGGTGGCCTGGCCTGGCAGCTTGCCGAGGTGCCCGATGCCGGTTGATCGTCCGCCGAGGGCCGCGCCCGGGCGCGAGCCGCGCCTGATGCTGGTCAGCAACATGTGGCCTCAGCCGGCCGACGCGAGCTTCGGGATCTTCGTGGCCCAGCAGGTGGACGACCTGCGCGCGCTCGGCCTCGAGATCGCGGTGTGCTTCGTCGACGGCCGGGCCTCCCGCGCCAACTACGCCCGGGGCATCGTCCGCCTGCGGCAGCAGCTGGGCCGCCACCGGCCCGACCTGGTCCACGCGCACCACGTGCTGGCGGGGCTGGTGGCGCTGGCGGCGGGCGCCCGGCGGCCTGGGCGGCCGCTGCTGGTCACCCACCACGGCATCGAGGTCTTCGAAGGCTGGCAGGCCCCGCTTGCCCGTTGGCTGACCCGCCGGGTCGACCGCAGCCTGGTGGTCAGCCCGGCCATGGCTCGCCAGCTGGGGCTCGGCCCCGAGGCGGTGCTGCCCTGCGGCGTCGACCTGGCGGCCTTCGCGCCGGGCGACCGGAGGGCGGCGCGAACCGCGCTGGGCCTGCCGCTCGACGGGCCACGGGTAGCCTGGCTGGGCGCCGACCGGCCCGAGAAGCGCTTGGCCCTGGCGGTCGCGGCGATCGAGCGCCTGCGCGAACGACGCCCGGAGGCCCGCCTGCACCGGATCGGCGGCCTGCCGCCCGAGGCCGTGCCCCTCCAGCTGCAGGCCTGCGACGCGCTGCTGCTCTGCTCGACCCACGAGGGCAGCCCGCAGGCGGTCAAGGAAGCCCTGGCCGTCGGCCTGCCCGTGGTGGCCACCGCGGTCGGCGACCTGCCCGAGCTGCTGGCCGGCCTGCCGGGCTGCGCGGTGATCGACGGGGCCGAGCCGGACCTGGCCGGCGCCCTGGCGGCGGCCCTCGCACGGGCCCTGGCCAGCGGGCGGGTGGACGCGCGGGCGCGCCTGGCCGGCTACGCCCGGCCGACGATCGCCGCCGGCCTGCGCGCGATCTACCGCGATTGCCTCGGCTGGGCGCCGGAGCGCGGGCCGGAGCCGGCCGGCACCGGGGAGGGGCCAGCGTGAGCCTGGCCGCGCGCCGGCTGCGGATCCTGATCCTGCGCCAGGGCTACTATCCGGACGACCCGCGGGTGCGCCGCGAGGTCGAGGCCCTGGCCGCGCGCGGGCACGCGGTCGACCTGGTCTGCCTGCGCGGGCCCGGCCAGCCAGCGCGCGAGACCCTGGCCGGCGCCCGGGTCTACCGCCTGCCGCTCGCGCGGCGTCGGGCCGGCCGCCTGCGCTACCTCTGGGACTACCTGGCCTTCTTCGTCGCCGCCAGCCTGGCGGTGGGCCTCTTGTCGGCCCGACGGCGCTACCCGCTGGTGCAGGTCAACAGCTTGCCCGACTTCCTGGTCTGGGCCGCCTGGCCGGCGCGGCTGACCGGCGCCCGGGTGCTGCTCGACCTGCACGAGCTGATGCCCGAGCTCTTCGCCTCCAAGTACGCGACCGGGATGGACCACCCGCTGCCGCGCCTGCTCGGACGCATCGAGACGGCCGCCATCCGCTGGTCCGACGCCAGCCTGGCGGTCAGCCAGCCCTGCTTGGAGCGCTACCTGGCGCGCGGCGCGCCGGCCGAGCGCTTCACGGTGATCCTGAACAGCGCCGACCCGAGCCTCTTTCCGCCACCCGCGACGGCCGGCGATGCGCGCGCCGCCGGACCGCCGGCGAGCCCGGCGCCCCTGCGCATCGTCAGCCACGGCACCCTGGTCGAGCGCTACGGCTACGACCTGCTGCTGGCCGCGCTGGCCCGGCTGCTCGACGAGGGCCTCGACCTGCGGCTGGAGATCCTGGGCGCGGGCGAGCAGCGGCCGGCGCTCGAGGCCCAGGCGCGGGCCCTGGGGCTCGGCGAGCACCTGACGCTGGTCGGCTTCGTGCCGCTGGATCGGGTGGCCGAGCGGCTGGCCGGCGCCGACATCGGCGCGGTCGCCAACCGCAGCGACCCCTTCACCGACCGGGTGCTGCCGACCAAGCTCATGGAGTACGCCGCCCTGGGCATCCCGGCGCTGGCGCCGGCCACGCCGGCGGTGCGCGCCTACTTCGACGCCGGCATGGTCCAGCTGTTCGAGCCGGGCGACCTCGACGCGCTGACGGCGGCACTGCGCAGGCTGGCGCTGGACCCCGCGCTGCGCGCGCGGCTGGCCGACGCGGCCATGACGGGCTTCGTGGCCCGCCATGGCTGGCCGCGGATGGCCGAGCGCTACACCGCCCTGGTCGAGCGCCTGGCCGGGGAGGGCGATCGACCGGGCTGAGCGGGCGCCGTCGGCCGGCACGCCGGGCCCCCCCGCGGCGTCGCTTGGCCGGGGCTGGTCAAGCGGGTAGAGTTATTTTATCATTACGGAGCGAGGCCCCCGTCCCGGACGGCCGTGCTCAATGCCCAGAGGCTCGTCATGGCCATGCCGTCCATCCCCCAGTTCGACCTGCTGCCGGCCCACGAGCAACTGCGCCCCGAGATCGAAGGCGCCATCCGCGCCGCGCTGGCCAGCGGGCACTACGTCGGCGGGCCGGCGGTCGCCAGCTTCGAGGCCGCCTGGGCAGCCTACTGCGGGGCGGCGCAGGCCGTCGGGGTGGGCAACGGCACCGATGCCCTCGAGATCGGCCTGGCCGCGCTCGGCATCGGCGCCGGCGACGAGGTGATCCTGCCGGCCATGAGCTACGCCGCCACGGCCGAGGCGGTGGTCAACGTCGGCGCCCGCCCGGTCTTCGCCGACGTGCTCGAAGCGGACGCGACGCTCGACCCGGCCGCCGCCGCGGCGGCGATCACGCCCAACACGGCGGCCATCATCGCGGTGCACCTCTATGGCCAGCCGGCCGACCTGGCCAGCCTGGACAGGCTGGCCTCGGCGCAGGGGCTGGCCTTGATCGAGGATGCGGCCCAGGCCCACGGCGCGGCCCTGGCGGAACGACCGGTCGGCGGGATCGGCCGCTTCGCCGCCTTCAGCTTCTACCCCAGCAAGAACCTGGGCGCCATCGGCGACGCCGGCGCCATCGTCAGCTCCGACCCCGCCCTCATCGAGCGGGCGCGCGCCCTGCGCAACCACGGTCAATCGGCACCCAACCAGCACACGCTGGTCGGACGCAACAGCCGCCTCGACACCCTGCAGGCCGCGGTGCTCAGCGTGAAGCTGGCGCAGCTCGACCGCTGGAACGCCGCCCGGGTGGCGCTGGCGACGGCCTACGACCGGGCCCTGGCGGGCCTGCCGGGGCTGAGGCTGCCCTCCGGTCGCCCGGGCAGCCGGCACGTCTATCATCAGTACGCGCTGCGCGTCGCGGCCGGCGGCGCCTTCGGCGACCGCGACGCCCTGGCGGCCTGTCTGGACCGTGCCGGCATCGAGACGCGGGTGCACTATCCGGCGGCGCTGCACCAGCTGCCGGCCTTCGCCGAGCCGGCGCGGCCGACGGACGCGCCGGTGGCCGAGGCCTGGGCCCGCGAGGAGCTCTCGCTGCCGATGTACCCGGAGCTGCCGCCGGCGCAGCTGACGCGCGTGACCGAGACCCTCCGCGAGCTGGCCCGGGCCGGCGGCGTGGTCCGAGCCTGAGGCCTGGGCCCGCGCGTCGCGGGCCGGGCCAGAGTCCGCGCGAGACCCGGCCCGCGGAGCCGGCCGCGCCAAGCCAAGCAGAGCGAGATCCCATGTCCGAACCGAGCCCGATCCCCGCCCCGCGCCGCCTCGCCCTGGCCTTCACCCTGGCCGCCGGCCTGGCCCTCTGCGCCGGCGGCGCGCCCATGGCGGTCGCCGAGGGCGGCCCAGCGGCCCCGCATCCGATCCACGTGCCCGCGCAGGGGCCCGCTGGCTCGGAGCAGCCGATCTACCTGCCGCTCGCGCTGCGCGCTGCCCGGCCCGAGCTGGCCTATGGCCGGCACGCGCCGGTCTTCGGGGTGCAGCTCTCCGAGATGCGCTACCACGACGCCAACCTGATCGTCGAGGCGCGCGCGGCCGGCGCCAGCTACTGGCGCGCCTTCATCTTCTGGGACGAGATCGAGCCGGTCCAGACCAGCCCGCCCAGCTACGACTGGTCGCGCTACGACCTGCTCTTCGGCCGGGCCAGCGCGCAGGGCCTGCGCATCATCGCCGAGATCTCGGGCAACCCGAGCTGGGCGGCCGACTATCCCGGCGGCCCGCCGAGGAACCTGGACGACCTGGCCCGCTTCGCCGCCGCGGCCGTCGAGCGCTACGACGGCGACGGCCTGGCCGACGCACCCGGCGGGATCCGAATCCGCGAGTGGGAGCTCTACAACGAGCCCGACCTGGCCGACCCCAAGATCGCGCTCCAAGGCCGCGGCTGGGGCTTCTGGGGCCACCGGGGCGCCGAGTACGCGCGCATGCTGCGGCGGGTCTACCCGGTCATCAAGCTGGCCAACCCCGAGGCCCGGGTGATCCTGGGCGGGCTGGCCCATGACGCCTTCCTGCCCGATGACGGCCCCTTCGACCCCGACTTCCTCGACGACCTGCTGGAAGCCGGCGGCGGCCGCTTCTTCGACGTGATGAACTTCCACTACTACCCGCCCTTCGCGCCGGCCTACGCCGCGCACGGCATCGACGTGCTGGGCAAGGCCGGCTACATCCGCAAGAAGCTGCGCGCCTATGGCCTGGAGAAGCCGCTGATGATCACCGAGGCCGGCATGTGGAGCGCCGCCGAGCCGCCCTACCCACCGGCGACGCCCGAGGACCAGCTGCGCTACGTGGCCCAGCTCTACACCCGGGTGCTGGCCGGCGACATCGAGACCGCCATCTGGTTCCAGTACGACGACGTCTACGGGGTGGACGACCCGGCCCGCGGCCTGGTCGACGGCGACCTGCGCCGCAAGCCGGCCTGGTCGGCCTACCAGCTGGCCTCCGAGATGCTGGCCGGCGCGGTGCCGGAGCGGCCGGCGCGTGACCCCCTGGCCAGCGGCGAGGTCTATTGGTTCCGCCAGGGCGAGGACCGCCTGGCGGTCGCCTGGACCCTGGACGGCAGCTCGGCCCAGCTCGACGTCCGGGCGCCCGAGGCGGAATGGGTGCATGCCCTGGGCAACCGGCGCCTGCTGCGCGATGCGAGCGACGGCCGGCGCGACGGGATCACCCGGATTCCCTATGGCGCCGATCCGGTCTTCGTCCGCGTGCCGGCCTCGCCCTGAGCCGCGGCGGACCGGGCGCCGGCGCTGGCCCGGTCCCGCGCCATGCGATATCGTGAGGCCCCGGACCGATCCGAGGCCGGCGCCCGAGGGCGCGCGAGATCCCGCGCGCCGCGACACCGTCTGGAAGCCCCATGCCGCCAGCCGAAACCTGGGATCGCGCCACGCGGGCGCCCGCGCCGTCGGATCGCGCCGGCCGGCGCGGCTTCGACGGCCAGCGCTGCCTCGACCTCGGCCTGACGCTGCTGGCGCTGCCCCTGGCGCTGCCGCTGATCGGCCTGGCGGCGCTGGCGGTCAAGCTCGACTCGCCGGGACCCGCCTTCTTCCGGCAGCAGCGCCTCGGCCAGGCCGGTCGCCCCTTCGAGCTGGTCAAGCTGCGCACGATGCGCGCCGAGTCCGACCCGAGCCTGCATCGGGCCCACGTGCGCGCGCTGCTGCGGAGCGACGCCGCGCCCGGCACCTGGCGGCGGCTGTCCGCCGACCCGCGCGTGACCCGCGTCGGCGCCTGGCTGCGGGCGACGGGCATCGACGAGCTGCCCCAGCTGGGCAACGTGCTGCGCGGCGAGATGAGCCTGGTCGGGCCGCGACCCGCCCTGCCCTACGAGGCCGAGCTCTGGCAGGACTGGCATCGTGAGCGGCTGGCGCTGCGGCCGGGGATCACCGGGCTCTGGCAGGTCGAGGGCCGCGACCGGGTCGACTTCGACGGGATGGTGCGCATGGACCTGGACTACATCCGCCGCCGCTCGATCGGCCTCGACCTGAGCCTGATCGCGCGCACGCCGGCCAGCCTCGTCACGCGGCGGCACCCGGCGCGGGAGCGGCGATGAGCCCGGTCCCGCTGGGCGTCGGCCTGATCGGCTGCGGCTACTGGGGCAGCAAGCTGGCGCGCAACTTCCACGCCCTGCCCGAGTCGCGCCTGCTGGCGGTGGCCGACCTGGAGGCGGGCCGGCGCGCCCATGCCGCCGAGCACTATCCCGATGCGGCGGTGATCGCCGATGCCCGGCGCATCTTCGACGATCCCGCCATCGAGGCCGTGGTCATCGCCACCCCGCCGGCGACCCACTGCCGGCTGGCTTGCGAGGCCTTGGCGGCCGGCAAGCACGTCCTGGTCGAGAAGCCCCTGGCCACCTCGCTGGCCGATGCCGACACGATGCTGGCCGCCGCCGAGCGCGCCGAGCGCACGCTGATGGTGGGCCATACCTTCGAGCACAACCCGGCCGTCGAGAAGCTGCGCGAGCTGGTCGCCTCGGGCCTGCTCGGCCGGATCTACTACATCCAGGCCACCCGGGTCAACCTGGGCTTGTTCCAGCCCGACATCAACGTGCTCTGGGACCTGGCGCCGCATGACCTCTCGATCCTGCTGTACGTGCTCGGGCAGATGCCGATCGCCCTGCGCGCCGAGGGCCGGGCCTACGTCCAGCCGGGCATCGAGGACGTCGCCTGGCTCACGCTGGACTTTCCGGACGGCCTGACCGCCCAGGTCCACACCAGCTGGCTCGATCCCTGCAAGATCCGACGGGTCACCCTGGTCGGCGACCGGCAGATGGTGGTCTACGACGATCTGGCCCCGCTGGACAAGATCACGCTCTACGATCGCGGGGTCGAGCGGCCGCCCTTCACCGACAGCTTCGGCGAGTTCCAGCTCTCCTATCGCTACGGCGACGTGCACTCGCCGCGGCTCGATTGGGTGGAGCCGCTCAAGCGCGAATGCGCCCACTTCGTGCGCTGCGTCCGCGAGGGGCTTCCGCCGCGCTCGGACGGCCTGGCCGGCCGGCGGGTGGTGGCCATCCTGGCCGCCGCATCGCGTTCGCTGGCGGCCGGCGGCGAGCGGGTCGAGCTCGCCCCGCTCACCGGCGAGCCGCCGGAATAGAACGCGCGCGGCCACATGGCCGCGCGCGCAGGCAAGTCGATCGAGGTGCCGCCCGCAGGCGGGCACCGCTCGGCTCGGCGCCGGGCGCCGAGCCGGCGTCCTAGAACTCGAGCTCCGGCGCCTCGCCGTCGGCGAAGGCCTGCTGGGGCAAGGGCAGGAACTCGGGGAACTTCTGAAGCAGCTGGGGAGGCGTGCTGTAGGTCATCCAATCGAAGCCGCCGAGGTAGACCGTGAAGCCGCTCTGGGTGATGTCACCCTCGACCAGCTCGCCCGTGTCCGGAAGCTTGAGCGTGACCATGCGGCGGGTGATGTCGCCGATCTCGGCCTTGGCCAGGCCGGCCGCGATGCGCTCGGCCCGCTCGGCGCGGTCCTCGGTCAGGGCATTCGGGGGAACGTTGGGCCACTTGTAGAACACGTCGATACCTCCATGCACGGCCGCCGGATGGACGCGCCCGATTCGAAACAGTAATAATAGCACCTGACCATGCGCATCTCCAAGCAAATCTCGAGCGAGTCCGGCGCCCCTGTCGCCCGGCCGCCCGCCTGGCTGGCCGCTCGGCTGGCCGGCTGGCCGGCGGGCTGGCTGGCGGCCCTGCTGCTCTACGTGCTCTGCCGGGGCCTGCTCATGGCCGCCATCGTGCCGCCCTGGCAGGGGCCGGACGAGCCGAGCCATTTCGAGTACGTCGTCCTGACCGCCCGGCAGCGCGGACCGCCCGTCTCGACCGATCCGGCGCTCCAGGCGCAGATCCTGGCATCGATGCAGGCCGCGCGCTGGTACGCCTGGCTGGGCGAAGCGGCGCCCCCCGCCCCGCCCGGGCGCTTCGACGACCTGCCGCGCCTGGCCGACGCGCCGACCCAGGTCGGCAGCGAGACGCCGCTGGGCTACCTGCCCTACCTGCCGGCCGCCTGGCTGGCGCTGCCCCGGGGCCTCGAGGCGGCCTTGGCCGCCATGCGCCTCAGCAGCGTCGGGCTGAGCCTGCTTCTGGTGGTCGCCGTCCTCGGCGCGGCCCGGCTGGCGCTGGACGCGCCCGCCGGCGAGGCCCACCGGCTGACCCTGGCGGCCGGCCTGACGGTGGCCGCCCTGCCGATCCTGGCCTTCGATGGCGCCATGCTCGGCAACGACCTGCCGGCCGCCCTGATCGCCAGCCTCTGGCTGGGCCTGGCCGGACGCTCGCTGCGCCGTGGCCCCGGCCGCGCCTCGGCGCTGGCCCTGCTGGGGCTGGCGCTGCTGGCGGCGCCGGTCAAGCGCAGCCTGCTCTTCCTGACCCCCCTGGCCCTGGTGCTGCTGGCGGTCAGCGGCCGGGGCGGCGCGCCGGCCAGCGATGCGACCGCCGCGGCCGACGCGACCGGCTCGATCGGCTCGATCGGCCCGGACAGCCGGCGCCGGCGCCCGTTCGCCCGCCCTCCGGCCGCCCCGGCACTGCTGGCGTTGCTGGCGCTGGCCCTGCTGGCCGCCTGGCCGCGTCCGGAGCTGGCCGCCGGCTGGACCCGGGTCGGCCGCGCCTGGGGCCCGGAGCGCCGGGTCGATGCGGCCCGCAGCGGGCGCGCCGGGCTGCGGATCACGGATACCGACCCGCTCGCCTGGCAGTACCTCGAGCAGTGGACCGAGGTGCAGGCCGGCGAGACCCTGCTGGCCTCGGCCTGGCTGCGCGGGGCCTCCGGCGGTCAGGCCCAGCTGGTGCTCAACGACGATCGCGGGCATTGGTGGAGCCAGACCCTGCAGCTCGACCGGGACTGGCAGCGCGCGGCGCTGACCCTGACCCTGCCCGCCGGCAGCCAGCGGCTGCGCCTCGCCCTGGTGCCGGGGGCGGGCGACGCGGCGGGCATGGCGCAGGTGGATGCCGACGACGTCCACCTGCGCCGCTGGGAAGCCGCCCCGGCGACCGGCGCGCGCCGCCCCGGCGTCGGCATCGCCAACGGCGGGGCCGAGGCGCCCCGCCGGCTGGGCCCCGATCTCTGGCGTTTCGGCCTGCGCTACACGGCCGCGCAGCGGCTGATCCGGGCCATGCCGGGCGCACTGACCGACCCGGCCGGCAGCCTGGCGGCGGCGGCGCGCGGCCTCGGCTTCACCTTCGCGTCCTTCTGGGGCGGCTTCGGCTGGCTGCGGATCTGGCCCGGCGCCGGCTACGACGGCGCTACGCGCCTGCTGACGCTCTGGGCCCTGGTCGCCTGGGCGCTGGCCCTGACGCGGCCGCGCTGGCTGGCCGCGGGCGCGCCCGAGACCGCCCGCCTGCTGCGCGGGGCGGCCGTCGCGGCCGGTCTGGCCCTGGCCTGCGCCCTGGTCGGCAGCATGGCCGGCACGGCGGGCGAGCGGCTGCCCCAGGGCCGCTACCTGCTGCCGGCCTTGCTGCCCCTGGCCCTGCCGGCGCTGGCGCTGGCCGAGCGCCTGGCGCCGCGCCGCGGCCCACTGCTGCTGGCCCGGACGGTGTTGGTTCTGGACCTCTGGGCGCTCCTGGGCCTGATCTGGCCCGCCTATCGCGGCCCCGTCTGAGGCCGCGACCGAGGCCGCGGCCGGCGCGCTCCCGCGCGCGAGGCGACAGCGGCTGACAGCGATGCTAGGATCTTTGCGTCATCACGGCAGGCGTCAGGCTGGCGGCCGCGCCGCGATACTCGGAACCCCAACAGCGAGGAGATGCGTGATGACGGAAGGATCCAAGCCCGGTCTGCTGGTGCCGGCCGATGCGAGCGGCGAGGACGCGCGGGTCGACGTCAGCGTGATCCTGCCGGCTTACAACGAGCGGGCGGCCATCGGCGACGACCTGGACGACATCCGCCGCACGATGGACGCGAGCGGCTACCGCTACGAGATCATCGTCGTCGACGACGGGTCCAAGGACGGGACGCCCGACCTCGTGCGCCAGCGCGACGGGGTGCGCCTGCTCGAGCACCCCTTCAACCGCGGCACGGGCGCGGCGCGCACGACCGGCGTCAAGGCCGCGCGCGGCGCGGTGGTGGTCTTCACCGACGCCGACCGCACCTATCCCAACGACCGCATGCCCGAGATGCTGGCGATGATCGACGCCGGCGCCGACATGGTCATCGGGGCGCGCCGGGTCGAGGCGGGCACCGTCCGCTGGCTGCGCCGGCCGGCCAAGTGGCTGCTGCGGCGCCTGGCCGAGTACATGACCGGCTCGCGCATCCCCGACCTCAACTCGGGCCTGCGGGCCCAGCGCCGCGACGGGACCCTGCGCTTCCTGCCGATCCTGCCGACCACCCATTCCTGGGTCAGCACCATCACCATCGCCTTCCTGGCCAGCGGCTTCACCGTCAAGTGGCTGCCGATCGACTACTATCCGCGGGTCGGCCATTCGACCTTCCATCCGCTGCGCGACAGCTACAACTACCTCTCGCTGATCGTGCGCACGGTGATGTACTTCAACCCGCTCAAGATCTTCCTCCCGCTGGCGCTGCTCCTCTTGAGCGTGGCGACGGCCAAGTACGTCGTGCTGGACGTCTGGCTCTACCAGGGGCTGACCTGGCCCGTGCCCCCGATGCGCTCGGTCACGCTGGCGCTGTTGGTGACCGGCCTGCAGGTGCTGGTGATCGGCCTGCTGGCCGACCTGATCGTCAAGCGGACCCAG
Organism: Caldilineae bacterium; assembly: GCA_020634625.1. Lineage (GTDB taxonomy): Bacteria > Chloroflexota > Anaerolineae > Epilineales > Epilineaceae > JACKBJ01. Next base: position 23,127 of record JACKBJ010000002.1, on the reverse strand, counting down.
CTCTGAGCGCCCGCGGGTGCGCGTCCTCTACTTCGGCTGCTACGACCGCGAGGGCGGGCGCAACGCGATCGTCCAGGCCGCCCTGCGCGCGGCCGGGGTCGAGCTGGTCGAGTGCCAGGTCGCGCTCTGGCGCGACACCGGCGCCAAGCTCGGGGCGGCACGCGGGCGCGGGGCGGCGCTGGCGGCGGCCGGCCGCCAAGCCGCCGCCTGGCTCCGCCTGATCGCGCGGCACCGGCGTCAGGCGGCCTACGACCTGATGCTCGTCGGCTCGACCGCCCACCTCGACCTGCCGCTGGCCCGCCGGCTGGCCGACCGGCGCGGCGTTCCGCTGGTCTTCGACCCGCTGGTCTCGATCGGCGAGACCCTGCGCGACCGCGGCCTGGCCCGTCCCGACACGCTGCGCGCGCGCCTGCTGGAGGCCCTCGAGCGGCGCCTCTTCGCGCTGCCCGACCGGGTGCTGGTCGACACGCCGGAGCATGGCCTGGCCTGGGCGCGCGAGCTGGGTCTGGCGCCCGAGGCGACGATCCTGGTGCCGGCCGGCGCGCCGGCGGTCTACCGCAGCCACACGCCGCCCTACCAGGCCACGGCGCCCGACCCGCAGCGGCCGCTGCGGGTGGTCTACGCCGGCCAGTTCATCCCGCTGCACGGCCTGGAGACCGTGCTGGACGCGGCGGCGCGCCTGGCCGAACGGCGCGACATCGTCTTCGAGCTGGTGGGCGAAGGGCAGACCCATGCCGCGATTCGCGCCCGGGCCGAGCGGATGGGGCTGCCCAACCTGCGCTTCCTGCCGACCTGGATGCCGGCCGAGCGACTGGCCCGCGAGCATCTGGCCGGGGCCGGACTCTGCCTGGGCATCTTCGGCGACCAGGCCAAGGCGCGGCGGGTCCTGCCCTTCAAGGTCTACGCGGCGCTGGCGGCCGGCCGACCGGTCCTCAGCGCCGATACGCCGGCCCTGCGCGCGCTGCTCCGGCCGGGCGAGGAGGTCTGGACGGTCCCGGCGGCGGATCCGGCGGCGCTGGCGGCGGCCATCGCGCAGCTGGCCGACGATCCGGCGACCCGGGCGCGCCTGGCCGCGGCCGGTCAGGCGGCCTGGGACGCGCGCTTCGCGCCCGAGATCCTGGGCCGCCGGCTGCTGGCCGACCTGAGCGCGCTGCTCGCCGCGTTCGACCCGGCGCGGCCAGACCGCGCGTCGGTGGATGCGTGCGACGCGGCGCGGCACAGCGGCCCGCGGCACGCCTGGCGCACCGACCGGCTGGCCGCCGCGCTGCTCGAGGCATCCGCCCGGCCCGCGTCGCCGGGCCCGCTGCTCGACGCCGGCTGCGGACCGGGCAGCGTGGCGCTGAAGCTCGCCGCGGCCGGGCCCGCGGTGCTGGCCTTCGATCGCGACCCGCAGCGGGTCGGGCTGACGCGTGACCGCGCCCGGCGGGCCGGGCTGGCCGATGGCCTCCACGTCTTCGTGGCCGATGCCCTGGCGCTGCCCCTGGCCGATGGCGGCCTGGCCGGGGCGACGGCCGGCGAGCTGCTGGAGCACGTCGCCGACGACGCCGCGGCGCTTCGCGAGCTGCGGCGGGTGCTGGCGCCCGGCGGCCGCCTGGCGCTGACGGTGCCGGCCGGCCCGGCGCGCCTGGACGCCTTCGACCGGGCGGTCGGCCACCACCGCCGCTACGATCGGGCCTCGCTGCGCGCCGGCATCGAGGCCGCCGACCTGAGCCTCCTGCGGCTGGAGCCCTGGGGCTGGCCCTTCGGCCGGCTCTACGACCGCTGGATGCAGCGGCCGGCGCTCCGGGCGCCGCGGGGCACGCGGCGCCGGCGCGCCATGGGCTGGCTGGGTCGAAGTCGCCCCGTCCACCGCGCCTGGCGCTGGCTCTTCGGGCTGGACGAAGGCCTGGCAGGGCTGGCCGGCGAGCGCGGCAGCGGCTGGCGGGCGCTCGCCGAGCGCCCGCCCGACGGATCGCGTCGCAACCCGCCTAGCGGCAGATCTCGCAGCAGCTCAACGTGACCCGGGCCGCGCCATAGGTCACCCGGTAGGGATCGTCGACGCGATCGTCGACCTCGATGAAGACCTCGTAGTCCGTCAGATCGTCCATGCATTCCTCGAAGGGCCGCTCTTCGATGCTCCCATGGCGCTGCAGCATCACGCCGCTCTGGGTCAGCGTGTACGGAGGCGCGGCGATCAGCGAGGTGTAGCAGGAGCGGGATCGGGTCCAGTAGGCTTCCGCCGAGACCCGCACCCCGCCCGAGTCGGCGCACATGGCGGCGGCCGTGGCGACCGCGTTCGCGTTGACGACGATGCGCGGCTTCTTCCCCGGGCTGGACGTGGCGAGCGGCGGCGCCTCCTGCTGGCACCACTCCTCGTCGACCGTGAGCGAGCAGGGGATGCTGTAGACGGGCGACGGGGTGACCTCGTCGGCGCGGGCGATGGCCGCGATGGAGCCGGTGAGCAGGATGAGCCCGGTGGCGGCCGCGTGGAGCGATCGGACGCTGAAGCTGCGCATGGTGTGTCCCCTCGGTTGGCTGGGCGGGATGGTGAGCGTCGATGGAGCCGATCTCGGCTGCCGGTCGATGCTAGGTCGCCTGCGTTGCAGAAGCGTCCCCGCCCACCCCGCGCCGCGCCTCGGCCTCGTCAGCCTCGGAGCCGGCCCAGCGCCAGCTCCGCGTCGCGCACGAGCGGCGCCGTCGACAGGCCCTCGCCGACGGCACGGCGCAGCCAGAGATCGGGCGTGACCCGACCGATGGCGCAGATGCGCAGCGTCTCGGCCGCGAGGTCGCGGTCGCGCAGCCTCGAGGCGATCTGGTGGCTGACGATGTGGCCCAGGGCGTAGTCGGGCAGGTAGAGCGGGTAGGCGACCATGTGCTGGTAGGCGGCCAGCAGGTGGTAGCGGTCCGGGCCGTAGTCTCGGGCGTAGTAGCGGTCCCAGAGCTCGCCGGCCAGGCGCAGGACGGTCTGGCGCAGGCCGGCCGCGTCGGCCTCCGGGTTGGCGTAGAGCCAGCGCCAGGCCTGCAGCTCGAGCAGGCCCGGGCCGGCGATCTGGCAGGCGGCCAGCAGGGCCGAGATGGCGCCGGCGTCGAAGGGGTCCAGACCCTCCCGGCTCTGGTCGAGGCCGATGGCCCGCGGCGCCTGGGCCTGGTAGAGGAAGGCGAAGGCCTCGGTGCAGGCGTTGTTGGGCACGCCGCGCAGGGCCGGGCGCGAGACCCGGTGCATGCTGCACAGCTGCTCGAGGTTGTGGCCCAGCTCGTGCATCGCGATGTCGAAGCCGTCCCAGCCCAGCTCGCCGTCCAGGCTGTTGGTGCGCAGCCAGACCGGCATCTCGGGCCGGCCGGCCGGCATGGCGTGGCCTGGCCCGCGCGCGATCTCGACCTTGACGCGGCGGCCGAAGAACTCGGCGTCCTCGTCCGACCAGCCCAGGTGACGCAAGAGCTCCGGCAGCTTGCGCTCCAGGCTGGCCGCATCCGGATAGAATCCGGCCAGCCGGGCGTTGAGCTCGGCAGCGGCCGGCTTGGGCAGGAGGTCCTCGTAGTAGATGTCGTGGGCCTCCAGCGGCCGCCCCAGGCGCGCGGCGACCCGGCCGGCCAGCTCGGCCCGCACCGGCGACTCGAGCAGCTCGACCAACAGGCGCTCGACCTCGGCCTCGGGAATCTCGCGCTCGAGCTCGAAGGTGCGCGCGATGGCGGTCGGATGCTCGGGGTGGTGGGCGTCGTAGGCGCGGGCGGCGGCGAAGACGTCCAGCCAGCGTTCGTAGCGCTCCAGGCCGACGGTGTCGGCCTCGGCCGGCGCCTGGCCGGCCAGGCGGTTGGACTCCGGGTCCCAGGCCGCGTCGCTCCTGCCGTCCATCACGGCACGCGGGATCGAGCCGTCGATGTGCCGGCGCATCACCCAGCCCAGCGCCCGCTGCAGGGCCAGGCCGCCGGGCTCGGCGTAGCCGGCTTTGATCTGCTCGCGGATCAGCCAGTGCGCCACCAGCTTGCGGCCGGGCTCGAACCAGCGCTTGCCCGCCGCATCGACCATCGAGCCGACCGGCACATGGAAGCCGTCGACGAAGCTGCCGGCCCGGTGCTGCAGCCTGCGGGCACGCTGGCCGACCTCGGCCGGAACGCGCGGCCCGAAGTGCTGCGCCACGCGCGCCGCCGCCCAGTCCGCATCGTCCCAGGCGGGACCCTCGGCCAACATCTCGGCCAGGCTCGGCCGGGCGAAGTTCAGCAGGGCCACGAAGCCCAGCTTCTGCGCATACCACTGCTCGTCGAGGTCGGGCGCCGGGTCGAAGGTGGCGGCCAGGTCGTCGATGGCCGGCGCCCGCTCGACCACCAGGTCGGACCAGCGCCGCAGGCCGCGTCGGATCTCGAGGAGGTGACCGGAGATCAGGTCGAGCGTCGTCTCGAGTCGCTCCAGGAGCTGCCGGCGCGCCTCGGGCTCGGCGACGTAGGCGTCGAGGCAGAAGGACAGGAACGCCGCGGCGTCACCATCGGCCTGGGTCCAGCGCGCGGCCACCTGGGCCAGACCGCGCGCGATCCGCGCACGCTCGGCCTCGCCATGCCGGCCGACGAGCTGGCCGAGGGCCTCGGCGAGGGTCGCCGGGGCGATCGAGAGCGGTCGGGCGGCCGGCGCGTCGGCCGCAGCGGGGCCGGACATGGAGGGCATCATGGCGGGATCCTTGGCGGTGAAGGGGCTGGGACCGGCGCGGGCTCGGCCGGTCTCGGAGCACCACGTTGCGGCTGGGCACGGGTTGGCTTCGCCGGTAGCCATGATACACGCCCCGGCGGGGCCATCGACATCGCAATGCACCTCGGACCGGATCGCCGAGTTCGGCGCCTGGCGCGGCGCTAGCGCATCCCGCCGGCCGCGCCGCCGCTCGCGCCGGCCACGCCCGCCTGGCGCAGCGCTTCGTCGCGCCGGATGGCGTTCAGGCTGGCCTCGGCCGAGAGCAGCACGCCCGGCACGCCGGCGCCGGGATGGGTGCCGGCGCCGACGAAGTACAGCCCGTCGATGTCCTCGCTGGCGTTGTGCGGACGGAACCAGGCCGTCTGGGTCAGCTTGGGCTCGATGCCGAAGGCGTTGCCGACGTAGCTCGACAGGTCCTGCTCGAAGTCGTCCGGGGTCATGACCTCGAGCACCTCGAGGTGCTCCCGCAGGCCGTCCAGGCCCCAGGCCTCGAGGAAGTCGAGGACCCGGTTGGTGAAGGGCTCGGCCTCGACCGACCAGTCGATGCCGGCGCGCAGGTTGGGCACCGGGACCAGCACGTAGAGGCTCTCGCCGCCCTCGGGCGCCATCGAGCCGTCGGTGCGGGTGGGGGCATGCAGGTACAGGCTGAAGTCCTCGGCCAGGACCTTGCTCTGGAAGATGTCGTGCAGCAGCGCCTTGTAGCGCTTGGACAGGATCAGCGTGTGGTGGGCCAGCTTGGGCCACTGCTTGCGCGCGCCGATGTAGAGCACCACGCAGCTCATGGTGTAGTCCAGCCTGTCGATCCGCCGATCGGTCCACTTGCGGCGGTGCTCCGGCGCGATGAGCCGGGAGTAGGTGAAGCCCAGGTCGGCGTTGGACACCACCAGGTCGGCCGCGATCGTCTCCTGGCCCAGGCGCACGCCCACCGCCCGGCCGTCCTCGACCCGGATCTCGTCGACGCCCGCGCCGCAGCGAATCGTTCCGCCGATGTCCTCGAAGAGCCGAGCGAAGGCCTCCACCAGGCTGTACATGCCGCCGCGGGTGAACCAGACCCCGCCCGCCCGCTCGAGGTAGGGGATCGACAGGTAGACCGAAGGCGAGCGGAAGGGGTTGCCGCCGATGAACAGCGGGTGGAAGCTGAACATGAAGTGGTGGCGCGGGTCCTTGAAGAAGCGCCGCACGAAGGTCGTCACCGGCAGGAAGGCGCCCAGCTTGATCGCCTTGGGGATGAAATCGATCATCGAGCGCAGCGTGTCGAAGGGCTGGGCGCCCAGCCGGTCGACGATGATGGCCTGGTGGATCGGCTCGATGGCGCGCATGAAGGCGTCGTAGCGATCGGCGTCGCGCGGCGCGAAGACGCGCATCTGGGCCTTCATCCGCTCGGCATCGCCCGAGTAGTCGATCTGGCTGCCGTCGTGGAAGTAGATGCGGTAGTAGGGGTCCAGCGGAATCAGGTCGAGGTAGTCCTCCAGGCGCTTGCCGGCCACCTCGAAGACCGACTGGATGACCTCGGGCGCGGTGATCAGGCTGGGGCCCATGTCGAAGGTGTATCCGGCCTGCCGCAGCTGGTAGGCCCGGCCGCCGACCCGGGCCCGCTTCTCCAGGATGGTGGTCTGGTAGCCCATGGCCTGCAGGCGCACCGCCGCCGCCAGGCCGCCGAAGCCGCTGCCGATGACGACGGCGCGGCGGCCGGCGGGAGCGGCCGCGGGGCCGGGCACATCGCCGGGCTCGAGGGCAGCCTCGGGGGCGGGCGTGGGGGCGAGCGTGGGGGCGAGCGCGGGCGCGTCGGCCCAAGGCAGCGGCTTCGAGGTCTCTGGGGTCGACATGCGGTTCATCTCGCTGGCTTTCGAGGCTTCGGGCTTGGATTCGGAGGTCAACGGAAGCTGGTGAAGGCGCCCAGGGGCCGGGCGTCCAGCTCGACCGCCGGGCGGTTGCGGGCCATCGGCCACCAGAGCCGCGCCAGACCGCGCGCCGCCAGGCGGGGCTTGGCCAGCCGGCCGGTCACCGCGCGCTGGCGGAAGTTGTCATAGCCGCTGCGCCGCAGCTCGCCCAGGATGCCCCGGTAGATCTCGGCCGCGGCGGCCACCGGACGGGCGTAGAAGGCCGGCAAATAGGGCATCGCCTCGAAGGCCAGGTCATAGCAGTGCTCCGCCGTGGCCATCATCTCCTCCATCAGCCCGCGGTAGGCGCTCGTGATCGGGGCGCCGGCGGCCATCGCCTCCAGATCGCGCCGCGTCAGACCGTGGCGCGTCAGGGCCTCGCGCGGCAGGTAGATCCGGTCCATCGCCAGGTCCTCGCCGACGTCGCGCAGGATGTTGGTCAGCTGCAGGGCATAGCCCAGCATCTCGGCCCGCTCGATCAGCCAGGGCTCGCGCACCCCGAAGAGCCGGGTCATCCAGATGCCGATGACCGAGGCGACGCAGTAGCAGTAGCGGCGCAGATCCTCGAAGCTCTCGACCTCGACCGCGCCGATGTCGGTGCGCACGCCGGCGATCAGGTCGGCGATCAGCTCGAAGGGCACCCCGGCCTCGGCCGACTCGGCCATGACCTGGTCGAGGAAGCCGATGCCGGTCGCCCGGCCCTGCCAGGCCTCGCGGGCCAGGGCTTCCCAGATGTCCAGCTGGGCCGCGGCCGCCTCGGGATCGCCGGCCTTCATGCGCGCGTCGACCAGGTCGTCGGTGGTCCGGCAGAAGGCATAGATGCGGGTGACGGCCTGCCGTGCCGCGTCCGGGAAGAGCCGGGCGGCAAAGGAGAACGAGCGCGAGTTGAGGGCGAAGTAGGCCTCGGGCGCACGCTCGGCTTCGGCGATGAAGCGGGCCAGGTCGGAGTCGGCCAGCGAGGCCGGGAGCGGCTGGACCGGGGACGGAAGCGGGTTCATCGACGACCTCCTCGCATGGGCTCGGGCCGGGGCCCGGGGAACTGCTGCTCGAGCCAGGCTTCGAAGGCCGCCATGCTGGGCAGGGCCCGGCAGCTCGCCAGGCCCGGCGCTTCGATCGCGGCGGCCTCGGGCGGCAGCGCGTTGCCGCCCAGCACGAGGTGGAAGGCCTGGCCCTTGCGCGACTCGTCCGCCAGGATCTGCGCCAGGCGGCGGGCGTCGGCCAGGGTCTGGGGCGTGCTGAAGGAGACGCAGACCAGGCAGGCGCCCGCGCTGCGCTGCTGCGCCGCCAGCTCGTCGGCCGGCAGGTCGGCGCCGAGGAAGCGAACGCTCCAGCCCCGCGCCTCGAGCAGGATCCGCGCCATGAAGGCGCCCAGGTGATGCCGGTTGCCGGGCGCCGAGGCGACGATGGCCACGCGATCGTCGGCCGCCTGGGCGGACCGCGCCGGAGCCAGCTGCAGACGCAGCGCGTGCAGGGCGTCCTTCACCTGCTCGGTGACGCGATGCTCGTCGCCGATGCGCAGCGTGCCGGCATACCAGGCCGCACCGACCTGCTGCAGCAGGGTCATGATGCCCGCGTCGAAGAGCGTGGTCAGGGGCAGGCCCGCCCGCAGCAGGTAGCCCATCGTGGGGGCCAGGTAGGCGGGCTCGTCGCGCAAGAGCCAGCCCAGCCAGAGCTCGACGACCGGATCGAGCCGCCGCGCTCCGACGGCCGCGCGGCTGGCGATCCAGACGGCCGCCGCGTGCGGGCCGAAGGGGTCCAGATCGGTCGCGACGCCCTGATGAACGGCAAACGCGAGCAGGACGTCCAAGTCGATGCGGCGATGCCCGCCCGGCGTATGCTCGCAGACCAGCTCGCCCGCGTCGCACCAGCGCTTGACGGTCGAGGCGTGGACGCCGCAGATCTCGGCGGCCTGGCGGGTGGTGACCAGCCGGTCGGCGTGAACGGGCGCCGGATGGAGGGGGTAGGGGGTCTCGAGGAAGTCGTGCATGCCGGGAGCATACCACACAAATCCGTTCGAATGCAACTCATTGAACGAAATATCGGTGACGCGCAGGCCGAATTGCAGCAATTAAAGGTTCAAACCTGGCTGCCTGAGCCGATTCCTCGTGCGTAGAGCCCCAGCACGCGCAGCCCGAGCAGGCCGGCGGCAAGCGCCGGCCAGAGCTGCCCATGCAGGCCGTTGATCGGCCCCCAGAAGGCCAGGAAGGCCAAGAGCGTCCCCCAGGCCAGTCCGTCCGCGGCGAGGCGCGACCGGACCCGCCACGCCGGCAGCGCCCAGGCTGCCAGCGAGATCCCCACCGTGCCGCTGATCAGCCAGCCTCCGAAGTTGATCCAGGGCACGCCATACCAGGGCCCCGGCCGTTCCCAGGCCCAGAAGCCCAGCGCCACCGCGCCCGGGTCCATGATCCCGTCCAGCAGCACCAGCAGGATCGGCGCGGCCAGCCAGGGGGCCCAGGCGCCGACCCGGCCTCGCCCGCTCAGCCCGGCCGTGCCGGCCACCGCCAGCAGCCAGGCGTCGAGCACCATCGGCACCCAGAACAGCGGCAGCGCCAGCGGGACCAGGCCAAAGAGCAGGGGCTCCAGGCCGATCGCATAGGCGAAGCGGCCGTAGGGCCAGCCGGTGGCCACGCCCAGGCTCTCGATCAGCCAGCTGAAGAGCGCCAGAGCGGCCAGAGCGGCCAGGCCGCGCCGGCCCCAGAGCCCGCGCAGCCCGAAGGCCAGCGGCAGCGCCATCACGCCGTTGACCAGGATCAGCAGCGGCGGCCAGCCCAGGGCGCTCGACCAGGGTCCCTCGCCCAGCCAGCGGCGCAGTGCGAAGCCGGCCACGCCGACCAGCGGCACGAAGAGCGCCACGGTCCAGCGCTTGCGGCGCAGCCAGGCCTCCAGGCGATCGATGCTCATCCTCCCCCCAGGGGTCGACCGTCCACGCGAACGGGACAGGGCATCAGGCGCCGCCGACGAGCCGTCCGAGCCCGCCCAAGGTCAGCGCCATGCCCAGCAGCGTGTTGATGGCCGGAAACCACCAGTAGGCGCGCTCGACGTCGATGCCGCGCAGGGCGATCCAGGCCACCAGGGCCGGGTAGACGCCCAGCAGCCAGCCCAGCGCCGGGTGGATCGCGGCGAAGGCCAGCGCCGATCCGAGCCAGCACAGACCGCAGTAGGCGTAGGTCCGGCCGGCGCCCAGCCAGGTGGCGGTGGTCTGGATGCCGGCCGCCCGATCGGGTGCGATGTCGGGAATGGCCGAGAAGCTGTGCATGGCCATCGTCCACAGCCAGCCGCCGACGATGGCGGCCGTCGGCGGCGCCGCTCCGGCCAGCAGCACGTAGGCGGCCAGGCCGGGCAGGACGTAGAGCCCGTTGGACAGCGAGTCAAGGAGCGGCCGGGTCTTGAAGCGCAGCGGCGGGGCGCTGTAGAAGATGGCCAGGAACACGAAGCCCAGCAGCCAGGGCCGCGCCGGCGGCGGCAGCGCCGCCAGGGCGGCCAGGCTGGCCAGGGCGCTCAGGCCGAGGGCCCACCAGACGGCGGGCTGGCCGCCGAAGCGCGCCTCGCGCGCCTGCTTCTTGGGGTTGTGCGCGTCGATCTCGGCGTCGAAGACGTCGTTGACGCCGTAGACCAGGAGGTTGGCCGGCAGCAGGGCGTAGGCGAAGAGCAGCCAGAGCCGCCAGGCAGCCAGGTCGGCCGGCCGGCTCGCCGCGTAGGCGGCCGCGACCAGCACCGGACCGGCCAGATAGAGCCAGAAGCGCGGCCGCGAGAGCTTGAGCAGGTAGCGCAGGGCCGGGGCTGCGGGCATCAGGCCAGGTCCTCGACCACGGCCCGAGCCGTATGCTCGCCCGAGATCAAGCACATCGGCATGCCGATGCCGGGCGTGGTGTAGCTGCCGGCGAAGTAGAGGCCCGGCAGCTTCCTGGAACGCCGGCCGGGCCGCGCGAAGGCGCTCTGGGCCAGGGTATGCGCCAGGCCCAGCGCCGAGCCCTCGGCCGCGTGGTAGCGCGCGGCGAAGTCGGCCACCGAGAAGCTGCGCTCGAAGACGATCCGGTCGCGCAGATCGGCGCCCGTGTTGCGCGCGATGTCGTCCAGGATCTGCGCGCGGTAGCGCGCGCGGGTCTCCGGCCCGTCCTCGAGGCCGGCGGCGATGGGCACCAGCACGAAGAGGTTGCTGTGCCCCGCCGGCGCCACGCCGGGATCGGTCTGGGAGGGCACGCACAGGTAGTAGGCCGGGTCTTCGGGCCAGGCCGGCCGGTCGAAGATGTCCGCGAAGTGCGCATCCCAGCTTTCGGGCAGCACCAGGGTGTGGTGCGCCAGCTCGGGGACCTCGCCCGTGACGCCCAGGTAGAGCAGGAAGGCCGAGGGCGCCCAGGTTCGGCCGCGCCAGTAGCGCGCGCCGTGCTGCCGGTGCTCCGGCGCCAGCAGCTGCTCCTCGGTGAAGCGGTAGTCGGCGTTGCTGACCACGATGTCGGCCTCGCGGGCGTCGCCGTCGGCCGTGGTCACGCGCAGGCGCGGGCCGGTCGCCCCGGAGGGCTCGACCGGCCGGATGGCCGTGACCGGCCGGTCGGTCTCGATCCGCACGCCCAGCTCGGTCGCCAGCGCCACCAGCGCGTCGATCACCGCCCCGATGCCGCCCTGGGGATAGTAGACGCCCAGGTTGAAGTCGACGTGGCCCATCAGGTGGTACAGCGCCGGCGTGTTCCGGGGCGAGCCGCCCAGGAAGACCAGGCTGTACTCGATGATCTGACGCAGCTTGGGATGCTGGAAGTAGCGCGCCACCAGGCGGTCCATGGTGCCCAGCAGCGCCAGGCCGCGCGATTGCCGGGCCACCTCGAGCGTCAGGAAGTCGCGCAGCCGCGGCCGGTCGGTATAGACGAAGCCGGGCATGGCCCGCTCGTAGGTGTCCCGGCTCTTGGCCAGGTAGCGGTCGAGGGCCGCGCCGGCGCCCGGCTCGTAGCGCTCGAAGAGCCGGCGCATGGCGGCGCGATCGCCGTTGATGTCCAGGGTCTCGGCGCCCTTGAAGCAGATGCGGTAATGCGGGTCGAGCCGTGTCAGGCGGTAGTAGTCCTCCGGCGTCTTGCCGAAGTGGCCGAAGAAGCGCTCGAAGGCGTCGGGCATCAGGTACCAGCTGGGCCCCATGTCGAAGACGAAGCCGTCCTGGGACAGCCGGCTGGCGCGGCCGCCGACCTGCTCGTTCTTCTCGAGCAGGGTCACCCGCGCGCCGTCGCGGGCCAGGTAGCAGGCCGTCGACAGGCCGCCGAAGCCGCCGCCGACGACGATGGCCTCGCGGCCGGACAGGGGCCCGCCCGGCTCAGCCATCGCCGAAGATCCGGCCGGCCTCGGCCAGCAACGCGAACATGTGCCCGTCGTCGTCCCGACGGGTGCGCCCCGTCAAGCCCTGGAGCCAGCGCTCGGGCAGGGCGTCGTGCCCATGCAGGGCCCCGACGGCGGCGCCGACGATGGCCGCGGTGGTGTCGTTGTCGCGGCTGTCGTTGACCGCGCGCACGATGGCCTCCTCCGGATCGTCGGCGTGGCGCATGAGGATGTACAGCGCCGAGGGCACGGTCTCGAGCAGGTAGGCGCCCGAGTACCAGGCGTTGCAGGCCTCGAGGGTCGACCAGGACTCCGCTTCGGCCTCGGCGATGGCGCGTTCGACGAAGCGCCAGAGCGGGCCCTGGAAGTCGGCGTAGTGCGGGGCCCGCGACTCGTAGGTCGGGTCGACCTCGAGGTCGCGGGTGGCCGCGATCCAGGTGGCCGGCCACCAGTCGGCCGGCGGCGGCGCGTCCATCGCCATCAGCTGGCGCAGGATGTCGACGAAGGCCAGGCAGCTGGCGATCGAGGCCGAATCGTTGTGGGTCAGCATGGCCGCCAGGGCGGTGTCGACCCAGAGCTCGGTCGTGCCTTCGCGCAGATGGGGCACCAGGACCGGCGCGATGCGCATCAGGGCGCCGTTGCCGGCCGACTTGACGCCACAGCGGTACCAGGGCACGCCCCCGCTGCGGGCATGGTGGACGAACTGCAGCACGCTCTTGCCGATGCCGTAGATCGTCTCGGTGGCAAAGAGCCGGGCCAGGCGCTCGGGCCGCAAGCGGCCGCTCTCGATCAGCTGCTCCAGGGTCCAGAAGGCCATCTGGGAATCGTCCGAGGGCAGGCCGATGGGCAGGCCGTCGGAGTGCCGCGTCGGCAGGTAGTCGCGCAGCTCGCCGTGCGCGGCGGCGCGGCGCTCGGGCAGCTGGGCCTCGGTCGGCCGGCCCAGCGCGTCGCCGATGGCCAGGCCCAGCAGCATGCCCTCGACCCGGTCGAAGTCGGGGCCGCCTTCCGGGCCGCCGCCGAGCGATCCCGGGACGCGGTCGAAGAGCGCGCCCCGGGCGATGTCGATGTCGCCCGCGGCGAAGAGCCGCTCGAGGGTCTGGGTGTTGGTGGCCATGGCTGGATTATACGCCGGGCCGGGGCGCAGGACGATCCGACGTTGCCGTCCGGCCGCACATGAGTATGATTGCTCGTTGGGAAAGCGCATCGTGCGCTTGGACAGGGGGTACATGGAGCCGTCAGCTTCGCGGCGCGTCCGCCGCTAGCCGTGTAACCCTCGTGTGTCACTACGGGCGCACTACCGCAGCGGTGGCGACTCTCGGGTTCGAGGCTTGCGCAAAGTTCGAACCCGAATGCCCCCTCCGCCCGGTCGTGCTCCCCGCACCGGACTACCTCACTGAAGGAGAGGCGACCACGTGAATCTTAAGTTCTCAACCCGCAATTGGCCGCTCGTCGCGGCCACCGCCGCGCTCACCGGTCTGGCCTTCGGCCTGGTCGGCGGCGCCCAGACCTCGCAGGCCGCGCCGGCGCAGCAGGGCTTGACCTGCGCCTGGGAGCAGGTCGGCAACGCCTCGAGCGAGCTCTTCCACTCGGCCTCGGCGATGGACAGCGACAGCCATGTCATGTACATCTACGGCGGCGTGAACGGCAGCTTCGAAGCCCAGAGCACGGTCGAGAAGGCCGACCTCTCGGGCACCAACCTGAGCGCGCGCCATAGCCGCGTCGCGGCCGGCGGCGCGCAGGACCGCATCGCCGCCGCGGGCGCCTACCGCGCCAAGGGCGCGGGCGCCGACGACTCGGCCGCCTACTTCATCGGCGGCGTGGGCGACCCGGCCAAGGGCCAGGCCGTCGGCGACGTCCAGCGCTACAACACCAAGACCGGCAGCTGGGAGAAGCTCCAGCTCAGCGTCGCCGACCGCTTCTTCGCCACGGCCACCTACGTGCCCGAGCAGGACGCGATCTGGGTCATCGGCGGCATCTCGCAGTGCTCGCTGACCGACGTCCTGACGGGTTCGACCTGCCAGGCCCGCAGCATCTCCACGCAGTACATCAGCTTCGATGCGATGAGCGGCGCGCCGATGGTCAACACCCTCTCGGGCGGCAACGTCTCGAACTACGGCCACACGGCGGTCTACGACTCGGCCAACAAGCGCATCCTGCTCTACGGCGGCACGAACGACATCAGCCGCGGCAACAAGAACCTGCAGGCCCTGGACGTCTCGGATCCCGATCCGAGCAAGGCCAAGTTCACCAACGTCTCGACCAGCGGCAGCGGCCCGACGGTCTTCTTCCACAGCGCGGCCTACGACACCGTCAACAACTGGATGATCGTCTACGGCGGCGCCAGCCAGGGCTTCCTCGGCCGCAACGAGTCGACCGAGACCAAGACCTACGCGCTGGACCTGACTCAGGCCACCCCGGCCTGGGTCGACCTCAAGACGACGCTGCAGGACCGCGTGGCCGGCGCCATGGAGTGGGACGGCATGCACAACGCCGCCATCTACACCCTGGGCCGCAAGAAGTTCAACGGCGACGCCTCCCGCCCGCAGACGGTCGTTCGCACCACCAACGCCCTGGTCTGCGGCGCGGCGCCGACGCCGGTGCCGACCAGCGAGCAGCCGACGGCCGTGCCGACGACGCCGGGCGGCGGCGGCACGACCACCCCGCCGACGGCGGTCCCGACGGCGGCCGTGGGTCAGGTCTGTGACCTGGCCAAGAGCAAGGTGCCGGTGGGCGTCCTCAACGACGCGCTGGCCAACAACGCCGGCGTCTCGGGCTGGGGCCTGGCCTGCAACCCGAACCTGGCCGTCGGCCCGCTGAACCCGCTGCGCACCTGGCTGAGCCTGCGCAACCCGGGTCTGCCCTACCACCCGCTGTTCAACGGCGTGGTCTGGAAGTGCGGCTGCCCGTGAGGCCAGTCGACCCGGTGAGGCCCGTGGCCCGCGCCTGATCCCACGGATCGCACCGGTCCCAAGACGTACCGCGGCCCCCGCGCGCTCGAACGCGCGGGGGCCGCTTCGCGTCGCCCGGCGGGCGGCGACCGATCGCCGGCTGGTCGCTCGGCGGTCGCCTGAGACGCCCGGCGACGCGCCCGGCGCGGGACGAGGCGACGGCGCCCGGATCAGCCCAGCCGCCGCCTGACCAGGTCGCGGGTCGTGTTCAGGAGGCGGTAGCGGGTCTGACCCCGCGCATCCAGCTCGACCTCGAGCAGCGCACGGTCGCGCAGGTCGGCCAGGTGCTCGACGATGTCGGCCGGCGACAACGCGGCCCCGGCAGCGCGCGACCCCCCGGAAGGGCGCCGCGCCTCGACCCGGAGCAGCGCGGGCAGGTCCAGCGGCGAGAGGTCCTCGGCCAGGCGGCCGAGGACGTTTCGCGAGCCCGCCGACAGACGGCGCAGGTCGTGGTCGAAGGCGCTGGCCAGGCTCTCGAAGCGCTCGCCGGTCAAGCGGGCGAGGGCATCCAGCTCGGCCGTGCTCTCGGCCAGGCGGCCGGCCAGGAGCGCCGGTGCCTGCCGGCGCAGGGCCAGCGCGGCCTGAGACAGCGCCCGCGGCAGCCCGTCCAGCGCCCGGGCGATGTCGGCCAGGGCCTCGCGCAGGCCGAGGTCGTCGTGCCGGCCGGGCGGCAAGGCCGCCAGGAGCAGGCGACCGGCCTCGCCACCGGGCAGCGCCGCGTCACCCTCGAGGCTCAGGCGCGGCAAGGGCAGCACCCGCTCGCCGCGGACGCGCAGGCGCTCGCGGCTGCCCAGCACGAGGCGCAGACCGGGACAGCGGACCAGCAGGGCTTCGCTCAGCTCGGCGAGGGACTCGCTCAGCTGCTCGCAATCGTCCAGCACCAGGATCAGGTCGCCCCGGCCGATGCGATCGGCCAGCGCGGCGGGCGTCGGCAAGCCCGGTCCGGCGCCCAGGCCATCGGCCAGGGCAGCGTACAGGCCGACCACGTCCCTGGCCTCCGCGAGCGCCACGTGACGCACCGGCCCGGCGGTCGCAACGCCGCGCAAGGCCTCCCGCAGGAGACGGGTCTTGCCCACCCCGCCCGGCCCCCAGACCGTCAACAGGCGGGTCTCGGCCAGGGCTTCCAGGAAGGCTTCGCGCCGGCCCAAGGCATCGATGCGGCCGTAGTCCGGTGCGCGCTCCTGCAGCCGGGCCGGCGGCGGATCGGCGGCCATGCGCCGGGGCTCGGACAGGCCGTCGATCAGGGCCTGGGTCTCCGGGCTGGGCGCCGCGCCCAGCTGCTCGCGCAGCGCCCGGCGGCAGGCCTGGGCCTGGGCGAGCGCCGCCGCGGGATCGCCCCGGCGGTCGTGGATGCGCATGATGCGTCGGTGCGAGGGCTCGTGACAGGGTTCGATGGCCAGCAGCGCGCGCGCCTGCTCGATGGCCGCCCGCCGATCGCCCGCCGCCTCCAAGGCTTCCGCCAGGGCATCCAGCAGCCGGATCTGGCAGGCGGCGAGCTCGGCCCGAGCGCTCGAGGTCCAGGCATCCTCCAGGCCGGGGAGCAGGGGGCCCGTGTACAGCGCCAGCAGGTCCCGCAGCTCGGCCAGCCGGGTCTGGCGGGGCTGCGGCTGCCGCCGCGCGACCCGTTGCAGGGCTCGGGCGTCGCACCAGGCATCCGCCTCCGGGTTCCAGGCCAGCCGATCGCGGTCGGCCAGGCACCAGTCCTGCCCATCCGAGGCCTGGGGCAGCCAGCCGCGCAGCTGGTGCAGGCCGTGGCGCAGGTTGGCCCGGGCGCGTTTCGGATCGGCCTCGGGCCAGAGCCGGGCGGCCAGCTCGTCCCGGGCCTGGAGGCCATCCGGCGCCAGCAGCAGGCAGGCCAGGACGCGCAGCGTGTCGCTGCGCTGGGGCGGCGGCAGGCGCTGACCATCGACGTCGAGGCGCACGGCGCCGAGCAGGCGGATCGTCAGACTGGGCATGGCGTGCTGCGCTGCGGTCGGGTGTGGCGCTGGCCCCCGCGCCGGCGCGCGAACGGCCGGACGAGGCGATGTCGATACGGGCGTCGCCGATTCGGGCCGAACAATGATACATGCCGAGGCCGAGGCCGGCCGCTCGCTGGGGTTGCGCATGCGATCAGCTTGGACCGGCCGCGTTGCAGCGCCGTCCCCGGCGGCGGCCCCGGCTCGGATCGGCGCGCCGCCGGGGCCCTGTCCAAGATCGCCGCCCTCGCGTGTTATCAAGGTCGATCGCGAGGCCTTCCGGGGTCGCGCGATCCGAGCGGAGCAGCCGTCGTGGATGCGCCGGTCTGGAGCCTGCTCCTGTCCGCTCCCCGACGGGGGCCGTGACCCGGGTCACGGCCCCCGTCATCGCGGAACGGCTGGGACCTGCGCCGGCAGTGCGGCAGCTGGCGCGCCGCTCGCCGGGCTTGCGGCGAAGACCCGGCCGGCCCTAAGATAGGGTCCGCGGCATCTCCGCCCGCCTGGAGCCAGCGCATGGCCGACGACAAGATTCGCGTCTTCCTCTGCGACGACCATGCCATCGTGCGCCAGGGCATCCGCGCGCTCCTGACCACCGAACCGGACCTGGAGGTGGTCGGCGAAGCCGCCGACGGCGCCGAGGCCCTGGCCGCCCTGGAAGCGGCGGCACCGGATGTGATCCTGATGGACCTGGCCATGCCGCGCATGGACGGCATCGAGGCCATCGGGCGGATCAAGGCCGCCTGGCCCGAGGCGCGGATCCTGGTCCTGACCAGCTTCGCCTCGGACGACAAGGTGTTCCCGGCCATCAAGGCCGGCGCCCTGGGCTACCTGCTCAAGGACTCCGGCCCGGAGGCGCTGGTGCAGGCGATCCGCCAGGTGCATCACGGCGAGTCCTCGCTGCACCCGGCCATCGCGCGCAAGCTGCTCGAGGAGCTGTCGCGGCCGGCGGCCGAGGCGGCCATGCCCGATCCGCTGACGGCGCGCGAGCTCGAGGTGCTAAGGCTGATCGCGCGCGGCCTCTCGAACCAGCAGATCGCCGGCCAGCTGACCATCAGCGATGCCACCGTGCGCACCCACGTCAGCAACATCCTGGGCAAGCTCCAGCTGGCCAGCCGCACCCAGGCGGCGCTCTACGCCTTGCGTGAAGGCCTGGCCACGTTGGACGACGAGGCGGACTGAGGACCGGCGGCGGTGGGCCGGCGCGGGACTGCCATCCCGCTTGGCGGGCTGACCAAGGCTCGCTTGCATCGACCTGCGTCGCGACCACCATCACTCGGCACAACGGCGTCGTCACTAAGTTTGCAGCAACGACCGCTGGGGAGTTGGATCCTTCGGCTATGCTCGAGCTGTAGGCCGCATTTCCAGCCCATATCATGGCGCCAGTGCATCCACTCGACGCGGCCGCAGCCCCGATCGCCGAGTAGCATCACCGATTCGGTGCCGCCGAGCAGCTCGCAGGCGTCATGCAGGAGCGGTCGCGAGGCCTCGAAGGCGAACGAGTCGCCCTGCGTCGCCAAGGTCGGCAATACCAGCAGAATCGATCGACTGCGGACGATCGGTGCCACGCGACAGACCGCGCCTCGCCGCATCGGGATCGTTGTGTCGATGGCGACCAGCATGTAGCACCTGGCCCGGCTGTCCAGGATCTTGACGATGGACGGGCGCTAGTGCACGGCGGGATCGACAAGCCGGTTGATCAGGCCGCGCCGAATATTCAAGAGTCGCCACTTGCGCAGCCGGCGACTTGCCGCATTCGGCTCCCCCGCGATCACCAGTGCACGGTAGGACAGCGAAACGTGGTAACCGTTCAGCGGCTTGCGCGAACGGCGGAACTCGGTTAGCCTCGGCGGCATGACTGACATGGCGGATGTCCGGGCGCGTTGGAGCGCGTCCTGGCCGATCAGCAGGAACGGATCGGCGGGCTGGAGGCGGAGAACGCCGCACTCCGGGCGCGGATCGCAGAACTCGAGCAGCGGCTGTCGAAAAACTCGCGGACTTCGTCGAAGCCACCGTCGAGCGACCCGCCGTGGACGAAGCCGCGTCGGCGCGGAAGCCCCAAGAAGCGTCAGCGAGGCGGGCAGCCAGAGCACCCGGGCAGTAATCGGGCGCTGCTGTCCTCCGACAAGGTGGATCGAGTCGAGGAACACCGGCCGACGTGCTGCGAGAAGTGTTCGGCGCTGCTCCTCGGAGAGGATTCGGCGCCGCGGCGCTGGCAGGTGATCGAGACACCGCCGGTGAAGCCTGTGGTGACCGAGCACCGAGTGCATCGACTGCGTTGCCTGGCCTGCGGTCACACAACACAAGGTGCGGTCCCGCCGGAGATGGCCAGCGCGTTCGGCACACGGGTGCACGCGACCGCGGCGTGGCTGACAGGCCGCCTGGGGATCAGCAAGCGTAACGTGCAGGAGCTCCTGTCGACGCTCTTCGGCCTCGAACTCTCGCTGGGCAGCATCAGCGCGATGGAGCGGCGGGTGGCCGACGCGCTCGAGACCCCGTATGCCGAGGCATGGGCCACAGCTCGGGCAGCGCCGGTACTCCATCCGGACGAGACGCCGTGGTACGAGGATCGGCAACTGGCCTGGTTGTGGGTGATGGCGACACGGCAGGTGACTGTCTTCCGGATCCAAGCGCGCCGGAACGCGGAGGCCGCCAAGGAGATGCTCGGCGAGGATTTCGAAGGCGCTGCCTGCACCGACCGGCATGGGGCCTACAACTGGATCGAGACGCGCGGCCTGTGCTGGGCGCATCTGCGGCGGAACTTCGAGGCGATGGCCGAGACGCCCGGTGGCGAGTGGTATGGACAGCGGCTGCGCGCGGCGGCCGGGCGGGTCATCACGCCCTGGTACGCGCATGCTCGCGGTGAGATCGAAGCCGAGGCCATGTTCGCCGCCATCTCGGAGGATCGACGCCAGATCGAGGATGTCCTTGGCTGGGCTGCTGCCCAGGTGCCATTCAGGCGCGTCCAACGCCAGGCCCAAGCGCTGCTCGATCGTCGGGATCAACTCTGGACCTTCCTGGATGTCTCCGACATGCCTCCAGACAACAACATCGCCGAGCGAGCTCTGCGGCGTGGAGTCCTGTGGCGCAAGCGCAGCTTCGGCACCGACTCGTCGGCCGGCAGCCGGTTCGCCGAGCGCATCCTGACGGCCGTCGAGACGCTTCGTGCCCAGGAGCGGGACGTGGTCGACTTCCTCACCGATGCCTACGCTGCCCATCTCAGCCAGCAGCCCGCCCCATCGCTTCTCCCGTGAGGCGCTGAACGGTTACAGTGTTCGCCGAGGGATCCTTTGGCGCAAGTAGAACTTCATGACTGACTCGGAAGCCGGAAGTCGATTCGTGGCGCACATCGTCACCGTCGTCAATACAATGAGTCTGCAGCGGCGACCGATCCTCGAGTTCCTCGCTCAAGCCCAGGAGGTGGCAATCCGTAGATCAGAACCGCCGTCACTCTGTCCTTCTACGGAAACACGCACCTTTAATCTACGTGGACAGGACATCCTGGCCGTGGTATGCTGGCTGTCTAAGCAACTACGGTTCAACAAAGCTGTCCGATCGAGGATGCGCTATCAGTCATCGCGAGTCCAATGACGCGCGGTGAAGGAACAACGTGAGCTCTGTACAATCGCCGGAGTAAAGACATGAAGGCTTGGCAATATGATGCGGACGGAATATCAACTGACGCGGCACCAGACCAACTCAGTGACTACATCATCCGCACCGACAGAGTGGACGAATTTCTTGCAAGTACTGGCGATGATAACAAGTATTTTATCATTGCACCAAAGGGATTCGGGAAGACACTGCTTCTCCGCGCCAAGAGTCAGTTCTATAGAACTGAAAAGAAGGCGTATCATTGTTTGCCTGCCGATAGTCTAGTGGAACGACTAACTCTGGCTAATTTCGATTTTTCGTACCGGGATCTTAAGGGATACATGACCCTTGAGGCATGGCACAAGATTTGGGAATTGACGTTGAGTCTTTCTATCCTAAGATCGCTCAACCGGAGTGTGCCCGAGGAGTACTTGAGTCTACTCGGTGAAGCATTTGCTGTCTCTGATATATTGCGCATTCTGCTTCAAAATAGAGGATCCCTTGACAAGCTTTACGAACTTCTGCCACGCACGCTATCGCCGAAGCTTCGCTCGTTGCCGCTTCACGGTGGTGCCACACAGATCGCAATGTTTATTGACAATATTGACGAGGCATTCGCGCGGCATGCTAACGCCAGTGGTAGTCATGCCGCACTCGATCCACTTGTCTGGCACTCTGCGCAGAATGGTATTTTGCGCGTTGCGCGAGACTTGATGGTCACAAACAAACACCTCAAGATCTTTGTGTCACTTCGCCAAGAAGCATGGACAAACTACCGTTCTGAACTGAAGCTTCAACTTGAGGATCAAATTGTGTTCCTTGAGTATAAGAAATCTGAGATTCGAAGAATCTTTGAGAACAATATCGCCCATACCGCGCCCGCAGTCCTGTATGACGAAGACGCGACTTCATTGCTAGAGAAGTTCTTCGGATATGTCGAGCAGGAGCACAAGTTTGCGAAGTCGCCAGATGGCACACCGCGCACGGAAGACGTCTTTGACTTTGTTTATCGGCACACATTTGGGCGCCCGAGGGAAATACTCAGGATCGGAGCAGAGTTGGCAGCGATTTCTCCAGCATCTGATCGGAAGCCACAAGAGGTGATTGAGCGAGTCAACAATGTGAGTGGGGCACTGTTCACGCAATATAAGAGCGAGGTGGTTCCACGATTTGAGGATGAGGCTCTCGACTATGTTCTTAGTGCTGTGAACTCAAATGTTATTACTCGTGATCAAGCTGATGCCATTCAGAATTCCCCTGAAGCAGTCAAAATGAACTCCAGGCCAATATCCTATCTCTGGAGACTCGGTCTGCTGGGTGTTGTGAAGACCGATCCTGCCAACGATAGCTACTATCAATCCTTTCAGCCAGCCGGGCACTACCGCGGCGAAGAAGAAGAGGACTTCCCGCCACATGTTGAGTACTTTGTATTTCACTCATGCCTTGACAAGAAACTTCAGAATCTCTACGACTCGCGATTCTACAATCGTGACAACATCATTGGCAATCGATACCCTTTCATCCCCCCCAATGATTCAGCGAAAGGACTGTTGCATACTCACGTCGGGCTCTCTCGCGACTCACTGACCATTGTCCTGCCTGAGTTCGCAAAAGCTTCAAGCCTTGCCATCTTACTGCAGCCGACAGCAGAATTCTCACAATTGCGTGGGTGCTCGAAGTTAGAGATTAGGACTTCAAATTCCGAGCCAATCACACTTAGGGTGCTTCGCGACGATATGCATGAGTCGGAAATCGCGGCAGCACTCGCACAGTGGCGCACTGCCGATTCCCATGTGCTAGTCTATTCCAATAGAGACAGCATTGTGCAAACGGTGCTTCAGGATACTCATGGGATCTCCATTACGGATTCTGGCGATGGATCGATCGCTGCGCTCAGAGCTTATTTTGAGAATCACCCAAAGACCCCAGTCGTGTATCTCTGCCAGCGCTACCGAAATTTCTCGTCAATTAAGAAGGTGCGAGACTCTATTCGGGCAGCTAGTGTGAGTTCGGCTGATCTTCGTCTAGTGCTTTGCGATCGATTCTTGTATAGGCGATCGATCTTGCGTGAGTCTGCTGAGCAAATGACACTTGATATCGAGGCCGAAGAGGACGGACGACTCATCTTGCGCGATTCCAGTGATCGTCGACTTGAGCCGAATGAGATAATTCGTCGACCATCCAATGAGGCCGAATTCTCTGCTTACGCTATACGGCAACTGTATCTTGTCGAGGGTGTGTACCGCCTTGTAAGAATCCTGAAGAGTCAAGGCTCTCCAATCTCCGATGAGAGTCGATTCGCAGATGTGGTGACTTTGTTCTGTGACATTCAAGTCAACAGAATGTATGCTTCAAGGAAGTTTGGTAATCAGGTGATCCGTGACTTGTTTGGCGGCGGATCTGATACTGATGCGCGTGTTCGGCTGCGCGAGTTCGGGGAACAGATGATTGAGCGATTCTCCAAACTCGACAAGCAGGACATCGGACTCGATCCGCGCTATATTCAGCGCGCGAAACAGGCACGCATGTTTCCGAATAGAACGGAATTCTATGCCTATGCCGAGAAGTCGCCGAAGTTTTATGAGAATCGCGCTGTTTCGTCACTGGCGGATGTCCTGGACATTCAGCCGCTTGACCGGTACTATTCTGTGTTCGTTTCTTACAGTTATCGTGATGAAGATTTTGCACTTCGCTGCCTCGACTCGCTGAAAAAGCGAGGGGTAAGTGCGTTTTGCTTTTCGGTCGACAATCCGGTTGGTGACATCTCGGGATCAATGGCGAGAGGTGTCGCCGAGCGA
>JACKBJ010000019.1 GCA_020634625.1 Caldilineae bacterium | reverse complement strand
GCCTCCGCCGCCGCCGGCCACGACCACCGTGCCGGCATCGACCAGGTCGCGGATGGACGCGATCTCCAGGATCGCCAGGGGCTCGGGTGAAGCCACCACGCGGCGCCAGCCGCGCGGGCCGGGTGCGAGCCGGGCGAAACGCCAGCCGCGCTGCGCGCCGAGCCGCGCGGCCTCGGCTTCGGTCAGGAAGCCGCCGATGGGCTTGTCGGGAGCCTCGAAGGCCGGGTCGGCCGGATCGACCAGCACCTGGCTGATCAGGGCCACCACCGGGCGGTGTCCGCCGAGCGCGGGCAAGGCGTCGGCGATGGACCGGGCCAAGGCATAGCCGATCTCGCCCTGGGTGTGGGCCACCGCGACGTCCATCGTGAGGGCCGGCAGCTCGGGCTCGGCCAGCGCGGCCCGGCGCAGGGCCAGGCCGACCTGGGGACCGTTGCCGTGGGTCACCACCAGGCGCCGCCCGCTGGCGGCCAGCCGCGCCACCTGCTCGGCGGTGGCGCGAACCGCCCGCCACTGCTCCTCCAGCGTGCCCAGCGAGCCGGTCGGCAGCAGCGCGTTGCCGCCCACCGCCAGCACGGTCAGGGGCCGCTCGCGCCAGGGCAGGTCACCGCTCATGCCATGACCCGCCAGCCGAAGCGACTCGCCCGCGCCGGTCCTGGCCAGGACGGGCACGGGCGAGATCGACGCCTTGCTCCGGCTAGCGGCTGGCGCACGCGCGGTCTCGCGGCTCGCGCAGCCAGGCCGTCGTCACGATCAAGGGCAACCGGACTTCCACAGCGGCAGGTTGCAGACGCTGTAGGGCTGGGCCGTATCGCGCAGCGAAAGCCAGGTGCGGTAGGTGTTCCAGAGCGGGTGGTAGGGGATGCCCGGGTTGCGCAGCTCGCCGTAGCCGTTGAAGCGCCAGGGCTCGCCGGTGGCCAGATCCTGAACGTCCTGCGGCACGAGGCCCTTGACCTGGGGGCAGACGCGGTACTGCTCGCTCTGGGCACGGCCGCCCGGCGTGGGCGAGGGCAGGGGCAGGAGCGGCGGCCGCGCGGCGGGCGTGCCGATCGGTGTCGGCAGACCCGGCGGGGGCGGTGGGTAGACCACGCCGGCCGGACCGCAGGGGTGCGGGTAGGGGTAGATCGGGATGATGATGATCGGGAAGCCCGGATGGATGATCGGGAAGCGCGGGTAGTGGATGGGGATGATCGGATGCCCCTCGGGCGCGACCGGATCGGCGGCGGGTGCGGGTGCCTCCGCGACGGCGGGCTCCGGGGCGACGGCGGCGACGGCGGGCTCGGAATCGGCCGGTGCCGCGAGCATGCCGGCTGGCCGGGCGAAGCCGACGACCGCGAGGCCGATCAGGGCCCAGAATCGCAGGCGCGGGAGCGGTGGAGTCGACATCGGCATGCCCTCCTCGATGGGCTGGCAGGGGCTTGTGGGCCTGCCGGGGCCGGGCTGGCGCCAGGCCGCGCGGCCGACAGGACCCAGTTGATGATAGCGAAGCCTGGAGCGCCGGCGCAAGGGGCTGGCGGCCGCGGCAAGGCGTCGGCGCGCGGCGCCTTGCATCGGCGCGATCCGCCGTCGCGCCCTGCGCAGGTCAGGGTGCCGCGTAGCGCCAGTCCATCTCGCCGACGCCGGCTCGCTCGCCGGCCAGACGCGGCAGCTCGATGCGCAGGGCGATCCGGCAGGGGAGATCGCTGGTGGGGTCGATCCAGGCGCTGCCGGAGGCCGTGAAGCGCTGCAGGCCCCCGCTGTCGGCGTTGACCGGCCACCAGGCCGGATGCGCCGCCCACCAGGCGGCATAGGCCCGCGCGCCGATCCGGAAGTCGACCCGCCGGCAGCGCCGATCGCCCACCCGTTCCAGCGCGCCGCGACGCTGCGCCTGGGCGCTGGCCAGCAGCGCCAGGGGATCGCCGGCCGGCAGGATCAGCGCCAGGGCGTGCGGCTCGACCTCGCGCAGCCCCTCCCTGTCGGAGGCCGGGTCGACCCGCTCGGCCCGGGGCCACGCGAGCCGATAGCGCGGCGCATCGGCGGCGGCGAGCCCCGTCTGCAGCGTCAGGGCCAGCCGACCGCCCTCGGCCTCGCCCGTCACGGAATAGCGCCGCTCCAGCTGGCCGGCCCGGATCTGGCTCGTGCCCTCGAAGCGCAACGGGCCGGCCTGCTCGACCGCCGCCCAGGCTCGGTCCAGCGGCGCTCGCCGCTGGACCAGGCGCAGTCCGGCCAACAGCGCCGACAGCAGCAGCAGGGCCAGGACGAGGCCCGGCCAGCGGCCGGCCGGACCGGCGGCTCCGGGGTCGGCGTCCCCCGCCGCGCCGGTCCCGGCGAGCGCATCGGCATCGTGAGGCATGGGGCCTGTTCCTGGCGGGGGTGGGCCGCGTCCCCGGCTCGGGGCCGGGCTCGGTCGCCGCGATGATAGGTTGCCGTGGGATCCGCGGCCAGCCCGGCCGCCCGCGGATCCGCCGCCGCCGGCCCGCGGCGCGCCATGGCGGGGGCAAGGGCGCGCGGCCGATCCCTTGCACCGGTCGACCCGCGCGATATACTCGTTGGGCTCGCGTCGGCCGACCCAAGGGGTGACCCGTGCGCCGCCAGACGATCGCCGTCCACCACCGCGCATTCCTCGGCCTGCTGCTGGCCGGATGGATCGGTCTGCGCCTGGCCGGCGCGGCGCCGGCCCAAGAGGCGCAGGGCCGCTGCGCCTGGGAGCGGCTGAGCGCGGGCGAGGCCTCGGCACAGCTGAGCCTGGTCGGCCTGCCCGAGCTGGGTGTGCTGGCCTTCGGCGGCGCCGACGACCCGAGATCGGAGACCGTCACCGACACCCTGCGGCTGCTGGACCAACGCGCCTCGAGCCGCGGCAGCTGGCGCCAGCTGGCGCCCCTGGGTCGGGGACCGGGGCCACGCGCCCAGCACAGCAGCATCCTACGCGACGCGGCGGACGGGACCACGATGCTCACCTACGGCGGCGTGGACACGCTGCCGCCGGGCGGCACCTTCACCTGGCAGTCCCCGCTAGGGGGTGGCGGGGTGCTGCCGCAGACCTTCGGCCGCGTCTACGACAGCGCCTTCGGGCTGCGCCTGGACGGGGCGACGCCGCGCTGGGAAGCCATCGAAGATCCGGCGAGCGGACCGCGGGCCGACCACAGCGCCGTCTACGATCCGGCGGCGGATGCGATGATCGTCTTCGGCGGTCGCAGCGGCGAGGCCGACGACAGCCGCACGGCCGACCTGCGTCGGCTGCGCCTCGGCCCGACGCCGGCCTGGGAGCCCCTCGCGCTCGAGGGCGGCCCCGACGCTCGCTTCGCCCACAGTGCGGTCTATGACCCGGTCGGCCGGCGCATGCTGGTCTACGGCGGAACTCGTGACTGGACGCAGGGCCTGGACGAGCTCTGGTCGCTCGAGCTCGACGCGGGCTGGGAAGCCGCGCGCTGGCGCCGGCTGGCGCCAGCCGGAAGCCCGCCGCTGGCCCGGTTCGACCACGGCGCCGTCTACCTGCCCGAACAGGGCTGGATGCTGATCTTCGGCGGCAGCTCGGACGGCCTCGGCGCCCTGAACGACCTGGCGGCGCTCGACCTGGCGTCCGAGCCGCCGCGCTGGCTGACGCCCGCTGTGTCGGGCCCGCTGCCGCCCAGCCTGCGCGGCATGGGCGCCGCATGGAGCCCGATCGCCGGCCAGGCCGTGTTCCTGGGCGGCCAGGCCGAGGGCGCCATCGAACGCCTGGCCTGGGGCCTGCGCTGCCTCGCACCTGGCGCAGCGACCTGGACGCCGACCGCGACGGCGACCCGGCCGGCCGCCAGCCCGACGCCCGGATCGCGGCTCCATCTGCCGCGCGTCGATCGACCATGAGTCCGGGCATCCGCACCCGCCCGCCCGGCCGCAGCACGGGGTTCCTGGCCAGCTGGCCAGGTCGCCGGCCACCCGCCTGGCGGATGGCCGGCGGCCGGCTTCGCGCTAGGCTTGGCGGGCGGAGCTTCCGTGCTCGACGGGCCGATGGCGAAACGGGGATGGCGGCAGGGTGGACGGCTTGGGCGGGCTGAACAGCGATTGCGAGGTGGCCGTGATCGGCGGCGGCATCGTTGGGTTGGCCACGGCGCTGGCGCTGGTCGAGCGAGAAGGCCGCGAGGTCCTGCTGCTCGAGGCCGAGTCAGGCCTGGCGGCGCATCAGACCGGCCACAACAGCGGCGTGATCCACGCCGGCCTCTACTACCGGCCCGGCTCGCTCAAGGCCCGGCTCTGCGCCGAGGGTCGCGAGGACCTGTTTGCCTTCTGCGAGGCGCAGGGCCTGCCCTACGAACGCTGCGGCAAGCTGGTCCTGGCCACCCGTCCCGAGGAGCTCGGCGCCCTGGACGCGCTGGCCGAGCGCGGACGGACCAACGGGCTCGAGGGCCTGCGCCGCCTGTCGGCCGAGGACATCCCGGCCATCGAGCCGCAGGCCCGCGGACTGGCCGGCCTCTGGGTGCCCCAGACCGGCATCGTCGACTACGGCGCGGTCGCGCGCGCCATGGCCGAACGCTTCGAGGCGGCGGGCGGCCGCATCCTCAAGGGCGCGCGGCTCACGAGCGGGCACGACGAGCCGTCGGGCATGCGCCTCGAGACCTCGGCCGGCCGGCTCCGCTGCCGCCAGCTGGTGACCTGCGCCGGCCTGCAGGCCGACCGCGTGGCGCGGCGCTGCGGCGTCCGCCCCGATCTGCGCATCATCCCCTTCCGCGGCGAGTACCTGCGCCTGGTCGAGGCCAGGCGCGACCTGGTGCGGGGCCTGATCTACCCGGTGCCGGATCCCCGCCTGCCCTTCCTGGGCGTCCACTTCACGCGCAGAGTCGACGGCTCGGTCGAGGCCGGGCCCAACGCCGTGCTGGCCTGGCGGCGCGAGGGCTATGGTCGCTTGGACGTCTCGCTGGGGGACAGCTGGTCGAGCCTGAGCTACCCCGGCTTCTGGCGCCTGGCCAGGCGCTTCTGGCGAGTCGGGTGGGCCGAGCAGCGACGCTCCTTCTCGCGCCGCCGCTTCGCCAGCGACCTGGCGCGGCTGCTGCCGGGGATTCGCCCGGCCGATCTGGAGCCGGGCGGCGCCGGCGTCCGTGCCCAGGCGCTCGCGCGCGACGGCCGCCTGTTGGACGACTTCCGGATCCTGCGCGGCGCCCGCGCGATCCACGTGCTCAACGCCCCCTCGCCGGCGGCGACGGCCGCGCTGGCCATCGGACGGCAGATCGCCGCCGAAGCGCGCGCCGCGATGCGCACGGCCTAGCGACGCCCGGCGGGCCTCGGCCCGACACTCGACCCGGTCCGCGTGACCGCGGCGCCCGGCCGACACCGGGCCGGAGATCAGGAGCAGGATCATGAGCAGTTCCGAAGCCAAGGCCAACGCCAGCCCGCGCATCGTCGTGCCCCTCGACGAGTCGGCCCGGGCCGAGATCGCGCTCGAGCTCGCCACGACGATCGCCCGGCGTCGCGGCGCGCGGCTCGACCTGGTGACGGTGCCGTTGCTGCACCAGGTCGAGCTCGAGCAGCGCATGCACCACGTCGAGTTTCCGGAACAACCGCCGACCCTGCCTTCGGCGGAGGAGCTGGTGCGCATGTCCCAGGCCGAGGCCGCGCAGTACCTGAGCGAGGTCGAACAGCGGCTGAGCGCTCAGGGCATCGGCGCGACGGCGCACCTGGTCGACCGCGCGCCGGCCGAGGCGATCGTCGCCACCGCCGAGGCGGTCGATGCGGAGCTCATCGTCATGGCCACCCACGGTCGCGGCGGCATGAGCCGCTGGGCCTTGGGCAGCGTGGCCGACAAGGTGCTCCAGACCGCGCGCCGCCCGATCCTCCTGGTGCGCCAGCCGACGGCCTGGGGCGAGGCCGGGCCGCGCACCATCGCGGTCGCGCTGGATGGCTCCGGCCTGGCCGAGCGGGTGCTGCCGCAGGCGGAAGCGATGGCCCGCAGCTTCGGGGCCGCCATCACGCTCGTGCGAATCGTGGTACAGTACGAGTCGGAGCAGGTGCGCATGCGCTGGGACGGGCAGGAACGGGACTCGGAGGATCTGCGCGAGTCCTGGGCCCGGCAGTATCTGGACCGGCAGGCGGCGGCGCTGCGCGAGCGCGGCTTCGCCGTGACCACCGAGGTGCTGCCGGCCGAGAACGTGGCCGAAGCCCTGCTCGAGATCGACCAGCGCGACGCGGTCGGCCTGCTGGCGATGACCACGCACGGTCTGGGCGGGCTGAGGCGCTGGGCCTTCGGCAGCGTGGCCGACCGGGTGCTCCGGTCGGCCGAGACGCCGGTGCTGCTGGTCCGCTGCACCCAGGACGGCGCCGAGGACCTGCTGTAGGTCGGACCGCCGACCCCCGAGACGCTTGGAATCGCGGCGCTGCGCCGCCACGCCAAAGGAGGCCGAACCATGCCCACCATCATGCTCGAGACGAAGGTCGGCGAGGTGATGAGCAAGGCACCCGCTTCGATCGACCAGGGGCTCAAGGTCGATGTCGCGATCGAGCTGATGCAGCAACGCGGCATCCGTCGGCTCCCGGTGGTCGGCGGCTCCGACCAGCAGCTGGTCGGGATCGTCACGCTGGAGGACGCGCGGCGGGTCATGCCGGCCGGCACGCCCTTCTACGGGGCCGGCCAGGCGGCGCAGGCCGAGATCCCCGACGTGCGGCGCGCCATGAGCAGCCGGGTCGTCACCGTCGGCCCCGAGGACTCGCTGGCCATGGCCGCCCAGCTGATGGTCCACCACAAGATCGGCGCCCTGCCGGTCCTGGAACAGGGGGCCATCGTGGGCATCATCACCGAGAGCGACATCTTCAAGTTCGTCGCTCGCGGGCTGCCGCCCCTGCAGACGGAGTCCGATTTCGGCTGATGGCCGATCCCTTGGCGTCGCACCTCGCGGCTGCTAGATTAGTCGTTGTATTAAGCTCGGCGACATGAGCGAAAGTCTCGCCACGCCCCGACAGGAGCATCCCGACCGATGGCCAGTCCTGGCTCCCATTCCCCACGCGTCGATTCCCTCGTGCCCGCCCTGCCTTCGGATGCGCCTGCCGACGGGCTGGTCCGTCACGTGCGGCGCTTCTTCGAGATCGAGGCCCTCGGCGGCATCCTGCTGGTCGCCTGCGCCCTGACGGCCCTGATCTGGGCCAACTCGCCCTGGCGCGAAAGCTATCAGGCGCTGTGGCAGACCCGCTTTGGATTCGAGATCGGCGGCTTCGCGCTGTTCAAGCCGCTCCTGCTCTGGATCAACGACGGGCTGATGGCGGTCTTCTTCTTCGTGGTCGGCCTGGAGATCAAGCGCGAGGCGCGGGTGGGCGACCTGGCTTCGCCGCGCAAGGCCGCGCTGCCGGTCCTGGCCGCCCTGGGCGGGATGGCGGCTCCGGCCGGCATCTACCTGCTCCTGGCGCCGGGCCACTCCCTGGCCGAGGTCGGCTGGGGCGTGCCGATGGCCACCGACATCGCCTTCGCGCTGGGCGTGCTGCTGCTCCTGGGCAAGCGCGTCCCGCTGGCGCTCAAGCTCTTCCTGACGGCGGTCGCCATCGTCGACGACATCGGGGCGGTGCTGGTCATCGCGCTCTTCTACACCGAACGGATCGCCTGGGCCGCGCTGGCCGCGGCCGCGCTGCTCTTTCTGGCGCTGCGCCTGTTGCACTGGCTGCGCGTGCGCCGCGCCCTGGGCTATGCGGTACTCGGAGCGTTGCTCTGGCTGGCCGTGCTCAAGAGCGGCGTGCATGCCACGGTGGCCGGCGTGCTGGTCGCCATGGCCATCCCGGTCTACCGCAGCCTCGACACCCGGGCATTCCTGGCCCGCAGCCGGGCCATTCTCGACCTCTTCGAGGGCTCGGCCCGGCCCGAAGCCCTCGACCGGCCCACGATCGACCAGCGCGAGGCCATCCGCGAGCTGGAGCTGACCTGCGAGCACGCCGAGACCCCGCTGGCTCGCTTCGAGTACGCCCTGCACCCCTGGGTGACCTTCGTCATCCTGCCGCTCTTCGCCCTGGCCAACGCCGGCGTCAGCCTGGACGGCGGGCCGATGGCCTTGTTGCTCGACCCGGTCAGCCTGGCCATCATCGGCGGCCTGGTGCTGGGCAAGCCCATCGGCATCTTCGGCATGAGCTGGCTGGCGGTGCGGCTCGGCCTGACCGAGCTGCCCGAGGGGCTGGGCTGGCGCCAGGTCCTGGGCGCCAGCTGCCTGGCCGGCATCGGCTTCACCATGGCGCTCTTCATCGCCGGGCTCGCCTTCGGCGACGGTCCCTACCTCGACGTGGCCAAGGTCGGCATCCTGACCGCCTCGCTGATCGCAGCGCTAGTCGGCGTCACCGTCCTGCTGACGGCCAAAGGCAGCCAGGATCCGAGCGGCACCGGCGGCGGGGCTTAGCCGGCCCTCGGCGACCGCGGCCTCGACCTCGGCGCGGATCGCGACCACCGCCGGTCGCGAATGCAAGGCCTCGCGCAGCCCCGATTCGACCAGCGCCCAGGTCCAGGCCAGGCGCTGGCGACGGCGCTGGGCCTCCCAGGCACCGCTGGCCCGCAGGTGGTCACGGAAGCGCTCGACCGCCGCCCAGACCGCGTCCAGGCCCTCGCCGGTCAAGGCGCTGCAGGTCAAGACGGGCGGCCGCCAGCCGGGATGCGGGGGCTGCAGGAGCTGCAACGCGCTCGCCAGCTCGGCTCGAGCCCGAAGCGCCGCCTCCATGCCCCTGCCGTCGGCCTTGTTGACCACGATCAGATCGGCCAGCTCGAGAATCCCGCGCTTGATGCCCTGCAGCTCGTCGCCCGCCCCGGGCAGCATCAGCACCAGGAAGCAGTCGACCATCCCGGCCACCAGGGTTTCGCTCTGGCCCACGCCGACGGTCTCGACGATCACCAGATCGTAGCCGGCCGCCTCGCAGAGCCGGATCGACTCGCGCGTCTTCTCGGCCACGCCGCCCAGCGCACCGCCCGAGGGCGAAGGCCGGATGAAGGCGGCCGGATCGACCGCCAGGCGCGGCATGCGCGTCTTGTCGCCCAGAATGCTGCCGCCCGAACGACGGCTGCTCGGGTCGACCGCCAGGACCGCCACGCGCCGACCGGCGGCCGTCAAGCGCGTGCCGAGGGCCTCGATGAAGCTGCTCTTGCCAACGCCCGGCACGCCGCTCACCCCCAGGCGAATGGCATCGCCGGGCGCGCTCGCCAGCTCGGCCAGGAGCCGCTGTGCCTGAGCCCGATGGGCCGGCAGGCTGCTCTCGACCAGGGTGATCGCCCGGCCCAGCATGGCCCGGTCGCCGGCACGGATGCCGGCGGCCAGGGCCTCGACGGAGGGGCCGCGGTCCGGCTCGGCCGCGTCGCGCGCCGCGGGGGAGTCGCTCGCCATGCGGCCGATTCTACCGGCCCCTCGGCAGGGCGGCCAACGCGGCCGACCGCCAGCGCGACCTGCGTTCGCCGACGGGCTCAGGGCAGCCGGTGCAGCACGATGTCGAAGGTGTCGCCGTCGCCGTTGTAGTCCTGGCGGTCGGCACGCTCGTCGGCGCCGAAGAACAACGCGTCGTCGCTGCCGTCCCAGACCACCCGATCGTGGGCGCCAAAGGTCGTCACGATCGACAACCCGGTGTTCTGGGTCGCACCCGAACCAAGGTCGAAGACCTGCAGCACACGGTCGAAGCGGTCGCCGTCGCCATTGAGGTCGGCGCCCTGGTCGCTCTCCAGGGCCAGAAAGTAGCCGGTGCTCCCGCGCACGCGCATCGGGTCCGAGCGGTCCATGGCGATGTCGCTGGAGCGGGCGCCGCCGCCGCCGAGCCCCACGCTGCCGGCGATCACGTCGAGCAGGTCGCCGTCGCCGTTGATGTCGCGGCCCTGATGGGCCTCGAAGGTGCAGCCGAGCAGGTGCGCCCGGCCGACCGTCAACACCTCCTCCGGATCGTAGAGGCAGCGACTATTGAACCGGGTGTTGACGATGCTCTGGAAGCGTGGGTCGAAGATCTCGACGATGCTGCGATTCATCAGGCCGTCCCCGTCGAGGTCGAGCTGGCTGTCGGACTCCCAGACCTCGGCCGCGACCCTACGGCCGTCGAAGCCGCTGCCGGAGAACGACGAGGCGTTGGGCGCATAGCTCGGGATTCCCCGCAGCGCCCGCTGGGTGTTCCAGCGCGCGCCGGTCGTGGCGCGCTGGAAGACCAGCACCTGGTCGGCGGTGTCCCCGTCACCGTTGAGGTCGGCGCCGCCTTCGTCCTGCTCGCTGACAAAGAGCGTGAGCCAGTTGCTGGTCGACGGCATGGCCCCGCCGGCCGCGCCGACGATGAGGTTGCCGTTGGCCATGTCCACCGCATGCGCCACCGTATCGTCGGTGTCGCCGTCGCCGTTGAGATCGCGTCCGGAGCCCTGGTCGCCCTCGGGTACGAGCACCGGTACGAAGCGCCCGGCGGCGCGGGTTCCGTAGTCGCGCTCATCGACGATCGGTGAGCCGGCCAGCCCATAGTTGGTGGTGATGCGGCTGGCCAGGCCGTAGTGAAAGAAGACCCGGTCGATCTGGTCGCCGTCCTGGTTGAGGTCGCGTGCGTTGGAGGGCTCGTGGGCGGTGAACAGGAGTGCGTCGCCGCTCATCCGAGCGCTGCCGTTCAGGGCCACCATGCGCGCCAGCTCGAGGTTGTGGCTGTCGGCGGCGGCGATGTCATAGACGTGCCAGACCTGGTCGACCCGGTCCCCGTCGCCATTGTAGTCGCGCTGCTCCATCGACTCCGACACCGTATAGGCGACATGGCCGCCGCCGCAGGCGAGGCCGCCGCTGGAGGCCTGGGGCGCGTGCTGCAGGAAGCCCGTCGCCAGGTTGAGGACGTGCATCGCGCCGTCCTGCGTGTCGCCGTCCTGGTTGAAGTCGATGCGTCCGTCTTCCGAGGCGACGAAGGCCAGATGGTCGCCGCTGCGACAGAAGCTGTTGTGCACCCCGGAGATCACGACCTGACGCGTGTTCTCCACACGTCCGGTGGCGCTTCGATACAGGTGCAGCACCCGATCGCTCGAGTCGCCATCGCCGTTGAGGTCCTTGCCCTGCGCGGACTCCACCACCGCGAAGGCGGTCACATCCGCCTCGGCGAAGATTCCGGTCGTGGTGTCGATGGCCAGCGCGAGGTTCTCGGGCGGCGGCGGCGCGGCCGCCGCCGGGGCGGCAACCGATGCCAGACCGAGCAGCATCAGGCCCGACAGGAATCGGGCGCGCCACCATCCGGCACGCGGGGAGTTGAGCTTGGGCGGCGAGTCGAACATCATTGCTGCTCCTGGCGCTGGGGCGCGCCGCGGCGAGGCCACCCGCGATCCGTGGGCTGCTTGCCGCGACGCCCGAAGGGGTCTCGATGGGAGCCTAGTGGGTGAGCGCTACAGAATCGCGAAATCGAACCGAGCCGGAGCCCCTGGAGCTCGGCCTCCTGGGCCCCTTGCGGCTGCGACGGGGTGGCGTGGCGCTGCCGCCGCCGCGCACCGCCAAGGGCAGGGCGCTATTGGCGCTGCTGGCCGGCGCGGAGCGCGCCCTGCCCCGCGAGCACCTCATGGCGCTGCTCTGGGAGTCCGCCCCGCCGGAGAAGGCCAGCGGCAGCCTACGGGTCGCGCTCAGCGACCTTCGGCGGGCCCTGGGTGATCGACTCGAAGCCGATCGGAGCCACCTGCGGCTCCGAACGCGGGCCGGCGATCGGATCGACCTGCGCCTGCTGGTCGACTGGGAAGCCGGCCGGCTCGAGGATCCGGCCGCCCTGGCCCAAGCCCTGGCCGTCGAAGGTGAGCTGCTCGAGGGCCTGGAGTTCGCGGGCGCGCCCGAGCTCGACGCCTGGTTGACGGCGGAGCGGCGGCGATGGGCCGAGCTGCGGGCACGGGCGGCGCTGGACCAGGCCGAGGTGATGCAGGCCGACGGCGACCTGGCGGGAGCCGAGCGGCTGTTACGACGTGGCCTGCGCCTCGCCCCCGAGCGCGAAGACGCGCGGCGCCGACTGATGCGACTCCTGGCGCGGCAGGGACGATTCGACGAGGCCTTGGCCCAGCACGAGGCCGGCCGCCGGGCGCTCGAAACCGAGCTGGGTCTGCTGCCGGAGCCGGCCACGACCGCCCTCCGCGAGCGCATCCTGGCCGCCCGCAGCCGTCCGCCCGCCAGCGCGCCGCCGGCGACCTCGACCGCCTTCGTCGGCCGCGAATCCGAGCTGATCCGGCTCGATGCCTGGCTGCGCCAGCCAGACAAGCGTCTGTTGAGCCTGCTCGGACCGGGCGGCGTCGGCAAGACGCGTCTGGCCATCGAGCTCGCCGAACGCAACCGCGACCGCTTCCTGGACGGGGTCTGCTACGTCGAGCTCGACCGCCTGGAGCCCGGTGCGCCGATCGAGCCCGAGCTGGCGCGAGCCCTACGGGTTGGCTCGAGCAGCGCCGAGCCCCGGCAGCAGGTGCTGCAGGCCATCGGCGAGCGCGAGCTGCTGTTGGTGCTCGACAACTACGAGCACCTGATGGGCCAGGTCGAGCTCTGCGCGTCCCTCCTGGCCGGCGCCCCGCGCCTGCGGATCCTGGTCACCTCCCGTGAGGCGCTCGGGCTGCCGGGCGAGCAGCGGCTGCGGCTCTCCGGGCTCAGCCTGCCCGAAGCCGCGGGTCAGGCGGCGGACGCAGAGCGTCACGACGCCGCCGCGCTCTTCGTCGCCGCCGCCCGCCGCATTCGACCCGACTTCGACCCCCGGACGGAGTCGCCGGCCCTCGGCGAGCTCTGCCGTCAGCTGGAAGGTCTGCCGCTGGCCCTCGAGCTGGCCGCCGCCTGGCTCGAGGTGGCCGACTGCCGCGGAATCGTCGAGACCATCGCCCTGGACGCGCGGCGCTTGGAGGCCGTCGGCAGCGGCTTCCCGGCCCGCCATTCCAGCATCGAGGCGGTCTTCGAAGGCTCCTGGCGCTTGCTGATGCCGGCCGAACGCCTGGCGCTGGCCCGACTGGGGGTCTTCCGGGGCGGCTTCGACGGCCCGGCGGCGCAGTCGGTAGCCGGCTTGGACCTGGGCTTGCTGCGAAGCCTCGCCCGCAAGTCGCTGATCGATCGGCAGCCTGAAGGCCGCTACCGCATGCACGCCCTGCTCCGCCAGCTGGCCGAAGCTCGGCTGGCCGAGCAGCCGGCCTTGGAGCAGGCGGTCCGCGATCGACATGCCGAGCACTACCTCGCGCTCTGGTCCGACCAGGGCGCGCGCCTCTTCGGATCCGACGCACGGATCGCCGCCGAACGGCTCGCGCCCGAGCTGGACAATGCGCTGAGCGCCTGGCGTCGAGCCCTTTCGACCGGCCGCTTCGAGCTCCTCGAGGCCTCGCTCGAGGCCTGGTTGCGCTTCTTTCGGCTGCGCGGGCCCTATGCACAGGCGCTGGTGCTCTTCGAAGCGGCGGCCAAGGCGCTGGCGCAAGACGCGACGGCTGACGTCGGCCGCGGACCGCGGGACCGATTGCCCCTCGCCCGCCGACGCCTGCTGGGGCGCCTGCAGGGCTACCGGGCCTACCTGCTGTCGCGCAGCGGCCAAGGCGATCGGGCGGCGCGGCTGGCGGCCGAGTCCCTGGCGCTGGCTGGTCCGATCGCGGATGCGCCCGCCCTGGCCTTTGGCCATTGGGTCGTCGGCATCCTGGCGCTGAACGAGGGCCGGCTCGAAGCAGCCGAGCAGGCCTTTCGGATCGGCCTGGAGGCCGGCAGGCAGGCGGCTCATGTGGAGCTGCAAGCCGAGAACCGCTGGCAGCTGGCAGTCCTGGCCTACTATCGCGACGACCTCGACGGCTTCGAGTCGGCGGCCGGGGCCCTGCTCGAACGCTGTCAGGCGCTGGACCTGCGGCACCTCGAGGGCCGCCTACGCGAGTCGCTCGCGAGCGTGCTCAGCCGGCGCGGCAACCAATCGGGCGCGCGGGCGCACCTGGCCGCCGCGCACACGATCTCGGAGGCCATGGACGACCGACTGGGCGCGATCAACGTGTTGGGCTCGCTGGCCGAGCTGGCGCTACACGCCGGCGAGCTCGATCGGGCGACCGCCCTGGTCACCGACGCGCTGGTCCAGTCGCTGGACATCGGCGCCGAGGAGTCGGCGGTCGTGATGCGATGGGGGCTGGCGACCATCCAGCTGGCCGGTGGCCAGATCGCCAGCGCCGAGGCGGGGCTGCAAACCTGCCATGCGGCTGCCGTTGCCGGCGGCTACCGCTATTGGGAGGCCTGCACGGCGACCTCGATGGCACAGGCGGCCCGAATGCGGGGGGACGGGCCGGCGGCGGAAGCCCACCTGGCCCGGGCTCGACCGCTCTGGGATGCGATCGGGCATGCCTGGGGCAAGGCCTTCGCCTGGCTGGAGCTCGGTTGGCTGGCGCTGGCGGCGGCCGAGCTGGATCGGGCCGCGGATGCGCTGGCTCGGGCGGCGCGCCATGCCCGAGAAGCGAAGGACCCGATCCGCGGGCTGCAGGTGCAGCTGGCGTTGGGCCGGCTGGACCTGGCGCGGGGCCAGGCCGTCGACGCGCGACGGCGCCTCGAGGCCGCCGGCGACGACGCCGTGCGGCTGGGGGCCGGGCTGCTCGTCGTGGCCTGCCGCGAGGCCCTGGTCGACTGCGCTCGGGCCTCCGAGTAGCCCGGCCAGGGATCGCTCCGAGCCGAGCGACTCCACCCGGGTCTCTCGACTTCCGCCTTCGGACGGGCGCTTGCGGGGACTCGGCGCGCTCGTGACCTGCCCCGCTCAAGGTGACCGCGGCTCTAGCGCCCGACGATCCAGGGTGCCGCAAGGCGCGCCAGCAGGCCCGCGACGGGCGGCAGAAACAGCGAGGCCAGGACCCGCAGGGCCGTCAGGCGCGGCCCGAGGAAGCCCAGCTCGATCGGCACGCGGAGGACCGACAGCAGGGCCACCGAGGTCAGGTAGGTGACCAGCACGCTGATGCCGACGCCGGCCTGGAAGAGCCCGGCCGCCAGGGGCATGCCGATGATCGAGCCGCCCGGCGTCAGGATGCCGGCCAGCCAGGCGATGCCGATGCCGCGCCAGCCCGAGGCGTCCGAGAGCCAGGCCTCGACCAGCCCCGGAGGCAGCAGCACGTCGATGAAGCCGGTGATCAGGAAGGCGATCAGCAGGACCGGCAGGATGCGCCCCAGCTGGACGCCGCCGGCGCGCAGGCCGGCGCCGAAGGTGCCCCCACCCCGGGCCAGGGCCAGGGCCGCCAGGGCCAGCGCCACGACGAGCAAGGCGATCAGCGAGCCCTTCATGTCCCGCCCTCCGCGTCGGCCTCGGCCAGGATCTGGACGAAGCCACGGTTGCCGTCCACCCGCAGCCGCTGCCCGGTCTGGATGCGGCGCGTCGCCTCGAGCACGCCGACCACGGCCGGGATGCCGTACTCGCGGGCGACCACCGAGCCATGGGTCATCAGGCCGCCGACCTCCATGACCAGGGCCGCGGCGTGAATGAAGAGCGGCGTCCACCCCGGGTCGGTGAAGGGCGCCACCAGGATCTCGCCCGGCGCGAGCAGCGTCGCGGACGGGTCGAGCACCACCCGGGCCAGGCCCTCGACGACGCCGGCCGACGCCGAGATGCCGGGCAGGGCGCCCGGCGGCAGGTCCTCGGCGACATGCGCCACCTCGGGGATCTCGCCCTCGGAGGTGATCACCCGCGGCGGCCGCAGGCTGGCATAGCGGGCCTCCTCGGC
The DNA here is from genome assembly GCA_020634625.1 of Caldilineae bacterium. Classification (GTDB taxonomy): domain Bacteria; phylum Chloroflexota; class Anaerolineae; order Epilineales; family Epilineaceae; genus JACKBJ01. The sequence goes on along the minus strand of JACKBJ010000019.1, from coordinate 62,873 downwards.
CTTCCGCCGGGCGACGATCGCGCGCAGGTCAAGGCCCGGCCGTCGGAGGCCCTCGATCAGCTCGGGCAGCCTCAGCCAGAAGACGTCGTCCGCCCGGTCCAGCCGGCCCGCCGACAGCAGCGGCTCGGCTGCCTCCCGGATCGCGTCCTTGGTCAGGCCGAGGATCTGGATCAAGGCGAACTTGGGGTGCTCGCGCACGGGCATGCCGCCGCGCACCAGGCGCAGACAGCGCCGTGCCAGCCGCGCGCGCAGCGGCGCCAGCAGCCCATGCGCGGCCGCCTCGACCAGGCGCTCGCCGGCCGCCTGGCCGGCCTCGGCCATGCGCCGCTGGTGCGCCCGGTGGGCGCCCGGCTCGGCGCGCAGGTGTCCCGCCACCATCTTCAGCAGCGACGCAGGCGCTTCATGCCACCGCGGCCGGCCGATGTCGATCTCCGAGGGACCGCGCAGGCCGTAGCGGTCCAGAAAGCCATGCCATGCGGCCAGGAAGTCCGCGCCCTCGGGCATGCGCGCGATGTCGGCGATGGCCGTCGCCAGATCTTCGCCGGCGAGGCGTCGCGCCAGCTCCGGCTGAAGACGCGCCAGGTCGGCCAGGTCGCCTACCGCCAGGTCCATGTCGGTGGTGACGTTGCCCTGCAGCCCGCGCACGATGGCGTCCAGATCGCCCGGCCGGGCGCGCGACCCGGCCAGCCGGCCCAGGATGGCGCGCCCGGCGTAGCCGGCGCCCATCACCGGCGGCATCACCCGCAACAGGGTTGGCAAGGCCCGGCCGAGCGCCTGGCGCGCCTCGTCGAGGCGGGCCGCGCCGGGCGGCGCCGCGGCCATGCGCGCACGGCTGTCCTCGACCAGGGCCTCGCAGGCGCCGGCGACCTCGGCCAGCCCGGTATCCGGGTCGGCCAGCCAGAGCCGTCGCTGCAGGCCCAGCAGGATGGGTCCGACCCAGTGCAGCATGGCGCGCAGGGCGCCCTTCGGCGGCCGGGCGGCCGGCCCCTCCCGGAAGGCCGGGCGCGCCACCAGGGCCCGCATGGCGCCGGCCATCAGCGGGTCGGCCACGCCCAGGAAGCGCAGGATGAGCGCGCGCGAGGGCGCGAAGTGCAGGGCCGGGGTGAAGTCGGCGTAGAGCCGGCCGCCGGCCTCCGAGACCAGCCGGCCGACCGTCCCCGGATCGCCGGACTTACCGAAGGGCAGGATGATCGGGAAAACCGAGCGGCCCATGGGCGTCATGGCGTCGGTCATCACCTGGGCGTGGCCCAGGCTGGCGTAGGCGTGCAGGCCGCCGTCGGTCGGCCCGGGCTCGGGCAGGGGGAAGAGCGAGGTGATCGGGCGCGACTGGACCAGGAAGAGGTCGCCGGCGGCGTCGATGACCCATTCGATGTCCTGCGGCCGGCCGAAGTGGGCTTCGACGCGGCTGCCCAGCTCGGTCAGCGCCCGCGCCTGCGCGTCGCTCAGCGAGGCGCGCCGGCTGTCGCCAGCGGCCAGCGGGACCGTCTCCGTGCCGCCATCCGCCCGCGGCCGGATGGCCTGCCGCTTGTCGGCGACGCGCCGCTCGAGGATCGCCCCGCTGCGCTTGTCCACCCGGAAGTTGTCGGCCGAGACGATGCCCGAGACCAGGGCCTCGCCCAGGCCGAAGCCGGCGTCGATCGAGGCCACGTGCCGGTTGCCGCTCAAGGGATCGGCGGTGAAGAGGATGCCCGAGACCTCGGAGAGGACCATGCGCTGGACCACCGCCGAGAGCCGGACCTCGCGGTGGTCGAAGCCGTTCTGGGCCCGGTAGAGGATGGCGCGGTCGGTGAAGAGCGAGACCCAGGCGCGGCGCAGGGCGTCGACCAGGGCCTCGCGGCCGCGGAGGTTGAGGAAGCTGTCCTGCTGGCCGGCGAAGCTGGCCCCCGGCAGATCCTCGGCGGTGGCGCTGGAGCGCAGGGCGTAGGCCGCGTCCGGACCCAGGCGCCGCCAGGCATCCAGCAGCGCCTGCTCCACCTCGGCCGGCACCGGCAGCGCCAGCAGCCGGGCGCGGATGGCCTGCCCCGCCTCGCGCACGCCGGCCACGTCGTCCGGCGCCAGCGCCGCCAGGCGCGCGTAGACCGCCGGCTCGAGCTCCGGGTCGCCGGCGACGAAGCGGCGGAAGGCCTCGGTCGTGACGCAGAAGCCGGGCGGCACCGGCAGGCCGGCGCGGGTCATCTCGCCCAGGTTGGCGCCCTTGCCGCCCACCAGGGGCAGATCGGCCGCGCCGAGCGCGGCAAAGGGCAGCACCAGCGGCCGGTCTCCGAGGCGGTCGTTGCCGGAAGGGTCTGGGCTCACGTGCGGTCTCCTCCATCGTCCAGGGGTCGGGTGTCGGGGCGCGATCGCGCCCCGTGCAGAAAGATGTCGACCAGCGTCCGGGCGGCCGCGTCCAGGTCGGACAGGCCCGGCCCGCTGCGGTCCTGGCTCATCAGCGCGAAGCCGGTCACCAGGCCGCCGAAGGCGGTGGCCAACACGAGCGGATCGGCCGGCGCGAGCCGACCGGCCGCGATGGCCGGCTCGAAGTAGCGGGCGAGCGTGGGCAGCATGCGCTCCTGGCCGTCGGCGTCACCGCCCAGCAGCCGCAGCGCCTCGGGGTCGCCAGACAGGCGCAGACGGACCAGCTCGGGATGCCGACGGAAGAAGTCCAGCGACTCGCGGGCCAGGCCCAGCAGGCCCGGCTCGAGGTCGACGCCCGAGTCGGCCAGGCCGCGCGCCGCGCTCCGCGGGCTGAACTGGCGCGCGTAGGCCGCGAAGAGGCCCTCGCGATCCCCGAAACGGCGGTAGACCGTGGCCGTACCGACGCCCGCCTCCTGGGCCACCCGCTCGACCGTGGCACCGCTGAAGCCATCGCGGGCGAGCACCCGCTGCATCGCCTCCAGCACCCGTGTCGGCAGGTCGCGCCGCGCAGGGTCCGCCGCGGCCAGGTCGCCGCGTGCCCTCAAGCGCTCGAGCAGCCGCGCGCGGCTGCCCAGCCGCCGGTACAGGGTCGCCCGCGACAGCCCGGCGCGCGCCGCCAGCGCGTCCATCGTCAAGCCGTCGGCGCCGAGCTCGCCCAGCAGCTGCGTTGCCAGCTCCAGCAGCCGGGCATTCGCTCGGTCATTCGGGTCGCTCGCCATGCCACCGCTCCGTCTGCGGGGATCGAGGATGAATCTGATACGATACGAGTGATAGTTGTATCACCCGTATCGTATCAGGTCAAGCGATCGCCCGCCGACGCCGCTGCCCGAGGCACCGCCCCGGCCGTAGCGACCGTTCGGGAACGGCGCCCCGCGGCTCGCCTCAGCCGGGTGGAATCGGCAGCCCGAGCCGCTCGAACAGCAGGCGCAGGAGCGCCCCGGCCGCGTTCGGGATCACCGTGCCCGGGCCGAAGATGGCCGCCGCACCGGCGTCGCGCAGGGCGGCATGGTCCCGCTCGGGGACGACCCCGCCGAGCACGATCAGGATGTCGTCGCGGCCGGCGGCGTCCAGCGCCGCGCGCAGGGCCGGCACCAGGGTCAGGTGGCCGGCGGCCAGCGAGGAGACGCCGACGACGTGGACGTCGTTCTCGACCGCCTGGCGGGCCGTCTCCTCGGGCGTCTGGAAGAGCGGGCCGACGTCGACGTCGAAGCCCAGGTCGGCGAAGGCGGTGGCGATGACCTTCTGGCCGCGGTCGTGGCCATCCTGGCCCATCTTGGCCACCAGGATGCGCGGCCGCCGGCCTTCGGCCGCCTCGAAGGCGGCGCAGAGCGCCTGCACCGCCGCGATCGCGTCGTCCATGCCGCCCGCCTCCGCGGTGTAGGCGCCGCCGACGAGCCGGGTGGGCGCCTGGTGGCGACCGAAGACCCGCTCGAGCGCGTCCGAGATCTCACCGACGCTGGCGCCGGCGCGGGCCGCGTCCACGCTGAGCGCCAGCAGGTTGCCCGCGCCGGTCTCGGCGGCGCCGCGCAAGGCTTGCAGGGTCCGCGCCAGGGCCGCTTCGTCCCGTCCGGCGCGCAGGCGCTCGAGCCGCGCCAGCTGCTGCGCCCGCACCGCCGCGTTGTCGACCCGGAGCAGGTCCAGCTCGGGCTCGTCGTCGAGGCGGTAGCGGTTGACGCCCACGATCGGCTGGCTGCCGGCGTCGATGCGGGCCTGGGCGCGGGCGGCGGCTTCCTCGATGCGCGCCTTGGGCAGGCCGGACTCGATGGCCGCGGCCATGCCGCCGAGGCTCTCGACCTCGACGACATGCGCCCAGGCGCGTTCGGCCAGCCGCCAGGTCAGCCATTCGATGCTGCGGCTGCCGCCCCAGGGATCCACCACGCGACAGGTGTCGGCCTCGGCCTGCAGGTAGAGCTGGGTGTTGCGAGCCACGCGGGCCGAGAAGTCGGTCGGCAGCGCCAGGGCCTCGTCGAAGGCGTTGGTGTGCAGGCTCTGGGTGCCGCCGTAGACGGCGGCCATGGCCTCGAGGGTGGTCCGCGCGATGTTGTTGAAGGGGTCCTGAGCCGTCAGGCTCCAGCCCGAGGTCTGGCAGTGGGTGCGCAGAGCCAGGCTCTTGGGGTCGCGAGCGCCGAAGCGCTGCACGATCAGCGACCAGAGCAGGCGCGCCGCGCGCAGCTTGGCGATCTCGAGATAGAAGCGCATGCCCGTGGCGAAGAAGAAGGACAGTCGCGGCGCGAAGTCGTCGATGTCCAGCCCGGCCCGCAGGCCGGCGCGCAGGTACTCCAGGCCATCGGCCAGGGTGTAGCCCAGCTCGAGGTCGAGCGTGGCGCCGGCCTCGTGGATGTGGTAGCCCGAGATCGAGATCGAGTTGAAGCGCGGCATCTCGGTCGCCGTGTAGCGAAAGATGTCGCCGACGATGCGCATCGAGGCCGCCGGCGGGTAGATGTAGGTGTTGCGGACCATGAACTCCTTGAGGATGTCGTTCTGGATGGTCCCGGCCAGCTGGGCCGGCCGGACGCCCTGTTCCTCGGCCGCCACGATGTACAGCGCCAGGACCGGCAGCACGGCGCCGTTCATGGTCATCGACACGCTCACCTGATCCAGCGGGATGCCGTCGAAGAGGACGCGCATGTCCAGGATCGAGTCGATGGCCACGCCGGCCATGCCCACGTCGCCGACCACCCGCGGGTTGTCCGAGTCGTAGCCCCGATGCGTGGCCAGGTCGAAGGCCACCGAGAGACCGCGCTGGCCGGCCGCCAGGGCGCGCCGATAGAAGGCGTTGCTCGCCTCGGCGGTCGAGAAGCCGGCGTACTGCCGCAGGGTCCAGGGTCGCTGGGCGTACATCGTCGGGTAGGGGCCGCGCAGATAGGGCGGGATGCCGGGCCAACCCTCCAGGCGCGGCAGGCCTTCGAGCGCGCCCGGGCCGATGCGCGGCGGCACGGCAATGCCCTCGGGGCTGAGCCAGGGCGCGCGCTCCGGGTCGCCGGCCGGCGGCAGGCCGGCCACCGGTCCCGGGAAGGGGGCCGCCGGCGGCGCGATCTCGGGCGCATCGTAGTCGAGCGCGAGGTCCTCGAGCCGACCGAAGTCGGGAACCCCGAATCGCGGGGCGCGCGGCTCAGCCATGCTCGGGCTCCCCGTCGCGCATCGGGCGCAGCGGCTCGACTTCGAGCCAGGCTCGGTCGGGCCCGGCCGGCCCGACCGTCTCGGCCCTCGCCGCCTGGCGCGCCAGGGCGGCGGCGCGCAGCGGCCCGAGATCCGGCGCCGGGTGCCCGGCCGGCGGCTGATCGGCCGGCGGCGGGTACTTCGAGACGCCGACGACGGTCTGCCGCCCCTCGGCCACCGCCGCCCGCCGGGCCGCGGCCATCTCGGCGACCGCCGCCTGCACCCGCCCCTCGCGCAGCGCCGCCAGCATTCCGCCGGCCTGCTCGATCTCGCGGAAGCGCCGCCAGGCCTCGCGGGCCAGGCGGTCGGTCAGCCATTCGAGGTAGTGGCTGCCGCCGGCCGGATCGGCCAGGCGGTCCAGACCGGCTTCCAGCATCAGGATGCTCTGGGTATTGACCGCCAGGCGCAGGGCCGGCTCGTCCGAGGGCCCGAGGGCGGCGTCGTAGGGCAGCAGCGACAGCTGGTCGGCGCCGCCGACGATGGCCGCCACCGCCTGCTGGGTGGCCCGGATCGGGTTGACCCAGGGATCGACCGCGGCCAGGCTGCGCGGCGAGCTGCTGGCCGCCAGCAGCATCGGGCCGGCCTGCTCGGTGTTGCCGTCCAGGGCGCGCTGGAGCCGGCACCAGAGCCGCCGCGCCGCCCGCAGCTTGGCCACCGAGCCGAAGAAGTCGGCATCGACGGCGAAGCCGAAGCGGATCTGCTCGCAGGCCATGGCCGCCTCCCAACCCTGGGCCGCCATCTGGCGCAGGTAGGCGGCCGCGGTGGCCATCGCGAAGGCCAGCTCCTGGACCGGGCTGGCGCCGGCGGCGTGATAGGCCAGGGTCGAGACGCCGACGGACCGCAGCGCCGAGCGTCGAGCGGCCGGCAGGTCGCGCAGCGCCGGAGTCGGCGCGACCAGCCCGCCATCGTCCGCGCGCCGGGCCCGGCCCGCCTCGGCCAGGCGCCCCAGGGGGTCGTCGTCGAGGGCGACACGGAGCTGGCTCGCGTCCAGGCCGCGCCGCGCCGCGATGCGCTGTAGGGCCAGCCAGACCCCTTCGGCCGCCTCGCCGGCCTGGAAGGACAGCTGCACCATCTCGAGCTGCACGCCCTCGAGCAGGGCCTCGAGCGCGTCTTCGCCACCGAGCAAGATGCCGTCGACGCCGGCCTGCTCGACCCAGCCCGGGTCGCCGGGCCGCAGGCCCAGGCGCGTCGCGCGATCCAGGCGCAGCCCGATGCCCTCGACCCCGCGCGCCAGATCGGCCAGGATCTGGCGCCGGGCCTCGGCCGGATCGGGATGCGCGTAGGTCTGGCCGATCAACCAGCCGCGGCGCGGCCGATCGCCGCTCAGGGCGGCCTCGCAGTCGGCCGCGGCCGGCGCGTCGCCGTCGGCGAAGAGCGGCGCGACGGCGATGCCGTCCAGGGTGCGCATGACCAGCGTCGCGTCGAAGCCCTGTCCCTTCAAGCCGCGCTCGACCAGGGCCAGCCAGTCGGCCCGGCTGGCAGCCGGGAAGGCCGCCTCGAGGTCGAGCTCGGGCGAGAAATGGGGCGTCGGCTGCGCTCTGGCGCTCATCGTAGGGTCCTCTCGGCCGGGCCGCGCTCTGCCGCGGCACCGCGGCGCAGTCTAGTCGCAGGCATCGGAAGGGTCAACGCGACCGGTCACGTTTCGGGGGCGATCGGCGTCTGGACGGGCGGCGGCCCGTCCCGCGCGACATCGACTACCCAGCGCGCGCGAGTCGCGGTATGCTAGCACGACGATCAGGAGCCACGCCCGCCGGCGTCCAGCCGATGCGGGACCGCATCGACCCACGGGGGAAGATCCTATGCGTCCACTGTCCGCGCGATCGGCGATCGCAACCTTGCTGACCGTCCTGGGCCTGGGCCTGGTGGCCTCGACGGCCCCCGCGGCCGCCTTCGGCGCGCCCGAGCCCGGCCTCGAGCGCCTGGCCGCGGCGCTCGACGCCGAAGCAGCCGGCGACCAGACGCTGCAGCGCTACATCGTCGTGCTGGACGAGCCGCCGCTGGCCAGCTATCGCGGCGGCATCAAGGGCCTGGCGCCCACGGCGGTCGATAGCGCCGGCGGCAAGGTCGTCGACGGCGTCGAGACGGTCCACCTGGATGCCGCGACCCCGGCCGCCAAGGCCTACCTGGCCTACCTGGCCGCGCGCCAGGAGACGGTGCTGCAGCAGCTGCGCTACCTGGCGCCCGAGCTGGACGCCCAGGACTGGCGCTACAGCATCGTGCTCAACGGCTTCGCGGCGCGCATGACGCCCCAAAGCGCCGCCCGCGCGCTGCGCATGGACGGCATCCGCCTGGTCTATCCCTCCGAGCCGCTCTACGAGGAGATGGACTCGACCCAGAACCTGATCGGCACGGTGCACGCCTGGGAGGCCGCCGGCGGCACGGCCGAGGCCGGCCTGGGCGCGCGGGTGGCCACGCTCGAGTTCGCCAACGCGACCCTGCACCAGTTCTTCAACGACGAGGGCATGCCCGCGCCGCCCGACGGCTACCCCTCGGCCACGGCCTACCTGGCCGACGGCAGCGAGGTCGACCTGCTGGCGATGAGCGCCAACCCGGAGGCCCTGGTCAACGACAAGTTCATCGGCTTCCGCATCTTCGCCGAGGGCCTGTCGCAGGCGGCGATGCAGAGCTACGCCAACGGCTTCAGCAAGTCGGGCCACGGCACCCACGTGGCCGGCACCATCGGCGGCCGCTACGGCCGCTACGAGATCCTCGACGGCGTCGAGGTCGAGATGGGCGGCGTCGCGCCGAACGCCTGGCTCTTCGCCTATCCGGTCTTCGGCGAGACGCCCGAGGAGATCAAGGCCTTCGAGACGATGGCGCTCGAGGAGATCGACGCCGTCAACCTCTCGCTGGGCACCACCACCTGGCTGATGGACCGGCCCGAGACGCACCCGCTGTCGCTGGCCATGAGCGGCGCGGCGGACGCCAACGTGCTGGTGGTCGGTTCGGCCGGCAACGCTGGCGGCAACGGCCGCACCTCGCTCTCGGGCGGCTGGAAGTACAGCGAGGACCTGATGGTGGTCGGCAACACCAGCTCCAACGGCCGGACCTTCCTGGGCATGCACCTGGACGACGCGCCCGACGAGCTGACGCTCATGGCGGTCGGCCTGCGCGGCGCGCGCTTCCCGGACCCGGTGACGGGCGAGATGATCTTCCTCGAGAACGGCGGCTGCGAGGCCGACGCCTCGGTGGCCGGCAAGATCGTCGTGGTCGAACGCTTCGACGCCGACGGCAACGCCATCGGCGACTGCGCCTACGACGCCCGCGCCACCGTGGCCAAGGACAACGGCGCGGTGGCCATCCTGTACATCTACTACGACCGGGCCACCGGCGGCGCCAGCGCCACCGCGCTCGACCTGCCCGGCGTGGCCGTCGGCACCGACTACGCCGAGACCCTGGCCGGCTGGATGCGCGCCGGCAACACCACGACCGCCACCATCGACAACATCGAGACCCGCGACTACCTGGGCACGCCGGACCTCCTGGCCGGCAGCTCCAGCCGCGGCCCGGGCATCGACTGGACCATCAAGCCCGACATCTCGGCGCCCGGCACCGACATCATCTCGAGCGTGCTGGAGGACAGCAACACCCAGGACGACCTGCCGCCGGACGTCAGCACCTGGCCGGCCTACAGCGGCACCTCGATGGCCGCGCCACACATCACCGGCTCGGCCGGCCTGCTGCGCTCGATGCATCCCAACTGGAGCGTCGAGCAGCTGCGCAGCGCGATGATCAACACCAGCGTCGCGACGATCCTGACCGGCGACCCGGCCGACCCGCGGCCGGCCGACCCGACCGAGGGCGGTCCCGGCCGGATCAACCTGACCGACGCGTACGACCCGCGGGCCTTCCTCTACCCGCCCAAGGCAAGCTTCGGCGCGGTCGGGCCGGGCGAGGAGAACGAGATCGAGATCCTCATCGAGAGCGACTCGGACGAGGCCATCACCTGGGACCTGTCCGTGACGCCGGGCGCCGGCGACGCCGCCGTCCGGGTCGAGCCGGACAGCCTGCGCCTCCTGCCGGGCGACGTGGCCTCGTTCACGGTCTACCTCGACTCCGACGGCGTGAGCGAGCACGAGCACTGGGGCGACGTGGTCCTGCAGCAGCGCGAGCCGGCCCCGCCCGGCATCTACCTGCCGGCCCTGGTCAACGGCGCCGAGCTGGGCACGGATGCGCCCGAAGGCGGTGTCCTGGCCGGCGGCGAGTCGCCGGCGGCCATCGACCACGAAGGCGAAGAAGAGGACATGCGGACGCTGCGCCTGGTCTACTACGCCTACGTCGACATCCCCGAGGACCGCGACGACGTCTTCATCGTCGACTGGACCTACGGCGACACCGAGGACTACACCAGCTTCTACACCGACGCCTTGGACGAGCTGGGCCTGACCTACACCATCTGGGGCCTGGGCGAGGAAGGCGAGCACGCCGAGGGCGTCGCCCAGGACCGCCACCCGACCTTCGAGGAGATGTACCGCCACGACCTGGTGATCCTCAACGCCAACGAGAGCCAGGTGGGCCTCCAGGAAGCCGGGCTCTCGGGCGCCTACCAGTACCAGAACATCCTCCTCTCGGGCGGCAGCCTGCTGATCGCCGGCCAGGGCACCCAGGGCTTCTGGCGCTACCTGACCAACGGCAGCGCCAACCCGCTGGCCGACACGCCGGCCAACCGCAACAACTACCCCGACACCTGGCCCTACACCTGGGGCGGCCCGAGCCAGAACGTGGGCTGCGAGATGTGCATCGCGCGCTACTTCGCCGGCTACACGCCCGGCCTGACGGCCACCCTGTCCAACCGCCTGCTGGTGCCCTATCCGACGGCGCCCGACCGGCCCGAGATGGAGGTGCGCCTGGCGCAGCATCCGGAGGCGGAGGGCATCTTCGACTACGCGCTGGACATCTCGACCGGCGGCCTGGCCAAGGACGGCGCGGCCGGCAACCAGTATCAGTTCAACTCGGGCTCGGTGGTCAGCGGCTTCAAGGCCGGCGGCGGCAACGACCCGGCGACGCCCGAGAACGACGCCCAGAAGGCGGCCAGCCTGGGTGACGTGGTCGACGCGCTGATCGTGCGCCGCACGGTCGACTACGCCCGGCCGCTGTGGAGCTACCCGGTCAGCATCAGCACCACGATGGGCATGACCGACACCCTGAACGTGGTCGGCACCTACGTCGCCGGCCAGCAGTACGAGGATGGCCCGGCCTGGAACGCCATGTATTGGGGCTTCGGCCTCGAGGGCGTGGGCGATGCCGGCGAAGGCACCGCCAGCCGCTCGCGGCTGCTGGGCGACACCTTCAACTTCCTGGCCAAGAACCTGGCGCCGGGCGGCGGCATCGTCGTCGACGCGGCCGGGCGCGCCAGCCTGACCCTCGATCTGGGCCCGGCGGCCGAGCCGGTGCGCTTCGAGACGGCTCGCATCGACTGGGGCGACGGCCGGATCGAGGCCATCGATCTGGCCGGGCGGTCCGGAGCGGCGCTGCCGCGCTTGGCGCACGCCTACGCCAGCGCCGCGGCGGCCGCCGCGCGTGACGACCTGGCCGTGACCCTGTACCCGGTCCGCGGCGAGGCCGCGCCGGTGCACCTGACGATCCGGTCCGAGGCGGCGCCCCGCTAGGCGCCGCGCGCGACGCGAGCCCGTCCCGACCACATCGACGCCGCAACGATCGGGACGGGCTCGGCGCGAGCGCGATACGAAGACGACGCCGGCCGACTGGGCCCCGCTCTCGCAGGAGAGCGGGGCCCGCGTCGAGTCGACGAGCCGCGATTCTGTGCCGGCCGAGCCTCGGTCGAGGCGAGGCCCCAGCCAAGCCGCGCGTGCCCCGCACGCCCACCCGGGAGACCGAATCCACGATGCGAGCTCATTTCTGGCGCCGCCCCGTCGCAGGCCTGTTGGGCCTGCTCTGCCTGGCCCTGGGCGGCCCGACGGCCGTCTTCGGCGCGCCGGCCAGCGACCCGTCGACGCAGCGCCTGGTGGCGGCGCTCGACGCGGCCGCCGAAGGCCAGCAGACCCTGCAGCGCTACATCGTCGTGTTGGAGGCGCCGCCCCTGGCCAGCTACCGCGGCGGCATCGCCGGCCTGGCGCCGACCTCGGTCGACAGCGCCGGCGGCAAGCTGATCGACGGCCAGGCGACGGTTCACCTCGACACCGAGAGCCGCGCCGCCAAGGCCTATCGGGCCTACCTGGCCCGGCAGCAGGAGGTCCTGATCGGCAAGCTGCGCTACCTGGCGCCCGAGCTGGACGCGGTGGGCTGGCGCTACGACACGGTGCTCAACGGCTTCGCCGTGCGCATGACGCCGCGCAGCGCGGCGCAGGCGATGCGCCTGGATGGGGTGCGCCTGGTCTACCCGGCCGAGGCGCTGGTCGAGGAGATGGACTCGACCCAGCGGCTGATCGGCACCCTGCAGGCCTGGGAGGCCTCGGGCGGCGTGGCCGAGGCCGGCCTGGGCGCCCGGGTGGCCACCCTGGAGGCCGGCAACGCGCCGCTGCATCCCTTCTTCAACGACGAGGGCATGCCCGAGCCGCCCGAGGGTCTGCCCTCGGCGATGCTTTACAAGCCCGACGGCAGCACGGTCGACCTGCTGGCGATCAGCCCGCATCCCGAGGCCATCGTCAACGACAAGGTGGTCGGCCATCGCGTCTTCGCCGACGACACGCTGACCGAGCAGGACGTCGCCCTGCTGGCCAGCGGCACCTACGTGTCGAGCCACGGCTCGCACGTCGCCGGCACCATCTCGGGCCGCTACGGCAGCTACGCGATCGCGCCGGGCGTCGAGGTCGAGATGGGCGGCGTCGCGCCCAACGCCTGGCTGTTCACCTATCCGGTCTTCGGCGAGACGCCGGAGATGATCGCGGCCTTCGAGATGATGGCGGTCGAGGAGATCGACGCGGTCAACCTCTCGCTGGGCACCGTGACCTGGCTGACCGATCGCCCCGAGACCCACCCGGTCAGCGTGGCCATGAGCGGCGCGGCCGACGCGGGCATCCTGGTGGTCGGCTCGGCCGGCAACGCCGGTGGCAACGGCCGCACCTCGCTCTCGGGTGGTTGGAAGTACAGCGAGGACCTGATGGTGGTCGGCAACACCAGCTCCATCGGCCGCCTGGGCATCCCGATCACCTTCGAGCAGACGGACCTGCCGGATCCGGTGCTCAGCCTGTTGGGCTCGGCCATCGGCACGCCCTCGGCGCCGGTCACCGGCACGCTGGCGCTGGACACGAACGGCGGCTGCTCGGCCAACCCGGCCGTCGCGGGCAAGATCGCGGTCGGTGTCTACTTCACGCCCGGCGCGAGCCTGGTCGGCGGCTGCAACTACGCCAGCCGTCTGTCGACGATGTCGGCCAGCGGCGCCAAGGCGATGGTGCTGTTGCTGCTGGACCGCCCGGACGGGGTGACCGTGGCGGGCAACTTCCCGATCCCCGGCCTGTTCGTCGGCGCCAACGGCGGCGCCGAGCTGCTGGCGTTGCTGGAGGCGGGCGAGAGCCTGGACGTGACGCTGAACGTCCAGCAGATCCGCGACTACAAGGGCATCGGCGACATCCTGGCCGGCAGCTCGAGCCGCGGCCCGGGCCTGGACTGGACCCTCAAGCCCGACATCTCGGCGCCGGGCACCAACATCATCTCGAGCGTGCTGGGCGACGAGAACCCCCAGGACGCGACCAACCCGCCGACCATCGCCACCTGGCCGGCCTACAGCGGCACCTCGATGTCGGCGCCGCACATCACCGGCTCGGCCGGCCTGCTACGCTCGATGCATCCCGGTTGGACGGTCGAGCAGCTGCGCAGCGCGCTGATCAACACCAGCCTGCCGACGATCGTCGATGGCGACCTCGAGCCGGCCGACCCGACCATGGGCGGCCCGGGCCGGGTCAACCTGGCCGATGCGCACGACCCGCGCGCCTTCCTGTACCCGCCCAAGGCCAGCTTCGGCGCGCTGCAGGCAGGCGACTCGGACACGATCGAGATCCTGGTCGAGAGCGATTCGCCGGAGACGATCGTCTGGGACCTGTCGCTGGCGCCCGGCGCCGGCGACGCGGCCATCGCCTTCGAGCCCGATAGTCTGCGCCTGGAGCCGGGCGAGGTCGGTTCCTTCACCGTCAGCATCGACACCATGGACGTCGGCGAGCACGAGCACTGGGGCGACATCCGGCTCACGCAGCGCGCGCCGGGCCCCGAGGGCATCTTCCTGCCGGCCCTGGTCAACGGCGCCGAGCTCGGCGTGGCGCCCAGCGCGGCCGGCTTGGCATCCGGCGATGCCGCCGATGCCCCGGACCAGGCCGATCCGCCCACGGGGGAGGACGAGGACCTGCGCACGCTGCGCCTGGTCTACTACGCCTACGTCGACATCCCCGAGGACCGCGCCGACGTGCTGATCGTCGACTGGACCTACGGCGAGACCGAGGACTACACGCGCTACTACACCGACGCGCTCGACGAGCTGGGCCTCCGCTACGCGGTCTGGGGCATGGGCGAGAACGGCGAGCATGCCGAGGGCGTCGCCCAGAGCCAGCACCCGACCTACGAGGCGATGTACCGCCACGACCTGGTGATCCTGAACACCAACGAGAGCCAGGTGAGCCTGCAGAAGGCGCTGGCCGGCCAGTACCAGTACCAGAACTACCTGCTGGGCGGCGGCAACCTGCTGATCGCCGGCCAGGGCACCCAGGGCTGGTGGGGCTACCTGAGCAACGGCGTCGTGGCCCCGCTGCCCGACACGCCGGCGGCCAAGGCAGCCTACCCCGACACCTGGCCGCACCGTTGGCTCGGGCCGAGCCAGAACGGCGGCTGCGAGATGCGCATCGCGCGCTACTTCGCCGGCTACACGCCGGGCTACACGGCGACGCTGTCGAACCGGCTGCTGCTGCCTTACCCGATGGCGCCGGACCGGCCCGAGATGGCGGTGCGGCTCGAGCGGCATCCGGAGGCCGAGGGGCCCTTCGACTACGCGCTGGACATCTCGACCGGCGGCCTGGCCAAGGACGGCGCGGCCGGCAACCAGTACCTGTTCAACTCCGGCGGCGTTCTCGGCGAGTACCAGGCGCCGGCGGCCTCGACCTCGGGCCTGAGCGACGTGGTCGACGGCATGCTGATGTCGCGCCCGGCCTCGATCGCCAAGCCGCTGTGGAGCTATCCGGTCACCATCAGCACCACGATGGGCCTGACCGACACGCTCAACGTGGTCGGCACCTACGTGGCCGGCAAGCAGCACCCGGAGGCCGAGGTGGCCTGGAACGCCATGTACTGGGGCTTCGGCCTCGAGGGCGTCGGCCAGGCCGGCGAGGGCAGCGCCAGCCGCACGCAGCTGCTGGGCGACGCCTTCAACTTCCTGGCCAAGAACCTGACGGCGGCCGGCCAGCTCGTCGTCGACGCGACCGGCCGCACGCAGCTGCGCATCGACCTGGGCAACGCGGCCGAGCCGATCCGCCTGTCCGAGGCGCGCATCGACTGGGGCGACGGCCGGGTCGAGACGATCGACCTGGGCGGCCGGCCGGTGGCGCGCACGCTGGGCTTCGCGCACGGCTACGGCAGTCGGGCGGCCGCCGAGGCGCGGGGGCCGGTCGGCGTGACGTTGGTGCCGGTACCGGGGGAGGCGGCGCCTGTGCGCGTCACCGTCCGAGCCGGCACGAACCGCTAGCGCCAACCGACGAGGCCGGCCGAGAAACGAAGATCATCGAACCTGACGGGGGCCCCGCGCCAGAAGCGCGGGGCCCCTCGTCGTGGAGCTTGCGACCGCCTCGTTCGGATCGGTCGTCCACCGACCGGCCCTGGGTCGGAGGTCGACCCTTCAACGCCCCGCTCCGTCATCGACCCGTTCATCACGACGTTCATCTCGAAGTTCATCGTCCCGTTCATCGTCCCGTACAGCAGACCGTTCATCAATCCGTCATTCGTTCGGTTCAACGCTACGTTCAGCTGTCGCGTTCAAGCCATTCGTTCCGGTTGCGGGCCCGGCAGACCGCTTTGCGCCTCGGCCTTGCCCAGCACCCGCGACGGCCTTCACATCGCGGCGTCTAGCCGTCGCGGGTGCCCGACATCGGCCCGACCCGCTCCGCATCCACCCCACCGTCCGGCTCCGAGCGCCGCTCTCCCTGCAGCGGGGGCACCGGGTCGAAGCGCCAGGGCTCCGGCGTCTCCATCGGGCAGGCGGTGGCGCTCGGCGGCGGCGGGTCGACCGGATCGTGGTCCGGCCCCGTCGCCGAGACCGGCTCGACCATCAGCAGGCTGGCCAGGGCCAGGCCCTGAATGGCCAGACGGCGCAGTCGCAACCCCCAGGGCCCCGGCAGCGGCGCGGCCGGTGCCGCGTAGGCAACCAGCGGATCGGCCTCCACCCGGAAGAGCCGCTCTGCGCCCCGGATGCCCTGCAGGTAGGCGTAGCCACGATCCCGCAGCCGACATCCCTCCGGCAGCTGCTCGCGCAGCTGGGCAGCCACTCGGCTCGAGGCCAGGATCTCGCCACCCTTGCCCTCGTGCACGATCCGCGCGACGCGACACAGCTCCAGGCCACGGTAGTCGTCGCCGAGCCGGTAGACCGTCCCGGTGTGCAGGCCGATGCAGACCCGATCGGCCAGCTGCAGCTCGCCCTCGGCCACCCGCTGGTCACGCACCCGCAGTGCGTGCTGCGCCGCTAGCGCCGCCGCCAGCGCATCCGTCGACCGCTCGAAGGCCGCCAACACCGCGTCGCCGACAATGTTGAAGACCCGCCCACCGCGCGACTCGACCGCGGCGACCATGATCCGGTCGTGCGCCACCAGCGCCCGATACGTCTCGGCGGGCCGGATCGCCCAGTCAGCGGTGCTATTGCGGATGTCGGTGACCATGAAGGTCAGCTCCTCCATCAGGTGCTTCGGGCTCGTCGCCGGCTGCGCGGCGAGCTGGCGGGCGGTTTCGATCGGGCAGTTGGGCTGGTTCGGCTTGTTCCACGTCTTGGCGTTCATGGCTGGCTCCTTTCATCAGCGTCATGTCATTCCCATCTGGTGACAATCTACGCCGGGGGGCCGCCGACTCCTCGCGATTCTCCTCAGCCTTTCACCAAGATTTCCTCAATCGCACGATTGAGCACGAAATGACCGCAACCCCGTCGTGAGCCACGCCGTAGTCGATGTGTGACTCACGTCACACCACCGACTTGACGACCGTAGTATCGTGAGAACCGATCGGCCACTCCCCAATGGAGGCACGTCGTGACGAACAAACCGATCGATGCGGCGCAGGTCAAACGCACACTCAAGTCGCTGAGCACTGGGCAGATTGACGCCAAGGATCCACTCACCGCACTGGCATGCGTGTCATTGCGCGTGCGCGCGTCGGGAAACAGAATCGGGCGAGCCCAGGCGCTGGCGGAGTTGATCCAGGCGATCGTCTATGCCAATCTGCTCGATTGCCGGAGGATCGAGCGCGCCGATGCCACCGTCGACCAGAACGCACCGCTCGACGCCTGCCTTCGAGCAGACTTCGCCGCTGGCAACGCAGAACGCGAATCGTGGAGCGCACTGTTTCACTACGACCTCTCACCGGCGGGTCGCCTTGCGGACGAAGTCGCCGATTCGGCTAGCACAAGTCGCAACACGTTCGATCGCCGTAGAGGCAAAGGACGCGTGCTACTGACGGACGAGATCAATCGTCGGGAGGCGGTCGCCGCCCGCCAGTTACAAGCACTCGAGCCCGAACGGCTACCGCTGGAAACGTATCGACGCGATTGCCTCGAACGCTGGCAGCAGCCACGTTACCAGTTGGACTTGCGGTTCGTTCGCCTGAGCCTGCTCATTGATCACGGCGAGGAACTCGGATGGCGGCAAGACGACAGACAATTCGACTCGCTCGGCGAACTCCTGAAGTCTATCGATGATAATGCTTTGGTCGTCCTAGGCGCTCCAGGTTCCGGCAAGAGCACTCTTCTGCGACAACTCGAGATGGATACAGCCGCGCGTGGGCTTGCCGGCGATGAGGTGCCCATCACGCTGTTCGTACCGCTGAACAGCTACCGCAGTACTCGACCTGGCGCCGATCCGCCTGACCCGAGATCCTGGCTCACCGCGCTATGGGCAGAGCGCCATCCAGATTTGCCGCCGCTAGAACGTTTGTTTGCGCAGCGCCGCATGCTTCTGCTCCTAGATGCTCTAAACGAAATGCCTCACGACTATCCAGACACCTATCATCAGCGTGTCCGCGCCTGGCGCAGTTTCATACAACAACTGCACCTCCATCATCCGGGCAACACCATTGTCATCTCGTGCCGCAGCCTGGACTACAGCGCGCCACTATCGTCCGAGACTCTAAGAGTGCCGCAAGCCCGGATCGAGGCGATGGATGAGCATCGCATGCGCGCATTCCTTGACAGCCATCTTCGCGCCGACATAGCCGCGCGAGTGTGGTCCGACCTCATTGCTGACCGCTCTCGTCTGGGCGCTCTTCGAACGCCATACATGCTCAAGCTACTCGTTGAACAGATCATCGAGACCGGAACAGCTCCACGAGGCAGCGTTGGTCTCTTCGCTGGCTTCGTAAGAAATGCACTCAAGCGAGAACTCGAGACTGAAAACCCGCTGCTCGAAGACGAGGATCTGGTTCCCGAGCGCGATCGCCGACGCATCCTGACCGCAACCCACTGGAAGACACCCTGGGAGTTACCGTCGGCCGGGAGTCTCCTGAGCACAATCGCACATCTCGCGTTCTCGATGCAGCGCGTCCACGGCTCCGCTACAGGCTCCCAAGTACGCATCGGCTACGATGAAGCCACTGCCATTGTGGGTCGAGTCAAATCGCCAAGGGTCCTCGATGCGGGGATGTCTTTAGGAGTACTCGAACTTGATGCCGGATCAGATGAATTGCACTTCTACCATCAGTTGCTGCAAGAATTCTTTGCGGCGCGCCAGTTTGCCATAACACCGGAACCCGCTGAGGTTGCGACGAGTTGGCGTGCCGATGAAGTACAGCCAAGTCTGGAAGAAACGTTGGCGTCTCTAGCACCTGCAGAAACCCTACCTTCGCTTCCCACAACAGGATGGGAAGAGACAACCATTATGGCGACCGTCATGACTCCCGATGCCGAGTCGCTGGTACGAAGAATCATGCACGTCAATCTTTCGCTAGCCGGTCTGTGTGCAGCACATCCAGAAGCTCACATATCTGAACTACTGCGCACCGAACTGCAGTGCGCACTTGTAGATCGGAGCCGCGACGCACTAGCTGACTTGCGTTGCCGCATTGCAGCGGCCGATGCTCTCGGATTGCTCGGCGATCCGAGACTAGTCAAACTAGTCGGTCGGCATGGATCGTATATCAAGCCACCGATGGTCGAGATACCTCCGGGCAGATATCAAGTGCTTGCATCTGACTCTGAAATCACGAGCCCTGAACCGAATCTCAGTGTCCGCCTCGAACGCTTTCAGATCGGCATGTTTCCTGTAACCTGCGCCGAATGGGCTTGCTTCATGGAGTCTGGCAGCTATGAAGATCCCCAGTGGTGGGACACGCCCGAAGCGCGAGAGTGGTGGAGCGGTCATGGCACCGGAGAAGGAGGCCGCGAGCGCGAACGCACTTGGCGCAAACGGTTTCAGGCTGATCCCACCCTACTCGAGCGGCAATGGTCTGAAGGCCTTGCCCTAGAACGAGTATACAGCAGGTGGAAGCGCTGGATGCGATTGAACGATCTTGAGTTCGAGGAAGAACTAGCACGTTACGCCCCAGACAAAAAGATCCGAAGCCCTGAGTACTGGAACGTCGACGAATTCAATCACCCACTCCAGCCGGTAGTCGGGATAACATGGTTCGAGGCACAAGCATACTGTAGATGGCTTTCGATTCAAGACGGCAGGGCGTATCGACTGCCAACTGAGATCGAGTGGGAAGTTGCTGGACACCTCAATAGCCTAGCTGATCCGGCCCCTGCCTCACCGCCAGCAGGAAGTATCGGCGGAAGTTGGACACATTTGAGAAGACCGTCACCCATCGGCGTCTTCCCTTTAGGTGACTCAGCCGCAGGGGCAGTCGATATGCTTGGCAATGTTCGACAGTGGGTACAGCGAACACATCTGCGGAATGTAAACGCCCCCAGTTTCACGACGCAGCAGTGTCTGCGCGGAAGCACTTGGGCACTTCCCGACACGAGTCAGCACATATATTTGCGTCACACCGTGCACGCCAGTTCCAGGTTTTCGGATGCCGGGCTTCGGCTCTGCCACTCCGTTCCCGACTAAGGCGATGCATGCGTCGCTGGGGGGCTACTCCGTCTTGTTGAAGCATACGAATGCCGAGTTGCCCTTGCCGCTTCAACTGCAACTTCGCGCTACCCGAGAGCTCTCCATCGCGCAAGCGGTTGGGCTACTCTCTGCTCGCGCCGATCCAGTTGCGCATGCGGGCGAGAACGAGCACTAGTAGACTCGCCGTTGCGAGAGTGAGATAGAGAGGCAATTGACTTGACTTGCCTGCCGACTCGGTCGCGATGAAGATCCGAGATGACCACTGCTCGTTGGAAGCAAAAGTGGCTTTGTCAAGCCTCGGCGCATCTATCAATACCTCAAGCACCTCCCACTTCCATTGAGCCCACCGCATTCCGTCGAAGTGATACGGGGTATTGACGGGAATCGATATTACGTGAGGAGGATGGTCGTTTGGAAAGTACTGCCCTTCCACGACGTGCGTAATACTGGTGTTCTTCCAATCATTAAATTCCGTGTTCGCTCTAGATAGTTGGTCGAGCGTCAGGTCCTGGTCAGTTACTCGACGGAGAATAAAGAACGATCGCGGGCGATCATCACTACTACTGTTGTCGTCTGTTGCCATGCCATCGCCATTATCAGCACTCGACGATGCGATGGGAGTAATGGCAATCTCTGTCGTGTCAAGCACGCTCGTAGGTTCCTGAGAGAACGGTGCCGCAATGGCACGTGAAACGAGCATGTTGCGCCATGAGAGCAGTGTGTGCCCGGGAGTAATTGTTAGCGAGACTGGCGTACAAGCTCGTTTTTTGGCGCTGCCATCTAACGAGTATACTCCCGCTACACTATGAGTGATATCTGGAGTAGGAGTCTCCGCTGGCTCCGGACCAGAGTCAGGCGTGTTCGTCGGTAGCGAGTAATCATAACCGTAGTGGTAGCCTGTCCCTGCACCGAACACTCGAATTCCAGCAGGGTTCTTGGTCCAGGTGACGGAGTCTCCGGATATCACTGGCGAGTTCATGTCACCGAAGTAGCAGGGCTGATTCACTGTAATGCAGGGCGTGGAAAACGCCTTTGAAATCGCCGCATCAGTTACTTTCTTGGCTGTGACGTTGAGACTAAACCCCGTCACATGACTCGCGTCTGACTGTTCGCAGTTGTCACCCGGATTGACATAGAACTTAATGTCTCCATTGACAAGCACTTCAATTCCAGCATGTGCAACTTCAACGCCTTGCCAACACAGCATTGTCGCCAGCACCAAGGCCATGCCATACTTAGACGTCGCGAGTGATCTTCGCATTGCTACGCTCTCCCTCCCTTTGCTATCACCTACATCTTCCAACCTATGTCAGGCACGTCGGCGTCATCGATTTAGTCTGAGGAATATGGCGCAAACCCCCACGCCGCCACATTCCACGTATCCCACGCGATCGTCGGATTCGGCCGGAAGTTCACCACGTTCGGCGCCGCCGCGTGCACGTCGACGCGGTTGAACAGGCCGATGGTGGGCAGGCCCTCGGTGAAGCGCTTCTGGGCCTCGTGGTAGTAGGGCAGGGCGGCCTGGCGGTCGATCAGGTTTTCGGCGGTCTTGCCGGCCTGGTCGTAGGCCGGGTCGCACCAGCCGGTTTCGTTGCCGCCGGCCCAGCCGTTCTCGGGCGTCGGGATCTCGGTGCAGTACCAGCCGACCGGGGCGCCGACGCCGAAGTTCGAGGAGTACTCGCCGATGTCGAAGCGGCGGGTGAACATGGCGCCGTCCGGCGCGCCGTCGAAGAAGACGCCGGCCGGCATGTACTCCAGGTTGATCTTGATGCCGATGTCGGCCATCTGCTGTTGGAAGAGCAGCGTCGTCTGTTGGCGCATCACGCGGCCCTCGGTGGTGCTGACGGTCAGCTCCAGCGGCGTGCCGGCCGGGATCACGCGCTGCTTGACGGTGCCCTCGATGTCGGCGACCAGCTCGCAGGTGATCTCGGCTTGCGCCTCGCGCACGCCGTCACCGTCGGCGTCCGAGAAGCCGATGTCGTCCAGCAGCCTGGCCGCCGTGGCCGGGTCGTAGCCGATCAGGCTCAGCGTGCCCTCGGGCGGATAGGCCCAGTGGCGGCGGTCGGCCGGCGTGGCGGCCACGCCGGTCTTGCCCTTCATGATGACCTCGGTCATCGTCTCGCGGTCCATGCCGTAGGCGATGGCCTTGCGAACGTCCAGGCAGGCCAGCAGCGGCGGCCGATCGTCCAGCGGATCCAGGTTCAGGCTGAGACGCTCCCAGTAGGTGCCTTCGGCGTAGTGCGCCACCAGCTTGCCTTCGGCCTCGGCGGCGTCGATGGCCTCCGAGGAGCCGAAGTCGAGGCGCGTGGCCACGTCGACGTCACCGCTCTCGAGCGCCAGCAGCTGGGCGTTGGTGTCGGGGATGTAGCGGAAGGTGATGCCATCCAGGAACGGCAGCCCCTCGGCGGCGCGCCAGTAGTGCGGGTTGCGCTCGAGCGTGATGCGCTCGCCGGCCACCCACTCGACGATCTGGAAGGGGCCGAAGCTCAGCGGTGAGCGGGTGAAGGCCTCGTCGGCCATGATCTCGGCCGCCGCCATGTCCTCCATGCGCGTCACGCCATCCGAGCCCAGCTGGTGGCGGGGCAGGAACTGGTAGACGTTGACGAAGTAGGTCTGGTCGGCGTAGCCCGGCAGGCCGGTCCATTGGGCCGTACGGTCGTCCACGACCTCGTAGCTGACCGTGCGCTCGCACAGGAACTTGCTGGTCGGCGTGTCCGGATCGCAGGCCACCTCGCGCGAGAAGACCGAGTCGGCGGCCGTCACCGGCGTGCCGTCCTGCCAGGTCAGGCCCTCGCGAAAGCGGAAGCGGGCCACGATCTGGGGCAGGTCGGCCACCGTCTCGGTGGCCGTCACCACCTCCTTCGACTCGGGGTCGACGTACCGATCGCCAGCTTGGACCGAGACCGTAAGCAACTCGGCGCTGCCGTCGCCGCGACCGATGTCGGGCAGGGCCTCGAGCGTCATCGGCTGGTAGTCGAAGTCGGCCGTCAGGTAGGGCCGTTCGCCCAGGGCCGAGAAGACGTCGCCGCTGGCGGCCATGCCGGCGTCGTGGATGTAGAGCGTGTCGGGCTCCTGGTTGGCGCCCAGGATCAGCGTGCCGCCGGCCGCCGCCGGCTCGAAGGCCAGGACGTCCACGGCCGCGCCGACTTCGGCGCCCGCCCCGGCGGCATCCGAGGCATCCGCGGCCGGGTAGGCGGCATCGTCGCCCTCTGGAAGCGCGGCCTCCTCGCTCGGCGCGGGCGGCTCCGCGCCGCCACAGGCGATCAGCCCCGCGCCCATCCCGGCCACGACCAGCCAGACCCAGCGATCCGCCCGCATCGGCCATCCCCCCCGGTGACGGCCAGAACCCGATGCCGGATCCTAGCCTGGTTTTCTCTGATAACACGCCAGGACGCGATCGGTTGCGCCGTCCAAAGGAAATGCAAAGCATCGCGCGGCGCGGCCGGCCAGACATTCGAGCCCCGCCCCGCGCGCCGCTATCATCAGGCCCGACCCACCCGAGGAGCGCCTGCCATGCCCGACCCCCAGCTCGCCCGCCTCTTCCAGCCCGTCCAGCTGGGTGACCTGCGGCTGCGCAACCGCGTCGTCATGGCTCCCATGACCCGCCGCTTCGCGGCCGAGGACGGCATCGCCACCCCCGAGACCGTCCGCTACTACGCCCGCCGCGCCGAAGCCGAAGTCGGCCTGATCCTCTCCGAGGGCACGCACGTCGACGCCCGCCACGCGCCCGACACGCTGACCGTGCCGCGCTTCGAGACACCGGACCAGATCGCGGCCTGGCGCCGGGTGGTCGATGCCGTGCATGCCGCCGGCGGCGCCTTCGCGCCGCAGCTCTGGCACACCGGCCGGCGAGCCCTCGACCCCATCGGCCCCTCCGCCCACCAACCCCCACCCGGGCGGGACGGCCGGCCGCGGCCGGCCGTCCGCGCCATGGACGCCGAGGACTTCGCCCAGGTCACCGAGGCCTTCCGCCATGCCGCCGCGCAGGCCAGGGCCATCCGCTGCGATGCCCTCGAGATCCACGGCGCCCATGGCTACCTGCTCGACAGCTTCCTCAGCCCCCAAACCAACCGCCGCGACGACGCCTACGGCGGCAGCGCCCAGAACCGCATGCGCTTCCCGCTCGAGATCGTCGCGGCAGTGCGCGAGGCCGTCGGGCCGGACTTCCCGATCATCTTTCGCTTCAGCCAGTGGCGCATGGACGACTACGGCGAGGCCAAATGGCGCAGTCCGGGCGAGCTGGGCGCCTTCCTGGGCGCCCTGAGCCGGGCCGGCGCCGACATCCTGCACGTCTCGACCCGCAGCGTCCTCGACCCCGGCTTCCCCGACGCGCACCCGACCCGCGGTCTGGCCGCCTGGTCCAAGGCGCTCTCGGGCCTGCCGGTGATCGCCGTCGGCAAGGTCTCGGTCACCCTGGCCATGGACGAGTCCTACGGCGAGGCGGCCAGCCTGGTGACCGACCCCTGGCCGGCCATCGCGCTGGTCGAGCGCGGCGAGGTCGACCTGCTGGCCGTCGGCCGCGCCCTGATCGCCAACCCCGACTGGGTGCCGCTGGTCCGCTCCGGGCGCTGGCAGGATCTGAAGCCCTACCACAAGGACCTGCTCCGGAGCCTGGAATGAGCCTGCCCCGCCGTAACCCGAACGCGTCCATCGCTCCGCAGCCGATCCTCGGCTCGACCCTGAACGGAGCGATGCAGCCATGCTGTTCCGCGTGTACGATGGCCTCGACGCCGTCGAGCCCCCGGCCGTGAGCCCTCGCCTCCGGGGCCCCTTGCGCCTCGCCCTGGCCGCCGGGCTCGGCCTGACCCTGGCCGGGCGCCTGGGCGGCCTGGCCTGGTGGCTCGAGCTCTGGAGCCACTTCCCGCTGCAGCTGGGCCTCGGCCTGGGCTGCTGCGCCCTGCTGGCGGCCGGCCTGCGATCGCCGCGCCTGGCCCTGCTTGCCCTCCTGGGCGCCGCCGCCAACCTGGTCCAGCTGGCCCCGCTCTACCTGCCGCCGGCCGCGGTGGCAGCCGCGCCCGCCGAGCTTGCGGCGGGCGGAACGGCGGGCCGGTCGCCGGAGGTCGAAGCTCCCGGGGCACCCCGCCTGGACCTCGTCGCCTTCAACACCCTCACCCGCAACCCGCGCAAGGCCGAGGTCGGCGCCTATCTCGCGGCCCAGGCACCCGACCTCGTCGCGCTGGTCGAGGTCGACACGCGCTGGCTCGAGGCCCTGCGCCAGGCCCTGCCCGGCTACACCATCGTCGAGGCCGCCCCGCAGCCCGACAACTTCGGCATGCTGCTGGCGCTGCGCAGCGACCGCGCCGGGCTGGAGGTCGAGGCGAGCCGCGTCATCCGCGCGATCACGCCGGCAGAGCGCTCCTTCCCGAGCATCGAGGCCCGGCTGCGTTTGGAGGGGCGGCCGCTGGACCTGCTGGTCCTGCACACCATGCCGCCCAAGGGCGCCGGCGAGGCCGCCCTGCGCGACCGGCAGCTGGCCGCCGCCGCGAGCTGGGCCGCCGCTCGCTCCGCACCGGCCCTGGTCCTGGGCGACCTCAACATCACCCGCTTCTCGCCTCGTTTCGCGGAGCTCCTGCGCGTCGGTGGCCTGCAGGACTCGGCCCTCGGCCGGGGCTACCAGGCCAGCTGGCCTTACCCCGCGCTGCCGGTCCTGGGCATCCCCATCGACCAGGCCCTGTACGGCCGCGGGATTCGGGTCCTCGACCGCCGCGTCGGGCCCGGTCTGGGCTCCGACCACCGCCCGACCGAGCTGGCCATCGCCCTCGACGGCTGAGCCGCGCGACCGCGGCGACGGGGAGCCGCCATTCGCGGCTACCCCGGCTCCCGGGTCCGGGCTATGGTATGGCTCCGATCAGCCCGCCGCGGAGCCCTGCATGACCTCGCACAAGCCCCCGACAGCACGATTCCCGGAGCCGCCCGCGCTCATCGCCGAGGGCGCCATCCGCGCCCGCGTCGCGTCCCTGGCGGCGCGCATCGACCACGACTACCGCGGCTGCGACGAGCTGCTCCTGGTCGGCGTCCTGCGCGGCGCCTTCATCTTCCTGGCCGACCTCAGCCGCCGCCTGGCCATCGCCAACCACGTCGACTTCATCGCCCTGTCGAGCTATCAGGGCACCGAACAGACCGGCGCGGTACGGCTGATCATGGACCTGCGGACCGATCTGGCCGGCAAGCACGTGCTCATCGTCGAGGACATCGTCGACACCGGCCACACCCTCGACTACCTGTTGCGCACGTTGGCCGCCCGCGGCCCCGCCTCGCTGCGCAGCTGCAGCCTGCTGCGCAAGCGCGAGCGCCACGAGATCGACGTCCACGTCGACTACGTCGGCTTCGACGTTCCCGACGTCTGGGTGATCGGCTACGGTCTCGACTACGACGACCGCTGGCGCACCCTGCCCTACATCGGCGTGCTCGAGCCGGAGATGCTCGAGCGGGTGGCGCAGCGCCCCGATCCGGCGACATCCGCCGGCTGAGCCCCTGGGGGGCGATCCCCCGAGCGCGGATCTGCGGAGGATCCCGCAACCGACCTGTGACCCAGCTCACGCGCATCCGGCGCGCTGGCCGGTATCTTGCTGCATGAGGGCGTGGCGCCCTCGAAGCCGCCGAAGTGTTGAACCCGTAGCGTTGAAATGGTCAGAGCGATGAAAGGGGAAAGCAGATGTTGAACGAAGCAGGCGTCCCTCGCGGGCGCACATGGGTCCATCCTCCCGCTCCCGCCGGCTCCCTGGCCGGCACCGTCCTGGTGGCCGTGGCCTCGAGCCTGGCCACCCTGACCGCGATGCTGCTGCTCCTGCCCGGCCTCGGCCGCGGGGTCGCTGCGCCGCACAGCGGCGGCACGCCGAGCGAGGCCTTCGCGCCGGCCTGGAGCGAGCCTCCGCTCGAGGTCGCCGAGGTCTTCCGGCGCAGCGCGCCGGCCGTGGTGAACGTCAGCGTTCTGCGCGGCCGCTCCGGCGCCGGCAACGGCTCCGGCTTCGTCGTGCGCCCGGACGGCCTGATCCTGACCAACCACCACGTCGTGGCCGACGCGAGCCGGGTGACGGTGCGGCTGCAGGACGGTAGCGAGCTCGAGGCCGAGATCCTCGGCCGAGACGCGGCCACCGATCTGGCCCTGCTGCGGGTCCCGGCCACAGCGCCCCTGCCGGTCCTGCCGCTGGCCGCGCCCGGGCAGCTGGCCGTCGGCGACCGGGTGCTGACCATCGGCAGCCCCTTCGGCTTCGACCAGAGCCTCAGCGCCGGCTACGTCAGCGCCCTGGGTCGCAGCCTGGAAGACCGCGACGTCTGGGGATCCGTGATCGACGGCGTGATCCAGACCGATGCCGCCATCAACCCCGGCAGCTCCGGCGGCCCGCTGCTGAACGCCTGGGGCGAGGTGGTCGGGGTCACGACGGCCATCTACTCGACCGGCAGCGGCTTCCAGGGCATCGGCTTCGCCATCCCGGTGGCGGTGGTCGCGGGGGTCCTTCCCGATCTGATCGACCGCGGCTACGTGATCCGGCCCTGGCTGGGCGCATCCGGCGTCAACGTCACCCGGCGCCTGGCCACGATGCTGTCCTTGCCGGCGCACGCGGGGGTCCTGGTGCAGCGGGTGGCGGACGGCTCGCCGGCCGAGCAGGCCGGCCTGGTGGCCGGTCGGGGCACGCTTCCCTTCGCCGAGGGCGCCGGCCTGACCTTTGGCGGCGACATCATCGTGGCCATCGACGGGCAGCCGGTCGGCTCGGTGGCCGAGCTGAGCCGGGCGCTGGGCCAGCACGCGGTCGGCGACGCCCTGGTCCTGACGGTGCTGCGCGGTGGCCGGCGCCTGGCGCTGCGTGGGATCCTGGCCGAGGCGCCGCGCCCTTGAGGTCGGTGGCGCGGAGGCGCGATGGGGCGGCGGCCCGGCGGCAGTCCGTCGGGTCGCCGCCGGCTTCGTCGACCCCGCCTTCAGAGCCGCAGCTGCCGCGCGCGATGGATCTCGGGCGAGGCGCGCAGGCGGCCCAGCAGGGCCTCGGGCAAGGCCTGGTCGAGGTTGATGAAGGAGAGGGCCCGGCCGCCGATCCGCTGCCGCCCGTAGCGCCAGCTGGCGATGTTGACGCCGGCCTCGCCGAGAAGCATGCCCACGCGGCCGATGACGCCGGCTCGGTCGTCGTTCTCGATGATCAGCACCGGGCCCTCGGGATGGGCGTCGATGCGAAAGCCCTCGTACTGCACCAGGCGCGCCTCGCCGTTGGCGAAGAGGGCGCCGGCCACCGTGCGCGAGCCGCCCTCCCAGCTCAGCCGGCAGGCCAGGAGGTTCGGGTAGTCGCCCAGCTGCACCAGGTCGCGCGCTTGGGCGGTCTGGATGCCCTGCGACCGGGCCAGGGGCGGGGCGGAGATCCAGTTGACGCGCCGTCCGCTGGCCGGCCGCAGCATGCCGGCCAGCAGGCAGGCCGCGATGGCCCGCACATGTCGGCTGGGCTGCTCGCCCAGCACCTCGACCTCGAGGCGCTCGATCCACCCGTCGGCCAGCTGGCCCTGGAGCCGGCCGAGCTTCTCGGCCAGGCGCAGGTAGGGGGCGGCCTCCGGATAGGGCGCGTCGGCCGCGAAGGGCAGGTTGGCCGCGGCGCGATAGTCGCGTCCCGACAGGGCGTCCAGGACGTCGCGGGCGATGGTGCGGCCGGTGTCGGCCTGTGATTCGACCGTGTTCTGGTTGAGGTGCGGCAGGGCGACCACGCGCGGATGGGCCAACAAGGGATGATCCGGCGCGGGCGGCTCCTGCTGCAGGGTGTCCAGGGCCGCCCAGGCCAGTCGGCCCGAGTCCAGCGCCGCCAGCAGCGCCACTTCGTCGATCAGGCCGGCGTGGGTGCAGTTGACCAGCGTCGCGCCCGGCTTCATGCGCGCCAGGGCCTCGCCATCGATCATGTGGTGGGTCTGCTCGGTCAGCACCGTGTTGAGGCTCAGCACGTCGGCGCGATTCAGCAGCTCGCCCAGGCCCAGCACTTCGACGCCCTGTTCCTGGGCGAAGGACAGGTCGACGTAGGGATCGTAGACCAGCACCGGCATCCCGAAGGCACGCGCCCGCTCGGCCACCGCCCGGCCCAGACGACCGAAGCCGATCAGGCCGAGCTGCTTGCCGTGCAGCTGGAAGCCGAGCATCGTGTGCCGCGGGAACTCACCCCGGCGCAGGGCGGCGTAGCCTTGCGGGATGCCGCGCGCCGCCGCCAGGAGCAGCCCGAAGGTCAGCTCGGCCACGGCGTCCACGTTGGCGTAGGGCACGCTCTGCACCAGGATGCCGCGCTCGGTGCAGGCGTCCAGGTCGATGCCGTCCAGGCTGGCGCCGGCCCGGCCAATCACCCGCAACCGCGGCGCGGCATCCAGGAGCTCGGCATCGACTTGGGTGGCCGCCCGGAGGATCAGCGCGTCCGCCTCGGGCAGCGCGGCCAGCAGGGTCGCCCGATCGGCGATCGGGCCGATCGCCTCGATGCCCGGCTCGGCGCGCAGAACCTCCCAGCCAGCCTCGGGCAGGTGGTCGGCGATGAGGATGCGCCAACGCAGCGACCCCGCGTCGCCCACGTTCAAGCCCCCGCGCGGCGCATCGCCGCCAGGAAGTCGCGCCGCAGATCGGCGTCGCCGAAGGTGACCTCGCCATCGGCGACGCGACCGACGCCGTCGGTCCAGAGCGAGGCATAGCGCGGCGCCTTGCCGGCGCGACCCAGGGCCAGCGGCAGGATCGGCGAGAGGTGGGCCGAGCGGATGTAGACCGGCGAGGCCTCGGCCACCCGCTGGCGATAGGCCACGCCGCCGAAGCCAACGAAGAGCTCCACGTCGCCGGCTGCCTCGAGGTCCGAAAGCCCGTCGCCCACCATGAGCGCCCGGCCGGGATGGCGATGCCGGATGGCGGCGATGACGGCGTTCTTGCCGTAGCTGGCCGTCAGCGGCCCCGGCTCCAAGGCCAGGTAGGCCGCGCCGGGACGGTCCTCGCCGTGCCGGTCCCAGTAGCGCCACCAGCGCCCGGCCAGCTGATCGTAGGCCATCGACACGGCGAAGATGTGCTCGCGCGGCAAGCCCAGCCAGCGCCCGAAGTCGCGCACCGGCTCGATCAGGCCGCCCGAGACGATGAAGACCAGGCAGCCCAGGGCCTGCAGGGCATCGATGACCGCCCGCGCGTCGGCGATGACGGTCTCGCGGTACTGCTGCGCGATGGCCTGGACCTGGGCCTGGCTGGGCCGGGTCAGCACCAGGCGCTCGCCGTAGACGCTCTCCAGCGGCAGGTCGCCCTCCATGGCCCGCTTGGTCATCACGGCCACGTCCTGCTCGCGCCCGGCCATCCGCGCCAGGACGTCGATGCCCTCGATGGTCGAGAGCGTGCTGTCGCAGTCGAAGATGACCAGCTTCGAGACCGGCCAGGCCGGCGGCATGGTGGGCATGGGGCGAGAGTCCGAGGGCGGCGTGGCGCGCGGGACCAGCCCGATCGATTCTAGCCCAGCTTCGCCGATCGGTCAGCCGTGTCGGCTGGCGCCGGGCACGCGGACGCCCGGCGCCAGGTCAGCCCCCGCCTCCGTGCAACCGTTCGTGAACGGCGGCCGCCGCCTGCTCGACCGGCAGCGTCGGCCGCAGGGTGAAGCGCTCCAGCAGCTCCGACGGCGCGCCGTAGTCCTGGTACAGGACGCCCATCTCGAGGCCCAGCAAAGCGCGGCGCAGGCGCTTCAGCTCGGCCGCCAGAACCTCGAGATGGTCGTCCAGGTAGGGCTCGAGCACCGCGCCGTAGGCCTCCAGGGCCTGGCTCAGCGCCAGGGCGGCCCGGTCGATCTGGCGGATCTCCTCGTCGTGCAGGGTCATGATCGTGCTCCCGCTAGCCGAACTTGTAGGCCACGCCGTAGCCGCCGCGAGGCAGCTGCCAGTCGACGTTGGCGTTGGGGCAGCCGATGCGGCAGCTGCCACATTCGAGGCAGGCCTGGTAGCCGACGGTGATCCCGCCCAGCGCGTCCCGGGCGAAGACCTGTACCGGGCAGAACGCGAGGCAGGGCTGCTGGGCACAGGCGGCGCAGACGGCCTGATCGCGGATCCGAACGTGGGCCCGTGCCTCGTCGACGTAGTACTTCACGGCGACCAGCAGGTCGTCCACGTTGACCGTCGGCAGGCTGGCGCGCTGCTCGGGGTCGAGGGTCCAGGCATGTCCGTTCTTCATCGCGCTACCCCCTCATGCCGCGGACGAGCTGATACAGGTCCTGGGCTACCCCGAAGAAGCCGCGCCGGTCGCGCAGGAGGCCGACGATCTCCCGCTCCATCTCGCGCTTGGGCCGGTCGTGGGCGGTGAAGTAGCGCAGGGCGGCGTCGTTGACCAGGCCCGAGTAGGTCCCCATGAAGTGCGGGCTGCGGTCCAGGAAGTCGGTCATGCGCCGGTACTGCTTGAGATCCTTGAGCACGAAGCTCTGCTCCAGGGCCCGACGGTAGTGTCCCAGCGAGCGAGCCGAGAAGTCGCCGGCGCGGTGGGCCATGACGGCCGTCTCGCCGGCCAGCTTGCCGGCCAGCATGGCCAGGTTGGTGCCCTCGCGGTGCAGGGCGTCGACCATGCCGGCCGCGTCGCCGGCCACCAGCACCCCGTCGGCCACCAGCTCGGGCATGCGGTCGTAACCCTGTTCGGGAATCAGGTGCGCCCCGTACTCCAGCGCCTCACCGCCTTCGAGATAGGGCGCGACGATCGGATGGCGCTTGAAGCGCTCGAGGACCGCGTAGGGCGGCAGGCCGTGCTTGACGAACTCCTCGAGCAGCAGGCCGACGCCGATCGAGATGCCGGCCTTGTCGGTGTACAGGAAGGCCGTGCCGGGCAGGCCCAGCGTGGCGTCGCCGAAGATGTCGATGGCCAGACCCTCCT
Organism: Caldilineae bacterium; assembly: GCA_020634625.1. Lineage (GTDB taxonomy): Bacteria > Chloroflexota > Anaerolineae > Epilineales > Epilineaceae > JACKBJ01. The sequence goes on along the minus strand of JACKBJ010000019.1, from coordinate 31,304 downwards.
GGGTGCCGGCCAGGCCGAAGCGGGCGCTGACCTCCTTGGCCGGCAGGCCGATGTACTGCTTGACCGAGAGGGCCACGAAGCGCGGCGGCAGGTCGGCTTTGGCCAGCCCATGCCGCTGCGTCAGCAGGTTGTTGACGCCCTCGGCCAGGATCACGATCGGCGCGAAGACCTCGCCCGCCGGGCGGTCGGTGCGCACGCCGATCACGCGACCGTCCGCGTCCTCGATCAGCGCGACGACGGTGGTCTTGGGCACCACCAGCGCGCCGAGATCGACGGCTTGCTGGGCGAACCAGGGATCGAAGCGTGCGCGCAGGACGGTGTAGGCGTCTGCCGGATCCTGCCTATAGGCCTGGCTGGCATGCATGAAGCGCACCACGCTTCCCGGCGCCAGCATCCAATAGCCCTGCTCGGTCACCGGCCGCTCCCAGGGCGGCTTGCGCGCCTGGAAATCGGGCAGGACCTCGGCCAGCGCGCGGGTGTACATCACGCCGCCGAAGAAGTTCTTGGCGCCGGCGAAGCGGCCGCGCTCGATCAGGATGACCTCGAGGCCCTCGCGAGCCATGGTGATGGCGGCCGAGACACCGGCCGGTCCGCCGCCGACGACGATCGCGTCGTAGCGCTGCGCATTCGGGTCAGGCATGGCTGCCTCCTTGCGCGCCGGCCGTCCTTGCGCGAAGCTGGCGGATAAGCTCGGGGACCACCTCGGCCACGTCGCCGACGATGCCCAGGTCGGCCACCTGGAAGATCGGGGCCTCGGGATCGCGGTTGATGGCCAGGATGAAATCGGCGCCGCTCATGCCGACCCGGTGCTGCACCGCGCCGGAGATGCCGGCGGCCAGGTAGAGCTTGGGCCGGACGGTCTTGCCGGTCTGCCCCACCTGGTGCTCGTAGCCGATCCAGCCCGCGTCGACCACCGGCCGACTGGCGCCGACCACGCCGCCGAGGGCCTCGGCCAGCTCGGCCAGCCGGGCGAAGCCCTCCGGCCCACCGACGCCCCGGCCGCCGGCCACGATCACGTCGGCGTATTCGATGTCGGCGCCGCCGGCCGCCGGCTCGAAGCCCAGCAGCCTGACCGGCATGTCCGCCTCGCGCAGGCCCAGCTCGGCCCGGACCAGCTCGCCCACGCGCCCGGGCTGACGCTCGGGCAGGGGCAGCACGCGCGGCCGGACGGTGGCCATCTGGGGCCGCCGCTGGCGGCAGAGGATGGTGGCCATCAGGTTGCCGCCAAAGGTCGGCCGGGTGGCGGCCAGGATCTTCAGCTGGGGGTCGATGCTCAGCTCGGTGCAGTCGGCCGTCAGGCCGGTGCGGACCCGCGTGGCGATGGAGCTGGCCAGGTCGCGGCCGAGGTGGGTGGCGCCGACCAGAAAGATCTCCGGCTGGTGTGCCTGGACCAGCTGGCTGACGCCGATGGCATAGGGCAGGTTGCGATAGTGCGCCAGGAGCGGGTCGTCGCTGCAGTAGACCCGGTCGGCGCCGTACGCGAAGGCCTCCGGCACGATGGCCTGGACGGCGTGACCGAGCAGCACCGCCTCGACCACGCCGCCCGCGAGCTGCTCGGCCAAGCCGGTCGCCGCGCCGAGCAGCTCCCAGCTGACCGGATGGGCCCTGCCGCCGTCTTGTTCGACGAAGACCCAGATCTTGGGCCCGGCGCCGGGCTCAGCCATGGGACACCTCCTGCTGCGGGGTCACCGGCACCGGCCCGAGGGACTCGACCACGCCGGCCGACAGGATGGCCGCCAGGGCCTGGCTCACGGTCTCGGCCAGGCCCTGCTCGGCCACCCGCAACCGTTCGCCCGGCGTCTTGGGCGGGGGCGTGTAGGCCCGGCCGACGATGGTCGGCGAGCCCTTGATGCCGATATGGTCCGGATCGAAGCGCAGCGGCGCCTCGGCCGTCCAGAGCTCGGGCTGGTAGCGAGCGGCGCGGATCAGGTTGGGCAGTGGCGCCCGGGCCACCTCGGCCACCTCCTTCTCGACCGTCAGGAGGGCCGGCAGCCGCGTCTCGAGCCGCTCGACGCCGCGCTCGGCCTTGCGCCGAACGACCGCCCGCCGCGCCACCGGGTCGAAGGACTCCAGGCCCAGCGCGTAGCTGATCAGGGGCAAGCCCAGCCGGGTGGCCACGCCGGGCCCCACCTGGGCCGTGTCGCCGTCGATGGCCTGCAGGCCGAAGAGCAGCAGATCCACCGGGTCCTCGGCGTTCAAGGCCTCGATGGCGCTGCCCAGGACATAGGACGTGGCCAGGGTGTCGGCCGCCGCGAACTTCCGATCGCTGATCAGAATGCCCCGGTCGACGCCTTGCTCGACGCATTCGACCAGGGCTTCGGCCGCGGCGGCCGGCCCCATGGTGATCGCCGTCACCCGCCCGCCGAAGCGCTCCTTGAGCCGAACCGCCAGCTCGACGGCGTGCACGTCGTAGGGGTTGATGATCGCCGGCACCCCTTCGCGAATCAGGGTGCCCGTCTCGGGATTGATCCGGACGTTCGAGGTGTCCGGCACCTGCTTGATGGCGACGATGGTGTGCATGCTTCCGTCCCCTCCAACATTGAACGAAGGTCGGGGCATCGACCGCTTCGCTCCGATCAGTCTCGCCGGTGACGCGATCGCGCGCGCCGGCCGGCCGGGCGGCAGCCGATCTGGTTGGGTGGCCAGTCCCAGGCCTGGCCGGGCGGAGGGTCTTGGCCAGACCGACGCTGAGGGTGCACCGATCGGTCCGATTCCGCACCCGGATCGCACGCGCGGAGGACCGAAAAGCTGCACAATCCTGTGCATGCGCGGGCCTCGGCCGGCTCCGTCCGCATCGACCGGGCTTGACCCCGCGCCCAATGGGCCTATGGTCACCCGCCATGCGCGAATCGAAGCTCGACCCCCGGAGGGCCGGCCGGCGCCTGCGCGAGCTGCTCGGCCAGGCCCTGCGCCAGAGCCTGCGGCCGGAGCAGGTGGCCTTGACCCTGGCCCTGGGCAACACCATCGGCATCAGCCCGGTCTACGGCAGCACGGTCACCACCAGCACCCTGGTCGCCCTGGGGCTGCGGCTCAACCTGCCGCTGATGCAGGCCGGTCTGTGGATGGTCTGGCCCCTGCAGCTGCTCTTGATCCTGCCCTTCATCCGGCTGGGCGAGCGACTCTGGGGCCACGCGCCGCTGCCCCTCGACCGGACCGAGATCCTGGCGGTCTTCCAGCGCGGGCCGCTGGCGGTGGCCGGCGAGCTGGGCTGGGCGCTGCTGCACGCCTTCAGCGCCTGGCTCGCGGTCGCCCTGTTCCTGGCCCCGCTGCTCTACCTGGCCTGGCTGCCCCTGGTCCGCCGCGTCGACCGGCGGCGGGCCGCCAGCGCGCCGGGCGCGTCGGACCCGGCGCTCGGCGCGCTCGAGGCCCCGACGCCACTCGATCAGCCGCGCTCGAAGGCCGCCGCCGAATAGTAGAAACCGCCCATGCCGATGGCGTGCACCAGGCAGCGCTCGATGGGCATCGCGCGCAGCCGGGTGACCACCTGCAGGGGCCCGCAGGCCGGGTCGAGCGCGTCGTGGTTGATGGTCGGCGGCACCTCGCCCTCGGCGATGGCCAGGCAGGCCGAGATGGCCTGCAGCGCGCTGGATCCGGCGCCGTGCTGGCCCAGCATCGACTTGATCGAGTGCAGCGGCAGCTCGGGCAGGCGCGCGCCGAAGAGCTCGCCCAGGGCCTGGGCCTCGAGTCGGTCGTAGAGCTTGGAGGCGCTGCCGTTGGCGTTGACCAGATCCACCTGCTCCGGGCGCCAGCCGGCCGCGCCGACGGCGCCGCCCATGGCCCGCACGCAGGGTGCCACGTCCAGGTCGGGGTCGTCGTGGCTGTACTCGCGGTGCGAGCCGGCCGCGGCGCTGCGGTAGGCGGCCAGTCGGGCGTAGACCCGCGCGCCGCGCTGGCGGGCGTGCGACTCGCTCTCGAGCAGCAGCGCGCCGGCCCCCTCGCCGATGACGTTGCCGTCACGCTCGGTGTCGAAGGGCCGCGAGGCGATGGCCGGCCGGTCGTTGTAACGCGTGGCCAGCGAGCCGCTCCTGGCCAGGGCCATGACGATCTCCTGGACCACCTCGCAATCCGAGCCGATGACCAGCATGGCCTCGGCCTCGCCCAGGCGGATGTCCTGCGCCGCGTCGCCCAGGGCGTCCAAGCCCGAGTTGCAGCCCGAGGAGGTGGTGTGCAGCGGCCCGCGCAGGTCGAAGGTGGCGCTGGTCAGGCAGGCGGCGCTGTGGTTGAAGCCGAAGAAGGCGCTGTGGGCCGAGATGCGATGGTACTCGAGCAGGGCGTCGCGCATCTCGAAGCTGGTGGCGATGTTGGCGATCGAGGTGCCGACGTGCACGCCGACCCGGTCGCGACCGCAGCCGTCCAGGTCGAGGCCCGAGTCCTCGAGGGCCAGCGCGGCGGCGGCCAGGGTCAGCTGCACCATGCGCGGCATGCGCCGCACGCTGGCGCGGGCCTCGGGCAGGTAGGTGGTCAGGTCGAAGCCCTTGACCTCGGCGGCGATGGTGCTCTCGAGGCCCTCGGTGTCGCAGAGCGTGATCGGCCCGAAGCCGGGCTGGCCGGAGCGCAGCGCCGACCAGAAGGCTTCGCGCCCGCTGCCGATGGCGCTGACCGGCCCGACGCCGGTGATGACGACGTTCTGCAGGTCCATGGGGCCTCCCGGTATACTTGGGTCTGGTTCGCGTCGAGTCTACCGTCCGGGCGATGCGCCCGTCAACCGATGGAGGTCCTCCGCGCATGGACGTGCTTGGCATCATCCGCTCGCAGTACCAGGCCGCGCTGGACATGCTGGCCGCGGCCGTCGAGGCCTGTCCGGATGCCGTCTGGGATCGGCCCGAGGACCGCAACCGCAGCTGGCAGGTGGCCTACCACGCGCTGTTCTACCTGCACTTCTACCTGCAGCCGACCGAGGCCGACTTCCGGCCATGGCCGAAGCACCGCGAGCAGGCTCCGCACTTCGACCGGCCGCCCTGGCTGCCGGAGGGCGAGTTCGTGGCCAGCGAGGCCTATACCCAGGCCGAAATCCGGGAGTACCTGACCGTCTGCCGCGATGAGGTCGACCGCCTGACGCCCACGCTGGACCTGGAGGCCCCCTCCGGCTTCGACTGGCTGCCGATGACCAAGCTCGAGCTGCAGCTCTACAGCCTGCGCCACACGATGCAGCACGTCGGCGAACTCTACGAGCGGCTGGCCAAGGCCGGCGCCGCCGAGCTGCCCTGGGTGGGCATGGGCGGCGCGCCCGCCGAGCCGCTCCCCGACGAGACCATCGTCATCGCCGGCGGCTGCTTCTGGGGCATGGAGGCGCTGCTGCGCGAGATCCCCGGCGTGCTCGACACCGAGGTCGGCTACGCCGGCGGAGACACGCCCGATCCGACCTATCCGGAGGTGCGCGGTGGCCGCACCGGCCACGCCGAGTCGGTGCGGGTGACCTTCGACCCCAGCCGGCTGAGCCTGGCCACGCTGCTCGAGGACTGGTTCTACCGCATGCACGACCCGACCACGGTCAACCGCCAGGGCAACGACATCGGCTCGCAGTACCGTTCGGCCATCTTCTACGCCGACGAGGAACAGCGCCGCGTTGCCGAGGCGGTCACGGCGCGGGTCGAGGCCAGCGGCCGTTGGAAGCGCCCGATCGTCACCCAGATCCTGCCGGCCGGACCCTTCACGCCGGCCGAGGACTACCACCAGGACTACCTGGTCAAGAACCCGGGCGGCTACACCTGCCACTTCATGCGCGATTGAGCCGCGGGGGCCCGGCGCCTCACGGCGGCTGACGTCAGCTACGGGCCAACGGCATGTCGAGGCTGCCGCTCGCCCGTCCCATCCCGGCATGGGAGGTGGATGCGGAACGCGCTGCCAAGACCAGGCCCTGCGCTACGCGCCTCGATCCGCCCCCCTTGGGCCTCGACCAGCGAGCGAGCGATGGCCAGGCCGAGTCCCGAAGCCTCGCCACCGCCGGCGCGCGCCGGATCGGCCCGGTAGAAGCGATCGAAGACCCGGTCCAGCACCTCGGCCGACATGCCGACGCCGGTGTCGGTCACCGATAGCACGATGCCCTCGGCCTCCGCGCCGGCCGAGAGCGTGATCCGCCCGCCGGCCGGGCTGTGCTGCAGCGCGTTGGCGATCAGGTTGGCCAAGACCTGCACCATGCGCTCCGGGTCGGCCAGCAGCGTCGGCAGATCGGGCTCCAGGTCGATCCCGAGCGCGATGCCCGCCCGCTCGGCCTGGGGCCCGTAGGCCGCCTCCAACCGGCGCAGCAGCGGGCCGACCTCGATGGCTTGGGGCCGGATCACCAGGTCGCCGGCGTCCGCCAGCGACAGCGTCCGCAGGTCCTCGACCAGATGCTTCAGGTGCTGGGCCTCGGCATGCAGCGCCGCCAGGCGCGCCGGCGTCGGCTCCAGCACCCCTTCCTGCATCGCTTCGAGGTAGCCGCTGATCACCGTCAGCGGCGTGCGCAGGTCGTGCGCGATGTCGGCGGTCATGTCGCGCCGGGCCTGGTTGGCGCGCGTCAGCGCCTGGCTCATCTGGTTGAAGGCTCGGCTCAGCTCGCCCAGCTCGTCGTCCGAGCGCACCGGCACCGTCTGCTGCAGCTCGCCGCGCGCCATCCGGCGCGCGGCGGCGGTCAGGTCGCGCAGCGGCCGGCTCAAGCCGCGGGCCATCGCCAGGCCCAGCAGCAACGCCGCCAGCACCGCGCCCAGCGCGGCCAGGGCCAGCGCCCGGTCGGTGCTCTGGAGGTACTGGACCTCCCGGTCGCTCAGGGTCGGCCGACGGGCCGCGTCCAGGACCGTCCCGACCCGTCGCCCGGCGGCCTCGACCGGCAGCCCGCGCGCCAGCTCGGCCGCCGTGAGCCGCTGGCCCCGCCGGTAGGGCGCCGCCGGCAGCAGCACGCGGCCCTCCGCATCGACCAGGGCGAAACCAGGCGGTCGCGGCTGACCGCCCGGCCCGATCGGCGGCACCATCCGACGCCCGACGCCCTCCCAGCCGCCCTGCTGCTGGTAGTGATCCGTCACCGCGGCCAGAAACTCCGAGCGCGACCGGTCGATGAAGAAGCGCTCGAACTCACGCACGGTCACCATATGCGCCAGGAGTGCCGCCAGGCCGACCCCGACCACGCTGGCCAGCAGGAAGGCCAGGCTCAGGCGAGCACCGAGCGAAGGCCGGAAGGCCATCCGGCGCCGCACCCGGGGCGCATCGCCCGGCTGGGCGCCCGCCTCGGTCTCGCGCGGGCCGGCCGGGTCGGCCGGCCGCGGCGATCCCGCGCTCACCCGCGGTCGACCCGGAAGCGGTAGCCCTGCCCGAAGACGGTCTCGACGAAGCGCGGGTGGGCCGGATCCGGCTCGAGCTTGGCCCGCAGGTTGCGCACGTGCACGTCCACCGTGCGCTCCGACCCGGTCGCCGCCGGACCCTGCAGACGCTCCTGCAGCTGCGCGCGCGAGAGCACTCGCCCGGCCTCCGACATCAGCGCGTCGAGGATCTCGAACTCGGTCGGCGTGAGCGACAGCTCGCGCCGGCCCCGGTGCACCGTCCGCGCGGCGCGATCGAGGCTGACCTCGCCCAGCCGCAGCACCGCGTCTCGCGGCGGCGCCGAGCGGGCCCGGCGCAAGCGCGCCTGGATCCGCGCCGACAGCTCGCGCATCCCGAAGGGCTTGGTCAGGTAGTCGTCCGCCCCCAGCTCCAGCCCGAGCACCTTGTCGGCCTCCTCCAGGCGCGCCGAGAGCACGATGACCGGCGTGTCGTGCTCCGCCCGGAAGGCCTCGAGGAAGGCCAGTCCGTCCATCTGCGGCATCATCAGGTCCAGCAGGACGATGTCCGGCCGTTCGCGCCGGGCCACCTCGAGGGCGACCCGGCCGTTCTCGACGCCGACCACGCGCATCCCGGCCGCGCCCAGATAGTCGCCGACCAGGGCCCGCAGGCTCGCGCTGTCGTCCACCAGCAGCACCGTCGTCACGTCCACCCCCAATGCCGTCGCGCGGGCGCTCCCAACCCGAAGCGCCATGCTAGCAGGGTCGGGTTCAGATGGTGTTCATGCCGGCGCCGGCTCGATCGCCGCGTCCGGCAGGACCAGGTGCACCCCCAGCCGCCCGTTGACCATCTGGCTGACCCGCAGGTCGGCGGCGACGCCGATCAGGGCCAGGGCCGCCGAACGGGCCAGCCCGTGTCGGCGCTGCACCCGGTCGAGCATGCCTCGATCGCCTGGGCCGCGGCCCTGGGCAGGTCCTCGCCGAAGCCGAGCGTGGCCCAGAAGCCGGCGCCCCGCCAGCCGGGGCTCGAACTTGGGGCGCCAGCTGCCCTCCAGCGGGTGCTGGCCCATCCCCCAAGCCACGTCCAGGGTCCGGAAGCGAACCCGGTCGCCCGAGTCGATGACCGCCACCGGCGGCAGCTCGGCCGAGAACTGCCCGTGCAGGCTGGCCCGCTCGGGCTCGATGTGGATCATCCGCTCCATCCTGGTCTTGGCGCCGGGCTCATCTAATCATATAATCGTTTAGACGATTGCCAGCATGAGCATCCAGATCGGAAACCCTACGCATGTACGTATATCAGCTGACCGAGGCGCTGGCTAGCCTCCTCGACCGCATCGAAACCCTGCGCAGCGCGCTGGATACGCGGGGCGTCTTGCCGCGTCGCTGGCTGGGACGGCTACGCCGCGATCTCGAGACGGAGGCGATCGCCGCCTCCACGTCGATGGAAGGCATCCCGGTCACGGTCGAAGACGTGCGGCGCATCCTCGCCCACGACCGGCCAAGCGGCGTCTCCGAGCGTGATGCAGCGCTGGTGGTCGGCTATCGGGACGCCATGGACTTCGTCCTGCGCCGCTCCGACGCGGCCGGCTTCACCTGGCAGAGCGAGCTGGTGGTCGCCATCCACGACCGGGTCATGGGGGGTGACTTCGCGGCGGGGGCCGGGTCCTTCCGTCGCGGGCAGGTCTTCGTCGGATCTGCGACCCGCGGGCTGGTCTACCTGCCACCGGCGGCCGAAGCGGTGCCCTCGCTGATCGACGCCTTGACCGAATGGCTGGACCAAGCCGAGGCGATGGGGATTCCCGTCGCCCTGCAGGCGGCGCTGGCGCACATACGCCTGGCCGGAATCCATCCCTTCTCCGACGGCAACGGTCGCGTCGCGCGGATTCTGGCCTCGATGGTCATGCTGCGCGGTGGCTACCGACTGCCGGAGTTCACCAGCCTCGAGGAATGGTGGGGCGCGCACCAAGATCGCTACTACCGCGCCTTCGACTGCCTGGGACCCGCTTGGGATCCGGAGGCCGACGTGACGCCCTTTCTCCTGGCACACCTTCAGGCTCAGGTCACCCAGATCGAAGCGCTCTCGCTCCGACACGCGACGGAGGCCGCGATCTGGACCCTGCTCGAAGACCTGGTCACGGAGGATCTGGACGGTCCACCCAGGCTAGCCAACGCCCTGTTCGATGCCTTCTTCGGGCGCGACATCACCAACCGATACTACCGCGGGCTGGTCGACCTTGGCCCGGCCACCGCGGCGAGTGACTTGCGGCGCCTGCGGGCGGCCGGGCTCCTGCGCAGCGAGGGCGCGGGCAGAGGCACGCGCTACCTGGGCACGCCCGAGCTGATGCTGGCCGTCGCGGGCGCCGCCGGCCTGGAGCGACCGGATCGACAGGCACCGCTCGAGGCGCTGCGCGCGTCCCTCGTGGCCGATCTGGCCACCCGGATTCACCCAGCCCCCATGCCCTGACCGGGCGACGATCCGCAGGGGCGCGGCGACGCGGACCGGCAGCCCGATCCGCGTCGGCCGCGGGGCCGGGAGCGGGGGTGGCGACGCCCCCGCTCCCGGCCGGCTCGCACGGCGCCGCGCGCGGCCTAGGGCCAGCCCGGCCGGCAGGGCAGGGCGAAGGCGATCTGGGCGTAGATGGCCGCCAGATCGCTGGTGTCCGGCGCGTAGAAGAACCATTCGTCCTTGCCCGCCACCGCCTTCAGCAAGGCCTGATCGACCTGGCTGCCGAGACCGATCGTGAAGACCAGGATCCCGGCCGCCTTGGCCGCGTTCGCCGCCGCCCTCAGCTCCTCGGGCGTCCCGACCGTCGGCTCGCCGTCGGTCAGGAGGATCAGCACCGCGTTGTTGTCCACCCGCCGCTCGGGCCCGACCAGCACCTGCGTCCCCAGCGCCAGCGCGCCGGCGATGTTGGTCCCGCTGGCCTGGGTCAGCCCGTCCAGGCCCGCGATCACCGCCTGCGGGTCGCTGCCGAGCGGCACCACCACGCTGGCCTCGCTGTTGAACTGGATCAGCGCCGCCTGGTCGCGCCCCGCCACCAGCTGGCCCAGGAAGCTGCGGGCCGCCTCGCGGGCCGCCTCGAGCTTGGTCGGCCCGGCCGGCGAGGTCGTCTCGCTCATGCTGCCCGAGGTGTCGATGATCAGCGCCACGTCGGCGTTGCGCGTCTCGTCCGAGCACTCGGTCCGGAGCAGCAGCGGCAGGAAGATCGGCCGCGGCTCGAGGGTCGCGGTCGGCGTCGGCGTCACCGTCGGCGTCGGCGTCCGGGTCGGGGTGGGCGTGCGGGTCGGCGTGGGCGTCGGCAGCTCGCCGTAGACCCGCACCCGCGGCACCGGATAGTCGACCAGCCGCGGCTTGCCCCAGCCGTCGGTGACCCGGGCCTGGGCCATGACGTTGGTCGGCCACTCGCCCTCCTGCTGCGGGATCAGGTCGAAGCGGAAGCCGTGCGTCAGGTCGCCGTCCAGGGCGGACAGGGCCCAGGTCAGCGTCCGCGCGGCCGGGTCCCAGGTGGCCGCCGGCTGGGCGCTGCCCGCGACGTACCGCATGTTGCCCGGCAGCTCGTCGACCAGCTCGCCGGTCTGGACGATGTCCTCGGGCCGGTCGCGCACCAGCATGCGGCGGTGCACCTCCTTGCCCGCGCCCATCGCCCGCGGCTCGACGTCGATGTCGTTGAACAGGTCGCCCGAGGCGATGATGCTGGCCCCGTTGACGATCAGGATGCGCACCCCCTCGGCCTTGAGCTGCTCGGCCAGGTCCAGGCCGGCCTGGTCGTCCTCGCCGGGCGTCACGATCACGATCACCCGCATGCGCTCGGGCTTGTCCTCGAAGACGTCCATCGCGGCGCGCAAGGCGGCGTAGTTGCGCGGCGGCGTGCCGCGGTCGGCGCGCACGCTCCACAGGGCCCGCACCAGCGCGTAGCTGGTGCCGGTCAGAGGCTGGTCGACGTCGCCCGAGCGGCTGAAGCTGACCACCCCCATGCGGTGCCGGTCCAGGTCGGTCAGGGCCGCGATCTGCCGAGCTCGGCGCAGGTTGTTGGCCAGCTGCCGGCCCGGGTCGTTGCCCAGGCTGCGCCCCAGCGTGTTGACCGCCAGCACGATGTCGGCCGGCCGCTCGACGAAGCCGCAGCTGCCGAAGAGGCTCAGGTAGACCGTCGTCGCGTCGCCCAGCAGGACGTCCCGCGGATCGGCCCACTTGTCGCCGCCCAGGCTGCAGTCGTCGCCCTGCAGCACGGCGTCCTCGGTGCCCTCGGGCGCGAAGACCGTCACCTGGTCGGCCAGCGCGTCGACGGTATAGACCCAGCCGTCCCGGTCGACCGTCAGGTCGACCAGCGAGGTCGGCGGCACGCCCGGGTGGGGCCGCGAGACGAAGCGCGAGAGCACCGTGCCGTCGGCGGCCATCCGCACCACGTGGCCGTAGACGGTCAGGACGAAGATCTCGTCGTTCGGACCGCCGGCCACCCGCCAGGCATCCTTGGGCGTCGGCACCATGCCCAGGTCGCTCAGGTCGGGGCCCCAGACCTGGACCCGGTCGTTGAGCGTGTCCAGGGCGTAGATCCGGCCGGTCGGTCCGGCGTCGACGTCGGCCCAGATCGCGTCGCGGTCCTCGCCCTGCAGCTCGATCTGCTCCTTGCGCCCGTAGCGGTCGAGCCCGTAGACCAGCATGCGGTAGCGGATGTCCTCGATGCCGCGGGTGGACGGCGCCGCGTTGTAGCGCGTCAGCACCGCGAACTGCCGGCGCTGGCCCTCGTGCGCCACCGCCACCACGCCTTCGGTGTCGCTGGGCAGGGTCGTGTCCCAGATCACCTCCAGGTAGGGGTTGACCGAGCACTGGCGGTTGACGCAATAGCGCCGGTAGACCGTGCTGGCGTAGACCACGACCTGGCGGCCGAAGCGGCCGGCACGCGAGGTGCCCACGCCCATCACCCGGCTGCCGGTGCCCTCGCCCACGGTGAGCTCGGCCGTCAGGCGCATCGGGTTGATCCGGCTGGGATAGGGCGAGAGCGGCAGGTCGTCCAGCACGGCGCCGTCGGTGCCGCGCTGGCGCAGGCCGAACTGGTCGGTGACCATCAGCGAGCCGTCGGGCGCCGTGCTCAGGCGCAGCGCGTCGCTGACCGCGCCGTCGGCAGCCGCCGTGACCGCGTCCAGGGTGCGGCCCAGGCTGTAGCTCTGGACGATGTCGAAGCCCTCGTCGAAGTAGCGCACCAGGGCCGGGTAGGTCGGGTTCTCGGGGTCGTTGCGGTCGGTGTCGTAGGTGGCCAGAGCCACGAAGTGCCCGGCGGCCGCGTTGGCGGTCCGGGCGCGCACACCGTAGAGGTCGGCCGAGCGGTGACCGCCCGGGAAGACGTCCAGACGATCGTTGCCCTCGATCAGGCAGCCGTCGGCCAGGAGCCGCTCGGGCCCGAGGGCGGTGATGCGCAGCTCGGCGCCCAGGCAGCCCTGCCACTTGGCGGCCGTCATGTCCAGCGTTCGGAAGCGGCGCCAGCCGCCGGCCTCGGGCCGGAAGCCGCGAACGCGCTGCACCGGGTTGCCGCCGACGTTGCCGATGACGCCCAGGTCCAGCACCCAGAGGTTGCCGGCCGGATCCACCGTCAGGTCGGTCAGCACGCTGAACTGGTCGGCCTCGCGCTGGCCGAAGCTGCCGAAGCGCTCGAGCTCGACGCCCGCAGCGTCCAGGCGCCGCACCGCCCCCGCCAGCCGATCGGCGATCCACAGGCTGCCGTCGGGCTGGGCCTCCATGCCCAGGGCCGAGATCTCGGGCCAGGCATCCAGGAAGTCGCCGTCCAGGGTGAAGACCAGCACCCGTTCCGAGGCGATGTCGGCCACGTAGACCCGGCCGGCGCCGTCGTCGACGGCGATGGCGCCGACCTCGCCGATCCGATCCGGGCCGCGGCCGATGTTGCCGAAAGCCAGGCCCCAGGTGCCGTCCGGGTTCAAGCGCATGACGCGGTTGTTGGACTGGTCGAGCAGGAAGACCGTGCCGTCGGCCGTCACCGCCATCTCGCGGATGGCGCCGATGACGTCGGGCGCGATGACCCGGCCGGGCGGCCACTGGTCGACCAGCACGTAGGCCGCGCGGCCGGTGGGCGGCTGCGGCCGCGGCCGGGGCGTGGCGGTGGGCTTGGGGCCGGCCGGCGTCGGGATGCTGCCCGGCCTACTGCCGCCGGTGGACCAGAGCTCGCCGCCGGTGGCCGGGTTCCAGGCGCCCAGGTGCAGGCGCCCGTGCCAGAGCGCCAGCGAAGCCGTGCCGAAGAGGTCGCGGTTGTTGCTGTCGCCGAAGCCGCCGACCGAGACCTGCTCCCAGGCCAGGCCGTCCGGCGCGCGCCAGACCTCCAGGCCGCTGCGCGGGTTGCCGACCACGGCGTAGAGGTAGCGGAAGGGCGGCTCGTCGAAGGCGGCCAGCTGAATCCGGCCGACCGAATAGGTGTTGCCGATGCCGCCGGGCGCCACCTGCTCCCAGTCCGAGCTGTCGCAACGCTTGCAGCGCCAGACCTCGCCGGCCCGGTAGCCGACGCCGACCCGCGTGTCGGCGCCCAAGGCGGCGTAGAAATGGTCCCCGTAGGGCAGGAGGTCGGTGACGCAGCCGGTGCCGCCGCTGCCGATGCCGGCCGCGCCGGCCGGGCCGGCCGGGCTCCAGCGCTTGCCGTCCTTGCTCTGCCAGAGCTCGGGCTGGCCGCTGTGGCAGCTGCCGGCCCAGAGCGTGCCGGTATAGGCCGCCATGGCGCCGATGGCGCGGTTGGCCAGGTCACCGTCGAAGCCGGCCTGCATGGCCCGCTCCCAGCTGCCGGCATCGCCCGTGCCCGAGCGCCAGATCTCGGCCGCCTGATCCGGATCGCCGCTGCGGCTGCCGGCGTAGAGCTGGCCCCCGTACTCGGCGAAGCTGGTGAAGGCCACGTTGCGCGCCTCGCCCAGGCCCCGCTCGGCCACCGCCTCCCAGGCCCGGCCATCGGCGCTGCGCCAGATGGCGCCGCCCTTGCTCGAGCGCGTGACGACACCGCTGCTCGGATCGCGCGCCAGGTGCGTGTCGAGGATGCCGGCATAGAGCCGGCCGCCGAAGTGCTGGAAGGTCGTGACGCCCGCCGCGTCCGGGTCGCCGTCGCCGGCGCCGAGCAGCTCGACCCAGGGCTGGTCCGGCGCCGCACGGCGCTGAATCGACAGCCCTTCGCCCTCGGTCCAGGTGCCGGCCAGCAGCGCGCCGTCCAGCTCGGCCAGGGCGCTGACGGCGCCGTTGGCACGCCGCCCGAAGCCGTTGATCGCACGCGCCGTCCAGGGCTCGTCGGCCCGGCTGAAGCCCTGCACCCGGTGGTTCTCCGTATCGGCCACCAGCAGCGTGCCGTCCGGCGCGACGGCCAGCCCGTGGGGCTCGCGCAAGCCGCCGGACTGGCTGCCATAGCTGCCGCCCAAGGCCGTCACGAAGCCGCCGTCCGCGTCGAAGACCAGCACCCGATGGTTGCCGGTGTCGGCCACGTAGAGCCGGTCGGCCTCGTCCAGCGCCAGGCGCGTCGGATGGTCGAAGTGCGCGAAGTCGTCGCCGGCCACGCCGGCTTCGCCCAGGCTGCGGACATGCCGCAAGGCATCGTCGAAGACCTCGACGCGCTGGTTGCCGGTATCGGCCACGTAGAGCCAGCCGCGGCCGTCCATGGCGGCGTCCTCGGGCGCCCGGAAGCTGCCGCTGGCCAGGCCCGGCGTGCCGGTCCGGCCCAGGCTGGCCAGAAAGGTCCCGTCGGCGTCCAGGATCTGCAGCCGATGGTTGCCCGTGTCGGCCACCAGCAGGCGGCCGTCCGGCGTCAGGCCCAGGCCGGCCGGCCGGTCGACCTGGCCGTCGCCCTGCCCCTCGCCGGCGATGTAGGCCTCGTGGGTGCCATCCGGCGCCAGGCGCTCGATGCGCCGGTTGCCGCTGTCGGCCAGGAAGATGCGTCCCCGGTCGTCGACCACCAGGTCGCCCGGCGCGACCAGGTCGCCCAGCCGGTTGTCGGTCACGCCGATGCGGCCGTAGGTCCAGGCCAGCGTGCCATCGACCTCGCGCTTGATCAGCCGGCCGCCGTCCCGCTCCAGCACCAGACGCTCGCCGGCGGGCCCGAAGGCCACGCCGACCGGCGCGTTGTAGTGCTCGGCGTCGGTCAGGTAGGGCAGGCCGTCGGCGCCGAAGCTGCGCAGGCTGCTCCAATCCGGGTTCAGCTGGTGCACCTGCATGCCCCAGGCGTCGGCGACGTACAGGAAACCGCGCGCGTCCCGGGCCACGTCGGTCGGGTAGCCCGGCCGGCCGCCGGCGCACCAGCCGCCGATCGAGCGCCAGAAGGTGGCCTCTCGGCGGCGCCAGACCTGCACCCGGCAGTTGGCCGCGTCGGCGATGTAGACGAAGGAGGGCTCGACCGCGACGCCCAGCGGCGTGTTCAGCTCGCTGTCGCCGGCCCCCGGTCCGCTGCCGTAGGAGCGCACCAGGAAGGGGCGGGCCGGGTCCGAGACGTCGAAGGCCTGGACCCGATGGTTGCCGGCGTCGGCCACGTAGAGCAGGCCCTCGGCGTCCAGGGCCAGGCGGGCCGGCTGGTAGAGCTGGTCGTCGCCCCCGCCGGGGCCGGCGCCGATCGTCCCCAGGAGCTGGCCGTCGAGGTCGAAGACCTGCACCCGGTGGTTGCCGCCGTCGCTGACGTAGACCCGGCCAGCGGCGGGCGAGACGGCGATGCCGCCCGGCGCGTCGAAGTGATCGTCGTCCGCGCCCGCTTCGTCCGGCACGCCCAGCAGGGTGCGCGCGCCGCTGTCCCGATCGATGCCCAGGGCATAGTGCGCCAGGTCGTCGACGATCCAGATCATCGAGCGACCCGTCTCCTGGGCCGTTCCGGCCGGGGCCTGGAGCCCGGCGGCCGTCGCGGCGCGGGCTCGGACGGCCGGCGCGGGATCCGCCAAGGGCCGGATCGGCGGTTGCGCCTTGGGCGTCGCGGTGGGCGTCGGCTGGGCGCCGGGGCCGCCCTGCTCGGCCTCGTCCCCGAAGGCGACGATGTCGGCGATGCGCCGCACCGGGTGGTCGTGGATGGCATGGCCCAGGCCGGCCCGGCCCAGCTCGTCGAGCAGGCGGCCGCTCGAGCTGAACTTCAGCGCGCGCCGGCCAGCCGCCTCGGCGATCCAGACGGCGTCGCCCTCGGCATCGAGCCCGGCCGGCTGGTTGAGCTGGGCGGCGCTGCGGAACCAGGGCACCTCGCTCTCGCCCAGGGTCTGGCTCCAGCCCAGGGCCAGGCTGGCGTCGGGGTCGGCGGCGGGCGCGGCGGGGGCGGCGGCGCCCGGCGGGTTCGGGCCGGCCATCGCGGCCAGTCCGACCAGACCGGCCAGGCCGAGGACGACGAGCAGACGGGGACGGGTGGCCGGGGCCATGGTGCTTCCTCCGATGACTCTGCGCGCCGGCGAGGCGATTCCCGGCGGGTGGCGGGAGCATCGCCCATCCCAGGCGCCAGCGCGATGGCGCATGCCGGGCCATGATATCACAGCCAGGCTTGACAGGCGGCGGCCAGATCGCCTAGGCTGGCGGCCTTCTCCGGCAGTGGACGGTTCGGCCCCAAGGCCGCGTCCCTGCTCGCGCGTCGCAGCATCCCGGGAGCAGGCCGTGGCCCTCCGCATCCGCGCGTTCGTCCCGCGGGACTACCCCGCCGCCGTGGCGCTGACCAACCGCGCCTACCCCGAGTACCCCGAGACGGTCGCCGAATGGCGGCACCAGGACGCCCACCGCGATCCCAAGCTGCGCTTTCACCGCTTCGTCGCCCAGCTCGACGGCCGTCTGGTCGGCGTGGCCAGCGTCGGCCACGACGAGCACATGTACCACCCGCGCAAGCTCGCCCTGGACATCACGGTCGATCCGGCGCGGCGCGGGCAGGGCTTGGGCGGCGCGCTCTACGATCGGCTCCTGGCCGAGGTCGACGGCCTGCAGCCGCTGCGCCTCTGGGCCAGCGTGCGCGAGGACCATGGAGAGGGCCTCCGCTTCGTCGAGAAGCGCGGCTTCGTCGAGATCATGCGCGAGTGGGAGAACCACCTGCGGCCGGCGGACTTCGAGCCCGAGCGCTGGGCGGGCCGGATCGAGGCCGTCGAAGCCTCGGGCATTCGCCTGCTCACCTACGGCCAACTGGCGGCCGAGGATCCGGACTTCTTCCCCAAGCTCTTCGACCTGGCCACGGCGATCAGCCGCGACGTGCCCTCGCCCGACGCGACCAGCGACCCCGACTACGCACTGTGGCTGGCCAAGCTCCAGGCCAATCCGAACCGCATCGACGCGGGCTACTTCATCGCCGTCGACGGGGAGCGCTACGTCGGCCTCAGCACGCTCAGCCGCTCCCAGAGCGCCGACTTCCTGTACACCGGGCTGACCGGCGTGCGGCGGGACTACCGCCGGCGCGGCATCGCGCTGGCGCTGAAGCTCCAGGCGATCGCCTACTGCCGCGCCCAGGACGTGCCGCTGGTCAAGACCTGGAACGCCAGCACCAACCGCGACATGCTGCGCATCAACGCCGCGCTGGGCTTCCGGCGCCAGCCCGCCTGGATCAGCTTCGGGCTGGACCTGCGCGAGGCGTAGACGGCGCTCGCGGCGCGGGGCGCGCTCCTATGAAACTCGCCCGCGCCACGAACCGGTTTCGATCCGTGGAGGTGCGCCGAGTTCCGGCGCATGGCGAACTCAGTCGCCCAGGCCGGTGAAGGGTCCGATCCAGAGCGTCTTGCCGGCCAGGACGTAGAGCAGGGCGCTCCGTTCGTCCCACCAGAGGTCGTGCAGGTCGGCCAGGCCGCCGTCGTCGTCGGCCGCCGGCTGCGGCAGCTTGAGCAGCTGCGCCCGAAAGGCGCCGTCCTTGCCCAGGGCCACGATGCGCCGACCGCCGCGGTCGGCCAGGAGCAGCAGGCCCGCGCCGGGAACGGCCTGCAGGGACAGCGGCTCGACCAGACCGCCGGGGACGCCCGAGACGCCGAGCTCGCGGGCCTGGCCGGCCTCGAAGGCCAGCAGGCCGCCGCCGGCCAGCAGCACGTAGACCGAGCCGTCGATGCTCAGGTCGCGCGCCGCGGACAGGTCGGCGGTGGCGGACAGCCAGGGCTCGCCGGCGACGGTGAAGGCCGGCCAGGCGCCGCCCGTGGCGGTGTAGCGGAAGATCTGCCCGACCGATCGGTCCAAGGCGTAGAGCCGCCCGTCGAAGCCGGCGCCCAGCGACACCGTGGTCCATTCCGGCTGGGCGGGCCGGGGCAGGGCGCTGACGCCGGCCTCGTCCATGGCCCAGAGCCGGCCGGCGGCGTCCAGGGCCACCACCCGTCCCAGCGCGCCGGCGTCGGGCCCGTCGAGCGGCGGCGGCAGCCAGAACAGGTCGTCCAGGGCGCCGACGACGTCCGGTCCGACGGCGCGGCGCTTGGCCAGGGCCTCGCGCGGGCTAGCGTCGGCCAGGCCGCTGCCGCCCTCGGCCGGCGCCAGCGCGATGCGATCGACCCGATCGAGCGCGGTGTTGAGCACCCAGGCGGCATCGCCGCTGATCACCAGCCGTCGACCGTCGCCGGGCTCGCCGACGAGGTCGGCCGCCGGCTGCAGGCCGACCAGGCGACGGATGCCCAGCTCGGGTGGATCGGCGGCGGCCGGATCGGGCAGCCGATCCGTCGTCGCCGCGCCCAGGTCGGCGGCCGCGTCGTCGGCGCTGCCGAGGCCGCCGGCGCCGGTCGCGGCGCCGCGCAGCACCATCATCCAGGTCAACAGCAAGGCCAAGAGGGGCAGCACCAGCACGGCCGCCGCGGTGAGCCGGGCCGTCTCGACGGCATAGCTGTCGGCACCGACCCGCTCGCGCCGCGGCACGGTGGCGACCAGCACCCGGGCGCCGGCGCGGGCCGTGCGCACGCCGATCCGACGCAGGGCGGGCAGCAGGCGGCTGGCCAGGGCCGACAGCTCGGCGCGGGCCGAGCCGGCCTCCGGTGGCCCCGATGGCACGCTCGCCGGGGCCTCGGGCGTCGGGCACGGCGCAGCGAAGGACGGGGCGAGCCGGTCTCCGCCCGATTCGGCGCGGGCGACATCGGCGGCGTCCCGGGCGGCCATGGCCGCGCCGGCCAGCCCGGACAGGTCCTCCGCCGCCGTGCCCCAGGCGACCGCATCGTAGCGGGTGGTCAGGTCGAGGTCGTCCTCGGGCAGGGGCGCGGGCATGGCGTCCGGCGGGCGCGGATGGTGGATCAGCAAGGCCGGCAGGCCGGCCGGCAGGAGCTCGTCGAAGCGACGGGCGGCCAGCTCGGGCGCCTCGCCCAGGATGGCGGCCACCGCCTCGCGGCGCAGCGCCTCGGCCGCGCGGCTCGGCGCCAGCAAGGCGGCCGCGCCGGGCGGGAAGGGCCAGCTCGCCCAATGGGTCTCGAAGTCCGCCGGGTCGCCCAGGCCGAGCGGCGGCCAGAGCGGGTCGACGCTCAACCGCTCGATGCCGCGCCGCAGCCAGGGGCTGGCCACGGGGTGGCGAACGGCGTCCGGCAGCTCGGCCGCCGACAGCTCGGCGGCGTCCGACGCCACCGGCCGGGCGAAGGCCAGCGCCGGGCCGGCCTGGGCCAGGATGGCCTCGCCCGCGGCACACCACAGCAGACTGGCGCCGGCGCCCAGCCCGGACAGGTCCTCGTCCGGGCCGGCGGCTGCCTGGACCCGGCGCAACCAACGGTCGCCAGCTTGCAGGGCCAATCGCAGGCGAGCGGTGACGCCGCCCTCGCGACGTTCGAAGATGTTGGCCATGCCCTCGGCCAGACGGCGCTCGATCGCCTGCAGCTGGCGGGGCTCGGCCAGGCCCCAGACCTCGACCAGGATCGCCAGGCTGCCGCTGCGGCCGCCCACCTCGAGGCGGCGCAGCAGCATGGCGGCCGGCGGGCCGACGCGGGTGACCTGCATCTGGCGGCTCATCGCCTCAGATCATGCCACGATCGACGGCGCTTGGCACGTCGCCGCCGGCACCCTGGCGGCGACGTGCCCGGCCCCGTCTACCAGGAGCCGCCGCCCCCACCGCCCATGCCGCCGCCCGAGAAGCCGCCGCCCCCCGAGCTGCTCGAACGGGGCGACTCGGCCATGGTCTTGGCCGTGGCGGCCATCGCCGAGCTCAAGCTGCTCTCGAAGCCGCGGGTCGAGAAGCCGCCGCCCATGTGGGGACCGACGTACCAGGCGGGCCCGGCCTCGTCGTAGATGCCCTCGAACTTGCGGGCCCAGGTGGCCGCCACGCCCAGGGCCATCGCGTAGGGCAGCAGCGACTCGAAGGCGTTGCGCGCTTCGGCGCGCTCCAGGCGATCGGACTCCACCCGGTCGACGAACTCTTGAAAGCCGCGCGCCCAGGCCTGCAGCGCCACGCCCTTCTCGGTCCGGCTCGGCATCGCGCCGGCGAAGGCGGCGAAGAGGATGGCGGTCAGCAGGCCGGCGGCGATCGGCGCAAACAGCGCGTAGGGCATCAGGATGCCGCGCCACCAGGCCCAGGCCAGGCCGACCAGGAACAGCAGCAGGCCGCCGAAGACGCCCGATAGGATGAAGCGCGTGCGCACCCACTGCGGGTTGGCCGAGAAATAGCCCTCGTCGGTCAGCCGCTGGTAGAGGTCGGTCTGAATCTTGGGGATGTGCCGGTAGAAGCGCTCGCGCAGGTCCTCGCTGGTCACGCGCTCGCCGTCCTCGAAGATGCCGTCCAGCACCCGTCGCTCGTGCGGCAGCAAGCCGCCGACGTCGGCGGCATGGGCGCGTTCGAAGACGGTGACCTCCTTGGTCCGGATCAGCTTCTTCTGAGCCTCGACGCCGATCGTGAGGAAGCCGTGCACCGCCAGGTCGACCACCGTGGCGGTGATGTCGGGCAGGTCGACCTTCTCGTCGATCAGGGTGCCGACCTCGCCCGGTCCGACGCCCTCGGGCGGGCTGTACTGCACCGTGACCGCGGCCGGCCCGATCGGGTCGCGCCCGCCGCTGCGGTAGCGTCGCCAGAGCCAGGCCAGGGCCAGGAAGGGCGTCAGCAGGATCCAGTTGTCGAAGAAGCGGCGGATCCAGCGCTCCAAGGCGCTGGGGAAGGCTACGTGGCCCTTGGGCCAGGCCACGCGAACCGTCAGCCCCTCGGTCGGGCCCAGGGCCCGGGTGCTGGCGAAGCCGATGGCCTGGGGCGAGGCGGCGTCGATGGTCACGTCCTCGTCCTGGCTGCCGAAGTGGCCCGACCAGGCGCCGGTGGTGACCGCGTCGGCCGCGATCGTGTCCGGCAGGTGCACCGTGGCGCTGGCCGAACGGATCTCGGTCTGCCATTCGTCGCCCACGGCGTTCCAGTAGAGCTCGTCATGATCCGACATGCCGGTCACGGCGCCGCCGACCCGGTAGCGGATGACGTAGACCTGCCGGCCCTCGACCAGCCGGTCCGGATCGCCGATGCGGATGTGCACGTACTGGCCCTGGCGGCTGGTCTCGGTGTCCAGGGCGTGGCCGGCCTCGTCCTCGACGCCGAGGAGGCGCAGGTCGATGGCATAGGCGAAGCCGCGCGGATCGGTGTAGCGCACCGGAATGTCCCGGTAGATGCCGTGCCGCGGCTCGGAGAACTGGACCTCGATGCGCTCCTCGACCTGCAGGTCGGCGTTGCCCTCGACCCGGAGATCGGTGTCGAAGCGATCGATGCGGTAGCCGCCGAGGTCGGCCCGGACGGGCCCGGCCGCGAGGAGCAGCAGCACCAGCGCGGCGAGCCAGGCGACCCACCAGGAGCCATGCGCCGGAGCCGGCTGGGTTCGGGCGATCTCGCTCGCGCGACGCTGCATCAGCCTTCCGCCCCGAAGCGCACCTGCGGCACGGCGGCCTCCGCGGCATCCTCGAGCTCGAAGAAGCCCAGCGGCGCGAAGCTGCCGAAGCGGGCCACCAGCATGTCGGGCATCGACTGGATGCGCGTGTTCAGGTCGCGCACCACCGCGTTGTAGTAGCGGCGTGCGTCCTGGATGGCCGTCTCCAGGTCGCCCAGCGACTTCTGGAGGTCGCGAAAGCCCTCGTTGGCCTTCAGCTCGGGGTAGGCCTCGGCCAGGGCGAAGATCGCGCCGATCCGGCCGCCGAGCAGGCTCTCGGCCGCTCCGGCGGCGGCCAGGTCGCCCGACTGGCGGGCGCCCTCGGCCTGGTTGCGGGCCTCGACCACGGCCTCGAAGGTCTCGCGCTCGTGGCTGGCGTAGCCCTTGACCGTCTCGACCAGGTTGCCGACCAGGTCGTGGCGCCGCTTGAGCTGGACATCGATGTCGGACCAGGCGCCCTCGGCGCGGTTGCGCAGGGCGACCAGGCGGTTGTAGACGAAGGTGGCCCAGATCAGGACCAGGGCGAGGACGCCGAGGACGACAAGGCTGTTCATGGAGGCTCCCCTATGGCTTCGGTCGGCTCGCTGCCCGCCTCGCGCCGAGGCGGCCGGGCCGACGATGACGGACTGGGTGTACGCAGCTGAGGATGCACGCGTTGCAGGCGCCCGGCCAGCCGCGCCTACTCCCACTCGATGGTCGAGGGCGGCTTGGAGCTGATGTCGTAGACCACCCGGTTCACGCCGGCGACCTCGTTGACGATGCGGGTGGCGATCCGGGTGAGCAGGTCGGCCGGCAGTCGGGCCCAGTCGGCCGTCATGCCGTCGAGGCTGGTGACGGCGCGGATGCCGACCAGGTTGCCGTAGGTGCGCTGATCGCCCATCACGCCCACCGAGCGCAGCGGGGTCAGCACCGCGAAGTACTGCCAGGGTTGCTCGTCGCCGAGCTCGCCGGCGCGGGCCTCGATCTCCTGGCGCAGGATGGCGTCGGCCTGCCGCAGGGTGGCCAGCTTCTCGCGCGAGACCTCGCCCAGGATGCGCACGGCCAGGCCGGGGCCGGGGAAGGGCTGGCGCATCACGACCTTCTCGGGCAGGCCCAGCTCGCGGCCGACCCGGCGCACCTCGTCCTTGAACAGGAAGCGCAGCGGCTCGATCACGCCGAACTCGATGTCCTCCGGCAAACCGCCCACGTTGTGGTGGGTCTTGATCTTGTGCGCGCTTCCGCTGGCCGAGGTGGCCGACTCGATCACGTCCGGGTAGAGCGTGCCCTGGGCCAGGAAGTCGAGCTGGCCGACGCTGGCCGCCTGGCGCTCGAACTCGCGCACGAAGCAGGTGCCGATGATCTTGCGCTTGGTCTCCGGATCCTCGACGCCGGCCAGCGCCGCCAGGAAACCGTCGGCGGCATCGACCATCGTCACCGAGATGCCCAGGCTGGCGAAGAGCCGGGCCACGTCCTCGGGCTCGTCCTGGCGCAGCAGGCCATGGTCGATGAAGAAGGCGTGCATCCGATCGCCGATCGCCCGATGCACCAGGGCCGCCGTCACCGAGCTGTCGACGCCTCCCGAGATCGCCACCAGCACGCTGCCGTCGCCGACCTGCTCCCGGATCGCGTCGACCGCCGTCTCGATGAAGCGGGCCGGGGTCCAGTCGCCCCGGCAGCCGCAGACCTCCAGCACGAAGTTGCCCAGCAGCTTCGAGCCAAAGGGCGTGTGCGTCACCTCCGGGTGAAACTGGACCGCGTAGAGCCCGCGTTTCGGATCGCCCATGATCGCCGCCGGCGCGTTGCGGGTGTGGCCCAGCGCCCGGAAGCCGTCCGGCACCATGTCGACCCGGTCGGCGTGGCTCATCCAGACCGTCAGCTCCTGGGGCAGGCCTCGGAAGAGCGGCAGCTCGGCGTCGCGCTCCAGCTCGGCCAGACCGTACTCGCGATGGGCCGAAGGCGCGACCCGACCGCCCAGGGCATGCGACAGGAGCTGCATGCCGTAGCAGATGCCGAGCACCGGAACGCCGCTCTCGAGCACGATCGACGGCAGGCTCGGTGCGTCGGGCGCATAGACGCTCTCCGGTCCGCCCGAGAGGATGTAGCCCCTGGGCGCCAGGGCTTCGAAGACCGCGCGCGGCGCGTCCCAGGGCAGGAGCTCGCAGAAGACGCCGTGCTCGCGCACCCGGCGTGCGATCAGCTGCGCCGTCTGGCCACCGTAGTCGATGATGGCGATGGTCTCGGTGCCGGGCGGGAGGCCCGGCTGGGGGCTGGACATCGGCTGCTCCTGCTGGGGCTGGCGGCGTTGCGGCCAGCGAAGGGTAGGGCATCGATCCCATCGGACACCTTGCGTCCGGCGCGCCCGCCTGTCAATGCCCGGTCCCCGACCGGTCTCAGACCAGGCGCTCACGCAAGCGGGCGCTGACGCCGTCCATGCTGGTCACCACCACGATGATGGCCAGGATGGCGACCGCCGCGGCCCGCCATTGGGTCACCTTCATCCACTCGTAGAGCACGAAGCCGATCCCGCCGCCGCCCACGAAGCCGACGATGACGCTGAGCCGCACGTTGATGTCCCACTGGTAGATCCCGAAGGCCAGGAAGGGCGGCACGATCTGCGGCACGACGGCGTAGCGCACTTGCTGCGCGCGGTTGGCGCCGCTGGCGGCCAGGGCCTCGATCGGCCCGGCGTCGATGCCCTCGACCGATTCGCTGAACAGCTTGCCCAGGTTGGCCATGGTCACCCAGCCGAGGGCCAGCACGCCGCCGGCCGGCGATCCGATGCCCATCCAGACGGCGAAGATGGCCGCCAACACCAGCGGCTCGACCGACCGCGCCAGGTTCATGAAGGCCCGGCTGGCCTGGTAGATCGCCGTTCCGAGTCGACTGCGGGGCATGAGGTTGCGCGCGCCGAGGAAGGCCAGCGGCATGGCCAGGATCGCGCCGAGGCTGCTGGCCATCAGCGCCATCAGGATCGACTCGAGGATCGTGTCCAGCGTCCGGCGCAGCGGCTGGCTGGGGCCGATGCGGCCCGTCGGCAGGCCCAGCTCGAGCTCGAGCCGGGCCTGGGCCTCGGGCGCCGCCAGCTGCTGGCGCAGGATCGGCCGGATCTCGAGCCGGGCGCTGGCCTCGCCGGCGGCGCTGACCGCGAGCTGGCCGGCCGGCAGGCGACGGCCCTCGGGCAGCAGCCAGCGCAGGCGCACGGCCGTGCCCGGCGCCAGGCCGCTGACGCGCGCGGTCAGCCCCGTCGCGGCATCGACGCAACCGCGATCGATGGCGAAGCGCACCGCGTCCTGCTCGGCCGACCGGCCAACCGCCGGGTCCTGGCCCGGCGCGCAGCGGGCCAGGGGCAGCTGCAGGGTCTCGGTGCGCGCCTCGGCCTCGATCAGATCCGGCCGCAGCAGCTGGCTCATGATCGGCCCGATCTTGTCCGCGTCGCGCAGCATCCGAGCCACATCGATCCGGGAGCCGCGCCAGGCCCAGGCGCTGAACAGGAGCAAGCCCAGGGCGGCCAGCGGGCGCAGCCAGGGCGCCAGGATCGGCCTGCCCTCGATGATGCGCTCGCGCAGCCGGGCGCTGAGCTGGTCGAGCAGCACCAGCAGGACAGCGATGACCAGCACCGCCGTCGAGACCTCGCTCCAGCGGCCCTTGGCGATCCACTGCTGCAGCAGGAAGCCGATGCCGCCGCCGCCCACGAAGCCCAGGATGGTCGACATGCGGACGTTGATGTCCCAGCGGTAGACCGTGAAGGCGGTGAAGGGTGGCAGCACCTGCGGCAGCACGGCGTAGCGCGCCACCTGCAGCCAGCCGGCGCCGGTCGCCCGCAAGGCCTCGACCGGGCCCTCGTCGATGCTCTCGATGGCCTCGCTGAAGAGCTTGCCGATGGCGGCGATGGTGTGGACCGTCAAGGCCAGCATGCCGGCGAAGGGCCCCTGCCCGACCCAGACCACGAAGACCACCGCCAGGATCAGCGACTCGATCGAGCGAACGGTGTTCAAGAGGCCGCGAGCCAGCCAGTAGAGCCCGCGCCCGGCCGGGCCGCGGCCCATCAGGTTGCGCGCACCCAGGAGCGCGAGCGGCAGGGCCAGCAGGGCGCCCAGCAGGGTGGCCATGTAGCCCAGCGCGATGGTCACGCCGAGGTTCTCGAGAATCAGGCTCAGCGTGGCGCTCGGCCGACGTCGGCCGGTGTCGATGGCCGACTCGGCCCGCAGCGCCTGGTCCTGCGGCTGATCCGGCCGCCGCTCGCGAACCCGGGCCGGGATCGACTCGACGGGCACGACGATCTGGGCCTCGAAGCGCCCCGCCGGATCGGTGCTCAGGCGGGCGATCTCCGACTCGTCGCCGGTGGGGCCGCGCCAGATCAGGGCGAGCGGGACCTCGGCGGCGAAGCCGGCGCCACGCACCCTGAGCGTCGCCCCCAAGGGCGCGCAGGCCGGCTCGACCGAGACCGACGGCGCCGCGTCCGACAGGGGCGCCGTCGCCGAGGGCGCCGCCGGGTCGCAGGGCGTCAGCACCCCGACCCGCGCCGAGCGGGTCTCGCGCACCGGGTCGCTGAAGTCGGGCCGGAACAGGCCGCGAAAGAAGGGCTCGACCTTGCTCCAGCGCCGAAAGGGCTCGGCCAGGTCGATCTCGGTGGCCTGCCAGCCGACCAGGTAGATCGGCAGCATGCCCAGCAGCACCAGGCGCGCCACCGCGCTGGCCCTGCCCCGCTCGAGCGCGGCAGCGTCCAGGGCCTGGGCCAGCCAGAAGGGCAGCAGCGCCAGCCACCAGGCGGGCCGGCCGCCGATACCGGCCCACCAGCCCAGGACCAGGGCGATGCCGGCGGTCGCGGCCAGGATCGAAAGGCCCTGCTCGCGACGTCCGGCCCGCCAATGACCCAGGCCGGGAAGCAGGAAGGCGGCGATCGACGGAGGCATGCTAGCGGATCTCCACCTCGACGGCGTCCTCGCCGTAGATCTCGCGGAAGCGGGCCGCATCGATCGCCTCCGGCCGGCCGTCGAACATCAGCCGGCCGTCCTTGAGCGCGATCACCCGGCTGGCGTACTCGCGGGCCAGGCTCAGGAAGTGCAGGCTGCACAGCACCGTCATGCCCCGCTCGCGGTTGAGGTCGCGCAGGTAGTCCAGCACGCCGTGGCTGGTGGCCGGGTCCAGGCTGGCCACCGGCTCGTCGGCCAGGAGCAGCTTCGGCTCCTGCATCAGGGCCCGGGCGATGCCGACCCGCTGCTGCTGGCCGCCCGACAAGGCGTCGGCACGACTGCGCGCCTTGTCGGACAGGCCGACCAGCTCGAGGCTGGCGGCGGCGCGCGCCTTGTCGGCGGTCGGCCAGAGGCCGATCAGGCTGGGCAGCGTGCGGGCGTAGCCCAGTCGGCCGCAGAGCACGTTGGTCGACACCGAGCTGCGCTTGACCAGGTTGAACTGCTGGAAGATCATCGCGATGTCGCGCCGGATGCGGCGCAGCTCGGCCGGCGCGGCGGCCGTGATGTCCACCCCGTCGAGCAGCACCTGGCCTTCAGTCGGCTCGATCAGGCGGTTGATGCAGCGCAGCAAGGTGCTCTTGC
Source organism: Caldilineae bacterium (assembly GCA_020634625.1). Classification (GTDB taxonomy): domain Bacteria; phylum Chloroflexota; class Anaerolineae; order Epilineales; family Epilineaceae; genus JACKBJ01. The sequence goes on along the minus strand of JACKBJ010000019.1, from coordinate 3,793 downwards.
CCGAGCCCGAGAGGCCGATGATGACCAGGAACTCGCCCGATTCGACCTCGAGGTTTAGGTCGTCCAGGGCCTTGAAGCCGTTGGGATAGACCTTGGTCAGGTGACGGATGGCGAGCACGGGGTCCTCTCCTGTCGTCGGGTCTGGCGCCGGGGGCCGACGCCAGTCCGGGGCCTCGACGCGCAGCGGCGCGGGGACGCTCGATCGGCGCCCCCGCGCCGGCTTCGATCGCTCGGGCGACCCCTGGGCGCTATTCCTTGGCCAGGTCCTCGACGTCCACGCCGGCCTGGTCCAGGGTGGCGCGGAAGTCGTCGTAGAAGGCGTCGTCGGCCGGCACCAGCTTCTCGATGCCGTAGGCGGTCTCGAAAGCCGCCGCGCCTTCCTCGGTCTCGCCGATGGCCATCAGGCCGGCGCTGAGCCTGGCGGCCAGCGCTTCGGGCAGGTCGGCGGTCACGCTAACGTTGTCGTTGGGAATGTCGGCCGAGGTGTGGATGACCGACACCACCTCCATCACGTCGGGGAACTCCTCCTCGAGGCCGGTGCGCGCGTCGTCGTAGACGGCGCCAGCGTCGCAGTCGCCGTTGTAGACCGCGGTGACCACGGCGTCGTGGTTGCCCGAGTCGACGATCTCCAGGTCGGTCTCCGGGTCGAGCCCGGCCGCCGCGAGATCGACCGAGGGGATGATCCAGCCCGAGGTCGAGAGCGGGTCGGGGCGGCAGAACTTGCTGCCCTTCAGGTCGGCCAGGCTCTCGATGCCGCTGTCGGCGCGGGTGATGATCAGGCTGGCGTAGGCGGTCGAGCCGAAGCGCTCGACCACCAGGATCGGCTTGACGCCGGACTTCTGGTTGGCCAGGATGTAGCTGAAGGTGTTCAGCCAGCCGACCTGGGCCTGGCCGGCGCCCATGGCCTCGATGACGGCGGCGTAGCTGGTGGCCACGTTGCTCTTCACCGACAAGCCGGTCTCGGCCTCGAGCAGCTTGGAGATCTCGTCGCTGCCGGTCATGACCTCCTCGGTCTCGCCCGAGGGCACGAAGCTCATGACGATCGGGTTCTCGGACGTGCCCAGGTCGCCGGGCGCCATCGCCTCGCCCGCGGTCGCGTCGCCCTCGGCGGCGCCGGCCTCCTCCGCCGCCGCATCGTCGCCGGCCGCGTCGTCGCCGGCCTCGGCATCGGCTGCGCCCTCGTCGCTCATCTCGCCGGCCGCGTCACCGTCGCCGGCCTCCTCGGGCTCGCCGCCGCAGGCCGCCAGGCTGGCGCCGAGCGACAGGGCGAGCAGCATCACGGACAGCCATCGCATCAGTCTCACGGGGTCCTCCTCATCGGGGAATGACGTGCGGGTCGCGGCCCCACCGCGCAGCCCGGCGTGCCGGCGCGAAGGCCGGCGCGGGCAGCCGGAGGGGCATCCGGGCCAGCATACTCCAGATGCCTCGGGCCGACAAGACCAGCCGGTCGGCGCCGGGCCGGCGTGGTGCGGCGCTATGGGTCCGGCGGGCCGGCCGGACCCGACGGCCGCGGGCTGGCCTCGGGCGGCGCTATAATGCCAGGGCCGAGCCCAAGGCCGACCGGGCCGATCCCGACGCCGCCATCCCGGAGCAGCTTCCCATGTCACACGGCTTCAGCACCCGCGCCATCCACGCCGGCCAGGCGCCCGATCCGAGCACCGGCGCGGTCATCGTGCCCATCTATCAGACCAGCACCTATGCCCAGGCCGAGGTCGGCCAGCACCAGGGCTACGAGTACTCGCGCACGGGCAACCCCACCCGGACGGCCTACGAGGCCGCGATGGCGGCCGTCGAGGAAGGCGCCTGGGGCCTGGCCTTCGCCAGCGGCATGGCCGCCATCGGCACGATCCTCTACCTGCTGGCGGCCGGCGACCACGTGGTGGCCGCCGACGACCTCTACGGCGGCACCTACCGGCTCTTCGACAAGGTCGCCCGGCGCTACGGCATCGGCTTCGACTTCGTGGACATGCGCGATCCCGATCGGGTGGCCGCCGCCATCCGGCCCGAGACGCGGATGGTCTGGGTCGAGACGCCGACCAACCCGATGCTCAAGATCGTCGACATCGCGGCCGTGGCCGAGCGCGCGCGCGCCGCCGGCGCCATCACCGTCGTGGACAACACCTTCGCCTCGCCCTTCCTGCAGCAGCCGCTGACGCTGGGCGCCGATCTGGTGATGCACTCGGCCACCAAGTACATCGGCGGCCACAGCGACATCGTCGGCGGCATCGTGGTCGGCCGCGACGAGGGCCTGCGCGAGCAGCTGGCCTTCCTGCAGAACGCGGCCGGCGCCGTGCCCGGCCCGATGGACTGCTGGCTGGCCCTGCGCGGCTTAAAGACCCTGGCCCTGCGCATGGCCCGTCACTCGAGCAGCGGCATGGCCATCGCCGAATGGCTCGAGGACCTGCCCCAGGTGGAGCAGGTGATCTACCCCGGCCTGGACAGCCATCCCGGCCACCGCGTGGCCGCCCGTCAGATGCGCGGCGGCTTCGGCGGCATGGTCTCCTTCACGCTGACCGGCGGCGAGGAAGCCGCCCGCCGGGTCGTGGCCCGGACCGAGCTCTTCACCCTGGCCGAAAGCCTGGGCGGCGTCGAGAGCCTGATCGAGCTCCCCAGCGCCATGACCCATATGTCGGTCCAGGGCAGCCCGCTGGCGGTGCCGCCCGGCCTGGTCCGCATCTCCGTCGGGATCGAGGATCTCGACGACCTGATGGCCGACTTGGACCAGGCCCTGGCCTGAGACCCCGAGCGCCGGCCCGACGACCGCCCGATCCCCACTCGCGGAGGCCAAGCCCGATGAACGCCAGGACCCACCGACCCCGCACGCCGTTCCTCCGTCAGGGCGCGGGCGCGCTGCTCGCGCTGGCCTTCGCGACGAGCCTGGGCGCCTGTCTCGGCCGTCCGGCACGGTCCCCCTCCGAGCCCGGCACGGCGGTCGGCTCGCCGGAGGGATCGAGCACGGCCGCGACGCTCGACCCGTCCGCCAGCTCGAGCGACGCCGCCTCCGACCTGTTGGCCGGGCGCTCCGGCGCCGAGCTGGTCGACCAGGTCGCGGCGGCCATGCGCCGGCCGGGCTTCGTCTACCACCAGGTGCTCGAACGCGAGCAGGACGCCGAGATCTACTCGAACACCGGGCGCTTCGAGCACTGGCTGGCCGCCGACGGCCGCCGGGCCCGAGAGCATTTCCGCCTCCAGCTGAACAGCCAGACCGAGGACCAGGCCATTCTGGGCCGCGAGCTCGTGGTCGACGGCGAACGCTTCGTGCGCGACGACGACAGCGGCAGCTTCGAGTCGACCGCGGATCCCGCGCCGATCTGCGCCCGCCTCTCGCCGGCCGAATCGTTGGTCTTCGGCTGCCGCGCGGAGCAGGACGTCGTCTGGGAGGCCGCGAACGGGCGCTACGACGGCCGACCGGCCCTGGTGCTGACCGCCCGGTTCTCGCAGGCCGGCCAGCCCGACGCCGAGATCCAGGCCGAGGCCTGGTACCTCGACCCCGAGACCCTGCTGCCCTTCGCGCTGCGCGCCGAGGGCCTGATCCTCTTCGGCAGCCCGACGCCCTACACGGCGCGCGGCAGGGTCACCGGCGAGTTCCTCGCGGAAGACGCGCTGCCGGCCGGGCTCTTCGACCCGCTGGCGCCGGATCCGATGCCCTGAGGCCCGAGCCCGCCGGGCATCGGAGCGGGGGGCGGCCCGGGCCGGGCCGGGGGCGGGGCGCCGGCCCCCCCCCCCCCCCCGCGGGCGGCGGGGGGGGGGGGGGGGGGGGGGCCCCCCCCCCCGGCCCCCGCCCGGCTCGCAC
>JACKBJ010000018.1 GCA_020634625.1 Caldilineae bacterium | reverse complement strand
CCTGCTCGAGCAGCTCGGCCGTGCGCGGCGAGTCGCCGCGGGCGGCGCTGACCCGGGCCAGGGCCACCAGCGGGGCGGCGCCGTCGGGGGCGAGCCGGCGGGCCGCCTCGGCCGCCGCCTCGGCGCCGGCGAAGTCCTCGAGGGCCAGGCGGCTGCGCGAAAGCCAGATCCAGGCCGCCTGGCTGTCGGGGTCGATCTCGGTCGCGCGGGCGAACTGCTCGGCGGCTTCCGGGCCGCGGCCGGCGCCGCGCAGCAGGTGCGCCAGCAGGTAGGGCCAGTCGAAGCGCCCGGGATCGAGCGCGATGGCATTGCGATAGCAGGGCTCGGCCGCGGCGGCCAGCTCGTAGGCCTGGTAGTGGCGGCCGGCCTCGCCGAAGCGGGCGGCCAGCGCCAGGGCCGGCGTCGCGGGCTCGGCGATGGCCGCGTCGAGCGTCTCGCGCTGCGCGGCCAGCTGGGCCTGCGCGGCCTCGGTCAGGCTGGCCAGGTCGGGTCGGGGCACTGGCAGCAGCTCCGGACGGGACGGGCCGCCGCGGCAGGCGGAGGCTGCCAACAGCAGCAGCCCGGCCAGGGCCAGGGCCGGGCGTCGCATCGACGATGCCGCAAGGCGCCTGCCGCGCGGGCTCGAAGGGCGGACGGGCACCGGGCGGGTACCTGCCGCGGCGTCGGGAGCATGCATGCCCGGAATGGTAGCCCCCGCCACCGGCTGCGACCAGCCCCGATGGCGCAGCGGGCGCCGCGGGACTACCATTCGGCGTCCCGTGAACGGGCGCCGCTCGGGCGCTCGCGCCCATCCCGCCTGGAGGTCTGCCGTGGTCGTCGAGCCTGTGTCGTGGCGTCGAGCCCGAGGGTCATGGATGCGGGGGCCCCGTCCGCGGATGGCCGTGGTGACCGCCGCGGCGCTGCTCCTGGCGCTGGCGGCCGGCGGCTGCCGCAAGGCACCCCCCGAGGTGCCGATGCTCCTGCCGCGCGTCGAGGCCGGCGAGCTGCCGCCGTTGGCCGAGCGCCTGCCCGAGCAGCCCTTGGTGGTCTCGACGGCCGATCCGGGCGCGATCCAGGGCGGCAGCCTGCGCCTGCTCGACCGCGAGGCACGGGCCTGGAGCACCGCGCAGCTGCGCATGGCCGGGCTGTTTCGCTACGACCAGGTCGGCGTGGAGGTGCTGCCGGACATCGCGTTGGGCTACCAGCTCGCCGCGGATGCCCGCTCGCTGACGCTGTCGCTCCGGCCCGGCCACCGCTGGTCGGATGGCCAGCCATTCACGGCCGACGACCTGATCTTCTGGTGGGAGGCCTATGCCGGCAACCCGGCCTTCGAGCCCGACCCCTTCTGGCGCTTCGAGACGGGCGAGATGCAGGTCACCCGGCTCGACGACAGCCGGGTGCGCTTCGACTTTCCCGAGCCCTACCCGATGGTCGTCGATCGTTGGGGGCGGGCCGCCTTCTCGGCCGAGGGGCCGGAGGGGCCGATGCTGCCGGCGCACTACCTGCGGCGCTTCCATGCCGACTACGACCCGGGCGCCGAAGCGCTGGCCGAGGCGGAGGGCTTCGAGGACTGGCAGGCGCTGTTCGAGGACCGCATCGCGCCCACCCGCTTCGACCCCGAGCGACCCAGCCTCTTCGCCTGGCTGCCCGAGCGTCGCGACGGGGACCGGCTGCGCTTCACGCGCAACCCCTACTTCCACCAGGTCGACGCCGCGGGCCGTCAGCTGCCCTACATCGATGCCGTCGAGGTTCGGGTCCACGAGGACGGCGATGCCTTCCGGGCGGCGCTGTCGAACGGTGAGGCCGATTTCGAGGCCTACTTCATCGACACGCCGGACTTCGATGCGCTCGAGGCCGGCGCCGCCCAGGGACGCTACGCGCTGCGCGTCGCCACCGACCTGCACGGCTCGATGTTCACCATCCACCCCAACCGCAACGCCAGCGATCCGGTGCTGCGCGAGCTCTTCGCCCAGCGCGACTTTCGCTGGGCGCTGTCGCTCGGCATCGACCGCGAGGCGATCGTGCGCGAGGTCTTCGGGGGTCGGGCACGGCCCTACCCGGCCCTGCCGCTGCCGGAGCAGCCCTTCTTCGATCCGAGCTGGGCCACGCTGCACATCGAGCACGATCCCGCGACCGCCGGCCGCCTGTTGGATGGCCTGGGCCTGGACCGACGGGATGCCGAGGGACGGCGGCTGCGCGCCGACGGCCAGGCGCTGGTCATGCGCTTGGAGATGCTGGCCAGCGACCCGCTGAACAAGCCCATCTGCGCGGCCGTCGAGCGCGACTGGCGCGGCCTCGGGATCACGACCGAGTGTGGCGCGACGGCTTCGCCGGCCCGCTTCCTGGAGGGTCAGGCCGCTGGCCAGCTGCTCTCGCCGGTCTGGCCCACCGGGCGCACGACCCGCTTCGCGCTGCGCAGCGACCCCCGCGCCTTCGGCTTCACCGATCCGGCCCAACAGTGGTGGGCGCCCGAGTGGACACGCTGGCTGGCGAGCGAGGGACGCGAGGGCAGCCAGCCGCCGGCCGAGATCCAGGATCTGGCGCAGCGCTTCGAGGCCTGGCGCGCGCTGCCGGCCGAGTCGCCGGACTATGTCCGGCTCGGCCGCGCGTACTTCGCCTGGTTCGCCGAGGCCTTGCCGATGATCGGTACCGTCGGCCTGCAGGAGCATCCGGTGCTGGTCGGGACGCGGCTGCGCGGCGTGCCGGCGGAGGGCCTGTACTGGGGCTCGGACACCAACTTCTACACGCCCTACCTGCCGCCGACCTGGTGGTTGGAGGACTGAGCGGGCCGGGCGATCGCGTTCAGCGGGGCTCGCCGCTGCCCTGCGCCAGGGTCGCGTAGGCCTCGGTCGGTCGGCCGCGCCAGTCCCAGGCCTCGCGACGGCCGTCGGGCCAGGCCACCTCGACCTCGGCCATTCGATCTTCGGCGCCATAGGCCGCCAGGGCGCGCGGGTCGTTGGAGGCCAGGTGGCTGCCGTCGGCTCGGGCCAGGCGTAGGAGCGCGCGGCCGCTGGATAGACGGAAGGTGACGCGAGCGCCATAGGCGTCACGCCCCTCGGGCGTCAGGAGGCGCAGGCCGAGCCAGCCGGCCGGCGGGCCGAGCTGGTTGACCAGGACCCGGACCGGCCCGTCGTTGTCGTTCAGGACCGCATCCGGGTCTCCGTCGTCATCCAGGTCACCGAAGCTGGCGCCGCGGCCCACCGCCGGTCCGCCGAGGTCGCCGGCGCTGGGCGTGACCTCGACGAATCGGCCCGCCAGGTTGCGATAGACCTGACGGGGCATGCGGTAGGCCGCCTGCGGGTCGGCCGGGTCCTGCGGCAGGCCCAGCTGGGCGGGGTTGATGCGCACCGCGCCGTTGGAGACCAGGAGGTCGAGCCAGCCGTCGCCGTCGATGTCGAGGCTGCCCACGCCGAAGCCGGTGTAGGGCAGGCTGGCACCGCCCAGGCCGCTGCGGGCGGTGGCGTCCTCGAAGAGCCCAGTGCCGTCGTTCACGTAGAGCGTGTTGGTCTCGTCGGTCAGGTGGGTCATGAACAGGTCGACGTCGAGGTCGCCGTCGAGGTCGTCGGCCACCACGCCCATGCCGGCTTCGGCCGCGCCCTTGGCGTTCATGGCCACGCCCGCCAGCAGCGCCGTGTCGTCGAAGCGCTGGCCGTCGCGGTTGATCCAGAGCTGGTTGGGCATGCCGTCGTTGGCCACGTAGATGTCCGGCCAGCCGTCGGCGTCGAAGTCGGCCACGGCGACGCCCAGGCCCGGGCCGTAGGCGGCGCCGAGACCGGCGGTGGCCGTGACGTCCTCGAAGCGCCCGTCGCCCAGGTTGTGCATCAGCCGGTCGGGCAGCGGGTCGTAGCTCAGCGGGCCGCAGTAGTCGATGGCGCCGTTGGGCGCGTAGCAGGCCTTGTGTCCCGCCAGCGTGAAGTCGGTGTAGGTGCTGACCACCAGGTCGAGCCAGCCGTCCCGGTCGTAGTCCACGAAGGCGGCGCTGGTGCTCCAGCGGGGATCGTCCAGCCCCTCGCCGGCGGCCTGCGTCACGTCCTCGAAGCGCCCGCCGCCCAGGTTGCGCCAGAGCTGGTTCGGCCCGAAGTTCGTCAGGTAGAGGTCGAGGTCGCCGTCGTTGTCGATGTCGCCGGCCGCCGCGCCCATGCCGTAGCCGTCGGCGACCAGGCCGGAGTCCGCGGTCATGTCCTCGAAGCCCAGCCGGCCGTCCTCGCGCAGGCGGTTGCGGTAGAGCCGGCCGGCCAGAGCCGGGTCCGGGCCCGCCTCGAGCGAGCCGCCCTGCACCAGGTACAGGTCCAGGTCGCCGTCGCCATCGGCATCGAAGAGCGCGCTGCCCGGGCCGTTGATCTCGGGGAAGTAGCGCTGGCCCGACCGTCCGCTGTGGTGCACGAAGTCCAGGCCCAGCGCGGCGGCGGCCTCGACGAAGGCCGGGCGGGCGAAGCCCTCGGCACCGCCGCTCGCGTCGGCTTCGGTCGGCGCGGCCGGCGGCGCGGCCGTCCGTCCGTCGTCGCTGGCGCCGTCGCGCGGGACTGGGCCGGCCGGGGACCCGGCGCCGCTGCAGGCGGCCAGCAGCAGGGCCAGGCCGGGGCCGAGGGTGGCCTTGCGGATCGTGGCGGCGCATCGCGGGCGTCGGGGCATCGGGATCACCTTTCCAGCACCAGGGTGCCGAAGCTTCGTGGATCGCCCCAGAGCCGGGCGGGGCTGCTCGAGAGCAAGGTCTGCTGCTCCGGGCTCGTGCCGTCGTTGTCGCTGAGGTTGAGCGCGAAGCCGATGGCGCGCGTGAGCGCGGGGTCGATGCCGAAGAGGCTCCAGGGGATGGCGGCCTCCAGCAGGTAGCCCGCCTCGGTGCGTTGCGCGGCGATCGGGAAGGCCGGTGCGCCGGAACGGCGGCCGGGCCGCCAGACCCAGGCCTCCGCGCCGCGGCCGCCCTCGACCAGCTCGCCCGGCGAGATCCCCAGCTGCCAGTCGTCGTCGCTGTAGGCGGCGTCGTCGAAGTCGCCGGCCAGGTCCGCGTCGAGCTGCAGCTCGACGCTGTCGCCCCGATACAGCAGGTTGCCGGTCGAGCCTTGCGACAGGACGTCGTCCTGCACGGCGAGGCCCAGGTACAGGGCGGTCGGATCCCAGGCGGCCAGCGCCCGACCGCCTAGATCGTTCGGACCGGCCCAGCTGTCGGCGCCGAAGATGACCGACTCGATCGGGACCGCCTCGGCCAGCGTGAAGGGGGCGATCCAATCCTCCAGCCGGCCGTCGATGGCCGGGGGCACGGCCACCTGACGGATGGTCCAGATCGGGGCGCCCGGGCGCCGCAACGCGTCGAGCGGGGCAGCGGCAGGAAGGCCCGGCGGCCCGTCGGGCGCGGCGCCGGAAGCCGGATCGGGCGCGAGGCCGGGCGAGCGCGGGTCGGCCCCGTCCGGCGCGGTCCCCGATGGCGCGGTCGCGGCCGCTTCGGCGGAGGCGGCGGCCATCGGCCCGGTCGGGCCGGCCGAGCTGCCCACCGGCGCCGGCGTCGCCAGCGCGACGAGGTCGGCGCGGCTCCGCGTATCGGGCAGCGCCGTGGCGCCGTCGCCGACCGCCGCGCGCCGACGCAAGCCGATCGCCAGCGCCGTCAGGGCCACCAGCAGCAAGGCCGTGGCGGCCAGCCAGAGGCTCCCGCGCAGGAGCGGCGGCAGGGGCAGGCGCCGGCCGCTGTCGGCCACGTTGAGGTCGGTGATGGCCGCGCCGCAATGGGCGCAGTACCAGCTGGCGCCGGCGACGCGATGTCCGCAGCGAGCACACTTCATGCGCTACTCGGTCATGCCGCGCGGGTCCAGGTAGCGGTCGATGTCCGCGTCCGAGAGCTCGGTCATCTCGCGCGTGACGTCCTTGAGCCGTCGGCCCTCGGCATAGGCCTTCTTGGCGATCTTGGCCGCCAGGTCGTAGCCGATGACCGGGTTCAGCGCGGTGACCAGGATCGGGTTGCGCTCGACGTACTCGGCGATGTGCTCGGCGTTGACGGTCAGGCCGGCGATGGCCTTGTCGGCCAGCACGCGCGAGGCGCCCGACAGCAGCGCGATCGACTCGAGCAGGTTGCGCGCCGTGACCGGCAGCATCACCGAGAGCTGGAAGTTGGCCGCCTGGCCGGCGACGGTGCAGGCCGTGTCGTTGCCCATCACCTGGGCGGCGACCATGGTCACCGCCTCGGGGATGACCGGGTTGATCTTGCCGGGCATGATGCTCGAGCCCGGCTGCAGGGCCGGCAGCGTGATCTCGCCCAGGCCGGCCATCGGACCCGAGTTCATCCAGCGCAGGTCGTTGGCGATCTTCATCAGCGACACCGCGATGGCCTTGAGCAGGCCCGAGGCCGCCACGGCGGTATCGGTGGTCGCCTGGGCCATGAAGTGGTCCGGCGCCTCCTCGAAGACCTGGCCGGTCAGCGCCGAGAGCCGGGCGGCGACCGCCTTGCCGAAGCCCTTGGGCGTGTTGATGCCCGTGCCGACCGCCGTGCCGCCGATGGCCAGCTGGCCCAGCTCGGGCAGCAGCGCCAGCAGTCGGTCGCGACCGGTCTCGAGCTGGCTGGCCCAGCCGCCCATCTCCTGCCCCAGCGTCACCGGCATGGCGTCCATCAGGTGGGTGCGCCCGGTCTTGACCACCTGGCCGTCGGCGCCCGCCGCTCGCTGGCGGATCGTGCCGATCAGGTGCTCCAGGGCCGGCAGCAGCTCCTCGACGATGGCCAGGCTGGCCGCCACATGGATCACCGTCGGGATCACGTCGTTGGAGCTCTGGCTCATGTTGACGTGATCGTTGGGGTGCACCGGCTTCTTGGCGCCCAGCGGCTGGCCCAGGATCTGGTTGGCGCGGTTCGAGATCACCTCGTTGGCATTCATGTTGGTCGAGGTGCCCGAACCGGTCTGGAAGATGTCGATCGGGAACTGCCCGTCGTGGTCGCCCTGGGCGACCTCGCGGGCGGCCTGCTCCAGGGCATCGGCCAGCTCGCCCTGCAGCTGGCCCAGCTCCCGGTTGACGCCGGCGCAGGCGAGCTTGACCAGCCCCAGGGCGCGGATGAAGCGGCGGTCGAAGGTGAAGCCGCTGACGGGGAAGTTGTCGACGGCGCGCTGGGTCTGGGCGCCGTAGAGCGCGCGGGCGGGGACCTGGACCTCGCCCAGCGAATCGGACTCGGTGCGGCTCGTCTCGGCGGTCATGGCATGGCCTCGTCGGGTGGCGGTGCTCCGAAGGAGCGGGGAAGCGGTGCCCCGGCCGTCCGGCCAGGGGCCCTGTTGCTGAGGATAGGGTGGCCGCCTGCCGCCGTCAATGCGGTTTGCGTCCGAATCCGCGACGCTGCGCGCTCGGGTCGGACGCGCCTATTGCAGCCCGGGCAGGTTGGGGTCGTCCGGCGTCCAGGGCGCTTCGGCCGGTTGGCCGGCGCGGTAGCGCGCCAGGTTGATCTCGAGGCTGGCGACCAGATCCGGGAAGCCGGCGGACCGGGCGGCGCCGACCAGGTCCGACTGGATCCTGGCCGCCTCGTCGAAGCGGCCGGCGGCGGCCAGGGCCATGGCCTGGGCCTCGCCGTGGCTCAGGTCGCGCTGGCCGGCGACCAGGCCATCGGCCAGGGTCAAGGCGCGCTCGGCCCGGGCCGGATCGGCGCCCGGCTGGCCGGCCGAGACGGCCAGCACCCGCGCCAGGCTGTTGCTGATCACCGGGTCGTCGGGCAGGCTGGCGTGCGCGGCTTCCAGCGCCTCGACCGCCGCGTCCCAGCGCGCCAGACGTGCCAAGAGCACACCCTGCATCAGGTGCGCGTCCCGGTTGCCCGGGTCCAGCGCGATCACGCGGCCGTAGTGCTCGGCCGCCTCGTCGAGCCGGTCGAGGCGCACCAGCGCGTTGGCGTAGTTGAAATGGGCTTCGCCGTAGCTCGGATCGCTGGCCAGGGCCGCCTCGAAGCGCTCGGCCGCCTCGTCGGGGCGGCCATAGCGCGCCAGAAGGCTGGCCAGGTTGAAGTTGGCGCGCGCGTTGTCCGGCTCGATCGCCAGGGCCTGCTCCAGGGCGGCGATCGCGGCCGGCCCGTCGCCCTTGCCGGCCAGCACCACCGCCAGGTTGGTGTAGCCGCGGATGTTCTCCGGCTCCAGGGCGATGGCGGCGCGGAACTCGCGCTCGGCGTCCTCGGCACGGCCCTGGCCCAGGGCCCGCGTGCCCCGGTTCAGGGCGGCCCCGGCGCTGACGACGAGGTCGTCGAGGCCCTCGAGCAGCGGGTCGTCCAGGCGGGCCTTCACCCCGCCCTGGCGGGACAGGAGACCGGCCGCCCGATCCTCGTCGCCCAGGGCCCGATAGGCCAGCCCCAGCGGGTAGTGGATCTCGCTGGCCTCGGGCGCCAGCGCCAGCGCCTGCTCGAGCAGGCGGACCGCCTCGGCCGGCTCGCCGCGCTCGCTGGCGATGCGGCCCAGCAGGATCAGCGCCGGCGCCGCCTTCGGGTCGGCTTCGAGCGCGGCCCGGGCCGCGGCTTCGGCCGCGTCCAGGTCCTCCATCTCCAGCCGGATCTCGGCCTGCCAGACCCGGGCCGGGACCAGGCCGGGGTCGATGGCCAGCGCGCGCTCGAAGGCCTCGACCGCTTCGGCGCGCCGGCCGCCGGCGCGATAGACGTGGCCCAGCAGGTAGGGCCAGTCGACCCGCGTCGGGTCGAGCGCCTCCGCGTTGCGATAGCAGGGCTCCGCCGCCAGCAGCAGCTCGTGCGCCTGGTAGTAGCGGCCGGTCTCGCCGAAGGCCTCGGCCAGCGCCGGCGCGGGCGTCTCGGCCGCGCCGAGCAGGGCGTCCAGCTCGGCCCGTTGGGTCTCGATGGCCTGCCGTCCGGCTTCGGGCAGGCTGGCCAGCTCCGGCCGCGGGACGGTGACCAGCTCCGGTCCCGTCGGCCCCGTCGCGCCGCATGCCGTCGCGGCCAGACCGACCAGCAGCAGGGCCAGCGCGGCCAGGGCCGTCGGGATCGGGGTCGTGGCGCTCGGCCGCGCGTCGTTCGGCCGCGCCGCGATCGATGCCACCGGCCCGTCGGGGAGCTCCGGCCGGCTCATCGTTCCGGCTCCGGGTCGAGCCACCAGGCGGCCGGCAGGAGGGGCGTGTAGAAGTTGGTGTCGGCTGCCCAATGCAGCTCGCCTTCGGGCAGGCCCTGCAACCGCTCCGACAGCACCAGCGGCTGGTCCTGCAGGCCGACCGTGCCGATCATGGGGTAGTTCTCGGCGAACCAGCCGAAGTACTCGCGGGCCAGCTGGGTGGCTTCCGGCGCCTCGTAGGGCAGCGCCTGCCAGCGTTGGAACTGCTCGGCCAGGGCCGCGATGGCGTCCGGTGGCCGTTCCCCCTGGGCGCCGGAGGAGGCCAGCCAGGCCGTCCAATCCGGTGCCCACCACTGCTGGCTGGGGTCGGTGAAGCCGAACCAGCGCGGATCGGTGCGCAGCAGCCGCGTGGTGCGGCTGGTGGCCCAGACCGGCAGCTGGTTCTTGTTCTCGACCTGCCATTGCATCAGCTGCGGGACGGTGGTGCCGCGGCATTGGGCCAGCACGCCGACGATCTTCCAGTCCTCGACCACGAGCTCGCAGATGGCCCGGTTCTGCTGCCCGTCGTTGTGCATCTGCATCTGCAGCTCGATCCGCGCGCCGTCCGGGTTCAGGCGGAAGCCGGATGCGTCGCGCGTGTCCAGGCCGAGCGCGTCGAGCAGCGCGCTGGCGGCCTCCGGGTCGTGCCGGATCAGGGGCTCGGTCCAGGCCGGATCGTAGAAGGCGTGCTGCGGCAGGGGCAGCGCCGGCGACGGCCGGGCATGGCCCTCGAAGACCTGGTCGGCGATGCGCTCGCGGTTGATGGCCAGCGACAGGGCCTGGCGGAAGTCGTGCCAGCCGAAGAGCTCGCGCAGGGTCGCGTCGCGCGCGTTGAGGTTGAAGTGGATGGTGAACAACGAGGTCTCGAGGCTCTGCGCCAGGCGCAGCGCATGCCCGGCGGCCGGCTCGGCCAGGAGCGGCAGGTCGATGGCGCCGACGTAGAAGCCCTCGAAGTCGGCGCCGCCGGCGGCCGCCTCGGCCACCAGGGCCTCGCGCTCGGCGACGACGCGTCCCTCCACGCGGTCGATGTAGGGCAGCTGCCGGCCGCGGGCATCGACCTGATGGAAGTAGGGGTTGCGCACCAGGCGCAGGGTCTCGTCCGGGCTCGCCTCGGCCACCCACATCCACAGCGAGGGCCGCTCGGGGTCCAGGCCGACCGAGGCGTCGGCGTGCTTCTCGAACAGGGCCTGCCAGCTGTCCAGGCCCTCGGCCTCGGCCAGCGCCTTGGCCTCCGGGTTGTAGTCGGCGTGGAAGCGCTCGAGGTAGTGCCGCGGCAGGATCGGCCCCCGCAGGCCGTCGGTGGCCAGGAGCGCGCGGCCCCAACGGTCGAGCAGCACCGGATAGGGCTCGGGGAAGACGAAGCGGACCGTCTGGGCGTCGACCACCTCGAGCTGCATCGCGCCGGAGGCGAAGTGGTAGAAGGGGTCGGGGTCGAAGGCCGGGTGGTTGGCGTAGGCCTCCCACCAGAAGCGGATGTCGTCGCTGGTGAAGGGCTGCCCGTCGGACCATTTGTGGCCGGCGCGCAGCGTCAGCTCCAGGCTGCGCAGATCGGGCGACAGGCGGTAGCCGGCGGCCAGGTCGGGCTCGAGCCCGATGCCGAGCTGGTCGTAGCGCAGCAGGCCGGCCTGGCGCAGCAGGTTGAGGCTCCAGGCCCGCGCGTCCATGTCGAGCATGTGCAGCGTGCCGCCGTAGACGGCGTCGCGATCGGCGCTCGCGATGACGGCCGGGGTCTCGGGCAGGCGCTCGGCCAGGGGCGGCAGCTCGCCGGACGCGACCAAGGGGGCCAGCATGGGCACCTCCTCGGCGGCCCGGCCGGCGCCGCAGGCGGCGAGCGGAAGCGCGAGGAGGATCGCGAAGCAGCGGGCATGGCGTGACATGGACGACCTCGATGGATCTGGGGCGGGGCGGGCCCGACGCGGGAGGCCCGGGGCCGGTCCAATCCTAATCGGCGCGGCGGCGCGCGCAAATCCTCCGGCCCCCGCCGGCCCGGCGTCTCAGGCCAGGCCGAAGATCTCGCGGGACTGCAGCAGGGCGCGCGACAGGGCGTCCACCTCGGACTCGGTGTTGTAGAGGTAGAAGCTGGCGCGGGCGCTGGCCGGCAGGCCGAGGCGCTCGTGCAGGGGCATGGCGCAATGATGGCCGGCGCGGATGGCCACCCCCTGGCGGTCGAGGATGGTCGACAGGTCGTGCGGGTGGATGCCTTCCATCGAGAAGGCCAGGGCGCCGCCGCGGTCCTCGAGCGGGCCGTGGATGCGCAGGCCGGGCAGCTCGGACAGCCGCTCGATGGCGTAGCGCGTCAGCCGGCGCTCGTGGGCCTGGATGGCCGGCATGCCGATGCCGTGGAGGTAGTCGATGGCCGCCGCCAGGCCGACGGCCTCGGCGATGGCCGGCGTGCCGGCCTCGAACTTCTGCGGCAGGCCGGCCCAGGTCGAGCGCTGGATCGTCACCCGGCCGATCATCTCGCCGCCGCCCTGCCAGGGTGGCATCGCCTCCAGCAAAGCGCGCCGGCCCCAGAGGGCCCCGATGCCGGTCGGGCCGCACATCTTGTGGGCGCTGAACACCAGGAAGTCGACGCCCAGCGCGGCGGCGTCGACCGGCATGTGCGGAACGCTCTGCGCCGCGTCGAGCAGGGTCAGCGCGCCGACGGCGCGCGCGGCCGCCACCAGCTCGGCCACCGGGTTGTGCGTGCCCAGCACGTTGGACACCTGGGTGAAGGCCAGGAGCTTGACCCGGCGGTCCAGCAGCCGGTCGAGCGCGCCCAGCTCGAGCCGCCCATCGTCGTCGATCGGGATGGCGCGGATCTCGGCGCCGACGCGCTCGGCCAGCATCTGCCAGGGCACCAGGTTGGCGTGGTGCTCCATCTCGGTGACCAGGATGGCGTCGCCGGCCCGCAGGTTGGCGCCGCCCCAGGCGTTGGCCACCAGGTTGATCGCCTCGGTGGTGCCGCGGGTGAAGACGACCTCGGCCGGCTCGGCGGCGCCGATGAAGCGCGCCACGTGCGCCCGCGCCCGCTCGTAGAGCGTGGTCGCCTCCTCGCTGAGCCGGTGCGCGCCGCGGTGCACGTTGGCGTTGTGCATCCGGTAGTAGCGGTCCATGGCCTCGATGACCGCCAACGGCTTCTGGCTGGTGGCGGCGCTGTCGAGGTAGATCAGGCGCCGGTCGTGAACCGCGCGGTGCAGGATCGGGAAGTCCTCGCGAACGGCCTCGACGTCGAAGCGGGCCTCGGAGGCGGTCTCGCCGGCCGCGGCTCCGCCCCGGGCTCCGGCCGTGGCTTCGCGCATCGCGCTCACGCGCCGGACTCGGCGGCCGGTGTCCCGGCCGGCCCGCCGGCCGGATCGTCGGTTCGCCCCTCGATCGGGCCCTCGGCCAGCGCCTGGTGCATGGCGTGCCAGGCCAGGCTGGCGCACTTGACCCGCGAGGGGTAGTCGCGCACCCCGGCGAATGCCGCTGCGCTGCCCAGCTCGGCCAGCAGGTCGCCGGGGTCCTCGGCCTCACCGGTGAGCAGGGCGATCATGCGCCCGAAGATGCGCTCGGCCTCGGCCAGGGACTGGCCGGTCAAGGCCTCGGTCATCACCGAGGCCGAGGCCTGGGAGATCGCGCAGCCCTGGCCCTCGAAGGCGGCGCCGGTCACCATGCCGTCCTCGACGCGCAGCTCGACCTTCACCTGGTCGCCGCAGAGCGGGTTGTAGCCCTCGGCCCGGTGCGTCGCGCCGGCCAGGTGCCCGAAGTTGCGCGGGTGCTTGTTGTGGTCGAGGATGATCTCCTGGTAGAGATCGTCGAGGTCGAACATGATGCCTCGCTCGCCTAGAGGGCGGCCATGCGGACGATGTCGCCATCCGGCAGACGTTGGAAGAGGAAGGCCTCGAGGTCCTCGCGCACCGGCGCCGGCTTGATGCGCTCGACGATGTCGGCCGCGAAGGCATAGGTCAGGATGCTCTTGGCGGCCTCGTCGCCGATGCCGCGCGAACGCAGGTAGAACACGGCCTCCTCGTCGAGCTGGCCGACCGTGGAGCCATGCGTGCAGCGCACGTCGTCGGCGAAGATCTCGAGCTGCGGGTTGGACTGCGCCAGGGCCTGCCGCGACAGCAGCAGGTTCTTGTTCGACTGCACCGCGTCGGTCTTCTGGGCGCCCTTGTGGACGAAGATGCGGCCGTTGAAGACCGAGCTCGAGGCTTCCTCGAGGATGCCCTTGTAGAGCTCGAAGCTGTAGCAGTTCGGTGCGACGTGCTCGACCAGCATGTGGTTGTCGACATGCTGCTCGCCGGCCATCACGTAGAGCCCGTTGAGGGTGCAGCTGACGCCCTCGCCGGCCAGCACGGCCACCCAGTCGTTGCGCACCAGGGCGCCGCCGTGCTGCACCGAATGCGAGTCGAAGGTGCTGGCGCGGTCCTGGTGGACGTAGAGCGCGGCCACGTGGAAGGCGCTGCGCTGCTCCTTCTGGACCTTGTAGTGGTCGACCACCGCGCCCGGGCCGACCAGCGCCTCGGTGACGCCGCAGGTGAAGTGTCGGCCGCGGCCCAGCGTGGCATAGGTCTCGATGACGGTCAGCTGGCTGGCCTCGTCGGCCACCACCAGGTTGCGCGGGAAGCAGACGCCGTCGTCGTCGCCGGTCGAGACGAAGAGGGCCTGGATCGGCGTCTCGGCCACCGCGCCCCGATCGGCCGCCACGTAGAGCCCGTCGCGGATGAAGGCGGTGTTGAGGGCCACGAAGGCCTGGGCCGGCGTCTCCATGCGGGCCAGCGTGGCCAGCTGACCGCCGACGCGCTCGGGCGCCGCGGCCAGGGCCTCGGCCAGGCTGCCGGCCTGGATGCCCGCCGGCAGCTCCGTCAGCCGGGACAGGGCCGGGACGTAGTGGCCGTCGACGAAGACGAGCTGGGCGCAGCCCGCGTAGCGGAAGGGCGCCAGCTCGGCCTCGGTGACCGTCCCGGGCGCGTTGCGGTAGGCGAAGCGCGTCTCGTAGATGGCCTCGACGTCGGTCGAGCGCCAGTCCTCCAGCCGCGGGGTCGGGAAGCCGTTGGCCGCGAAGCGATCGACGGCCGCCTGGCGCAAGGCCTTGAGCGGCCGCGGCTGGGCGCCGTTGAGCCGGCTCTCGAGGCTCTGCCAGGCGGCCAGGAAGGGCTCGGTATGGGCCATGGCCGGGGCGGCGCGCTCGGCGGTCGGCAGGATCGTGCTATCCATCGAATCAGCCCGCCGGGGCCGCGGCGGCGGCCAGCTCGGTCTCGAAGTCGGCGTAGCCGCGCTCCTCGAGCTCCAAGGCCAGCTCCTTGCCGCCCGAGCGCACGATCCGGCCACCGACCATCACGTGCACGATGTCGGGCACGATGTAGTTCAGCAGTCGCTGGTAGTGGGTGATGACCAGGAAGCCGCGCGATTCGGCCCGCAGGCGGTTGACGCCTTCGGCCACCGTGCGCAGCGCGTCGATGTCGAGGCCCGAGTCGGTCTCGTCGAGGATGGCCAGGGTCGGTTCGAGCACGGCCATGTGGAAGATCTCGTTGCGCTTCTTCTCGCCACCCGAGAAGCCCTCGTTGAGCGCCCGCTTGACCAGCGACTCGTCCATCTGCATCAGCTGGATCTTCCGCTTGATCAGGTTGATGAAGTCGACCGTGCCCAGCTCGGGCTCGCCGCGGTGCTTGCGGATGGCGTTCAGCGCGGCGCGCAGGAAGTAGGTGTTGCTGACGCCCGGGATCTCCACCGGGTACTGGAAGGCCAGGAAGACGCCCTCGCGAGCGCGGTCCTCCGGCGACAGCTCGAGCAGGTCGATGCCCTGGTAGGTCACGCTGCCGGCGCTGACCTCGTAGTCCTCGCGGCCGGCCAGGACCTGGGCCAGGGTGCTCTTGCCGGAGCCGTTGGGGCCCATGATGGCGTGGACCTCGCCCGGCATGACCGTCAGGTCGATGCCGCGCAGGATCTCGACGCCGTCGATGCCGGCGTGCAGGTTCTCGATCTGGATGATGGGCTTCATGGTGGTGCTGTTCCTCACAATGCGGGGATGCGTGAATCCGGGGTCGGGTCCGAGCGCCGGATGGCGGCTCAGCCGACCGAGCCTTCGAGGCTGATCTCGAGCAGCTTCTGGGCCTCGACCGCGAACTCCATCGGCAGCTCGCGGAAGACCTCGCGGCAGAAGCCGTTGACGATGACGCCCAGGGCCTCTTCCTCGCCCAGGCCGCGTTGCTGGCAGTAGAAGATCTGGTCTTCGCCCACCTTCGAGGTGGTGGCCTCGTGCTCCATGCGCGCGCTGGGGTTCTGGACGTCGATGTAGGGGAAGGTGTGCGCGCCGCACTGATCGCCGATCAGCATCGAGTCGCACTGCGAGAAGTTCCGCGCGCCGTCGGCGCCCTTCATGATCTTGACCATGCCGCGGTAGGTGTTCTGACCGTGGCCGGCCGAGATGCCCTTGGAGATGACGGTCGAGCGGGTGTTCTTGCCGATGTGGATCATCTTCGTGCCCGTGTCGGCCTGCTGGCGCAAGCGCGAGACGGCCACCGAGTAGAACTCGCCGATCGAGTCGTCGCCCAAGAGGATGCAGCCGGGATACTTCCAGGTGATGGACGAGCCGGTCTCGACCTGGGTCCAGCTGATCTTCGAGCGCTTGCCGCGGCAGAGGCCGCGCTTGGTGACGAAGTTGTAGACGCCGCCGACGCCCTCGGCGTCGCCAGGGTACCAGTTCTGGACGGTCGAGTACTTGATCGAGGCGTCGTCGAGCGCCACCAGCTCGACCACCGCCGCATGCAGCTGGTTCTCGTCGCGCATCGGGGCGGTGCAGCCCTCGAGGTAGCTGACCTCGGCGCCTTCCTCGGCCACGATGAGCGTGCGCTCGAACTGGCCGGTGTTCCGGGCGTTGATGCGGAAGTAGGTCGACAGGTCCATCGGGCACTTGACGCCCTTGGGGATGAAGACGAAGGAGCCGTCGCTGAAGACGGCCGAGTTCAGCGCCGCGAAGAAGTTGTCGGTCGGCGGGACGACCGAGCCGAGGTACTGGCGCACCAGCTCGGGGTGCTCGCGCACCGCCTCCGAGAAGGAGCAGAAGATGATGCCCTTCTCGGCCAGCTTGGCCCGGTAGGTGGTGGCCACCGACACGCTGTCGAAGACGGCGTCGACGGCCACGCCGGCCAGCACCAGCTGCTCCTCGAGCGGGATGCCCAGGCGCTCGTAGGTGCGCCGGATCTCCGGATCGACCTCGTCGAGGCTCTTGGGACGATCGTCGACGCCCTTGGGCGCGGCATAGTAGATGATCGACTGGTAGTCGATCGCGGGGTAGTGGATGTTGGCCCAGTCGGGCTCGACCATCTCCTGCCAGTAGCGGAAGGCCTTGAGGCGCCACTCGAGCAGCCACTCGGGCTCGCCCTTCTTGGCCGAGATGAAGCGGACGGTGCTCTCATCGAGGCCGGGCGGCGCCATGTCCTGCTCGACATCGGTGATGAAGCCGGCCTCGTAGCCTTGCTGCGAGAGCGCCTCGATGGTGCTGGTAGCGGTCTTGGGCATGATTCCCTCGTGTTCGGGTTGGCGATCGTCGGTTCGGTGTGACCGGGGCGCTGGCCGCGCCGCGCGGATCGTCGTTCAGTGCGGCTGGGCGTCGACCGCGCCGGGGATCCGCTCGAGCCGTTCGACCAGGGCGAGCCGGTCCATCGGCTCGATCCCGGCCGGTCGGAGCCAGCGGGTCGGCGCGGGCTCCAGCATCGCGGCCAGGCTCACGCTGTCCAGCGCCGACTGGATGGCGCCGTTGATCCAGCGCCAATGGCCGTGGGTCGGGCAGTCGGGTCGGCGCTCGCAGCCGCAGGCCTCGTCCAGGCAGTCGGTGACGGCGATCGGACCGTCGAGCGCGGAGACGATGTCGGCCACCGAGATCGCCTCGGGCGGGCGGGCCAGACAGTAGCCTCCCTGGGCGCCGCGCTTGGAGCTGAGCAGGCCTTCGCGCGCCAATGACTTGAGGATCTTGCCGGCCATCGGCGCGGGCAGCGCGGTTGCCTCGGCCAGATCGTTGGCCGATCGCACGGTGCCCGGATCCCGCGCCAGGCGCAGGAGCAGGATGATGCCGTAGTCGGCCTGTTTGGTGATGCGGATCATGCGCGGGGCCTCGACGGACGTGGCGGGCTCGATCGCCGGCCAGGCCGGATAGGGAACCGGAGTGGTTCCAATTGGCGATGATACCGCCTGGACCGAGCCTCGTCAAGTCCTTGTTCAGGCCGAGACGGGTCCTGTCCGGCTTACCTGGGCGTTTTCGCAACCCGGTTGACACGCAGCGGAGGCGGTGGCTTGGAGCCCCCGCCTCCGCTGCGTGGATTTCGAGATGTCGGCGTCGGGGCGAGCTTCAGGCCCGACCCGATCCGGCCCATCGGCTCAGTGGCTGCAGCCGCAACCACCGCCGGCCGCCGGGGCGGACTCGGCCTCGCCCTTGGGCTTGAAGGAGGTTCCGCAGCCGCAGCTGCTGGCCGCGTTCGGGTTCTCGATCTTGAAGCCACCGCCCATCAGGCTGTCGACGAAGTCGATGTGCGCGCCCTGGACGTACTGGATGCTGATCGGGTCGACGTAGACGTCGAGCCCCTCGGCGCTGAAGCTGATGTCCTGGTCTTCGCCGCCCTGGGTCTCGAAGGCCATGCCGTACTGCAGGCCCGAGCAACCGCCTCCGCTGACGAAGACGCGCAGGCCGGCCTTCTCCAGGCCCTTGGACGCGATGACATCCCGCAGCTTGGCTGCGGCCGCGGGCGTGATCGTGATCGGGGCTGCCACGGCGGCGGGCTTGTGCTGGATGAGCGGGATGTCTTCGCGGATCATCGCGTGTTCCTCCACGGTCGACCGGGTCTTGCCGGCGGGATGGGATGGCAATCGAACAAAGGACCTCGAGACGCTCGCGGCTCCTTGGGCCGGCATTCTAGCATAGGGCCTCTGGCCAGCGCAATATCGCTTGTCGCCATCAGCGATATTCGTTGACCGACGCAGTCGGCGACGATATACTCGGCGGGAAGGAGCGATCCGCCATGCAAGGCAGCCGTCGCGCGATCCTGGACTACCTGCGCCATGCGGGTGCGGCGCCGGTCGATCGGCTGGCACAGGCCGTCGACCTGGCGCCGGTCACGGTGCGCCATCACCTCAAGCTGCTGCGCGAGCGCGGCCTGGTGGACGTGGTGTCCGAGCCGGCCGGCCGAGGCCGGCCCCGGCACGTCTATCGCCTGAGCCCCGAGGGTGCCGGCGCCCTCTGCGAGGGCCGCTACGCGTCGCTCGCCAGCCAACTGCTCGACCTGGTCAAGCAGCTGGACCAGGGCGGTGCCGAGCGCTTCTTCAGCGCGATGGCCGCGGGGGTGGTGGCCGATCGGCGCGCCGCGATCGACGCGGCCGAGGGGCTCGAAGCCCGCCTCGACCTGCTGGTGGAGATCCTGGACGATCAGGGCTTCCCGGCCCGCTGGGAGCCCTCGGGCGGCGACTTCCTGCTGCACGAGCTGGGCTGCCCCTATGCCGAGCTGGGCGAGCGCCACGACGAGGTCTGTTCGCTGGACCTGGCCCTCATCCGCGCCACCGTCGGCGGCGAGGTCACGCGCGAGCGATGGCGGCTCGACGGTGACGCGGCCTGCGTCTTCCGCATCCGACCGGCGGGAGCGTGCTAGAATCCTGCTCGATCCGGTCCGCGCGAACCAGACCGCGGGCCTCCGCGTCGCCGGCGACCGCGTCCGGCCCCGACATCGGAGTCGGCACATGGCTGAGCAGAAGCAGCGTCGAGGCCAGGGCTTCTTCAGGCTGGGCCTGCTCCTCGGCATCCTCGCCGGCGGCCTGCTGGCGCTGGTGAACCCGCTCGAGACCCGGTCCGAGCCCGAGCCGCGGGCCCTGCCTCCGACCCCCGACACCACGCCGTGACCCGCGTCGATCCCGCGCCGTCGGCGGTTCTCGAGGTCCTCTACGGTGCGCTGGGCGGACTGCTGGCAGGCGCGGCCTACGTCGCGGTGCTCGGCACCGCCGCCGTCGCGGCGGGCCACTCGGCCCTCGCCGGCGCGAACGCCATCGGCGCCTGGCTCGTGCGCTGGCTGCAGAGCGCGGCGCCCCAGGCCTTCGACAACTTCTACGCCGACGCCAGCCTCGGCGGGGCGCTGATCGCGCTGCTGGCCGGCGCCAGCTTCGGCGCGCTGCTGGCCGGCCTGCTGCTGCGCCTGCCCGAGGATCAACCCTTGGCCTGGGGCGGCCTGTCCGGGCTCGTCGGCTGGGCCCTGGCTCGCTGGTCGATCCTGCCGGCGCTCGACCCGGCCCTGCCCCAGCTCCTGGGAGGCCGCGCGCTCCTGGCGGCGCATCTGCTGTCCGGGCTCCTGCTCGGCGCCTGGCTGCAGGCCGGCCGACCGCGGCGGGGCTGAAGCCTGGGGTCCGGCGGCCCGTTCCGCCGGCGCGACCTGATCGAGGAGCTTGATCATGCCAGAAGCGATCGCGAGGCGGCGACAGCGCCGTCATCTGGCCGCTGGCCTGGGCATCTGCGCCGGGCTGGCGCTGGCCTTCGCGCTGGCGCGCGGCCAGCGCCCGAGCGCCAGCGCCCAGCGGGTCGAGCCCTGGACGCCCTGGGTCGAGGGGCTGGTCGGCGACGTCGTGACCGATCTTCTGACCCTGGGGACCGCGACCGGCGCACCGCGTCCGATGCTCTTCGTCGCGGACGGCAACGCGATGCATCGATCGGTCGACGGCGGCCGAACCTGGTTGCCGGTCGAGCTGGCCTCGCCGGCCGATCGTCCGGCCCTGGTCGAGATGGTCCGCGCCCCGGCCGACGGCAGCGGTCTGCGGGTCTACGCCGCGCTCAAGGCCAACCCCGGGCTGGCCTTCACGACCGACGCGGGGCAGACCTGGACCCTGCGCTCCGGGCCCAGCGGCGTCGAAGCGCTGGACACGCTGGCGGCCACCGCCGGCGACCGGGTCTACGCGGCCTGGGGCGGCCTGCCGGCCCTGGTCGCCGTCACGGACGATCGCGGCCTCGGCTGGCGCTGGCAGGATCTGGGCCGCTTCGGCGCCAGCGGCCCGGTCTGGCGACTGGCCGCCGCCGACGGCGGTCAGACGGTCTACGCGCTGGTCGGGCGCGCGCTCTTCCGTAGCCCGGATGGCGGCGCCGACTGGGAGCCGCGCGGACCGGTCGCGACCGAGGAGCCCGCTGCGCGACCCTGGCTGCTCACCGCTCCCGACGATCGGATCTACTACGCCGTCGCGCCGGACGCGGGCTCGGACCGTCTTCGCTTCAGCCCGGATGCGGGCGCCAGCTGGCGCGACCTGAGCCTGCCCGAGGCGCCGCCGGCGCGGCTGACGGCGCTGGCGGCCGGCGGCCTGCCGGGCGGAGGCGCCCGCGTCTGCGCCGGCTTCGACACGGGGGCGGTGCACTGCAGCGACGACGACGGCGGCGGCTGGCAGCGCCTGGCCAGGCTTCCGGTCGAGCCGATCGCGCTCGAGCTCGATCCGATCGACGGCGCGGTCTGGGCCGGCACACGCGGCCTGGGACTGCAGCAGCTGGCTCCCGAGACCCGGGGCAGCGGTCGGCGCCTGCTCGAGGTGGTCGACGTGGCGGCGCCCGGCGATCCCCAGGCCGGTCTGGCCTTCGCCCTGGCCTGGCTGCCCCGCAGCTCGCCGCGACAGGCGCGCGAGGCGCTGATCCTGCGCGCGGAGATCGGGGGCGCCTGGCGGATCGCCAGCCCGCGCATCCCGGCCGGTGGCCGCCTGCTGGCCTCGCCCGACTTCGACAGCGACGGCCGGATCTACGCCGGTCGGATGCGTTCGACCGACGCCGGCGCCACGTGGGAGCCCTTCGGCGATGCGCCCGGCGGCGCTCCGCCCGCCATCGCCGCCATCGGCCGGACCGCCACCGGCCAGCTCCGGCTGTTGGCGCTCGAGGCCCCATACGTGGACGGCTTCGGCGGCAACGGCCTGGTCCAGAGCTTCGACGATGGTCAGACCTGGGAGCTCCTGGAGTCGGGCGCCAGCGGCATCGTCGCGGTGGGCGCGGCGCCCGACGACCCCGACTTCGAGAGCCTGTTCTTCATGACCGATCGCGGCGTGGTCTTCCGCTCGGAGTTCGGCGAGATCTTCGACGAGGTCGGTCGCATTCCCAGCGCGTTGCCCTTGCGCGGCGCCTACGACCTGCAGATCTCGCCCGGCTACGTGCGCGACCTCTCGCTCCTGGCGCTGGCCGAGCAGCGCGTGCCGGCCGATCGCCTGGCCGACCGCGCGCTGGTCTATCGCTCTCAGGATGGCGGCCAGAGCTGGAGCCCATGGGGGGAGGGCCTGCCAGCGGGATGGCGACCGCGCAGCGCCTGGCTCTCGCCGGACTTCGACATCGACGGCCTGGCCTTCCTGGGCGGCGCGCTCCAGGCGGGCGATCCGGCGCTGCCGGGCTTCTTCCGAGCCCAGGGCAAGGGCTTGGCCGCCAGCTGGCAGCCGGAGACCGGCCTGCCGATCGAGGCGGAGGTCCATCACCTCAGCCTCGGCGGGTTGCCGACCGATGGCCGACTGCTGGCCGCGGCCGGCCAGGCCGGGGTCTGGGTCCGCGCGCTCCAGCAGCCGCCGCCGCCCAGCCGCACCGCGACGCCCACCCGTCCGCCGTTCGAACCGACCGAGCCGCCGCCGGCCTCGCCGACGGCCGAGCCGCCGGCCTCGCCGACGCCGGTGGTCAGCCCCGACCCGGGCGAGACGCCCAGCGCCACACCCATGCCGACCGCGACAAGCGGCGCCGGCACGCCGCCGCCAAGCCCGACGGCCAGCGCCTCGCCCCAGCCCAGCGCGACCCCGGCGATCGGCCGGCCGCGGATCCTGCTGCCCTATGTCGCCCGGCGCTAATCGGTCCGGCCGCGGTCGCGTGGATCGGGTCTACATCAGCCTGGGCAGCAACATCGGCGATCGCGCCGGTCGGCTGCGGCTGGCCCTGACCGCCCTGGAGGCGCTGCTGCCAGGCCTGCAGGTCTCGCCGGTCTACGAGACGGCGCCGGTCGGGCTGCTGGACCAGCCGGACTTCCTCAACTGCGTGGCGGCCGGCGACAGCCGCCTGGCGCCGCGAGCGCTGCTGCGAGCGTTCAAGCACATCGAGCGCGAGATCGGGCGTCGCGCCGGCGGCCCGCGCTTCGGCCCGCGGGTGATCGACCTCGACCTGCTGCTCTACGGGGACCGGGTGCTGTCGCTGCCGGCCCGACCCGGCTGGCCGGCCTTGACCCTGCCCCACCCCAGCCTGCACGAGCGGGCCTTCGTGCTGGTGCCGTTGGCCGACCTGGCGCCCGGCCTGCGCCATCCGCTGCTGGGTGCGTCGATGGCGACCCTGGCCGAGCAAGCCGATCGGAGCGGGGTCTGGCCGGCCGGACCGGTGCTGGACTCATGGCAGCGCTTGACATAGGCATGGGCTTGACATCGAACAGGTGTTCATGGTAGACTCCGCACAAGTGTTCGGGTGACCTGCCCGGGCCAAGGCAGCGCCGGCCGAACCATCGGCCGGTCGACGTGACGCCGCGCAGCCCAGAGCGGGATGCCGGCGCCTCAGTCGATGCTGCGTGACACGACAAGGAGTCCCGACGTGGCCCTCACGGAACGGCAGCAGAAGATCCTCGACTTCATCGGCGCGTCGATCGACAAGCACGGCTACCCGCCGACCATCCGCGAGATCGGCAAGGACGTCGGGATCTCCTCGACCAGCGTGGTCAACTACCACCTCAACAAGCTCAAGGACCTCGAGCTGCTGGAGCGCGACGATCAGATATCGCGCGGGCTCAAGCTGACCGCCAAGGCCCGCCCGATGGTCGACGCCGGCAACGGCGCGACCGTCAGCCTGCCGATCGTGGGCACCATCCAGGCCGGTCTGCCGGTTCCGGTCATGGATGCCCGCACCGCCTTCGAGACCGACGAGCAGGACATGATCTCGGTCACCCGCGAGATCGTGCCGCGCGGCGACAAGGTCTATGCGCTGCGGGTCAAGGGTGACTCGATGATCGACGCCCTGATCAACGAGGGTGACATCGTGGTCATGCAGTCGACCCACACCGCCAGCAACGGCGACATGGTCGCGGCCTGGATCAAGGATCGCGAGGAAACCACCCTCAAGCGCTTCTACCACGAGAACGGTCGGGTGCGGCTGCAGCCGGCCAACCCGACCATGGATCCGATCTACGTGGCGCTCGACAACCTCGAGATCCAGGGCAAGGTCATCGCGGTCATCCGCAGCCTCAACTAGCGCCGGCCGCCGCCGGCGGCGCTTGCCATTCGCGGGGATCGCGCGGCGCCGCGTTGGAATCCCGCTGCGATGCACTGCGATGCGATGTGCGGTGCTTGCGCGCTTGCGAGCGCGATGCCCGGTGGGGGGCGCCTAGCCTCGGCCCGTGCGTGACGCCTCGGCGCTGCGCGCACCGCAGACCCCGGCGACGAAGAGGTCGAGGGCCAGATCCGGCGCGATGCGGCCGGTCTTGATCTCGGTGTCGATGTCGCGCAAGCGCCGCAGCGCCGCATCGAGGAACCGCGCCGAGAAGCGGCTGGCCTGTCCGCTCAGCTTGTTGGCCACGAAGGGCGGCAGCGACAGCCGCCGGGGCAGCTCGGATCCCGCAACGCCCTCCGCGCCGAGCGCCTGGGTGAGCGCCAACAGCCGGAATTGTCGCGCCACCATGGCCAGGATCCGGAGCGGCGCCTCGCCGTTGTCCAGGAAGCGGTGCAGCATGGACGAGGCGCCGGGCCCGTCACGGCGTCCCAGGCTGTCCACGAAGGCGAAGATGCTGTCCAGGCCGATCGGCGTGACCAGCAGCGCCACATCGTCGACGCCGACCGCTCGGCCGTCGGCATAGGTCAACAGCTTCTCCAGCTCGTTGTCGGCCAGATGCAGGTTGACCTGACCGTCCTGCACCAGGGCATCGGCCAGGCTGCTGGCCGCGGCCGGCTCGATCCGCCCGCCGCGCGCCTTGGCGCGCCCCCCGAGCCAGCTCGGCAAGGCGTTGGGGCTGGGCGGGTCGAAGAGCCGGATCAGGCCGGCGGCGTCGGGCGCCGGTTGAGCCGACAGCCAGGTCTGGGCCCACTTCAGCACCGGGTTGTTGCCGTGCAGCTTGGCGTCGAGCAGGACCAGCCGGGTCGTCGGCGGCAGGCCGCCCATGAGCGCGATCAGGCCCTCGGCCAGGGCCTTCCGTCCGGCATCGCCGCCGCGCGGATTGCAGCGCTCGACCAGGCCGCGCACGACGACCATCCGCCGATCGCCGATGAAGGGCAGGGCTTCGGCGGCGGCATGAAGCTCGCCCAGGTCGAGCCGTCGACCATCCAGCTCGCCATAGTTGAGCTCGGCCATCGGGTCGGCCGCGAAGAGCCGCGTGCGCATGTCGGCCAGGAGCTCGGCCTTGCCGAGCTCGTCGCTGCCGTGAAAGAGGTAGAACATCCCGGGCGGCTCCTATGAAACTCGCCCGCGCCACGAACCGGTTTCGATCCGTGGCGCTGCGCCGAGCTCCGGCGCATGGCGAACTCAGGGCTGCGGCAGGGCGAGGGACGGTGCCATCGGGGTCGGGCCGTTCGGGGCGGCCGGCAGTGCCCGGCTCTCGTGGCTCAGCGGAACGCCGGCGCTGCGGGCCTGGTTGGCCCAGGGCAGGAAGATCTGGCCGTCGGAGGGCAGCGTCGCCAGATCGCGCACCCAGACGCCGCCCCGACCAGCGGCGAAGAGCAGCTCGCAGCCGGGCCGATCGGGCGGCAGGGCGGTGGTCAGCGCCGAGAGGTAGTTCTCGTGGATGGCCGGAGCATTGCCGCCCTGCGGGTCGCTGGGCGGCAGCAGGCGCTGCCAGCGCTGGCCCCCGTCGCGGCTGACGTGCAGGCCGTGCCCGTAGGCCGCGGCGACCAGGGTGCCCGACAGCACGCGGCTGTAGCTCAGCGCCGCCAGGTACTCCGGTCCCCGAAGGGGATCGGCGGCAAAGGCGGGTGCCGACCAGGTCTGACCGCCGTCGGAGGAACGGCGCAGGCCCAGGTAGGTCGACCGGCCGTCGAGGCTGGGCCCGAGGCCGGCGGCCATGCGCGTGGGGACCAAGGGGTCGACGGCCAGCGCGGTGACGGTGCTGGCGCGCAGCTCGGCGTCGCCGACCCAGGTCCATTCCGCCGCGCGCTGTTCGTCCGCCGACCAGAGGCCGCGCGCCTCGGTGCCCAGCCAGAGGCGACCGTTGCCTCGCGCCGAGGACCAGAAGGCGAGCGCTCCGGTGCTCACCGGCGGGATCTCGGTGCCGCCGGCCAGGGTCCAGGCGCTGCCGTCCCAGGCGTAGATGCCGGCGGCATCGGCGCGGGCGAAGGCGGCGAAGACCTGGCCACGGGCGGCCATCAGCTGCATCGGCCAGGCGTCCAGGCTACCGCGCTGGCCGAAGCTGAGCGGGCTGGACGGGGCGGCGGCGAAGACCCCGTCGTCGCCGAAGCCGGCGGCCCATGCCAGCCAGTTCGGATCGTCGTCCTGGACCATCAGCGCGCTGACCCGGCGCCCGGCCAAGGCGCCGCCGATCGGCTTGAGGCCCTCGCCGGCATTCAGGGCCGTCGACCAGGTGGCGTAGCCACCGCCCGCCGCCAGGCCGCTGGCGTAGAGGCGCGTGCCGCTGGCCGCCAGCGCGTAGATCTGGCTGGCGTCGCCGACGCCGGCCAGGCGGCGCCAGCCGCCGGTGCCGCAGGTCGATTCGGGGCTGAGCGATTGGGCCGCGGCCTTGGGGCCCGGCGCCGCGATGACCAGGCTCGACGCGACGAGCATGGCCAGAGCGCCGAGGCTCAGGATGCCCCGATGGCGGCGGCGGGTCGTTCCGTGCAGCATCCCCATGACTAGGGCGTTCCCGGGGTTGGCGTGTCGCTGGGGGGCAGCGCGCGGGCCGGTGCCGTCGGCGTCTCGCTCGGGACCGGCACCGGCGTGTAGGTCGGTGCCATCGGCGGTCGCGGCGTCGCGCTCGGCGGCGGCGTCGCGGTCGGCGTCGCGCTCGGCCCGGGCTCCTTGCCCGGCGCCTGGCACAGGGTCAGGAAGTAGTAGGCGCCCGGGTCGTAGTCGCTCGAGCCCGGCCGCGGGTAGACCCGCACGTAGAAGAAGGTGGGCTCGTTGATCTGGACCTGGAAGGTCTCGGAGCGGTCGCCGTCGCGCTGGCCCGTGAAGAGCGAGCGGTTGCAGATGCGGCGGCTGCCGGTGCCGGTGCTCACGCCCACGTCCATGTCGTAGTCCAGCCCGTCCGGCGGCTGAAGCTCGAACTCGTAGACGCCCGGGCTGCCGTCGGCCGCGGTGTAGGGCTGCAGCTCGACGGTGATGTAGTAGTCCTCGTCGCTGGCGCTGCCCAGGGTGGCCTTGAGCGTCCCGCAGGGCGACAGGGCGTCCTCGCTGGCGGTGCGGCAGGTGTTGTTGGAGGCGAAGTTGTCGTAGATGTCGCGCAGCGGCAGCCGGGTGGCCGTGCCGGTGGGCGTGGCGGTGACGGTGCCGGTCGCCTCGGCGCCGGGCTCGTACTGCTCCACGCCGATGTCGTAGCTGGCCTCGGATCCGTTGCGCAGACCGCGGTTGTCGACCGTGACGATGACCAGGTCGTTGGCGACCGCCTCGAAGATGATCTCGCTGTCGAGCGAGTTGGCGTTGCGGTCGTCGCTCCAGCAACCGAAGCTCGGGTGCCAGGGCTGGCAGCCGGTGCCCGGCGAGAGGTCGCCGACGGCCATCACGGTGTCGACGCCCGGTGCCAGGTTCAGGGTGCGGACGCGGTAGTGGCGGCCGGCCTTGACCTGGAACATGTAGAGGTCGATGTCGCCCTTGGGGCAGAAGTTGTGGGTCTGGGTATCCAGATCGCCCGAGACGGTCGGGTAGAGCACGGTCTGTTGGCCGCGCGCGTTGTCGGGCTCGTACTCGTCCGGATCGCAGTCCTGGAAGGGCGGCGAGACGGCTGGCGGCAGGTTGCCCGGTGTGGGCAGCGGCGTGTTGGTCGCCTCGGACTCGGGCGCCTCGGTCGGCTCGGCGGTGGCCGTGCCCTCGCCCGGCTCCCCCGCAGCCTCGCCTTCGGGCGTCGGCGTCAGCTCGAGCGTCGGCGCCGGCGTCGGCACCGTCGGCAGCGGCGTGGCGGTCGGCAGGGGCTGCTGCAGCCAGTCGATCACCTGGACCTGGCCGCTGAGCTCGTCGATGATCGCCAGCTTGTAGCCGGCGCCGGTGGGCACCTGGGGATCGACCGGCCAGGGTGCCGCGAAGCCGCCCTGGCCGTCGACGACGACCCGGGTCAGGTTCGTGCCCGGCGTGTCGCTGGTGATCGGCGCGTCGGGCGACTCGGCGTTCGGCGGAACCAGGCGCAGCACGAGCTCGTGGCCGCTGGTCCAGCCCTGTCCCTCGAAGAGCAGGCTGCCGCTGTCGATGGCCCGCAGCTGGGCATCGCCGCCCGGCAGGACCTCGCCCGGCGCCGGCATCTGGGGCGAGAGAACGTTCACCTCGCGGGCCGCGATCAGGTTGGGCTGGCCCGGGTCGAGGGCGCCGAAGGCGACCAGCTGCAGGCCCGCTTCGAGGGCCTCGGCCGTGGCCGGGCTGCCGTCGAGCGTGATGACGGTGGTCTCGTCGACGCGGATGCTGTCGATGACGCCCGGACCCGGCTCGAGGTCGAGCGTGACCAGGTTGCCGGCATGCTCGTAGATCGTGCCCGCCGCCCGCTGCTCGTTGGGGTAGACCACGAAGAGCTCGTCGCCGTTGGGGCCGTCGCCGCAGCTGGGGCAGTCGTTGGTCTCGCCGCTGGCGCGAAAGGCCGTCAGGTCGTCGGTCTTGTCGATCCGCTTCAGGTTGGGCTTGCGGCTGTCCAGCTGGCCCGGGATGCGCTCGGTGGTCTGGCCCGGGAAGTAGACCCAGTAGGCGTCGACCGTCTCGACGACCATGCGCTGGCACAGGGTGGCGTTGATGACGTTCGGCGGCGCCTCACCGTGGTACAGCTGCAGCCGGGGCAGGTCGCCGCCGTCGCACATGTCGTGGTAGGCCTGGACTCGGCCGGCGCCGGCCAGCAGCGTGGTCAGGAGCAGGAACAGGCCGGCGAGCGCGCCGAGCCCGCGGCGTCGCTCCTCGCCGGACAGGGGCGCGTTGCGGGCGAAGGCCCGCGCGGTTCGGGCGTAGGCGGCCGCCGAGTTGAGGGCCGGGTAGCGCAGGCGCCAGGCCAGCGGCACCTCGTAGAAGGAGATGCGCCAGGAGAGCCAGCGCCAGGCCGTCCAGAGCAGCAGGCCGCAGGCGACCAGCGACAGCAGCAGGCCGCCCTTGACCAGGATCCCGCCGACGCCGAAGAGCTGGCCGATCATCCGCAGGCCGCGATCCCCCGGCAGTCCCTGGGCGGTGACCCAGCGGGCCAGGTCCAGGCCGCCGGGAATGATGAACAGGAGGAAGAGGACCGTATAGGCCACGAAGAGCCCGCCCACGACGATCGGGCGGGCCCTCGGCCGGACGATGTCGGCCAGCACGCGCTCGCCGAAGAGCCAGAGCAGGAGCACCGGCAGGGCGACCAGGCCGACCAGGATGGCCAGCGCGATCAGGAACAGCGGCGCGCTGATCAGGGCCTTGAGCGCCAGGGGCAGGACCCGGGTCAGCCCGGCGCTGAAGTTGGCGCCCTGTCCGGCGCTGACCAGACCGGGCAGGGTGTCCATCTCCCAGCCACGGATGTAGTAGCTGTGTCGGTAGATCCAGCCCCAGAGCTGGACCAGCCCCAGCGCGCCGAACAAGCCGATGGCGGCGGTCATGGGCGTGACCTGGGGCAGCGCCAGGCCCTCGGCCCAGCGTCGCGCGCCGGCGGGCAACATGGCCGGGCGGGCGAGGGGCGGGCCGCCCGCCGGCGCCGGCGTGAGGCGGGGGCGCGCGAAGCCGCCGCCCATCGTGCGGGCTGCGGCGCCCGCCAGGCTGCCGGCCGGGCCGGGCAGGATCGTGCTGGACAGGTCGACGTTCTCCAGGCTGGCGCCCTCGAGCTCGGCGCCGCTCAGATCGGCGCCGCCCAGATCCGCCCAGCCCAGATTGGCCCGGCCGAGGTCGGCCTGGCGCAGGTTGGCGCCGCGCATCACCGCCCAGCGCACGTCGGCGCGCCGCAGCACGCTCGAGTGCAGGTCGGCGCCCTCGAGCACGGCCCAGCGCAAGTCCGCCGCCGAGAGGTCGGCCCGGCTGAGGTTGACCCCTCGGAGGTCCATGCGGCTGAGGTCGGCGCCCGTGAGGTCCAGGCCGGACAGGTCCGGGCTGCCTCCGTTCGACTCGGTCAGGCGCGTCTCGATTTGGTCGCGGTCCAGGGCCATGGTCTCTCGTCCGTTCGATCCGCGGGCAATAGGGCGATTATATCGGATGGTGGGGGAATCGCAATCAGCGCGGACCCACCGGCTCCACCAGGTCGCGTCCGGTCATGGCTTCGGGCCGGGGCAGGCCCAGCCGCGCCAGGAGGGTCGGCGCGACGTCGCGAAGCCCGCCCTCGGCCGCGAGCTGGGCGGCTGGACCGGCGTCCAGACGGAACTCGGGCGCCACCAGGATGCAGGGCACCGGATTCAGGGTATGGGCGGTGTGCGGCCCGCCGGTCAAGGGGTCGATCATCATCTCGCAGTTGCCGTGATCGGCCGTGACCAGGGCCACGCCATCGCGCTCGGACAGGGCCTCCAGGACGCGGCCGAGGCAGGCGTCGACCGTCTCGACGGCCCGGATGGCCGCATCCAGCCGGCCGCTGTGGCCGACCATGTCCGGGTTGGCGTAGTTGACCAGCAGGAAGGCGTCGTCGGCCTCGCGCAGGCGCTCGATCAGCTGGTCGGTGACGCCGACGGCGCTCATCTCCGGCGCCAGGTCGTAGGTCGCCACCTTGGGCGAGGGCACCACCCGGTGCGTCTCGCCCGGGAAGGGGGTCTCGCGTCCGCCGTTGAAGAAGTAGGTGACGTGCGCGTACTTCTCGGTCTCGGCGGTGTGGTACTGGGTCAATCCGGCCTCGGACACGACGCGCGCCAGCGGCCAGACGACGTCCTGCGGCTCGAAGATCGCCGGCGCCGACTGGCCCTTGACGTATTCGGTCATGCTGGCCACGAAGAGGTCGGCCGGCCGATCCGGCGCGAAGGCGTCGAAGCTCGGATCGGTGAGGATCGCCAGGAGCTGGCGCATCCGGTCGGCGCGAAAGTTGAACAGGATCAGCGCATCGCCGTCGGCGATGCGCGCCGTCTCGCGGCCCCCGGCGTCGAGGACGACCGTCGGCGCGATGAACTCGTCGGTCTCGCCCGCGGCCTGGGCGGCCTCGATGGCGGCGATGGCGTCCGGTGCGGAGCGCGCGGCGCCGGCCAGGCCCTCGCGCATGGCGCGCCAGGCCCGGCCGCTGCGCTCCCAGCGCTTGTCGCGGTCCATCGCGTAGTAGCGACCGCTGACCGTGGCCACCTGACCGATGCCGAGGCTGGACATCGTGTCGAGCAGCTCGCGCATGAAGCCGCGGGCGCTGTCGGGCGCGGTGTCGCGGCCGTCGGTGAAGGCATGCACGTAGACCCGCTCGATCCCGGCGCTCGCCGCCGCCGCGAGCAGCGCCTCGAGGTGTCGGGCATGCGCGTGCACGCCGCCCTGGCCGAGCAACCCGGCCAGGTGCAAGGCGCTGCCCCGCTCGGCAACGTGCGCGAAGGCCGCCTGCAAGGCCGGCCGGCTGGTCAGGCTGCCGTCGGCGGCGGCCTTGTCGATGCGCAGCAGGTCCTGGTCGAAGATCGCGCCGGCGCCCAGGGTCAGGTGCCCCACCTCGCTGTTGCCCATCTGGTCCGCCGGCAGGCCCACGTCCCGACCGCTGGTCCGCAGCCGCGTATGGGCGTACTCGGCCATCAGACGATCGAAGACCGGGGTCTCGGCCAGCGCGACGGCGTTGGCCTCGCGCTCGGCACGCAGGCCCCAGCCGTCGAGGATGAGCAGCAGGACCGGGCGGCGTGGCGTCAAGACGGGCTCCGGGATGGGACGCGCCGGCGAGGCGCGCGAACGGGATTCGACACGAGGCCATTATATACGCCCGGCCGCTGAGCGGCGGCTGACGGGGGCATGAGCGGCTGCTGAGCCGGTTCTTGACCGGGGCTCCGGGCGGTCCTAGCATCCGGCGCATGCAAGGGCGTCAGCGGGTCCTGGTCGAGATCGGTCTGTTCGCCGTGTTGGCGACGGCCGTCGCGACGCTGTTCGTCCTGACCGGTCTACGCGGGGCGGGCCTGGCGCGCTCGGCCGGGGGCGCCGGCCCGCGAGTCGCGGCGCCGGCTCGCCTGGCCGAGGACCCGGCGCCCGTCGTGCCCGCTGGGGCGGCCGCGGCGCCAACCGGACCCGACCTCGCAGGCTCGGCGACCGGCGTCGGCCCGACTTCGACGCCTGGCGCGCGCGCCACCGCCGAGGCGACGGCCACCGCCACGCCGCCGGTCGATCCGCGCCGGGTCGGCATCATCGCCGGACACTCCCCCTACGACACCGGCGCCGTCTGTCCGGATGGCCGGCGCGAGGTGGACGTGACGGTCGACGTGGCGGCGCGGGTGCAGGCCCTGCTCGAGTACCGCGGCTTCAGCGTCGACATCCTGCCCGAGCACGATCCCGACATTCCCGAGCCGCCCTTGCAGAACTACCGCGGCGCGGCCCTGGTCTCGATCCACGCCGATTCCTGCGACATCGCCGGCGCCAGCGGCTTCAAGGTGGCCAGCTGGCGCTACAGCAGCACGCCCGAGCTGGACCAGCGCCTGGTCGACTGCCTCTACGATCGCTATGCCGCCGCCACCCTGCTGCCGCGCCACGACGAGTCGATCACCATCGACATGTGGAACTACTACGCCTTTCGCGAGATCGCGGTCGACACGCCGGCGGCGATCATCGAGCTGGGATTCCTGCTCGACGATCGCGCGGCCCTGGACGACCTGCGCTACGAGATGGCCTTGGGCGTGGCGGACGGCATCGGCTGCTTCCTCGGCGGCGCCGAGGGCTGAACCGGCCGGACGCCGAGCTCAGGCAGACTCGCTCTCGCGGGCCTGACTCCAGGCCTCAAGCTCGACCGGCTTGTCGGCTTGGGTCAGGAGCAGGGGCGGCGCCTCGCCGCGTACCGTCTCGGCCCGGATCACGCACTTGCGCACGTCCTCGCGCGAGGGGATCTCGTACATCACCTCGAGCAGGGTCCGCTCCATGATGCTGCGCAGTCCGCGAGCGCCGGCCCGGGTGTCGATCGCCGCCTCGGCCAGCGCATGCAGCGCATCCTCGGTGAACTGCAGCTCGACCCCGTCGAGGGCGAACATGCGCTGGAACTGCTTGACCAGCGCGTTGCGCGGCTCGGTCAGGATGCGCACCAGCATCGTGGCGTCCAGCGGGTCGATGCTGGTCAAGACCGGGAGCCGGCCAACGAACTCGGGGATGAGGCCGTAGTCCAGCAGGTCCTCGGCGGCGACCTGGCGCAACAGCAGCGACTCGTCCGTCTCGGCCAGGGCTGCCGTGTCGGCGCCCTGGAAGCCGAGCAGGTCGCGGGTCGTGACCCGCTTGCGGATGATGCCCTCGAGGTCGGGGAAGGCGCCGCCGCAGACGAACAGGATGTTGGTGGTGTCCAGCTGCAGGAATTCCTGGTGCGGATGCTTGCGACCGCCCTGCGGCGGGATGTGCGCCACCGTGCCCTCGATGATCTTGAGCAGGGCCTGCTGCACGCCCTCGCCCGAGACGTCGCGCGTGATCGAGGGGTTGTCGCCCGACTTGCGCGCCGTCTTGTCGATCTCGTCGATGTAGATGATGCCCTTGGCAGCGCGCTCCAGGTTGCCGTCGGCGGCCTGGATCAGGCGCAGCAGGATGTTCTCGACGTCCTCGCCGACGTAGCCGGCCTCGGTCAGCGCCGTGGCGTCGGCGATGGTGAAGGGCACGTCGAGCAGGCGGGCCAGGGTCTGGGCCAGCAGGGTCTTGCCGCAGCCGGTAGGCCCGACCAGCAGGATGTTGGACTTCTGCAGCTCGGCCGCTTCGTCGGCCAGCTCGGCGGCCTTGAAGATGCGCTTGTAGTGGTTGTAGACCGCCACCGCCAGCACCTTCTTGGCGTGCTCCTGGCCGATGACGTAGTCGTCCAGCCGCTCGACCAGCTCGCGCGGCGTCGGCATGTGCGGCGCGAAGACGTCGACCTCGGGCTCGAAGGCATCCTCGTCGGCCAGGATCTCCTTGCACAGGTCGACGCATTCGTCGCAGATGTAGACCGAGTCCGGGCCGGCGATCAGCCGGCTGACCTGATCCTGCTGGCGCTTGCAGAAGGAGCAGACGTGGTCGATCGGCTCGTGGGTCTTGCGGGTCATCTGGACTCAAGCCTCCAGGTGCAGGTCGATCTCGGCGCCGGTCGGCCCCTCGGGCAGGCCCTCGGGGCCAGGCAGCACTTCGTCGATCAAGCCGTAGTCGGCCGCCTCGCGCGCCGTCATGTAGCGGTCGCGCTCGAAGTCCGTCGCGATGCGAACCTCCGTCTGACCGGTGTGATGGGCCAGGATCCGGTGCAGGCGGGCGTTGATGCGCAGCAGCTCGCGGGCCTGGATCTCGACGTCCTGGGCGTAGCCCTGACCGCCGCCGCCGGCCGGATGCAGGTGGATCGTGGCGTTGGGGAGCGCCGAGCGCTTGCCCTTGGTGCCCGCCGCCAGCAGCACGGTGCCCATCGAGGCCGTCGAGCCCACCGCGATGGTGCGCACGTCGGCCCGGATCAGCTGCATCGTGTCGTAGATGGCCAGACCGCCGTAGACCAGACCGCCGGGCGAGTTGATGTAGAGCGAGATGTCCTTGCCCGGATCCTCGCGATCGAGAAAGAGCATCTGCGCCACGATCAGGTTGGCCACCTGGTCGTTGATGGGCGTGCCCAGGAAGATGATGCGGTTGCGCAGCAGCAGGCTGTAGATGTCGTAGGCACGCTCGCCGCGGCCGGTGGTCTCGATGACCATCGGCACCATGGCCCGCGGGAGCAGGCCGGCATCGGGCTCGGACGGATGGCTGTCGGTCATGCGGTGCAGACCTCCGGGGTCCTTGGGGCGGTTGCGCATCAGGCGCTGGTTTCCGCGGTCGGATCGGCAACCGCGGCGCCGTCGGCGTCGCTGGACGCCTCGGCCGCCGCGTCGGCCTCGACCCGCCCGGCGGCGATGTCGAGCAGGCGCTCGATGGCGCGACCGGTCAGGATGCGGTTCGCGGTGCGGCGGCGCAGATCGTCGCCGTCGGGGCGCTGAGCGCGGGGCAGGCTGGCCATGATGGCGTTGAATCGCTCGACCTCGGAGCGGATCTCGGCCTCCGAGACGGCGATGCCCTCCTGCTCGACGAAGGCTTGCATGACCAGGCTGCGACGCAGCTGGCGCTCGGCCTGTGCCTCGAGCTCGGCCCAGAGGGTCTCCTCGCTCTTCTCCTGTAGCTCGAGCCAGCGCTTCCACTCGAAGCCCTGGCGCTCGACCCGCTCGCGCAGGTCGCCGACCAGCTCGCGCAGCTCCAGCTCGAGCAGCGCCGGCGGATAGTCGAGGCGGGCCTGATCGGCCAGGCGGTCCAGGACCGCTTCGAGATGGGCGTCGCGGGCTTCGTTGCGGCGGCGCAGCGCGATGTCCTCCTCGGCCCGACGCCGCAGGGCCTCGAGCGAGTCCATGTCGCTGACCTGCTGGGCGAAGGCGTCGTCCAGCTCGGGCAGCTCCAGCCTCGAGACCGTGTTGACCCTCGCCTCGAAGGCCACCGGTCGGCCGCCGAGCGACGCATCGCTCCAGTCCTCGGGATAGGTGACCGTGAAGCGATGGCTGCCCTTCGCGCTCAGGCCGATGAGCTCGTCGATGACCGCCGCGGGCAGGCCGGCGCGGCCGGCGCCTTCCTCGTCGAGCGTGATCCAGATCTGCTCGTGCTGCAGCAGCGGCGCCTCGTCGCCGGCCACCGCCACCGCCCTGCGGGCGGTCAACGACAGCTCCACCACGTCCTCGGCCTCGGCGGGCCGATCGACCGGCGCCAGCTGGGCCAGATCGCGGCGCAGCCGCTCGAGCAGCGCATCGACGTCCGATGCGTCGACCGGCGGCGGCTCGGCCTCGGGCAGGCGCAGCGCGCGATAGTCGTCCAGATCGACCAAGGGCGGCAGCGGAACCAGGGCGCTGAAGGTCAGCGGGGACTCCGAGGCGACCTCGACCTGAACCGGGGCGGCGGGCAGGGAGCCGGTCTCCTGCATGGCTTCGGCCATGATCTCGCGGCCCAGCGCCTCGATGGCCTCCTGGCGGATGCCCTCCTCGCCGAGCAGGGCGATCATGCGCTTGAGCGGCACCTTGCCGGGCCGGTAGCCCGGCACCTTGTAGCGCTTGGAGAGCTCGCGCCCGACCTGTTCCATCGCGCGGGTCAGACGGGCCTCGGGCACCTCGACGGTCAGCTTGACCTGGCGCGGCTCGATCGGCTCGGTGGTGATGTTCAAAGCTCGTGCTCCTGAAGGCGGCGCGATCCGATTGGCGGCCGATGCGACCGGCCATCGCCGACCACGCCGCGAAGGTGGGGAAGGGGAGACTCGAACTCCCACGGGCCATGCCCACATGATCCTAAATCATGCGCGTCTGCCAATTCCGCCACTCCCCCTGTCGGTCGAGGTCCGTACGAGCGAGTCCCGACCGCATGCCGGCAGCGCATTATAGTCGTCCGGCTGCTTCGAATCCAGGCTTCCCGGACGCGATCCGCGTGCGCCGAGCCTTCGAGAGCGGGTGTCGGGAATCGCGCAGGCCGGTGTGGCGACGGCCGCGGCCGCCCGACGACGCTAGGGGCGCGACTGGCTCTCGACGTAGGCCCAGTGCTCGAGGCTGGGCCACCAATGGTCGGAACAGGCCGTCCGCAGGTGCGCCTCGCGGAACTCGCGCAGCGCCTCGCGCAGCGCGGCATCGTCCAGCAGCGCGTAGTCGGCGATCGCGGCGACCGGCAGACCGCAGACCGGACAGATGATCCGCTCCTCGACCGGCTTGCGCCAGTCGGGGTTGCGCGCCCGCCAGCTCAGGATGGCCGCAGGCAGCTCGGCGCCCTCCGGAAAGAAGACGATCGTCAGCGCATCGAGCGCACCCGGATCTCTCATGCCGATGCCCCTGGCCGGTCCCGCTTCGTCGCGTCCGCTCGGCTCAGTTCGGCGCCTCGACCAGGATGG
The DNA here is from genome assembly GCA_020634625.1 of Caldilineae bacterium. GTDB lineage: Bacteria > Chloroflexota > Anaerolineae > Epilineales > Epilineaceae > JACKBJ01. The sequence continues at coordinate 43,581 of JACKBJ010000018.1, read as the reverse complement.
AGACGTCGATGTCGTCGGTCGGATCGAAGATGAGCGTCGCGGTGCGCTTCTGGCCCAGCTCGGCGAAGCGCTGGCCGAGCTCGGTCTCGTGCAGGAAGATCAGCGCGCCGTCGCGGTCCTCGGGCTCGCCCCAGCCCAGCTTGGGCAGCTCGGTGCTGAACCAGGCATAGAGCGCGTCGCCGTCGACGCCCTCGACGTCGATGCGGTAGTCGGCGCGGGCATCGGTGTCCTCGCCGGCTTCGACCAGCTCGACCAGCTCGGCCGCCGCGGGCACCACGATGCCCGGCAGGCCCTCGCTGGCCACCGCCGCCATCGGCTCGGCCGCCGGATCGACCGTGGCGGTGGCCGTTGGCTCCATCCGAGCCACGACGGTGGGCGGCGCGGCTTCGGTGGGCGGCGCCAGGGTGGCCTGCGCCTCGGGCTCGCTGGTTTCGCGTCCGCCGCAGCCGGACAGCAGCAGCAGGCAGCTCAGGCTGGCCGCGGCCAGGCTCGATCGGGTCGAATGACGGGTCATGCTCTTCCCCCCCAGGAGTCGGCGGATGCGGCGCCGCGTCGGCGACGCGATGCGCGATCGGCGCCCGCGAGTCGCGTCGGCCGCAGCGAACGGCGGCGGATTATACACGAGCGCGATGGCCCGGGAAAGACAGCCGGCCGGGCGTCGGCGGGTCTGGACCGCCGGTCGGCGCGGCACTATGCTTGCGGCATGTCCGGCAGACCCCTCCGCAGGCCCCATCCCCCGCAGCCGACCGGCCCGGCCGGTCGGCGGTCGGGCGCGTTCCTGGCCGGTCGGGCGCTGGCGCTGGTCGGCCTGCTGGGGCTGCTGGCCGGCTGTGCCGTCGAGCGCGGCCTGGGGGATCCGGTCGATCTGCGCGTCTTCGCCGCCGCCTCGCTGACCGAGGCCTTCGAGTCGCTGGCGCCCGACTTCGAGGCCGCCCAGCCCGGCTACCGCCTGGTCTTCAACTTCGCGGGCTCGGACGCCCTCGCCACCCAGCTGCTCGAGGGCGCGCGCGCCGACGTCTTCGCGGCGGCCGACGAGCGACAGATGGCACGGCTGATCGAGGCGCAGCTGGTCGAGCCGCCGCGCACCTTCGTCCACAACCGCCTGGCCTTGATCACGGCCCTGGACCTCGACCCGCCGCTGCGCCGCCCCTCCGACCTGTCCCGGCCGGGCCTGCGCCTGGTCCTGGCCGGACCCGAGGTGCCGGCCGGCCGCTACGCGCGCGAGGCCCTGCGCCAGCTGGGCGCCTGGCCGGCGGCCGAGGTCAACCTGGTCTCGGAGGAGCTGGACGTCAAGGGGGTCGTCGGCAAGGTCCTGCTGGGCGAAGCCGATGCCGGCATGGTCTACGTCAGCGATGTGACGCCAGCCGTCGCCGGCGAGCTGAGCACCCTGGCCCTGCCGCCCTCGGTCAGCCTGCGGGCGAGCTACCCGGCCGCCCGCCTGCGCGCGGCGCCCGAGCCGGCCGGCGCGGACGCCTTCCTGGACTTCCTCTTCGACCCGCAGGCCGTCACGGCCCTCAGGGCGCGAGGATTCGAGACCCCGTGAGCCGGATCGGGCTGGCGCGCCCGCGCGCGTCGGCCCGGCGCGCCCTGGGTCGGCTGCGGGGCGAGGGGCCGGCCACGCTGCTGCTCCTGCTCCTGGCGGGCCTGGGCCTGGCCTTCTTCGGCCTGCCGATCCTGGGCCTGGTGCTGCGCGTGCCCTGGGAGGGCGCCCTGGCCCGGCTGACCCGGCCGACCACCCTCGATGCGCTCCGGCTCTCGCTCCTGGCCTCGCTCTGGGCCACCGCGCTGGCCCTGACCTTCGGCTTTCCGCTGGCCTGGCTGCTGGCGCGCTGCGAGTTCCCCGGCCGCGCCTGGCTGCGCGCGCTGGTGATGTTGCCGATGGTGCTGCCGCCGGTGGTCGCCGGCGTGGCCCTGTTGACCGCCTTCGGCCGCCGCGGGCTGCTCGGCCCCTGGCTCTCGGCGCGCGGCGTCGAGCTGCCCTTTTCGACCGCTGGCGCCGTTCTGGCCGCCACCTTCGTCGCCGCGCCCTTCCTGGTCGTGACCCTGGAGGCGGGCCTGAGCTCGGCCGACTGGCGTCTCGAGGAGGCCGCGGCCAGCCTGGGCGCCTCGCGCTGGATGATCCTGCGCACGGTGACGCTGCCGGCGCTGCGGCCCTCGATCCTGGCCGGCGCCGCCCTGGCCTGGGCCCGGGCCCTGGGAGAGTTCGGCGCCACCATCACCTTCGCCGGCAACCTGGCCGGCCGGACCCGCACCCTGCCCCTGGCCGTCTTCCAGGCCCTGCAGAGCGACCCGGACGCGGCGGTGCTGCTCGGCGCGCTCCTGATGGCGGTCTCGTTGGCGGTCCTGGTGGCGCTGCGCGGGCAGCTCCTCGGTGGCCCGGCGCGTGGCTGATCCCGGCGCGCCGACCCCGTCCACCCGGGCGCTGGCCATGGACGCCCGGGTGCGGCGCGGCGCGTTCGAGCTGCGCCTGGCCTTCGAGCTGGCGGAGGGCGAGACCTTGGCGGTGCTGGGGCCGAACGGGGCCGGCAAGAGCACCCTGGTGCTGGCCCTGGCCGGCCTGCTGCGTCTGGACGAGGGCCGGGTCGAGCTGGCCGGCCGCCTGCTCGAGGATGCCGAGCAGGGCGACTGCCGTCCTCCGCAGCGCCGCGGCATCGGCGTCGTCTTCCAGTCGCATCGGCTCTTCCCGCAGCTCAGCGTGCGCCAGAACCTGGGCTACGGGCTGCGGGCGCGCCGTCTGCCGGCGGAGGCCCGGCGCGCGATCGAGGAGGCCTGGCTGGCGCGCCTCGACCTCGGCTCGATCGCCGATGTGCGCGCCGACCGGCTCTCGACCGGTCAGGCCCAGCGCGTGGCGCTGGCCCGGGCGATGGCCATCCGGCCCGACCTGCTGCTCCTGGACGAGCCCTTCGCGGCCCTCGACGCCGAGGCGCGGCCCTCGGCCATCGCGCTGCTGGCCGACGTGCTCGCCGGACCGGAGGCGCCTCGCTGCGCGCTGCTGGTCACCCACGAGGCCGAGGTCGCCCGCGCCCTGACCGACCATTGGCTGATCCTGGAGGGCGGACGGGTGACCGGGCGTGGCAGGGCCGAGGCGATCGCCGCGGCGCCGGGCAGCGACTATGCGCGTAGCCTGCTCCGCGACCGCGACGAGGCCCGGCCGCGCGCGGCGACGAACCGTTAGCGCCGATCTAACGCTGGCCTAGCGCAGCGCTAACACGCCCGCGGTATCCTCCTGAGCGTCAAACAGCCGATGGCGGGCGCCGCCCGATACGCGGTCGCCGCCGACCAGACCGATGGATCCAGGAGGATGGACATGAGCATGCGAGTGACGAGCTGGGAGCCGATGCGCGACTTCGTGACGCTGCGCGAGGCGATGGACCGATTCATGAACGAAGGCATCGCGCCCGCGGCCAACGGCAACGGCAAGGGCGTCGAGATCCGCCCGGCGGTCGATGCCTACGAGAACGAAGACGAGGTGGTGCTCGAGGTGTCCCTGCCCGGCGTGGCGCCGGAGGACGTCGAGGTCACCTTCGACAAGGACAGCCTGACGGTGGCGGGCACCATCCCGGCCCGCGACGCCGAGAAGTCCTGGGTGCTTCGCGAGCGCGGCCGGGGCGAGTTCAAGCGCCGATTCGCGCTGCAGACCCCGATCGACGTCGACAAGGTCGATGCCCGCTTCGAGGCCGGCATCCTGACCCTGCGTCTGCCCAAGAGCGAGGCCGTCAAGCCGCGCAAGATCGAGGTCAAGGCCGTCTAGGCACCGCGCAAGCCTCGTCGGCCCGGGGCGCGCCCTGCGACCGGACCGATCCGCGACCCTCGACGCCGTCCCCGGCCACCGGCCCGGGGGCGGCGGCTCGCGTCCCGCGATCGCGCGTTTGGACGCGCGCGCCCTGGGCCGCGGGACAAGTGCCGATGGCCCGGCGGCGCGCCGCCGCCCGCCACGCGCTGCCCCGGCCCGCCGCACGGCGACGGCACGGCCGGCAGCCTGCGGCGCTTGACGGACGGTCGAACCTCGGCCAGACTCCGCCCCGCGGTCGCCAGCGCGGCCGCGAGCCGGGCGCAGGCGACCGGTTCCGGGGTTCCCCATGCGAGCCGAGCGAGGCCCACCATGCGGCGACGGCGTGCCCGGGCGGCCGGCGGCGGGCGGCGATGACCCCGCCCGCGCTGGACCTGACACGGCGCCAGATCCTGGCCTTCCGGCGCCATGCCGGTGCGCTCGACGCGCGGCTGCCCGCCGGACCGACGTCGCTGCATCGAGCGGCTTGGGCCGGTCTGCAGGACAGCATGCCGCGCGCGGCGCTGCTGTCGCTCCATGCCCGCGTCGAGGGCAGCCATCCGACGCTGCTGGACCACCCGTCGCTGATCCAGCTCTGGGGCCCGCGCTACAGCGTCTACGTGGTCGCGGCCCGGGATCGGGCGATCTTCACGCTCGGACGCCGCGCCGACGGCGCGAAGGCCCGGTTGGGGGAGGCCCTGGCCGACCGACTGCAGGCGCGGCTCGGCGACGGCCGGATGCCCTTCGGCGAGGCGGGTCGCGCCCTGGGCGTCGAGCCCAACCGCCTTCGCTACGCGGCGCCGACCGGCCGGGTGCTCCTGCGCTGGGACGGCGCGCGACAGCCGACGATCTGGATCGCGCCGCCGCCGGACGTCGATCCGGAGCAGGCCAGGCTCGAGCTCGCGCGCCGCTACCTGCATGTCTTCGGGCCCGCCACGCCGCGGGCCTTCGCGACCTGGGCCGGGATCGCGGCGCGGCAAGGCATCGCGATCTTCGAGGCGCTCGGGTCGGAGCGAACGCGGGTGAGGATGCCGATCGGGGAGGCCTGGATCCTGGCCCGGGACGAGGCCGCGCTGCGTGCCGCGCCGGGCCCGGCGGCGGCCGCCCGACTGCTCCCCAGCGGCGACGCCTACACCCTGCTCCAGGGCGCCGACCGCGAGCTGCTGGTCGAGGACGCCGCGCATCGTCGCGAGCTCTGGCCGACGCGGGTCTGGCCGGGCGCCGTGCTCGTGGACGGCGAGATCGTCGGCAGCTGGCGGCGCGCGGCGGGCCGGCTGAGCGTCTCGCCGTGGCGCCGCCTCGAGGCCGCCGAGCGGTGCGCGGTCGAGGACGAGGCCGCCGGGCTGCCGCTGCCGGGCATCGACGGTCCGGTCGCGCTCCGCTGGAGCGATTGAGGCGCGCCGCGCGAAGCCCGGTCAACAGCGGCGTGCAGCCGAAACGGGGCTTGTCGACTCGTCCTAGGCCCCGACCACGGTGCGCCAGTCCAGGGGGCTGGCCGGCCAGTGACCGGCCCCGCGCAGCGTCTCGCGCTCCTGCCGCGCCGCCGCGTCCAATGCGTGAAAGACCCGGCGCAGGTCCGGTTTGTCGCGATAGTCGTCCAAGATGTCGGCCAGGAGCGCCGTGTAGAAGCCCATCGGCTCCAAGGCGGCCAGGCGCCGGTCGAAATCGTTCAGATCGTCGGCGCCGGCCCGGGCCTCGGCGATGCGCAGCGCCATCTCCTCGGCCAGCTGATCGGCCAGGGTCTCGCGCTCGGAGCTGAGCGGCAGGATCGGCGCGCTCGAGCGGAGGCTGCAATCGAGGCGCTCGCCATCGAGGCGGGTCTCGATCTCGCCGCCGCTGCAGAAGTATTCCCACTCGCCGTCCTGGCTGGTCAGGAGCCGCACCCGACCCGGGCAGACGCGCCAGCGACCGGCCGGCGTCACGACCGGCTCGAAGCTGGACTCGACCACGTCGCCTTCCGGATCGACGACGCGCGCGTGCACGCGACGCGCGACGTTGACCCGCGGCTGGTCGGCCGGGGCGATCGAGACGCTCCAGCCGCCGATGCCGAGGTGGCTGAGGTGTGCGTCGTGGATGGTGAATCGGTCGAGCTGCATGTCGGCACTCCTCGCGCGTCCTGGCGGCAGCCAGGGCTGGGCGGTCGATGGCCGAGCACCCGCACTCCGCGGCGCCGGGCCTGGGCCAGGGCTCAGTCGCCGTTCTCTTCGGCCAGCCGGGCGACCAGGCGCTGCAGCATCCCGATCTGCTCCTGCTGGACCTGCAGCAGCTCGTGCCACTGCGTCTCGCGCAGGGCATCGAGCTTGAGGTGCAGGCCGGCGATCTCGGCTTCGGCCTTGAGGTTGATCTCGTAGTCGTGGTCGGCTTGCAAGCGGTCCTTCGCCGCCTGCCGGTTCTGGCTCATCATGATGATCGGCGCCTGCAGGGCCGCCAGCGTCGAGAGGATCAGGTTGAGCAGGATGAAGGGGAAGGGGTCGAAGGGCTTGGCCAGCAGCCGGGCGTTGATCAGGACCCAGGCGGCCAGGATGCCGCTGAAGCCGAGGATGAAGGCCCAGCTGCCGGCGGCCCGCGCCAGGCCGTCGGACATGCGCTGGCCGAAGGTCAGCCGCTCGGCGAAGCTCTGGTTGACGTTGCGCGTGATGCGGCGTTCGCGCAGCTGGTGCAGCAGTGCCCTGACCTCGTCTTGCGAGAGGCCGTGATGCGACGACGGGGTGGGCGCGGGGACTTGGCGGGGCTGGTTCATGCTGCGGATTCTCCTGAGCCGGGTCCGGTGCTCGAGACGCCGTCGCCGCTCGGCGCCCGGTCGCCGAAGAGCCGTGACAGGCGGTCCAGCGGGATGGCCTCCCGCATCATCTCGCGCGCGAAGTCGTCGCCCGAGATGGCGCGGACCAGGGCCACCGCGACGGCCGGCAGGCTGGCCGGGCCGGGATAGGCCAGGTAGCGCGGCGTCCAGCCCGGATGGAAGCGCGACTTGAAGCTGGCCAGGCCCTTGAAGCTGTACAGCGCGCCGCCTCGCTCGAAGACCAGCTTCAGGGCCCGATCCAGAGCGGGGTCCCAGGCCGCGTCGCCGACGCCGTAGAGCGGCGCCATGCCGAGGTTGAAGCTGTCGTAGCCTTGCTGGGCCGCCCAGAGCATGAGCTCGGTGAAGAGGAAGAGCATCGTGTTCGGGACGATGTCATCGCGGTGCCGCATCAGGTCGATCGTCAGCTCGTTGAGCTGGAACTCCGGCACCAGGTTGGCGAAGGCCATGACCCGACCGTCGGCGTCGTGGACCAACATCAGCGCGCCCTGGTTCAGGTAGTCTTCGTCGAACCAGCCGAGGCTGAACGCCTTCTCGCGGCCCGTCGCCCGGTCCAGCCAGGCCTGGCTGACCTCGCGCAGCTCGGCCAGCAGGGCCTCCGAGTGGGGCGCCTCGACGATCTGCGCCTGGTAGCCGTCGCGGGCCACGCGCCGCACCTTGGTCCGCAGGTCCTTGCGATCGCCGCCCTCCAGCGAGAAGTCGCGCAGGTCGACGATGGCTTCGTGGCCCAGGCAGACCAGCTGGTAGCCCAGGGCGCGGTAGCGCTCGAGCTGCTCCGGCCCGGTCTCGTACCAGGCCGGCATCCAGCCGTGCGCCGCGGCATGCCGGCCGAAGGCCTCGATGGCCTCTTCGGCGTCCCAGCCGGGACCGATCGGGTCGCCCAGGGCCAGGGCCACCGGGCCGCGCACGACGTAGGCCACCACCGAGCCGCCCTCGCTGAAGTGGTAGCGCTTGTCCGGCAGGAGCGCCAGCGCCGCCTGCGGGCCGCGCCCGTAGGCCTCGACGATGGCCCGGGCGCGCTGCCGGTCGGGCCGGCTCGAGGGCTCGCGGGCGATGACCGGGCGGAGCACCAGCAGCAGCCCGAAGAGGAGCGTTGCCGCGCCGACGAGGTAGATCGAGCCGGCGAAGTAGCGGCCGAAGCCGGTCAGCGGGACCAGGCCGGGGTTCTGGTAGCGGGCGAACATGTTCAGGGTCTGGACGACGGCCGCCCGCAGGTCGAAGCGCACCTGGTAGTGCCGGTCCAGCAGGTAGAAGCCCAGGCTGCCGTAGACCAGGGTGAAGCCGGCCGCCGCCGCCGTCAGCCGCAGCGCGCGCTGCACCGAGGCGCCGTCCGAGCGGGCCACGAAATCGTCGCGCAAGGACCAGAGCCAGAGCGCCACGATCAGGCCCAGGGCGGCTTCCTCGTAGTCGAGGCCCTTGACCAGGTGCGCCGCGCTCGAGGCCAGCAGGACCGCCAGCGTGATCCAGCGGGCGACCCGCTTGCGGCGCCAGAGGCTGGCGGCCAGGACCATCAGCGCGAAGCCGCTGACGGCCGAGGTCAGCCGGGCGCCCTGCTGGAGGGCCAGCGGCAGGAAGGGCTCCAGGCGCGCCAGGCGTTCGGCCAGGGGTGGGGTCATGGCCGAGAGCAGGTCGATCGCGCCGACCGCGCCGACCACGCCCGCCACGGTGCGCACGCTGAGCGGCGCGCCGACCCGCCCGGCGCTGAAGGCCGGGGCCTGCTGCGCCAGGCCCGCCCAGGCCCCGGCCGAGCTCCGGCGCCGTCGCCGGCGGTCGCCAGGGCGGTCGAGGCCGCGGCCCGCGGCCCCGACCGGGGCGGGGCCGCCGGCGCGCGGGGCGAACGGAATCCGCGATGCAGCGCCAGGTAGCCGGCCAGCAGCGGGAGCCAGAAGCTCAGCCCGCGGTAGGTCAGCGCCACCGCCGCGGCGGAGGCGGTCGGGACGCCCAGGCTGCTGAAGACCAGCAACATCGTGCCCTCGACCACGCCGACGCCCTGCGGCGTGATGGTCACGATCCAGAACAGGACCCCCATGGCGAAGCCGGCCGTCAGCACGCCCAGCGAGACGGGTTGCCCGAAGGCCTGGAAGACCGCCCAGAGGCTGGCCAGGTCGAAGCCGTGCGCCACGAGCGCGACCAGGCCGGCGCCGGCAAGGCCGCGCCGGTCGCCCCGCAGGGCCTCGGCGGCGCCGGCCAGGTCCTCGGCCGTGCGCTCCGACCAGCCGGCCGGCGCCGTGCCCAGCCAGGGCAGGCGCGCCGCCAGACCGGCCAGGCCGCGCTCCAGGCCGGCCAGGCCTCGGCGCAAGGCCTCGGGTGAGCGCAGCCCGAGCGCCAGCAGGCCGGCATGCGCGAAGACCACCGCGCTCAGCGCCAGGGCGCCCAGGGCCTCGTAGGGCTGCAGGTCGTGCCGCGCGAAGAGGAAGGCCAGGCCGACGGCCAGGATCAGCCAGAAGCTGCCGAAGTAGAGGGTGCGCCCGAGCAGGATCCCGGGCAGGGTGCGGCCGGGCGGCTGACCCTCGCGCCGCAGGCGGTCGGCCAGCACGGCGCTGCCCGAGGCGCCGCCCGAGGGGGCGACGATGCCGGCGAAGATGCCGGCGAGCAGGCCCTCCAGGACCGCCCGGAGCGAGCCCCGGGCACCGGCCGCCTGGAGCGCCGCCTGGTAGGCGCCGGCCAGGCTCAGCTGGAAGGCCAGCTGCAGGCCGATGGCCAGCAAGAGCCAGGCCGGGCGGGCGCCGGTCAGCGTCGCGGCCAGGTCCCTCAGCTCCCCCAATCGGCCTAGGAGCAGCCAGAGCAGCGCCAGCCCGGCCAGCAGGGGCAGCCAGCGACGCAGCCGGGCCAGCGGGGACCTTGCGGCTGCCGGCTCAGACTCGGGCTCGGGCGCGGACGCCGGCTCAGCCTTCATCGGGCAGCTGGCTCTTGCCTTCGAAGTCGACGAAGCGGTAGCCGACCCCGCGCTCGGTCAGGATGTAGCGCGGATGCGCGGGGTCGGGCTCGATCTTCTTGCGCAGGTAGGTGACGTAGAGGCGCACGTAGTTGTCCTGGCCCACGTATTCCGGGCCCCAGACCTTGGTCAGGATCAGCTCGTGGGTCATCAGCCAGCCGGCGTTCTTGACCAGGTGGTAGAGCAGGCGCCACTCGGTCGGCCGCAGCTTGACCCGTTCGCCCTGGACGATGACCTCGCGCGCGGCGAAGTCGATCTGGAGCGCGTCGTCGACCCGGACCAGGGCGCCCGAGGCCGGCGCGCGGAAGCGGCGCAGGACGGCCTGGGCCCGGCTGACCAGCTCGGCCGGGCTGAAGGGCTTGGCCACGTAGTCGTCCGCGCCCAGGTCCAGGCCGCGGATGCGGTCCTGCTCGCCGGCCTGCACCGTGAGCATGATCACCGGCACCTCGCTGAAGCGGCGCAGCTCGGCCAGGGTCTCGAAGCCGTCCAGGCCAGGCATGTTCACGTCCAGCACGACCAGGTCGGGCAGCTGCTCGCGCAGGATCTCGAGGCCCTCGCGGCCGGTTCCGGCACCGATGACCCGCGCGCCCTTCATCTCGAAGTGCAGCTGCACGAAGCGCACGATGCGCGGCTCGTCGTCGATGACCAGGATGGTGCGTCCGGCCAGCGGCGAAACGGCGGGGGTCGATCGTCGCTCGCTCATGGCGCGGTCGGCTCCTGGCTCGAATGCGGCGAAGCGGTGCCGGCGGGGCCCGGCGGCTCGGCGTCCGCCGCGCCGGAATCGGCTGGCAACCAGACGCTGAAGGTGCTGCCCTTGCCCGGCTGACTGGCCAGGTCGATCCGGCCGCCGTGGGCCTCGGCGATGGCGCGGGCCATGTACAGCCCCAGGCCGGCGCCCTGGCCCTGCTCGGCCGCGCGGAAGAAGCGCTCGAAGACGCGCTCCTGGTCGGCCTCGCCAATGCCGATGCCCGCGTCGCTGACGTCGACCCGCAGGCCGCCGGCCTCGGCGCTGGCGCGCAGGCTGACCGTGCTGCCGGCCGGCGCGTACTTGGCGGCGTTGCCGAGCAGGTTGCCGAAGATCTCGCGCAGCCGCGCCGGGTCGGCCTGGAGCGGCTGCAGCGCCTCGGGCAGCTCGAGCTGCCAGACGTGGTCCGGGTGGGCGTGCCGGAAGCCTTGGACCAGGCGCTCGAGCTCGCCGCCGAGGTCGACGGTGTGCAGGTCGAGCTGCAGGGCTTCGGCTTCCAGGCGGGCGGCCGTCAGGAGCTGGTCGACCAGCCGGGTCAGGTGCTCGGTCTCGTCGAGGATGACCTCGATGGCTTCGGCGTGCAGCGCGTCGTCCGCGCGCACCTGGGGGTAGCGCATCGTCTCGGCGTAGCCGCGGATCAGCGACAGGGGGGTCTTGAGCTCGTGCGAGAGGCCGGCCAGGAAGGCCCGGCGCGCATCCTCGGCTTCGCGGTAGCCCGAGAGGTCGACCAGGTCGATCACCCAGCCGGCGCGCGCCTGTCGCGGGTCGGGCAGGGGCGTCGCGGTCAGCTGGACCCAGGCGCCGCGGTGTCCGTCCGGCAGGCGCAGGTGGCCCTGCAGGCTGGCGGAGGCCTCGTCCCTGGGCAGCGTGAAGGGCAGGGCGCGGTCCTGCACGTCCTGCATCGCGATCAGGTCGCCGGCATCGGCGCCGACCAGGCTGGCGCCATCGCGGCCCAGCAGGCGCGCGGCGGCCGGGTTGTGCGAGCGCACGCGGCCATCGGGCCCGAGCAGCAGGACGCCCGCCGGGCTGTGCTCGACGATGGCCGAGAGCCGTCGCTCGCGTGCGGCCAGGCGCATGTGCGTGTCGGCGTTGTGGATGGCCACCGCGGCCTGGTCGGCGAAGGTCTCCAGCAGCTCCGAGTCGAGCGGCGTGAAGGCGGCCGCGCCCTCGCCGCGGAACACGAAGATCCGGCCGATGGTCCGGTCGGCCAGCTCCAGCGGCAGGTTCAGCACCTGCATCGGATCCTCGGGCGTGCGCGGCGCGTCCGCGAGGGTGTGCAGGCTGATGCCTTCGGCGAAGCGACGGTCGTAGCGGGCCAGCGGGGCGGGCGACTCGGCCGGTCGGAGCGGCTCGAGCGCTGCCTCGGCCGCCAGCTCGATCCGGGCGCGGCGATCGGCGGCGCGTTGGCGCTCGGCCTTGCCGTCGTCGGCCTCGTTCGCGGCATCCCCGCGGTGCCGCGTCAGCTTGGCGTCCCGGGTGGATGCCTCGCCAGCCCGCGCGCCGGCCGTGCCCCGCGGCGGCGTCGCCGCCGGGTCGAGGTGGTCCAGCATCGGCTCGAGGTGCATCTCGAAGCTGGGATCCAGGCGGTAGCTGGCGACGATCTGGCTCTCGCCGCCGGCCTGGACCAGGGCGATGGCGCCGGCCTGGCCACCGGTCATGGCGACGGCGGTCCGGATCACGCGCGACAGCACCTCGCTCAGGTCGAGGGGCTCCGAGATCGCCTGGGCGGCGCGCAACAGGTAGTCCCGCTGCAGCAGATCACGTTCGCTCGCCGCGATGCCGAGCGGCTTCGGCTGGCTCATGGTGCTTGACTGCCTCCGGCCTTGATTATAGCCGGCGTCACGCGGGCACGGCGCGAAGGTGCGTGTACGCGGCTCTAATGGCCGTCTATCGGGGCGCCAGCATGCGGCGAGCCCCGGGCCGGTACAATTGATGGGCGCGGCCCAGGCCAGCGCCCGGTCGAAGGACCAGCGGACCCGGCCGCCCGCCGGGAGATCGGAGCCCGATCATGCAGACCAAGGACTACTACAAGATCCTCGGCGTTCCGCGCGACGCGGACGAGAAGGCCATCAAGCGCGCCTACCGCAAGCTGGCGCGCGAGCACCACCCCGACGTCAACCAGGGGAACAGCGCTTCCGAGGATCGGTTCAAGGACATCAGCGAGGCCTACGAGGTGCTCGGCGATCCGGACAAGCGGGCCAAGTACGACCGCTTCGGCGCGGCCTGGCAGCAGTACGAGCGGGCCGGCCAGACCGGTGGCTTCGACTGGGATCGCTGGGCGGCGCAGCAAGGCGGCGCGGGGCAGACCCGCACCGTGCGCGACGTCTCGGACATCTTCGGCTCGGGCGGCTTCTCGGACTTCTTCGAGACCCTCTTCGGCGGCGGAGCCGGCGCCGCGCCCGGCGCCGGGCGGCGGGTTGCCGGCGCCGCCGCGCGCGGCCGCGATCTCGAGCAGGCGGTGACGGTCTCGCTCGACGAGGCCTATCGCGGCGCGACCCGGCTGGTGAGCAAGGACGGTCGACGGCTCGAGCTGCGGATCCCGGCCGGGGTGCGCTCCGGCTCGCGGGTGCGCATGCGCGGCGAGGGCATGCCCGGACCGGGCGGCGGCGCGCCGGGCGACCTCTTCCTGGTGGTCGAGGTGGCCGAGGACCCGCGCTTCGAGCGCCGGGGCGACGATCTGCACGCCCGGCTGCCGCTGACCCTGACCACGGCGGTCCTGGGCGGCGAGGCGCAGGTCGAGACCCTGGACGGGCCGGTGACGATGACCATTCCCGCCGGCACCCAGAACGGCCGGCGCTTCCGGCTCAGCGGCAAGGGCATGCCCAAGCTGAAGGACCCCAAGCAGCGCGGCGACCTGCTGGTGACGGTCGACGTGCGGCTGCCCGAAGCGCTGAGCGATGAGGAACGGACGCTCTTCGAGCGGCTGCGCGAGCTGCGCGGGGGCTGACGCCGCGGAGCGGATGGCCGAGGGCACTTCCCGTCGCTCCCGTATCTTTTCGGTCCCGAGTGGCGTTGGGAGAGGGTGTAATCGAGTGACGGGTGGCCATCAGGGGTGGAGCGGAGCCAACGGGCGATGCTCCCAGTTGGCTGTTCGTCATGTTCATGGTCAGGAGTCAGCACCCATGCCAGGTCCAACCGTCCCCAGGCTCGCCCGATGGATCGTCTCCGGGTTGGCCGTGTCCGTGCTCTCGCTCGGGATTCCAGCGCGAGGCACCAGCGTCGGTGCGGCACCGGCCGAGCCCATGCTCCAGGGCGACGCGTCGCTCAGCGCGGATACCGCGCCCGGAATCGTCGGCGTCTCCGCCGAGCCTGAGTCGAATCCGGGTCTGGGCCTCTCGGGAGATCCGGGCCTGGCTCCGCAGGCGCTCGACGCGTTCGACGGTGCCGACGTCGCCCTGGGTGGGACACGCGAGCCGGACATCGAGGTCAACCCGCTCGATTCCAGCAACATTGCGCATGCCAGCCTCTTCCAACTCAGTGTCTCCACCGATGGTGGTGCCAGCTGGACCGTGCCGACCCCCCTGTCGGTGCCGGCAACGCATGTGCCTTGCGGCGATCCGTCGCTCGGATTCGACAGCCAGGGCCGACTCTTCTGGTCCTACCTTGGCTGCATCGGGAATGGAATCGACATCTTCATCGCCGGGGTCAATCCGAGCTCGGGGGCGATCCTGGCCGGCTATCCGATCAACGTCACCGCCTCGGCCGGCGTCAACCTGCCCGGCTCGGCCGGCAACTCGCACGATAAGCAGTGGATCGCCATCGACCAGGATCCTGGCAGCACCTTTGCCAATCGAATGTACATGGTCTGGACCGACTTCACCGGTGGCACCTCGCTGCGGACGACCTTCTCGACCGACCAGGGCCTTACCTGGGCGCCGTCGACGGTGCGTTCGCTTCCGGCCGAGGGCTTCCCTTGGCCGAGCCACAACGCGGTCGCTTCCAACGGCGATGTCTACGTTGCCTATCACGCTCAGCCCGGTTTCGCCGGCGGAGCGCCCGACGGTGGCAGCGGCATGATCGTGGTTCTGCGCTCGACCGACGGCGGCGTGAGCTATCCGCAGAGGAGCCTGGCTTTCGGCGCGGGGAACGCCGACATCACCTTCAATGTACAGACCGCCTCGCGCAAGCTGGGCGGAAGCGTTTCCTGGACCCAGGGCTCGGGTCAACCCTGGATCCTACCCGATCCGTCCAACCCGAGTCGCGTCTACGTCGTGGCCAACGACGATCCGACCAACGGAGCGCAGGGTGGGGGCGGCGACGACATGGACGTCTTCATCGCGCGCTCGACCAACTTCGGTGTCAGCTGGGGCGCACCCACGCGCGTCAACTCCGACGGCGGAAGCGCGATCCAGTTCTTCCCGACTGCCGCCATCGATGCCGGAAGCGGCTGTGTCGCGGTCCAATGGTGGGATACGCGCGCTGGCGCGACCAACGGCAACGGCAACTTCTTGCTCGACACCTACGTCGCCGTCAGCTCGAACGGCGGGTTGAGCTTCCGGCCCGAGTTCAAGATCAACGACGCGCCCTTCGACCCCGACCTGGGCTCCTCGGCGCGCTTTAGTGGGCCGCCGCCCACGCTGCGCATTGGTGAGTACAACGGCGTCTCCTTCGCCAACAACCAGGTGTTCTCGGTCTTCACCGGCAACAACGGCGGCAGCCACCAGGTCTACTTCGACGCCAACCCGGGCTGTGACGCGGATCTCTCGGTCGACGTTCGCGCACTCAAGGGTGGCGCCGGCACGCAGAGCGATCCCCCGCCGAACACGGTCTGGGCCGGAAACGAGATCATCTACGAGGTGAGTGTCTACAACGGCGGTCCCGCCGTCGCGGTTGACGTGACCGTGGCGGTCACCCTGCCGCTGGAGGTGCAGTACCTGGCCGATACGGACAATTGCATGGTGACGGGCCTCTCGCCGTCGGGCGGGCAGGTGCTCACCTGTAGCCTGGGCGACATGGCGGCCTTCGATACCCAGGAGTTCTTGATCAAGACCCGCACGCGGCCCGATGCGGTGGTCAACACCACGACCGGGACGATCGTCGCCACGGTCGAGGTCGAAGTGCGCTCCGACACCCCGGATCCCAACCTGGTCAACAACTTCGACGAGGTCAGCTGCTTCGTCCAGGAGTCGGCCGACCTGAAGATCACCAAGATCGTCGAGCCGCACACGGGCGTGCAGGCCGGCGAGCAGTTCACCTACACGATCCTGGTCGACAACCTCGGCCCCTCGTCCTCGCGCAACATCGTGGTCACGGACACGCTGGTGACCAGCGGCTTCGTGCGGGCCAACGGCTGCTCGCTGTCGATCCGCACGGCCGGCGGCGCGATCGACGAGTTCGACTGCAACTTCGCGCTCTCGACCGGCGTCTTCGACCTGGCGACGATGGGCGCCAACTGGCTCAACCCGCGCAGCCCGTCGGACATGGGCCGGATGATCATCACGATCAACCTGACGGCGCTGGAGGGGATCGACCTGACCAATACGGTCACGGTCACGGCCGACACGCCGGATCCGGACCTGTCGAACAACATGGCCATGGTCCCGCTGTCGGTCTTCGACACGGTCGACCTGGCGGTGACCAAGACGGCCCAGGGCGAGGTGCAGGTGGCCGGCCAGGCGGGCCGAATCTTCGACATCGGCAACCCCGGCGCCTTCCCGGCGGCGGCCAACTACGCCACCAGCGCGACCCGCGCGACGGCCGGCCGGCGCATTCGCTACACCGTGAACGTGACCAACGACGGCCCCTCGACGGCCGAGAACGTGGTGCTGACCGACCGGCTGCCGGCCGGCGTGACGATCGTGCCGGGCAGCCTGTCGATCGGTCAGGGCAGTTGCGAGACGGGCACGCCGGGCGATCCCTCGGATCGGCTGACCTGCGGCCTGGGCACGATCGCGTCCGGCGCTCTGCCGGTGGTCCTGACCTTCGACGTGCTGGTGGACCCGAGCCTGGACCCGGGCACGGTGCTCGAGAACGACGTGAACGTGTACTCGGAGCAGTTCGATCCGAGCAACGCCAACAACCACGCGTTCGTGCAGACGATCGTCGACACCTGGGCCGACATGAGCATCACCAAGCTCTCGGTGGGCCAGGTCAAGACCGGCTGGGATGCCACGCTGCGGCGCGAGATCCTGCAGGACCTGCCGGGCCAGGTGACGGCCGGCCATCCGCTGCGCTACGAGATCACGGTGCAGAACAACGGCGCCTCGGATGCGCGGAACGTGCAGGTGCTGGATCTGCTGCCGGGCCAGACCGACACCGGCCTGACGCACGATCCGCTGACCTACCTGGGCGCGGTGGGCGCGGTCTGCCGAGCCGACCAGCAGCTGCAGGAGCTCGGCATCTTCGGTCCCGCTGGCGGCAAGTTCGGCCAGCTGCTGTGGTGCGACCTGGGCGACATCCCGGCCGGCGCGCGCGTGACCTTCGACATCTACGTGACGGTCGACCCGGCGGTGCCGAACGCGACGACGCTGACCAACGGCGCCTTCGTGTGGTGGGGCCCCTCGAGCCCGCCGGCGCAGCCGGGCGCCTTCCTGCCCTTCCCCTTCCCGCAGATCCCGCCGCTCCTGCCGACCACCGACGATCCCTTCGTGACCAACAACTTCGCCAGCACGACCACGAACGTGACGGCCGTGGCGGATGTCTTCATCCAGAAGACCGACGTCCCGGCCAGCCCGGCGCTGGATCGGCCGCAGGAGCCCGACCTGGCCATGGCCGGCGAGGAGCACCGCTACCGGATCGACTTCGGCAACCTGGGCTGGTCGGTGGCGCGCGGCATCATGATCCAGGACTTCCTGGACTTCAAGCAGCCGGGTCTGCTGGGCGAGCGCTTCCTGCGCTGCGAGCCGATCGACCCGGACGACACGGTCAGCTGCTCGGTGGCCGGCGGCACCGTCACCGTCAACAGCATGTTCGTGCAGAACGATCCGATCATCCCCGGCAACCTCAACCCGGGCGACACCTTCGGCTTCTACCTGATCACCGAGGTGGATGCCGGCTACGTGCTGGACGGCACCGACCTGGTGGCGACCAACCGTGCCCAGATCACGACCACGACGACCGACTTCCACCCGCAGAACAACAGCGACTCGCACGACACCGAGATCATCGCGGCGGCCGACCTGTCGATCGAGAAGACCGACGTCTTCGGCGACCCGCTGACCGATCCGGACAACTACTTCCTGATGTGCGACCCGGTGCAGCCGGGCGGGATGATCAACTACACGCTGACCGTGACCAACGACGGGCCCTCCGACGCGGCCGACGTCTACGTGGTGGACCAGCTGCCGGCCGACTACGTGGTGGTCGACCCGGCGCAGGTGGTCGTGACGGTCGACGACGGCGAGGTCACCAACGGCGAGGTGGTCGAGGTCCGCGACGACGGCCGGATCACGGTCCGCGTCGGCTTCGACCGCAACAACGCCGGCACGCCGCAGCTGGGCCGGCTCAACGCCGGCAGCTCGGTGCAGATCCAGATCGCGGTGATGGTGCGCCGCGACGCCAGGTGCGGCGGCAGCGCGGTGAACCACGCCTACGTCGAGACGCGCCGCAACGACGCGGTCTGGCCGGTGGCGCCGGATTACCGACCTGGCCTGGCCGGCGGCCCGCGGACGCCGACCTTCGACCCGGACGAGACGAACAACCGGGCCCTCGAGACCACCAAGATCGAGTGCCCGAAGATCGCCGTCAACAAGACGGTCAGCTTCAACGGTCAGTGCCCCGGCTCGAACGTGACCCGCATCAACGAGCCCGGCCAGCCGGTGACCTTCTGCTACGAGATCACCAACACCGGCACGACCTACCTCGACACGATCGTGGTGACGGACACCCTCACCACGAAGACCCAGATGATGACGGTGGTCTTCACCGACACCATCACCTCGGGCGCCGACCCGAAGGTGCCGGTCGCGCCGGGCGAGACGGTGCTGCGCCAGGTGACCGTGCCGCACTTCACGAAGGAGTGCGGCATCGCCACCGACACGGTGCAGGTGACGGCCGTGCCGGTGAACTCCGGCCGCACGATCTACCCCTGCCTGGCGCCGGTGGCGGCCCAGGACACGGCGGTCGTGGAAGTGCCTTGCGCCGGTCTGGACTGGCGGGTGGCGCTGCCCTACCTGGGCGGCGAGGACTGCGAGGCCTGGCTGCAGGTGCAGAACGTGGGCGACTACGACACCAAGGCGCTCCTGGTGGTCTGGGGCGACCCGGGCTTCTGCCCGCCGCAGGCGGCGGGTCCGCTGAAGGTGGAGTGCACCGGCTTGCTCCGGCCCGGCAGTGCCTGGAGCTTCGCGATGGGGCAGCTGCCGACGGGCGCGCGGAGCGCGATCGCCTACTCGATGAACGCCTCGGACCTGATCAAGAGCCCGCGCGGCAACGACCGGCCCTTCGCCGACGTGGCCTGCGACGCGCTGTTCCAGGAGATCGTGGGCAGCCACACGCTGTGGGCCGAGTTCGACCTGGCCTACCGGCTGCAGCAGACCTACTACGGCGACTGGGACCAGAGCGGGCTGCACCAGACGGTGCTGGACTTCGGGGCGCACCAGGGCGAGCCTCTGGTGGTGAGCGTGAACCGCAGCTGCCCGGACGCCGGCGACCCGAACGCGAAGTCGAACGCGGCCTACTCGGGCCTGTCGCGCGACATGCTGGGCGTGCGCGATCCGGCGACGGGGGCGTACATGTCGTACGCGCCGCTGATCTTCGCGTCGAACGCCGGACTGAACACGACGCTGTGGCTGCAGAACGCGGGCGACGAGTGCACGAGCCTGGAGATCTGGCTGAAGGGGCAGGACAACTGCCTGCGGCCGATCATCGGGGACATCCTGACGCTGAGCCCGGGCGAGAGCTACGGCTTCGACCCGAACACGGTGGTGGGGCCGGACTGGCTGGGCTCGGCCTGGATCCGGGCGACGCAGCCGATGGCGCTGGTGGTGGACACGGTGGGGACGAACCACTTCACGAGCTACGTGGGGGTGGCGGCGGACAACGACCCGCTGGGCTACAGCTACGGCAACCAGGTGAGCTTCGCGCCGCTGATCTACTCGGAGTACCAGGGCTGGGACACGGCGATCCAGGTGCAGAACCTGTCGCCGGTGACGAACGCGAAGGTGAAGGTGTACTTCCTGGACCGGTCGGGGGACGTGATCACCACCCTCGTCGACTGGATCTGCCCGCGGGGCAGCCAGACCTTCTTCCTGCCGACGATCGCGGCGCTGGGCGGCAACTGGGTCGGCAGCGCGCGCGTGGAGAGCCAGAGCTGGTGGGCGCCGGGGACGAACCCGGTGGACTACCCGAAGATCTCGAGCGTGGTGCTGCTGGAGAAGTGGAGCGACCCGGCGCGCACCACCCGCCGCGAGGCGGTGGCCTACAACGGGCAGACGGAGTGCCTGCTGTACGACTGGCAGGTGGGCTCGGGCAAGGGCGGGACGCAGTCGGGCTCGGCGGTGTTCGCGGTGCCGATGCTGAGCAAGGGCAACCGCGGCGTCAACAGCGAGCTGGCGATCACGAACCTGGTGGCGAAGCCGGGCTTCACGGACTTCGCGATCTTCATCTACGACCAGAACGGGCTCCTGGACTTCGTGTGCCAGAAGCTGCACGACCGGCAGGTGGAGTACATCGACCTGGCGACCTGGGGCTACGTGCCGCCGAACTTCCTGGGCAGCGCGGTCGTGAGCGCGACGTTCTGGGAGCACGACGTGTTCGACCCGAGCGGCAACTTTGCGCGCAACCTGGTCGGCTTGGGCGGCGTGGTGGTCGAGCGGATCGGGGCGCGGCAGGGTGAGCCGGACATCCCGGGCGACGAGAGCAAGGCCTTCGAGGCGGTGCCGGTCTTCGACCACTTCGGCCCGGAGGGCTGGCTGGGCGAGGCGCCGCGCTGCCCGGGGCAGCCGGGCTTCGGGCCCTGAGCCGCTGACGGTCTAGGGTGAGGCTCGACGAGCGCGAGTTCTGCCCAAGTGCCGAGCTGATTCGGCGAGTACCATCTTCCGGGGCCGCGCGATTCGCGCGGCCCCGGAAGCGTTTCGATTGAAGCGTGACCTGCATACGAAGGTCGCCGGTGATTGGTCAAAGCACCAGGCGAGCATCTCCAAACCACGCCACGAGCCAGAAGTGGATTGTCGCTCACCCGTATCCTTCGGCATTCAAGAAACGTTAGGGCGAGTGCAGCAGGCGCTTCGTTTCGGAAGGCGTCCTGTTTGTTTCGTCAGTTGACCGACAGTTGGGGCAATTTCGAGAGTTGTCTGCTCTCGATGATGGAATCGTGCACACATCGACCTCGCCGCCCGCTGGTCGATTGGTCTCGGTCAGGGACCGGAGCGCTCCCATTCTTGCGTCATCGCGTATCGCGTACGCGACATGGCAAAGTGCCATGAGTCCCGAACACGTTTGCAGTCCTGGTGCTGCAATCCCAAGGAGCCGAAATCGATGAATCGTTCACTTCGCAGTCGAGCCAGCATCTACTTGGCGGCGACTTGTTTGGCAACCGTCATGGGATTGCATGCAACACGGACCGCTGCAGCGGATACCACGGTTGTCGTTACCCCTAACGACATCGGGGTGACTTGGTACCCGGCAGACACGCGAGCGCCGGGAACGGGTGCTTTCGAGGCGGGCCCATCCACGCCGCCATTCGGACTGGGCAGCTTTCAACTTGACACACGGTCGGACAACGCGGCCAAAGTGCAGCTACTGACCGATCTCTACGACACGACACGGTTGGCCGACATCGATGGGATCGGATACTCGACGTATCGCGATCCGGCATCGACGGGGTTCGTCGCCGGTGTGAGCTCGATCAACCTCCGCATCGATCTCGACGGCGGCGGGACGAGCGATGCTTACATGGTCTACGAACCCTATGTCGACCAGGGAAATGCCGCCGTCCTGACGGACGTCTGGCAGACTTGGGACGCCTATGCTGGAGGCGCCGCCAAGTGGTGGATCAACACGGGTGCAGGGGGCTGCGGGCAGGGTTCGCCATGCAGTTGGAGCGCGATCCTCGCGCTCTTCCCAAACGCCACGATTCGTGAGGCTCCAGCCTGCGGCCCTGGCAACGTCACCGTGCCCTGCCCGGGCTCGGCGGGTGTCAATCAGGGCTCCTTCAATCTGGGTTTCCTCTCCAACGTCGATGGCTTCTATCTCTCCGTTCTCGGGGAGCGCACGACGTTTGACTTCCAGCCCAACCCGCGGTCAGATCTCTCGATCTTCATTCAGGCGCTCAAGGGGGGCGGTGGTGGCAATGGTGGTGGCCTCGTCGCGGATGCCGCCGCTCCTGTAGGTGCCGACCAGAGCGATCCGCCGCCAAACACGGTGTGGGCCGGCAACGAGGTCGTCTATCGAGTCGGTGTGTACAACAGCGGGCCGGACACGGCCATCAACGCGACAGCGACGATCACGCTGCCGGTGGGGGTCGCCTACCTCGCCGACACGGACAGCTGCACGCCGGCTGGTGGCGGCGCCGCGCCGACGATCTTGACCTGCGACCTGGGCGACATCGAGCGCTTCGAGTTCGTCGAGTTCCTGATCAAGACCCGCGTCGATCCGGGCCTGGTGCGCGCCGAGCCCACCGGTACGACCGTCATCACCGCCGAGGCCTCGGTCACGTCGCTCTCGATCGACGCCAACCTGACCAACAACTTCGACGAGGACAGTTGCTTCGTCCAGGACCTGGCCGACCTCAAGATCACCAAGATCGTCGAGCCGCACACGGGCGTGCAGGCCGGCGAGCAGTTCACCTACACGATTCTGGTCGACAACCTCGGCCCCTCGTCCTCGCGCAACATCGTGGTCACCGACACGCTGGTGACCAGCGGTTTCGTGCGCGCCAACGGATGCTCCGTGTCGATCCGGACCGAGGCTGGTCTGATCGACGAGTTCAACTGCAACTTCGGCCTCGCGACGGGCGTCTTCGATCTGTCGACGATGGGCGCCAACTGGCTCAACCCGCGCAGCCCCTCGGACATGGGCCGGATGATCATCACGATCAACCTGACGGCCAACGAGGGCCTCGACCTGACCAACACGACCACGGTGACGGCCGACACGCCGGACCCGGACCTGTCGAACAACATGGCCATGGTCCCGCTGTCGGTCTTCGACACGGTCGACCTGGCCGTGACCAAGACGGCCCTGGGCGAGGTGCAGGTGGCCGGCCAGGCGGGCCGGATCTTCGACATCGGCAACCCCGGCGCCTTCCCAGCGGCGGCCAACTACGCCACCAGCCCGACCAAGGCCACCGCCGGCCGGCGCATCCGCTACACCATCGGCGTGACCAACGACGGCCCCTCGACGGCCGAGAACGTGGTCCTGACCGACCGGCTGCCGGCCGGCGTGACGATCGTGCCGGGCAGCCTGTCGATCGACCAGGGTAGCTGCGAGACCGGGACGCCGGGCGACCCGCTGGACCGCCTCGTCTGCGGCCTGGGCACGATTCCGAGCGGCGACGGCGAGGGCGAGCCGATCGTCCTGACCTTCGACGTCCTGGTCGACCCGAGCCTGGATCCGGGCACGGTGCTCGAGAACGACGTGAACGTCTACTCGGAGCAGTTCGACCCCTCGAACGCCGACAACCACGCCTTCGTGCAGACGATCGTCGACGCCTGGGCCGACATGTCCATCACCAAGCTCTCGGTTGGCCAGGTCAAGACGGGCTGGGATGCCACGCTGCGGCGCGAGATCCTGCAGGACCTGCCGGGCCAGGTGACGGCGGGCCACCCGCTGCGCTACGAGATCACGGTGCAGAACAACGGCGCATCGGATGCGCGCAACGTGCAGGTGCTCGACCTCCTACCGGGCCAGACCGACTCGGGCCTGGACCACGACCCGCTGACCTTCATCCGGGCGGTCGGCGCCGAGTGCCGCGCCGACCAGCAGCTGCAGGAGCTGGGTGTCTTCAACCCCGCCGGCGGCAAGTTCGGCCAGGTGCTGTGGTGCGACCTGGGCACGGTCCCGGCCGGCGCGCGGGTGACCTTCGACATCTACGTCTCGGTCGACCCGGCGGTGCCGGACAAGACGACGCTGGTCAACGGCGCCTTCGTCTGGTGGGGCCCGTCGAGCCCGCCGGCGCAGCCGGGGGCCTTCCTGCCCTTCCCCTTCCCGCAGATCCCGCCGATCCTGCCGACGACCGATGATCCCTTCCTCAACAACAACTTCTCCAGCGCGAGCACGAGCGTGACGGCCGTGGCGGACGTCTACATCCAGAAGGTCGACGTCCCGGCCAGCCCGGCGCTGGACCGGCCGCAGGAGCCGGATCACGCCATCGCCGGTGAGGAGCACCGCTACCGGATCGACTTCGGCAACCTGGGCTGGTCGGTGGCGCGCAACATCGCGATCCAGGACTTCCTGGACTTCAAGCAGTTCGGGATCCTGGGCGAGCGCTTCCTGCGCTGCGAGCCGATCGATCCGGACGACACGGTCAGCTGCTCGGTGGCCGGCGGCACCGTTACCGTCAACAGCATGTTCGTGCAGAACGACGCGATCATCCCCGGCAACCTCAATCCGGGCGATGCCTTCGGCTTCTACCTGATCACCGAGGTCGACCCCGGCTACGTGTTGGACGGCACCGATCTGCTGGCCACCAACCGCGCCCAGATCACGACCACGACGACCGACTTCCACCCGCAGAACAACACCGACTCGCACGATACCGAGATCATCGCGGTGGCCGACCTGTCGATCGAGAAGACCGACATCTTCGGCAACCCGCTGACCGACCCCGACAACGCCTTCCTCATGTGCGACCCGGTGCAGCCGGGCGGCATGATCACCTACGACCTGACGGTGACCAACGACGGGCCCTCGGATGCGGCCGACGTCTACGTGGTCGACCAGCTGCCGGCCGACTATGTGGTCGTCGACCCGGCGCAGGTGGTGGTGACCGTCGACGACGGGGAGGTCTCGGTGGGCCAGGTGGTGGAGGTCCGCGACGACGGCCGGATCACGGTCCGCCTGGGCAACGACCGCAACAACGCCGGCCAGCCCGAGCTCGGTCGCCTCAACGCCGGCTCGACCGTCCGCATCACGATCGCCGTGATGGTCCGCCGCGACGCCCAGTGCGGCGGCAGCGCCGTGAACCACGCCTACGTCGAGGCCCGCGCCAACGCGGCCGACTGGCCCGACGCGCCGGACCTGCTGCCGGGCATCGGCGGCGGCCCGCGCACGCCGACCTTCGACCCCGACGAGACCAACAACCGCGCCCTCGAGACCACCAGGATCGAGTGCCCGAAGATCGCCGTCAACAAGACGGTCAGCTTCAACGGCCAGTGCCCCGGCTCGAACGTCACGCGCATCAACGAGCCCGGCCAGCCGGTGACCTTCTGCTACGAGATCACCAACACCGGCACGACCTACCTCGACACGATCGTGGTGACGGACACCCTCACCACGAAGACCCAGATGATGACGGTGGTCTTCACCGACACCATCACCTCGGGCGCCGACCCGAAGGTGCCGGTCGCGCCGGGCGAGACGGTGCTGCGCCAGGTGACCGTGCCGCACTTCACGAAGGAGTGCGGCATCGCAACCGACACCGTCGTGGTCACCGCGACGCCGGTGAACTCCGGCCGCACGATCTACCCCTGCCTGGCGCCGGTGGCGGCCCAGGACACGGCGGTCGTGGAGGTGCCCTGCGCCGGCCTGGACTGGCGGGTGGCGCTGCCCTACCTGGGCGGGGAGGACTGCGAGGCCTGGCTGCAGGTGCAGAACGTGGGCGACTACGACACCAAGGCGCTCCTGGTGGTCTGGGGCGACCCGGGCTTCTGCCCGCCGCAGGCGGCGGGTCCGCTGAAGGTGGAGTGCACCGGCTTGCTCCGGCCCGGCAGTGCCTGGAGCTTCGCGATGGGGCAGCTGCCGACGGGCGCGCGGAGCGCGATCGCCTACTCGATGAACGCCTCGGACCTGATCAAGAGCCCGCGCGGCAACGACCGGCCCTTCGCCGACGTGGCCTGCGACGCGCTGTTCCAGGAGATCGTGGGCAGCCACACGCTGTGGGCCGAGTTCGACCTGGCCTACCGGCTGCAGCAGACCTACTACGGCGACTGGGACCAGAGCGGGCTGCACCAGACGGTGCTGGACTTCGGGGCGCACCAGGGCGAGCCGCTGGTGGTGAGCGTGAACCGCAGCTGCCCGGACGCCGGCGACCCGAACGCGAAGTCGAACGCGGCCTACTCGGGCCTGTCGCGCGACATGCTGGGCGTGCGCGATCCGGCGACGGGGGCGTACATGTCGTACGCGCCGCTGATCTTCGCCAGCAACGCGGGGCTGAACACGACGCTGTGGCTGCAGAACGCGGGCGACGAGTGCACGAGCCTGGAGATCTGGCTGAAGGGGCAGGACAACTGCCTGCGGCCGATCATCGGGGACATCCTGACGCTGAGCCCGGGCGAGAGCTACGGCTTCGACCCGAACACGGTGGTGGGTCCGGACTGGTTGGGCTCGGCCTGGATCCGGGCGACGCAGCCGATGGCGCTGGTGGTGGACACGGTGGGGACGAACCACTTCACGAGCTACGTGGGGGTGGCGGCGGACAACGACCCGCTGGGCTACAGCTACGGCAACCAGGTGAGCTTCGCGCCGCTGATCTACTCGGAGTACCAGGGCTGGGACACGGCGATCCAGGTGCAGAACCTGTCGCCGGTGACGAACGCGAAGGTGAAGGTGTACTTCCTGGACCGGAGCGGTGACGTCATCACGACGCTGGTGGACTGGATCTGCCCGCGGGGCAGCCAGACCTTCTTCCTGCCGACGATCGCGGCGCTGGGCGGCAACTGGGTCGGCAGCGCGCGCGTGGAGAGCCAGAGCTGGTGGGCGCCGGGGACGAACCCGGTGGACTACCCGAAGATCTCGAGCGTGGTGCTGCTGGAGAAGTGGAGCGACCCGGCGCGCACCACCCGCCGCGAGGCGGTGGCCTACAACGGGCAGACGGAGTGCCTGCTGTACGACTGGCAGGTCGGCTCGGGCAAGGGCGGGACGCAGTCGGGCTCGGCGGTGTTCGCGGTGCCGATGCTGTCCAAGGGCAACCGCGGCGTGAACAGCGAGCTGGCGATCACGAACCTGGTGGCGAAGCCGGGCTTCACGGACTTCGCGATCTTCATCTACGACCAGAACGGGCTGCTGGACTTCGTGTGCCAGAAGCTGCACGACCGGCAGGTGGAGTACATCGACCTGGCGACCTGGGGCTACGTGCCACCGAACTTCCTGGGCAGCGCGGTCGTTAGCGCGACGTTCTGGGAGCACGATGTGTTCGACCCGAGCGGCAACTTCGCGCGCAACCTGGTCGGCTTGGGCGGCGTGGTGGTCGAGCGGATCGGGGCGCGGCAGGGCGAGCCGGACATCCCGGGCGACGAGAGCAAGGCCTTCGAGGCGGTGCCGGTCTTCGACCACTTCGGCCCGGAGGGCTGGCTGGGCGAGGCGCCGCGCTGTCCGGGGCAGCCGGGCTGGAATCCCTAGGGTTCGAGCCGGTGCGCTGACCGGAGCAACCGGATGACGCGGAGGGGCGGTGGCCGTCAGGCCACCGCCCCTCATCTTGTGCCTTGGCTACCGAAGCGGCACCCTGTCGATTGCGCTCGACCGGGTGACGGCGATGCGTCGGCCGCCGGGCGCCGTGACTGCGCTCGGGCTGGCCGAGTCGTGCCGCGCGTCCTATGATCGAGCGGCTCGGCGACGGCGATGGCCGGGCGGAGTGCGGAGGCTCCGCGCATGGGCGACGACGCAACTGTCAAGGACTATCTGGAGCTTCTGGATCGGCAGCGTCGGGAGGCGCTGGACGCGCTGACGGATCTCGACGAGCGCCGGCTCTGGCAGCGCCCGGCGCCGGGCGAGTGGTGTATCGGCGAGATCCTCGACCACACGCGCAAGCTCAACGCCAGCGGCCTGCCGCTGCTTCGGATGGCCTGGCTGCTCCTGCGGCCTTGGGCGATGCTCCGCCGTCGCGCGCCCTACCCGGTCGAGATCGCGGATCCCTATGCCCGGCCGAGCTTTCCGATGGGCGTGGGCTGGATCTGGACGCCGCGCCACCGGCCCGAGGCGCCCGTGCCGCTGGCGCAGCTGGCGGCCGAGCTGGAGGCCGCGCACGCGCGAATCCGCGCTTTCTATTCCGACAAGGACCCGGCCCTGCTGGGGCACTGTTGGCTCTACGACCCGCTGATCGGCCGGCTGAACCTGATCCAGTCGCTGCGGGTGGGCATCTACCGCGATGCGCTGCACTATCGTGACGTGCGGGACTTGGCGCGGAGCCTGGGCGGCGACTGAGCTGCCGGTGCATCGCGGACGCGGCGCAGGCGCTGCCGGTGCATTGCGGACGCGGCGCAGGCATGACTGCAGGCTGGCGAGGCGGCCGCGATCCCTGCGGCCAGGGTCTTGGCGCACCACATCGACGCGACTACACTAGCCTTGCATCGCGCCGCGCGCGATCCCCTCGTGCGTCCCTCACCCCGGCGACCGGGACTCGGTCGCCCTGGCCGCCCGTTCTTCGAGGAGCTCGAACCATGAGCCGACCTGCCTGGATGCGCCGTACGATCCTGCTGCCGCTTGCCCTTGTCGTCGCCGGTGCCCTGCCGGCCCGGGCCCAGGTGCCCGCCGAGCCCGATGGGCCGCAGCCCTCGCTGACCCGCGCCGCCGGAAGCTGCCTCGACGTCGGCCTGGCGCTGGCCGCCGTCAGCCAGGACGGTAGCCTGGCCGAGGCCATCGCCCTGCCGAGCCCGAACGCCTCGCTGACGGCTGCCGGCAACAGCATGCGCCGCATCGTCGTCGAGGCGCCGGCCCTGGTCGGTGCCTGCGCCGACTTCGAAGGCGTCTGGGGTGACGGGACCGCGGCTAGCCTCGGCGCCAAGCTGACCTTGCAGGGCGCGGCCACCAGCGTCGTCAACGCGGCCCCGATGGCGCGCGACGCGGTCGAGGAGCGCGGCAAGGGCCCGCGGCGGCTCGAGCGGGTGCTGCGCGCCCAGGTCAAGCTCGAGAAGCCCGGCCGCTATCCGGTGACGGCGCTGCTCGAGGTCGCGGTCGACCAGGCGGCGACGATCGGCTCGAGCGCCGGCCCGGGCAAGCGCGACGCCGTCAAGGTGCCCTTCGTGATCGAGGTGCGCGAGCCGCAGCGGCCCAAACCGGAGCCCAAGCCGGCGCCGGTCGCCGGCGGCGCCGTCAGCGGCCGCGTTCTCGACGCCGACGGTGCGCCGATCGCCAAGGCCCTGGTGCTGGCGGCGCCGCGCGCCACCGGCGCCCTGGTTCCGCCGCCCTCGACCAGCCGTCGGCCCTCGACCTTCAGCGACGAGAACGGCGACTACCGCCTCGAGCTGCCCGTCGGCAGCTGGGCGCTGGGGGCCATGCGCGGCAACACCAACGCCGCCGGCGGCCCGATCGTCTGGTGGGATGGCCGGGTGACGCTGGAGGAGGCCGATCCGGTCACCCTGGCCGATGGCGACCTGCGCGAGGGCATCGACTTCCGCCTGCCCTAGCGGCCGAGATCCCGGCGGCGGCTGGCCCGACCAGCCCTCGCGAACACGCCTCGAGATGCGGGGCCGCGCCACCGGCGCGGCCCCGCTTTCGTGCCCGACCTGGCCGAGGCAGGCACGGGCGACGCGCTGCGCGGCGCGGGAAGCGCTCCTCGATCGGCCGTATCGCTTCCCGCGCCGGCTGCGTCTCCAGGGTTGGACGTCAGCCGAGTGGAGCTCGATGGAGCCCGCGCGGTGCGACGGACGGGCGATCGCGGTGCCCCCGCTAGCCTAGGGGGTAGCGCAGCCCGAGGGCCGGAGTCCCACGGCCTTCGGCGCGGGGACGATCGTCGGTTCGACGCGCGTCGTCTGCCGGCTGGTGACCTCACCCTTCGCCAGCCGCCACACCCCCCCGCATGCACCCTACAGGAGTGTTGGAATGCGCGTGCGCCCGATCCTTGTCCTAGTCACCCTTTGCCTGGCCCTGCTGCTCGGCAGCCCGGCCCAAGCCCAGAGCCTGCCCCCCGAGCCGGCGCCGATCCCAGACGGCTTCGCCTTGCACGTCGCGCAGCCGCGCAGCGCCGTGCTGAGCCTCTACGAGAGCGCGGCCGAGAGCTTCCTACTGCCGGGCGACAGCAGCCTGGACAGTCCCATCCGCCTTCTTGCGCCGGCCGCCCGCCTGCGCTTGCACGCCGACTACGAGGCGCTCTTCCTGCCGCTGACCGCCGGCTGGTCGCGCTTCCACCTGGCCGCCTACCGCGCGGACGACGCGGGCCGGACGCTGCTGGCCGAGGATGACGCGGCCCTGGTCGACTTCGGGCCGGCGCGGCATCGCGGCCGGCTGGTGCTCGACCTCGCGCTGCGGCCCGGCTTGCACCACCTGACGCTGGTGGCCACGACCGAGGCGCGCGCCGTGGGCGTCAACGCCTGGACGCGCGACGAGGACCAGCGCGAGATCTGGGTGCTGGTGCCCGGCCTGGTCGGCCAGGCCGGCGCGAGCCTCTCGGGCGCGGTGGCCAACGCCGGGGCGCTCGGCGGCGACCAGAGCGCGACCGATCCCAACCTGCCGCTCGGCGGCCTGGCCGCCGGCAGCCAGCGCGGCGTGCTCGCCGCCCGGCTCGGCGGCGCCGTCAACTTCGAGGCCGCGGCGGGCGCCACGCTGGTGGCGCGCGTCGGCCAGGCCATCTCGGTCTGGAGCGACTACGAGCTCTGGTGGGCGGCCGAGGCCAAGGGCGACGCCGGTGCCAGCCTGAGCCTGCTGAGTCGCGGCGTCGACGGCAACGTCGTCGGTGCCGCGTTGGCCAGCGACCGCTTTGCCTTGGCGGACGTCGCCGGTCCGCGCCTCGCGGTCGGCCGGCTCCACCTGGCGCGTGCTTTCGACCGAGCGGGCACCTATTCCCTGGTTGCGGTGCTCGAGACCCAGGTGCGGGTCGGCGATCAGGTCTTCGTCGACCGCGATGCCGTGCCCTTCACGCTGAAGGTGCTCGGCGACCCGCCCCTCACCGGCAACATCGTCGGGCGCGTCACGGGCGGCGCCGGACTGGCGCTCGAGGGCGTCGTCATCGAGGCGCAGGACGCCAACGGCGTGACGGTCGGCCGCGCGCGCAGCAACGCCGCCGGCGCCTACCGCATCGACGACCTGGCGCCCGGCAGCTACCTCGTCCATGCCTTGCCGGGCGACCTGAACTTCCTCGAGCAGTGGTTCGAGGGCAAGGCCTCGCCGCGCGGGGCCGACCCGGTCACGGTCGAGCGCGGCAGCACGACCTCCGACATCGACTTCGACCTGATCGCCGGCGGCAGCATCACCGGTCGGGTGACCGACGCCGAGGGCCGGCCGCTGGCCGGCATCGACATCGCGGCCGGACTCCTGGCCAGCGGCGCTCGGCCCGGCACGCCGACCGACCCGGGCCTGGTCGCGGGCCTCCTGCCCGGCCACCGGACGCGCACGAACGCCGAGGGCTACTACAGCCTGCAGCCGCTCGCCGCCGGCCGTTGGTGGCTGCGCGCGAGCGACCCGCAGGGCAAGTACCTGACCGAGTTCTGGGATGACAAGCCCAGCCTCGACCAGGCCGACCCGATCGGGGTCGTGGCCGGCAAGCTGCGGGCCGACATGGACTTCAGCCTGGCCTCCGGCGGCGCCATCACCGGCCAGGTGCGCGAGCAGAGCGACCTGACGGTCATCCTGCCCCTGGCCGGCATGCGGGTCGAGGTCTTCGGCAACGACGACTTGCAGCGGCCGATCGCGGTGACCGACTCCGGCCCCGACGGTCGCTACCAACTGGGCGGCCTGCGCGAGGGACGCTACCTCGTGCGCGCCAGCGATCCGAGCGGCAAGCACCAGGCGGAGTGGTATCGCGAGGCCGGCTCGCCGGCCGACGCCGAGCCGGTGCCGGTAGCCGCCGATCGCCGGACCGAGGGCATCGACTTCACGCTCGAGCCGACGCCGGCCCGGACGCGCGTCTTCGTCGATCCACCGCAGAGCGGCCTGAGCCAGGGCGCGAGCGGCCGCGTGGCGGTCGCGGTGGAGGCGGTCGCCAACCTGGGCGCCTTCGAGGTCGAGCTGCGCTGGGATCCGGCGATCCTGCGCGTCGACGCCGTCGAGCTGGGCGATTTCCTGGGCAGCAGCGGCCGGCAGGTGATCCCGGTCGAGCCGGAGATCGACAACAGCCAGGGCCGCTTGCGCTTCGCGGCGGCCTCGCTGGGCCGCGAGGCCGGCCCGAGCGGCGCCGGCGCGCTCTTCGCCATCGGCTTCACCGGCCTGGCGCTGGGCGAGACCCGGCTGGCGCTGGGCGAGACCCTGCTCACCACGCCGGCGGCCGAGGCCATCCCGCATGGTCGTGCCGACGGCAGCGTCAAGGTCGGCGCCTGCCTGTTCGGCGACTTCGACTGCAACTGCCGCATCGACATCCGAGACGTCATGGCCGTCGTGGCCCGCTGGGGCACGCGGGTCGGCGACCCCGACTACGACCCGACCTTCGACCTCGACGCCGATGGCGACATCGACATCATCGACGTGCAGATCGAAGCCGGCCTCTGGGGCAAGACCTGTGCCTCCGACCCGGCCGGCAGCCGGCCGCTGGGCGCGACTTCGGGCGTCCGCGACCAAGACGACCGGAGCACGCCGACCGGGAGCGGCTTCGCGGCGGCGCCGGCCGCACCCGCGGGGG
This sequence comes from Caldilineae bacterium, assembly GCA_020634625.1. Lineage (GTDB taxonomy): Bacteria > Chloroflexota > Anaerolineae > Epilineales > Epilineaceae > JACKBJ01. The sequence continues at coordinate 11,755 of JACKBJ010000018.1, read as the reverse complement.
CCAGCCTGCGGCTGGAGGCGGCGCCGGCGGCGCCGCGTGTCGGCGACCCGGTCGAGATCGCCCTGATCATCGACGAGGCGGCTGACCTGGCCGGCTTCGAGGCCAGCCTGGACTTCGATCCGGCGATGCTGCGCTTCGTCGGCGGTCAGCTGGACGACTTCCTCGGCAGCAGCGGCCGGACGGTGCTGCCGCTGGGACCGCTCGAGACGGAGGGCCGGGTGACGATCGGTGGCGGCACGCTGCCCGGCAAGCCGGCGCCCAGCGGCAGCGGCCGCCTGGCGACGCTGCGCTTCGAGGTGCTGGCGGCCGGCAGCAGCCCGGTCCGGGTGGCCGAGGGCATCACGGTCGACGGCGAGCAGCGTTCGAGCGTGGTGGCCGGCACCGGCGTGACCGTTCGGGCCGAGCCGACCGGTGCGACCGAGCGGGCCTTCGTGCCGATGGTCCTCACGCGCTAACCCGAGACGAGCAGGCCGGCCGCGCCGGATCGGCGACGGCCTGAGGCGGCCGATCGATGCGGCCCCGTCTCCTGCGAGAGGCGGGGCCGCGCCGCGTTCGGGGGCGGTCCGGCTCGGCGCGCCAAGTCTAGCGCGACGCTAACGCCAGACGGCTGACAACGACGCCTCCTTTCATTAACATAACGGAAGCGATGATGCGCGTTGAAGGTGCCGCCGCGTGGCGGGCGCCGTGGCCGGAAGCACCGGCGAAGGAAGTGGCGATCATGGACATCAACCGTCTGACCCAAAAGGCCCAGCAAGCCCTCATCGAGGCCCAGCAGCTCGCCCGGCAGGGGGGGCAGCCGGAGATCCAGCCGCTGCACCTGCTGCGGACGCTGACCCAGCAGAGCGACGGCGTGGTGCCGCAGGTCCTGGGCCGCATGGGCGTCGACCTGCAGCAGCTCGGCGTCGAGCTGACGGCGGCGCTCAACCGGCTGCCCAAGGTCAGCGGCGCCGGAGAGCCGCCGCTCTCGCGCACCCTGCGCGACGCGCTCGTCGCCGCGCATGACGAGCTGGAGGCCTTCGGCGACCAGTACGTGTCGACCGAGCACCTGCTGCTGGCCCTGGTCGAGCACGGCGATGCCCGCAGCAACGAGCTGCTGGCGCGGCACACGATCACTCGCGAGCGCCTGCTTGCGGCCCTCAAGACCCTGCGCGGCGCGCAACGCGTCACCTCGCAGAGCCCCGAGGGCACTTACGACGCCCTGGGCCAGTACGGCCGCGACCTGACGGCCGAAGCGCGGGCCGGCAAGCTCGATCCGGTCATCGGCCGCGACGAGGAGATCCGGCGCGTCATCCAGATCCTGAGCCGGCGCACCAAGAACAACCCGGTGCTCATCGGCGAGCCCGGCGTGGGCAAGACCGCGATCGTCGAGGGCCTGGCCCAGCGCATCGTGCGCGCCGACGTGCCCGAGGCGCTGAAGAACCGCAAGGTGATCGCGCTCGACCTCGGCGCGTTGGTGGCCGGCGCGAAGTACCGCGGCGAGTTCGAGGAGCGGCTCAAGGCGGTGCTGGCCGAGATCAAGGACAGCGAGGGCGAGATCGTCCTGTTCATCGACGAGCTGCACACCATCGTCGGCGCCGGCGCGGCCGAGGGCGCGATGGACGCCGGCAACATGCTCAAGCCGATGCTGGCCCGCGGGGAGCTGCACACCATCGGCGCCACGACGCTGGACGAGTACCGCAAGCACATCGAGAAGGACGCCGCGCTGGAGCGGCGGTTCCAGCCGGTGCTGGTGGGCGAGCCCTCGGTCGAGGACACCATCTCGATCCTGCGCGGGCTCAAGGAGCGCTACGAGGTGCATCACGGCGTGCGCATCACCGACGCGGCCGTGATCGCCGCCGCCACGCTCTCGGACCGCTACATCGCCGACCGATTCCTGCCCGACAAGGCCATCGACCTGGTGGACGAGGCGGCCAGCCGGCTGCGCATGGAGATCACCAGCGACCCGCAGGAGCTGGACGACCTGAAGCGCCAGATCCTGCAGCTCTCGATCGAGCGCGAGGCGCTGAAGCAGGAGAAGGACCGGGCCTCCAAGGACCGGTTGGCCAGCATCGAGGACGAGATCGCCCAGACCGAGACCGAGAAGGCCGCCTTGGAGGCGCGCATCGACGCCGAGCGGCAGCTGATCGAGAACCTGGCCGGCGCCAAGGAGGAGATCGAGCGCACCCAGCACGCCATCGAAGAGGCCCAGCGCAAGGGCGACTTCGAAGCCGCCAGCCGGCTGCAGTACGGAACCCTGCTCGAGCTGCGGCGACGCTCGGAGCAGCTCGAAACCGAGGTCTCGGAGCGCCAGAGCTCGGGCGAGATGCTGCTCAAGGAGGAGGTCGGGCCGGACGACATCGCCGAGGTCGTGGCGCGCTGGACCGGCGTGCCGGTGGCCAAGCTGATGGAGGGCGAGGTCGAGAAGCTGGTGCACCTCGAGGAGCGCCTGCAGGCGCGCGTGGTCGGCCAGTCGGAAGCCGTCGCGGCGGTGTCCAACGCGGTGCGCCGGGCGCGCGCCGGGCTGCAGGATCCGCGGCGGCCGGTGGGCAGCTTCATCTTCCTCGGCCCGACCGGCGTCGGCAAGACCGAGCTGGCGCGCGCCCTGGCCGAGCAGCTCTTCGACGACGAGGATGCGATGATCCGCATCGACATGTCGGAGTACCAGGAACGGCACACCGTGTCGCGCCTCATCGGCGCGCCGCCGGGCTACGTCGGCCACGAGGAGGGCGGCCAGCTGACCGAGGCGGTGCGGCGCCGGCCCTACAGCGTGCTGCTCCTCGACGAGATCGAGAAGGCGCATGCCGACGTCTTCAACACCCTGCTGCAGGTGCTGGACGACGGCCGGTTGACCGACAGCCAGGGCCGGGTCGTCAACTTCAAGAACACCATCGTCATCATGACCAGCAACATCGGCGCCGAGTGGATCCAGGAGCTGGGCGCCGAGGCGGCCGAGACCAAGGTGCTCGAGGCGCTGCGCCGGCACTTCCGGCCCGAGTTCCTCAACCGCGTCGACGAGATCGTGGTCTTCCACGCCCTGTCGAAGGCCGACCTGGTGCGCATCGTCGACCTGCAGCTCGAGGGCCTGGCCCAGATGCTGGCCGAACGCGACCTGACGCTCGAGGTGACCGACGCGGCCCGGCTGCGCCTGGTCGAGGAGGGCTACGACCCGAGCTACGGCGCACGGCCGCTCAAGCGTGTGATCCAGCGCCGCATCCAGAACCCGCTTGCGCTGCGCCTGCTGGAGGGCGACTTCGGGGCCGGGGACCGGCTGCGCATCGACGCGGGCGGGCCCGGCGAGGCGCTCCGCTTCAGCAAGGCCGACGCGCCCTTGCCGCGGGTGGGCGCGATGGCGCCCGAGCCGGCCTGACGCGGACGGTGGAAGCCGCCTCCCGGGCCTCGGCTCGGGCTGGACGCAGACGTGCGACGCGGGCGGGCGCCTAGGTCAGGCGCCCGCCCGCATGATCCTTCGGGTCCGCGTCATGTCGATGCCCTCCGAAGGCGCGTCATGGGGCCCCGAGCCCCAAGAGCCGGCCGATGGGCGCCAGCACGACGTAGGTCAGGTACTGCAAGGGCCAGGGCGGTCGCGTCACGCGGATGTCGTCCTTGTGCTCCAGCATGATGCCGGCGCCGAGCAGCAGGTTGGGCACCCCGGCGTCGTTCAGCTTGCCGTCGCGGGCCAGCGCGAAGAAGGTCTCGAAGAAGGCGTCGATCCGACCGGCCGGCCGGAACTCCTGCACGTAGCGGGCCGTGGTCTCGCCCGCGTTCCAGAAGCAGTGCGGGACATTGGCCGGGATCGTGACCGTCTCCCCGGCGTGAACCTGGGTCTCCCGCCCGGCGATCGAGAAGCTGCAGGTGCCTTCGAGCATCTCGAACCGGCTCTCCTGGAGCGGATGCACGTGCTCGGGCTCGCGCATCGCCGTCGGCGGGCTCTCGCAATCGATCTGGAGCAGCGCCCCGTCGGTCTCCGCACCCGTCTTCCGAAACGTCATCACCTGACCGGTGCGGGCGTTGGTGATGCGGTCCCCCGCTCGAATCATGGTCCCTCCCTCCGTCGGTGTCGGATTCGCCTGCGTCCATGATAGTCCCGATCGCGGGTCGCCGCGGCCCGGGGTCAGCCTTCGGGCCACGCCCGGTCCGGGCGCGCGGCGTTCCGCAGCTGCGCGGCCAGCAGCTCGGCCGGGTGCAGCGCCCGCCGGCCGGTGAGGTCGGCGATCTGCTGGCGGCAGCTGGCGCCCGGAGCGACCAGCGGCGTGTCCGGAGCCAGGGCGGCGATGGCCGGGATCAGCGCGAGGCGGGCCATGTCCAGCGACAGGGCGTGATGCTCGCGCTCGTAGCCGAAGGCGCCGGCCATGCCGCAACAGCTGGCCGGTGCCTGGTGGACCCGCAAGCCCGGGATGCGCGCCAGGGCCGACAGGGTCGGCTCCGGGCCGACCAGCGCGCGCTGGTGGCAATGCAGGTGGAGCAGGACCTCGGCCGGGCCGGCGTCGAAGGCCAGGGTATCCGCGGGCAGCCCGGCCAGCCACTCGTCGACCGTCCGCACCGCCGCCGCCAGCCGGCGGGCGTCGGCGGCCTCGTCCGGCCGGGTCAGCAGGTCCGGCAGCTCGTCGCGGAAGGCCGAGGCGCAGCTGGGCTCGGGGACCAGGATGGGGACGCCGGCCCGGGCCAGGGGCGCCAGCAGCCTCAGGTTGGCCCGCATGTCGCGCAGGGCCAGGTCGACCAGACCCTGCGACAGGGCCGGCCGACCGCAGCAGCGCCGTCGCGGCAGCACGACCCGATAGCCGGCCGCCTCGGCCAGGGCCACGACGGCCCGTCCGATCCGCGGCTCGTGATAGGTGCTCAGCGTGTCGGCGAAGAGCACCAGCGGCGGGCGCGCCGCGTGGCCCGGGCTCGCCGAGCCGGTCGGGGCGGAGGCGGGGTCGGGCCGCCGATGCCACCAGCGGTCGAGGCTCTCGCGGGCCAGGTTCGGGAAGCGGCGCTCGGGATGCAGGCCGATGCGAGGGGCGAGCCGGGCGGCCAGCGGGCCGGACAGCACGGCGTTGGCCAGTCGCGGCGCCCGGCTGGCGACCCGGTCCAGCGCGTTGAGGCGCGCGAAGAGCTGGGCGCGCGGCGCGAAGCCGCGGGCGGCGCCATGGGCGGCGCTGGCCTCGATCTTCAAGCGGGCCATGTCGACCCCGGCCGGGCACTCGACCTTGCAGGCCTTGCAGCCGATGCACAGGTCCATCGCCGCCTGGACCGCGTCCGAGGCCAGGTCGGCCAGCGGCAGCCGGCCGTCCAGGGCCGCGCGCAAGGCGTTGGCCCGGCCGCGGGTGCTGTCGCGCTCCTCGCGGGTCACCCGGTAGCTCGGGCACATCAGCCCCGCGCCGAGGGACCGGCAGACGCCGACCCCGTTGCACTGCTCGATCGCGCGCTGGATGTCGCCGTCCAGCGGGTAGGCGAAGCGCGCGGCGGGCGGCGTCGGCCGATAGCCCGGGCCGTAGCGCAGCTGGGTCTCGTCGGGCGGCGGCCCGACCACCTTGCCCGGGTTGAGGATGCCCTGGGGGTCGAAGGCCCGCTTGAGATCCTCGAACATCGCGTAGACCGCGGGCCCGAAGAGGCGCCGGTTGAAGCCGCTGCGCGCCAGCCCGGCGCCGTGCTCGCTGGACGGGACACCGCCGTGCACCAGGACCCGGCTGAAGATCGCCTCGGTCAACCGATCCAGGGTGGCCCGGTCGCGGGCGGTCTTGAGGTCGAGGATCGGGCGGACGTGGATGCAGCCGGCCGAGGCATGGGCGTAGAAGGCCGCCTCGACGCCCGCCGCGTCGAGCAGGTCGCCGACCTCGGCCATGTAGTCGGCCAGGCGCTCGGGCGGCACGGCCGTGTCCTCGATGCCGGCCACCGGCTTGCGGTCGCCGCGCCGGCTGGCCAGAATGCCCAGGCCAGCCTTGCGCGCCCGCCAGACCCGGGCCTGGTCGGCCGGCTCGAGCGCCGGGTGGAAGGGACCCGGAATGCCGCCGCGCTCCAGGTGGCGGCGCAGCGCGTCCAGGTGCTGCCGCATGTCCCGCGGGCCGCCATCCGGCAGCTGCAGCTCGACGATCAGGATGGCCGCCGGGTCGCCCCGGACGAAGGCCAGGTCCGCCGCATGCCCTGGCGCCTGCCGGGCCAGCCGCAGCAGCTGGCGATCGACCAGCTCGATGGCGCTCGGCGTGTGCTCGAGGATCTCCGGCAGGGCCTCGAAGGCCCCGGCCAGGGTGTCGAACTGCGCCACCAGCAGCCCTCGCTGCCGCGGCAGGCGCACCAGCCCCAGCTCGAGCGAGGTGGCGATGGCCAGGCTGCCCTCGCTGCCGGCCAGGAGCACGCTGGCGTCCAGCGTGCCCGCCGCGTCGCCGGCCTCGACCTCGCGGAAGCGCGGTCCGGGCCGCGTCGGGCGGCCGGGCAGGGCGTCGAGGCCCAGGGCGCGCTCGACCAGCCGGTCGAGGTTGTAGCCGCCGGCCCGGCGCCAGTAGCGTGGGAAGTCGCGCACGATGTCGGCGGCGCCCTGATCGACGATGCGCTGCAGGGCCCGGTAGATCGCCTGCTCGCGCGGACCGCCGGCCAGGCCCGGCGCCCGGTCCTGGGCTCGCCCGGGGCCGAGCGTGACGCGCGAGCCGTCCGACAGGACCACGCCGGCCGCGCGCAGGTGCTCGGCCGCCATGCCGTAGGCCACCGAGCGGGCGCCGGTGGCGTTGTTGGCCACGATGCCGCCCAGGCAGGCCCGGCTCGACGAGGCCGGGTCCGGCCCGAAGGCCAGGCCGTGGCGGGCGGCTTCCCGGTTCAGGTCGTCGAGCACCACGCCCGGCTCGACGACGCAGCGCATCCGCTCGGGGTCGATGGACCATCGGCGCAGATGGCGCGCCGTGTCGAGCACCAGCCCCTGGCCGAGGGCCTGGCCGGCCAGGCCGGTGCCGCCGGCCCGGGCGGTGATCGGCAGGCCCAGCGCGGCGCAGACGCCGACCGCAGCCGCCACCTCGTCGGCGTCGCGCGGGCAGGCCACGCCCAGCGGTTCGACCTGGTAGGGGCTGGCGTCGCTGCTGTAGAGCACCCGCGAGAGCCGATCGAAGCGCAGGTCGCCCAGGCCGGCGCGCCGCAGCGCCGCCTCGAGCGCCCGCGACTGGTCCCGGCGTTCGGGGCTCCCGACGCCCGAAGGCGCTGCGCCGGCCGTCGCTGCACCCATGCCTGACCCTCCCTCGCCGCGGCTCGCGGGCGATCCAGGCCCGGCCCTGGCTCAGCTCGGGAGGCGGGCCTCGAACAGCGCCAGGATCTCGTCGATCTCGGCGTGGCGGCCGGTGGCCTTCTTGGAATAGACCAGCTCGCCGTCGATCACGAGCTCGAAGACGCCGCCCTTGGAGGGGATCAGCGTCCATTCCTCGACCCGATGGGCGATCGCGCCCCTACCCAGCACTTCGTCCGTCAGCCTGACGGCGCGTGGCAGGTAGTTTCAAGCATTGCAGTATTCCAGGCTGACCTTCATGGCTCCCTCCTCGGGTGTGCTGCGGTGGGCCGAGGCCGATGGCGTCGGCACGGATCTGGCCGCTTCCGGGCACATGATATCACAGCGCCTGCGGGGCCTCCGAAGTCGCCGGCCCGCGCCGGCCGGGCAGCAGCCGTGACAGCAGGGCCCGATCGTCGGCGGTGATGCCGCCCAGCAGGGCCAGCACCAGGCCGTAGACCGGCAGGGCCAAGAGCAGGCCCAGCAGCTGCGAGCCGCCCAGGGCGTCCACGCGGGCCAGCAGGCCGGCCGCGACGCTGGCGGCCAAGGCCGGCCGCCACATCAGCACCAGCAGCGGCGGCGCCCCGACGTCGCGCAGGCCGTAGCCGAAGGGGATGCGCAGCACCAGCTCCGAGAGGATGGTGACCACCGCCGCGCCGACGTAGCTGTAGGCCGGGATGTCGATGCCGAAGATCACGTGGCCCGGGATCACCAGCCAGTTGGCCAGCAGGTTGAAGGCCACCGCGATCACGAAGGACAGCGTGATCCAGCGCTGCCGGTTCAGCGCGATGAGCACGTACTGGGTCAAGCCGTTGGCGAAGGAGAAGGGCAGGAACCAGATCATCACCTTCAGCGCCGTGCCGCCCTGGGGCACGTACTCGCTGCCGGCCAGCACCCAGACCAGGCTGTCGGCCAGGAAGGTGGTGACCACCGCGATCGGCAGGGCCACCGTGATCAGCCAGCGTTGGGCGGTCGAGAAGGCGCGCCGGAAGCCGGAGGGGTCGTCGGCGGCGCGGCGGCTGAGCATCGGGAAGAGCGCCATGGTGAAGAAGGCCGGCAGGATCAGCAGCGCGTCGACCCACTTGTAGGCCGCCTGGTACCAGCCGACGACCGTGCTCCCGCCCTGGGACAGCAGCTGGTCGAGCAGCAGCACGTCGATCTTGAAGAAGACCGTCTGCAGCATGTGGTTGAGCATCAGCGGCAGCGAGAGCCCGACCATGGCCCAGATGAAGGCCGGCTCGACGCGCCACTCGGGCCGGATGCCCTCGCGCGCCGCCAGGCCGAGCAGGATGCCGAAGGTGATCCAGTTGGTCAGGATCGAGACCGCGGCCAGGCCGACGAAGCCGTAGCCGGCCAGCAGCGCCACCGCGCCCACCGAGATCGTGACCAGGGTCGAGACGATGGTCACCGCCGCCGGCAGGACCATGCGCTCGCGGGCCTGGAAGATGCTCGAGATGGCCGTGTTGAGGTTGGACGGGATCAGGCCCAGGGCCAGCAGCCCGATGGCCAGCACCGCCTCGCGGCTCAGCGGGTTGCCGCCCGAGAGCCCCAGGGACCCGCCGCGCAGAGCGATGTAGCCGCCCAGCAGCGGCAGCATCAGCAGCCAGAGCAGCAGCCGCAGCAGGATGGTCTGGCTCAGGTAGCGCCCGGCCAGCTCGGGCCGGCGCGCCACCTCGCGCGTCGTCAGCAGGTTCAGGCCGAAGTTGGTGATGATGTCGGCGAAGCCGATGATGGTGACGGCCACGTAGTACTGGCCGGCCGCCTCGGGGCCGAGCAGGCGCAGCGTCAGCATGGCGAAGACGAAGAGCAGCAGCTTGTTGAGCAGGTTGGCCGCGATCGGGCCGGCGCTGTTGACCGCGATGCGGCCGACCTCGTCCCGGTCGTCGACCCGCACGAAGCGGCTCCAGAGGGCATAGGCCGCGGCCAGGATGAGCAGGATCCCGCCCAGGAAGCTGCCGTAGAGCCCGATCTTCAGCGACATCGGGAAGTACTTCAGGCGGACCGTCGAGCGGCCGGGCGGCACCGGCACCGCGCGCAGCATGCCGTCGGCCCGGTAGACCGGCACCTCCGTCTCGCTGCGGCCTTCGGGGCCGGCCGTCTCGACCCAGGCCCGCCAGCCGGGGAACCAGGCCTCCGAGAGCATCAGCAGGCCGCCCGAGGGCGCGCCGAAGACGTCCACCTGCAACTCGATCGCCGTCTCGGTGTCGCGGCGCACCTGGGTGTTGGCCTCGATGTCGCGGCCGGCCGGCAGACCTTGCCAGATCTCGAGCTCCGGTGCTTCCTCGAGCAGCGCGGTGCGCGCGGGGTCGAAGCCGTCCAGCGCCGCGAGCAGGTCCGCGCGGCGGCGGTGCACCTCGACCTGGTTGACCACCCAGGCCCGCGGCAGGGCCCGCGTGTTCTCGTAGAGCTTGAGCTCGCCGTCCTCGGCCACCAGCTCGAGCCCGGGGGCGTCGATCGGCGCCTGGCTGATCAGGTAGCGCAGGCCCAGCGCTGCCAGGGCTGGATGGGCCAGGCTCTCGGCCCGCTGCAGGTTGCCGATCCGGTTGTAGATCAGCATGCCGCTCTGGTCCTCGATGGCATCGAGGGTCTCGACGGTCCACCAGGGCAGGATCGAGTCGTAGGCGCGCAGGTCGGGGATGTCGGCGCGCATGGCGCTGTTGGGCCAGAGCAGCTTGGCCTCACCGAAGGCGCTCACCCGGCCCCATTTGGCGGCCACCAGGTCGGACAGCTGCGTCACCAGCGGCGGTTCCAGGTCGGCCAGGGCCGGGTCGACCGCCGGCGTGAAGCCGAAGCCGACCAGGATCAGATCCAGCGACAGCGTGGCCAGCGCCAGGCCCTGCGCCAACCTTGCCTGGCGGCGGTCGGCCGATCGGCGCGCCAGGAGCAGCAAGGCGATGCCGCCCAGGCACATGAAGACCGCCAGATGGCCCAGGTTGCCGTACTGGTAGTCGGCCAGGACCGCCGGCGTGCCGAAGCGCTCGAGGGCCGCGTCCAGCGCACAGTGTCCGTCAGGACAGGGCAGGGCTTCGAAAGCGGACGCGACCAGGCGGGTCCAGCGTTCGGGCCGTAGCCAGGCCAGGGCCAGCACCAGGCCCAGCAGGCTGCCGCAGGCGGTGGCCAGCCAGCCCAGACCCAGCGCCAGCCGCTGCGCCAGATCGGCCGGCCGGGTGGAGCGCGCGCGGGTCACCAGGTGGTCGGCGCCGAGGCCGGCCAGGGTCACCAGGGCCAGGTCGAACGGGAAGATCCAGCGGAAGGGCGTGCGCAGCTGGTCGACGCCCGGCACGGCGAAGAAGAGCAGGCGGTAGCTGGGCAGGCCGAAGATGAAGGACAGGGCCAGCAGGGCCAGCAACCCGAAGAAGACCGCCAGCCGGCGCCGGGGTCGCGCGACCAGGCCCACCGGCGCCAGCAGCAGGCAGGGAAGCCCGATGTAGGCCGCCGCCTCGACGTAGTTGCGGCTGCCCCAGGCCAGGCCCCACATGGCGTTGCCGGCCAGGCGGGTGCTGCCGCCGCCGCCGACCCGCGGCACGGCATGGTGCGCCGGGTTGCCGAAGAAGTCGGGCACCAGGAAGGTGATGGCCTGGCGGATCCCGAATGCGCTCGTCAGGACCTCGGCGTAGCTGGCCGCGCCGCTGCGCCAGTTCGCGCCGGCCAGCTCGGCCAGCGGCACCAGCTGCAGGGCGGCCACCAGGCCGCCGCAGAGCGCCGCGCCGGCCAGCCAGAGCGCCGCGCGCAGGGCGGCCCGCGGGCTGCCCAGGCGCCAGACCCAGGCCAGGCGGTAGGCCGAGAAGGCCGATGCCACCAGGGCGGCGTAGAGCAGCATCTCCGGATGGCCGGCCAGGCCGGTCAGCGCCGTGGCCAGCGCCACCAGCAGCAGCCAGGCGGCACCGCTGCCGCGCGGCAGCAGGCCGGCGTGGCGTTCGGCCTCTGCCTGACGACACAGGGCCAGGATGCCGGCCAGGATCAGGGGCAGCCAGGTCATCCCGGCCTGGATCATCGGGAAGACGCCGTTGACCACGAAAAGCGCCGACAGGGACCAGGCGCTGCCCATGAGGATGGCGGCGAAGCGGCCCAGGCCGATCACCCGGCCGAAGGCGTACATCGCGAGGCCGGCCAGCCAGAGCGCCAGGAGCGCGTTCCAGCCAAAGGCCAGCGGGGTCGGGATCAGGAAGAAGATCAGGCTGGGCGGATAGAGCCCCGAATGCTGGCCGGCGGCCAGGAAGGGCATCCCGCCGGCCAGGTAGGGGTTCCAGAGCGGCGGCTGGCCGGCCCGCGTGCGCTCGACCCAGAAGCGCTTCCACTCGAGGTTCTGGAAGACCAGGTCGGCCACCAGGCCGTTCTGGGTGTAGCCGACGCCGGCCTCCTCGAGGGTCTCCCGGTAGACCGGGTCGCCCAGCAGGGCGTCGTAGGGCACCATGCTCCGACCGCCCAGGGTGACCGGCCAGAGAACGGCCAGCGGCAGGGCGAGAAAGCACAGCGCGATGGCCAGCTCGACCCCCAGCTCGCGGCGGAACGAGCGCGGCGCCTTCGGGTCAGGCGGTGCTTCGGACAGGC
>JACKBJ010000017.1 GCA_020634625.1 Caldilineae bacterium | reverse complement strand
CCCGCCCAGGTCCAGCGCGTGCAGGGTGCCGTCGGCGCCCGCCGCCAGATCGGCCCAGACGTCGCTCCCCCGCTCGGGCGCGGGCAGCGCCTCGCCGCCGAGCGGCCGGCCGTCGGCCGCCGCGAAGCGCAGGATGCGGTCCTGCGCCGCGTCGAGCAGGGCCAGGGACTCCCCGGCCGGGTCGAGCGCCAGGCCGGCGGTGCTCGGTCTCAGGTTCTCGAGGGACTGCTGCCAGCGCAGCGTGCCGTCGGCCGCGTAGGCTTCCAGCAGGCGCCCTCCGTCGGCGACGAAGAGCCGGCCGTCGGCCGCCACCTCGACCGCCGCCGGCTGGAATCCGGGCAGCAGCTGGCCCTGCACCGCGCCGTTGGGGCCGAAGCGTTGGACCCGGGGCCAACGGTCGAGCAGGTAGACCCGGCCGTCGGCGCCGACCTGGATCCGGTCCGGGCTCTCCAGCCGGCCCGGGATCTCGACCGCGCTGCCCCAGCTGGCCGCCGGGCGCGCCCGATCCAGGTCGATCAACCGGTAGTCGAAGCGGTGCACCCGCGACCCGCTGGCGCCGGGCCGAGCGACGACAATGCCGAGCGGCGGGTAGACCGCCAGACGGTCGAGCCCGTCGAGGCCGTCGGCCAGCTGCCACTGGTCGCGCAGCGGGTCGTAGGCGTGCAGGCCGGCGGCGTCGGTGAACCAGTACCATTGGCGCGTGAAGATGCCCAGGCTGTAGTCGGCGACCACGTCGACGAAGGTCGAGGGCAGCGCGATCGGGTCGAGCCGAGCGCCCCGCGGGTCGAAGCGCAGCAGCTGGGGTCGGGTGGCGTCGAGCACCACCAGGCTGCCGTCGGCGGCGACGTCGAGGCCGGTGATGCGCGCGCCGGCGCCCTGCGTCACGGCGCGGATGGGCGCGAGCGGCGTTCCGTCCGGCTCGAAGCGGCGCACCTCGCCGGCCAGGGCGGCGCCGGCCAGCACCCGCCCGTCGGGCGCCACGCCGAGGCCGGTGATGGCTTCGACGCCGGGCCAGACCGCGATGCGCGCGCCGTCCAGGCCCAGGACGGCGACGCCGCCCAGGCCGGGATCGGCCACGTAGAGCCGGCTTCGGGCCGCGTCCACCGCCAGGTCGCGCGGCTCGACCAGGCCCAGGTCGGCGCCATCGCCCAGCAGCCGGACCGCGCCGGCCGGCTCGATGACGCTGATGCGCGCCTCGGCGGCGTCGGCGACGTAGATGCGGCGGGCGGCGTCGATGGCCAGGCCCGAGGCGGCCGGCCAGCTGTCGGCCGGTCGGGGCGCCGCGACGCTGGCCCAGGTGTCGGCGATCACGTAGGCGCCCGTCGCCTGGGCCCGGACCTTCTCGGCGGGTGCTTGGGACCCGACCAGCAGGCCGAGGCCGATCGACAGGGCCAGCGGAAGGGCCAGGCGCTTCCGGTCGGCGGAGCCGGTTCCGGACATGGGAGCCTCGTTCCAGGCGGGGGCGGCGGAAGGCGGAAGGGGCCGGCTCGGGCCGGCCCCTTCCGCGATCGGGGCTAGTGGAGGGTCTCGACGCGCAGCAGGAAGGGCAGGAAGATCGTCGGCTGCGTGGGCGGCTCGGCCGTCGGCGGCAGCTCGGTCGGCGTCGGGCCGGTCGGCGTCGGCTCGGGCTCGGGCAGCAGCTGATCGGCCGGGATGCGGACGATGCGGTTGCCGCTCAGGCTCGGACCGCCCGGGTTGGGCTGGTTGGTGGTGCTCACCAGGGCGTCGCCCGCGGGCAGGAAGGCCAGCGCGCTGGCGGCGGGCAGGCGGTCGGCGACCACCGTCACGTCGTCCGCGTCGCAGGCCGCGCCCTCGCTCCAGCAGGCCGGGTCGATCCGCGACAGGGTGCCGCCGGCGATCTGGGTGAAGAATAGCTGGCCGCCCGGGCCGAAGGCCAGGTCGGTGACCAGCTTCAGGCCGCCGACGAGCGTGCTCTGCTCGCCTTCGTCGAGCATGTCGCCGTCGCCGTTCCGGTCCTCCAGGCGACGGATCTCGGTGGTGCCGGGGCCGAAGGGGCCGAGCAGGCTGACGTAGGCGACGCCGTCGCCGTCCGGCGCGAAGGCCAGGCCGGTCGGGATGGCCTGCTGGCCTTCCGCCGACAGCGGCGCGAAGACGGCCCAGGCCGAGAGCTGGCGCGTGGCCAGGTCGAGCGCCAGGATGTCGTTGGCGCCGGCATCGACCACCAGCACGCGGCCGTCCGGTGCCTGCACCAGGCGCCAGGGGTTCGAGTCGATGCCGCCCTCGCCCGGCTCGCCGCCGGGATTGTTGGCCTGCTCGTAGGCCAGCGGGTCGGCGAAGACCTCGATCGCGCCCGAGGCGTCGACCAGCAGGATCTTGGCGGCTTCCTCGGGTCGACTGTGGGCCGGGCCGCCGGCCTGGGCCACCAGGGTGACGGCCGCGGTCTGGGTGCTCGCGCCGGGCAGCTGGACCTCGATGGCGTGGTTGCCGCCCACGGTGCCGCCGCCGGGATCCGTCGAGTTGGTCATGTCCGCGACCAGGACCTCGCGCTGGCTCGGATCGGCCAGCGCGATCCGCGAGACGCGGCCGTCGCCGGCGCCGGGCCCGAACTGGCCGGGGACCCAGGCCTCGCTCCGGTTGCCGCCCTCGCCGACCAGCAACCGGTCTTCGTCCAGCACGGTGATGCCGTGCGGGTTGGCCAGGTCGGCCACCGCCACGGGGTAGGGGCTCTCGACCGTCGGCACCGGGGTGGCGGGCTCGGGCACCGAGGTCGGCGTCGGGTCGGGCCCGCCGCCGGCTTCGACCGCGATGTCGAGCGTCGCGGTGTCGGCCGCGTCGCCGCTGGGGTTGAAGTTGCCGTTGACCGAGTTGCCGACGCCGTAGAGCTTGGCCGGACCGGCCTGGTCGGGTGCCGTCCACAGGAAGTTGAAGATCACCTGGTCCATGGCGTCGACGGTCTTGGGCGCGGTATGGGTCACCTCGCCGTTGCTCAGCCAGACGTCGCTCGCCCCATCCAGGGGCGCCAGGGCGCCGACGGTGGCCGAGACGTCGAAGCCGCCCAGGTTCTTCTGGCCGCCCATGATGGTCAGGGTGTAGGTGCCGGTGGCGCCGGCGGCGAGACGGGTCGGACCCGAGAGCGTGACGTCGGGGGTGACGCCGCCGTTGTGGCAGCGGCTGCAGGTCTGGCCGCCGGTGGCCGGGTTGCCGGAGAGGCCGGTTCGGCCGCCGCTCGAGGCGCGTGCGGGCTCGGCGCGGTGCAGGGCCAGCCCGCCGAGGGTGACGAGGCCGGCCAGGACCAGGCCGAGGCCGATCTTGAGGGAGGTGGGTCGGTGCATGGAGCGCTCCTAGGGGTTCGGGGATGCGATGCGGCGCCGGCCTGGCGCGGCCGGGCACCAATCATAACCGATCTTGTCCGGATTCGATCAGGCGCGCACCCGTTTCAGGATGACGCCCTCGCTCTGGCGGCCGTCGATGATCACTTCCAGCGGCGCCTCGAGACGGAAGTGGCGCACCCATTGGCCCTCCCAATCGGGGCTCAGGGTTTCGAGCCAGCCCCAATCGATGTCGGTGTCGAGGCGTGGGTTGGGGGTGAAGTAGCCGATGCCCAGGCTGGTCATGTTCTGGAAGAAGTGGGTGCCCTGGGAGGGCTCCACGGCGATGCCGGCCAGCTTGCACTCGACGATGGCCCGCGCGCCGGCGATCTGGTGCCAGGCGACCGGGATGCCCAGCCAGGGGTCCGAGGTGCCCCAGCGGCCGGGGCCGATGAGCAGGTAGGGCCGACCGGCTTCCATCAGCTGGTGGTTGATCTGGCCGACCTCGGCCGCGACGGCGCGCGAGTGGGCGCGGTCGAAGGCATCGAGCTTGACCGCGACGATGTCGCGGATCTCGGTGTTGCGTCCGGCGCCCAGCGCCTGAGCCCGGACGAAGATGTCGGCCTCGTCCATGGCGTCCATGTCGACCCGGGCGCTGACTTCCGGCGCCGCCAGAGGGCGGATCTGCAGCACGGCGAAGTCGCGCGGCCGACCGGCCTCGGCCAGCGTGTCGACCGCGAACTCGATCTCGACCGGGCCGCCCATGCCCAGCTCGCCGACCGCCAGGAGGTGCCGGATGGCTTCGGGCAGAGGCAGGAGCTTGTGCTTGAGGATGGGTGCCATGGTGACCAGACGGGGCCCCTGGCGTGACAGGCCTTCGTAGACGGCGTCGTTCGCCTGCGAGTAGACCGAGGCGACCGGCCAGAGCGTGCCGTGGCGCTCGGCGGCGGCCAGGTCGAGCGCGACCAGGTCGTTGTCGGCTTCGGGGCGGCGCAGGTCCGGGGCGCGGGTGACGTCCAGGGCCCAGAAGCGCGTCTGGGCGTTCTTGAGGATGTCCTCGGGTGTCGACATCTGGGGCAGCCACTGGGGATGGGCCGGCGAGAAGCGCACCGCACGCCCCCCCTCGGCCACCGTCCGACCCAGCCCGAGGGCCACCGTGGCGATGCCCTCCTCGGGCTTCATGTCGCGGATCGGGTAGTAGTTGTAGGAGCAGGCCGCGCCGCTGAGGCCGGGGTAGACCCACGAATCGTGGCGCCGGCCGACCACCTGCTGGATGATCACCGCCATCTTCTCGTCCTCGACCCGGTTGGGGGTCGCGGCCAGGTAGGCCTTGGCGTTCTGGAAGAAGGTCGAGGCGAAGATGTGCTTGATGGCCAGGCAGAGCTGCGTCTGCCGAATCTCCGGATCCGGGTCGGCGTTGGGCAGCATGTGGGTCGGGTAGACGCCGGCGGCCGGCAGATGGTGCGAGTCCTCGAGCAGGCTCGAGGAGCGCACGGCCAGCGGGTAGCGTACCTGCTCCAGGAAATCGCGCAGGTCGGCGATGATCGACTCGGGCAGGCTGGCGGCCTGGAAGCGGTCGAGGATGGCCTGGTCGTCGTTCTCGCGCAGGGCGAAGGCGAGCAGGTCGTCCTGGGCGACGAAGGCGTCGAAGACCGCCGTGCCGAGCACCGCCGAATGCGGCACGTAGATGCGCAGGCCCTCGATGGCCTGCTCGATGCCGGTGCGGCTGATCAGATCGTGCAGGAAGGCCAGGCCGCGGCCCTTGCCGCCCAACGAGCCCTCGCCGATGCGCGCGAACTCGGTGCTGGTGTCGAAGCGCGTGGCCACGAAGTCCTCGACCTGCCCGTGGCGCTCCTCGCTGCGGATGGCCGTCAAGCGCTGGCGCAGGAACTCGCGCATGGCCTCGATGTTGGGGAAGTCGGAGATCCGCATGTGCCGCAGCTCGTCGGCCAGGTGGAACTCGGTGCGCGCCATCAGCCAGTTCGAGAAGTGGTTGCGGCTGGCGTGGTAGCGCAGGGTGGCGACCGGCACGTCGTCCAGGACCATGAGCATGCTGTCGATGTCGTCGGCGCGCGTGATCTCCTCGCCCTTGGCGTCGCGGAAGACGAAGTCGCCGAAGCCCAGGTTCTCGAACATGAAGGTTCGGAAGTCGCTCAAGAGGGTCGGCGACCGCTTGTCGAGGAAGCTGGCGCCGAGCCGGCCGGCTTCCTCGGCATAGTAGGCCCGCGAGGACTGCAGCATCAGCGGCAGGTCGGGGTCGCGCTCTCGGATGCGCGACAGGAGCTCGATGCCCGCCTCGCGCTGGGGGTCGCCGCGCCAGGGGAACTGCACGTCGCAGATGACCGCCAAGACGGTGGCCTGGTACTTCTCGTAGAGCTCCCAGCCTTCCTCGAGGCTGGTGGCGAGCATGATCTTGGGCCGCAGGCGCCGGCGCAGCAGGCGCTGGCCGGCGTTGATGCTCTTGCCGATCAGGGCCTCGGTCTGGCGGACGAACTCGTCGAGCAGGATGGGCAGGTACGAGGAGTAGAACGAGATGTTGTCCTCGACCAGGATCAGCGTCCGCACGCCGCCGAGCCCGGAGTCGGTCTCGGCGTTGCGCCGGTCCTCGACCAGCTTGATCATCGACAGGAAGAGCCGCACGTCGCCGCGCCAGATGAAGAATCGGTCGAGGCCGTCCGGCGAGCCGGGGCCGTGGGCGAGGCCCTGGAGCTCGCGTGCGTTGAAGGCGACCACGTAGACGACGGCATCCGGCTGCAGGGCCTTGACGGCTCGGCCGAAGGCGGGAGCGCTCATGGCGCCGGCGGCGGCCAGGGTGATGACCAGGTCGTAGGGCTGCTCCTCGAGCTCGGCCAGGGCCTGTTCGCGCGTGCCGACGCGGTTGATGCGCGGGGGGGTCATGAAGGACAGGTTGAGGTAGGTGCCGAAGAGCAGCTCGGAGAGGTGCTTGCCTTCGCTGAGGGTGTAGGAGTCGTAGAGGCTCGCCACCAGGAGGATGTCCTGGACCCGGAAGCGCTGCAGGCCTTGGAGCTCTTCGGACTGGTCGTCGTAGGACTCGATCAGCTGGGCGAGGTCTTGCATCGGGTGCCGTCCTTTGCCGCGGTCCGCAGGGCGATCGCGTGACGAGCCGGCGACGCGCGAGCGCGTCGCCGGGCGGTTGGAGCGTTGGGGAGCGAAGGTTTATACGGGTGGCGAGCCTGGGTCAAGGCGGGAGGCGGCCGCCGGTGCCGAGCCAGATCTGGCTGCGCGGGCAGTGCAGACCGGCCTCCGAGCGGCATCGGATGCCCGATATCGCGGCGGACCTGGCGTGGACCTCCCGCTTCGGCAACCTGCCGCGCGGGCTGTGCGGCCCCGATGTCATCGTCGCCAGGGTTCGCGTCGATGCCGGAGATGCCTGCCCCAAGCCAGCCTCACGACGACCCCGAAACGCGAAGGGAGGCCGCCGAAGCGACCTCCCTTCACCAGCCTGGCGCCGGCCTTGTCAACGCGAGGCTTGCGCAAGCGAACCGTGTCGGCCGTCGACCGAGATCAGACCAGGCCCTGGTCCATCATGGCGTCGGCCACCTTGACGAAGCCGGCGATGTTGGCGCCGGTCATCAGGTCGCCCGCATGCCCGTAGGTCGCCGCCGCGTCGCGGCACTGCTCGTGGATGTCGGTCATGATGCGGTCCAGCTCGCGGTCGACCTTCTCGCGGGTCCAGCGGTCGAACTGGGCGTTCTGGGTCATCTCGAGCGCCGAGGTGGCCACGCCGCCGGCGTTGGCCGCCTTGGCCGGGCCGTAGGCGATGCCGGCCGCGCGATAGACTTCGATCGCGCCCGGCGTCGAGGGCATGTTGGCGCCCTCCGAGACGGCCTTGCAGCCGCCGGCGATGAGCGTGCGCGCATCCTGCTCGTCGACCTCGTTCTGGGTCGCGCAGGGCAGGGCGACGTCACAGGGCACGCCCCAGGGGCGCTGGCCCTCGTGGTAGGTTGCGCCGCTGAACTCGCGCGTGTAGTCGCTGATGCGGCCGCGGCGGTTGTTCTTGAGGTCCATCACCCAGGCCAGCTTGTCGGCGTCGATGCCGGCCGGATCGTGCACGAAGCCGCCCGAGTCCGACATGGTGACCACCTTGCCACCATAGTCCAGCACCTTCTCGACGCAGTACTGGGCCACGTTGCCGCTGCCCGAGACGGTGCAGGTCTTGCCTTCGATCGCGTCGCCGCGGCTCGCCAGCATCTCGCGCAGGAAGTAGACCTGGCCGTAGCCGGTGGCCTCCGGGCGGATCAGCGAGCCGCCCCAGCCCAGGCCCTTGCCGGTCAGCACGCCGTCCCAGCTCTTGGTCAAGCGCTTGTACTGACCGTAGAGGAAGCCGATCTCACGGCCGCCCACGCCGATGTCGCCGGCCGGCACGTCGGCGTTGGGACCGATGTGCCGATAGAGCTCGGTCATGAAGGACTGGCAGAAGCGCATCACCTCGGCGTCGCTCTTGCCCTTGGGGTCGAAGTCGCTACCGCCCTTGCCGCCGCCGATCGGCCGCGTGGTCAGCGCGTTCTTGAAGATCTGCTCGAAGCCGAGGAACTTGATGATCGAGAGCGTCACGCTCGGGTGGAAGCGCAGCCCGCCCTTGTAGGGGCCGATGGCGCTGTTGAACTGCACCCGGAAGCCGCGGTTGACGTGCACGTGGCCCTGGTCGTCCTGCCAGGGGACGCGGAACATGATCATCCGCTCGGGCTCGATGATGCGGTCCAGGATGCCGGCCTCGACGTACTGTGGGTTGCGCGCGAAGACCGGCTCCAGGGTCTCCAGGACCTCCCAGACGGCCTGCTGGAACTCCGGCTGACCCGGGTCGCGCTGCTTGACGCGCTCGAAGACCTCGTTGACGTAGCTCATGACACAGAATCCTCTTGGGGTGGCGGTTCGGAACGTGACGCAAGGCCGGCTCGAAAACCCTCGCCTCGCATGGCTTCGGAGGCCCGATCGGGGCCGGGATTCGACAAGCGCTTGATTATAGGACGGAACAGGGCCCGATCGGGTCTCAGACGGGTGTCCGTTCGATGAAGCGATCGTACCACAGGCCGAACATGAGCAGGCCCCAGATGTTGCGGCTGTGGTTGGCCTTGCCCGCCCGATCGGCGGCGATCAGCTCGGCGACGTAGGCCGGGTCGAAGATGCCCTGGCGGGTCAGGGTCTCGGCGCCGAGCTGATGATCGACCAGCGGGCGCAGCTCCCGTTTCAGCCAGGCGGGCACCGGGACGTGGAAGCCGGCCTTGGGCCGGTCGATGACGGCGTCGGGCAGGAGTCCCCGCGCGGCCTCCTTCATCAGGTACTTCAGGGTCATGCGCGGCCCGTGGACCTTGTAGCGGCTGGGGATGCGCTCCATCCACTCGACCAGGTGGTGGTCCAGCAGCGGCACGCGGACCTCGAGGCTGTGGGCCATGCTGGTCCGGTCGACCTTGGTCAGCATGTCGTCCACCAGGCTGATCCGGGCATCGACGGCCATGAACCGGTTGAGCAGGTCGTCGCCCTGGGTGCGGTCGAAATGGGCCCGCAGCAGGTCCAGCGAGTCGTGGCCGGCCGGCCGGAAGTGCGCGCCGTAGAGCCGAGCCTTCATCGCCTCGGTGAAGATGATGCGCCAGGAGCCGTGCGCCGCCAGCGGATCGGCTCGGCCGTGCTCGACGAAGCGGCGCAGCTTGAGGTCCCAGCTCATCTTGCGGTCGGAGGCCGGGATGCGCCGTGCCAGGGCCGGCAGGGCCTGCTCGGCCAGGGCGGCCGGCAGGCGCCGGTAGAGCCGGGCCAGCTGGTCGGCCTGGTAGATCACGTAGCCGCCGAAGATCTCGTCGCCGCCGTCGCCCGAGAGCACGACCTTGGCATGCTGCGCCGCCTCGCGCGCCAGCACCCAGGCGGCCACCGCCGAGGAATCGCCGAAGGGCTCGTCGAAGGCGCCGACCAGCTCGTGGATCAGATCCTCGATGTTCGGCTCGACGATGGTCTCGTGGTGCTCGGTGCCGCAATGCGCGGCCACGCGGCGGGCCCAGGGCAGCTCGTTGTAGCTCGCCTCGCGAAAGCCGATCGAGTGGGTCTGGACCGGCCGATCCGATTGGCGGGCCATCAGCGCCACCACCAGGCTCGAGTCGAGCCCGCCCGAGAGGAAGGCACCGACCGGCACGTCGCTGACCATGTTCGCCGCCACGGCATCGTCGAGGCGGGTGCGCAGCTGCGCGCTCAGGGCGCGGGTGTCGTCGACGATCGGCTCGGGCGGCGTCGAGCCGGGCAGGTCCCAGTAGCGCTCGATGGTCAGCCGGCCGTCCCAGATCAGCCGATGCCCGGCCTGCAGGCGGCTGATGCCCTCGAACATGGTGTTGGGGCCGGGCACGTAGTCGAAGGACAGGTAGTCGTGCAGCGCCACCGGGTCGAGCCGCCGCGGCAGGCCAGCCGCCAGCAGGGCCTTGATCTCCGAGGCGAAGCGCAGCTGGCCGTCGTGCTCGGCGTAGAACAGCGGCTTGATGCCCAGCCGATCGCGCACCAGGACCAGCCGGCCGCGGCGAGCGTCCCAGACCGCGATGGCGAACATGCCCTGCAGGCTGCGGGCGAAGTCGAGGCCCTGCTCCTCGTAGAGGTGGGCGATGACCTCGGTGTCGCTGTGCGTGACGAAGTCGTGCCCCCGCGCGACGAGCTCGGCGCGCAGGGCCCGGAAGTTGTAGATCTCGCCGTTCTGGGCCACCCAGACCGAGCCGTCCTCGTTGGACAGCGGCTGGTGTCCGCCCGCCAGATCGATGATCGACAGCCGGACGGCGGCCATGGCCAGGCGTGCCTGGGGATCGAGGTGCAGGCCGCGATCGTCGGGACCGCGATGGCGCAGCGTGGCGCACATCGCCTCGACCTCGGCGGGGACCACCAGCGTACCGGGACGGGTGGCCAGCGTGCCGCAGATACCGCACATGCTCGCGGAGGGCCTCCGGGGCCGGTTGGGGGTCGGCCGGCGCGGCGGCGGACTCGACGAGGCGCCGCGGGCTGGGACAGGGATCCGCGCCTTCGGGGCCGATCGACGTCGCTGGGACCGGGCGGGCGACAGGGCTTCGGATTGTATCATTCGGCCTGGGCGCCGCCAAGGTTCGGAAGCCTTGCCGCGCGGGCTCGGGAGCCCCACAATAGAGGAGTGGACAATCGGTCGAGTCAAGCCCGGCCAGGGCTGCCTCGCGCGGGTGGCGGCAGGGATCGGGCTGGGGCGAGCGGCTGGGAGGCGCAGGCGATGGAGCTGGACTCGGAGTTGGCGGTGACCCTGCCGCGCCCGCTGCGACAGCGGGCGCTCCATATGGCCGAACCGGTGACCGGCATCGTCCTGGCCGGCGGCCGCAGCCGACGCATGGGCGGGCGCGACAAGGCCTGGATCGAGCTCTCGGGCCGGTCCCTGCTGCGCTGGGTCCTGGATGCCCTCGAGACCGTGACCGACGGCCAGGTGCTGGTGGCGCGCGATGCGGTGCAGCGCGAACGCCTCGAAGGCCTCGGCTTGCCCGTCGTGGTCGATCGCTTCGAGGCGCGCGGCCCCTTGACCGGCATCCAGGCCGGGCTGGATGCCAGCCCGACCGATCTGGCCCTGGTGGTCGCCTGCGACATGCCCTTGGTGCGTCCCGCGCTGCTGGAGCTCCTCCTGGCGGCGATCGGGCCGCTGCACGCCGCCGTGCCCTACATCGGCGAGGGCGAGCCGCCCTCGCGGCTGGTCGGCGCCACGGCGCGCGACGCCGGCCTGCAGCCGCTCCTGGCCGCCTACCGCCGGTCCTGCTTGCCGCCGCTCGAGCGACTGCTGCGCGGCGGGCCCCTGCCGACCACGGCCCTCATCTCGGTCCTCAAGGCCCGCGTCGTGGCGCCGGATGCCTGGCGGGAGGCCGACCCGGATGGGCGCAGCTTCTTGAACGTCAACACCGCCGAGGACCTGGTGCAGGCCGCCCAGCGCCTCAACGGCCCCGACGCCTAGGGCCGGTCTGGAGCCAGCATGCGACGCGCCGACCTTGTCCTGTGGATGCTGATCTACCCCTGGTCGACCCTGACGGCCGGCCTGCTGGCCGGGCTGGCGAGCTACCTCCTGGGCCGGCCGCGCAAGGTCGAGTCGAGCCGCGGCGAGCTGGCCGTCGAGGCCTGGCGCATCGCGGCCATTCTGGCCGGCCTGCCGGCCTTCTTTCTGGCCGCCGAGCTGGTGCTGTGGATCTTCGATCTCGAGTTCCGGGCACCGCTGGCCTTCACCGGTCTGACCTGGGCCGCCGGCGCCTGGTTGCTCGGCCTGGCGCCCCTGCCGCTGTTGGCGGCCTGGGTGCGCTTTCGGCCCCTGGCCGGCCGCCCGATCCGGCTGGCCCTGACCCTGGCTGGCCTGGGGCTGCTGGGGATGTGGCTGGGCCCGTGGGCGGGCCATCGGGCCTGGTCGGCGCAGGTGGCGCGCGCCGCCAGCGATCCGCTGGCGCTGGAGCAGCTGGTGCTGCTCAAGGCGCATCGCTACGTCCCGGCCGCCGAGGCCGAGGCCGCGCTCGATCGCCTGCTTCCCGGACCGGAGGCCGTGCTGGCGCTGGCCGAGGCGCAGTCGACGCGGTTCGACCGCGACCTGCGCGAGTATCTGGCCGAGCGCATCGAAGACGATCTGGCCTCGGCCGCGCTGGCGAGCGCCGAACGGGCGGCGCCCCTGCTCTGGACGCTGACCGACGACCCCGCGCGCACCTTGCGCGGCTATGCGCTGACGGTTCCGTCACTGCGGCCGGCCGCGCTGGCGGCGCCGCCGGAGCTGGGCGCGCTGGCCCTGCAGCCCATCGGACGGCAGGCGCTCGCCGAAGGCAAGGGACCGGCGCGCGAGGCCCTGATGGCGGCCCTGCTGCCCGCCCTGGACGGCCGGGCCTTGGAGCCCGAGACGGTCGCCAGCCTGGCCGCGGCATTGGACGAGGGCGGATCGGTCGGCGGCGACGCCCTGGCGGTGTTGCTGCGCGACGGCTCGCGCGAGGCCTTGCGAGTGGCGCTGCCGCGCTTCGTCGACGCCGACGGGCGTCGGGCCGGCTACGAGGGGCCGGACTGGGCGGTGCTGCGCCGCGACTGCATGGCGCGCACCGCCAGCCTGGTGGCCTTGCAGACCGACCCGGATCCGCGGGTGGCGGCCGGCGCCGGCGAGGTCTTCAAGTACGTGCGGCAGTATTGCGGCAAACGCTGGCGCTAGCGCCGGACGGCGCGGCGATCAGCCGCCGGATTCGGTGTCGACCGGCTGCAGGTGCTTCAGCAGCTGGGCTTCGAGCGTGGCCTCGTTGGGGTACATGCCGCCGTGGTGGTCGACCACGTTGCCCTCGGCGTCGATGATGAAGGTGGCCGGCAGGCCGTAGACGCCGAAGTCGCGCTGGACCAGATAGGTGTTGTCGCCCATCAGGACCGGGAAGCTGAGGCCCATGCGATCGACGAACTGCTGCACCCGGGCCGTGACCTGGTCCGGCGTCACCTTCTCGCCGGCGTCCACCGCCAGCAGCTCGAAGCTGTCGCCGTACTTCTCGTACACCGATTGGAGCCAGGGCATCTCGTAGCGGCAGGGCGGGCACCAGGTGGCCCAGAAGTTGATCATGACCGTCTGGCCGCGCAGGCTCTCGAGCGGCAGCGCCTCGCCGGTGTCGAGGCGATTCATGGTGAACGTGGGCGCCGGCCGGCCCACCAGGGGGTGGTTGGAGGGCGGCAGCGGCTGGGCCACCGAGTCGTCGAAGCCGAGCTGGTTCGGGTCGATGGTGATGACCACCGGCGCCTCGGCGACGGCCGGCGCGTCGAGCTGCAGGCTGGCGCCTTCGCCCGAGCCGGCCAGATTGCCCTCGACGCTGGTCGGCGCCTGGGCGGTCGCGGCGTCGCCGCGCAGCATGCGGCCGGCGTAGTAGCCGCCGGCGATGGTGAGGATGACCAGCGGGATCAGCAGGGCCTGCCAGCCGATCACGATGACCTGCTCGTCCTGCTCCTCCGACGGGACGACCTGGTCGTCCACCCGCTGGCTCTGCTTCTCGGACCCGTCCATCGATGGCCTCCGTAGGCGGCGGCGCAACCGCCACATAGACGGCGATCGCGCACCCGGCGCGACCGCGCGACACTCGAGTATCGTACGCGCGTGAGTATAGCATGCGCGTCACCTGGCCGGGCAGCCGTCGCGGCGTCGCGGCGTTGGACCGCTCGCCGGGCCCAACTATCATTCGAAGCCACTCACGAACGGGAACCCAGGAGCGCACGAGGCATGAGACGCGTACTGACGACGGGGATGCTGGCCATCCTGCTGCTGGCGCCGGTGGCCTGCGGCGGCGCCGATCCGGAGGCGGCGCCGGACGCCGCCGACCTGACGCAGGAGGCGGCGCCGGACGCGGCGGAGGCCGATGCGAGCCTGGTCGAGGCCGGCGACGCCGATCCGGCCGCCGCCACCGCCGATCCGGCCCTGGCCGACGGCACGGCCGGAGCCGAGGGCGCCGACCCGGCCACCGCCGAGGCGCCGACCCTCACGCCGGCCGAGGTCGAGCTGATCACCAACTTCCGACCGCCCTCCAAGGGCAGCGAGGACGCGCTGGTGACGCTCTACGAGTTCTCGGACTACATATGACCCTACTGTCGCATGTATGCGACCGAAACGGCCCGTGAGGTCGAGAAGAACTATATCGATACCGGCCTGGTGAAGTTCGTCTACTGGGACCTGCCGCTCGGCTCGCACGGCTACCCGGCGGTGGTCAGCGCCGAGGCCTCGCACTGCGCCGGCGAGCAGGACGCCTACTGGGAGATGCACGACGCCCTCTTCGGCGAGTGGAAGATGCTCTCGGAGCTGGATCCGGAGGACGAGGCGGCGGCGGTCGAGGCGGTCCTGCCGATCGGCGAGCCGCTGGTCGAGGACGGCCAGGCCTTCCAGGCCTGCGTCGAGACGCAGAAGTACCGGCCGGTGGTGGCGACGATGCTGCGCCAGGCCATGGACATGGAGATCAACGCCACGCCGGCCTTCCTCTTCGGCACCGTCAGCCCGAGCGGCGAACAGCATGTCGAGCCGGTCATGGGCTACGTCGAGTACGAGGAGTTCGCGAAGATGCTCGATCGCGAGATCTCGCGCGCGCAGGGCACGCCGATCCCCGACCCGACCGAGGTGCCGACCCCCGACGCCGACGCGGCGGACGATGGTGGGGCCGCGGCGGACGACAGCGGCGACGGGGAGGGCTGATGCCGACGGCGACGGCCCGGCTCCGAAAGGCCATCGGACCGCGACTCGGCCGGGTCTTCGCCCTCGTCCAGGGCCTCTTCGCGCTGCTGGTCGTCAACACCGTCTACCTGGTCGGGCTGCGCCTGCTCGAACGGGCCACGGGCGAGGTGTACCAGAACTGGTTCTACCTGAACATGTTCCTGGCGCACCTCGTCCTCGGCTTCGCCCTGGCCGTCCCGCTGCTGGTCTTCGTCGGCGTCCACCTCTACAACACCCACAACCGGCCCAATCGGCGGGCGGTCTACGTGGGCTACGCCCTGGCGGCCAGCGCGCTGGCCCTGGTGGCCTCGGGGCTCGTGTTGACCCGCATCGACGGCGTGATCGTGGTCAAGGACCCGACGCTGCGGGCGCTGGCCTGGTGGGTCCACGTGATCAGCCCGCTGGCCATCGCCTGGCTCTTCGTGCTGCACCGTCTGGCCGGCCGGCCCATCCGCTGGAAGGTGGGCCTGCGCTGGGCGGCCGTGGCGGCGGCCTTCGCCGGCCTGATGCTGCTCTGGCAGGCCCAGGACCCGCGGGCCTGGAATCAGGCGGGCCCGGCCTCGGGCGAGCGCTACTTCCAGCCCTCGCTGGCCCGCACCGCCTCGGGCGGCTTCATCCCCGAGCGGGTGCTGGACAACGACGCCTACTGCGCCGAATGCCATCAGGACAGCCACGCCAGCTGGTCGGTCAGCGCGCATCGCTTCAGCTCCTTCAACAACCCGGCCTACCTCTTCAGCGTGCGCGAGACGCGGCAGGTGGCCTTCGAGCGCGACGGCGACCTGCAGGCTTCGCGCTTCTGCGCCGGCTGCCACGATCCGGTGGTCTTCTTCAGCGGCAAGTTCGACGACCCGGACTTCGACGACCAGGGCGACCCGGCCGGTCAGGCCGGCATCACCTGCACCAGCTGCCACGCCATCACCCACGTCAACAGCGTTCGCGGCAACAGCGACTTCACCATCGAGGAGCCGATCCACTACCCCTTCGCCTTCAGCGAGAACCGGGCCCTGGCCTGGGTCAACCGCCAGCTGGTCAAGGCCAAGCCCGAGTTCCACAAGCGGACCTTCCTCAAGCCGCTGCATCGGACCACCGAGTTCTGCGGCGCCTGCCACAAGGTCTTCCTGCCCGAGGACCTGAACCACTACAAGTGGCTGCGCGGCCAGAACCACTACGACGCCTTCCTGCTCAGCGGCGTCTCGGGCCACGGCGTCAGCAGCTTCTACTACCCGCCGGTGGCCGAGCCCAACTGCAACGGCTGCCATATGAAGCTGGCCCCCTCCGAGCAGTTCGCGGCGCGCGACTTCGACGCCAGCGGCATCCTGAAGGCGCACGACCACCAGTTCCCCAGCGCCAACACCGGGCTGCTGCAGCTGCTCGAGGAGAACGGGGCGCTGCGAGCGCGGGATCTGGACCTGGCGCCGGCGCTGGAAGCCCAGCGAGCCTTCAACGAGGGGGTGATGCGCCTGGACCTGTTCGGCATCCGCGAGGGCGGCGTCATCACCGGTAGCCTGACCGCGCCGCTGAAGCCCGAGGTCCCGGCCCTGCAGCCCGGCGCCAGCTACCTGCTGGAAGCGGTGGTGCGGACGCTCAAGATGGGCCATGTCTTCACCCAGGGCACGGCCGACTCCAACGAGGTCTGGCTGGACCTGCGGGTGACGAGCGGCGGTCGGGTCATCGGCCGCAGCGGCGGCTTGGACGCGCGCAACGCGGTCGACCCCTGGTCGCACTTCCTGAACGTCTACATGCTCGACCGCGAGGGCCGGCGCATCGACCGCCGCAACGCCCAGGACATCTTCGTGCCGCTCTACGACCATCAGATCCCGCCCGGCGCGGCCGACACGCTGCACTATCGGCTCGACCTGCCGGCCGACCTGAGCGCGCCGGTCGAGGTCGAGGCCCGGCTGCAGTACCGCAAGTTCGACACGACCTACATGGCCCTGGTGCAGGGCGACCCGGCCTACGTCAACGGCCTGCCGATCATGACCCTGGCCGAGGATCGCGTCATCTTCCCGCTGGCCGGCGCGACGCCCGGGACCCTGGGCGCGGCCGACACGCTGCCGGAGCAGACGGCGGGCGACTTCCCTCTCTGGCAGCGCTGGAACGACTACGGCATCGGCCTCCTGCGCAAGGGCGGCAAGAACAAGGGTCAGCTGCGCCAGGCCGAGGAGGCCTTCCGGCAGGTCGAGGCGCTGGGTCGGCCGGATGGGCCGCTGAACCTGGCCCGGGTCTATCTGGAGCAGGGCACGGTGCGCGACGAGGCCATCGCGGCGCTGGCCCGCGCGGCCGCCTTCGACCCGCCGGCGCCGGCCTGGTCGGTGGCCTGGTTCACCGGCCTGGTCAACAAGCAGAACGGCTTCGTCGACCAGGCCATCGCCAACTTCGAGAGCATCCGGGACCTGGACACCGCGGAGACCCGCGATCGCGGCTTCGACTTCTCGAAGGACTATCGCCTGCTGGACGAGCTGGGCCAGGCCTACGTCGAGCGTGCCAAGCAGGCGCGCGGCGAGGCCCGGGCGGCGCAGCGAACCGCCTTCCTGCGCCAGGCGGCCGAGACCTTCGAGGCGGCCCTGGCCCTGGATCCCGAGAACGTCAGCGCCCACTTCAACCTCGACCTGATCTACCGTCAGCTCGGCGAGCCCGAACGGGCCGAGACGCACCGCCTGCTGCAGCTGAAGTACAAGCCCGACGACAATGCCCGCGACCGGGCGGTCGGCCTGGCCCGCGCCGCCGACCCGGCGGCCGACCACGCCGCCGAATCGGTGGTGGTCTACGATCTGCGGCGGCCCGGGGCCTTCGAGCTCGAGGACGGGCCGACGGACGGCGCGCGGCGCGCGGCGCCCTTCGAGCTGCGGGCGATACCGGAGCCGCAGGCGCAGCGCCTGCCCGCCGGGGCGCCCGGGGCGGCGGCCACGGATCGGCGGCCCCCGGCGCGCGAAGCCGCATCATCCCCATGAGGCCAGCGAGAGCGACATGAGCGACCCGAGAT
Organism: Caldilineae bacterium; assembly: GCA_020634625.1. Taxonomy (GTDB): domain Bacteria; phylum Chloroflexota; class Anaerolineae; order Epilineales; family Epilineaceae; genus JACKBJ01. The sequence continues at coordinate 62,529 of JACKBJ010000017.1, read as the reverse complement.
CGCCGGAGCCGTCGACGCCCGACGCGCCGCCCGCCATGCCGGTGCCCGACGCGCGGGTTCCCGAGGGCTACGACCCCGAAGGCTACGATGTCGAGGAGTACGGCAGCGGCGACGACCGGGTCATCGGGCGGGCGCTGCGCGGGTCCCTGGTCGTGTTCGCCCTGCTGGGCCTGCTCGGCGGCGGTATCTGGCTCTGGCTGGACCGGCCCCAGGCGGCCCTGCCCGAGCAGGCCATCGAGGTGGCGGCGCCGGAGCCGGTGGTCGAAGACATCGCGGTCAGCGTGCCCGAGGTCGTCTTCAGCGACATCACCGAGGCGGCCGGCATCGACTTCGTCCAGTTCAACGGCGCTTACGGCGACAAGCTGCTGCCCGAGACGATGGGCGGCGGCCTGGCCTTCCTGGACTACGACGCGGACGGCGACTCGGACCTGCTCTTCACCAACGGCGCGCCCTGGCCCTTCGCCGCGGAGCGCTACCCGGCCGATCTCGGCCCGACCCCGCCCCGGCTCTATGCCAACGACGGCAGCGGACGTTTCGAGGACGTGACCGAGGCGGCCGGCCTCGGGGCCATCCAGATGCAGGGCATGGGCGTGGCCACGGGCGACTACGATGGCGATGGCCGGGTCGACGTCTTCCTGACCGCGGTCGGACCCAACCGTCTGCTGCGCAACACCGGCGGCGCCTTCGAGGAGGTGACCGACGCGGCCGGCCTGGCCGGCGACCCCGACGCCTGGTCGACCGGCGCGGCCTTCTTCGACGCCGACGGCGACGGCGACCTGGACCTCTTCGTGGCCCAGTACGTCACCTGGAGCCGGGACATCGACCTCGAGGTCGACTTCACCCTGACCGGTCTGGGGCGCGCCTACGGACCGCCCCAGAACTTCGCCGGCACCGACTCGAGCCTCTACCGCAACGAGGGGAACGGGCGCTTCCGCGACATCTCGGCCGAAGCCGGCATCCAGGTGGCCAACCCGGCCACCGGCCAACCGGTGGGCAAGGCCCTGGGCGTCCTGCCGGTCGATGCCGACGGCGACGGCCGGCTGGACCTGCTGGTGGCCAACGACACCACCCGCAACTTCCTCTTCCACAACCTGGGCGACGGTCGTTTCGAGGAGCTGGGCGAGCGTTGGGGGCTGGCCTACGACCGCGAGGGCCGGGCCACCGGCGCCATGGGCGTCGACGCCGCCTGGCCGCGCAACGACGCCGACCTCGGCCTGATGCTGGGCAACTTCGCCGGCGAGATGAGCTCGCTCTACGTGCGTCAGGGCGAGCTGGGGCTCTACGTCGACGAGGCGATCACCGAAGGCGTCGGCGCACCCAGCCGGCTGCCGCTGAGCTTCGGAGTCTCCTTCCTCGACTACGATCTCGACGGCCGTCAGGACCTGCTGCAGGCCAACGGCCACCTCGAGGAGCAGATCGACGCGGTCGATCCCAGCCAGAGCTACTTCCAGCCGGCCCAGCTCTTCTGGAACGCCGGCGAGGCCGGCGCGACCACCTACGTCGAGGTCGACCGGACGAGTACCGGCGACCTGGCCCGGCCGATCGCCGGCCGCGGCAGCAGCTACGCCGACATCGACGCCGACGGCGACCTGGACCTGGTGCTGACCCAGGTGGCCGGCCCGCCCCTGCTCCTGCGCAACGACCAGGCGCTCGGCCACCACTGGCTGCGCCTGCGGCTGGTCGGCCGCGCGCCGAACACGGGCGCCTTGGGCGCTCGGGTGACGCTCGGCGCCGGCGGCCAGACCCAGCGTCGCCTGCTCATGCCGTCGCGCAGCTACCTCTCGGCGGTGGACCTGCCGCTCAGCTTCGGGCTGGGCGAGGCCGAGGCGGTCGACAGCTTGGAGGTCATCTGGCCGGATGGGACCTCGCAGTCGGTTCCGGTGCCGGGGGTCGATCGCGAGATCGTGGTCGAGCAAGGCGGATGAGCGGCAACCATGGCTGATCGGATCCGTGTCCTTCGCCAACCCGTCCTCGTCTTCGTCCTCGGTGTTGGCGGCGTCGTCCTCGCTGGCTGCGCGCGGCAGACGGCTGCGCCGATCGATGCCATCCGCCCGTCGACGGTCGCTGCGACAGCCCGCCCAAGCGCTGCCGAATCCGGCAGCCTGGTCGCGGTCGGTGCGATGGCCAGCGCGCGTGCCGCGCACAGCGCCAGCGCCTTGCCGGATGGTCGGGTGCTGCTGGTCGGTGGCTTCACGCAGCAGGAGAACAGCGCCGCAGGTGCGGAGCTCTACGACCCGATCACGGCGGCGTTCATCGCTGCCGGCCCCATGGGCACGCCCCGTCACAGCCACAGCGCGACGCTGCTCGCCGACGGCAGGGTCCTCGTCGCGGGCGGCTACGATGCCCGGGGAAACACGCTTCGAAGCACCGAGCTCTACGATCCGGCCAGCGGCAGCTTTGGCCCCGCGGCCTCGATGGGGCTGGCCCGGGCGGATCACGAGGCGGTTCGGTTGGACGATGGTCGCGTGCTGATCGTGGGCGGTGTCGGGCCTGGATGGACCTTCCTCGCCAGCGCCGAGCTCTACGATCCCGTGCGCGACCGCTTCGAGCCCACGGGCGCGATGGACGCGGCGCGGGAAAGCCACGCGGCGCTGCGCTTGCGGGATGGCCGGGTACTCGTCGTCGGCGGGCACCTGGGGCGTGGCGCTGCCACCCAGATTCATCGCAGCGCGGAGATCTACGACTCCGAGCGCGGCGGCTTCGCGCCGGCTGGCGACATGATGCTGCCCCGACACAAGCATGACGCCCTGCTTCTGTCCGACGGCCGGGTGCTCGTCTCGGGTGGTTCCGACGCGCGTGACAGCGACGGTGTCTACGCCAGCGCGGAGCTCTACGACCCGGCCGGTGACCGCTTCAGCGCCATCGACGCGAGCCCCCTGCCCCGCTACAAGCATCAGGGCACGTCTTGGTTGCTGCCGGATGGGCGCGTCCTCCTTGCCGGAGGTGCCACGCGTGCCGAGCTCTTCGATCCGCGGACGGGCGGCTTCACGCGTGTGGGTGGCGCGGCGCGCCTGGCGGGCCAATTCTCGGCCAGCGCGCCCCTACCGGACGGTCGGGTGCTGATCACCGGGGGCTACGGTGAGCGCCAAGGTCCGCAGCGCGATGCTTGGATCTTCCAGCCCTGAGCGCATGGGCGACGGCCTTCCACGAACACGGCGCGGTCGCGGAACCGCTCCTTGGGCCTGCTCGGTCGCGTGGATGCCGCAGGCCTGACACAGCGACGGGGGAAAGATGACGACGTTCGACGCGGAGACTTCGAGGGCTCGCCTCGCGATCCGCCTTCGCTGGGGCATGCTGGCCGCCGGGCTGGGGATCATGGTCGCCTGCGCCGGCCCGGCCGCATCCGCCGAGCAGGCCCAGGGGCCGGCGCAACCCACGCCGACGCCCGCTGCCAGCCCGCCCTTCTGGGGAACGATCTTCATCGACCCGGACATCATCACCCCGGCCGACCCGAGCAGCTTCGAGGGGCTGCGCGACGCCGGGCGGGGTGAGCGCACGATGTACGACCGGCGCGTAGACGGCTGGATCACCGTCGAGGCCTTCTTGTTCGACGCGCGCTACGACGACGGCCTGGCCATCGAGATCCAGGTCAACCCGGAGTTCGCGTCGGTCGACGCGGCCCGGGCGGAGGCCGAACGCTTCGCTCCGGTGATCGGCCAGCTGCCCCGGGCGCTGCGGGTCGGGGTGGAGACGGTCTGGATTCACCAGGGCACCGCCCCCTTCGGCGGGGGCAACCACAACCTCTTGATCCACGTCGGTCAGGCGGAGCGCTACGTGGCGGAGGGCATCCTCGAGGAGACCCTGGTGCACGAGGCGGCGCACTCCTCGCTGGACGAGACGCACGCCGCCGCGCCGGGCTGGTTGGCCGCGCAGGCCGCCGATGGCGGCTTCATCTCGACCTATGCGCGCGACAACCCGGACCGGGAGGACATCGCCGAGAGCTACCTGCCCTATCTGGCCCTGCGGCATCGCGCGGATCGGATCTCGGGGGCGCTCGCGGCCACGATTCAGGCCACCATTCCGAACCGGATGCGCTACTTCGATGCGCTGGATCTCGACCTGTATCCGATCCGGCCGGAGGTCGCGCGCGGCGTCGCCTACCTGCCCGCGCTCTTCAGGAGCGGAGGCTCGCGCTAGTGCGCCGCCGCCACCACGGTGCACGGCCCCGGCTCGAGCCCGCAAGGGGCCCGGGCCGGTTGCGCTTGGAACTTGACCATCGACCGCCTGCCGCCTATCCTCAATTTAGGCTTGCCTAAATTGCGGCGGTCGCCCGATCCCGTGGGCGGCCGGCGAGTCGGCCGACATCGAATCAGGAAGCAGGAACACCATGCCCAATCCGATGCTTTCCCTCGGCACCACCCTTCTGGCCCTGGCCCTGCTCGTTCTCGCCTTCTGGCCGGACCGGGGCTTGTTCGCTCGCTGGCGACGCCTGACGCGCTACCGTGCCAGGGTGCAGATCGAGGACAGCCTCAAGCACCTCTTCGACATGGAGTTCGCGGACCGCGAGGCCACGATCCAGTCCCTGGCCGGCAGCCTGGGCTGCGGCACCAACCACGCCGCCGGCCTGCTGTCGGAGCTCGAGGCCCTGCGCCTGGTCGGCCTGGAGGAAGGGCGGATCGGCCTGACGCCGGAGGGGCGTCGCTACGCCTTGCGGGTCCTGCGCGCGCATCGTCTCTGGGAGCGGCACCTGGCCGATCGAACCGGCTTCAAGGCCTTGGACTGGCACCGCATCGCCGAACGGCGCGAGCATCGGCTGACGCCGGAGGAGGCCGACGCCCTGGCCACCAGCCTGGGCAACCCGACCTACGACCCGCACGGCGATCCCATTCCCACCGCCGACGGCGAGCTGGTCCAGCCGAGGGGGCAGCTCCTGCCCGAGCTCGAGGTCGGGCAGCGCGCGCGCATCGTGCACATCGAGGACGAGCCGGCGATGATCTACGGCCAGCTTCTGGCGGCCGGCCTGCATGCTGGCATGCGTCTGGAGCTGCTGGAGCGCGACCCCGAGCGGCTGCGCTTCTGGGCCGGTGGCGAGGAGCACCTGCTCTCGCCGCTTCTGGCCAGCAGCATCACGGTCCAGCCCATCCAGGCCGAGGCGGCCGGCCCCGAGCCGGGCATCCCCCTGGCGCGGCTGGCGCGGGGCCAGGCCGCCTCGGTCGTGGCCATCTCGCCGGCCATCCGCGGCGCCGAGCGGCGGCGCTTGCTGGACCTGGGACTCCTGCCCGGCACGCGCATCCTGGCCGAGCTCACCAGCCCCTCCGGCGACCCCACCGCCTACCGCCTGCGCGGCGCCTTGATCGCGTTGCGGGCCGAGCAGGCGCGTCACATTCGAGTGCTGCCCGAAGCATCGGTTGAGAGGAGGACGCGCGCATGAGCAAGCCGAGCGAGATTCGGTCGACCCCCAACGCGACCCCGGGCGCCGATCGCGGCTCCACCCCGAGCCCGGCGGCGGGCCCCGCCTGCGAGGCTTGCCCGGCGCACCACGCGGCCAACCTCAAGCGCCTGGGCGTCGACATGCAGGACTGGGACTTCGTCGTCGCGCTGGCCGGCAACCCCAACACGGGCAAGAGCACCGTCTTCAACGCCCTGACCGGGCTGCGCCAGCACACCGGCAACTGGCCCGGCAAGACCGTCGCGCGGGCCGAGGGCGGCTTTGACTACGGCGGCCAGCGCTTCAAGCTGGTCGACCTGCCCGGCACCTATTCGCTGCTCTCGACCAGCCGGGACGAGGAGATCGCGCGCGACTTCATCCTCTTCGGACGGCCGGACGTCACGGTGGTCGTGGTCGACGCCACCCGCCTCGAGCGCAACCTGAACCTGGCGCTGCAGGTGATGCAGATCACCGACCGCGTGGTCATCTGCCTGAACCTGATGGACGAAGCCAGGCGGCATGGCCTGGAGATCGACGACCGACGCCTGGCGCGCGACCTGGGGGTGCCCGTCGTGCCGACCTCGGCCCGCTTCCGCCAGGGCCTGCCGGAGCTGCTGGCCGCGATGTACGACGTCGCCACCGGCGCGGTCGTCGGCCGGCCACACCGTCTGCAGAACGAGGCCCCGGCCCTCAAGCGCGCGGTCGACACGCTCGCCGCGCGCCTGCTGGCCAGCTACCCGGACCTGAACAACGCGCGCTGGGTGGCGCTGCGCCTGCTGGATGGCGACGAGCGCATCATCCAGGCCCTGGAGAGCGGCGAGCTGGCCAGCCTGTCCGAGGCGGCAGCCGCCGGGCCCGAGCTCGAGGTCGCGCCCCTGCACCCGCAACGAGGATCCCAACCATGACCCTTCAGTCCAGCCCATCGTCCGGCGCCGCCCAGACCGGCGGCGAGGCCGCCGCGATCCTACGCACCGCCCAGGACCTGCGCTGGGAGGTCGGCAGCGACTTCCACGAGCGTCTGATGGAGACGATCTACGCCGACGCCGCCCGCATCGGCGACCGCGCCGTCACCCGGCCGGGCGAGGCGGCGCGCTTCGACCTGGATCGGAGCATCGATCGCATCGTGACCAGCAAGCGCTACGGATTTCCGCTGATGATCCTGCTCTTGGCCCTGGTCTTCTGGCTCACCATCGCCGGTGCCAACGTGCCCTCGAAGATGCTGGCCGGGCTCCTCATCGACACGATCCACCCGATGCTCAACGGCTTCGCCGACGGCCATGGCTGGCCCTGGTGGCTGTCGGGCTTCCTCTTCGACGGGGTCTACCTGGCCACGGCCTGGGTCATCAGCGTCATGTTGCCGCCGATGGCGATCTTCTTCCCGCTCTTCACCCTGCTCGAGGACTTCGGCTACCTGCCGCGGGTGGCCTTCAACATGGACGGCCTCTTCCAGCGCGCCGGCGCCCACGGCAAGCAGGCCCTGACGATGACCATGGGCTGGGGCTGCAACGCCGCCGGCGTGGTGGCCACGCGCATCATCGACAGCCCGCGCGAGCGGCTGATCGCGATCATCACCAACAACTTCTCGCTCTGCAACGGCCGCTGGCCGACCCAGATCCTGATCGCCTCGCTCTTCGTCGGCGCGCTGGCGCCGCCCTACCTGGCCGGCCTCATCTCCGCCCTGTCGGTGGTGGTCGTGGCGCTCCTGGGCGTCCTGCTGATGTTCCTCGTGTCCTTCCTGCTCAGCCGGACCGTCCTGCGCGGCGAGGTCTCCAGCTTCAGCCTGGAGCTGCCGCCCTATCGCCCGCCGCGGGTGATGCAGACCCTCTATACCTCGCTGATCGACCGCACCATGATCGTGCTCTGGCGGGCGATCGTCTTCGCGGCGCCGGCCGGCGCCGCGATCTGGCTCACCTCGAACCTCCACATCGGCCAGCTCAGCCTGGCCGAGCACATGATCGCCCTGGCCAACCCCTTCGGCCTGATGTTGGGCCTCAACGGTGTGATCCTGGTGGCCTACATCTTCGCCATCCCGGCCAACGAGATCGTGATCCCGACCATCCTGATGCTGACGGTCCTGGTCGGCGGCATGGGCGATGCCGGCGCGGGCGCCGGGGTCATGTTCGAGACCGACGCCGGCGGCATCAAGGCCATCTTCGATGCCAGCGGCTGGACCTTGCTCACGGCCGTCAACCTGATGCTCTTCAGCCTGATCCACAACCCCTGCAGCACCACCATCTACACCATCTACGCCGAGACCAAGAGCCTCAAGTGGACCACCGTCGCCACCCTCCTGCCGGTGCTGATGGGCATCCTGGTGACCTTCACGGTAGCCCAGGTCTGGCGGCTCTTCGGGGGCTGAACCCGAAGGCCTGGAGCTGTCCGTCGCGGTGAGAGCCCACAGGCGCCGGCGCCCGTGGGCTCCCGCCGAGAAGCTCCGACTCAGCGTCGGAGGCTCAGCGGTAGGAACACCCGGCCGGCGACCGCCTGACTCCACCACGTCAGGCGGAGCCGTGCCGGCCCGCCCGGGTCGCGGTACTCGACCCGGACGCGGTGCTCGCCGGCGGGCAGGTCGATGGCCGCGTGGCGGTCCACCTCGGCCGCGTGCCAGTCGTCGACCAAGAGCTCGGGCCCGACCCAGAGGCGCGCGCCGCCCGAGGCGACCAGGTGCAGCACCGTCTGGCCGGCTGGCAGCGGCAGCACGCGCTCGGCGCGGAAGCTGAAGCCATCGGCCGGCAGGCCGGGACCGGGTGCGGCCTCCCGGTAGTCGGGGTTCAGTTCATCCCATTCGACCACGCTCAACGGGGCCTCGGTCAGCCAGGGGTTGGCATGGAACTCGACGTGCCAGCGCGCGGGGTAGGCGGCGCCGTAGACGCGGCCCCAGGCGTAGAGCCGACCGTCCGGCCCGAACTGGCCGCTCGGCGGGTAGACGGGCGAGCCCAGGTCCGGGTCGGCTTCGAGCCGCACCGGCGGGAGCGGCTGGCCCTGCGTGTCGAAACGACGAATCTCCGGCCAGCGCATGGCGAAGACCCACAGGCTGCCGTCCGGCGCGAGCGCGAGGCTGCGGGGCTCCTCGGTCGAGCTCGCGGCCTCGGGCAGGGGCCAGACCCGTGCCGCTCCGTCCGGCGACAGCCGCTCGAGCTGGTAGGCCGGACGATGGGTGGAGTCGGAGCGCTGCCAGGACAGGGCGATGACCTCGCCGTCCGGCAAGCCCACGAAGTCGAGGTAGTCGCGCAGGTTGGCACGGCTGTCGTCCGGATCTCCCCAGCTGGCGAGGCGCTCACCGTCCGGCGAGAGCCGGTGGAGCCGGCGGTCGTTCGGGTCGCGCAGCAGCAGGTCGCCGTTCGGGGCCATGCGCAGGGTCGCGCCGACGCCGGAGAGGATGGCCGCGCCGGCTTCGTCCACGGGCCCGATCAGGGCTTCGAAGCGTCCGTCGGGCGCGAAGCGCTGCAGGCGGCGGTTGCCCGCGTCGCCCACGACGATCGCGCCCCTCGGCCCCACCGCGATCGCGTTGGCGCAGCCGAGGCGCTGCGTGCCGGTGCGCCCGCCGTAGCAGACGCCGAACTCCGCCGGACCGCTCCCCTCGCCGCCCCAGAGGACCGGCTGACCCTGCGGGTTGCCAAACCGGTCGCGCCGGCGCAGGCCGAAGCGATCGTCCTCGAAGACGAAGTCGTGGAAGATCCCGTCGGGGGCGAGGGTCGAAGCGCCGGCGACGGTCGTGTCGGGCCAGGGTCGCGCGTCGTCGACCCCGATCTCGCCGAGCATCTGGCCGTCGCCGGCCAGGCGCAGGACCCGGTCCTCGCCGCCGGTGGTCAGGTAGATACTGCCGTCCGGACTGAGGGCCAGGTCGGCCCCGTTCCAGAGCGGTCCGAGCGGCCAGCCGGCGCGCTCCTGGCCATCGACCTCGAAGACGCGCAGCGCCCGGGACTCGGTGTCGATCATGTAGAGCCGACCGTCGGGGCCCATGGCAATGGCCTCGGGGAAGGCATAGGCGGGATCGTCGCCCGGCCCGAAGCCCCGCTCCCAGAGCAGCTGGCCCCGCGGGTCGAAGCAGCGCAGGAGCGAGCGGCCGCGTCGGCTCGAGACCGGGCTGCCGATGTGGGCAACGCAGACCCGGCCGTCCGGCCCGACCACCAGATCGTGGGCCGCGAAGGTGTTGCGCTGCGCGTCGGCCGGGCTGACCCAGTGGGCCCGCAGGGTCCCTGTTTCGTCGAAGCGCAGGATGCGCGAGCCGGCGAACTGGATGGCGTAGACGCCGCCCCCCGGCGCCGCCGCGATGGCCCGCAGGGTCGGGTCCTCCCCGGCCGCACCCGGCAGGCCGCTCCAGGAGAAGGCGCCGAGGTAGCGTCCGTCGGCCTCGAAGCGCAGGATGCGCGGCGGCATCGCGTCCAGGTCCCATCCGGTGGGGTCCTGGACGGAGCTCGGTCCATCGAGCGCGTAGACCTGGCCAGCGGGACCGACCGAGATGCCCTGCAGCCAATGGGTCTGCCCCTCGCGCAGGCCCTTGGCGGACCAGAGTCCCAGGAGCTGCCCTGCGGGAGAGAAGCGTTGCAGGCGAGCCGTTCCGCCCGCGGCCTCCTCCGCCGTGTAGAGCATTCCGTCCGGCCCGCTGGCGATCTTGGGGAGCCGTAGGGACCCGGCCGTCGGGCTCGGCTCGCGCAGGCTGTAGAGCAGCCGGGTCGGCGAGCCTGTGTCGAACTGCGCCTGGGCCGGCCGCCCGGCGAACGATCCATCGCCGGGCAACGGCCGCCCGAGCCAGGCAAGGAGCAGCAGAGGCAGCAGCAGACGGGCGATCGGACGTCCTCCTCGACGGCGCATCGACGGTTCCTCCTCGTGACCCGGTGCCGAAGCGTTCTCGCGGACTCGAGCCCGGCCTCCGGGCAAGGGGCTCTCGTCGGTTCCGGGCTTTCGACGCGAGAACCGTCCAGGTGCTTGCAGGGGGTCGACGTGGCGTCATCGCCAATGTCGAAGCCCTCAACGCCGGCCAGGTTCTAGCCTGGAGCCGTCCCGCGTGCGATTCGCGAACGCGCTCGCTTCGGAGTCGTGCGAAACCCCGCGTCGATCGAGCGTGAGGCCCGGCGGGGGGAGCCCTAGCGCGCGATGCTGCCCGGCACGTCCGGAAGCGCCTCGATCATCGCGAAGGTCACCGGGTGCTCGACGATCGTGCCATCGTGGTAGAGGGTGTTCAAGTAGCCGAACTGGATCGGGCTCTGGCCTTCGTTCACGATCATGTAGGCCCGGGTCCCGCCGCCTTCCGAGGCATTGCTCGCCGTGGGCAGCTCCATGCCTGCGTCCCGAAACCGGTTGAACTGCATGGCCCGATCGCCCTGCCCGACGGGGATCACCGTCTTGGCTTCCCAGGCGACGATCCACACGGGCTCCGTCCTATCCTCCGCCAGCGGAGGCAAGGGCTCGGGGCGGATCTCGAACAGGCTCGAGGCCCGCAGGGCGGTCGTTCGCTTCACCACCCATGCCGTCCAGTTCGAAGCCCCCGTGGCGTCCTGAACGTAACGCACCGCCTGCTCCGCGTCGAAGAGCCAATAGGGGGTCGGGATCCCCGGGATCGGGCTGACCTCCACAACGCCGGGCGGGCTCGTCACGTCCAGGTCAGCGAGCGACGAGGAACGCCGGGTCGCGCTCGTGGACGGCTGCTGGGCGCGATCGGGCGCTGCCTTGCCACCAGCACAGGCCGCGCACAGCCAGACGAGCAGGAGGGTGGCCAAGCGCATCGGCCTGGAGCCACGGCGGTGGGTTGCGTCCTGCTCGAAGTTCGAGCTCTTGTAGTCGAGCGTGATTCGCATGCGCACCTCCACCCCCGATCCTCGTTGCCCTCGAGTCTAGCACCGGGTTCGCTCGGGACGGGCGTCCAGGATTCGTAGCCCACGGTGACCCGACCGCTACCCCGACGCGGCTCAGGGCTGTCATGTGTCGGCCCATGGGTTCTGGGTGAGCGTCGGCGACGGTCTCAGACCGTCGGCCAAGTTTTCATGGAACGTGATTCGCGGGACGTCCGATGAGCGCTGATTGCTGGCGGGCGAGGTCGGTCGAACCATCGCGGGAGGTCAGCCGTCCAGCCCTGCTGCGCCCGGAGACGGGCTTGGCTCGCTGGCTGACCGACGACAGCCTCCGCGCGACCACGCCGACAGGGTCGCCCGACGGGCGGTGTATCGCCTTCAGCGGGCTGGCTGCGAGCCCTGTGCCGCTGGAGGGCTGGCCGATGCTCGACCTGCGCGAGACCCATGTGGCTCACCGCGGCATGGCGAGCCGCTTGCCCGGGATCGAGAGCACCGGCGCCCAGGCGCCTACCAGGCCAGCGTCACCACCACCGGCAGGTGGTCCGAGCCGTAGGCGGCGCCGGTGTGGGCCTCGAGCGGGGTGAACTCGGCCGTGTGCCAGACGTAGTCGATGCGCACCAGGGGCGGGATGCGCAGGCCGAAGCGCTCGATGCCCGCCGGCCAGGTGGCGCCGAAACCGTCGCCGGCGGCCTGGAAGGCGTCGCGCAGGCCGGCGGACCGGATGGCGCGGTAGGCCGGCGAGCGCATGGGGAGGTTCAGGTCCCCGACCAGGAGGGTCGGCAGGCCGGTCGCTGCGGCGCGGGCCGCCAGCTCTGCGGCGTCGGCGCGGCTGTTGGGGTGCGGGTGGTAGCTGCCGTCGCCGTAGACCAGCGGGACGTCGGTGGGCGGGTAGGGGTGTGGCGCCAGCAGCACCAGCGAGCGCTCCCCGAGCTGCAGCGCGAGCTCCAGGTGCGGCCGGCCCGGGCTGCGCGCCGTCTCGAAGAGACGCGGCTCGCCCAAGGGCCAGCGGCTGAGCACCCCCTTGCCGCCGCGGTAGATCTGGTAGGGATAGTCGGTCGTCAGGGCCTCGCGCAGGGCCGGCACGTTGCTGTCGACGATCTCCTGCATCACCACCAGGTCGGCGTCGGTGGAGCGGACGGCGACCTCGATGTCGGGCGCCTCGACCCGGTAGGCGCCCACGTTCATCGTGGCCACCGTCAAGCGACGCGGGCGATCGGGCGGGGCCACGGGCGCGCCGAGGAAGGGTTGGCCGTAGACGCCGAGGAAGAGCAGCGCCACCAGGGCCAGGCCCAGGGCGCTGCGACGCCAGCCGGCCAGGAAGGTCGCCGGCGCCAGCACGAAGGCGGGCAGCAGCCACCACTGCGAGAAGAGCATCAGCAGCGCCAGCGGCCAGGGCTCGTCGCCGCCCAGCCGCCAGGCCAGCTCGAGCCCGATCGCGCCGAGCACGTACAGGTTGATCAGCGGGATCGCCAGGCTGCGGATCCCGCGTGCCAGAAGGGACATGTCGCCAGCTCAGGTCGATCGGAGCGGGGCCGGCGCTCATGATATCCGCCGGGCGCCGCGAATGCACCTGCGCCCGGCCGGCGCACGGCCAACGGTCGACCGACGCCGGGCTCGGTCTGGTGTCCGCCCGAGCCCGCCCGGCCGAGCTGGATCTCGCCGGCTACTTGGCGGGCAGCGTCCGCACGAAGGCCTCGGCCTGGCCGATCCAGCCGGCCAGGTCCTCGTCGTGCTCGAGCGCCGACTGCTCGACCATCACCCAGCCGTGCATCGCCCGCCCGGTGACGTCGAAGGGGCGGGCACCGGGTTGGCTCAGGGCGTCGGCGGTCGCCTCGGGCCCGCAGCGCACGATCAGGTAGTCCTTGAAGACGCCGACGCAGATGTGCCCGTCCAGCATGTAGCCCAACCCGCCGAACATCTTCTGCTTGAAGACGCCCGGCCAGTCGGGGCGCAGCGCGTCGATGCGCTGCTCGATCTCGCGGCTGTAGCTCATGGGGTCAGCTCCTCGATCAGCGCCAGGAGCCCGGCCTCGTCCAGTACCGGCACCCCCAGCGACTTGGCCTTGGCCAGCTTGCTGCCGGCCTTGTCGCCGGCCACCACGTAGTCCGTCTTGCCGCTGACGCTGCCCACCACGCGGCCGCCGGCCGCTTCGATGCGCGCGCTGGCCTCCTCGCGCGTCAGCGTGGGCAGGGTGCCGGTCAGGACCAGGGCCAGGCCCTCGAGCGGGCGCGGCCCGCCGGCTTCCCCGTTCGCGTCGGTGCCGCCCACCGGCTCCGGGTCGGCCATGCGCAGGCCGGCCGCGCGCAGCTTCTCGACCAGCTGGCGGTTGTGCTCGAGACCGAACCAGGCGCGCAACGAGGCCGTGATCTCCGGTCCGATGCCCTCGACCTCGAGCAGGGCTTCCTCCTCGGCGGTCGCAAGCGCGTCCAGGCTGCCGAAGCGCTGCGCCAGGGCGCCGGCCACCGTGCCGCCGACGTGGCGGATGCCGAGCGCCACCAGGAGCCGGCGCAGGGGGCGGTCCTTGCTGGCCTCGATCGCTGCCAGGAGGTTCTCGATCCGCTTCTCGGCGAAGCCCTCCCGGCCTTCGAGGTCCTCGGCGCGCAGGCGGTAGAGCCCGGCCACGTCCTCGATCAGGCCGGCCTCGACGAAGAGCCGGGCCAGCTTGACGCCCAGGCCCTCGATGTCCATCGCGCCGCGGCTGACGAAGTGCTCCACCCGCCGCACCAGCTGCGCCGGACAGGCCGCGTTCTCGCAGAAGCTGTCCGCCGCGTCCTCGGCGCGCGTCACCGGGTCGCCGCAGACGGGACAGCGATCGGGCATGCGCCAGGGCGCGGCGCCATCCGGGCGCAGGGCCTCGATGACGCTCAGCACCTGGGGGATCACGTCGCCGGCGCGCTTCACGAGCACCGTGTCGCCGACGCGGATGTCGCGCTCGGTCACGTAGTCGGCGTTGTGCAACGTGGCCTGGCTGACGGTGACGCCGCCCAGCTGCACCGGCTCGAGCGTGGCGTGCGGCACCAGCCGGCCGGTGCGGCCGACGCGGACCTCGATCGCCAGGAGGCGCGTGCTGGCCTCGGCGCTGGCGGTCTTGAAGGCGATGGCCCAGCGGGGGTGGTGCGACACGGAACCCAGGGCCGCCTGGGCGGCGAAACGGTCGACCTTGAGCACCATGCCGTCGGCCAGGTAGTCCAGCTCGGATCGGCGCGCCAGCCAGGCCTCAGCGTAGGCGATGGCCGCGTCGAGCGTGTCGAAGCGCCGGCTGTCCGGGTTGGTCGGAAGCCCGAGCGCGCGCAGGAAGCCCAGCAGCTCGAACTGCCCGGCTGCGCCCAGGGTCTGCCCCTCCGGCACCGCGTAGGCCCAGAAGCGCAGCGGCCGGGCGGCGGTGACCGAGGGGTCGAGCTGGCGCAGGCTGCCGGCGGCGGTGTTGCGGGCGTGGATGTAGGCGTCCAGCCCCTCGGCTTCGCGCTCGGCGTTGAGGGCCTCGAAGTCGGAGAGGCGCATGAAGACCTCGCCGCGCAGCTCCAGCTCGGCCGGCAGCTGCAGGCCCGGCGGCAGGGGCTCGCGCGTGGCCGGCAGGCGCAAGGGCACGCTCTGCAGCGTGCGCACGTTGGCGGTGATGTCCTCGCCGAGCGTCCCGTCGCCGCGCGTGGCGGCGCGCACGAGGCTGCCGTCCTGGTAGCGGATGGCCACGGCGATGCCGTCGATCTTGGGCTCGACCACGAAGGCCAGCGTCTCGAAGGCGATGTCCTCGGGCAGCTTGCGCGCCACGCGCTCGCCCCAGGCCCGCACCTCCTCGGGGCTCATCGCGTTGTCCAGCGAGAGCATCGGCACCGCGTGGCGCACCTTCTCGAAGCGCTCGGCCGCCTCGGCGCCCACCCGCTGGGTGGGCGAGTCGGGCGTGACCAGCTCGGGGTGCTCGGTCTCGAGGGCCTTGAGGGCCTCGACCAGCGCGTCGTACTCGGCGTCGCTGACCTCGGGCGCGTCCTGCACGTAGTAGAGCTGGGCATGGCGTCGAATCTGCCGGCGCAGCTCGGCGGCGCGTGCGGCGGGGTCGCTCGAGTTCGGCATCGGGCTGTCTCCGGAAGGGGAGCTGGCGTGTTAAGCTGAGTATGCCACAGCCTCCGTCGCCGCGGCGAACAGATGTGCAGCCGAGGCCGGGAACGACGGGGCAGGGATCGGGCGGGGCTTCGACTCGCGGGTGCATCGGCGCGCGTCGAGGGAACCGAAGGCCGACGCCAGGGTACCCAGGAGCCATGGCGGTGGATGCGATGACGGGTTCGAGCCCGTTGCGAGCGCGACGGACCGCCGACGCGGGAGCGTCGGCGGTCGGCGCCATCCCCGTGTCGGAGCGGAAGCACGCAGCGCAGAACGGGCGCATCACCGAACCAGCCGAGCCCGGACCCGAGCAGGTCGGCGACGCGATCCTGCTCGCCCGCATGGCCAACGGCGAGCGCGACGCCCACCGCCAGCTCTACGAGCGCCATGCTGCCCCCGTCCTGCGCTACTTGATCGGGCGCCTCGACGGAGATCGAGCCCTGGCCGAGGAGGTCCTGCAGGAGGTCATGCTCGCCGCCTGGCAGGGCGCGGCCAGCTTCCGCGGCGCCAGCCGCGTCAGCACCTGGCTATTCGGCATCGCGCACCATCGCGCCGCCAACCTGGTCCGGAAGCGGCGGCGCGAGATCCCGAGCGAAGATCCGGCCATCCTGGCCGCGACCGCGCAGAGCACCGACCGGGGGGAGAGCGCCGGTCGCCTCCAGGATCGGGTGGACCGTCGGCTCGACCTCGAGCAGGCGTTGCTCGCGCTGCCCGAGTCGCAGCGGGCCGCGCTCGAGCTGGTCTTCTACCACGGCTTGTCGGTGATCGAGGCGGCCGAGGTGCTGTCCGTGGCGCCGGGCACCATCAAGAGCCGACTCTTCCGCGCAAAGGCGACGCTGCGCGATCGGCTGGCGCTCGAGGAGGGTTCCGAGCATGCATGAGCAGGTTCGCGGTCTGCTGCCCGAATACGCCGCGGGCGGCCTGGATGCCGCGACGCGCCGCCGGGTGGATGCGCATCTCGCCGGCTGTGCGGCCTGCCGCGCCGAGCTCCTGGAATGGCGGGCTCTGGCCGGAGCGCTCGAGCCTCTGGTGGCCGGCCTGGCCGCGGCGGTGCCGGCATGGACGCCGCCGCCGATGCCGGTGGCGCCTCCGAGCGGATCGATCGCGCGGCGTCCCCGGAGCGGTGCACGGCTCCTGCTCCTCGCGCTGGCGATCGCCATCGGGTCGATCGGCCTGCGTTGGCGCGGCACGACGCGGCCGATTCTTCCCGACGTCGGCTCGGACGGAGGATCGGCTCGGGCGGGTAGAGCCCTCGCCCCGGACGACCAGGCCGCTCCGCGCCACGTCGACCGCCTGCCGACGCCCGTCGCGCGCTCCGGCTCGGGCTCGAGCGCGCCGGTGCGGGTGGTCGAACGCGGGCCGGAAGCGTCGGTTCACGGTGCCTCCGGCCATGGCCCGGACTCCACGGGCGCGCCTGGACATGAGCCGGGCAGACGAGACCGACCGTCGACGGCGACGCCCGTCGGCGAGGCGGTCGGCCCGGCCGGGACGACGGCGACCTCGGGCCCGCCCAGCGGCGCGTCGGGCGCCGAGCCGGGAACCCCGGCGCCCAAGTCGACGCCCGAGCCGGAGCCGACGCGAACGCCCAGCCCCGAGACGTCGGAGGCCACGCCGACGCCGTTCGCCACGGCCACCGGCGTCCCAAGCCCGACCCGGGCGACGACGACCTGGCTCCGGGGCAACGTGTACGGGCCCGACGGCTTCCCGCGGGCGGAGATCTCCGTGCTCGCCGATCGCCTGGATGTGCCGGCCCCTGCCGTCGCTGGCTCGACCGACCTCGAGGGCCGCTACGCGCTGGCCTTGCCGCCCGGGCGCTGGCTGCTGCGCGTGGATGCACCGGCCTACCAGCCGATGTGGCACGCGGGACAGGCCAACCCCTACGGCGCGGACCCGATCGAGCTGGACTTGGGCGACGATCGGAGGGTCGACTTCCACCTGGAGCCCAACCCGCCCTGGCAGGTCGAGGGTCGGGTGCTCGACGCCTTCGGCGCGCCGGCCAGTCAGGCGCTCGTGCTGGCCGCCTATCCGCCCGATCCCGATCGGCCGGGCGAGGCCCCGCGCCGGGCCTGGGCCGTCTTCACGGGTCCGGACGGTCGCTTCGCGCTGGCCCTTCCCCCCGGCGCCTGGTATCTCGCCGCAAGCCCCGACTGGCGCTCGGTCGAGCCGAGCTGGTGGGGCGGCGACGGCAGCCTCGAGCAGGCCGACCGGCTGGGCATCGGCGCGCAGCCGACGACGAGCCTGGAGCTGCGCCTGAGGCCCTGATCCCGATGCGGAGCCGCGCGTCGATGGAACCCGGCGCCCGATCTTCGACACCCATGCGCGAACGACGCCGCATCCGGCACGAGCGCCGCGGCGGTCGGGCCGGCGGCCGTCGCCCCGATCGACCGGGACAAGGAGCGAGACGATGGAGCCGATCCGAAGCCTGGGACATGCACCGAGATGCGCCACGCGAGCCGGCCGATCGCTGACGGTCGCCGTGCTGATCGTCCTCGGCGCGTTGCTGGCCGCTACGCGCCTGCCGGCGTCATCCGCACGTGCCCAGGGCGACGCCTGCGTCACCAGCCAGGAGCGGACGGTCTTCCCGCGCCAGGTGGAGCTCGGCCAGACGGTCGACGTGACGATGCGCTTCCGGGCCAGCTGTCCCGATCAGGCGAGTCCTTTCCACCTGGTGTTCGTGGTCGATGGCTCGGGTTCGATGGCCGGGCAGCGTCTCGAGCGGGTCAGGGCGGTGCTGGGCGACCTGATCGAGGCCCTGGAGCTGCCGGCGCATCCGGGCACCCGGATCGGTCTGGTCAGCTTCAGCGATGCGCCGTCCACCCTGTGCCAGCTGACGAACGACAGCGACCGGCTGACCGCTTGCCTCCTCGGTCTCGGCGCCAGCGGCGGCGGCGCGACCGATCTGGGCATTCTGGAGGGCATCGAGGTCCTGCGACAGGGACGCGATCCGGAGCCGGGCCCAAGCGCCGTGGAGGTCCTGCTGCTGTTGACCGATGGCGCCAACCTCGAAGGTTGCGAGCCGGTCGAGGTCGCCGCCCGCCAGGCCAAGAGCCAGGGCATCCTGCTGCTGACCATCTGCCTGAGCGAGGTCTGCGACCGCGCCTGCATGCGCGGGGTCGCCTCCAGCGCCCGCTACTTCCTGCCGGATCTCGATGCCGCGATCCTGACCGACCTGTGTCTGCGGGTACGCGACACGGCCGCATCCACGACCCCCCTCACGCAGATCGTCGTCACCGACCGTGTCCCGCCCAACTTGCGTTACGTGGAGGGGAGCGCGCAGCCGTCGGCCGGCTGGGATCCGGGGACGCGGACCCTGACCTGGCGTCGGAGCCGACTGCCGGCCGAGGGATTGACCTACACCTTCGCGATCGAACCCTTGGAGCTGGGCACCCATCCGAGCAGCCTCGAGGCACGATTGCGCTACGTCGATGGGCACAACGTCCCGGGCGGCGTCGACTTCCCGATCGAGGACCTGAACGTGATTGCCGGCGCGCCGACGCCGACGCCGCAGCCCCAGCCAGCGCTGCTCGGCGGTCTGGACGTCGATGCGCCGAGACTCGACATCGGACAGCACGCAGGCCTGAGCTACGCCCTGGACTTCGCCCTGCCCGAGCCCCCCGCCGACACGCATCTGGCCCTGGTGCTCGATGAGTCCGGGTCGATGGCGGGCGCATCGATGGAGAAGCTGGTGGAAGGGGCCGGGCGGATGCTCGATCGCCTGGCGCCGATCGTTCCGGCCGGTCGCTTCGCCGGCGCGGTCGTGGCCTTCAAGTCGAGCGCGCGCAGCATCTGCCCCCTGACCGGCAGCTTTCCGATGCTGCGCGCCTGCGTCGCGAGGCTTTCGGCGGCCGGCGGCACCGCGATCGACGCGGGGCTGGACGAGGGGCTGAGCATGCTCGCCGCTGGGCGGCCCTGGGATGGCGGCGAGGATCTCGTGCTCTTCTCCGACGGCGCCAACAACCAGGGCTGCCCGCCGGTCCTGGCTGCCGCCGACCGGGTGAAGGCCGAAGGCGTCGTCCTGCACGCCGTATGCCTTGGCGCCGCTTGCGACGAGGTCTGCCTGCAGGCCGCGGCCTCGAGCCCGCGGCACTACTTCAAGGTCGACCAGGCCGCGGACCTGCCGGACGCATTCGCCGGCATCGCCGAGGACCTGATCGCGCGGCGCGGCGTGGAGTCGGTCGAGCTCGGCCTGCGCCTGCCCGATCACCTCAGGCTGCTGCCAGGCAGCTTCTCGATCCCGCCGGACCGGCAGGACGAGGCCGCTGCCTCCTGGTCCTTGTCGCGTCTGCCCGCCGGCGGCCTGCGCCTGGACTTCGAGGTCGAGGCCCTGGAGGCGGGCGTCGGGACGGTCGTGATCGAGGCCCGGGTCGCACGCCTGGGCGACACGACCCTGCACGACCTGCGCCGTTCGCCGCCGATCGAGGTGCCGGGCCTGGCCACGCCGCCCACGCCGACCGGCGTCGCGCCCGGGGAGACGCCGGCCGCCACGCCGACGGACCGTCAGCCGCCGCCGCGCGCCACGCCGCCGCCCGGCACGCTCTACCTCCCCCTGCTGCTCTCGGAGTCCTGTCCGAGCGGGCCGACCGATCTGGTGTTGGTGGTCGACGGCTCGCTGAGCATGGGCGAGCGCTTCGGCGCCCAGGGCAGCAAGCTCGATGCCGCGCGCGAGGGGGCGCGATCGCTGATCGCGCGCCTCGGCCCCAACCTGCGGGTGGCGCTGGTCGCCTTCGACGTCGAAGCGCGCCTGCTCGAGCCATTCACGCCCGACGCGGCGGCCCTCGGCGCGGCCCTGGATCGCATCGAGCTACGGAGCGGCAGCGCCATCGACGCCGGCATCGATCGGGCGCGGGAGGCCTTGCTCGCCAGCGATCGACGCGACGCGGTCGACGGGCTGATCGTGCTCATCAGCGATGGGCGGGCGCTGGAGTCCGATGCCGAGGCGGCCATCGCGGCCGCCAACCGGGCGCGGGCCTACAAGCTCGAGATCCATGTGGTCGGCCTGGGCCGGGAGGTCGACGCACCCACGTTGCGCGCGGTCGCCGGAAGCCCGGAGCGTTACCGCAGGGTCGAGGACGCCGCCGGCGCCCTCGCGGTCCTGGACCAGCTCGGCCGGGACATCGCCTGCCCGGTGCCCGGCCGCTGGGGCGGGCGCTGAGCCCTGGGCCTCGGCTCAGGTGTCGCGCGAAGGGGCGCCGGGGCGTCGCGGCGCCCGGTCCGCGATCAGGTGCCGCATCTCGTTCGGAAGCGGGGCCTCGAAGCGCAGCGAGGCCTCGCCCGCGCCCAGGTGGAATCGAAGCCGGGCCAGGTGCAGCGCCTGACGCTGGATCGGGAGCCGCCGCGCCATCCGCTCGGTCCAGCCCCGCTCGATGAACTCCAGGAAGAGCGTCTCGTCGGGACCGTAGATCTTGTCGCCCGCCACCGCGTGCCCGATATGCGCCGCATGCGCTCGGATCTGATGCTTGCGGCCGGTGCGGGGAAGCACGCGAGCCAGCGTGAAGCCGCGGAGGCCGGCGTGTGCCCGCGGGTCGGCTGAATCGTCGAGCAGCCCAATTCGCGGCGGCTCGGCGATCGACGCCGGGCGATCGCCCTCGGCCCCGACCTCGACGCTCGCGGATGCCTTCGCCTCGCTGGGCTCGACCGGCTCGAAGCGGGTGAAGGCGGCCTGGGAGCCGGGCGCGTCGGTCACCGCCACGCGGGCCCGCACCGCGCTGTCCGGATCCGGACCCAGCGCGGCGTCGACCTCGACCGGCGCCGCGAGCCGGCCCTCGAGCACCGCCAGATAGACCTTCTCGACCCGGCGCTGCTGCATGGCCGTCTGCAGCCGGCTGGCCATCGTGGCCGTCTTGGCCAGCAGCACCAGGCCGCTGGTCTCGCGGTCGAGCCGGCTGACCAGGTGCAGGCGCTCCAGGCCGGTCCACTCGCGGCAGGCGCCGACCAGGCTCGAGCGCGGGCCATGCTTGCTCGGGTGGCAGACCAGCCAGCCCGGCTTGTCGATCACCAGCAGCTCGGCGTCCTCGTGCAGGATCCAGCCGGCCAGCTCGGCCAGCGCGACCTCGGGCGGCTCCGGGCCGAAGGGGTCGGGAGTCCTCACGACCGCACCGTCAGCGGCTGCCGCCCCGGTCGCGGCGGCGCGGATCCCGACCGGCCGGGCGCGCGCACCTCAGTCCAGCTCCGGGTAGAGCCGCCGGTAGTGCGCCTCCTGCTCGGCGACCTGGCGCAGGTAGCGCCGCGTCTCGCTGAAGTCGATGTGCTCGGCGAAGCGGTCGATGTCGCCGCCGGCCGACGACCACCAGCGGGCGGCGTTGCCCGGGCCGCCGTTGTAGGCGGCCAGGGCCGGCCAGGCCCGGCCGTCGAAGCGCTCGAGCTGGGTCGCGAGGTAGGCCGCGCCGAAGCGCAGCGCCGTCTCGGGTGCCAGAAGATCGCTTGGCGTGAAACCGGCGACGCCCAGCTCGGTGGCCAGCTGGCGGCCGGTGTCGGGCATCACCTGGGTCAGGCCCAGCGCCCCGGCCGAGGAGCGCGCGCCCGGATCGAAGCGGCTCTCCTGGCGCACCAGGGCCAGGAGGAGGCTGGGAGGAATGCCGCGGGCGGCGGACGCGCCCAGCAGGGCGTCGGCGAAGGGCGTCGGATAGGCCAGTCGAGCCAGCCACAGGGGGGGCCGGGCCTGCCGGTCCGGCGGCGCGAGCCCGATCGCGGCGCCGGCCGCCGAGATGGAGACGTCGACGATCCCGTTCGCGGCGGCCCACTCGGCCAAGGCGGCCAGCCCGGCCGGATCGCGCGCCAAGGCGTCCTGCGCCCGGCGCGCCTCGCGTCGGGCCGAGGCCGGCTCGCCGACGGCGCGCCAGGCTTCGGCACGGCGGATCTCGCGGCGTCCGACGAGGGCCGCACGCGCGGGAGCGAGCGCGCCCGCGCCGGGCCAGACCGACTGCCAGGCGTCGAAGGCCGCCTCCGGGCTGCCGCCGTCCACCGGGCTCGTCGGGGCCAGGAGCAGGGCGGCGTCCCGGGCCAGCCGCGCCGCGGCGCGCATGCCGTAGAAGCCCATCGGATCGGCCGCGACGGCCGTCTGCCAGCGGTCGCGGGCCTCGCGGCTGCGTCCGGCGTCCCAGGCCTGCCGTCCCAGCCAGTAGGCCGCGCGGGAGCGGTCGAAGCCGGGCCCGGCGCCCTCGAGCTGACCGGTCCAGCGCGCTTGGGCCGCCTCCTCGTCGCCGATCTCCCAGCGGGCCAGGCCGGCCCGGAACCGGGCCTCGCCGGCCTTCGCGTCGTCCGGCCGCCGGTCGGCCAGCAGGTCGAAGGCATCGGCTGCCTCGCGCGGGCCCTCCAGCCGGGCCAGGAGCCAGGCGCGGCGCCAGAGCGCCTCGCTGGCCCGCGCGTCGGCCGGCCAGGACTCGGCATGGAAGCGGTAGGCCTCGGCCGCCTCGAGACCGCGATCCAGGCGCTCCAGCGAGCGCGCGCGCTGCCAGGCCAGCTCCGGAGCCAAGGGATCGGTCGGTCGGCTGCGCAGGAAGGCCTCGGCCAGCTCGACCGCGCGCGTGTGCTCGCCCAGCGCGGCATACCAGTCGACCTGATTCCTGCGCCAGCCGGCCGGCACCGCTGCACCGTCGGCGGTCCGGGCGTCGATGGCATCCTCCAGCAGGATCAACGCCGCCCAGCGATCGCCGGCGCCGGCCAGCACCGCCGCCTCGACGGCCGGCTCCACCGACTCGCCCGCCTCGTGCAGGCGGGCCAGCGCCGCGCTGGCCAGGCTCGTCTCGGGCAGCTCGCGCAGCAGCCGCTGCCGGACATCCATGGCTGCCGCGACCCGGCCGGCCTCGAGCTCGGCTGCGATCCGGCCGGCCAGGGCCTGGGCACGCTGTTCGTCGGCCTGGGCGCGCGCCTCGGCCTCGATGTAGGCGGCCAGCGCGGCGTCGATCCGGCCCCGCCGCAGCTCGGCGTTGCCGAGGCGCAGGCTGGCCAGGAAGGCGTCGCCGGGTTCGCGGGCCAGATCGCGTGCCGCCGCGAAGGCCTCGGCGGCCAGGTCGCTCTGTCCGGCCGCGAAGCGCGCGTTGCCGACGGCCATCCAGGCCACGTCGGCCATCTCGGGCAGGGCCGCGCCATAGGCCGCGAAGGCCTCGGCCGCCGCGGCATCCAGGTTCCCGGCTTCCAGCGCCAGACCGTAGACGTAGCGTCCGGCCGGGGGCAGCGCCGCGATCGCGTCAGCCAAGGGCATGGGGGCCTCGGCGCCGGCCGTCGGCGATCGGCTGGCCGCAGCCGTTCCAGCGGCGCCAGCCGGCAGCGCCGTGCGCGCCAGGGCGGCCAGCAGCTGTCTGGCCCGGGCGGCATCCCCCGCGTCCACGGCGGCCCGGGCTTCCAGCACGATCCGGGCCGGATCGCTTCCGGCCGGCAGCCGAATCGGCGCCGCCTCGGCAAGCTCCGCGCCCTTGCCGTCCGCGGCATCGGGTGGTGTCGGTCCGGCGCCCAGCGGATCGGAGCCCGCGGGCTGGCTCGGCTCCGTCGTCGCGCCGGTCCGCGGGCCGGTCGCCGCCGCCGAGCCGGCCGGCGTCGGGTGCGCCGCCCCGTTCCGCGCGTCGGCATCGGTCTGGCGCGTGCGGGAGCCGTCGGGGCCCTCCGCTCGGTCGACCCGGGCGCCGTCGCGCGGCAGATCGCGCGCGCTGTCGCCGTTCGGCCGGCAGCCGGTCGCGAGCACCGGAGCCGCGGCGAGCAGGCCCAGCAGCGTCAGCCGGATCAGCCAGCGCCGGGCATCGAGAATCACCGGCCGGGCTGCGGCATCGAGACGGCGCGGCTGCGGCATGGCGGCAGGGCTCCTGGGCGAGCGGGACCGACCAAGTATAGCGGTGCCGGGAGGCCGGGTCGGCGAGCCCGGCGGTCGGAGCCCGGCCGGACGGATCGTCCCGCGACCGAGCGCTTGGATTCGGGGCGGCCCGCTGAGCGCCCCGTGGGTTCGGGGCTGGGCCAGCGTCGGCCACGGGCTTGGGCATCCCGGGCGCCGCGCGCAAGATTGGGGCCCGCGAGGCGGCCGGCCGTATCTCGCGCGCTGCCGCGATCGCAATGGAGCATGCGATGGACGATCCCCTGCGACCCTTCTTCGATGCGGCCGGCCTGGTCATCCTCGACGGCGGTCTGGCCACCGAGCTGGAGCACCGGGGCTTCGACCTGGCCGACCCGCTCTGGAGCGCGCGCCTGCTGCTCGAGGCGCCCGAGGCGATCGAGGCCTTGCACCTGGACTACCTCATGGCCGGCGCGGACATCGTCACCAGCGCCAGCTATCAGGCCAGCTTCGAAGGCTTCGCGGCCCGAGGCATCGCTGAGCCGGCGGCGGCCGAGCTGATGCGGTCGAGCCTGCGGCTGGCGGCGCGGGCCCGCGATCGGTTCTGGGCCGAGCCGGCCAACCGCCCGGGACGATGCCGGCCCCTGATCGCGGCCTCGGTCGGCCCCTTCGGCGCGACTCGGGCCGACGGCTCCGAGTACCATGGCGACTACGGCGCGAGCCTGGTCGAGCTGATCGACTTCCATCGGCCGCGCCTGCGGCTGCTGGCGGATGCCGGCGCCGACCTGCTGGCCTGCGAGACGATCCCCAGCCGCCTGGAGGCCGAGGCCATCCTGGCGGTCCTGGCCGAGCTGGACGGCCCGCCGGCCTGGCTCAGCTTCAGCTGCCGCGACGCGGCGCGGGTGGCGCACGGCGAGCCCTTCGCCGACTGCCTGGCCCTGGCCGCCGCGTCGCCGCGGGTGCTTGCGGTCGGGCTCAACTGCTGCGCGCCGGCCTTGGTGCTGCCCTGGCTGCAGGCCCGCCCGGCCGGCTTTGCCAAGCCCCTGCTGGCCTATCCCAACCGGGGCGAGCGCTGGGACGCGGCGGCACGCCGATGGCGGCCCGCACCGGCCGGGGACCTGGGAGCCGAGGAGCTGGCGGCGCAGGCCGGGGCTTGGGTCCAGGCCGGCGCCCGGCTCATCGGCGGCTGTTGCCGTACCGGGCCGGCCGACACGCGCGCCATCCGAGCCGCCCTGATCGGTTCGCCGGCACCGTGAGCGGCGGTCGGGGCGTGCCAGACCGAGGCGACCCGGCCCGAAACCCGCGAGGAGCCTCCGCGCCCGCGCCAGCCGGCGGCACCCGGGCATCGGACCCGGGCCCGAACCGGTCAGGGCCCGGCGGCGGCCGCATCCGGCTCGACGAGCCGGATGTCCTCCGGATCGCGCAGGACGATCTGGGCCGTGCCGCGATAGGCTTCGATGCTGCCCTGGATCACCACGCAGCGGTTCCGGAAGTAGCGGGCCGGGGGCTCCGGGAAGCTGGCATAGTCGTCGGGGAAGATGGCCACGTAGAAGTGACCCGCGTAGGGGTCGTGGCTGTTGAGGAAGGTGACGCGGCCGGTGTCCTTGGTGCCGACCACCTCGAACTCGACCGCCTGGAAGGTGTCGAGGAAGTCGGCCGCCGACTCGGCCGGGATCGCGCCGGCCAGACGGGCGCCGCAGGGGGCCGCCGGGTCGATGTTCGAGGACTCGCCCGCTTCGACCTGCGGGGCGGGAGCCGCGCCGCGGATGGCGCCGGCGCCGGCGCGGGCGGGCGACCGCCCGGCCGCCCGCGGCCGCCGGGCAGGCCTTCGCCGAGGTCGAGCCGCTCCAGGCGAGCGGGTCCCGGGCCGCGGCCGCCGGGCGCGCCCCGTCCGTGCCGGCGGTCTCGGCCGCCGCGTCGCTCGAGGATCGGCCCAGGCGATCGCCGTGACCGACGCCGGCCAGGAGCAGCAGCAGGCCGATGGCGGCGCCGAGGCCCCAGGCGCTCAGGCTCGATCCCGCTGCCCGTGTCGAGCCCGGGTGCGCCGGCCAGGCTCCGGATCCCGATCCGCGGGCGATCGCGCCGCCCGGCTGGACCGGCCGATCGGCCGCCGCCCCAGGCCCTCCCCACCCCGAAGGCTGCGGCAGGCGTTCGCGCAGCGCCAAGGCCCGCGCCGCCTCGGCGCGCAGCTCGGCCGGCCCGATGCCCTCGCGGACCAAGGCCAGCAGGTAGTCCGGGTCCATCACCGCCACGGCCGCCACCGTCTGGCCGGCGTAGGGACCGAAGGGCAGGCAGGCGGCCGGCGGATCGGGTCGTCGCTCGACCCGGCCGTCGGTGGGCACGGCCGTCTCGGCCGGCTCCCGAAGCGCGACCGGCGCGATCGAGCCCGAAGCGTCCGCGGCACTCCCGGCGCCATTCGGTTGCGCGGGATCGGGGGTAGCGCTCATGGCGCGGCGCCCGGGCGGCCGAAGATGGGCAGCGGCGTCGGGCGTGGCAGGCCCCAGAGGCCACGGCCGGCCGCCCGCGCCCGGGCCTCGGCGCGGGCCAGGCGCTCGGCATGGCCGGTGTTAGGCGGCAGCACCAGGCGCCAGGCCAGGCCCTCTTCCAACAGCTGCTCGGCGATCAGCCGCCGGCCCAGCCAGACATGGCGCAGCAGCCGGCCGTAGTGGTCCCGGTCCTGGGCTTCGCGCTCCAGGCGAACCTCGCGGCCCTCGACCAGGTGCTTCAGCCGCGCGCTGGCTTCCGGTCCCAGGGCCTGGGGGCCGTCGAGCTCCGGATGCCGGGTCTCGGGCGTGTCGACGCCCAGGATGCGCAGGTGTTCACCGCCGTCCAGCACCAGGGTATCGCCGTCGATGACCTCGCGCACCCGGGCGCGCTCGGCATCGGCCGGCGGTCCCTCGGGCATGCGGCTCAGCGCGACGCGGGCGCCGCCGCCGGCGCCGAGCACCAGCGCGGCCGCGAGCCCGGCGCGCGCGAGCGCGGGAGCGGCAGTGGTTGCGGAAGCCCAGGCTGACATGCGCCCATGCTGCCCGACGCCGGGCCGGCCGGGAAGGGGCCGGAAGACCGCTTTGCGACGATCCGGCGACAGCGCCGCGACAGGCGGGATTCGGCGGGCTAGGCCCGCGGCTGGATCGCCTCGGCGTCCTTGATGCCCAGCAGGCGTGCCAGCATCGGGAAGGCCGCCGACCACATGAAGCCGTCCTTCAGCGCGCCGAAGACGAACTGGGGCGTCACCAGCGGGTTCTCGGCCGCCACCGACTGCGATGCCGCGTAGGAGACGATGGCCAGCACCGCCGCGATGCCGAAGACCTGACGGCGCACGGTCTTGGGCAGGATGCCGGTCATGGCCGCCAGCCAGAAGCTGAGCAGGACCCCGACCAGCTCGGCCAGCAGGCCCAGGCCGTGAACGCCCCAGGTGCTCAGCAGGCCGGCATCGGGCATCGGGATGACCAGGGTCTCGCCCGGCTGGAGCGGGGCGTCGCCGGCCATGCTGCTCGGGTTGGCCGCCGTCAGCTCGCCCAGGTCGATCTTGAAGCCCTCGGCGATGGCCTCGGCGCTGTCGCCGGCCTGCACCTCGTAACGGACGGTCGTCTCCACCGCGCTCGGATCGGGCGGCAGGGGGATGAACTCGCGGGTCCACCAGGCCATCGACACGATGAGGACCAGGCAGATGGCGGCGGCGATGTAGAGCGTGGCGGCGCGCATCAGCCGACCTCCTCGTGGCTTCGCATGGCGGTGCCGATCAGGCCCGAGGTCAGCCAGGCGGCCAGGAAGCAGAACAGGCCGCCGAGGGCCGGGCTGAGCGCGAAGAGGCCGAATCCGGCCAACCAGACCAGGCCGACGAAGGCCAGGGCGCGGGCGGCGGTGGCGGGTGGCCAGGGCAGGCGTTCGTTCATCGCGGGTCTCCTGTCGGTGCGTCGCGGCGAAGGCGTCGCCATCCCCGTCGCGCAGGCTGCGCTCGGGCCAGATTGTACGCCGGCTCCGGGTCGGCGCAAGGTCTCGCAGCCCAGGCGCGCCGCTGCGCGACGCCCGCGATCGCGGCTCGCGTCCCGCCCCGGCGGGTCAGCGTCCCGCCAGGCGCAGGACGGTGGCCGCCGTCTGCAGCAGGATGCGCAGGTCCAGCAGCAGCGAGCGGTGCTTGATGTAGTAGAGGTCGTACTCGAGCTTGCGCCGGGCGTCGTCGTGCGAGCCGGCGTAGCCCTGGCGCACGGTGGCCCAACCGGTCAAGCCGGGCCGGATCGCGTGGCGCGCCCGGTAGAAGGGGATGTCGCGCGCCAGCGCGGCGACCAGCTCCGGCCGCTCCGGGCGCGGTCCGATGACGCTCATCTCGCCGCGCAGGATGTTCCAGGCCTGCGGCAGCTCGTCCAGCCGCGTCCGTCGCAACCAGCGCCCGACCGGCGTGACCCGGGGATCGGCCGGCTGGGCCCAGACCGGACCATCGGGCTCGGCGTCGGCGACCATCGTCCGCAGCTTGTACAGCGTGAAGGGGCGCCCGCCCAGGCCCAGCCGGACCTGACGGTAGAGCAGCGGCCCCGGCGAGCCCAGCTTGATCAGGGGCGCCAGCAGGGGCAGCGCCAGGCCGAGCAGGGCCAGGCCGGCCAGGGCGCAGGCGATGTCGAAGGCGCGCCGGGCCAGGCGGTAGAGGCCGCTGCCCTCCGACGACTCCAGGGGCAACGCCACCGCCCACTGGTCGCCGATGTGCTCGACCGGCACCCGACCGCTGATCGCCTCGTAGAGCAGGGGCATGGGCGTGAGGGCGATGCCCTGCTCGCGGGCATCCATCAGGGCGGCGAAGAGACCGGCTTGCATGCCCTGGGTGATGGCCAACGCGATCTCGCCGGCGTCCAGCTGGTCGGCCAGGGCCACCAGGTCGCTGCGCGAGCCCAGCACCGGGCGGCCCGCCACCTCGGCGCCGATCAGCGCCGGGTCGTCGTCGACGAAGCCCAGGACCTCGATCAGGTGCGCCGCATCGGCGCGGATGGCGGCCAACAGGGCCTGGCCGGAGCCACCGGCGCCGACGATGAGCAGGCGCACGCGGAAGGCGCCGCGCGCGAAGATCCGACCGTAGAGCAGGCGCCAGCCGCTGACGGCCAGCGCCGTGAAGCCGGCGAAGAAGACGACCACGTGGCGCACGATGGTCCAGGGCGGCGGCACGAAGTAGGCCAGGGCCCAGATCGCGAGCAGCTGCGCGCCGACCCCCAGCGGCGCGAGCAGGGCCGCGCCGCGGTCGCGGACGCCGCGCAGGTCGTAGAGCCCGTTGGCCCAGGCCAGGGCCAGCCAGAGCGGCAGCAGGATGGCCAGCCAGCCGAGCAGCTCGAGGCCGAAGCTGCGGGCCCGCCAGTCCCAGCCCGAGCGCAGGCCGCCCAGCCGCAGGGCCAGCGTCGCGCCGAGGATCGCCGCCAGCGCGTCGCCGACCAGCAGGATGAGCTGGCGCTCGCGCCGGCCCAGCGTCAGCCCCGGCTCGAGCGGCAGGCTCCGGTTCGGGGCGATCCGCGCGCGCGGGTCGGTCGCGCTCATGCCCGGGCTCCAGGGTCGATGCCCGGGCGCCGGCGACCGAGCGCCTCGCCCGCCAGACCTCGCCAGAAGCCGGTGCCCCAAGCCAGGTGGATGCACACGAAGGCCAGGGGCAGCCAGCCTGCCACGCGCCAGCTCGCGCCGCGGCCGAGCTGCCAGGTCGACCCGACCAGCGCCAGGCCGTAGGCCGCCAGCGCCAGCGCCAGGGGCCCGCGCAAGCCGGGCCAGGCCAGGGCGGCCGGCGGTCCGAGCAAGAGCAGGGCCAGCCAGAGCGCGGGCAGGGCCTGGCGCCAGCGCAGCGAGCCGGGATGGCGCCGCAGGGTGGCCGCCCGACCCCTTCCGTAGCCGTGGTACTGGCGCAGCAGGGCGGTCGGGCTGCCGCGGCTGAGGGTGGTCGAGCGGATGGCCGGGTCCAGCCAGATCCGGCCCCCCGCGGCGCGGATGCGCAGGCAGAGCTCGTAGTCCTGGTTGCGCGGCAGGCCTTCGTCGAAGCCGCCCAGCTGCTCGAGCCGGGCGCGCGGCCAGGCGCCGAGGTAGACCGTGTCGACCCAGCCGGCCCGGCCCAGGCGGAAGGCGGCATCGCCGGCGCCCAGCGGGTGGGCCGTGGCCAGGGCCGCCGCCCGGCCGAAGTCGGTCTCGCCCCGCCCGCGCATCGCGCCGCCGACCGCCCAGGCCCCGGTCCGCCGCAGCGCCGCCAGGCAGGCCGTCACGTAGTCCTCGGCCGGCTGGGCGTGGCCGTCCATGCGCAGGACCACCTCGCCGCGCGCCGCCGCCAGGCCGATGTTGAGGCCAGCCGGCGTGCTGCCCACCGGATTGTCCAAGAGCCGCAGGCGGCCGGGCGGCAGCGTGGCGGCCAGCGCCTCGACGCGCGCGCGGGTCCCATCGCGCGAGCCCCCGTCGACCACCAACAGCTCCATGCGCTCGATCGGATGGTCGCCGGCCAGGAAGGGGCGGATCGCGGCCTCGATCTGCGCCTCCTCGTCGCGGACGGGCAGGATGACGCTGACGAAGGGCGGCGGCGCCGCGTCGGGGCGGTCCTCCGGCGGGGGCGCGGCCGCGTGCCGCATGCCGGCCCGATCGTAGACCGCCCGCGTGGCGCGGGCCGCGTCGGTCCAGGTCCAGGCTCGCGCCGCGGCCAGTGCCTCGGCCTCGAGCGTGGCGCGCGCATCGGGGTCCGAGAGCAGCGCGACCAGGGCCTCGGTCAAGGCGCTCGGATCCTCGGGCGGCACGAGCCGGCCGCCGCCGCCGGCCAGCGCTTCGGGCAGGCCGCCGACCGCCGTGGCCAGGACCGCCCGGCCGTAGCCGCGCGCGGCGGTCAGCACGGCGCTGTGGTCGCTGTCGCGGTAGGGCAAGGCCACCAGGTCGGCGGCGGCGAAGCAGTCGGCGACCGCCTCGCGGGGCAGGTAGCCGGGGCGCCAGTCGATGCTGCCATCCGGCGCGGCGGCGCGGATGCGCGCGGTCAGCGCGGCCAGCGCCTTGGCGCCGCGCGGCGGCGCGCCGGCGATCAGCAGCCGTGCCTCGGGCAGTTGCGCGTGCAAGCCCGGCCAGGCCTTCAAGAGCAGGTCGAGGCCCTTGTAGGGCCGGGCATGGCCGAGGAAGAGCAGCAGCGGAGCTTGGGCCGCCAAGCCGAGCCGCCGCCGCGCCGCGCGCCGATCGCCGGCCGGCGCCACGGGGTCGGCCGGCATCGGGACCACCTCGACCGGCACCGACAGCGGGCCGACGAAGCGCGCCAGGCGCGCCCGCGAGGCCTCGGTATGGACGATCAGCCGGTCGGCCCGAGCGTAGAGCCGGCGATAGGACCAGCGGTGCCAGGGCCGTGGCTCGTGCGGCAGGCTGTTGTGGACCGTGTAGACCAGCGGCAGGCCGCCGCGGCGCAGCGCGGCGACGGCCAGGGCGTCGAGCCCCGGCCAGAGGCTCCACTGGAGGTGGATCAGGTCGGGCCGTCGACGCCGCATGGCGCGCAGGAAGCCGACCAGCTCGAAGGGATAGCCCAGGCCGCGCAGCAGCCGCCGCGCGGCGGGCCGCTCGGCCAGGCGGCGCAGGCGGCTGCCCTCGGGCCCCAGCAGGCGGCCGAAGCGCAGCTCGGTGTGGAAGCGCTCCGAGGTCTCGGCGGCATAGTGCAGCAGGGGCGCGGTGACGAAGTCCAGGTCGATGCCGGTCGCCGCCAAGGCCTCCGCCAGGGCCTGGCAGTAGCCGGGCACCTGTCGACCGGGATCGACCAGGACCACCCGTGGCGAGGGGCTCAGGGACGCGATGGGGCCGACCTCGCGCGTGCTGCGCGGCGCGCCGGCGCGGGGTCGAGGGCCGAGCCCATGTGGCCTCCCGGGCGCTGCTATTGGCCTCGCTCGGCCAGGACGGTGCGGTAGATCGCGGCCAGCCGGCGCGTGGCCCGCTCGGGCGAGCACTGCCGATCGACGTAGCGCTGGGCCGACCGGCCCAGGCTGTCGGCCGTCTCCCGATCGGCGAGCAGGCCGAGGGCTTCGTCGGCCAGCTCGCGCGGTGCGCCGGGCGCGACCAGGAGGCCGGTCTCGCCGTCGCGGACCAGGTCGGGGATGCCGCCCACCCGCGTGGCCACGATGGGCAGGCCCATGGCCATCGCTTCGAGCAGCACGATCGGCAGGCCTTCGTCGTGCGAGGGCATCACCAGCAGGTCGCTGGCGGCCATCAAGGAGGCCACATCGGCGCGATAGCCCAGGAAGCGCAGGGCCTCGCCGAGGCCCAGCGCGCGCGACAGGCCTTCCAGGCGCTCGCGCTCGGGGCCGTGGCCGGCGATCAGGAAGCGGGTCTCGGGTTGGACGGCGTGGACCAGGCGCGCCGCCTCCAGGAAGTCGTCGAGCCCCTTCTGGGCCGCCAGACGGCCGACCAGCGTGACCACCCGGGCCTCGGTCGGCAGGCCCAGACGGGCGCGGACGGCCTGGGGGGCGTCCGCCAGCTCGCGGAAGCGGCCGGCGTCGATGACGTTGGGGATCAGGACGACCCGCCGCCGGTCGACGCCGCGGTCGAGCAGCATCCGGCGCTGCTCGCGCGAGACCGTGACCACGCGGTCGGCCAGGCGCAGCAGGAACAGGTCGATGGCCCGGTAGACCCGCAAGCGACGCGAGCTCTGGGTGTGCAGGTGGACCGTGGCGACCCAGGGCAGGCCCCGATCCGGCCGGCGCGAGGCCAGGCCGCCGAAGACGTTGGTCTTGTAGTCGTGCGTGTGGAGGATCTGCGCGCCCGAGGCGTGGACCCGTCGCGCCATCCGCCGCGCCACCCCGATCGAGAAGGGGCCCGGGTCGTGGATCTGCTCGGCGCGCAAGCCGAGCTCGCGCGCCTGCTCGACCAGCGGATGGACCGCGTCGCCCTGCTCGCGCTGGCGATAGAGGGCCAGCAGCCGTGACTCGATGCCCTGGGCGGCCAGCGGCTCGACCAGCATCATGAGCGCCCGCTCCGGGCCATAGGAGGCGGCCGAGCTGCGGCAGTGGAGCACGGTGATGGGCAGCGTGGCGCTGGCCTGGTCGCCGGCGGTCGGCCGGGGATGGACCCTCATCGCTCGCCGCCCGCCGCGGGCCGGCCGACCGCCGGGCCGACGCTCATCGACGGCCGCCGAGGGCGGCGCTGGCCGCGGTCAGCGCCCTGCCGCGCCGCGGGTCGAGGTCCTCCAGCCAGCGGGTGTACAGGCCCTCGAGCTGGCGCACCTGGTCCTGGATCCGGAAACGGCGGCGGGCCTGCGCGCGGGCGCGCGCGCCCATGGCCTCGAGGGCCGGTCGGTCCGACAACAGGCTGGCGATCGCATCGGCCAGCGCCGCCGGCCGGCCGGGCGGCACGAGCCGGCCCGTCCGGCCATCCTGGATCAGCTCGGGCAGGCCGCCGACCGCGGTGGCCAGCACGGCGCGGCCGCTGGCCTGGGCTTCGAGGATCGCCAGGGGCAGGCCTTCGATGCGCGAGGGCAGCACCACCAGGTCGGCGGCGGCCAGCAGGGTCGGCAGGTCCTCGCGGTGGCCGAGGAAGCGGACCCGGTCGTCGAGCCCGGCGCTTCGGGCCAGGGCTTCGAGCCGGTCGCGGAGCGGTCCGTCGCCGGCGCAGAGGACCTGGAGATCCGGCAGCCGGGGTGCCAGGTGGGCCAAGGCGGCCAGCAGGTCGACGTGGCGCTTCTGGGGGTGCAGTCGGGCGGGGACGAGCAGGATCGGTGCCTCGGCGGGCAGGCGCGAGGCGCGACGGGCCGCGGCCCGATCCGCACCGGCGAAGCGCTCGACGTCGATGCCGTTGTGCAGCACCGCGATGCGCGAGTCGGGCAGGCCCGCGTCCAGCAGCCAGGCCCGGTCGGCCTGGGACACGGCCAGGTAGCGCTCCCGCGGCAGGAGCCGCGCCAGGGCGCGATCGGCGGCGCGGCGCAAGGGACGCGGCGGCGCCGGCCGCGAATGCTCGTGGAGCAGGGTCAGGCGAACGCCGGCCAGGCGCGCGGCCAGGCGGGCGTAGGGCGCGACCCGGCTGTAGAGCGGCACCTGGACGATCCGCGCATCGAGCGCGCGATACGCGCCGGCCAGCGCGATGACCGCGCCCAGGTCCCAGCCTCGTTCGAGCCGACCGAGGCAGCGGACCGGGATGCCCGCCGCCCGCGCGGCCGGCAGCAGGCTGCCCCGCCCGCGGGCGCAGACCAGAACCGGCCGAAATCGGTCCGGGTCGAGCTGTCGCATGGTATCGAGCGCCAGGCGCTGCGCCCCGCCCTCGCCGAAGTCGAGGAAGCTGAAGGCGACGGTGGCCGGCGCGGCCTGAGCCTCGTGTGCGTTCATGGCGGGGCGCCGCGGCTGCTGGGACGGAGGGTAGACGCGCGGATGGTATCCGAGTTGCCGCCACGACGCAATCCGAGCGTCGGGCGCCGTCCTCAGCCGAAGCGCGCGCTGCGGCCGTAGCGTCGCCGCAGGTGGTCGGCGATGCCCAGCATCACCGCCTCGGCGTCGCGCCGCCGCTCGGGCCAGAGCCAGCGCAGGGGCTGGACGGCGGCCAGGCGCAGGGTCTCGAGCCAGGCGCGCAGACGGCCCAGGGGCGCCGCGTGGCGGCGCGCGAAGCGCAGGCGGTTGCGCACGTTGTAGTAGCGCCGCCGCGCCGGGTCGCCGGCGGTGCCGGCCGAGCCGACGTGCTGCACTCGGCCCCGCGGCGCATACCGGGTCGCCCAGCCGGCCGCGCGTGCCCGAAGGCCCCAGTCGGCGTCCTCGTAGTAGAGGTAGTAGGCCTCGTCGAAGAGCCCGACGGCATCCAGGGCCGCCGGGCGCAGCAGGCAGGCCGCGCCGCTGGGATAGTCGGCCCAGAGCAGATCGTCGTACTGGCCCCGATCGGCCTCGCCGGCGCCGCGCAAGGCGGCCCAGCCGCGGGCGGGCAGGACCTGGCCGCCGCTGCCGTTGAGGATGCCGGGCCGATCCGCGTAGCAGAGCTTGGGGCTGGCCGCGGCGGCCCGCGGCGAGGCCAGCAGGGCTTCCACCAGGGCCGCCACGGCGCCGGGCTCGAAGCGCGCATCGTCGTTGACCAGCAGGATGGCGCTGGCGCCCATCGCCCGGGCGGCGACGATGCCCTGGTTGACGGCGGTCGGCCAGCCCCGGTTCTCGGCGTTGGCGATGAGCGTCAGGGGCAGGCCGCCGGTGGCGGTCCGCAGCCAGTCCGCCGTGCCGTCGGTCGAGCCGTTGTCGACCAGCAGCGCTGCCGCCACCTGATCGGACAGCGCCGCCAGCACGGCCGGCAGGCGTCGCCGCGCGTTCCAGCACGGGATCACCGCGACGATGCGGGCGTCGAGGGTCGGAGCCGCGTTCGGGCTCATCGGAGCCGCCCGTCCGGCTGGCGACCCAGGAGTCGGGCCAGCAGCCGGCGTTCCTCGGCGCCGATCTCGCCGCCGGCCAGCAACAGCAGGCCGCTGGCGGAGCCGCCCAGCAGGCCGGCCAGGCCGAGCGCCGGCAGGCCGGCGGCGGCTCCCGACCCGCCGGCGAAGGCCTCGGCCAGCACCAACGCCAGCCCGGCGCCGGCCAGCGCCGCCAGCGGGCCGCGCCAGCCGAGCGGCAGCGCTTCGGCCGCCCCGAGCCCGAAGCGCCGGGCGAAGAGCCCCAGCGTGACCAGGGCGCCGGCGGCCAGGCCGGCCGAGGTGGCCAGGCCGGCGCCGGCCAGGCCGAGCGGCTCGACCAGGAGCAGGCAGAGGCCGATGCTGACCGCCGGCGTGACCAGGCCGCCGACGGTGCTGATCCTGGGCTGACCGCCGGCCTGGGCCAGCAGGAAGGCCGGCAGCGCCAGCAGGGCCAGGATCCATCCCCCGCTCATCAGGCGCAATGCGCGGGCGCTGTCCGCGTAGCCCGGTCCGACCCAGGCCTCGAAGAGTAGCGGCGCCAGGGCGATCAGGATCAGCCAGGCCGGCAGCACCAGCCAGGCCGTGTAGCGCGTGGCGCGGCGGTGCAGCGCGACGAGCCGCGCTCGCGCGGCGTCCGAGCCGGTCCCGGCGGCGGCCAGCTCGGCGGCGGCGGGGAAGAGGGCGTTCGACAGGGCCATGCAGGCGCCGCCGAGCTGGCCGGTGACGCGATTGGCCAGCTCGTAGAGGGCGACCGTCTCGAGGCCGGCGCCGCGGCCGAGCAGGGTCTTGGCCACCGGATCGATCAGCGCGCTGCCCAGGTTGACGGCCTGGACGTGTCGGCCGAAGGCCAGCAGCCGCCGCGTCGCGGCGCGATCGAGCCGCGGTGCGCCCGCCCTCAGCGCCGGCGCCAGGCGCTCCAGCAGGCCGGCGTAGATCAGGCCGGCCAGCAACGCCAGCACCAGGTTCTTCCAGATCAGGCCGCGCAGGCCCCAGCCGGCGCCGAGCACCAGCAGAACGCCGAGCGGCGACAGCAGGCGTTGGACCAGGCCGTCGACGACGTTGCTCAGGTCCATTCGCCCCAGCCCGTCGAGCGCGGCTTGATAGGGCGCGAAGGCGCCTTCGAGCGCCGCCACTGCCACGCTGCCGATCAGGACGTAGCCGGCCTCGGCGCGGAGCGGCGGCGGCAGGGCCAGCAGCCCGGCCAGCAGGGGCTCGCGCAGCCACCAGGCGGTCAGGATCGATCCGGCGCCCAGCAGCAGCATGAGCGCACGAGCGCTCCGCACCGCGCTCGCCGCGTCGTCCGCCGTGCCGCTGCCCAGGGCGCTGGCCACCTCTCGGGTCAGGGCGCGGACGAGGCCCAGGTCGAGCAGGCGCACCAGGCCGATCGCGGCGCCGGCCAGGGCCCAGAGCCCGAAACGCGCGTCGCCCAGACGGCTCAGCGCGAAGGGTGTGACCAGCAAGGCGGTGAGGGCGCCGATGGCGAAGCGCCCGCCACCGG
Source organism: Caldilineae bacterium (assembly GCA_020634625.1). Taxonomy (GTDB): domain Bacteria; phylum Chloroflexota; class Anaerolineae; order Epilineales; family Epilineaceae; genus JACKBJ01. The sequence continues at coordinate 25,695 of JACKBJ010000017.1, read as the reverse complement.
ACAGGGCATTGCGCAGCAGCTGCAGGCCGCGGTCGGGCCGCGGCGCGGGCCCCCCTCCGCGGCTCACGGAGCCTGGAGCGCGTCCAGCCAGCGCTGCAGGGCCTCGAGGGCGGGTTCGGCGGGCGGGGTCGATCGCTCGCGCAGCAGCGCGAGCAGCTGCGCGGCGGCTTCGGTCTCGCCGCCGCGAGCCAGGAGCAGCACCTGGGCCGGGCCGAGGGGCGCCTTGCCCACGATCCCGCCGCGGTCCTGCAGGGCGCCGTTGATCGCCTCGCGGCTGTTGCCGCTGGCCAGCAGCTGGCCCAGGATCGCGTCGGCCGGCGCGATCGAGCCGCCGGCCAGGTGCATCCGGATCGCGCCAGCGGCGGCCTCGAGCAGGGCCGGATTCAACCGATAGGCCAGCGCGTAGGCATCGGCGGCGCCGCCGACCTCGCCCAGGCGCTCGAGCAGGCCCGCGTTCTCGAGCAGGGTCTGCGGGTTGAGCGGGTGGCGCGCCAGAGCCTCGGCGTAATACGCGCGCGACCGCAGCCACCAGGCTTCGGCGGCCGCGGGGTCGGCATCGGTCAGGGCCTGGTCGCCCCGTCGGCGCAGGAGCATCCCGAGACGGGCCGCGAAGTAGTCGTCCGGCGATGCGGCATGCGCCCGCTCCAGGGCTGCGCCGGCGGCGTCGAGGGCCGCGCTGCGACGGGCGGCGGGATGGTTCGGGTCGCCGGCTTCGAGCTCGTAGGCGCTGGCCAGCAAGGCCTCGAAGATGGGCTGCTCGGGCCAGTGATCGTGGGCCCATTCCAGGCGCTGGCGCGCCCGGACGGCATCCTGGTTGGTCAGCGCTTCCTGGCCTTCGCGCGCGGCGACATCGGCCAGGATGGGCCGCAAGGCCAGCCACCAGCCCCCGGCGAGGCTCAGCGCCAGCATCCCGACCGGCGCAGCCCACCCGATCCGCTGGGCCAGCCGTCGAGTCGGCGGTGGCGGGCCGGCGTTCGCATGCCGCCAGGCGATCAGGGTGGGGATCGCCAGCGCGATCGCCAGGGTCAGGGCGAAGGCGAGCACCTCGCCGCCCGAGCGCCGACCCAGCCCGGTCAAGAGTAGGACGAAGGTGGCCGCGACGCCGAAGCGCGCCAGATTGCGCTCGCGATGGCCGGCCTGGCCGGACGCGAGCAGCTCGAACATCAGCCAGATGGCCGGCAGGAGCAGCAGGATCGGCCAGGCCGCCAGGGTCTCGGTGGGCGAGGGCAGCAGCAGCGGCGCCATCAAGACGGCGGCCAGCGCGAGACCCTCGATCGCGCCCGTCGCCAACGGGCTGTTCGACGGCTCGCTCGGCTCGCCGGCGCGAGCCCCGACGTCCGACCGGTCGGCCGCTGGCCGGGCGGCCAGCAGGCCCAGCGTGATCCACATCAGCGAGTCGCCGGCGGCCGTGGGCAGGCCGACCATGGCCTCGACCAGGTGGGCGGCCAGGGCGGCCAGCAGGCCCAGGGTCAGCCAGGCATCGGCGGTGACGGTGCCGGCCGCCTCCCGACCGGCGCGCGAGCCGGGGTCGTTCGCCGGGCCGGCGGCTCTCGGCCCGCGCCCCGCCGCCGCGCGCGCGCGCTGCCGGGCGCGCGCCCGGCAGCGCCTCGGAAGCTGCGCGGGCCCACCGACCGGCTCGCGGGAGAGCAGCGGCAAGGCCAGGGCGCCGGCCAGCAGCCCGGCCATCGCCAGCGGCGCGCCCAACGCCGGCTGGCCGACCAGGGCCGGCAGCAGCGCGCCCAGGCCGGCGCCGCCCAGCATCGCCAGGGTCAGGCGGCGCCCGGCCGAGGCTGCGGCCAGCAGCCCGAGCCGCTCGAAGCCCAGGCGAAAGGCGGCCAGGAAGACCAGCAGCAGCGCCAGCAGGCCCGGCAGGCCGGTCGAGACCCAGGTGTCGAGCAGCAGGTTGTGGGCCCGGTCGAAGTACTGCTCGGGGCTGAGCTGGATGATGCGCTCGGACAGGTGCGGCGGCAGCACGAACGCCAGGCTCTCGGGGCCGTAGCCGAGGACCGCACGGGGCAGGTCGGCGCCTGCCAGGTCGCCGATCGCCTGCCAGACCAGCTGCCGGGAGCGTGCGGTGCGCGATCCCAGCGCGAGCAACTGGCCCAGGCGCTCGAGGCCGGGCACGCCGAGGCGAGCCAGACCGATCAGCCCGAGCAGGCCGAGCCCGGCTGCGGACGCGGCGCCGACGGCGAGCCCTCGGCGCCCGCGCCGAAGCGCGTCCAGCATGGCGAAGCAGACCAGCCCGGCCGCCAGGCCGAGCAGCGGGCCGCGGCTCTGGGTGGCCAGCAGGCCGCCCGTGCCGAGCAGCAGGGCCAGGCCATGACCGAGCAGCCGCCCGTCCGCGCCGGGCAGGGCCAGGCGCCGCGCATCCCGGGCCTGCATCAGCCCGGTCAGGGCCAGCGGCAGCGCCATCGCCAGCCAGGCGCCCAGGAAGATCGGGTTGCCCAGCGGGCCAAAGGCCCGTTCGGAGGGGCCGCTGCCGAAGATGGTCCACTGCAAGCTGTCGTAGCCGAGCCGCTGGAGCAGGGCATAGAGGCTCGCCGCCACGATCGCGATCGAGGCCAGCCGCGGCAGCTGGGTTCGAAGGGCCATGCGGCCGCCCGATGCGGCGGCGGCCGCGAAGAGGGCCAGGAGGGCCAGCGATGCGATGAGGCCCTGGCCGCGGCGGTAGGCGCCCCAGAGGCTGACCGTCGGTGCGACCGAGGTCAGGGTGCCGAGGCACACGGCCAGGCCGGTGAGCAGCGCCGCTCGCGGCAGCGGGCGGCGGAGCGTGGCCGGCAGGCTGCGGCGGGCCTCCGGGTCCTGGCTTGCACGCAGGACCAGCCCGAGCCAGGCGGCGATGCCGAGCAGGATCAGCCAGGCCAGCTTGTCGGGTTCGAAGACGCGCGCCGAGCGTGGGTTGAAGTAGAGCGGCGCGAGCAGGACGGCGGCCATCCAGGCGGCTTCGACCAGGGCATCGGCCGCGGCGCGTAGGCGCGGTGCGGGCCGGTCGGCCGGCGTCGCGGGGGACATGCCTAGCGCTCAGTCGATGCGGCTGACGAAGCGATAGCCGGCGCCGGGGTCGGTCACGATCGTGTCCGGTTGGTTGGGGTCGAGCTCGATCTTCTGGCGCAAGCGCCAGATGTACTGCTTGAGGACCTCGGTCGGCCGACCGGCTTCCCCGTCGCGGCCCCAGACGGCCTCGAGGATCTCCTCGTGGCCCAGGGTCTGGTCGCGGTGCTTGATCAGGTGGCGCAGCAGCCGGAACTCGCGCGGGGTGAGCTTGGCCGGCCGGCCCTGGACCCAGACCTGGCGCGTGCCCAGGTTGACCCATAGCCGCCGGTCGACGTAGATCGACAGGGTCTCCTCGCCCGGCTGGCTGCGCACGCCGGTGCGCCGAAGGACGGCCTCGCAGCGGGCCGCGATCTCGTCGGGGTGCGCATCGCCCAGGACGCAGTCCTCGGCGCCCAGCTCGAAGCCGCGGCGCATGGCGACGGCGCCGTCGACCACGAGCAGGAAGCGCGTCTCGAGCCGTTCGAGGAGGTCCCAGCTCGCGTTGCCCCGCAGGTCGACCACCGCCAGGCCGCCATCGTCCACATCCGAGCCGAGGGGCAGGAGCTCGGTCGCGAAACCGGCCTCGGCCAGGGCGCGAGCCAAGCCGGAGCCGAGCACTCCGTCGGCCGAGAGGATGGTGACCTTGCGTTTGGTCGTCACGGCGATCCACCCTTCCCACATGGCGGCGAATTCGGCCGATCGCGCCGACATGCGCGATCGGAGCCGGGGCCGAAGGCGCTCATCCGACGCCGTTGCCGTTGCTGCCCGTCGCGTGCGTCTGGAAGCGGTAGCCGATGCCCCGTTCGGTGCGCACGTAGCGCGGCCGACGCGGGTCGGGCTCGATCTTGCGGCGCAGGTGGTGCAGGTGCACCCGCAGGGTGGCTTCCGCGTCGTCGTAGGAGTCGCCCCAGACCGCTTGGAGGAGGTCGCTGGAGGCGATGGGCTGGTTGGGGTGCTGCACCAGATAGCGCAGGATGCCGAACTCGATCGGCGTCAAGGCCACCGACTCGCCGTCGACCATCACGTCGCGCGTGGCCAGGTCGACCAGGAGGTGGTCGTCGGCGTAGCGCGCCGGACGCTCGAGGTAGGGCCGCTCCTCGGCGCGCTTCATGACCGAGCGCACGCGCAGCTGCAGCTCGTCGACGTCGAAGGGCTTGGCCAGGTAGTCGTCCGCCCCGAGCTCGAGGCCGCGGACCCGCGCCTCGAGCTCGCTCGAAGCCGTCACCATGATGATCGGCGTGTCCCAGACCTCGCGGATGCGCTGGCAGGTGAGCCAGCCGTCCATCAAGGGCATCGCGATGTCCAGAACGATCAGGTCCGGCCGCATCTCGTAGGCCAGGCGCAGTGCCGAGAGGCCGTCGCTGGCCTCGATGACCTCGATGTCGTCGGCCCGCAGCGCCATCTTCAGCAGAGCGCGCGCATCGGGCTCGTCATCGACGATCAGGATGCGCTTGCGCTTCACGCTTCGTCCTCGCTGGCGGCCGGGATGGCCAGGCTCATGCAGGTCCCGCTGCGCGAGGTGCGCGAGATCCAGAGCCGGCCGCCGTGCGCCGCCGCGATGTTGCGCGCCAGGTAGAGGCCCAGGCCGTAGCCTTCCTTGCCGGCCGAGCTGCGGCCCCGGCCGAAGGGCGCGAAGACGCGCTCGACATCCTCGGGGGCGATGCCCGGACCGGTGTCGCAGACGCTCAGCTGCACGTTGCCGCCGACCGCTTCGATCTTGACCGTCACCCGACCGCCGGCGGCGTACTTGGCCGCGTTGTCGAGCAGGTGCTCGAGCACCTGCCCGAGCTGGATGCGGTCGCCGCGAGCCCGTGGCGTTCCCGGCTGCAGCTCGACCGAGAACCGGGTGTCGGCTCCCGACTCGAGCGCGGCCAGACGGAAGGGCTCGACCATGCTGGCGGCGAAGTCGCCCATGTCGATCGCTTCGAGGCGCATCAGGAGCCGTCCGTCGGCTGCCACCGCGTCGAGCAGGGCTTCCAGGCGCGCCACCAGGCGCGAGCTCTGGGCTTCGATGATCCGGAGCGCCTGCTGGACGCTCTCGAGGTCGCCGGCATCGAGGTTGCGGCTGGCCAGCTGGGCACCCACGCGGACCATCGACAAGGGCGAGCGCAGGTCGTGGCCGATCAGGGCCAGGAACTCGTCGCGCGCCTTGTCGTCCAGCCGGCCCGCCGAGGCCATCTCGACGCCCAGGTCGATCAGCGAGGCGGCGATCTCGAGCAGCGAGCGCTCTTCGTCGAGCCAGGCGCCGCGCCGGCGAACCGCCAGCACGCCCGAGGGCTTGGGATCGCCCGGAATCGGCAGACAGAGCCAGAGATCGGCCAGCAGCGGCTCGCCCCCGAGCGCCGTCTCGAGGTCCTCGAGCGCCGCCGAGCCGCCCGGTTCGGCGGACGCGGCGCGGAAGGTGGCCGCCAGGACGGGGCCGTCCTCGTCGAGCCAGATCTCGCAGGCTTCGGCATCCACCATCGCGACGATGTTCTGCGCGGCCAGGGGCGGGAAGGCCAGACGATCGACCAGGCCGGTCGCGGCACGACCGATCTCGGACAGGAGCGCCAGACGGCCGGCGTCGACGCCCGCGCGCGTGCCTTCGGCAGCCGACGGCGGGGCCACGACGTCGAAATGCGAAGAAGAGCCGTTCATGGGCTTGCCACCTGTCCAAACCAAGATTTCATAACATTACTTTTACCACGGCTCGCCGGGATTGTCCAGCTTTCCGTGGCCCGGCGTGCGGCTTATCGACGCGCTTGCACGCAAACCATATGCGCCGTCACGGGCCGGCCGGCAGCGGCGACATGCTATACTCTGCCGCCATGCTTCGCCGTTACCCCTTCTCCGCCATCGTGGGCCAGGCGGCGCTCAAGCGCGCCCTGGTGCTCAACGCGGTGCGCCCGGATATCGGGGGCGTGCTGATCCGTGGCGAGCGCGGCACGGCCAAGAGCACCGCCGCCCGCGCGCTGGCCGCGCTGCTGCCGCCGGTGCGGGCCGTCGCCGGCTGTCGCTTCGGTTGCGACCCGGATCTGCCGGTGGAGACGCGCTGCGACGACTGTGCCGCCCGGGCCGCCGGCGGCGAGCGGCTGGGGGTGAGCGAGCGGCCGACGCCCTTCGTGGACCTGCCGATCGGCGCCACCGAGGATCGCGTGGTCGGCACCCTGGACATCCAGAAGGTGCTGGCCTCGGGCGAGCGGCACTTCGAGCCGGGGCTGCTCGCGGCGGCCAACCGTGGCGTGCTCTACGTCGACGAGGTCAACCTGCTCGACGACCACGTCGTGGACGCGCTGCTGGATGCCGCCGCCATGGGCGTCAACTTCGTCGAGCGCGAAGGCGTGTCCTTCACCCATCCGGCACGCTTCATCCTCGTCGGCACCATGAACCCCGAGGAAGGCGATCTGCGACCCCAGCTGACCGACCGTTTCGGGCTCTCGGTGGAGGTCCATGCCGTCGAGGACCTGGAGCTGCGCACCGAGATCCTGCGCCGTCGTCTGGCCTTCGATGCGGATCCGGCCACCTTCGCCGAGCTCTGGGCGGCCGAGGAGATGCGCATGCGCGAAGCGGTGATCGCGGCCCGCCGGCGCTTGCCGGACGTGGCGATTCGCGATCGCGACCTGCGCCTGACGGCCGAGCTGGTCGGCGAGGCGCGCGTGGACGGGCATCGCGCCGAGCTGGCGATCCTCAAGGGCGCGCAGGCCAACGCGGCCTTCGAGGGCCGCGACCGGCTGCGGGTCGAGGACCTGGCGCTGGCGGCGCGTCTGGCCCTGCCGCACCGAATGCGGCGTGGGATCTTCGAGGGCGATGCCGCGGATCTCTCGGGCATCGACGCCGTGCTCGAGCGCTTCGGCCGGGGCGAGGACGATCCGGACGACGACGCGCCGCGAGGAAGCCAGGCCGGAGGCCCGCCCGAGGGCGGTGGCGGCGGGCCGGCCGAGGGCGGCCAGCCCCGCGCTGGCGGCGACCCCGGTACCGCCGCGCCGGGCGTCGAGGGTGGCGGCATGCCGCGGCCCGGGCAGGGCCAGCCGGGCGGTGATGGCGACCCGCGTCCGGTGGCCGGCGACGAGAGCCTCGAGGTGCGCAGCCTGGATGCCCGGCTCGACCGGATGACGCGCCGAGCCTCGGGCCGGCGCAACGTGGCGCGTTCGGATACCCGGCGCGGCCGCTACGTGCGGGCCGAGCCGGCCGGCGAGCGCCTGGACGACATCGCCTTCGACGCGACCCTGCGCAGCGCGGCCATCCGGCAGGCGCCGCTGGCGGTGGGCGCGGCGCTCGACGTGCAGGCCCTGGACCTGCAGCGCAAGATCCGCATGCGCAAGACCGGCAACCTGGTGCTCTTCCTGGTCGACGCCAGCTGGAGCATGGCCACCGCCGAGCGGCTCAAAGCCGCCAAGGGTGCGGTGATGTCCCTGCTGGTCGATGCCTATCAGCGACGCGATCGGGTGGCCCTGGCCGTCTTCCGTCGCAGCGGCACGCGGGTGGTCCTGCCCTTCACCGCCAGCGTCTCGATGGCCCGGCAGCGCCTGGTGGACATCGCCGTGGGCGGGAAGACACCGTTGTCGCACGCGCTCCATACGGCCGAGCGGCTCTTCGAGCGCGAGCTGATGCGCGATCCCACCGCCCTGCCCCTGCTGGTGCTGCTCACCGACGGCGCCGGCAACATCTCGCTGAGCGGCCGGCCGCCGGCCGAGGAGGCACGGCTCCTGTCGGCGCGCCTCCGCGCCCGGGGCGTTCGCTCGCTGGTCATCGACCTCTACAGCCAGCGTCCGACGGCAATCCCATCGCCGGCGGCCGATCTGGCGCGGCACCTGGGTGGCGAGCTCTGTCCGGTGACCAGCCTGCAGGCCGACAGCGTCGCGGCGCAGGTCCGCTCGCGGCTGCTGGAGGGTCGGAGCGGGTAGCCGGGAGCGAGCAGGCAGCCGGCCGACTCGCAAGCGCGCTGGCCGCCGGCGTGCGAGCGCGAGCGCCCGGATCGATCTGGGGCCCGGCCCTGCTATTCGACGTGGATCTCGAGGCGATCGATCTCGCTGACGAAGTCGTGGCCCGAGACGCCGACCTCGGCCCGGATGAGGTGGGTCGGAACGGCGCAAGGCGGTTGGCGTTGCTGGAAGGCGAAGCGGTTGCCCGCGTCGAGCAGGTTGCCGCTGTCGAAGTCGATCCAGGCGCCCTCGGGCACCAGCTCGCCGTTGACCGGCGCCGGACGGCCTTCTTCGGGCGGTAGGCTGTAGAAGCCGACGGTCCACTCGCAGCCATCCGGGCTCGCCGCCGTCTGGTCGATGCTGCGGATGCGCAGGATCAGCGGATATTCCGAGCCCTCGATGCCGCCGCCGGGCACCGACTGGCCCAGCACCCGCAGACGGGCCTGGACGCCCAGGTAGTCGGCCCGCCGCAGGTCGTAGTCGACCCAGCGGCCGTCCGCGCCGGCATGGCCCAGGGCCTGGCGGAAGTAGAGGTCGGCCGGCGCGCCGCCCGAGCCCGCGCGTTCGAAGCGCAGCAGACGGCGGCCTTCGGGATCGACCTGCGTCAGGGCTTCGCCGGGCGCCGAATCCGGATCGTCCGGCCCGCGCCGGTCGAAGACCCAGGCGCCCTCGGCCTCCATGCGGTCGAAGTCGGCGTCGCGCACGATGTTGACCGTTCCGACGATGGGCGCGGAGGGGGCCTGGTTGGGCCCGACCTCGCTGCGCTGCTCCGGTTCCAGGCGCACCTGGCCATAGCTGTTGGTGACCGTGATCACGCCGCCGAGACCCTTGACGCGGACCCGCGATCCGTCGAGGAAGACCACGCGCACCTTGGACTCGGGCGCCAGCGAGACCCGGCCGATCCCGCTTCCGTCCAAGGCCGCCAGGTCGATGGTGAAGCGGCGTCGGCCCCAGGTGCTGCCGGCGGTCAGGCCCCCGGCGTAGCGCTGCGTCGGGCGGGCCAGGAGCCCGACCGTGGGCGGCTCCAGACCGCTCCGGAAGCGCGGCCGGCGCAGGCGACGGAGCTCGAGCTCGGTATGCGGCTCGAGGTTGAGGGTCGATCCGGGCACGTCGTCGCGCGCCTCGGCGTCGAAGAAGCCGATGAAGGCCGTGGCGAGATCGTCGCCGCTGCGCAGGGACCAGCCCTCAGAGACCCGTCGTCGGGGATCCTCGTTGGTCAGCGTGCCCTGTTCGCCGCCCACCTGCAGGGCCAGCGTGCCGCGCTTGGTTTCGACCACGGCGTCGTGGACGCTGGTGGCGCCGCGCAGATAGCCGCGCAGCGCCAGCGGCCCCCCGATGACGATCAGCAGGAAGCCGACGAAGGCGGCCAGGAGGACGATCCAGGCAACGGGCTGGATGTTCTCGCGGGTGACGAGCACGCGCCGTACCGCTCGGTCAATCGCGGCTGCGGCCGCTGATCAGGCTGATCCAGTAGAGCAGGTTCAAGACGGCCGCGGCCGCGGCGGCGACATAGGTGAGCGCTGCCGCGTCCAGCACGGCGTCCACGCCCTTCATCTCGCTCGGCGAGGCCAGGCCGGCGGCGTAGAGGTTCTTCTTGGCGCGGCGGCTGGCGTCGAACTCCACCGGCAGGGTGATCAGCGTGAAGGCGACCGCCGCCGAGAAGAGCAGGACGCCGAGCCAGGCCAGCGAGATGCCGAGCTGGGGGGCGGCGCCCTGAAGGAAGAGGCCGCCGATGATGATCCAGACCCCGAGGCTCGAGCCGATGTTCGCGGCCGGCACCAGCGAGGCGCGCAGGTTGAGCATGGCGTTGCCGGTCTTGTCCTGCTCGGCGTGACCCAGCTCGTGGGCCACGATGGCCATGGCGGCCACGCTGGGCTGAAGCGAGCCCTGGCTCAGGCGCATGACCTTGCCGCGCGGATCGTAGTGGTCGGTCAACATGCCCGGGATGCGATCGATGGTGACCGCCTCCAGACCCTGATGGCGCATCAGCGCGTTGGCGGTGTCGAGGCCGCTCAAGCCGCGCTCGTTGGCCACCTCGCTCCACTTGCCGTAGGCGGACTTCACGCGCCACTGGGCGTAGAAGCTCAGGATCGCCGTCGGCAGCATGACCAGCAGCATGTAGGTCGGGCTGAAGAACATCGCATCCACTCCTTGAGGGCGGGCCGCGCAGACGCCGGCCCCGGGTGCCCGAAACGAGATCGTCCGCGGAGCGCTGCCCGGCGGCACCGACCGAGCCCGTCCGCTTCGACACGCAGGCAATGATAGCCCAGCGAAGCCACGCCACGCCTCCCCTGGCTTAGAATCGCATCAGAGCTTCAGGGCGCCGCCTTGGCGCCCGCGAAGGGCGGGCCGAGCAGGGCCTTCAACGCCGTCTCGATCCGCGCGTCCTGGCCGATGTAGATCGCCAGGAGCGGACCGGATCGATAGGCCTGGGGACGGCCCTTCCAATCGACGTACCAGGGGTTTCCCGGATCCTTCGGATCGTCGATCCAGCGGGCATCCGGCCCGATCAGCGCCGCGGCGGCCTCGGCCTCGGACAGGTTCGGGTAGGCATGCACCTGCAGGCTGTCGCTGCCCGGGCCGATCTGGTAGACCCGCGCCAGACCGGGCAGGTAGTCCAGCTCGGTCTCGGCGTCGAAGCGAAAGGCGATGCCCGATTCACTCAGCCCGGACTCGAGCGCGGCGATCTCGGTCACGGGGCCGGCTTCCGATGCCGCTGCCGCATCGCGCGTCTCGACGGGCGGGGCGATCGGCGCCGCCGGCGGGGTCGGCGCCGGGGCGCAGCCGCCGGCGACGAGGAGCGCGAGCGCGCCGGCCAGCCTGGCGCGACGCCTGGCGACGGTGAGCGGATCGCTCGGGCCGAGGGCGGCGTCAGGCTGGGGATCCATCGCGTGCACGGGCAGGCTCCTGGGGGCTGGGTTGCGGTCCTCGGTCGATCGTTCGGCCAGCGGTCGTCGACCGGGCTAACGATAGAGCAGCGGCGGTCCGATGTCAGCCCGAGCCCCGAGCCGGCGCTTCGCCGCCGGCGCAGGCCCTGGAACCCGCCCTGGCCCCGCCCCCGTCGCTCGCAGCGGCGGGGGATCGCGAGGCGGCCAGGACAGGCGGGGCAGGTACAGGGCGTTGGCCCCGCTGCGCGCCCAATCCCAGGCGAAGACTTCGGCCAGGTAGGCGTAGATGGCGTCCGAACGCAGGTTGACCGCCACCTCGCGATTGACCTTGCTGGCCACCTCGCTGCCGTTGAGGCTGCCGAGCTGCGACCAGCGCCCGCAGCCCGGCGGCTCGCGGCCACCCGGGACCGGCGGGTCGCCACAGCCGCTGGTCAGCAGGATCATCTTGTTGTGCAGGCCCTGACCGGTCGGGTTGCCCAGGCGGGCTTGCAGGTCCAGGCCCTCGCTGCGACCGCGCTCGTTCAGGTGCTGGACGGTGACCGCGTTGCCGTTCCAGCTTGCGGGATCGTCGAAGTAGCCGTCGAGCAGCACGCGCACCCGCGCGCCGCGGCGTGCCGCGACGAGGTAGGCCTGGACCCGCGGGTTCAGGGCAGGGTTGCCCTCGACGGGCCCGTCGCCCCACCACAGGGGCTCGGCCAGCTGCTCGACCAGGACGCTGTCGCCCGGGCCGGCCCGGGCGACCAGGCCGGCCGGCCCCGAGATGGGATCCAGCGCCGACTCGGGCGCCGACAGCCACTCCATCGTCAGGCTCTGGGTGAGCCGGAGCGGCTCCGGGGCGATCGGCGCGTAGCCCGCGCCGCCGCCCTCGCGGTCGGGCACGAAGTCGGCTGGCGGCGCGCCGCGTGTCGGGTCTCGCGGCTGGAAGGGGCGCAGGTCGCGGTGTGCCGACGGGTCGATGTCGCGCGCGAGCAGATCGCGCGCCCAGGCGGCGGCACCCGGTGCCTCGATGGCGGCGTAGACGCCGCGCCGGCCGGCGCTGCCCGTGGCAAGCGCGGCGGCCGGTGTCGAGCCGAGGTTGGGGTTCTCGCTGCCGACGAGCACGCGGCGTTCGTCGATCAGAGCCAGCTTGGCGTGCATGCCCCGGTAGCGGGCCGCGACGTCGCCGCCGGCGTCCATCCACCAGACCTGGCCGCCGGCGGCCGCGATCCGGTCGAGGCACCAGCGCTCGGCCAGGTCGATGCCGCCGACGGGGCCGCCCTCGACCAGCAGGCGCACCCGCAGCCCGGCCGCGGCGCGCTCGGCCAGCGCCTCGGCCAGCTCGGGGTTCTCGAAGCTGTAGACCGCCATGTCGATCGAGCGACGGGCCGCACGCAGCTGCGCCAGCAGGAAGCCGCGCAGGGCATCCGGCGCCAGCGCGATCTCGATCCGGGCCGTCTCGCGCAGCCGCAGGGGGCGCAGCAGCGCCTCGAGATCCCAGCCCGGGTAGCGGGCGCGGCGGCCGAGCAGCGGGTCTTCGGCGTCCGAGGCCCAGTCGGCGCCGCGATCGTGATCCGTCGTCGGCTGGCCGCTGCTCGGGTCGAGCTTGCGGGACAAGACCTGGTGGGCGCTGCCGATCACCCCGCCGGCGTAGGCGTGCAGGGGCGCCCCCGACCAGCCCGGGCCCGGCGCGGGGTCGGCGCTCGCGTCGCCGTAGACCAGCGCGTCGACCAGCTCGCCGCCGGCGTCGCGCAGCTCGAGCCGCTCGCCGCCGTCCGCCAGGCGCGGTCCACCGCCCAGCGTCGCCATGCGGAGCCCGTCGAAACCGTCCGCCCGCCCCCAGGCGGCGTCCGGCGGACGGCCGAAGCTTCGGGTGAAGGCCTCCGGTTCGCGGGTCAGCCAGATCCAAGCGCCCGGCTCGAGGCGCGCGCCCGGGCCGAAGGCCGCCCGGCCCCTGCCGTCGTCGAGGGCCCAGCCGGCCAGGGACCGCGGCGCCGGTCCGACGTTCCACAGCTGGATCGCCTCGTCGGCGTCGCCTGGCGCGTAGCCGTCGGCGAAGACGGCCGAGATCACGACGCCGGACGCGGTCGAATCCGGCTCCGCCTCCGCCGGTCCCGCCCCCGCCGGTCCGGGGGCCGGCGCCGCCAGGCCGAGCAGACAGGCCGCCAGCCCGATGCGGGCAGGGCGCCGAGGGCGGGGTCGACCGGCTTCGCGATCCATGCCCAACAGGCTATCGAGCGGAGGGCGGAGCGGGAAGCTGCCGCCGGACACGTTCGCGACGGTCTCGTGACCGCCACGGAGCCCTTCGACGACAGCCCGGAGACACGGGCCGATCGGCACCGTGGCGCGCCGCTCCGCCGAACCGGCAGGGGCCACAGCCAGGCCTCGCCGGCGGTCGATGCGAGCGCCGGTCGTGACCCCTGCCCTCGGATCTGCTACAAGTCTCCCCGGGCCGGTCGCCCGGCCGGCCGCCCGATGCCCCTTCCGACCCTCGAGGAGAGCCCAGATGAGCCTAATCGACCGGCCCCGCATCGCCTTCATCGGCCTCGGCGTGATGGGGCGCAGCATGGCGCTCAACCTGCTGCGCGCCGGCTACCCGCTCGACGTGCACACCCGCAGCCGCGCCAAGGCCGAGCCGGTGCTGGCGGCCGGCGCGAGCTGGGCCGAGCGCCCGGCCGACTGTCTGCGCGAGGCCGCGATCTGCATCAGCATCGTCGGCTTTCCGGCCGAGGTCCGGCAGGTCTACCTCGGCTCGGAGGGGATCCTGGCCTCGGCTCGGCCGGGCAGCCTGCTGATCGACATGAGCACCAGCGAGCCGGCCCTCGCGGTCGAGATCGCCGCCGCCGCGCGCGCGCGGGGCCTGGCGGCTCTGGACGCGCCGGTCTCGGGCGGCGACGTCGGCGCCCGGGAGGGAACGCTGTCGATCATGGTCGGGGGCGAGGCGGCCGACTTCGCGCGGGCACGACCGATCTTCGAGGTGCTGGGACGAACCCTCGTGCTCCAGGGACCGGCCGGCAGCGGCCAGCACGCCAAGATGTGCAACCAGATCGCCATCGCCGGCACCATGATCGGCGTCTTCGAGGCCCTGACCTATGCCCATGCCGTCGGCCTCGACCCGGAGACCCTGCTGGCGTCCATCGGCGCCGGCGCGGCCGGCAGCTGGACCCTGACCAACCTCTATCCGCGCGTGCTGCGCGGCGACTTCGGGCCGGGCTTCTTCGCCGAGCACTTCCTCAAGGACCTTCGGATCGCGCGCGCCGAGGCCCAGCAGCGGCAGCTGCGCCTGCCCGGTCTGGCGCTGGCCGAGTCGCTCTACCAGACGCTGATCGAGCGCGGTGGCGCCCAGCTGGGCACGCAGGCGATCTACCAGGTGTTGTCGGAGCCGGATGCCTAGCAGCCCGGCGCCGCCGCGCGGGACCGCGGGGCGGGCATCCGTTCCAAGGCCGGGCCGATGGGGCTCGACCGGCAGGGCCCGGCCGCGGCAGAGGCCCGCTTCCGGACCGGATTCCCGCTTGACCGCCTGGCCGGACGGCGATAGGGTGGCCTCGGGCGCGCCGCCCCGTCACGGGGGCTGCCGGGCCTGCGGGCCGAGGAGTGAGAGCGACCGACATGTCGGTGAGCGGACGGGAGCGCCTGGATGCCTTGCGGGACGCGACGTTCGAGCAATGGCCCGGCGAGGCCAGCGCCCGGGCGGCAGCCCCGCGGCGGGACCCCGCGCTGATCGAGACGCACATCTCCTGGGTGCTCCTGGTCGGCGACCTGGCCCTGAAGGTCAAGAAGCCGCTGCGGCTGCCCTTCCTCGACTTTTCGACCCTGGCGCAGCGGCGTGAGGCCTGCCAGGACGAGCTGCGTCTGAACCGGCGCTTCGCGCCGGAGATCTATCGGGCCGTGGTGGCGATCACCGACGCCGGATCGGGTCGGCTGGCCATCGACGGGCCTGGGCCGGTGCTGGACTACGCCGTCCACATGCGCCGCTTCGGGCAGGCCGACCTGCTCTCGGAGCGGGCCGCGCGCGGCCTGCTCGGGGCGGACATCGTCGACCGGCTGGCCGCGGAGGTCGCGGCGGCGCATGGTCGCGCGCCGCGCTTGCCGGACGGTGCGCCCTGGGGCGCCGCCCAGGAGGTCTGGGGCTGGGTGGCCGAGAACTTCGAGAGCCTGCGCGGCCTGCCGGTCGATCCGGCCATCCGCCGGGGCTTGGATTCGCTGGAGGCATGGACGCGGGCCGAGCAGGCGCGCGTCGCGCCCCATCTCGACGCCCGTCGCGCGGCGGGGCTGGTCCGCGAGTGCCACGGCGACCTGCATCTGGGGAACATCGTGCTGCTCGATGGACGGCCCCGACCCTTCGACTGCATCGAGTTCAACCCGGCCCTGCGCTGGCTGGATCCGATGAGCGACGTGGCCTTTCTGTTCATGGACCTGCACGAGCGCGGCCTGGCCCCGCTGGCCTGGCGTTTCGCGAGCGCCTACCTGCAGCAGAGCGGCGACTACGCGGGCCTGCGCGTCCTGCGCTACTTCGCGGTCTACCGCGCCCTGGTTCGGGCAAAGGTGGCGGCGCTGCGACTCGCGCAGCGCGGGCCGAGCGACGCCGAGCCGGATCGCGCGCGGTCCGAGCTGGCAACCTATGTCGGCCTGGCCGAAGGCTTCGCGCGTCAGCGGCGCCCGCTGCTGCTGCTGACCCATGGCCTCTCGGGCAGCGGCAAGTCGCACCTGGCCGCCGGGCTGGTCGAGCGCCTCGGCCTGCTGCAGCTGCGCTCCGATCTCGAGCGCAAGCGCCGCTTCGGGCTGGCGCCCACGGCGCGCTCGGGCTCGGCGCTCGACGGCGGCATCTACACGGCCGAGGCCACGCGGGCGACCTACGACCGGCTGGCCGAGCTGGCCGGCCTGGCCCTGGACGAAGGCTACCCGGTGCTGGTGGATGCCACCTTCCTGCGGCGGGCCGAGCGCGAGCGCTTCCGAGCGCTGGCGGACGAGACGGGCTCCGACTGCCTGATCCTGGACCTCGAGGCGCCGCTCGACTGTCTGGCGCAGCGCCTGCGCAGCCGCGCGGCCGAGGGCCGCGATGCCTCCGAGGCCGACCTGGCGGTTCTGCAGCGCCAGCTCGCGCGACGCGAGCCGCTCAGCGCCGCCGAGCGCGCCCGGGCCATCGCGGTCGACAGCAGCCACGGCGATGCGGTCGCGCGGGCGGCGTCCGGCGTCCTGGCCCGCCATCCCGAGCTGCGTCTCGACTCGGTCTGAGCCGCGGGATGCGCCTGGGACCGGGTTCGGCCGGCCGCCGGCGCCCTGCTACCATCATCCCCGCCGCGCCGGCGCTCGGCCGACCCGGATGCCGAAGCCCGAGGCCACGATGGAGGGTCTGCGCCCATGAGCCCGAAGAACCCCAAGCGACGCGGCGAGCGCTTGCGCGAGCGAAGCCGGCCTTTGCGGCGCCGGCTCGGCCGGCGGCCGCCGCAGGGCATCCTCCTCAAGTCGCCCGAGGAGATCGCGATGCTGCGCCAGGCCGGCGGCCTGGTGGCCGAGTGCTTCGCGCGGCTGGCGGCCTCGATCGCCCCGGGCCTGCGCCTGATCGATCTCGATGCCGAGGTGACCGAGCTGATCCTGGCCCGCGGCGCCGAGCCGCTGTACAAGGGCTATCGCGGCAACCCGCCCGATCACCCGCCCTTCCCGGGCGTGATCTGTGCCTCGGTCAACCAGGAGATCTGTCACGGCATCCCCGACGCGCGGGTGCTGGAGGCCGGCGACATCGTCGGGATCGACATCGGCCTGCGCTACCAGGGCTGGTGCGGCGATGCCTGCGTCACCTTCCCGGTGGGGGCGGTCTCCGAAGCGGCCTCAAGGCTGATGCGGGTAGCCGAGGAAGCGATGTACCGCGGCATCGCGGCCGCCCAGCCCGGCAACCGGCTCTACGACATCGGCGAGGCGGTGCAGGTCCACGCCGAGGCCGCCGGCTACAGCGTCGTGCGCGACTGGGGCGGCCATGGCCTGGGCCGCAGCCTGCACGAGCCCCCGTCGGTGCCGCATACCGGCGACCGGGAGAACGACCTCGTGCTGCGCGAGGGCATGGTCTTCACGGTCGAGCCGATGATCAACGCCGGTGCCGCCGACTGCCTGCTGACCGAGGATGGCTGGACCGTGGTGACCGAGGACGGTCAGCTCTCGGCCCAGTTCGAGCACACGCTCGCGGTGACGGCCGATGGGCCGCTGATCCTGTCCCCCTGGCACCTGGCGATGGGGCGAACGGCGGGCTGAGGGCGGAGGCCGCGACGTCGATCCTCGCACCGGGTGGCGGCTTCACGGAGGGGCGTGCATCCGCTGCCGGCGCTCGAACCCGCGTCGATCGGCCCGGCCCTGCGGCCTCAGCTCGGTCGGCGCATCCAACGCAGATAGCGCACCGCTTCCTCGACCAGGGCCAGCGGGCCGCCTTCGCGCAGGATCTCGAGGGCGCGGGCGGGCAGCGCGCCGGCCGGTGTCGGCGACAGTCGATCCAGGCCGGCGCCGGCTTCGGGCCGGTCGGGGGCCCGCTCGGGGTGGGCCATGAAGCGGGCCAGGGGCTCGGCGGCCCGGGTCCAGGTCATCCTGGCGCGAACCCGGGCGAAGGCTTCGGCGCGGCTGGCGCGCGCATCGGGCTCGTCGAGCAGGGCGGCGATGGCGGCGGCGGTAGCCGGGACGTCCTCCGGCGGGACGCCGAGCCCCAGGCCCTCGCGCTGGACGAGCTCGGCCAGCACGTCGCCCTCGGTGACGAGCATCGGCAGGCCGGCCCAGATGCAGTCGAGCAGGCGGGTGCGGAAGGCGAAGCGGGTCTCGATGTGCGGCAGATGGGTGCTGGCGGCCAGGTCGGCCTCGAGCAGGTAGGCGCCCCGCTCGGCGTAGGGGACCCAGTCGCGGTTGAAGAAGACGACGCGGTCCAGCAAGCCCAACTCGCGCGCCAGGCGCTCGGCCGCGGCGGCCATGCGCATCTTGGGCGTGTAGAGGCCGGGCGCCTTGCCGCCCAGGAAGAAGAGCCGCAGGCGCGGGCGGCTCGGCGCCAGCTCGGCCACCGCACGGATGAGGGTCAGCGGGTCGAACCAGTTCCAGATGCCACCGCCCCAGAGGATCACCTCGTCGCCAGGATCGATGCCCGGGACGCCGCCCTTGAGGCGGGGTCGGCCATCGGCCGCCGGTCTGGGCGGCTCGGTCGGCAGGCCGAAGGGCACGACGTCGAGCAGGCGGCGCAGGCTGGCGTCGGCGTCGTAGGCTTCGGGGCCGACGCGGCCGAGGGCGGTGAGCATGCCCAGCCAGAAGTCGCGCTGCTGCTCGCTGGCGCAGACGAAGAAGTCGCCCCGTTCGAGCTGGGCGTTGAGCGCGGCCAGGTCCTTGACATGGTGGTGCTTGCGGCCGGCCAGCGTCTCCTCGGCCCGCTGGGGCAGGTTCTCGAGCACGAAGGGGTCGTAGACGTCGACGATCACCGGGATGTCGAGCGCGGCCAGGAAGGGGTAATGGGCCAGCACCAGGCCCTGGACCAGGACGGCATCGGCCCGCTCGGCCACCGGGCGCAGGGCGCGGCCCTGGACGTCGAAGGCCAGGGTGGCGAAGGGGGCCGAGGGGATGGACTGGCCGGGTGCGGCCAGGGTGATCTGGACGCCGGCCGCGTGCAGCGCGCCGGCCAGCTCCCAGGCGCGGATGCTGGGCCCGGCCATGCGCGTGCCGATGGCGTCGTTGGCCACGATGAGCAGGTGCTGGCTCATGGGCTGGCGGGCTCCACGGCGTCGTCGGCCGGTTGGTCCAGGCGCCGATAGACCTCGGCGCCCGCCTCGGCGTGGACGCGGCGCCAGTAGGGGCTGGCCGCCAGCGCGCCGCGGTCCAGGGCCTTGCCGCTGACGCCGACGTAGGCGTGGGTCACGCCGGCTTCGGCCAGGGCGGCGCGGCTGGCCGCGCCATCCAGATCGGCCTGCCAGAGCGCGGCCAGGGCGTTGACCCGCAGACGGTAGTCGGGCGCGTAGCCGCGCTCGATGCCGTAGGTGATCGGCGGCAGGGTGCTCGAACGCGGCTCGGCCAGCAGCGGCAGCCACCAGCCGGCGTCGTCGCCGGCCTGCACCGTATCGCCGAAGGCGGCGAAGCTGCCGACCAGGAAGCGCGCGTCGGGCGGCGTGTTGGCCCGGATCCAGGCCATGGCGGCCTCGTCGGCCGGGTGGACCAGCTGGAAGGCGGGGTCGAGCAGGTCGCGGTCCTGCCAGGCGCGTGCGCCGGCGACCAGGATCAGGAGGCCGGCCAGCAGCCAGGGTCGCCAGCGCTGCGGCAAGCCGCCGCCCGCTGCCTCGGACGCGGGCGTCCGGGGCGCCTCCCCGTCCAGGCCGAGCCCGGCGGCCAGCGCCCCCAGCCCGCCGCCGATGACCAGCGCCGCCGGCAGGTAGGCGCCGATGGCGACGGTGAAGTCCTTGAGCGGGCCGGTGATCGGCAGGCCCAGCAGCTGGGGATAGGTGGCCAGGGCGATCAGCCCGGCCCAGCACAGGCCGATGCGGGTCAGGCGCTCGCGGCGCCAGAGGCCGTAGAGCCCGCCGGCGAGCAGGGCGGCCAGCAGCCAGCCGCCCAGGTTTCGCCCGAGGGCCTCGGGGTTCCAGATCTGCCAGGGCGAGACGACGCCGTAGACCGCCGGATCGGCCACGCGCTCGGTGGACAGCTTGACCGCCGACTCGTCCAGCGGTCCGGCCAGCAGCGACGGGATCCAGGGCAGGGCCAGCAGGACCGCGGCCGCGGCGATGGCGGCCAGGCGGACGAGGGCCGCGCGGCGCGCGCGCCAGCCGCCGGCGACGCCGAAGGCCAGCCAGGCCAGCACCGCCAGGGCGTAGAGCAGGGTCACGATGTAGTGGGTCAAGGCCAGGCCGGCCACGGTCAGGGCCGCCAGCAGCCCGCGGCGCCAGCGGGCGGCGGGCGCCGGGCGATCGTCCCCGACGGCCCAGGCGGTCGCCAGCAGGCTCGCCGGCAGGAGCACCTGGCCCGCCAGCTGGGTATAGCGGCCCCAGTTGGCGTAGAAGCCGGGCATCGTGCCCAGCCCGCCGGCCGCCAGGGCCGCGCCGAGACCGGCCCAGCGTCGGCCGCTGAGACCGGCCACCAGGGCGTAGGCCGTCAGGGCCTGCAGCAGCATCAGCGCCTGGCCGCCGACGATGATCGCGCGGGGGGCGGAGATGCCGGTGAGCGCGGCCAGGCTGGCCGCCCCGGCGTGCAGGCCGAAGTGGTAGCTGAAGGTCGACAGCTCGGCGAAGGGTCGCCAGGTGCGCGGCAGGCCATCCTGCAGCGCAAAGAGGCGCACGATCATGCTGTGGTGCAGGCTGTCGCCGAACATCGGCACCGACAGATCGCGCAGGGCCCACCAGCGCGCGGCCAGCAGCAGTCCGAGCAGCGCCGTCATCGCCAGGCCGCTCGGCCGCCGCAGCTCCTGGGCGATGGTGTGGGCCAGGTCGGCCGGCCGTCGGCCCCGGCGCCAGCTGGCCAGGGCCAGACCGGCGGCCAGGGCCAGCAGCAGCGCCCGGACCAGGCCCGCGTCGACGGGGAGGCCGGCCAACCGGGCCCAGAGGTAGGCCAGCGGCTGCAGGGCCAGGCCCAGGCCGGCGGCCAGGCCGAGCCGGACCCAGGGGTCGGCCGGGCCGGAACCCTCCGCGTCGGCGTCGGGGGGCGCGTCCGTCGGCCAGCCGGCCAGCCGCAGCAGCACCAGGCCGGGCACGAGGATCAGGGCCAGATAGGCCGCCAGGGCCAGAGCCGTGCCGAAGCTGAGGCTCATCCGTCCTCGGGGCGGTCGGCCGCGGGCAGGGCCTCGGCGAGCGGTTGATGACGCCAGCGGGCCGGCATGTGCACCAGCCCGTACTGCTCGCCGACCTGGCTGGCTCGGACCCGCAGCGGGTAACGGCGGTGGTGGTGGTCGTAGGCATGCACGGCGGCCGCGTCGTAGATCGCCGCCGAGAGCTCGTAGCGGCCGCTCATCAGGGCCAGCTGGTCGATCTGCCAGTCGACGAAGCCCCGACCCGTGACCGCGTCGATCGCGAGACCGGCATCGCGGGTGTTGGGCCCGTTGATGTGCAGGCCGTCGTCGCGGTGGATGGCGATGCCGAAGACGGGGTCTTCGACCCGCTGATGGGCCAGATAGTGCAGTCGCAAGGTCAGCGCTTGGCCGGTCAGCAGGATCTCGTGTGGCTGACCGTCGGGGCCGAGCAGCTCGATGCCGGTGATCTCGACCTCGCGCGAGCCCCAGCGGTCGGGCTCCGGCTCGACGTCGTTGGGCTCGGCCTCGGCCTCGCCGGCGGCGCGCCGATCCGCCGCCAGCCGAGCCTCCTCGCGCGCGACCATGCTCGCGTAGTAGGCTTCCACGACCGTCTCGGTGGCGCCGAAGGCGCGCGCCTGGCCCGCTTCCAGCCAGAGCGCCCGGTCGCAGAGCTCGCGGATGGCGGCGTTGTCGTGCGAGACCAGCACGATGGAGATGCCCGATCGTCTGAGCGCCGCGATGCGGTCGCGGCACTTGTGCTGGAAGGCCTGGTCGCCCACCGCCAGCACTTCGTCGATCAGCAGGATCTCGGCGTCGAGGTGGATGGCGGTGGCGAAGCCCAGCCGCATGTACATGCCCGAGCTGTAGTGCTTGACCGGCATCTCGACGAAGCGGCCCAGCTCGGAGAAGTCGACGATGCGGGCCAGCCGCCGCTCCATCTCGCGGCGGCCGAAGCCCATCATCGAGCCGTTGAGGAAGACGTTCTCGCGGCCGGTCAGGTCGGGGTGGAAGCCGGCGCCCAGCTCGAGCAGGGCCGCCACGCCGCCGTCGACGACGATCCGGCCGCTGGTCGGCTCGAGGATGCGCGCGATGAGCTTGAGGCTGGTGCTCTTGCCGGTGCCGTTGGGCCCGACGAAGCCCAGCGATCCACCCTGCTCGAGCTCGAAGGACACGCCGTCGAGCGCCGTCAGCGTCTCCTGCGCCTGGCGCTCGCGCCGCAGGGTGCCGACGAATGCCTCCTTGAAGGAGCGCGGACGGTCGCGCTCGAGGACGAAGCGCTTGGAGACGTTCTCGAAGGCGATGGCGGTGGACAGGGTGGGGCCTCGATGGGACGGCTGGGATGCGGACGGGATGCCCGTGTCCGGGGGCTGCCGCGAGCGCAACGCCGCGCTCGCGGCCGGGCCGCTGGGCGCGGACTACGTTAGCCGGGCGGCCTCCGGGGGTCAAGGTACCTGGGAGCGGCCCGGCGGCCGGTGCCGGGGCATGACCGCCACGACGGGAGCGGTCGAGGCCCTGCTCCGATCGGGTACCGAACGGGTCTTGGACGCCCCCTAGACGGCGCATCGAGGTTGGGTGTAGGCTGCTGATGCCCTGACGTTTCCGTTCCCGACAGCGCGCTCGAAGGAGGCAATCCGGTGGCCAAGTCCATTGCCCAGGATCCGGTCGAGGTTGTCGAGACCATCGGCCTCATCCCCCACCCCAGCGACCCGACGCACCCGCCGATCGAGCCCTACATCAGCGACGTCCTGCCCGATCTCCTCGACAAACACCCCTGGCTCGGCCTCATCCTGGCCGTCTTCGACTCCGATTCGGGGCTCGGGGATCATCCCGCACCCCCGTCGATCCACGTCTTCCACGACGAGGAGACCGGTCTGACCAGCCTGCCCAGGAGCGCGGACCCGATCCGGTCGCATCGCGATGCGGAACGTTGGCTCGAAGGCTACTGGCGGCATCCGCGCAACGACTTCAACATCAACCGGCTTGCGCCCCAGATGGTGCTCGCGATCGGCGACCAGCACTACCTGGTGGTCACGGTGCAGCTCGACCGGACCGAGATGGGCCATCTGAACCACAGCGACCAATGGTCGGCGGACCTGGGCGGCATGGACAAGGACTCGCTCGAGTTCCAGATTCTGGTCGCCGTCGCCAAGAACTACGTCTGACGCCTGCCGTCGCCCAACCGAAGCCAGCCGGCGCCGATGCGCCGCCCGCGCATCGACGCGCCCTGGCCGAATTGCCGCTGGCCCTGCCGCCTCCCGATCGCGAGCCGATGCGCGGGCAGGGTCGGGTGTCCTTGCTCGCCCGGCGGACGGTCGGCCTCAGCCGCCCGCCAGGCCTCGCGTCAGCAGCCAGGCCGCCGCCAGCGCCAGACCGGCGAGCAGGCCCAGGCCCGTCGCCAGCGACAGGCCTGCCCGGGCCAGGGCATGCCGCAGCGCCCCCCAGCGCCCCGTCGCATAGTGCAGCCGCAGCGTCAGATCGCCCGACTGCTCAAGCCCGTTCACGTAGACCTGCCCCTGGGGCCAGGTATCCCCCGCGCTGGCCCAGGCCGTCAGCGGTCGCCCCCGCGCGTCCCGCCGCAGCCGCAGCGCCAGCCGCTGCCCGATCCGGCCCTCCAGTGGCTCGGCGAGCGCGAAGCGCCGCCAGCGATTGTCCTCCACCGTCGCTGCGTCCACCCGCCAGCGCCCCAGCAGCCGGTTCGCTCCCTCGGCCCCGCCCGGCCCCTCGAGCGGCCCGAGCAGATCGACGACCAGCTGCCCCTCCGACGCCCGACCATAGTTGGCCAGGAGCAGGTCCAGCGCCGTCAAGCCCTCCGCCGTGACGACGAAGGTCTGCAGGACCTCGCTTCCCCCCTCCAAGGGCGCCACCGGCCGATCGTGCGCCAGCTGGCCCTCGACCAGCCCGTCCCCCAGGGACCCGAGCGCCGCCACGAAGAGGAGGCCCGCCAGGGTCGCCACCCGGAGCCGACGCCCCCAAGCCTCCATCGCTTGCCCCGGCACGTGCGCCCTAGACCTCCTCGCCGAACTGTCCGCTGTAGCGATGAAAGACCCAATAGCCCCCCACCAACACCACCAGCGCGGTCAGCGCCGTCCGCCCCAGGAACAGCAGGTCCGGCGCCGAGGGCGGCCCCTGCATCGACCCGTAGATCACCACCCGGTAGTTGGCGATCAGGCTGGCCAGCGGGTTCACGATGAACGCGATTCGTGAGCCCGGCACTGCCTGTCCGCCGATCGACAGCGTGTAGCGGTCGTACATGCTGCCCTCGTAGAAGATCGGCGTCAGGAAGAACCAGGCCAGGAGCACGACGTCCATGATCATGTGCGTGTCCCGGTAGTAGACGTTGGCCGTGGCCAGGAAGAGCACGAAGCCCAGCGTGAAGGCGCCCTGGATCAGGATGATCAGCGGCAGCCAGAGCATGTGGCGCGTGAAGTCCACCGACGGCGTCAGCGCCACGATGGCCAGCAGCACCGGCAGGGCGAAGAGGAAGTTGACCAGCTCCGACAGCACGACGCCGATCGGCAGGACCTCGCGCGGGAAGTAGACCTTGTTGATCAGCGGCGCGTTGTTGGTGATGCTGGTGATGCCGCCGGCGACGGCTGCGTTGAACCAGTTCCAGGGCAGGATGGCCACCAGGATGAACAGGTGCGGCGCGCGGGCCTCGCCGATGGGGAAGATGAAGCCGAAGACCAGCGACAGCACCGCCATCATCAGGAGCGGGTTGACGAGCGACCAGAAGAAGCCCAGCACCGAGTTCTTGTAGCGCACCTTCAGGTCGCGGACGACCAGGTTGCCGACCAGGTGCCGGTAGCGCCAGAGCTCGGCCAGGCGCTCGGCCAGACGGCGCTCGCGGCCGGCGACCGACACCGCCGGTCCGGTGCCCCGCGACCCCGGGCCGGCCGATCCGGGTTCCGGTCGACCTGGAAGCGGTGGCGCCGCTGTGCTCGACTCGCTCATCGAAGCCCCTCTTTCGCTTGCGGATGGCACGGGATGCCGCGAGATCCTAGCAGATCGCGTCGCCGATCAGGCGTCGGCGTCGCCGGGCCGGCCGACCGCCGCCTCGCCCCGCAGCCCGTGCACGCAGCGGCGCAGGTAGACCGCGGCCACCGGGTCCTCGGGATGCATCGCCAGCATCAGGCGCGCCTCCGCCTCGCAGCCCTCGAGGTCGCCGGCACGGAAGCGGGCGAGGACCTCGGCCAGCCGGCCCATGTTGCGCTGCTTGGCCGCCGCCTGCTCGGGCGGATCGGCCTCGAAGACCTCGAAGACCGTCACCGGCTCGGTCCGTCCGGCCACCTGCACCCGGTCGATCTCGCGCAGCATGAAGCTGCCCGGAAACGCCAGGGCGTCGTAGGTCGCCTTGGTGATGGCCAGGGAAAGCCCATAGGCCTTGGTGACCTGTTCGATGCGCGAGGCGGTGTTGACCGTGTCGCCGATCACCGTGCCATCCATGCGCGTCTCGGCGCCGATGATGCCCAGCATCACCGGTCCGCTGTGGAGGCCGATGCCGATCTCGATCGGCGCCAGGCCGGCCGTTGCCCGAACCCGGTTGAGCGCCGTCTTCTCGCGCAGCATGGCCACGGCGGCATTGAGCGCGGCGTCCGCGCCTTCGGGGAAGAGCGCCATGACCGAGTCGCCGACGTACTTGTCGATGATGCCGCCCTGGGCCTGGATGGCCGGCGTGACGCGGCCGAGGAAGTCGTTGAGCAGCCCGAAGGCTTCCCCGGGCGAGATCGCCTCGCTCATGCGGGTGAAGTTGCGGATGTCCGAGAGCAGCACCGTCATGTCGCGCTGGACCTGGTCGCCCAAAGTCACGTCGAGGATGCTGTCCTTGTCCAGGAAGCTCAGGAAGGCGCGCGGCACGAAGCGCGCATAGGCTTCGTTGAGCGCGCTGATGTCCCGGTACAGCCGGGCGTTCTCGATCGAGATGGCGATCTGGCTCGAGAGCATGTCGAGCAGCTCGATCCGCTCGCGGCTGAAGGCGTTGGCGGCCTGGTTGTTCTCGAGGTAGATCACCGCCACCAGCTTGCCGTGCCGGCGCACCGGGCTGCAGAGCAGCGAACGAGGCTGCGCGCGGCGGATGTAGGGGTCGCGCGCGAAGCTGCGGTCGTTGCGCGCGTCGGCGATCACCACGGCCTCCTGGCTGCGGGCCACGTAGCGGACGACCTGCGCGGCG